>NZ_KB894646.1 GCF_000374585.1 Phocaeicola barnesiae DSM 18169 = JCM 13652
C
Organism: Phocaeicola barnesiae DSM 18169 = JCM 13652; assembly: GCF_000374585.1. Taxonomy (GTDB): domain Bacteria; phylum Bacteroidota; class Bacteroidia; order Bacteroidales; family Bacteroidaceae; genus Phocaeicola; species Phocaeicola barnesiae. The sequence continues at coordinate 2 of NZ_KB894646.1, forward strand.
CGCGACAGGATTCAAACCTGTAACCGGCTGATCCGTAGTCAGCTACTCTATTCAGTTGAGCTACGCGGCCAAAACTTCATCATGTTAACTAAAAGGGTGACCACGACAGGATTCAAACCTGTAACCGGCTGATCCGTAGTCAGCTACTCTATTCAGTTGAGCTACGTGGCCAAACTTTACATGTTAATCAGAAGAGGTGACCGCGACAGGATTCAAACCTGTAACCGGCTGATCCGTAGTCAGCTACTCTATTCAGTTGAGCTACGCGGCCATGTCCTTTCTGTTTGACGGGTGCAAAAGTAGGAGGTTTTTGTGAAATAACCAAATATTTCTACGCCTTTTTTGTAATTTTTTTATTCCATGAATCGGTTACCGAATAATTGCCACCCTAATGAAAGTCCCGCATTCCAGTTCCTTCTCGGTGAACTGTAGTAGTTTACGTATCCACTGATGGAACCGAATGGCAATCGGATAACCATGGACAATTCTCCAAAATATTCAATTCGACTAAAGAGTTTTCCGTAGTAGGCTTTGTGTGAATTATCTTCCAATATCGGGAAAATAGGAGCAAAACCATACAATCCGGCCCGGATGTGGAAAACAGAATTCAATTGATAGATGGGAGTTATTCCGGCACCTATAAATTGATTGGCACGGAAAGCCTCATTGTAGGTGATTTTACTGTGAGCAGTTGGAGCGAATTCTCCGGCCTGCATCATTGTAGCCCGATAATTATTGCTGAAATTCCGGGAAGAATAAAAGGCCTTTAAATAGGTTCCCAATGCAATATTTGGCTTGAGCTGATAGTACCTTTCTAACTCATAACATAATTGTAGCCATGATTGGATGTACTTGTAATCATTTTGAGTCTCGTTAGGGTTGGCACCTACATAGAAAGTTTCTTTTCCTGTATATATGTGTGCTGAAAGTCGTTCACGTCTTCCACTGGTCGCAAATTGTTTGCTGTTTAAGGTATTTCCGTCTAGGGCTACAGAGCCTCCGAATATTGTATAATTACTGGCGTCTCTTTTGTCGTTTTCAAAGTCAATGACGTTGGTTTGAAAATATTGGTCTTCCAGTCTGGCGATTCCTATACCGAATTCAGCTTTCTGACGGCTTAGAAAAGGAAGAGAAACAAAAAGCTTCACGTATTTCTCATTCTGTTGATTGAATGTAGGAGTATTCCCTTTATTGAAGAGTTTCGCTTGTTTCAAATAGTCAAAAGAGGACAGGGAAGCGACGAGCCGATAGGAGGTAGGTAGGCTGGTAGGAAGGTCAATTCTACCGGAAATCTGTAAGTTGTTATAGATTTGCCCCAATTGTCCGTCCACAGAAAATTCCTTAGCATAATTGTTCAAACTATGATAGGTAGCACCGATATAAACCTGATTGGCACCATTAGAACCGACATTCCCTCCGACTCGTAGAGATAAGTCATCCTCCATTTTTACCTTTAAATCCAATGTGTATGTTTCATCCAATGGATTATAGATGACATGAGGAATAATTTCTGAAATCATATTATCGGACATCAGACGGAAATATCCTCGTCGCAAGTCTTCAAAATCGAAAATGTCATTATCATGTGAATGAAATTCTTTCCGGATATATCGTTTCTGCTGGTCATTGGCACCTTGAATGGTAATCTTCTTGAATCGGAATTCGGGTAATGCCTTCTTGTATGCAATTCTACGCATCTCCAGTAACCGATGATTGGAGCGTCGGGAAATACGGCTCTTAATCGAGTCCATAAGCTCGATGGCACGGTTATAGCCGTTATCATGAAGTTCATCGTATCGGTCAAAATCCATCAAATTGACGTCGGTATATTTGAAAGTCATCAGAATTCCCATCGAATCCGGAATTTCGTAGTTCGTTTTTTGCATAATCATATTTTCCAGTTGCCCCATGATATCACCTTCTTTGGGCTTTCCTGGATTAGAACTTACGACGCTTCCGATTAGAATATCCGGATGGAAATCCTCCATCATAATATCTACTGGAAAATTGTTATAAATACCTCCATCGTATGCTAGAATGGAATCTATTTCAATGGGCTTGAACATCGCTGGGAAACTCATTGAGGCACGTACGGCATCGCCTAAATCTCCACTATTGAAGATGATAGGCCGTTTGTTATAGACATCTGAAGCTACACAGCGGAACGGTACGAATAACTTGTCGAAATCATTCTGGCAGGCAGCTGTCGCTTGACCGAACAGCTGGACGAATGCAAGATTCATCTGAAGAGGGTTTACCACACTGGACGGAAGAAATTGTGTCTTGACTTTGTGTAAAGGATTCTTTAAGGAAACACGGATATTGATAAACTCTGGTGTAGAAGGGTTCTTTTTAAAATAATAAATGTATTTCTCTTCGATATCTCCTGAGTACCAGCGCTTAAAGTCTTCTGATTTTAACAGTTTCTCCATATCGTCAGGAGAATAGCCCATGGCATATAAAGAGCCTATTATAGCTCCCATGGAAGTTCCGGTAATATAGTCAATTGGGATGTTATTTTCTTCCAGTGCCCGGATAATACCTATATGAGTCAGTCCTTTAGCTCCTCCACCGCTCAATACAAGCCCTACCTTCTGTGCTTGTATTGTAGAAGTCAATGTAAGTAAGCTACAGAGAAGTAATAGTATGGTTCTTTTCATGAAAACGAGAGATAAATATGTATCACATCATGTACACAAAGATAAGGAAAAAACTCAATGCTCCTAGTAAAAATGCTCTTTTTTCATGAATTAATCAGTTACAGATGGAGTTAAAAGTGAATCAATGTCAGGATAAACAAACTTACCCGAACTTCTGGGAAATCCATTGGTTCGGGTAAAAGAGGATAGAAATATGTAATGTCTTTGTCGACGTTTAAATCAACTCGATGCTACGTTTTACAAAGTTAGTCAAAGCTTCACCTTTCAACATATTGTTCTGTAGCAAGGCTAAGTCTATCAGTTGGTGTACTACTTTGTTGTCTGCTGCAGATTCGTTAATGATGGTTGTTTTCTGTTGCTTTTGCTCATTCAGTTTCTGTTCAACCTCGTTCAGCTCATCCTTTTCGGCAGTGCTGATATCTTCATCTTTCTTGCCTTCTTGAGCTTTACGTAACTCAGTCTGACGTAAATTCAGCATAGCTATTTCTGATTCTACAGGAACCAGTTTTTCTGCACAGGCAGATTCTGTATCTTCCAGTACTTTCTTAATCAGTTGATGGTCACTGTTCAGTACCAGGTTATACATATCCGGCATTTCACCATAGAAACTCATACCAGGTTGGATATTAGCCATTTCCTTCATACGGCGCATGTATTCAGCCTGCGTAATGACAATCGGTGACGCTGTTTCGCCCAAGGCCTGTGTCTCTACATGAAATTCTACTTTCTGCACTTTCGGAAGCTGTCCTTGGAACACAGTAGAAAGGAATTCTTTCTTATCTGCCGTCAATTCTTCTCCATGTTTCTCTTCTTTTACAATCAGACGGTCAATGATATCACTATCTACACGAGTGAAACGACTCTTTTCAAATTTTTGCTCCAGCATATTAATCATAGGTACATCCAATTGCCCGTCCATCATTAATACGTTGTAGCCTTTGCTCTTAGCTGCATCAATGTAAGTATACTGTTCGTCCAGATTATTGGAGTACAGGTAAATCAGATTACCATCCTTATCTGTCTGATTGTCTTTAATCAAGGTCTGATATTCCTCGAATGTATAATATTTGTTGTCAGTATCTTTGAAAAGGGCGAATTTATTTGCCTTTTCATAGAAATCTTCCTGAGTCAACATACCGTAGTTGATGAAAATCTTCAAGTCATCCCATTTGCTTTCAAATTTGTTACGGTCATTTTTGAAGATAGACTGCAAACGGTCTGAAACCTTCTTTGTGATATATGTGGAAATTTTCTTCACATTCGAATCGCTCTGAAGATAAGAACGGGAAACATTCAGAGGAATGTCCGGTGAATCAATTACACCGTGCAGCAATGTCAGGAAATCCGGAACAATACCTTCTACAGAATCAGTTACATAGACCTGGTTGCAGTACAACTGAATCTTATTCTTCTGCAGGTCTATATTGCTTTTGATTTTCGGGAAGTAAAGTACACCGGTCAAATTGAACGGGTAATCTACATTTAAGTGAATCCAGAACAGCGGTTCATCTGACATCGGATACAAGTCTCTATAGAACTTCTTGTAATCTTCATCTTTCAGTTCGCTAGGCTTTTTAGTCCATATCGGACAAGTATCATTGATGATGTTGTCTTCGTTCGTTTCCACTTGTTTTCCATCTTTCCATTCTTTCTTTTTGCCAAAAGCTATAGGAATCGGAAGGAATCGGCAGTATTTGGTAAGCAAGCCTTGGATACGTGATTCTTCCAAGAACTCCTTGCAGTCATCATCAACGTGCAAGATGATGTCTGTGCCACGATCTGCTTTTTCTGTCTCTTCCAAAGTAAATTCAGGGCTACCATCGCAAGTCCATTTAACGGCAGGTGCCTCTTCTTTGTAAGAGTTGGTAACGATATCTACCTGTTTAGCTACCATAAAGGCTGAATAAAATCCAAGACCGAAATGTCCGATAATGGCATTGGCATCGTCTTTGTATTTTTCAAGGAAATCGTTGGCTCCAGAAAATGCGATCTGGTTGATGTATTTTTCAATTTCCTCGGCAGTCAGGCCTAAACCGCGATCAGAAATGGTAATTGTCTGGTTTTCTTTATCAACGCTTACATGAATTGTCAAATCGCCTAATTCACCTTTGAATTCACCGGTAGAAGCCAATGTCTTAAGTTTTTGGGTAGCATCCACACCGTTAGACACCAGTTCACGCAAAAATATTTCATGATCGCTATACAAGAATTTTTTGATAATGGGGAAGATGTTTTCTGTTGTAACCCCGATATTACCTTTTTTCATCATATCTAAATTTTATAATATTCATTATATCGCCGTTAGGAGGACAAAAAAAATGCCAGACAAAAACTTGTCTGACATTTTGTCCTGTATCTGAAAGAACGTCACAGTCCTTATGGCTCGTTGATGAAGTCTACACCGTCTTTATTGGCGTTCAATTCTACGCGGATCGTATTGCCAGTTGCCGGATTTTCATTAATGATCATCTCTGCCAATCCGTTTTCAAGATAATTCTGTATGGCACGTTTAAGAGGTCTGGCACCGAACTGTACATCGTATCCTTTGCTTGCGATGAAATGTTTTGCCTCATCTGTTATGATTAACTTGTAGCCAATATTTTCTACACGTTTATAGAGGCCTTTGAGTTCGATATCAATAATCTTGTCTAATGCTTCCTCGTTCAATTGATCGAAAGTTACAATTTCGTCTAAACGATTAATAAATTCAGGAGCAAAGGATTTATTCAGCGCCTTGGTTATCACGCTCCGAGAGTATTCTTTCTCATCTGTGCGTGTTTGTGCGGCAAAACCTATTCCCTTGCCAAATTCTTTCAATTGTCTCGTACCCACATTGGAAGTCAAGATAATAACCGTGTTTTTGAAATCGACGGTTCTGCCATAACTGTCTGTCAGACGGCCTTCATCCATTACCTGGAGTAGGATGTTGTATACTTCAGGATGGGCTTTTTCTATTTCATCCAACAAAACAATGGAGTAGGGTTTCCGACGGACTTTTTCTGTCAGTTGTCCACCTTCCTCATATCCTACGTAACCCGGAGGGGCTCCAACAAGTTTAGAAACCGTATACTTGTCCATGTATTCACTCATGTCTATACGGATCAAGGCGTCTGTTGTACCGAACATTTCTCTTGCCAATTCTTTAGCCAGATGTGTCTTGCCGACACCGGTCGGCCCTAAGAAAAGGAAAGTACCAATCGGTTTGTTCGGGTCCTTCAGTCCTACGCGGCTACGTAAAATTGCCTTTACCAATGTTTCTATTGCCTGGTCCTGCGCAATGACCTTATTCAGTAAGGCCTGTTTCATTCCCTTCAGCTTATTGCCTTCCTGCTCAGCCATTCGTTGAACAGGAATTCCGGAAATCATGGAAACCACATTGGCTATCTGTTCTTCATCCACGACCTCACGATTCTCGCGAGATTTAGCTTCCCATTCCAATTTCATGGTTTCAAGCTCCTTCTCCAATGTCTTTTCATGGTCGCGGAAACTGGCAGCCAACTCGAAGTTTTGCAAGCGAACAGCCTCGTTCTTGTTGTTACGGGCTTCCTCGATAGCTTTTTCCTGTTCTTCAATTTCTTTAGGAACAGTGATATTAGTCAAGTGTACCCGTGAACCAGCTTCATCCATTGCGTCAATCGCCTTATCCGGGAAGTTGCGGTCTGTTATATAGCGATCAGTCAATTTGACACATGCCATGAGTGCTTCGTCGGTATAGGTCACATTGTGATGTTCCTCGTATTTGTCTTTGACATTCCTAAGAATCTGCAGTGTCTCTTCGGGGGTAGTTGGTTCTACCAGTACTTTTTGGAAACGACGTTCCAATGCCCCGTCTTTTTCGATGTTCTGTCGATACTCATCTAGGGTTGTGGCACCGATACATTGGATTTCACCTCTTGCCAGCGCCGGTTTCAGCATGTTGGCAGCGTCCATGGACCCTGCTGCAGAACCTGCACCCACGATGTTATGGATTTCATCGATGAACAGAATGACGTTCGGGTTCTTTTTCAGTTCATTAAGGATGGAGCGGATTCGTTCTTCGAACTGTCCGCGATATTTGGTTCCAGCTACAACCGAAGTCATGTCCAATGCTACCACCCGTTTGTCAAAAAGAATGCGGGATACCTTTTTCTGTACGATACGTAAGGCTAATCCTTCAACGATAGCAGATTTTCCTACACCCGGTTCGCCGATAAGAATCGGATTGTTTTTCTTACGTCGGCTCAAGATTTGTGCGAGGCGTTCTATTTCTTTCTCTCGTCCCACTACAGGATCCAGACTCCCAGCTTCTGCCGCTTTTGTCATGTCGGTGCCGAAAGAGTCTAATACCGGTGTTTCGTTGGCAGGCTTCCGTTCGCTGGTTCTGGTTGCAGATGGGGTGTCAGATGGGGATGGGGAGAATGCATTTCCCTTGTCTGCATTCGGCTTGCGTGAAATGCCTTCCTCTTCTTCCTCTTCTTCACCGAAATCCAGTCCACCTTGTGGTTCTGCCTTAGGTATCAGTTTATCTACTATTTTCTGGTAGGTTACTTCATTTTCTTCCAGCAGCTTGGAGGCTCTGTTCTGATTGTCTCTCATAATTGCCAATAATACATGTTCTGAATCTGTCTGAGTCGTTCTCATCAGTCTGGCTTCCAATAGACTCATTTTCAGAATTCTGGATGCTTTGTCTGTGAATTCGACTGTTTCTTCCTGGAAAGATTCCTTTTCAGCTTCTTCTTTTAATAAGGTTTCCAATTTGCCTTTCACTCGAGTCAAGTCTACGTACAGACTTCTTAATATATCAAATGCTTTGCCTTCTCCGTTACGGATAATCCCGAGCAACAAGTGCTCCGGACCAACTTTGCTATTGTGCAAACGGCAAGCTTCTTCTTTGCTATATTGAATGATATCGGAAACTCTTTGCGTAAATTGGTTGTTCATAATTTAACCCCTCTCTAAAAAGTCAATTGCCCTGGCATTTATGCCAGAAGTGCAAATATACATCTATAATTAATAGGATAAAAGTCCTTATGGGTTATTTAACAAAATGTGTGCCACATTAATAAAGGATACCCTTTTTAAGAGAGTGACACCGAAGAGTAAAAAACTTTAATAGGTAACACTTTTTTTGTATAAAATGTTTCGTATATCGGCTAAAAGTCGTACTTTAGCATGGTTTTTTACAAGCCAAGAGATGTATAATTAATATTTGTTTAAATGCAAGACCAAGACAGAATTATAAAAATTAACATCGAAGAGGAAATGAAGTCGTCGTACATCGATTACTCAATGTCGGTAATCGTAGCACGCGCCCTCCCGGATGTCAGAGATGGCTTTAAGCCGGTTCATCGCCGTATCTTGTATGGAATGATGGAACTAGGCAACACATCAGACAAGCCGTACAAGAAATCAGCAAGAATCGTAGGTGAAGTTTTAGGTAAATATCATCCGCACGGGGATTCTTCCGTATATGGGGCATTGGTCCGCATGGCTCAGGATTGGGCAATGCGATATCCGTTGGTGGATGGACAGGGTAACTTTGGTTCGGTGGACGGTGACAGTCCGGCTGCCATGCGTTACACTGAAGCCCGTCTGAAGAAAGTCGGTGAAGAGATGATGCAGGACTTGTATAAGGAAACTGTTGATTTTCAGAACAACTTCGATGATACATTGCAGGAACCGACGGTAATGCCGACACGTATCCCGAATCTTCTGGTGAACGGAGCCTCTGGTATTGCAGTAGGTATGGCGACGAATATGCCGACTCATAACTTGGCCGAAGTAATTGACGCTTGTGTAGCTTATATAGACAACAACGATATAGATGTTGATGGTCTGATGCATTATATCAAGGCCCCGGATTTCCCGACTGGAGGATATATATATGGTATAAGTGGCGTACGCGATGCTTACGAAACCGGTCGTGGACGTGTCGTGATGCGTGCCAAGACGGAAATCGAATCGCATCCTACCCACGATAAGATTATCGTTAATGAAATCCCTTACAATGTCAATAAGAAAGAACTGATTGAAAGCATTGCTTCATTGGTGAACGAAAAGAAGATTGAAGGTATTTCGTATGTGAACGATGAATCAGACCGTGAAGGTATGCGTATTGTCATCGACGTGAAACGAGATGCCAATGCGAGTGTCGTGTTGAACAAACTTTTCAAGATGACCGCTTTGCAGACTTCATTTGGAGTCAACAATATCGCATTGGTTCACGGAAGACCGAAATTGCTGAACCTGAAGGATTTGATTCGGTTGTTCGTAGAACATCGCCACGAAGTGGTTATCCGCCGTACCCGTTATGATTTGCGGAAAGCCAAGGAACGGGCTCATATCTTGGAAGGGTTGATTATTGCGTCTGACAATATCGATGAAGTGATTCGTATTATCCGTGCGGCCAGGACTCCGAATGAAGCCATCGAAAACCTGATGAGTCGTTTCCAGTTATCGGAAATTCAGGCACGCGCTATCGTAGAGATGCGTTTACGTCAGTTGACCGGACTGATGCAAGACCAGTTGCATGCGGAATATGAAGAACTGATGAAGCAGATTGCATACTTCGAAGAAATCCTGACCAACGATGAACTTTGTAAAAAGGTCATCAAGGATGAACTGATAGAAGTAAAGGAAAAATACGGAGACAAACGTCGTTCCGAGATTGTATATGCTTCCGAAGAATTTAATCCGGAAGATTTCTATGCTGATGATCAGATGGTTATTACCATTTCGCATCTGGGTTATATCAAGCGTACTCCTCTGTCCGAATTCCACGCGCAGAATAGGGGTGGAGTAGGGTCGAAGGGTAGTGAAACCCGCGATGAAGACTTCATTGAGCACATCTATCCGGCAACTATGCATAATACGATGATGTTCTTCACCCAGAAAGGTAAATGTTACTGGCTGAAGGTGTACGAAATACCGGAAGGCAACAAGACTTCGAAGGGACGCGCTATCCAGAATCTGTTGAATATCGATTCGGATGATATGGTGACGGCCTACCTGCGTGTCAAGAACCTGAATGATACGGAATTCATCAACAGCCATTATGTCCTGTTCTGTACCAAGCAAGGTGTCATCAAGAAGACATTGCTGGAACAATATTCCCGTCCGCGCCAGAACGGTGTGAATGCCATCACCATTCGTGAGGATGACCGTGTCATCGAGGTTCGTATGACCAACGGAAACAACGAAATCGTGATAGCAAACCGTAACGGACGTGCCATCCGCTTCCATGAGAGTGCCGTCCGCGATATGGGACGTACGGCTACGGGTGTACGAGGCATTACTCTCGATGAAGATGGAGTAGATGAAGTTATCGGTATGATTTGCATCAAGGATCCGTTGAAGGAAACGATTATGGTGGTTTCTGAAAACGGTTTCGGTAAGCGTTCAGACATCGAAGACTACCGTAAGACCAACCGTGGCGGTAAGGGTGTCAAGACCTTGAGTATTACAGATAAGACTGGTAAGTTGGTAGCTATCAAGTCTGTAACAGATGAAAATGATTTGATGATTATCAATAAGTCCGGTATAACTATTCGTCTGAAAGTAGCAGATGTACGTATCATGGGTCGTGCCACTCAAGGCGTGAAACTGATTGATTTGGAAAAACGTAACGACCAGATCGGTTCAGTATGCAAGGTTACTTCAGAGCCGGAAGATGATACTCAGGATGAAGAAAATATTTTGCCGGTAGGAGAGGAGGGATATATTTCTCCGGTAGACGATCAGCAAGAAGAGAACCCGACAGAAGAGGCAAATGAAGATGACAAGAATTAACTAGAATAAATTGTGTATTATTAAATTTGAAATGTTATGAAGAAGATTTTATTTTCAGCAGCATTGCTTTTCACTGTATGCTCTATGTCAGCACAGGAAAGCGTAGTGAAAGAAGCAAAATCGGCTAAAAGCGACCCTGTAAAGGCAGCTGAGATTCTGGAACCGGCTTTGGTAGATCCTTCTACAGCCAGCGATCCGGAAACTTGGAAGTTGGCTGGTGATTTCCAGAAAGCTATCTATGACGAAGAAAACATGAAGCTGTATTTGCCGGGTGGACAGGCTGACACTACAAAACTGTACAGCAGTTTGGCTAAAATGTTCGAATATTACACAAAGTGTGATGAAGTAGAACAGGCTAAGGTAAACAGTGGAGAACTGAAGAAACCGAAGTTGAGAAAGAAATTGGCAAAGACATTGGTAACTGTACGTCCGAATCTGACAAATGCAGGTTCTGATGCCTATAATGCTGGAAACTATGCCAACGCCTTGAAATTCTTTGGCTTGTATGTAGATGCACCACAGAATCCTTTGTTTGCAGACGAAGACGCTGTAAAGAATGACACACTGACTCCGTTGATTGCCAACTATGCAGCTCTGGCAGCCAATACATTGAAAGATGAAGCTGCTGTCATTAAATATGCAACCATCGGTAAGAACCATAAGGATGAAGGTTACAGATCATTGATGTGTCTGGCTGAAGTGTACGGAAAAGGTGAAAAGACTGACTCTGTACAGTGGTTGGCTACCATCAAGGAAGGTGTTGAAAAATTCCCTGCTCAGGAATACTTCATCGGTAACCTGATGGATTATTACATCCAGAAAGGTAAAATTGATGAAGGTCTGACTCAGATCAATGAAATTCTTGCCAACAACCCGACTCCATACTTCATGTATGTTAAAGGTGTACTTCAGTATGAAAAGAAGGATTACGAAGGTGCTATCGCTACTTTCAATGAAATCATCGCCAAGAACGGTGATTTCGTAGCTGAATCATATTCTAAGATCGGTGACTGCTATTTCTTCCCGGCACAGGTTATCGTAGAAGAAAATGCAAACCTTTCAATGGACGATCCGAAATACGCTACCAATGAAGGAAAGATTAAGGAATTGTATGAAAAGGCTAAACCTTTCTATGAAAAGGCTAAAGAACTGAAGCCTGATAACAAGCAGTTGTGGGGTCAGTACCTGTTGAACATCTACTGGAAGTTGAACAAGTCTGAATACGAAGCACTTGAAAAAGAATTGGGCTATTAATCAATAGGTATCTATTAGATTAGCAGGAAGCTTACCTGAGTTTACGGAGACATACGTATGCTTGGGTAAGCTTTTTTGCATTAATTATATGAAGATATATAGCCAAGAACAATACGTTATTGAACCGTTTTTTAGCCGAACTGCAGGATGTGACACCTCTAGGAGTATCACATGCCAGTATTCCCGCTTTTCAGCCTGTTATAGCCACAATTTTGCGTACCGGACTATTAAACGCCAAGGGTTTCTTAACTACTTTGACAAGGCAGAAAATGGCTTTTGTTTAAACCTGGACTTGTGATAGTTGAACATACAATGAGTTCAGGTTCATTATTTGATGGAAAGTGACGCAAAAACGGTCAGACGCATGCAATTCTGTCCGATATTCATTCCAGTGAATTCCTTGGCCGCATTTTTGTTGTAAAAACCACCCAGATACCTTTCCTACAACTTATCCATAAATGTCATATAATCAATATTATGTTTAATTAGATATATACAAAACCACTTTCTCCTATTCACCTTTCAAAATTCAGAGGAAATTACGGAAGAAACTATTTACATAACCGATAATGCAGGATTTTCTTCACTGAGTGGACTTCAGGATAAAGCGGCAGGAACTTTTTTGTCAAATCAGCCTCCCAGCATCCTTCTTCATCGACTCCATTGCGGACAGACAAACCCTCATCTAGCCGCAAGATATTATTGGGAAATGAAATGCTGATTTGTCTGGTCGCAGATTCCCATACGAAGGGAATGTTCTCTACCAGAATCTCATCCTGGTTTGAATTCAGAAGCAGATTCACATAGCCTCGTTCGCTTTCGTTGAATTCAAAATCCATAGAAGCCTTGTAGAGCGTTTCCGAGGCCGCCAGTTCGCTTTTTATGGCTTCCTGCACCTCCATATCGCCCCCCTCGATTTCGTACGAAATATCAGCAATGAAATACTTACGGACAGACGGTTCCACAAAGATTGTTACCTGTTGGGCATTGTGGGCATCGTCCATTACGGTCACAGCAACCTTTCCCACACTTTTGGGGACCATACTGATGGAATTACCGACGACTTGTGGGTACAGAATCTTCTCGTTAGAAGAGAATACGTCGTAATTGCCTACTCCTCCAAAAATAAGGATTTCATCCGGTTGGCCTACTGTACAGGAAATAGTAGCGTCATTGACAGGTATCTGCTGCAGGTTTCCTTTTTGCAGATAGAGTTCGATTTCACTTTCATCGCTGCAAGATACACAGCAAAGCAAGATAGTCAGCAGAGAAAATATGTATGTAAGGAATTTATCGGGTTTCATAGAATGTCGGTATTGATTTAAGATTCTTGTATGCTAACAAATTAAGCAAAAAAATATCATAATCACAACTTTTAACCCCACTACCCGATTCTTATTAACTGTATTTAACTTATCCGGTTTCAAAGCCAGCTGTACAAGCCTGTTACAGGAGAATTCCTTGAAAGAAAAAATGGATGGGAACGGCGTAACAGGCTCGTTTCCATCCATTTTCTGTCAGAAGGACTGCTGTCTTCTCAGCATTTGACTTGAAGTTCTTCCAGAATCTTGTGCATTTCCTGATAAGTGGTGATACGGGTCGGAACCAGCGGTAAACGCAACTTGTTTTCGATCATCCCCATCATACTCAACATGGCTTTTACACCGGCCGGATTTCCGTCGACAAACAACAACTTGAACAGTTCGGTAAAACTGTGGTGGATGTGTAGGGCACTCGAATAATCTCCTGCCAAGGCTAGACGGACCATCTTGCTGAATTCACGCGGAAAAGCGTTTCCAATGACTGAAATCACCCCTACTGCCCCTAAGGTGATCAGCGGGAAAGTGATACCGTCATCGCCCGAGATAACGTCAAAATTAGCCGGTTTGTTCTTGATGATATCGTCCATCTGGGTGATGTTGCCCGATGCTTCCTTGATAGCCACGATGTTCTCGAAATCACGGGCCAACCGCAAGGTTGTTTCAGCTGTCATGTTGACACCTGTACGTCCCGGTACATTATAGAGGACCAACGGAAGATTGGTTGATGTGGCGATCGCTTTGTAATGCTGGTAAATACCCTCCTGCGAAGGCTTGTTGTAATATGGGACTACTACCAATACGGCATCTACGCCCGTAAAATCGTCGTTTTTCAACGTATCGATGACGCCTTGGGTACAGTTGCTTCCAATACCCAGCAGAATAGGTACACGCCCGTTTACGCGTTCTATCACGGTTTTCTTTATCTTTTGCTTTTCTTCAGCAGTCAATGTCGGAGTTTCAGCAGTTGTTCCCAAAACGCAGAGGAAGTCTACGCCGTTCTGTACCTGGTATTCAACCAGCCGTACCAGTGCATCGTAATCTACACTTCCGTCTTCTTTGAATGGAGTAATCAGGGCTACTCCCATTCCTTTAAGTCTTCTTCGTATCATAAATGGATTATAAACTCGTTATTTAGGTGTACAAAAATACGAATATTTTCTTTCTATGCGTTATTTTTAATAGCTTTTTTGACTTTTCTGTGTGAAAAGTAAGAAAAGAAAGCCTATTCCTGTTCCAGGAGCGCAAGGAATTCATCTTCACTCATGATGGGGATACCTAGCTTCTGGGCTTTTTCCAGTTTGCTGGGGCCCATATTGTCTCCTGCCAGGATGAAGCTGGTCTTCTTCGAGATACTACCCACGTTCTTGCCTCCGTTCTTTTCGATAAGGTCCTTATACTCATCGCGTGAATGATGCAGGAACACACCGCTGATAACGATGGATTTCCCTTGCAGCTTGTCGGTCTGTCCAGCCAGGTCTTCTTCATCGGCTTCAAACCGGAGCCCTGCTTCCTGTAGACGTCTGATAAGTTCCTGGTTCTTATCATTGGCAAAATAGAGCCGGATGCTTTGAGCTATCTTTTCTCCGATTTCATCAACGTGTATCAGGTCATCCAGACTGGCATTCGCCAATTCTTCGATGGAGCGGAAGGCTTTTGCGATTTTCTTGGCCACCGTTTCGCCTACAAAACGGATGCCCAAAGCAAACAATACCCGTTCGTAGGGTACTTCCTTCGAACGGCTGATGCCTTGGATGATGTTATCCGCCGATTTCTCGCCCATCCGGTCCAACCGGCAGATATCGGCAGCCTGCAGGGTGTAAAGATCGGCTACGTCCCGGATAAGTCCTTCCTGGTAGAACTGGTCGACGGTTTCAGGACCCAGTCCTTCGATGTTCATGGCCTTGCGGCTGATGAAATGTTCTATCTTTCCTTTAATCTGCGGCGGACAGGCCGTTTCGTTCGTGCAGTAATGGGCAGCTTCGTCTTCGTAGCGCACCAGCGGGCTTCCACATTCCGGACAATGGGTGATGAACGTTACCTTTTCGCTGCCGGCAGGTCTGGATGCCAGGTCTACACCGGTAATTTTCGGGATAATCTCCCCACCCTTTTCCACGTAGACGCTGTCGCCGATGTGCAGGTCCAGCGAAGCGATGATGTCTGCATTATGCAGCGAGGCACGTTTCACTACGGTACCTGAGAGCTGTACCGGTTCCAGATTGGCTACCGGTGTGACTGCTCCTGTGCGTCCTACCTGATAGGTAACTTTCAGCAGTTTCGTCAGTGCCTGTTCCGCCTGAAACTTGTAGGCGATGGCCCATCGGGGAGATTTGGCCGTATACCCCAGATTCCGTTGCTGTCGGGCAGAATTAACCTTCAGCACGATACCATCAGTAGCCACCGGGAGATTCTTTCGTTCTACGTCCCAATAATTGATGAAATCGAACACCTCCTGTAAGGTGTGTGCCTTCTTCATGTGTGAGGAAATCTTGAATCCCCAACGGGCAGCTTCCTGAAGATTCTCATAATGGCCGTCGTGCGGCAGGTTTTCGCCAAGCAGGTAATAGAGATAGGCATCGAGCTTACGTGCGGCAACCACAGAGGAGTTCTGCGATTTCAAGGTCCCTGAGGCTGCATTGCGCGGATTGGCAAACAAAGGCTCTTCGCGCAGTTCTCTCTCCCGGTTCAGGCTTTCAAACGATTCCCACGGCATGAGAATCTCTCCACGGATTTCGAACTGTGCGGGATATCCTTCTCCATGCAATACCAGCGGAATGCTCCGGATGGTCTTTACGTTGTCGGTTACGTCATCGCCTTTAACGCCGTCGCCTCGTGTGACGGCACGTACCAGTTTCCCATCTTCGTATGTCAACGAGATGGAGGTCCCGTCAAACTTCAGCTCACAACAGATTTCAAAATCTTCGTTGAGTGCCTTGCGTACACGTTCATAGAATTCGGTGACTTCCGCTTCGGAATAGGTGTTGCCCAAAGACAGCATCGGGTATTTATGTTCCACCTGCGTGAAGTTCTTGTTCAGGTCACTGCCCACACGTACGCTGGGCGAATTGCTGTCGTAGTGTTCCGGATGTCTGGCCTCCAGGTCTTGCAGTTCGCGCATCAGCTTGTCGAATTCCTGGTCGCTGATGACCGGTGCGTTCAAGACATAATACTTGTAGTTGTGAAGATGCAGCTCTTCACGCAATTGGTCTATTCTTTCTATTTCTGTCATGGTGAGTCGAATGATGTTTCATGCAAAAGTAACAAAAATGTCTCATCGCACGGTGAGGGTGCGGCAGAATATTTGTACTTTTGCTGAAAAATAATGAAACCATGAGAATAGATATTATCACCGTTTTACCGGAAATGATTGAAGGGTTCTTCAACTGTTCCATCATGAGCCGGGCACAGAAAAAAGGGATTGCCGAGATTCATATCCATAACCTCCGCGACTACGCTTATGACCGTTACCGGAAGGTAGACGATTACCCGTTCGGAGGTTGTGCAGGAATGGTAATGAAAATTGAACCGATAGACCGTTGCATCTCTGCCTTGAAGGCGGAACGCGATTACGACGAAGTCATCTTCACTACACCCGATGGCGAGCAGTTCAACCAGAAGATGGCGAATACACTTTCCTTGAGTCAGAACCTGATTATCCTCTGCGGACATTTCAAAGGAATCGACTATCGTATTCGGGAGCATTTCATCACAAAGGAAATCAGCATCGGCGATTATGTGCTGACAGGCGGCGAACTGGCGGCGGCTGTCATAGCCGATTCCATCGTGCGGATTATCCCCGGAGTCATTTCGGACGAGCAATCGGCTTTGTCAGATTCTTTCCAAGACAATCTGCTGGCTCCTCCGGTCTATACCCGGCCGGCGGAGTACAACGGATGGAAGGTTCCTGATGTGTTGCTCTCTGGTCATGAAGCTAAAATCAGGGAATGGGAATTTCAACAGTCATTGGAACGGACCCAGCGTTTGCGTCCCGATTTGCTGAATGAAAAATAATGACAATTGGGGTTTCCTCCATATTGTCGCTGTTCGACTGATAAAGGAAAGAGGCCGGTCCATCTTCGGAGTCTATCAGGCAATGACTGAGACTACCGACTGGTGGACCGGCCTCTTTCCTTGAAAGTAACGGATGTAAATATTTTTCCGTTTACCGTAACGGTTACTGAGCAAGTAATCGAACTGGAAATAACGAACTCACGTTTGATTCAAAACGCCTAGACGTTTTCATTCATTCGTGAGTTCGTTTACATCAAAACGCCTGGGCGTTTTTGTTAGGGTTGTATTACGGAATATGGATCTCCGCCCGGGAGTTAAACTTCCAAGGCTCCTATAATTTCTTTTACCGAAGCAAATCCATGACGGTCCAGATAGTCGTTGATACCGGCCGCTACCTTCACTGTTACTGCCGGGTCGATGAAGTTGGCAGTACCAATCTGAATGGCCGAAGCACCTGCCAACAGGAACTCAACAGCGTCTTTCCAATTCATGATACCTCCCAATCCGATGACAGGAATCTGTACGGCCTTGGCCACCTGCCATACCATACGCAAGGCGATCGGTTTGACGGCAGCGCCACTCATTCCACCGGTAATGGTAGAAAGTACAGGTTTGCGCTTTTCGGCATCAATAGCCATGCCCAGCAAGGTGTTTATCAACGATACGCTGTCGGCACCGGCGCCTTCTACCGCACGGGCTATTTCGGTGATGTCCGTTACGTTGGGCGAGAGTTTTACGATCAATGTCTTGTCGTATACTTTCCGGACCGCACTGACCACTTCTGCAGCACCGTGGGCAGTTACTCCGAAAGCCATTCCTCCTTGCTTGACATTCGGACAAGAGATGTTCAGCTCGATGGCCGGAATGTTCTCCAGTCCGTTGATGATACGGGCAGTTTCCGCGTAATCGTCAATCTGGGAGCCAGACACATTCACAATCATATTGGTACGGATGTCCTTTATCTGCGGATAAATGTGTTCGGCAAAATAATGCACACCTTTGTTCTGCAGGCCGACAGCGTTCAGCATCCCCATAGGAGTCTCAGCCATACGCGGATACGGATTTCCTTCCCGATGATGCAGGGTGGTTCCCTTTACGATGATACCGCCAATTTCTTCCAGATTCACAAAATCCTGGAATTCCAGGCCATATCCAAATGTACCCGATGCTGTCATGATCGGGTTCTTCATTGCCAGTTTACCGATGTTTACACTTAAATCTGCCATAATAATTTCTTTATATTAAATACCGGACCTTCTTTACATACACACACATGACCTTCGTCGGTCTTTTCTACACAGCAGAGGCAGGCACCTACACCACAAGCCATCGTATTCTCCAATGAGACCTCACATTCGATGTCGTTTGCTTTGGCATATTTGGCTACAGCCATCATCATCGGTTTCGGTCCACAGGTGTAAATCATATCGAATCGGGTCTGCTGCAGGATACTGTGCATGGTGACATATCCTTTTTCACCCATGCTTCCGTCTTCTGTCGTGGTATATACTTCACCGAATCTGGCGAATTCATCCAATTGGAGCAAGTCGTTTTTCGACCGTGCACCCAGGAGAAATACCGGTTTACAGCCCATTTTCAGCAGTGCCTCGCCCAGATAAAGCATCGGTGCTGTACCAACGCCACCTCCTACGAGCAACACTTTCTTTGAGGTGTCTGTGGGCAATGTAAATCCGTTACCCAACGGTAATACTACATTCACGATATCACCCTTCTGCACGGTAGCCAGTTTACGTGTCCCGTCGCCCACAAGCTGGACCAGGAACCATACTTCGTTCTTCGTTCTGTCTACATAGTTGATGGAAATCGGACGGCGTAAGAAAGTCGTGTTTGAACCGTCCACTCGAATTTCTGCAAACTGACCGGGCAGCATCTCAGGAAGCGGAGCAGCCTGTGTCAGTTTGATGAGAACATAATTGGCATGCAAATGGATGTTCTCGGTTACTGTTAAATCTAAGATATATTTCTTCATAAAAATAGGGTAAATTCGTTTGTAATGCAAAGATAACGAATTTACCCTAAAATCGATGTGAAAACAGGCATAGCTGATGCCAGTCCCTTATTTTTCCGGTTTAAATACTTCGTATGTACCGTTGTCGAAGAAAATTCTTATTTCAGTGATTTTCGGATGTGGCTTTTCAATGTACCTAATCTCTTCTTTTACAGTCTCTTTAGGTGCATATTGACCATACTTAGACGCGTTTTCCTTTAAAAAATCGGGAACTTCCGTGTCTTCGGCCGTAAATTTTGGATTCTCATCGGGTTGCAGGGAGAAGGACATATCGGAAATAGCAGGAGTTTCTTCTTCCATTTCTCCCTCGCCATAAAGCAACCAGTTGATGTTGATTTTCGGATAAGCTTTATGAATGCGCATGACAACTTCGAGGCTTGGTTTATTGCGTCCTCCGAAGATATGAGATAAAGAGGAAGTCGAAATACCAATCTTTTCGGCAAACTCGGCGTTAGTCAAGCCTTCTTTCTGCATGATTGATGCGATACGGTCCTTCATTGGGTACAAATTTCTATGGTTTGTTACTGATTACAAAAGTATATAAATGGATTTATAAATGCAAATTTACATCTATCTTTTTTAGCGTACATCCGTAAATACAAGTGTATAGGTATAAATGTATAAATGTCTATTAGCGTATATAGTACAATTGTAAACGCATTGTCGCATTACTTTTGATAAAACGTATAATAGACTGATTATCAATTAATATATTATTGAATTACAAATAGAATCATTCAAATTTGAATAAATAGGAACTATAATTGTAAAAATATTGAAGTTTAGTTTTTGTTTTAGTATGTATTCTATTGGTTTATAAAGAACTATACCTTATTTACGTAGTATGTATAAAAATGCAGTTACGTTTATATCTGTAATATTTACATACGTATCGCTTGGTTAATTAGCTGTACATCAGTGAATGGTAGTGTTTTCAAATGTAACTGACCGAATTCCGATTTATCTATTTACATTTGTATATGTCCAATTGTAAATACAAAAGGAATCCGAATGGATTACAAATGTAAAGAACCAAGCACTCTTGTCATTTTTCGGTTTACCATGTAAAGTAACTGATAGAATTTATGGAGATGTCTGCCTTATCCAATTTACATCTCTATTTCGATATTTATAGGTATACGAAAAGCATCATGAGCTTTGCCCGCCCATCTTGTAGGTGGAAGGTAAACGTCCTTAGAATATCAGCTTGCAAATTGGAGATGTTGGTAGTTTATTAGAAACTGAGAAGAGAAGCGTTTCTCTCTCCTTTATGTTTCTGTTTATCGCAAATAGAATTTTTATCTGGACGGGATGGCGTGTCGTTTGATTCAATACCCCAATCGCAGCGATACATATTCAGGGAGGATGAATGGCATCTTTTGCCGTATCGACCGCCTTTGTGAGAATCGAAAAAATACGGCCAATGAATCGGGAGGCTCCAATTTTTCGATTCTCACGAAAGTGGGATTTTTCTTTCTGATTTTATAAAAAACAAGTCCTTCCTGCATCCGGCATTTCCTTTGGGGGTGCCAGGATACGGGAAGGACTTGATGGCTTGTTTTCCAGATTATCGAGAATCTCCTTTTTGGGGAAAGAAGAAATCGGATGATATTAATGAAGCATGAAAAAGACCAGTTCTTTCAGTAGTTCTCCGTCAGACTGGGAAGAGTTCCCTACTCCTTTTGATTTCGCATCACAGGTACGGATAGCTCCGATTATCTGCATCACTTTCACTCCGGTGTATCGGTGCATGGCTATACTGTAATCTTTAGCTTGCCAAGCGGACCGGAGGCCTAATTGAGTGGCGATACCTTGGTCTGATTTATCGGGCGCATAGTATGCAAGCATCAGGTTCGAAAAGAAACTGAACAGGAAACTCAGTGTAACCTGAAGCGGGTTATTCTTTGGATTATCGTTAAAATATTTTACTATCTGATTAGCCTTTAAAATATCCTTTGCGATAAGCGCGTTCTTCAATTCAAAATTATTATAGTCCTTACTGATTCCGATATTCCGTTCAATATGTTCCGAGGTAATCCGCCGTTCACCTGCCGGTAAAGTGATAATTAATTTTTCCAATTCGCCCGCCATTCGGTTAAGGTCCGTACCTACAAACTCGGCCATCAGCTCGGTCGCTTTAGGTTCTATGTCCACCTTTTTGCGCTTCAAATACGAAGAGATAAAGCCGGGAAGCTGTGCCTCCTTCAGTTTCTTCGACTCAAAGAGCACCCCAGTCTTTTCGATTTCGGCTGTCACTTTTTTTCTTCTGTCCAAGGTGCCATGTTTGTAGCAGATGACCAGAATCGTACTTGGCATTGGCTTCTGCAAGTAGTAAGAAAAGTCTTCCCAATTTCTTAGATTCTGGGCTTCTTTCACTACAATGACCTGATGTTCGGACATCATCGGATAGCGTTTGGCGGCGTTGATGATGGACGGTAAATCGGTATCTGCACCGTAGATGACGGACAGATTGAACTCCTTTTCGGTTTCGTTAAGTACTGTGTCTGTAATGTACTCGGCAATGCGGTCTATGTAATAATCCTCTTCCCCCATCAGGAAATAAACAGGTGCATATACCCTATTCTTTAGGTTCCGCACAATCTCTTCATAGGTTATTTCTTTTGCCATAATCAGTAAAATTACCAGTCAAATTTCAGGTGTTTGACAGTCCGTTTTTCTTCCATAATCATCTGCAAGGCATCAATGCCTATTTCTACATGTTCATGGACAAACTGCCGGGTTACGAGGTTATCGCTCTTCTCGGTCTTTACGCCTTCAGGAATCATCGGCTGGTCTGACACCAGGAGGAGAGCACCTGTCGGAATATGGTTGGCAAATCCTGTCGTAAACAGAGTTGCTGTCTCCATGTCTACTGCCATGGCACGTGTCTTGAGCAAATACTGTTTGAACTGCTCATCGTGTTCCCAGATCCGTCGATTAGTCGTATACACGGTCCCGGTCCAATAATCGCGGGAGTGGTTACGGATGGCGGTAGATACGGCACGCTGTAACATAAAGGCAGGCAATGCCGGCACTTCTGGGGGATAATAATCGTTGGAAGTACCTTCTCCTCTGATGGCCGCGATAGGAAGAATTAAGTCCCCTATCTGGTTCTTTTTGGATATCCCTCCGCACTTTCCCAGGAACAGACACGCCTTGGGCTGAACTGCGCTCAGCAGGTCCATAATGATGGCGGCATTAGGGCTTCCCATTCCAAAATTGATAATGGTGATTCCTTCTGCATAAGCGGTTATCATATTTGCGTCTCTGCCTAATACAGGAACGCCGAACCGTTCAGCAAATATTTCTACATAGTTGTTGAAGTTGGTCAGCAGGATATAGCTCCCGAAATCTTCCAATGCCCGCTTGGTATAGCGTGGTAGCCAATTGGCCACAATTTCTTCTTTCGTTTTCATGTGTTAGTATGATTTTATACAGACGGAACGGTCTGTGCTTTTCACAAAGATATATGAAAAATATGAGATTCCGAAGCCGAAAGGTGTCTGTGAAGAACTACGGAGAGGATACAAGCCTGATTAAAGATGAATTAATTCTTTTGTATTGTGTAAGTTCTTTCTAATTTTGCATCCTCGAACCATTCAAAATTTTAGCATAGATTGACAAATGACGGCATTGAATCTACCCTCTTATCCGTTCAAGACGATGACCCGGAACGGCAAGCCTTACATCTTTGATGTCTTGCGTAAGAAATACGTTGCATTGACTCCCGAGGAATGGGTGCGCCAACACTTCACTCGTTTCCTGTTGGAAGAAAAAGGATATCCGCAAGGGTTATTGGCCAATGAAGTGCAAGTGAATCTGAACGGGACCCGTAAGCGTTGCGATACGGTTCTATTTAAAAGGGATCTGACTGCCCGGATGATTGTAGAATATAAAGCCCCTTCAGTAGAAATCACGCAGGCTGTATTCGACCAGATAACCCGTTATAACATGGTTCTAAGAGTTGATTATCTGGTGGTCAGCAACGGGCTGCGACATTATTGTTGCCGTATCAATTACTCGGATGGCACTTATGTATTCTTGCCAGAGATTCCCCGTTACGATGAATTGTAAACAAAGCAACCGGCTACTTCCCCCTTATGTCAAGGATGCAGCCGGTTGCTTGTATATGTGTCGACCTTAAATTAAGTAGCCGATATTTATTTGGTCTTTGTTTCGAGTTGTCTTTCCGGTATCACTCCAGCCAATTCCGGGTCAATCATGATACGTCCGCAATATTCGCATACGATGATTTTCTTACGCATGCGGATATCCAACTGCTTCTGAGGCGGAATCTTGTTGAAGCAACCACCACAGGCGTCACGCTGTACGTATGTGATACCCAAACCGTTGCGTGAATTTTTACGGATACGTTTGAAAGCCTGTAACAGACGCGGCTCAATGGTCGTTTCCAGATTCTTGGCTTTTTCTCTCAGCTTCTCTTCTTCAGCCTTTGTTTCTGAAATGATTTCATCCAGTTCGTTCTTCTTTACTTCCAGATCCTTCTTTCTTTCTTCCAGCATCTGTGTGCTCTTGACGATTTCTTCTTCTTTTGCCTTGATGGAAGCTGTGAATTCACGGATACGTTTCTCGCACAGTTCCACTTCCAGGCTCTGGAATTCGATTTCTTTGGTCAGCACATCGTATTCACGGTTGTTACGAACATTGTCCTGTTGAGACTTATACTTTTCGATGGAAGTCTTTGCTGTCTCGATTTCGATTTTCTTGCTGGCTACATTCGATTTCAACTCTTCAATTTCAGCTTTAATCTTGTCGATACGGGTACTCAGACCTGTCACTTCATCTTCCAGGTCCTGTACTTCCAAAGGCAACTCCCCTCTCAGCGTCTTGATTTTATCGATTTCAGACAGCATGGTCTGCAACTGATATAACGCCTTCAGTTTTTCTTCTACGCTCAGTTCGTTCGGATCTTTCTTTACTTCTTTAGCCATAATAATGAATTATAAGTATTTTATCGGATTCGTATTGACACGGGTCAGCTGGACTTCCAGTGTCGGAAACGCCTCCTTTATGATTGTTTGAATTAACTCTTTCGTATACTGTTCACTTTCGTAATGACCGATTTCAGCTACCAGGATATCGTTTTCATAAAAGAAATAGTCATGATATTTCACCTCGCCGGTAATGAATACATCGGCATGTATACCTACCGCTTTTGGCAATAGAAAAGCTCCTGAACCTCCACATAAAGCGACTTTCTGAATCAGCCTTCCGTTCATGCGTGAATGCTTGACACAACCAACTTCAAAGGTCTTCTTGATTCGTTTCAGAAAATCTGTTTCTGTTTCCGGTTCCTGAAGTTCGCCTACTATTCCCGCACCTACCTGGTCCCACGTATTCTGTAACGGATACAAGTCGAATGCCGGTTCCTCATACGGATGGGCAGCTTTCAACGCTTTAATGACGGTGTTTTGCTTGAACGAAGGCAGAATAGTCTCAATCCGGACCTCCTCCTCATGATGCAGCTCACCTATTTTACCGCAAAAAGGATTGGTTCCTTCCTGCGCCCGGAATGTACCTTCACCTTGAAGATTATAGCTGCAGGCATCGTAGTTTCCGATACAACCGCATCCGGCATCGAACAAAGCCTTACGTACCTCTTCTGCCTGTTTCAACGGTACGAAAGTAACCAGCTTTAAGAGAGAGTCCGGTTTCGGGTCAAGAATCCGCACATTCTTCAAGCCTATCTTCTCGGCTATCTTGTAATTGACGCCTAAGGGTGCATTGTCCAGATTGGTATGCATCGAATAAATGACGATATCATTTTTAATGGCCTTCATGATGCAACGCTCTACATAGTTTGCTCCTGTCAAGGATTTACATCCCTTAAAAAGCAACGGATGATGAGAAACAATCAAATTGAATCCCAGCATACAGGCTTCGTCCACCACTGCTTCAGTAACGTCCAGACACAACAAAGCCCCTGTAGCTTCCGCGTCTGTCAATCCAACTTGCAGGCCGGCATTATCAAATCCGTCCTGTAAAGGCAGAGGCGCGAACATCTCAAGGGCTTGAATAATTTCCTTAATTTTCATGTTACGCGAAAATTTTCATGCAAAGATACGAATAATTTTAGAAACAGCCATCTATCTTTGCATGGATTTTTAATGATAGTTTTATGCAATTGAGTTTAAGGAACAAAGAAACATGGTTCCATTTGATAGCTGTTCTGACGGTTTGCATCTGGGGGTCAACGTTCATTGCAACAAAGACTTTGATTAATCAGGGTCTGACTCCTGTAGAAATTTTCACCTACCGTTTTTCATTGGCCTATTTATGTCTATTGGCTTTCTGTCATCAGAAACTGATGGCAAACACTTGGCGTGATGAAGGACTCTTCCTGTTGGCAGGACTGACTGGAGGGTCATTGTATTTCATTTCAGAGAATTCTGCACTGGAGATTACCATGGCTTCCAATGTATCGCTGATAGTCTGCACAACACCTGTACTAACCGTTCTACTTTCCAGCTTCTTTTTTAAGGAAAAGTTACGGAAAGGTTTTATAGCCGGTTCATTGGTCGCTTTATCCGGGGTTACTTTAGTCGTTTTCAATGGAAGTGTCTTTCTTAAATTGAATCCTCTCGGAGATTGCCTTACACTGCTTGCCGCTCTTTCCTGGGCTTTCTATAGCTTGATACTCCGTCAGATGGGAAACAAGTACTCTACCCTATTCATTACCCGGAAAGTTTTCTTTTACGGCCTGATTACCATGATTCTATACCTGCCGTTTGCTCCCTCCTCATTCCACCTGGAACGGTTATGCTATCCGCTTGTTTATGGGAACCTGCTTTTTCTAGGTATTGTTGCTTCCATGCTTTGTTATCTCTCATGGAATGCTTGTGTACGAATCATCGGAGCTTCCAGGGCTTCCAATTATCTATATATTAATCCGTTGGTCGCCGTATGGGCTTCACACCTATTTCTTTCGGAGCCGATTACACCGACTGCATTGTTGGGGGCCGGACTGATTATCGGAGGAGTCTATATCGTAGAGAAGTTTTAGAATCGGCTGAGTGGCTGGAAACAATAAAGGTGTGCCGTTTCTGACACACCTTTTATTATATACGTATACGTATCTATAGACTGTTAATAAGCACGTGCAAACAAGACACGGCGAGCAGATGGTTTACCAGTAACCATATCGACACCCGGAGTCAGGCTCTCTTCGTCAGCTTCGAATGGCAGACAGCGGATAGTTGCCTTTGTTTCTTCCTTGATACGATCTTCTGTCTCCGGGGTTCCGTCCCAGTGAGCCAGGATAAAGCCACCCTTTTCAATCTGTTCTTTGAATTCATCGTAAGTATCTACCTTCACGATGTGTTCGTTACGGAATTTCAATGCTTTCTGGTAGATATTGTTCTGGATATCTTCCAACAGGTTCTTTACATATTCTTCAAGACCTTCGCAACTACGTGTTTCTTTTTCCAACGTATCACGACGCATGATTTCCATGGTATTGTTTTCCAAGTCACGGCCACCCATTACCAGACGTACAGGTACTCCCTTCAATTCATAATCGGCGAACTTGAAGCCCGGACGTTTGTTATCTGCATTATCGTATTTCACAGAGATACCCATTTCACGCAGTTTAGCAGCAATACCTTCCACTTTAGCATCAATCTGTTTCAGCTGTTCGTCATTCTTATAGATAGGAACGATTACAACCTGGATCGGGGCCAAATGCGGCGGAAGAACCAGACCGTTATCGTCAGAGTGTGTCATAATCAAGGCACCCATCAAGCGGGTAGAAACGCCCCATGAAGTAGCCCATACATAATCAAGTTTATTGTTCTTGTCAACAAACTGTACGTTGAATGCCTTGGCAAAGTTCTGTCCCAGGAAGTGAGATGTACCACACTGAAGGGCCTTGCCATCCTGCATCAATCCTTCAATGGTGTAAGTATCCAAAGCTCCGGCGAAACGTTCGTTAGCTGATTTCACACCCTTGATAACCGGAACAGCCATGTATTTCTCTGCGAATTCACCATACACGTGCAACATCTTCTGTGCTTCAGCTTCAGCCTCTTCACGTGTAGCGTGAGCTGTATGACCTTCCTGCCACAGGAATTCTGCTGTACGCAGGAACAGGCGGGTACGCATTTCCCAACGCATCACATTTGCCCACTGATTACACAGGATAGGCAGGTCACGGTAAGAATTGATCCAATTCTTATAGGTACTCCAGATAATGGTTTCTGAGGTCGGACGGATAATCAGTTCTTCTTCCAGTTTGGCTGCAGGGTCAACGATAACGCCTGAACCGTCTTCTGCATTCTTCAAACGGTAGTGAGTCACTACAGCACATTCTTTAGCGAAACCTTCTACGTGCTCGGCTTCACGGCTCAGGTATGATTTAGGAATCAGCAACGGGAAATAAGCATTCACATGTCCTGTAGCTTTGAACATATCGTCCAACTGACGTTGCATTTTTTCCCAGATGGCATAACCGTAAGGCTTGATAACCATACAGCCACGAACCGCTGACTGTTCAGCCAAGTCTGCTTTTACCACCAAATCATTGTACCACTGTGAGTAATTCTCACTTCTTTTGGTAAGATCTTTTAATTCTTTTGCCATAAGTATGTTTGTTTTTGTTTTCTTCTTTTCAGTTTTTGACGTGCAAAATTAGTAAAAAAGCCTTTTATAGCCTACTAGAATGCAGAAAAAGTACGTTGACTTCTCATTTCTGGTAATAGAAATACCACCAGTAAGTATCATCGAAGTCTTTCCGGATGTGGTTTATCTCGGGAACGTCAGACTGTCCGCCTCGGTGAAGCTCCTGAAATGCTTTGTAACGATGAATCATCACACTGTCTGAAGCTTTCCATAAAGAAGTAGTATCTTTAATTTCCTGTTGATAGAGAAGCATTGCTTCCCGATAATATCTGGGTAATGTATCTTCCACTTCGTAAACGTCTGAGATTTCTTTAGCAAAATCTTTCAGGTTCTTGTCCAGCAACAAGGCTGCCAAATAATAATGGAGAGCCGTAAACCGACCTGTCTCTTTTTGGCAGATGTTGTAAAGGAATTCCATCCGTGATTCTCCAGCGTATGGTCTTACCCCCAACAGGTAATAGATGGAATCATTGGTATAACGCAACTGGGTTGTCGAGTCATTGGCAAAAAACAACCCGTCGGAACCATAATATTGCGGATATTCAAAGAGTTTGTCTCCAAGCTGGTTGGTACGGGTCAAAGCAATTGCACGCAACGCTGTCAATGTCCGGCTGGCCTCCATTGAATGCCTGCCCACTTTCAATGCCTCGTTGTAATCCTTGTGTCTGAGCGCCCGTTCCATTTGCAGTTCATGGTGAAATGTACGGTCGGTATTACTTATAGAGACCGTCATGAAACACATGGCCAACAAAATAAAGACATTCCAAAACACCAGGGAAAAGACTGAGCCTTCCTCATTCAACTTGTTTCGGAAAAGATGACGCAACCAGAAACCGACAGCTGCAAACAGTACCAACAATAATGGCATCAGCCATGTCCAGTAGCTGTGATAGTCAGATAAGTATACATCCCTCCCAATTCCTGTCAAAGCACACAATACCAGAAAAGAAGGGAAATAAGAAAGGGAACGAATATTCCCCTTCAGTCCTAACAGGCTGTTTACCCCCCAACGCAATAGAATCAATACCAGTGTAATGACGATTGCACTGCCTAGTGGGGCAAAAACGGTTTTACCATGTGCCAGCGAATAATGAAGCGCCTCGAGGACATCCCGCTGAAACACATAAAGAAATACAAAACTGAATATAGAAAAAAGGAGACCGCACCCCACTATTGTCCAGCGTGCGGTCTTCTTATAGATTGTACTTGCGTAATCATTCATAAATTAAGCTTTCACTCTTTTTAGTACCACTGCAGAACGTGCAGGGATGTACAGCTTCAGCCATTCTTTCTTGTCCTTTGCATACAATGGGTCGGCACAGGTGAAATGGCGGATAGAATCGTCAGAGAATCCGAAGCCTCCGAAGGCCGGATTGTCTGTATTCAAGACGACATCATAAGCTCCCTTCGGTACCAGGAATCCATAATCGGTAAATGAACGGGTAGGACTGAAATTGAAGACAAATACCAGGTCTTTTCTACGGTATGCCAATACCTGATCACCGTCATTGTGCCAGATTTCTACCACGTCTGTCTTTTGGATATTCTTTACACCTTCCAACAAGTGAATCATTTCCTTATCGAAATCGCCCAAATAGTGGTAACACAATTCGTGATTGTCTACCAGATTCCATTGGCGACGGGCATATTTGTAAGACCATCCGTTACCTTCACGCGGGAAATCGATCCATTCCGGATGACCGAACTCGTTACCCATGAAGTTCAGGTAACCACCGTTGATGGTAGAGGCTGTCAACAGACGAATCATCTTATGAAGGGCGATACCACGCTGTACGGTGAAGTTCTCATCCCCTTTCTTGAAGTGCCAGTACATATCCGCATCAATCAGGCGGAAGATGATGGTCTTATCACCCACCAACGCCTGGTCGTGGCTCTCGCAATACGAGATGGTCTTTTCATCTTTGCGACGGTTAGTCACTTCCCAGAAGAGGCTGGACGGTTTCCAGTCTTCATCCTTGCGTTCCTTGATAATCTTGATCCAGTAGTCTGGAATATTCATGGCCATACGGTAATCAAAGCCATAACCTCCGTCGTTGAACGGGGCAGCCAGACCCGGCATACCGGATACTTCTTCAGCAATGGTGATTGCTCTCGGGTTTACCTGATGAATCAGACGGTTGGCCAATGTCAGGTAACAGATAGCGTTATCGTCCTGATGACCATTGAAATAATCGTTATAATTACAGAAAGCTTCACCCAATCCGTGGCTGTAATACAGCATTGAGGTTACACCGTCGAAGCGGAATCCGTCGAAATGGAATTCATCCAACCAATACTTGCAGTTGGACAACAGGAAATGAAGTACTTCATTCTTGCCATAGTCGAAGCAGAGTGAATCCCATGCCGGATGTTCCCGGCGGTCACCCGGATAGAAATACTGTGAAGGGTCACCGGCGAAATTGCCCAAACCTTCCACTTCGTTCTTTACAGCATGTGAATGAACGATATCCATGATGACTGCGATACCCATCTGATGAGCGGTGTCAATCAATTGTTTCAGTTCGTCCGGTGTTCCGAAGCGTGAAGACGGAGCGAAGAAGCTGGATACGTGATAACCGAAACTACCGTAATAGGGATGTTCCTGAATGGCCATAATCTGGATACAGTTATACCCATCGGCTGCTACACGCGGCAACACGTTCTCACGGAATTCATTATAGGTACCTACTTTTTCAGCATCCTGCGACATACCTACATGGCATTCATAAATCATCAGCGGGCCTACATTCGGAACAAAAACTTTCTTCTTAAACTTATAAGGTTTGTCAGGGTTCCACACCTGAGCACTGAAAATCTTAGTCTGATCATCCTGTACGACGCGAGTTGCCCATGCCGGAATACGTTCTCCGCATCCGCCTTCCCAATAAACTTTCAACTTATACAGATCACCGTGTTTCATGGCCTTTTCCGGAAGGCAGATTTCCCAGTTTCCGGATTTGCGTATCCGTTTCATTTTGAACTTCGGATCTTCCTGCCAGTTGTTGAAGTCACCTATCAGGTAAATAGCTGTAGCGTTAGGAGCCCATTCACGGAAAACCCACCCTTTGTCTTCCTTGTGCAGACCGAAATAAAGATAGCCGGAAGCAAAATCAGATAAAGTCTTTTTACCTGCCAGTTCCTGTTCTTTGGCAATTGCATGTTGATGTCTGCCTACGATGGCATCGGAATAGGGTTCCAGCCATGGATCGTTCTTGATGATGTTCAACGTCTCAACCATAGTATTAGTAATTGTTTTTTAGATAGTTATACATGTTTTATAAAGATTGTTCTCTAGAAATTACTTGCTATCAAAAATACCTTCATCTGTTGGCGTTTATGGATTATTCCATTTCGTCGATGGTATAGTTAGTAAAGTCGGCAAAGCGTTTCAATTGCCGGAAAACCTCACCTATACGGTCCAGATACAAAGGATTTTGATAAAAAGAATCAGGAATGTTATAAGATACCGTAAAGTCTTTCGGCTTTACATAATCGATATAAGGAGAGTCTTTCGGAAAGCCTTTCGGAGCTGTTTTCAGACTTTCCATTCCTACGACAGGAAAGAATTGCTTGAAAGCCGTATCGTCAACAATACTCTTATACTCATCTATATTGTCAAGAACAGCCTGCCGTACAGCTTTCAGCATCGGAGCAGGCATACACCAGCTTCCTCCTGCCAGCATGCAGTTACCGGGTTCCAGATGCAGGTAATAGCCGCAGTGGTTGGATTTCTTACCACGTGCATTGATGTACCCTCCCAAATGATTCTTGTAAGGTGATTTGTCGGCAGAAAACCGCGTGTCACGATAAATCCGATACGTACAATCCTGAGGTTGCACGTGTGAAACGGACTTGTCGAATTCTGAGATTCGGGCAATAACGGCCGAAAGAAGTTCCTCGAAATCGGCTTGTACCCGCAGGTAGTCGGCTTTATGAGCCTGAAACCACTCACGGTTATTGTTTGCCGCCAGCAGTTTCAAGAATTCCAATATCCCCGGTATATTCATACTGTTATCCACTTTAGACACACAAACATACGAAATAAATTTGTATGTACCGAATAAAATGGACGCTTTTTATTGCTTATCAATAATTTCCAACAAATAATCATGGATTTTCCCGTTGGAGGCGAGTACCTGATGACCGGAAACATACGTATCTCCCCCTTTAAAGTCGGTAACCTTACCTCCTGCATTCTGTACAATAAGAGAGCCGGCAGCGATGTCCCAAGGGCCCAGATAGGCTTCAATACGTGCTTCGAATCTCCCGGCAGCCACATAGCACATCTCGGCAGCTGCAGCGCCCAACAGGCGTAAGCCAGCCACTTGTCCGTAACAGCGGTCCACCAGTTTTACGGCTGTCGGTTTATAATCATATACATTGTAGGGGAATCCCAAGGCCAGAAAAGCATCGTCCGGGTCAGCAAC
This sequence comes from Phocaeicola barnesiae DSM 18169 = JCM 13652, assembly GCF_000374585.1. Taxonomy (GTDB): domain Bacteria; phylum Bacteroidota; class Bacteroidia; order Bacteroidales; family Bacteroidaceae; genus Phocaeicola; species Phocaeicola barnesiae. Next base: position 32,106 of record NZ_KB894646.1, read on the forward strand.
CGATGAAACATGGATTTCATTTCCATTCAGGAATGACGGAGCACCTTTGTAGGTCCAGAAACATTCATTTCTGCAGATTTCATAGACTACCCCTATCAGGTATTCTTCCCGGTTCCGTAAAGCGATACTGACGCAATAAGGAGCATTGTCGTGGATAAAATTGGTTGTTCCGTCCAGTGGGTCAACCAGCCAGCAGTAGGTTTCGTCATTCAGACTTCCACTACCCTCTTCGGCAATGAATCCCGCTTCCGGAAGCAAGTCTTTCAGCCGTGAAACGATACGCCGTTCAGATTCCTTGTCCACGTACGAAACGTAGTCGTGGGCATGCTTTTTTTCAACACTTGTACGGTTGAACTTTTTCCGTTCTTCCCGGATAAACGCTCCTGTTTCTACAGCAAGTTCCCGAACTTTCTCGGTTAAAGCAGCTAAATCCATGTTATTTTTCTTCTAATAAACGTCCATAACGGTAAGTTCCCTTACGGATAACTTTTCCATTGGCGTCTGTTTCTACGAAAGGACCGTCTTTCTTGCCCTGTTTGAAGAAGCCTTCAAAGCGGACACCGTCCTTGTTGATAATGGTACCTTTCCCATCTTCTTTTCCGTTCAGGAAGTTTCCCGTATAGACAGAGCCGTCTACTGTACGTAGAACTCCCTCTCCTTCTGCAGTGTCATTTTTCCACTGGCCTTCGTATTCATCACCGTTGGCCCATTTATATTTTCCTCTTCCGGAACGCTGGTTTCTTACCCAACTTCCTTCGTAGACGGCACCGCTTGCCCACGTAAAGGTACCGGTACCATCCTGCCAACCTTTACTGAACTGGCCGACATATTTGTCGCCGTTCGGATAAAGGTAGACTCCCTGTCCGGTTCGTTCACCGTCTACATAATCTCCTTCATAGCGTTCACCGTTCTGGAAATAATAGACGCCTTTCCCTTGTTGGACATCATTGGCCCAATCGCCTACATATTTATCTCCGTTTGTATAATAGAAAGTACCTTTTCCTTGGCGGGCACCGTTTTTCCATTGGCCTTCATATTTCGAGCCGTCTTCCCAGGTCATGGTTCCTTCACCGTCTTTCAGGTCGTTCTTCCATTCTCCCTGATAGGTTGCTCCACCTTTCCAGGTATAGGTACCGTTTCCGTTACGCTTGTCCTGATGCCAGTCTCCTACGTAAAGGTCACCGTTATAATAATACATGGTTCCTTTTCCTTCCTGAAAATCCGTGTACCAGGTCCCCTCGTATCGGTTGTTGTTCATGAAGTAATACGTACCTTTACCGTGCTGCTGGTCCTCGAACCACTCACCCACGTAACGTTCTCCGTCACTGAAAGTATAGGTGCCCTCACCTTCACGTTTTCCTTTTACGTATTCGCCTTCGTAAACATCGCCGTTTCTGAATACCGTCCGGCCTTTGCCGTGAGGTTTTTTCCCTTTCAGTTCACCGGTATACTCAGACCCGTCCTTAAATTTGTAATAGCCTAAAGATAATTGGGCAGAAACAGAAGTACTCCCTAGTACCAGACATGCCACTGCCATCATATATGCACATTTATTCATCGTTTCCTAAACTATTTTGAACTTTGAGTGCCCAAAAATAAATCATTTCAAAGATTAATCATTCATCGGTTCATACTTTTTTACCTGCCACCACTTCTATTAAGTTTTCTTTGCAGAAATACTTTTGTGCCAGCTCCAGAAGCTCGTCGGGAGTGACCGCTTTGACTGCATCTACAGAGCGGGTATAGAAGTCATTGTCCAGCCCTTCGCTTTCGATATATATCCAGGCATCTGCCAATGAAAAAGCACTCTCGTAGGAGCGGCACATGTCGCCCAATATGTAGTTCTTCACCATCGTCAGTTCCTGCTGACTCACTTTTTCTTCACAAAGTCTGTCCATTTCATGGTATACTTCCGTAATGACCGGCTCAATGTATTCATTGCCGGCCTCCGTACTGATTATCAGAATGCCATTTCCCGGATAAGAAACGATTCCGGCACCAATACCGTAGGTGTATCCCTTTTCTTCGCGGATATTCGACATCAGACGGCTACCGAAATAGCCACCGAAAAGCGTCACCAGGACCTTGTATTTCAAGGCATCCGGATGTCTCTTCCCCAGGGTAAACCCTCCTATCTTGATGGAACTCTGCATGGCATTTCCTTTTTCGATAAACACCCGTTTCTGGGATTCCGGTTCAGGAGAGTAGCAAGGTGCCTGCGAAATGACAGTCCCTTTTCCCCAATGTCCGTTGCCGAAGTTTTCTTCGATGGCACGGATAATTTCGGGTGTAACATTTCCGGAGATGCATGCCGAACAGTTCCCGGAGTGGTAATGTGTCTCGTGGAATTGCCGGAGTACTTCGGAAGTAATTTTGTCATAATCCTCGAATACGGCATATCTTCCCAACGGATGTCCGGGACCGAACAGCGAACGGTTCAGCTGCTTGCGCGCCAAGACATCTACCCGTTCATTGTTTACCAAAAACTGATGCTTATTGGCTTCCAGAACGGTGTTGAGCTCTTTTTCCGGAAACACTGCTTCCTGAACCATCGAAGCCAGGATGCGGAGTGTCTGAGGAAAGTATTTGTTGAGTGAATACAGGCTGATATAACCGTGGCTTACGGAAGAAGACAAATCCAGCCATGCCCCGTAGTAATCCAAACGTTCAGCGATTTCGGTAGAAGTGAACGACCGTGTACCTTCTCGGAGCATGCGGTTGGTCAGGACTGCCTGTAAGGGTTGGGTCTGATGGAGTTGCCCGCCTTTTACCAGCAGGTCGAAGCGTACGACTTCTTCACTGCCTGCCCGAAGGATGTTCAGCGGCATGCCATTGGTCAGAATCAACCTTTCCGGTTGCATGATAGAGAAATGGCTGATCTGCTGGATTTCCGGAGCTATCGTTCTGTCCAACTCCATCATTTCATTTCTTTATGATTCTTCAAAAATGCTTCGGCACGTTCCAAATCTTCCCGTGTATCGATACCGATAGTTTCCACATCACACACCCCTACCTTGATGGTATAGCCGTTTTCCAGCCAGCGCAACTGCTCCAGTGATTCGGCCAGCTCCAGCGTAGACTGAGGCAAAGCTGTAATTTCCTGCAATACAGATGCTCGGTATGCATACAGGCCGATATGCTTGTAATAGGTATGATTTGCCAGCCAGTCCTTTTTCTCCTTGTTCCGTTGATAAGGAATGATGGAACGGCTGAAATACATGGCCTGCATTTGTTTGTTGACAACGACCTTCGGAGAATTGACATTTTCCAGGGCATCGAATCCATCTTCAACGGTAAACGGTTTGACCAGAGTGGCTATCTGAGTCGTTTCATCCTCGAAACAGGATTTGATGGCTTCCAGTTGGGAGCGCTGGATAAAAGGTTCATCCCCTTGGATATTTACGATCACATCATAGCCCTCCCCGACTTTCTGATAGGCTTCATAGCAACGGTCGGTTCCGCTTTTGTGGTGGACAGAGGTCATCACTACTTTTCCGCCGAAAGATTTGACTACTGATTCTATACGTTCGTCGTCGGTGGCCACATAGGCATCATCCAGTACACCGGCAACCTGTTCGTATACCCGCTGGATAACGGGTTTGCCTCCCAATATCGCTAACGGTTTAGCGGGAAAACGGGTTGAGGCATATCTTGCAGGAATAATTCCGATAAACTTCATGGTATTCATTAGTTGATTGATATATGGGGCAAATTTACAAAGAAATTTATAAATTTGCATCCAAAATGTAGTAATTATGAACGAACGTCATAAATGCCTCCTTTGTTTGGGCTCAAATGTAGACGGAATCCATCACCTGAAAAATGCGGAACAGACCCTAAACCAGCTGTTCGGCCCGATACGGTGGGGAACCATCATCGAGACTGAGCCTTGGGGAACAAATTTGTCGGGGTCCTTTTTCAACCGTGCTGCATCCTTGTATACTTCGTTAAGCTCCGAGGAGCTGGTCAGACGTTTCAAGCAGATAGAATGCCGAAACGGACGGACATCGGACTCGAAAGCACGTGGAGTTGTCCCGTTGGATATCGACTTGTTGGCTTATGACGATCGTATTCTGAAGCCGGATGATTTGGAAAAGGAATATGTGAAGCAGGCATTGTCTACCCTCAGATAGGCCAATGCCTGCTTATTTGGCCAGCTTGACGTATCCCAGACGGGTATAACGCACACCGTGTATTTCATATTGAGACATGACCTTGGCCGAAAGGAGATGCAGCGTTTCATGTTGGGAGATTTTCCGGCTCCGGCAACTCAATGCTTTAGGGGTGAGACTTTGGGCCGCTGCCTTGACCAGGAAGGTGAAACGGTTCCCGTCCCTGTCGGCTGCCAGGATATTCTGGTCGACATAAAAATCTGGTTTATAACTGTCTACCTGTAACCGGACATTCAATACGGTAACGAAAAGTTCCTTCAATTTATCGCCGGGCTTCCCTACGTACTGGCTTACAGAAGCTATCTTCCGCTTCTGTACGGTCAACTCGAAATGGACAACCGAAAACAGTTTGGCCAACTCCACCAACCGGTCATAACGATGGTCCGACGGTTGGAACTTGTTGGCTATCCAAAGAATGTAAGAAGGCTCAATGTAATAGATTTCCGCCATTCGTTTCCCGCGGTACTTCCCGAACGGAATAATGTCATCACTCTGACCGTAATACGGTTCAAAAAAACTGTTGTCCCTATATTCCAGGATAACATTGCAATTCTGTAGCAGCACAATGGCCCGTTCTACCGCAGCATCGAAGGTTACAGCCAGCGTCCGGATGAACAGCGGAGCCTGTCGGTCATGGAAAATCCGCCACAAGGAGTAATACGGCCGGAAGGAAGTGGCCAGACTTATAACGTAGGTACCGTGCGCATCTGTCCGTCCGGCATTGAAAGAACGAATCCGGTCCAAGGTCTGTTCCACCATTTCGGGTGACAGGTGTTCCAGTGTAACGGGGGTATCCATAAATGCGGTCTTTTTGTTTATTCCTCTAATATAAGAAATCTGATACAATTATACAAGCTTATCCCTCAAATATTGATTCCACGGATAAACAAAGAATGGGTATTCCGACAGCCGTTTATCAGAATTCAGACAAGAACAAATGAAAAATGTAAGAAAAACTATCGAATTCTCGATATATTGTTTATATTTGCAGCCATTCACTTGAGAAGTTAACACAAATAAATCATACATGAGCATGAAAAACAATTCAATGTATCTGCATCCGGAACTGGAAACCATGACCCGTCCGGAAATCGAGAAACTACAGATGGAGCGCTTGAAAACCACCCTGCAACGGTGTATGAACGCCCCTTTCTATAAAAAGAGATTCGAAGAACACGGCTTGAAGCCTGAAGATATCCGTTCCTTGGAAGACCTCCGGAAAATTCCGTTTACCACCAAGCAAGACCTCCGCGACAATTATCCGTTCGGTATGTCTGTCGTACCCTTGGAACAGGTGGTACGCCTGCATTCCTCCAGTGGAACGACAGGAACTCCTACCGTTATCCTGCATACCCAAAAGGATTTGGATGAATGGGCCAATGCGGTAGCACGCTGCCTGTATATGGTAGGGCTCCGACCGGGTGATATTTTCCAGAACTCTTCCGGTTACGGCATGTTTACCGGTGGACTGGGCTTCCAATACGGTGCCGAACGGCTGGGTATGCTGACCGTACCGGCTGCTGCCGGCAACACCAAGCGCCAGATTAAGTTCATCACCGACTTCGGTACTACTGCTCTGCATGCTATTCCAAGTTATGCGGGACGCCTGTACGAAGTGATGGAAGAAATGGGTATTGACCCACGCCGTGATACCAAACTGCGGACCCTCATTATCGGCGCAGAGCCTCATTCGGACCAGCAGCGTCGCCGTATCGAGGATATGTTGGGCGTGAAGGCTTATAATTCTTTCGGTATGTCAGAGATGTGTGGACCGGGCGTTGCCTTTGAATGTCCGGAACAGAACGGCATGCACATCTGGGAAGATTATTACATCGTAGAGATTGTAGACCCGGAAACTCTGGAGCCGGTACCTGAAGGAGAAGTCGGCGAATTGATTCTGACTACCATCAACCGCGAAGCCATGCCGTTATTGCGTTACCGTACCCGTGACCTGACCCGTATCCTACCCGGCGAATGTCCGTGTGGACGTCACCACAAACGTCTGGACCGCATGAAAGGACGCAGTGACGATATGATGATTCTGAAGGGAGTGAATATCTTCCCGATTCAGATTGAGAATATCCTGATGCAGTTTAAAGAGTTGGGAAGCGATTACCTGATTACGCTGACTAATCTGGAGGCCAACGATGAAATGACTGTCGAAGTGGAATTGAACGAATTCATAGATGACTACGGCTTCATGCAGCGTCTTACCAAGGAGATAACCCGACAGTTGAAAGATGAAATTCTCATCACCCCGACCGTGAAGCTGGTACCTAAGGGAAGTCTGCCTAAACAGGAAGGAAAGGCCGTACGTGTAAAAGACTTACGTAAAACATTAATTTAAGAATGATATGACAATCCATCAATTATCTGTTTTTGTAGAAAATAAATCAGGGACATTACTTCAAGTATTGAACCTGCTGAAAGAGGCAAACATTCAGTTGATAGCTTCAACCATCTCTGATACGGTAGAATATGGCATTTACCGCATCATCTGCTCCGAACCGCAACGGGCATTGGATACGTTGAAAGAGGCTGGCATTTCCGCCAGTGTGTCTGACGTATTCGCCATTACCCTGGACAACACACCGGGACGTGCTGCCGATGCAATCCAGCAGTTCAGTGCCGCTGGAATCGGTATTTCTTACCTGTATTCATTCCTGTTGGGAGGAAAAGGAATCCTGGTATTCCGGACAGACAACGCCGATAAAACCCGCGAGGTGATTCTGGAAAAACGACTCAGCTACATCGAAGAAAAAGATTTGAGCCAACTGCAGTAGCCTTCTCTATGACAAGCTGTTAAGGCATATTGGGAACCAGTGCAAAAACGGGCGTTCGTTTTACTTGATACGAACGCCCGTTTTCATGTAAACATCCAGACATTTTGTATCAAACGAACGTTCGTTTTCTAAAAAGCAGTGGGCGCTGCCTCCGGTATGGAAGCAGCGCCCACTGAATTGATTATCCAGGCATCTCTTTATTGGAAGAAATCGTCGTCCAGACGACCGGTATTCTGTTCTTCTATTTCAGTCAGTTTATCCTTGCACGGATCGAAGTCATCGGGTATGTCGAATCTTTCGTCCTGAGAGTAGCCCAATGTCTTGTCGGCATATACCTTCTGCATGTAAAGTCCCCAGACCGGAAGTGCCATGGAAGCACCTTGTCCGTCGCGCATGGTATCGAAGTGGATGTCACGCTCCTCACCTCCTACCCAGCAGCCGGATACCAGCGACGGGGTGAATCCCATGAACCAACCGTCAGAGTTACGGTTGGTAGTACCTGTCTTACCGCCCATATCGGCAGTGATGCCATACAAACGGCGGACACGGTTACCGGTTCCTTCATTGATGACGGCACGGAGCATAACCACCATCTTATAGGCACTTGACTCGCTGATGACCTCATCCATTTTCGGGGTGAAGGTAGCTACGACGTTCCCCTCATTATCCTCGATGCGTGTCACGAATAACGGAGCGGTACGGATTCCCCGGTTGGCAAAGGCCGTATAGGCGCTGACCATTTCTCCGACAGAAATTTCACAAGGACCCAGACACAAGGAAACAGTCGGTTGGATATCTTTATTCAGCACACCAAAGGAATGAATCAACCGTTTCAGTTCGTAAGGACTCAACTTGCTCATCAGGTAAGCGGAAATCCAGTTGTTCGAATTGGCCAATCCCCATTTCAGGGTTACCATCTCTCCGTAATGTGACCGTGATGAATTTCGGGGCGACCAGGCCTTACCGTTTTCATCATACAGTGTCTGCTCAACGTTTCTTGTCATATCGCATGGAGAAAAACCATTCTCCATCGCCAATGTATACAAGTATGGTTTGATGGTAGAACCTACCTGACGCCGACCCACCATCGCCATGTCATACTGGAAATAATTGTAGTTAGGCCCCCCTACATAAGCCTTGACATATCCGGTTATCGGGTCCATCGACATAAATCCGGCACGTAAGAAGTGCTTGTAATACTTGATGGAATCCAGCGGAGTCATGATGGTATCTTTTTCTCCTTCATACGAGAAGACCTGCATCTCATGCTTGGTATTGAAAGCCTGCATGATTTCGCTTTCCGAATATCCGGCTTCCTTCATGGTGCGGTAACGGTCGCTCTGATGGATGGAACGGTCCAGAATTTTCTGTACCTCTTCTTCAGACAGCTGATTGGTATAAGGAGCAGTCTTACGCCCTTTCTTCTCTTTGAAGAAACGTGGCTGCAGGTATTGGGCGACGTGTTCGTATACGGCTTCTTCGGCATAACGCTGCATACGCGAATTGATGGTCGTATAGATTTTCAGTCCGTCAGTATATACATTGTAGTGTGAGCCGTCCTTTTTCGTATTCTTGTTGCACCAGCCGTACAGAGGATTTGTTTCCCAGGCAATGGAATCTTCGTAATATTGCTGAGCCTGCCATCCCCGGTAGTTGCTCTTGTTCGGCTTCTTGGCTGTCATGATGCCACGCAGGTATTCCCGGAAGTAAGTGGCCAGACCGTCTTTGTGGTCTACCGGCTGGAACTTCAGGGTCAACGGCAATGCTTTCAGCGAATCACATTCGGCCTCTGTCAGATAATCGGCTTTCCGCATCTGGTCGAGCACGACGTTTCTTCTTCCACGGCAGCGTTCATTGAAACGGCGCGGGTTATAGAGCGAAGGATTCTTACACATACCTATCAAGGTAGCGGCTTCCTCCACCGAGAGGTCTTTCGGGTCTTTGCCGAAATAAGTCTTGGCAGCCGTCTTGATACCAACCGCATTGTTCAGGAAATCAAATTTATTGAGGTACATGGTCAGAATCTCTTCCTTTGTATAGTACCGTTCCAGTTTGACTGCGATGACCCATTCGATCGGTTTCTGCAGCAGACGCTCCATGACGTTGTCGGCTGTGGGAGAATAGAACTGCTTGGCCAGCTGCTGGGTGATGGTACTACCTCCTCCCGCGTGCTTCTGCATCAGGATTCCGCGTTTGACGACTGCCCGCGAGAAGGCCCGTATGTCAATACCGGAATGGTCCTTGAACCGGACATCCTCTGTGGCTATCAGTGCCTTTACCAGATTCGGCGATAAATCCTCATAGCCGACATATACTCGATTCTCTTTACTCAATGACCATGTTCCCAGCAATTGTCCGTCGTCAGAGATGATTTGCGTTGCAAATTTCAGATTCGGATTCTCCAACTCTTCCACCGGAGGAACATAACCTATTTTACCATTTGCAATGGCTGAAAATATGATTGCAATGGCTGCTACAGTGAGGATTAGCAATCCCCATAATACATAGATGAATTTTTTTCTCATGATGAAAAAAGAAATAATACCAATTTCGGTACAAAAGTATAGAAAAACTTTGTATTATCAGCCTATTTCAAGAAAGTTCATTTTAAATATTCGGAAAAGGATTGAACTTTTATTTTTTTTATCTACCTTTGAACTCCGGTATAAAAAAACTAATTCAAAAAGACCGTTTGATATGGAAAATAGAAGTTTAGTTACAATTGCCGAGCATTCCAAAGAAAAGATTCTCTATTTGTTGGAAATGGCAAGGGAGTTTGAGAAGAAACCTAACCGCCGTCTCTTGGCTGAAAAGGTAGTAGCCACCTTGTTTTTTGAGCCGTCTACACGCACTAGGCTGAGTTTTGAAACAGCAGCAAACCGTTTAGGTGCCAGAGTAATCGGTTTTACCGATCCGAAGGTAACCAGTTCCTCAAAGGGAGAAACACTGAAAGATACCATTATGATGGTAAGTAACTATGCGGACATCATCGTCATGAGACATTATCTGGAAGGTGCCGCACGATATGCCAGTGAAATAGCCCCTGTTCCTATTGTTAATGCCGGAGACGGTGCCAACCAGCATCCGTCGCAGACTATGCTGGACCTCTATTCCATTTACAAGACACAAGGTACGCTGGAAAACTTGAATATCTACCTGGTGGGCGATTTGAAATATGGCCGTACCGTACATTCGCTGCTGATGGCCATGCGTCACTTCAATCCAACCTTCCATTTTATCGCTCCTGATGAACTGAAGATGCCGGAAGAATACAAGCTCTACTGCAAAGAGCATCACATCCGGTATGAAGAACATACGGACTTCAACGAGAACACGATTGCCGACGCTGATATTCTCTATATGACACGTGTACAACGGGAACGTTTCACGGATCTGATGGAGTATGAACGGGTAAAAGATGTATACATACTTCATAATAAGATGCTGGCGAAGACCCGTCCGAACCTGCGCATCCTGCACCCGCTGCCCCGCGTAAACGAGATTGCTTATGATGTAGACGATAATCCGAAAGCTTATTATTTCCAGCAGGCCCAGAATGGTCTCTATGCCCGTCAGGCCATCCTGTGCGATGTGCTGGGAATTACACTGGACGAAGTGAAGGCTGACACAGCCCGATAATCAAAGCTTAACTGAATATATAGATATTATGAGTGATAAAAAAGAATTACAGGTGGCCGCTCTAGAGAACGGCACTGTCATCGACCATATACCTTCAGAGAAACTATTTACTGTCGTATCATTGCTGGATTTGCAGCACGAAACGAACAACATTACCATCGGTAACAATTTCGAGAGCAAGAAGCTCGGTAAAAAAGGTATCGTAAAGATTGCCGACCGCTTCTTCTCGGAAGAGGAGATCAGCCGGCTGGCTGTCGTTGCCCCGAACATCCGGTTGAATATCATCCGCAACTACGAGGTTGTCGAAAAGAAACAGGTCGTATTGCCGGACGAACTGAAAGGAATCGTCAAATGCAACAATCCGAAATGCATTACAAACAACGAACCGATGCTGACCTGGTTTCATGTAATAGATAAGGAGAAGGGATTGCTGAAATGCCATTATTGCGAAAAAGAGCAGCAGATTGATAACATCAAACTTCTGTAAGCATGAAGCAGGACTGGAAACCTGGAACCATGATTTATCCACTCCCGGCTGCATTGGTCAGTTGTGGCAGTTGCGAAGAAGAATATAACATCATTACCGTAGCGTGGGTAGGTACCTTGTGTACCAACCCGCCTATGTGTTATATTTCAGTACGTCCGGAACGCCACTCCTATCCTATCCTGAAGAAAAACATGGAGTTTGTCATTAATCTGACCACAAAGGATATGGCTTTTGCTACCGATTGGTGCGGTGTCCGTTCCGGAAAAGACTTCAACAAGTTTCAGGAAATGGGACTTACACCGGGTAAAGCCGCCATGGTCAAGGCTCCCATCATCGAAGAATCTCCGCTTTGCATCGAATGTCGGGTGAAAGAAATCGTTTCGTTGGGTTCGCATGACATGTTTATTGCCGATGTAGTCAATGTAAAGGCAGATACCAGATACCTGGACGACGCTACCGGAAAATTCGATTTGGGCCAATCCAACCTGTTGGTGTATGCTCATGGAGGATATTATGAATTGGGCGAGAAAATCGGCAAATTCGGCTGGTCTGTAGAAAAGAAAAAGAAATGACAATGAATCGAAGAATCTCCTTATTCCTGATAAGTTGCCTGTTCCCTGTTCCTTTTCTGGCACAGAAGGCAACGGCTCCCATGCTGACCTTGTCGAAATCACAAAGCAAGATCAATCTGGGGGTCAAAGGAGGCTTCAATTCTTCCATGTTCTTCACTGATGAGTTCAGAATCGGTTCCGAAACGGTCAGAGGCTTACAGAACAACTATAAGGTCGGTTATTTCGGTGCCTTTTTCTTACGTTTCAATTTGAAACAGCATCACTTCATCCAACCGGAATTTTCCTACAATGTTTCGAAAGGAAGTGTTTCGGTGCAGAATAATATTGAAAATTCCAGTATCCTTCCAGGAGAAGCCTTGATAAAAAACACCATCACTTCAGTCAACATTCCTCTGCTGTATGGGTATAAATTCGTTGATGCCGCACCCTACGGGATGTCTTTTTTTATCGGTCCTCAGGTGGCCTGGACCTGGAAGGAGCAGACATCACATGAATTTACCGGTTTCTACCAACAGGATATTCTGGAGCAGATTCATCCGTTCAATTATAGTGCTGTAATAGGATTGGCCGTCAATGTCTCCAACATATTCTTTGACTTCCGGTACGAAATAGGGTTGCATAATCTGACGAAATCGGTCATATACAATCAAGCCCAGACGGAGTCTCCGTACAATGAGATGGACATCTCATTAAAATACCGGAGGAATGTCATGAGTTTCTCAGTGGGAGTCATGTTCTAATATAGATTGCGTAACTTTAAAAAGATAATATTCCATGAAAAGAGATGAATTAATTTTTAGTATCATTGAAAAAGAACATCAGCGTCAGTTGAAAGGTATTGAGCTGATTGCTTCAGAAAATTTTGTCAGCGACCAGGTGATGGAAGCTATGGGCTCTTGCCTGACCAACAAATATGCAGAAGGGTATCCAGGTAAACGTTACTATGGAGGTTGCGAAGTAGTAGACCAGAGCGAACAGATTGCCATCGACCGTCTGAAACAGATATTCGGAGCAGAATGGGCAAATGTTCAGCCGCACTCAGGTGCACAGGCTAATGCCGCAGTTTTCCTGGCTGTACTGAACCCGGGTGATAAGTTCATGGGGCTGAACCTGGCTCATGGAGGTCATCTCTCTCACGGCTCTGCAGTCAATACTTCCGGCATCCTGTACACTCCGTGTGAATACAACCTGAACAAGGAAACCGGTCGTGTGGATTATGACCAGATGGAAGAAATTGCTTTGCGTGAACGTCCGAAATTGATTGTAGGTGGAGGTTCTGCCTATTCTCGTGAATGGGATTATAAACGTATGCGCGAGATTGCTGATAAGGTCGGCGCTTTGTTGATGATTGACATGGCTCATCCAGCCGGTTTGATTGCAGCCGGACTGTTGGACAATCCTGTGAAATATGCGCACATCGTGACTTCTACCACACACAAGACCCTGCGTGGTCCGCGTGGAGGTGTCATCATGATGGGAAAAGACTTCCCTAACCCATGGGGAAAGAAGACTCCGAAGGGCGAAATCAAGATGATGTCTCAATTGTTGGATTCTGCAGTCTTCCCAGGTATCCAGGGTGGTCCGTTGGAACATGTCATTGCAGCCAAAGCCGTTGCTTTCGGCGAATGTCTGCAGCCTGAATACAAAGAGTATCAGAAGCAGGTAAAGAAGAATGCTGCAGTCTTGGCACAGGCGTTGATGGATAGAGGATTCACCATCGTATCAGGTGGTACAGACAACCATTCCATGTTGGTTGACCTCCGTTCCAAATATCCGGATTTGACTGGTAAGGTTGCCGAAAAGGCATTGGTATCTGCCGACATCACAGTCAACAAGAACATGGTACCGTTTGACACTCGTTCTGCTTTCCAGACTTCGGGTATCCGCTTAGGAACACCGGCTATCACTACCCGTGGAGCTAAAGAAGACCTGATGATTGAAATTGCAGAAATGATTGAGACTGTGTTGTCGAATGTAGACAACGAAGAAGTCATTGCTTCTGTACGTGCCCGTGTCAATGAGACGATGAAGAAATATCCGCTTTTCGCCTATTGATACGACCGTTAGGATGAAATAGGAAAGGCAGGGCGTCCGCAAAACAGACGCCCTGTTTTTGCTTTCAGGAATGCCCCGTCTTGTATCATGAAGAGACAACAGCCGTAAGCGATATTGGTCTAAAGTCCTTTTTTTCTGGTCATTTGCTGACAATTTTATTCTATCACGGCTGTATTTCCTTTTTGTAGTATTTAGAATGAAAAAAATGTGTATATTTGTCCCTGAATATCTGTAACATTCTAGTATATCAATTTGTTATAAAATAAGAAGTACAGATTTCAATAGGCTTTCTTCTGCTGAAACAAGCATAGGAAACACAATAACTATTTAAATAACTAAACAATTAAAATTTTAAGAAAATGAAGAAAACGAATTCAATGGCTTTCTTGTTGAGCGCATGTCTGGTAATGAGCAGTTGTGGCATGTCAAACACTGCTAAGGGCGGCTTGATAGGTGCCGGTAGTGGTGGTGCGTTAGGTGCCATCATCGGTGGTGTCGTAGGACAAGGTAAAGGTGCGGCCATCGGCGCAGCTGTTGGTACAGCTGTAGGCGCAGGCGCAGGTGTATTAATCGGCAAGAAGATGGACAAGGCTGCAGAGCAGGCTAAAGAAATCGAAGGCGCACAGGTAGAACAGGTAACAGACAACAATGGTCTTCAGGCTGTAAAAGTTACCTTTGACTCCGGTATCCTGTTCAATACCAGTAGTGCAGTGTTGAGCTCCAATGCAAAAGCTGCCTTGAGCAAATTTGCCAATAACGTATTGAAGCAGAATCCGGATATGGATGTCAATGTATACGGATATACCGACAACCAGGGCTGGAAGAACTCTACAGCTGAACAGAGCGTTCAGAAAAACCTGAACCTGTCACAGGAACGTGCACAGAGTGTTGCCAGCTATCTGTTGAGTTGCGGTGCCAGCAGCAGCCAGATTAAGACTGTAGAAGGCTTGGGCGAATCTAATCCGGTTGCCGACAACAGTACAGCTGCCGGACGTCAGGAGAACCGTCGTGTAGAAGTTTATATGTATGCAAGCCAGAAGATGATTCAACAGGCAGAAAACGGAACATTGAACTAATTCTGAGAGTCAAATCAGTAAAACGTTTTAATACAAGTGTGTCAAAGATATTCCAATGTCTTTGACACTTTTTATTTATCGGTATGTACATCCATTCATTTCTAATCATGCGGAAGAAGTTTTTCAGATTGCTCCGGAATCTGGTCATTTTCTTTTTCGCCTCGTCCATTCTGGCTGTCGTCGCTTATCGGTTTATACCTGTATACCTGACTCCTTTGATGATAATCCGTACCATCGGACAAGTGGTAGACGGTGAATCGGTCAAACTGGAACATCATTGGGTCCCCAAAGAAAAGATTTCCCGTCATTTACCCATGGCAGTCATCGCTTCTGAGGACAACCGGTTCGCCTCGCATCACGGATTCGATTTTGTGGAAATCAATAAGGCAATCAAGGAAAACAAGACCCGGAAGAAAGCCAGAGGTGCCAGTACCATCAGCCAGCAGACCGCCAAGAATGTATTTCTGTGGCCTTCTTCGTCCTGGATTCGCAAAGGGTTTGAAGTCTATTTTACAGTATTGATAGAACTGGTATGGGACAAGGAACGGATTATGGAAGTCTACTTGAATTCCATTGAAATGGGAGACGGCATCTATGGAGCAGAAGCAGTGGCACGGGAACATTTCCAGACAACCGCTTCCAAATTGACTAAAGGCCAGTGCGCCTTGATTGCTGCCAGTCTGCCCAACCCTCACAAGTTCAATTCCGGGAAGCCGAGCAGCTATATGTTCAAGCGTCAGAAGAAAATCATGTATCTGATGCGTTGCGTACCCGTTTTTCCTCCTAAAGAATAGCGATGACCCGTACTCCGGTATGGGTCTTTTTATTTTTCTGATACTCATACAGCGTCAGTGGGTCAAGGATGACCTTCCCTTTCTGCGAAGAAGCATGCAGCAGATGAAGCTCTCCTCCTATCCAGCAAGCGAAACCAACGTGTGTGACGTCCAATCCGTCAATGGTTGTTGTCAAGGCCAGAATACTCCCGTTCACTATAGGTAATTCTTCAGGCTGCCTGTTCAACCAGCCTTTAGGGATGTAAGGCATCGTGTAAGAATGCCATGGTGCTTCCATCTGCTTCAGCTGCTCTACCAGTTCCGGGGCATTTTTCAATGCCGGATAGGAATCCGGATGCCGGCTCATGAAATTCAGTGTTACAGGCCAGGTATATCCGCTGATTGTACGTGTATATTCCCTTACGATTCCTTTTCGTTCGTTGTCTGCTATCCAGTCACTGAAATAGTGCAGACGGGACAGATACCCGTTACGTTCACCGTTTCGGTATCGTACAGTTGTCAGGTTCTTCTTGAAGGATGCATAGCTGGTGGAATGCTGTTTGTCACACAAGACCAAAGCTGCAACCGTTTCAACAAAAGTAGTACAATCCAGTCTGTCCAGACAGACAACCAGATTCTCATCCGGGTTCCGGTTATCCAATGTCCCGGCAACATAAGACGTCCCGATAAACCGTTCCGCAAAAAACAGCGCACGGCTGCTATCGGCCGGTAAGGTTTTTGCGGCCTCTAACAGTCGTGCGACTTTTATGCTGTCTGTCGGCTGTGCCATCGCTACATTTGCAAAAAGCAACCCGCCGATTAATCCCCAACATCTAACTGCCATGTTCTTCTGTATCTCCTTTCAAGATAGGTAAGGTAATCCGGTACTTGACAGCCAGGATACGTGTTATAAGTACTACACTGCCTCCGATAATCTGAGAGACACTGGTCTCCAGATTCATTCTCAGACAAAGCCAATAAGCGATACCTCCGATGACACATGCCATGGCATATATTTCCTTACGGAATATCAAAGGTATTTCGTTGATGAATACGTCGCGGATAACACCTCCCGCCGCACCGGTAATACTACCCATGATGATAGCGACCCAGAAAGGATATCCTAAAGCCAGGCTCTTTTCGGTACCTACAATCGTAAACAAGGCCAGGCCGACGCTGTCAAAGATAAAGAATGTATTGTTTAACCGTATGACGTATTTCCCGAACGCAATGACAAAGAACATGGCAATGGCCGTACAGATTAAATAGACAGGCGTAGTCATCCACGCAGGAGTGACGTCCAACAGGACATCACGGATGGTACCCCCTCCGATGGCAGTTGCCAAACCGACTACGTATGCCCCGAACCAGTCGAACCGCTTGGCTGAAGCCAGGCGGATACCACTGATAGCGAAAGCAAAGGTTCCGATAAAATCCAGAATGTTTACAAACGATGGAACTTGGAATGGAATCATTGTCTTTTGTTTTAGGATAAATAAAATGGTGTAAACTATTACCCGTATTACCAGGTATAGTTCAGACCGAAACTCAGTAATTCTTGAAGCTGTAAGTAGCTGTCATCGGGTTCCCTCGTTACCCCATCATCAAATCTTCCGTGAAAGAAGAGTTTGGTGGAAAGATACTTGTTGAAAGTAAATGTAAATGTATTTTCCCATTCGGCCAATACCTTTTCATAGTTGGTTGTATAAGAGAATCGGGACTCCCACATCAACGTTTCCATGAGTTTCCACTTCCAGGTAGCTTCCACCTTCGAACCCCAGACGCTCTCCCGTTTGTGCCCTTCCTTGATGTTGAATTTCGTTGGGTCCAACCGGTCATCGGCAATGCTATACAACGTATAGTTGATAGGGTTTATCAGTACGGAAAGGTTACAGATGCCATCTTTGATGTACTTGTAGTCCATACCGAGACCCAGGTTCAGCTCAGCCGGTGAAAGGAAACTGGAAACCAGATTATTCGTATTCGTTTCATAATTTGAGAAGAACTGGGTCTTGAATTCTCCTGAGAGGGTGTAGTACCAGTTGCTTATGGCCTTATAACCAATCTTGGAGCTGATACGGAGCAAGTCATTGTTGGCTTTATAACTGTGCAATGTATCTGATGGAGCTGTAATGAAACCAAGCTTCCATTCTATCTTGTTCTCAATCTGCGTACGCTGCTTGTCGTCGTAATTGGCCTGCCAGACAAATCCGGACAGAAGTGAGACTGTACTTTCACCACCTTTATACCAGTTGTCGGATATATAGTTTTGAGAGAATTGCAGGTAACTGTTTCCTCCTTTCGTCCAGAAATTAGGCTTGAAAACCAACAAATCCTTATCTACGACCTGCCCTGAAGGAATATTCGGCTGAATGAATTTCTTTACTTCCTCCTTCGCGGATTTCTGTTCCACAACCGTAACTTGTGGTACATCCAATGTTTTCAGTTGTTCTTCATTCAATTTTACAAGCTGTGGATAATGCGTATAGAAATAGAGCAACTGGCGGTTGACTCCTTCATCTATCCGTTTGGATTTTTCCAAATCAGGAACCTTTTCGAGTTCTTTCTCGAACAATGTCTGTTTGACAAAAGGAATCTTCGGCTTCCAGGCATCAATACTCATCGATTCGGCAATCGGATCGGAAAAGTAAGTGGCAGGTATTACCAGTTTATAATAATCCGGATCGGTACGAAGTCCGGTAATGATCAGATAAATATCATCCCAACGCTCCATGGCATCCTCGTACTGTTTACGGAAGCCGTTTATCAACTTATAGAACTTAACTTTTTCCTGTCCCGGCTGGATAAACATACCCGGTAGAAAGCTCGATTCCACCAAAGAATCATTGACTACCGCCGTTTGCGACATAGCGGGAACGGCAGCCATACCGCTTGTATACCCACCTCCAATCGACAAGACTGACAGTAAAACACCTATTGATTTTTTCATTTCTTCAGTTCGTAATTTTACGCAAATGTACAATTTATTTTTTCTACTCGGCGTAAACTTCAACAAATATTGTTAGGAGAACGATATGAATCTAAATTAGTGGAAATGTTTTGGCCGTTTATTTCATTGTTTTCGGCTTTTTTTGTATTTTTGCAACTTCGAAAAAGTAGTTGATAATTTTAAACATTCATATTGTGGCAGAAACAAAGTACATTTTCGTGACAGGTGGTGTTGCTTCTTCATTAGGAAAAGGCATCATTTCATCATCTATCGGTAAATTGCTGCAGGCCAGAGGCTACAGCGTAACAATCCAGAAGTTTGACCCCTACATCAACATTGACCCAGGTACATTGAATCCTTACGAACATGGCGAATGCTATGTGACCGTCGACGGACACGAAGCCGACTTGGACTTAGGTCATTACGAACGTTTCTTAGGTATCCAGACTACCAAGGCCAACAACATTACCACAGGCCGTATCTACAAGAGTGTAATTGACAAAGAACGTCATGGAGACTATTTGGGTAAGACCATTCAGATTATCCCTCACATTACTGATGAAATCAAGCGTAACGTCAAATTGCTTGGAAACAAGTATAAATTTGACTTTGTCATCACTGAAATCGGTGGTACCGTAGGTGATATCGAATCTTTGCCTTACCTGGAAAGTATCCGTCAGTTGAAGTGGGAACTCGGCAGAAATGCCTTGTGTGTTCATCTGACTTACGTACCTTATCTGGCAGCAGCCGGTGAATTGAAGACCAAACCGACCCAACATTCCGTCAAGGAACTGCAGTCTGTGGGTATCCAGCCGGATATTCTGGTATTGCGTACCGAACATGAACTGAGCACTAATCTGAAGAAGAAAGTCGCCTTGTTCTGCAACGTGGACGAAAGCGCTGTTATCCAGTCGAAGGATATGCCGACCATCTACGAAGTACCTCTGCGCATGCAGGAACAGGGACTGGATGTGACTATCCTGCGTAAGATGGGACTGCCGGTAGGCGAAACTCCTACCCTCGGCCCTTGGAGAGACTTCCTGGACCGCCGTTACAAAGCGACAGAAAAGGTCAAAATCGGTCTGGTAGGAAAATACGATCTGCAGGATGCCTACAAGTCTATCCTGGAGGCTCTGTCTCAGGCTGCTACTTACAACGACCGTAAAGCAGACATTCATTTCATCAACAGTGAAAAACTGACTGACGAAAACGTGGAAGAAAGTCTGAAGGACATGGACGGAATCATTATCTGTCCGGGATTCGGTCAGCGCGGTATCGAAGGTAAATTCGTTGCCATCAAATATTGCCGTACCCACAATGTTCCGACCTTCGGTATCTGTCTGGGTATGCAGTGTATGGCCATTGAGTTTGCCCGCAACGTATTGGGATATACCGATGCCAACAGCCGTGAAATGGATGAAAAAACTCCGCACAATGTCATTGACATCATGGAAGAACAGAAATCTGTTACCAACATGGGTGGTACCATGCGTCTGGGTGCATACGAATGTGTACTCGATCCGGAGTCACGGGCTTATCAGGCATATCAGAACACACACATTCAGGAACGTCACCGTCACCGCTATGAATTCAACAACAACTTCAAGGCTGAATTTGAAAATGCCGGTATGAAGTGTGTAGGTATCAATCCGGATTCTGATCTGGTAGAAATTATCGAAATTCCTACCTTGAAATGGTTCATCGGTACTCAGTTCCATCCGGAATACAGCAGTACAGTACTGAAACCACATCCTCTGTTCTTGTCATTTATCAAAGCTGCAATTGATAAATAACTAAGGGTATTAATCTGAAAACAAAATAAAATGGATAAAAACACGTTAGTGGGATTTGCTCTGATTGGTGCGGTCATCGTAGGCTTTGGTATCTATAACCGCCCCAGTCCGGAGGAAATGGCACGCGAACAACATTATCGAGATTCAATTCAAGCCGTTGCTCAGAAACAGCAGCAACTGCAGGAAGCCCAGGAAGCGGCCGCCGAGAAGACAATCCAGCTGGATTCTACATCGGCGTTCTTTCAGGCAACTACCGGAACCGAACAGTTCACCACCTTACAGAATGAGCTGATACAGCTGACCTTTACGAACAAGGGCGGACGTGTCAGCAAGGCGATGCTGAAAGAGTATACCGACCAGCAGAAACAGCCTCTGGTGTTATTCGATGGTGAGGATGCTACGATGAACTTCGGCTTCGATGGAAAGAACGAGAATATTCTGACGGAAAACATGTACTTCCAGCCGATGAATGTGACCGACAGTACTGTAACGATGCGTTTGAACGCAGGTAACGGAGGCTATCTGGACTTCAATTACAAGCTGTTGCCGCATTCTTATATGGTAGATTTCTCCGTACAGGCTGTAGGCATGAAGAATTTCTTCTCTTCGTCTACCAAAACCATGAACATCGATTGGAGCCAGCGCGCCCGTCAGATGGAAAAGGGTTATACCTTCGAGCAACGTTACACCTCGCTTACTTATAAGCCGGTAGATGACAGCTCGGATTACCTGAGCGAGACGAAGGATGATAAGGAAACCATTCCGGAAGCATTGGATTGGATTGCTTTCAAGAACCAGTATTTCTCTTGTGTATTCATCGCTGAAAAGACTTTTGAAGACGCCACATTGGAATCTACCATGGAAACTCAGGGAAGCGGATACATGAAGGCCTACGATGCTGAAATGAAGACCGCTTTCGACCCGACAGGTGAGAAACCAAGTAATTTCCAATTCTATTTCGGACCGAACCACTTCAAGACCTTGCTGGCCAGCAATGACCTGATCTTCAAGGACAAGGATCCGGAACTGGAAGACTTGGTTTACTTGGGATGGCCGATTATCCGATGGATTAACCGCTGGTTCACCATCAACCTGTTCGACTGGTTGTCCGGCTGGGGATTGAGCATGGGGATCGTTATCCTGCTGATGACCATCATAGTAAAGATTCTGGTACTTCCTACTACCTGGAAATCTTTCATTTCATCGGCCAAGATGCGTGCCTTGAAACCGTATGTCGACAAGATTGCCGAGAAATATCCGAATCAGGAAGATGCGCTGAAGAAACAGCAGGAGACTATGGCCCTGTACAGCCAGTATGGAGTCAGCCCGATGGGTGGCTGTCTGCCGATGCTCTTGCAGACTCCGGTTTTCATGGCGTTGTTCTTCTTCGTACCGAATGCAATCGAACTCCGCCAGCAAGGTTTCCTGTGGGCGGATGACTTGTCTTCTTACGATGACCTGATCAGTTGGAGTACACACATTCCTTTGTTGGGTAACCACTTGAGTCTGTTCTGTCTCTTGTTCAGTGCAGCGACTGTCATCCAACAGATCATCATGATGAAGCAGCAGGATACAGGTGCCAACCCTCAGATGGCGGCTATGAAGTGGATGATGTATATCATGCCTATCATGTTCTTCTTCATCTTCAATGAATATGCATCTGGTTTGAGTTACTATTACTTCATTTCCAGTTTGATTGGTATCCTGACCATGTGGGTAATGCGTAAGATGACTGACGAGAAGAAGTTGCTGGCCCAGTTGGAAGCCAACAAGAAAGAACCTTCCAAGCAGAAGCAAAGCGGTCTGATGGCTAAGCTGGAAGCTTTGCAGAAAGAACAGGAACGTTTACAGAAAGAACGTCAGGAACGGATGAAAAAGAAATAATTCGTTTCGAACCATAAATCAGAAAGGCGAAGAAAGCGAGGTGAACAAGCCTCGGTTCTTCGCTTTTTTTATGGTTGTCCATCAGCTCCAGGACGACACTTTTATAGAGATTATTTTTCTTATACGGAAAAAATAATGTATGTTTGCATGCATATCTATTTTAAACTTTGTTATCATGATCCGATTGAATCTTTTGAAAAACGTATTTGTAGGAACATTTCTGCTATGTACAGCCTGGATGGAGCTTCCGGCACAGAACCCCAAGCCGTTCGTAATTCCGGAATTGAAGGAATGGCAAGGCAAAGAAGGATGTTTCATCCCTACAGACAAATCCCGCATCGTATATGGTGATGCATCCTTGAAGCATGTAGCGGAAGCTTTTGCTTCAGACTGGAAGACACAGTTCGGCTTCGCCATGCAGGTAGTGGAAGGAAAACCGGAGGAAGGAGACTTCTACCTGACTTTAAAGAACGACAAGAAATTGGGGAAAGAAGGATATACGCTTTCTGTGACTAAATCTGTAACAGTTACTGCTCCTGAAACGACTGGCGTATATTGGGCGACACGTACGCTACTCCAGATTTGTGAACAGACTGAAGACCATCAGTTACCGGTAGGAGAAATACGTGACTGGCCAGACTATGCCATACGTGGATTCATGATGGATTGCGGCCGTAAGTTCATCCCGATGACTTACCTGCGAGACCTTGTTAAAATAATGTCTTATTACAAGATGAATGTACTTCAGGTACATCTGAACGATAACGGCTTCAAACAGTTCTTCGGTCACGACTGGGATAAGACATACGCAGCTTTCCGTCTGGAATGCGAAACCTTCCCCGGACTGACGGCCCGCGACGGATATTATACCAAACAGGAATTTGTAGATTTTCAGTTGGATGCAGCCGCACAGTTCGTTGAAATCATACCGGAGATAGATGCTCCGGCACATACGTTGGCTTTCAGTCATTACAAGCCGGAATTGGGTAGTAAAGAATATGGCATGGATCATCTGGATTTGTTCAATCCCGAAACTTATACTTTCATGGATGCTCTGTTCAAGGAATACCTGGAAGGCGATGAGCCGGTTTTCCGTGGTCCGCGTGTACACATTGGTACCGATGAATATTCCAATAAAAAGAAAGATGTCGTAGAAAAGTTCCGGGCCTTTACAGACCGGTATATCCGTTATGTAGAAAGTTTCGGTAAGCAAGCATGTGTATGGGGAGCCTTGACTCATGCGCAAGGTGATACACCTGTGAAATCAGAAAATGTCATCATGAGCGCCTGGTACAACGGCTATGCCGAGCCAAAGGATATGGTCAAACAAGGATACAAGTTAATCAGTATTCCTGACGGACTGATCTACATTGTGCCGGCAGCCGGTTATTATTACGATTATCTGAACACTCAATATCTGTACGAAAACTGGACGCCTGCGCATGTAGGGCAAGTTGTATTCGAAGAAAAAGATCCGGCTATCCTGGGAGGAATGTTTGCTGTATGGAATGATCACGTAGGTAATGGTATTTCAGTGAAAGATATCCATCACCGTCTGTTCCCGGCATTACAGACATTGGCCACGAAGACCTGGGATGCCCAAACAAGTGTACCTTATGAAGAATTTGATTCGAAACGCCAATTGCTGAGTGAGGCTCCTGGAGTCAACCAGTTGGGAAGAGTAGGAAAACACCCCGGACTGGTATATGAAGACGCAGAATTACTTCCAGGAGAATCCTTGCCTATCTGCGAGATCGGTTATGGATACACTGTCACTTTCGACCTTGAGGCAGTTTCTGAGTCTTATGGTACAGAACTTTTCCGTTCGCCCGATGCTGTTTTCTATCTGGCAGACCCCGTGAGCGGACTGTTCGGATTTGCCCGTGACGGTTATCTGAATACATTCAATTTCCGTCCGTATCCGGGTGAAAAGCTCACTGTAAAGATACAGGGAGACAACGCTTCTACTTCTTTATCTATCAATGGGAAATTGATGGAAAAGATGGATATCCAGAAGCGTTATTTCAATGCAGGAAAAGACTCCATGAATTATGTGCGTACGTTGGTATTCCCGCTCGAAAAGGCAGGAGCCTTCAAGAGTCGCATCACAAACCTGAAAGTGTACAACGAAATCACGAAATAGGTAAACAAACTATAACGGTGGTTCAATAAAATATGTTTACACAAAATGTCCGTTTGTTTTCCCTGAGGCAAACGGACATTTCATGTAAAAGAGGATGTCATTTGATGGTAAGCATGAGCAACGTTTCATGGAATTTTAGTCAAAAGATTATATCATGGAAAGTAAAATCGTTTTTTATTCGTAACTTTGTCCTACTTTACGATAAACAATCAAACAGAAAAGTATGAAAAAAGTAGATTTAATGGCTATGACTGCGGCCATGATGCTAACAGCGGCTCCGGTTTGCGGAGCTGAGTCTGTACAGGCAGATACTCCCATCATTGGTAAGCAGGAAATTACAATTCAGGATGGACGCCTTACTCCCGAAATTCTTTGGGCGATGGGACGTATCGGAAGTTCCTGTGTTTCACCCGACGGTAAACGTATCGCTTACACTGTTTCTTACTATAGTGTAAAAGAAAACAAAGGACATACGGTCATTTATGTCATGAATGCCGACGGAACGGGAAATACGCTGCTTACGACAACTGCCGCCAGTGAAAGCAGCCCCGTATGGATGAAAGACGGTTCTACCCTGGCCTTCCTTTCAGGAGGTCAGATCTGGAAAATGAATCCGGACGGTACAGACCGCAAGCAGCTTTCTTCGTACGAAGGAGGTATCGAAGGATTCGCCTTTTCGCCTGATGAAACCAAGGTACTCTTTATCTCGCAAGTGAAATACGGTGAACGTACCGTCGACAAATATCCGGATCTGGATAAGGCCAGCGGTATGGTTATCGATGACCTGATGTACAAGCATTGGGACGAATGGGTAGAAACCGTTCCGCATCCGTTTGTCGCCTCCTTCGATGGCAATCAGGTTGGCGAGGCTACCGATATATTGGCTGGCGAACCGTATGAATCGCCGATGAAACCGTTTGGCGGAATCGAACAGTTGACTTGGAGTACAGACTCCAAACAGGTGGCTTACACCTGCCGGAAGAAGACCGGACAAGCATATTCAACTTCTACAGATTCGGATATCTATCTATACGATATTGCCAGCAAGCAGACCCGCAACCTGTGTAAAGAAGATGCCACTGACAAGAATATGGGTTATGACACAAACCCGAAATTCTCGCCGGACGGCAAGAGTATCGCTTGGCAGAGCATGGAACGCGACGGATACGAAAGCGACCGCAACCGTCTCTGTGTGATGGATCTGGCTACCGGTAAGAAAACATACGTTACCGAAGCCTTCCAGTCGGGTGTAGACGATTATTGCTGGGCACCTGACGGCAAGACGTTGTATTTCGTGGGGGTATGGCATGCTACCAGCATGGTTCACAGTACAAACCTGAAAGGTGAGGTAAAACAACTGACCGATGGCATGTATGATTACACATCAGTAGCCATGCTGAATGACAAGGAGCTGCTCACCAAACGTCATTCATTGAGTGAAGCCGATGAGCTCTTTACAGTTAATCTGAAGAAAAAGAACGAAGTAACCCGTATTACCCAAGAGAACGACCACCTGTTCAGTCAACTGAAAACCGGTAAGGTAGAAGAACGTTGGATCAAGACAGTCGATGGGAAAGACATGCTGGCTTGGGTAGTCTATCCGATCAACTTCGATCCGAACAAAAAATACCCTACGCTGTTGTTCTGTCAGGGCGGTCCGCAAAGTCCGGTCAGCCAGTTCTGGAGCTACCGCTGGAATCTACAGCTGATGGCTGCGAACGGCTATATCATCATCGCTCCGAACCGTCGGGGACTTCCGGGTTTTGGTATGGAATGGCTGGAAGAAATCAGTACCAATTACGGCGGCCATTGCATGGACGATTACCTGAGTGCCATCGATGACATCGCCAAGGAACCTTATGTCGATAAAGACCGTTTGGGTTGTGTAGGTGCCAGCTTCGGCGGATATTCCGTTTATTGGTTGGCAGGCCACCACAACAAGCGTTTCAAAGCATTCATTGCCCACGATGGTTTCTTCAACATGGAACAGCAGTATCTGGAAACCGAGGAATTGTGGTTCACCAACTGGGATCTGGGTGGTCCGTACTGGGACAAACAGAATCCGGCCGTACAGCGCAGCTATGCCAACTCTCCGCATCTCTTCGTCGATAAATGGGATACTCCGATTCTCTGCATCCACGGTGAAAAGGACTTCCGTATCCTGGCTTCACAAGGTATGGCTGCCTTCAATGCAGCCCGTTTGCGTGGCGTCCCGGCAGAGCTTCTGATTTTCCCGGACGAAAACCACTGGGTACTGAAACCTCAAAACAGTATCTTGTGGCAACGCACTTTCTTCGGCTGGTTGGACAAATGGTTGAAAAAGTAATATAGTCAACAGACAAAAAGAAAAAACGGACAAGCTTTCTGACGTGAAAACTTGTCCGTTTTTGATAGTTACATTCCGGTGAATGATTATTTCTTGAAAATCAATTCTCCGAAAAATTCCGGGCAATGGAAACACGGTTTCGGAAGCTGAATCGGATTCCAGGAAAGGAAGTGAGGTACCTGCAGCAAATCGCCGCACTTGTAGAAATTACCATGCAGGGTCCGTCCGCCGAAATCGGTAATTGTATCATTGAAGAGCGCTGATGCAGGAATCACCAGAGCCAGCTCCCAGCTACACTCCCCTATCCGTTCTTCAAACGGCTCCCGACCGAGGGAACTCCAACGGTCGATACTGGCCAACACTTCTTTCGGCGCCGGATGACGGTCGCCTACCTTTCCACAATTCAACAAAAGTGTTCCAGCGCAGTTACATTCAAAATTATAGTAAACAGGCTCCTGCAGATTCGGCTGAATAAAAAATTCACAACAAGCGTCTTCCCATACCCGTCCATTATCTGACTCGGCCACAGCACGTACACTCTGTTCTGTTACCCGATAATGAAGTAATAACGAATGACCCGTATGGGCGATACGGAATTCTACCTTAGGTTTGTAGGGATACTCTGACCAGTTCAGTTCATCGATGGGTTGGAAAGCGATTCCTGCCTCATTCAGAATAGTCGGGACTTGCACGGCTGCGATACGGCCGGTTTCAGTCAGTCTTGTAATAGTCAATTGTTTCATGAGAAAATCTTTGGTTACACAAATGTACAAAAACTTTAATCATGTCCGGCAAAAAAGTAATACAAGAATTTGAAAGATAGCACAGATATCCTATCTTTGTTCATACGAACCTTCAAACAACTGCACATATTCTATAAATTGCATATACTATGAAAAAGAATTGTCTAGTACTTTTCCTTTTGTCCTGCGGTATCTATCAGGCATCTGCGCAGGTAGTCCAGTCGCCCGACGGACATATTTCTCTTAACTTCCAGGTAAACGATAAGGGTGAAATGCTTTATCAGGTCGACGTCAACAAGAAAGCTTTCATTGCTCCTTCCGAATTGGGACTGACCGGGAAGAATGGGGTCAACCTGTCCGATAAATTTCGGGTAAAGGAATATAAATACGATTCTGTCAACGAAAACTGGACCATGCCTTGGGGGGAAAACAAGCAGCACAACAACCATTACAATGAAATGGCCGTTTACCTTTCCAACCCTGAAGGTACCGAACTCGTTACGCGCTTCCGGATTTTTGATGATGGCATCGGTTTCCGTTACGAATACCAGGTACCGGGTGTAGACAGTCTGTTTGTCATGGATGAGCAGACGGCTTTCAACTTTGCTGCCGATGCGGTTTCGTGGTCAATCCCAGCCAGTTTCGACACCTACGAGCTGGAATACCGGAAACTGAAGTTATCGGAAGTAGAAAATGCCAATACCCCATTGACCCTCCGGACCGACAAAGGCATCTATGCGAGCATCCACGAAGCGCAACTGGTGGATTACCCGGAAATGACGCTCGTTGCCCACGGTCCTCACGGGTTCAAGGCCAATCTGGCTCCCTGGCCCGATGGCGTCAAAGCCCGTTATGCAGGCGGTACGTTCCAGACTCCTTGGCGTACGGTACAGATAGCCGACAAAGCGGTCGGACTCATCAACTCTTCTCTGATTCTGAATCTGAACGAGCCTTGTAAGCTGGAAACGACCTATTGGATCAAGCCGATGAAATACGTAGGCGTATGGTGGGGCATGCACTTGGGAATCCAGACATGGAAAATGGATGAACGCCATGGAGCCACTACCGAGAATGCCAAGAAATACATCGACTTTGCCGCGCGTAACCAGATTCAGGGAGTCGTATTCGAGGGTTGGAACGAAGGCTGGGAAAGTTGGGGTACCCAACAACGGTTCGATTTCACCAAGCCCTATCAGGATTTCGACATGAAAGAAATTACTGATTATGCCCGCGAAAAGAATATCCAGATTATCGGTCACCACGAAACCGGAGGGAATATCTATAATTACGAGAGGCAATTGGAACATGCCTACGAGTGGACAGCCGAATGGGGCATCCATAGTGTGAAGACGGGATATGCCGGAGGATATCCGGACGGACATTCGCACCACGGCCAGTTTGCCGTAAGACATTACCGGAAGGTGGTGGAAACGGCTGCCCGTTACCAGACCACACTGGATGTACATGAACCGATCAAGGAAACCGGTATCCGCCGTACCTACCCGAACCTGATGACGCAGGAAGGAGCGAAAGGAATGGAGTGGAATGCCTGGAGTGCCGGAAATACCCCGTCGCATGAAATTGTGCTGCCGTTTACCCGCCTGCTTTCGGGACCGATGGACTATACTCCGGGTACTTTCGATATCCTCTTTGAAAATACACGGGATTTGCCTACCCGCCAGAAATGGAACGACCAGGACAAAGGGAACAGCCGTGTGAACACGACTCTGGCCAAGCAGATTGCCAACTGGGTGATTCTGTATTCTCCGCTCCAGATGGCGTCCGACCTGATTGAAAACTACGAAGGACATCCGGCTTTCCAGTTCTTCCGCGATTACGATGCCGATTGTGACTGGTCGGAAGCCTTGCAGGGAGAACCGGGTGAATACATCGCCGTAGTCCGTAAGGCCAAACAGAATTATTTCTTAGGTGTATCCACCAATGAAGAACCGCGTACGTTGACCATTCCGTTGACCTTCCTTGAGGCCGGTAAGACTTACGAAGCCACGATCTATGCCGATGGAGAAGATGCCGACTGGAAAAATAATCCCACTTCCTATCGGATTACCAACAAGCGTGTCACTTCTACAGATGTCCTGACAGTCCAAATGGCTCCTGGAGGTGGACAGGCCGTCACATTCAAGCCTCGTAACTGATAATTATACCAAGGATGTTACACAATAAACTATTATTTACAGGAATTTTCCTGTCATTGTCACTTTTCTCTTCTGCTCAGGCCGAAGAGAAAAGTGATGGCTGGCACCTGGTCGCAACAGATACGGTCGGTTACACTGGAGTAACCTTGGCCAATGGAAGTATCGGATTACAGACCGGACGAAATCCTTTCGAAGTACAGAGTGTCGTATTAAACCATGTATTTGACATTGCTGACAACCAGGTAAGTAAAGTCATGCAAGGTATTAATCCGTTCCGGCTTTCATTGATAGTGGACGGCGACACCATCCGTTTGAAAGACATGTCCCGGTGGTCGCAGACCTTAGACATGAAATTCGCCACACTGACTACCTCGTTTGTGCTTCCCCAAAAGGTAGAAGTCCGATGTTCGGCTACTACACTTCGGAATGTAGCCTATAGCGGGCTGATTCATCTCAGTATTTTTCCTTTACAGGATATTCAAGTTTCCTTATATACGGAAATGAGCGTTCCAGCACAGGAGTATCGGTCTCCCCAGAAGGAATACCGTACCATTTGGGGAGAAGGCGGACGGACCGATATTCTGCGCGTACAGGCTTTGTCTCGAGGAGGGAAACAAAGTGTTTGCGCCAGTTCGTCGTTTCTTTACGATACCTCCTGCTGGAGATACCAAGGAGATAAGAAGCAGGCTTCCGCTTCCTTGACGGCCACGCTTTCCAAAGGAGAAAAAACGGCTGTTTCCTTGGTGGCATCCACCTGCTCTACCCGTGATTTCCAAGACCCTGTCAACGAGTCGGAAAGGCGGGTCGTGTACATGTTGCACGAAGGAGATACAGCATTATTAAGCCGCCACCACCAGCTTTGGGAGGAATTGTGGCAAGGAGATATTGAGATAGAAGGAGACTTGAAAGCCCAGCAACAAGTCCGCTTCGCTTTATTCAATCTGTATGGCTCCGGTGCCGTCGGAAGCAGACTGAGTATCTCTCCCATGGGGTTGTCCTCACAGGGATATAACGGTCACATCTTTTGGGATGCTGAAATGTGGATGTACCCTCCCCTCCTGTTGCTTCAGCCTTCTATGGCCCGCTCCATGCTCGATTACCGGTTCGACAGGTTGGCGGCAGCACGGAAACGTGCCCTTTCTTTCGGCTACAAAGGTGCCATGTTTCCTTGGGAATCGGACGATGCCGGAGAAGAAGCTACCCCCACCTTTGCGTTGACGGGTCCTTTCGAACATCACATTACGGCCGATGTGGGTATTGCCTGTTTCCAGTATTTTCGGGCCACCAGAGATACGACGTGGTTGGCCGAACAAGGATATCCGTTGTTGCAGGAAGTCGCAGAATTTCTGACCAGCCGTGTAACCCGTCGGACAGACGGTAGCTACTCCATCTGCAACGTTACAGGGGCCGATGAATATGCGAATGGCGTTACGGATAATGCCTTTACCAACGGAAGTGCCATTCTGGCTTTACGCTACGCCACTCAGGCCGCAGCTATTTGCAAGCGTTCTTGTCCGGAAATCTGGAAAGACATTGCAGACAACCTGCGTATTCTGACTTTTGAAGACGGTACCTTGCAGGAATACGAAGGGTACCAGGGCGAAACCATCAAGCAGGCCGATGCCAATCTGTTGGCATATCCGTTAGAGTTACGTACAGACCCTAAACTGATACGTCAGGATTTGCGTTATTATGAAAATAAGATTGACCAGCAGAATGGCCCGGCTATGTCTTATGCCATCTTTGCCGTGCAATATGCCCGTATGCAAGAACCTGAAAAGGCTTATCAGATGTTCCTGAAAAGTTTTGTTCCTCATGAACGTCCTCCCTTCGGTGTATTGGCAGAAACCCCTACTTCGCAGAATCCTTATTTCATGACAGGAGCCGGCGGTTTGTTGCAGGCGGTACTTTTCGGATTTGGAGGACTGACCATCGATGAAGACGGAATCCGTCAGCTTCCTTCTTCCCTACCGTCACACTGGAAATCCTTGACTTTGAAAGGAATCGGACCCGATCGGAAAACCTTTGTATGTACCCACTGATGAAGTGGGTACTTTACTGAGGTATTCTATCTTTATAGCCATTTCACGAAACGACGGATGTACCAGCTCTTGACCAGTTGAGTCAGGATGCAGTAGGTCAGCAGGATGCCCACCAGCCAGGGGAAATAGCTGAGCGGCAAGGATTCCAGTCCGATGGAATGTCCGAGCGGAGTAAACGGAATCAGTATACCGATAGCCATAACAAGTACTGTCAGTCCGGTTACCTGCCAGGATGCACGACTCTGGATAAACGGAATCTTCCGCGTACGGATCATGTGGACAATCAAGGTCTGCGAGAGCAATCCTTCGATGAACCATCCCGACTGGAACAGGGTCTGATGTTCCAACGACGTACAACCGAATACATACCACAGCACCAGATACGTCACGATATCAAATACCGAGCTGATGGGACCGATACAGATCATGAACCGGCTCAAGTCCGAAGCATCCCATTTTCGGGGTTTCCGCAGGTATTCCGCATCCATCCGGTCAAACGGAATTGTGGTCTGCGAAACATCGTACAGCAGGTTCTGGATAAGCAAGTGGATGGGTAGCATCGGCAGGAACGGCAGGAAGGCACTGGCTGCCATTACGCTGAACATGTTTCCGAAATTGGAGCTCGCCGTCATCTTGACGTACTTGATGATATTCCCGAAAGTTTTCCGTCCTTCCAGAACTCCGTCCTCCAGTACCATGAGATCTTTCTCCAACAAGATAATGTCCGCACTCTCCTTGGCAATATCGACCGCAGAATCCACTGAAATTCCGATATCAGACTGCCGTAAGGCCGCTGCATCGTTGATACCGTCGCCCAGAAATCCTACCGTGTGCTGTTGTTCCTGCAACAGAGCAATAATCTGAGTCTTCTGAAGAGGAGTCAACTTAGAGAATACCGTTACCTCCCCGACCGCTTTTCGGCGTTCTTCGTCTGTCATGGCAGCCAGTTCCGGACCGGTCAAAGCGTTATGGGTATCAATCCCTACCTGACGGGCAATGGTACGTACCACCGCGTCATTATCTCCCGAAAGAATCTTCACTTCGATGCCATGTTCATGCAATTGTCGGATGGCACGGGCAGCCGATGGCTTGGGAGGATCCAGAAATGCCAGGTAACCGATGAGTACCATGTCGCTTTCATCCTCTACACAGAAATCACACTCCTTGTCCAGGTAACTCTTCTGGGCTACGGCAATGACCCGCATACCCTGACGGTTCATCTGCTCACTGATTTCCTGAGCCTTCCGTTTCAGTTCGGATGAGAACGGATGTACGCCACCGTCAAACTCGGCAAACGTACAGATTTCCAGCATCTCTTCCACGGCACCTTTCGTGATAATCTGACGCTTCCCCTGCCGGTCTTCCACCACCACCGACATCCGCCGACGGGTGAAATCGAAGGGTATCTCATCCACCTTCTTATAATTGTCTTTCAGGTATTCCAGCGAAAGTTCCTTCACGTGCGAAAGGATGGCCTTGTCCATCAGGTTCTTGAGTCCGGTCTGGAAGAAACTGTTGAAATAGGCATGACGCAGAATGCGTTTTTCCGAATCCTGACTACCGTCGGCATTGATGTATTTCTCCAGCACAATCTGGTCGCAGGTTAAGGTACCGGTCTTGTCGGTACACAGGATGTTCATTGCCCCGAAATTCTGGATGGCATTCAAGTCTTTCACAATGGTCTTTTTTTTCGACATGGTCAGCGCTCCTTTCGAAAGGTTGGCCGTTACAATCATCGGGAACATTTCGGGAGTCAACCCCACGGCTACCGATACGGCAAAGATGAAGGCCTCCAGCCAGTCGCCTTTGGTGAGTCCGTTTACCAGGAAAACGAAAGGAATCATCACCAGCATGAAGCGCACCAACAAGAAACTTACTTTGCTGATACCTTTATCAAAAGCTGTGGCCGCCCGATGTCCGGCAATGCTACGGGCTATGGTTCCCAGATAGGTCTGGTTACCGGTTGCCAGCACGATTCCGACGGCTGAACCGCTCACCACATTCGAGCCCATGAAACAGATGTTCTCCAGTTCGATGACACTTCCTTTGCTGTATTTCTTCCCTTTCGGTTGCGGACATTTCTCAATAGGGTCCGACTCTCCGGTGAGCGAGGACTGGCTTACGAAAAGGTCCTTGGCTTCAATCAGCCGAAGGTCGGCCGGAATCATGTCTCCCGCGGCAATCCGCACGATGTCTCCCGGTACCAGTTCGGCAATACTGATTTCTTCGGTCGGCTGGTCCGGCCGTATCACATAGCAGGTATTCGTTACCAGTTTCAGCAGCGATTCGCTGGAAAGGTTGGCTTTCCATTCCTGGATGAAACGAAGGAGTGTACTGACAAACACCATCGTCGACATGATGACAATGGCGGTCCAATCCTGTTCGCCGGGGTCAGCCAGTAACACATCGATGACAAAGGAAACAATGACCAGTACCGTCAATACCCCGATAAAGGGATTGATAAATGCCTTGATGAAAGCAGAAACCGGATGTTGTTTCTTCTCGTGTTCTACTTCGTTCTTGCCGTAAACCGACTGTCTCTTGATGACTTCTTCCGCATCCAGACCAACCGGTGAAGTCTGGAAATGGTTGAACACATTCCCCAGCGGCTGAGCTGCGGCCAGGAATACCTTTTCGGCTTGGAAGGCGAAGCTTGCCTTGTGTTTGTTTTTCTTCCACATAATGCTTCGGTTTTAAAGATGAATGATTATGTTCTCTTTTCACGCCGCAAAAGTAGAAGATGTCCGGCTGAACTGCCGTTAGAAAGGTATTAAAGCCGTATTAGAAAACTATTAGAAAAGAATGAAACAAACTTATACATGGGGCAGCTCGATGACAAAGGTGGTTCCTCTTCCCTGCTCCGAATGGACAGCGATGTTCCCCTCATGCAACTGGATAATTCGTTGCACCAAAGTCATACCGATACCATGACCTTCGGCCATCTTTTCCTGTTCACCCCGGTAAAACAAGGTGAACAAGTGTTTCTTATCGGTTTCGGACATGCCCACTCCGTCGTCCGACAAGCGGATGATGGTCCATTTCTCCCAAAAGGAAATCTGTACGAACGAGGATTTGTCTGCCGAATACTTGCAGTTGTTCTCTATCAGGTTGGCAAAGGCGATATTCAGCAGATACAGGTTCCCGCGGACCGTTATCTGCCGGTCGTCATCCGAATCATCCTGTTCGAAAAGCAATTCGATGTGATAGTCGGGGTGTGCCTTGAGCAAGTGGTTCCGGGTATCGAGCAACAACTCGTCCAGACGGATTTCCTCCATTTTCAACTGTTCCTTTTGGTAATCAGCCTTGGCCAGATTCAGCAGACCGTCAATAAGTTTTGTCATTCGCCGGGCATCGTCCAGTGCATGCCGGATGGAATTCCGGTACTGTTCCTCGGTCCGCTCTTTCTGTAAGGCCAGGTCCAGTTCCGCAATGAGGGCAGCCAAAGGAGTGCGCAATTCATGAGAAGCATTGCTGACAAACATCCGTTGCGAGTTGAATGATATCTCCAGTCTGTCCAGCAAAGCATTGAAAGTCGTACTGAGTTCACCCAGTTCATCCTTCTCGTTCTTGACCGGAAGTCGGCGGTCGATGTGTGAAGCGGTAATGGTTTCGGCTTTGCGGACAATATCCCGTATCGGCTTCAGGGAAGCACGAGCCAGGAAATAACCGACCACAAACAAAAGAGACAGACCGACAACGAAAAGAATCCCCAACGTCTTCTGAAGCTCCAGCAGATTCTGGTAACCATAGCCGTCGTATGCGGCTGCCGTAACGATGTATTGTTTCCCATCGAGTACATACAGGATTCCTATCCCCTGATATTTCCCGATGTAGAATTCGATTTCCTTTTCCCGTAAAATGCGGTCTATCATCTCCCGGTTTTCCTGGATGATGTCATTCTGTACCGCATCGTGGTAAAGCATCCGGAAATCCGGTGTATAGACCGCTACCTCTACTTCATTGATGAACTTCCGGTTGTTCAGGTAAATGGATTGCATGGTTTGGGCATCCACCTGGTTCTGCAGGAACAGGTGGGCTTTGGTAACTGCTTCGCTTTTCAAATCATGGAAAAAGGTCTGGCTACGAGTGTGTTCACTTACCAGGTAAATCAACACCATACAAAGCAGAAAGACGGTTGCCGTCACTACTGTATTCTTCCAGGTCAGGGCTGTCCGTATCTTCATAGCGCATCCGTCAGAATGAATCCTACCCCCGGTTTGGTATGGATAAGTTTCGGTTCGAAATCCTTGTCAATCTTCTTCCGCAGGTAATTGATGTAGACATCGATGAAATTCGTACCGGTATCGAAATGGGTATTCCATACCTTCTCGGCTATCTCTACCCGGCTGATGACCCGTCCGGCATTTGTGGTCATGTATACCAACAGATTGTATTCTTTGGGCGACAACTTGATAGAGATTCCGTTCCGTTTCACTTCCATCAGATCCAGGTCAATGAATAAGTCGGCATAGGTCAGTTGTTTCGGACTTGCGACAACCGGTTCGGCACTCCGTTTCAGAAGAACCTTTACCCGGGCTATCAGTTCCCTGAAATCGAAAGGTTTTACCATATAATCGTCTGCTCCGGCATCGAATCCCTCCAGCTTGTCATCGGCAGAGCCTAAAGCGGTAAGCATCAGGATAGGAATCTTCTCGTTGATTTTGCGGATTTCTTTACAAAGTTCAAAACCGTCCAGTTTCGGCAGGATGATGTCAGAGATAACCAGTTGGAACGAAAAGGACTGGAAGAGCCGTAGTCCCATGGCTCCATCGTAGGCCACCATGGTCTGATACCCGTTCTCTTCCAGCCCTGCTTTCAGCAAGTCGGCTACCCGCTTTTCGTCTTCGATGATTAGAATTGTCTGCATAGGCGAATGTATTGGCAGACAAATTTACAAAAATCATCGGAATAAAACGGACAAATCCGGAAAGATTGAAAATTCTGATTGTATTCTTCTTTTACGTTCTTCAATCAATGCGCTTGATGAAACGGGCAGGCACTCCACCCACTATCGTATTGGCAGGCACATCTTTCGTCACTACAGCTCCTGCTCCGACAATGGCATTGTCGCCTATCGTAACCCCTTGCAGGATGGTAGCGTTCGAACCGACCCATACGTTCCTTCCCAAAACAATCGGAGCCGGATAGGTATGGGGACGGTCTTCGGGAGATAGGCCGTGATTCAGGGTAGCGAATACCACGTTATGCCCTATCTGGCAACCGTCGCCGAGGATTACACCGCCGTGGTCCTGGAAATGGCAGCAGGCGTTGATGAATACGTTCTCACCCACCTGAATGTTCTTCCCGAAATCGGTATAGAACGGGGGGAATACACGCAAGCTGTCGGGCACCGGTTTCCCGAAGAGTTCCGATAAAAGGGCATTCACTTCTTCCGGAGTATGGTAAGCACTATTCAGCCGAAAAGTAATCTTCCGGGCTTCATTGCTCATTCTGTTCATCAATTCGTGAATCTCCGGAGTGCTCAGTGCCTGTCCGGTCTTTACAAAATCTAGAAAATCGTTCAGTGTCATCGTTTCTTTTCTATCTGGTTCTTCTGGAAACAAATTTACGGCGATAATTGGTACTTTGTGTATACGTATTACAGATACTTGTAACGATTTTACGGAATTGGTATGAAAGAATACTTCTTAAGGCAGAATGAAATTTATATATTGGATATATTCATAAACTTATGAAAGTCAAAAAGCACTATATCACACCTCAAGTGATACAGTGCTTTTTATTCTTGTATTTTTTCTACCACAAAGCTGCTTTTCCTTCTTTTTTCGCTATTTTTGCATGGTAAAACAAAGGGATGGTCATACACGAAAAAACCCGTTCTTGATGAACGGGTATATCCTTGACTTGGTTACGTGTTTTGATAACAGAGGCTTTACCAAGCATTACGATACAAAGATACTGCTTTTATTTGAATATGCAAAATGAAATATAAAAAAGTAGTCAGATTATATTCCAATTCGAGGGTCGCCAAATATTACAGGGCGACCAACCGCAACAAAAACAAGGCGGTCATGCTCTATTTTGCCAACATGAAGATAGCACAGGCGTTTCATCCATTACTGTCTTCATTTGAGGTTATATTGCGTAACCAGCTGCATTATGCGCTGGCACACCATTTCTCCGATGGCAACTGGATTATCAACCAGAAGGCTGGATTCATGATTGCTCCTTCCCTGACATATACGAACAAGCGGACAAAGAAAAAAGTTACCAATGACTATATATTGAAAGAGGTTCTGAAGGCAGAAAAGAAAATTGCCGATCGGGGTGTCAGGGTTACGACTGGCAGAGTAATAGCCGAACAGACACTGGGCTTCTGGAACAGCTTTTATGAAACGCACCACTATGCGCTTTTGGCTGGTGTACCCTGCCGGATTTTTAAGAAGTTGCCTTCGGGATTTGGACGCAAGGAGATTAACGATATTATAGTGCAGGTTCGTGAACTGCGTAACCGCATCAACCATAATGAGCCGATATGTTTTGTAAACAGGAAA
Organism: Phocaeicola barnesiae DSM 18169 = JCM 13652; assembly: GCF_000374585.1. Classification (GTDB taxonomy): domain Bacteria; phylum Bacteroidota; class Bacteroidia; order Bacteroidales; family Bacteroidaceae; genus Phocaeicola; species Phocaeicola barnesiae. The sequence goes on from NZ_KB894646.1 coordinate 70,215, forward strand.
TGTGATTTCTCTTATGTAAAAGGTATGTATGCGATAATCAGTGATTTTCTTACATGGATAGACCCTGAAATTATGCCTTCACTTAGAGAAATAGATAAGGTATGCAAAATAATAGAAAAAGAAGAAAATAAACAAAAACAATGACTATCCACATGTCGTAGTCATGCAATACACGTTTGCCCCAAAAGCTATACAAAGGACAGTGCATCCATCAAGGGAGTACTGTCCTTTGTATTTATTAATTGGAACAATCTTTTACAGGTTCAGTTCGGCTACCACCTCACCGTCAAACAGATTGATAATTCGTCCGGCATATCCGGCATCGTGTTTGGAGTGTGTCACCATAACGATGGTAGTTCCCTCTTTATGGAGTTCGCTCAAGAGCTCCATCACCTCCTTGCCGTTTTTGGAGTCCAGATTACCGGTAGGCTCATCGGCCAAAATCAGTTTCGGATTCGCTACTACGGCACGGGCGATCGCCACACGCTGCTGTTGTCCTCCGGAAAGCTGTTGGGGGAAATGTTTGGCGCGGTGCATGATGTCCATCCGTTTCATAGCCTCTTCCACCCTCTTTTTCCGTTCCGATGAAGGAACTCCCATATAAAGCAATGGCAGTTCGATGTTCTCATACACGTTCAGTTCATCAATCAGGTTAAAGCTCTGGAAAACGAAACCAATAACTCCTTTACGGATATTCGTGCGCTGAGATTCCGTGAATTTGGAAACATCTGTTCCATTCAGGAAATAGCTTCCGCTTGTAGGGTTATCCAGCAGCCCCAGGATATTCAACAAGGTAGATTTTCCACAACCGGATGGTCCCATGATGGCAACAAACTCTCCTTTCTCTACTTCAATATTTACATTGTTCAAGGCCAATGTCTGAACTTCCTCTGTACGGAAGATTTTCTGCAAATTTACGGTCTTAATCATAATCTTCAATGTTATTTGTTTTACTTGAATCATGCTTTATATTTCAATTCTTCATTTATTCATTCTTCATCGCCTCCACCGGCTTCACCCGGCTCAGCATCCAGCCTTGAAAGCAGACGATGAGGGCCGAGACACCCCATATAATCAGCAATGGGTATATGAAAATACCTGCCGAAAGGGAGGCGCGATAAGCGAACTGCTCCAGCCAGCGTTGCATGAACCACCAGGTAATAGGCATAGTTACTACATAGGCTATCACCGCATAGAGACAGAAGGGCTTGTTGAGTAACCAGATAATCTGTCCGCGTGTAGCACCGTGTACTTTTCGGATACTGATTTCGCGTACACGTTGACGGGTAGCATACCAAGAGATACCGAACAGACCGAAGCCTGTCAGCAGCAGACCGATAAGGGCATAGAACGTCAGGATGTGCGACAATGAAAGTACCTTTTCGTTACGCTTCATAAACTCCTGGTGCATATCTGTATATTGGAAAGGCTGACCGGGATAAAACTTGCTCCATACAGCTTCTATCTGTCGCAGGCTTTCCGCACGGTTTTCAGGTTGCAAACGAACTTGCAAATAAAATCCTTTCTGTAAATCGGTTGTTGACAATAGGCTGATGACAAGTGGTGTTACCGATTCTTCCAACGAGTTCACCGCAAAATCCCGTACGACACCTGCTACTACCGCCAGGCTGTCACTTGCTTCTGGATCAAACTCACGTAAGGAATGTCCGATTACTTCTGTATCTACGGGTACCAGTAAGCGGATAAAACTTTCATTTACCAGTACCGGACGTATCTTCTGTTCCAAGAGACGGTTTGGCCGGTCACCACTCAACTGTTCGATACGCAAAGTATGAAGCAGCGTAGTATCGCCTTCCAGTGTCAACAGGTTTGTGCGTACTTCCTCACCGCCAGGAACCTGAATGGTCAGTTGACGTATCCAGGCATTCAGTATGGAAGCTTTGGAGAGCGTCATGGATTCAATACCCCTTACCTGCTTTTCCAGTTCAGCCTTGAAAGGTGCCAGTGGAGCACCAAACGCATCTCCAATTTCGATGCAGTCCTTATAACGCAAAGCTTGTTGTCCGGTGAAGGACATCTGCTTGCGGGCAACAAGTGTAGCCAGCAGCAGGCCGATGGAGATAACAAACTGAACCGTCACCAGCACAGCTACGAAACGTTGCTTGCGTCGTCCGCTATAGAGCGTGCGATATTCACTGAAAGACAATCGGGACAATTTCCGGCTGATGTACCATGCCGGTATGACGGACATCAGCAGAACAAAAACGAGCAACCATGGTAATGCCTGACTACTGAAAAAGAAACCCATCGTAAGCTGTGCCCCTACCAAGTCATTAAATATAGCCAGGCAATCATTTATCAGCAGCAACGATACGCCGAACGCCAGGATTACCGTCAGAAACGCGTCTCCGAAGAGTTGCATACGGATGTGCTGCAACGTTCCTCCCATCAGTTTTTCCACATGAATCATACGCAACTGTTGCAACAGACGGCTCAGACTCATATTCGTATAGTTACAACAGGCAATAATCAATATCAGTATCGCGGCCAGCAGACTGATATAAAGTGTCTGTACGGGGGTCTGGCTGATAAACTCGAGGACTTGCTGTGAAGCGTCATCTGGTGTAGTAAAGCAGATGGCGTCCAACGGATCGAGATAATACTTCGTCTGGTCAGGCATCAGGGTAGGCACCTTATCGGCGTTTATCTTGTCGGCCAAACGAGTGGCATCTGTTCCTTCAGAAAGTTTCAGCAAGGGAACTCCACCCCAGAAGAAGTCGGGATCATGAGCAATCAACATGTCGAAATGCAGAAGCGACTGTTCGCGTTCCTTGAGCACCGCCGCCACTTCGTAAGTCCGGGTTTCACCGAACCGCATGTGTACTTCCACCTGTTCCCCCAGAGCCTGTCCGCTTCCAAAGAGTTTCCTGGCGCAGGTAGCACTTAAAGCCATCTTACCAGGTTGGCGAAGTACTTGTTCCAAACTACCTTCTGCGGTACGATAATCGAAAAAACGCGTTAACGTTGTATCAGCAGACAGCATCATGAAGCCTCTTTCCACCTTCTGTTCATTCACTTTGCAGTAGAGTAAATCCAATTTGCCCAAGCACAAGACATCCTCCACCTCGGCATAACTGTTTTTCAGTTGCCAAGGTATTTCGGCCGCTGCAAAAGCCACTCGTTTTCCCTCCGTCATCGGATCATCCTGTTGCAGGAAAAAGATGCGGTCACGGTCAGGGTTATCTCCTTCCAATCCATGTTCGTGTATAAAATAAGTCATCAGCAGGTTGGTACAGGCCAATCCCAAGGCCAAACTGGCCACAGAGACAAGGAAAAACACCTTGTTCCGCCACCAGCTCCGTACAATCATTTTCAGTGTTACATTCAGTATCATAATTAGTCTTCTTATTGTTGGCCAGGTATCAGATACCTGTTGACCAGAACCTTTGTTTTTAATTATTAATTATTCATTTTTAATTGATCAAGCTCTATTCCCTCTTAATTACCTCTGCCGGATTCTGTCGGGCAATCCGTAGAATACGGAAGATAACGGTCAAGGTCGTGATTACAGCCACAAATATGAAGATGCCTGCCCAGAAAAAGAAGCCGCAATCAAAGAATACAGTATACATCCGTTTCCATTGCATCAGTGCGAAGTAGAGCAAAGGGAAGGCTAATACCGCACTTCCTGTCAGCAGGATAATATACAGACGGGCGAAAAGCAAGATAATCTGTGAGACACCTGCTCCGTTCACTTTACGGATAGCCACTTCCTTCTGTCTGCGTTCTGTATCGAGCGTAATACTGGAATAGACCCCCAACAACGTAAGAACGATACTGACTATGGCAAAAAACAAGACGATGTCTTTCAGCTTATTTTCCAAAGGTTGATCTTCACGGATATCATCTGTCAAGGTATTTACTTGTGCGGTAACACTTTCCGGCAAGCTTTCCCGAAGTACCTGTTCCACCCAGGTCCGAACAGCATCTGCCTGTCCGCTCTCACATTTCAGGTAGCAATGTCCGATATAACCGTTGAAATTCTCACTGCTGATGAAAACAAACCCGACACTTTGAGTATATGTATCGTTCTGGAAAGACGGACAAATACCACACACCGTATACCCACGTTGCGAATCGTAAAGAGTCATTCCCATCACATCCTTCTCCATCCGTTGCTGCCAGGTACGGTCAGCCACCATGTCTGTCGCCGTATTCAGACCGTGTCCCTGTTCCAGCGGTATGTTCATGAATGTAAAGAAATTTTTTGGCACGGACATAATGTTTACTTCTATCCATGAGTCCTGATTATCTTTTTCAGTCATCATGCAATTACCGGACATTCCCTGAAGATAACCGATATCCGCCAGCAGAACATCCTTGACAGCGGCATGGCTTTTGAAACGGTTTATCAGTTGTTGCTTGTCTGCCTGAGTCAGGAACTGATAACCTAACGGAATACTGAGGATGGAAGCTTTCTCCTGCCTAGATAACGTATTCAACAGCGTACTGCTGGTCTTCTCAGCCTGTAGATACAATCCTGCGGTCAGCGTTACGAAGGCCCAACAGATGAAGAACTGCATTCCCAGCATCAGGTTACGTCCCCGATGTTTTTGCCGGTGATGTTGTTCGCCTCTCAGGCCGGTCTGTATCGTCATACGGCGTATACGTATCGTAGAAACCCCACAGACAACTGAACACAAGACAATCAGCAGAAGGATATATTGTGCAGCCTGTTCCAGCAATAAGGTCTTATCGAATGTCATGGAGAAGAATTGAAGCGAGTAGTCCATCCGTCCTTCGGTCAGTTCGATACCGCATAACATCAACAACGAGGCTATCAGCATTACAAGCAGTGATTGGGTAAACAACAGGTAGAAGAGCTGCCGATCTTTGCATCCGTTCACCTTCATCAGACTGAATTCCCTGGTCCGGTTGAAATAAGACCCTATCAGGAAGTGGAAGAAATTGACCAGACCTACCAACAGGATGAGCAGTCCCATTGCGGCAGTTATTCCGCTGGCGACAGACAGCCCACGGTTGAACGTAGGGAGCTGTCCGATGGGAAACTCCTTCACTTTATAAGTCGTTCCATACAGTTGCCAGGTAGAGATTCGTTCTGCCAAGACCGTTTCCAGTTGACGGAAGTCTACTTCAGGCTTAAGCAGGGCATACGTGTTTCCTCCTGTCATCTCCCGGTTCTTGGGACTCTGAAGTACTCCTTCACTATCGTTCAATACCAGCATATCTAGCGTTTCCATGAAATGAAGGGAATTGTTCATCGGTGTATCCTCCATTACAGCCTGTATGGTGTATACAATACCTCCTTCAAAAGGAGTAGACTCCGGTGAAGTAGGAAGTTTTCGGGTCATGGTACATGTTTTTCCGATCGCTTCATTTATATTTCCGAAGATACGGACTGCTGTCTTGCGGGTCATTACCAACGCATTGGGAGTATGGCTGGCCGTTATCCAACTTCCGGCCAGAATACGGGGAGTGAACAGACGGGCATACAGACCGTCTGTTTCCATCCTCCGGAGTTCATAAGGCAATGACTTGCCGGGCTTCACTTCGATGTCGAAAGGACACTCTCTCGGATAGGCCACAAACGATACAGCCTCCAACTGATCGGTCAAATTACGCAAGTCATGCGACAATGGAACCGGAGTACCGGAGAAATAATGCCCAGCCGTAGAATCGTACAGACACAGTTGCGCAATCCGACCGTGATTGATAAAACAATGGTCTCTGGACTCTATGAAACGACTGCAATAAAAGCAGACAGTGAAACTGAACAGACCCACCGCCAATCCGATAATGGAGATGATATTCTGTGTACGGTACTTCAACAGATTCCGCCAAGCGATTTTCAAGTAATGTAGTATCATATATTTCTTTTCTTTTATTTTTTAGTTGACAAGGGAACATGGCTCCAGGCTACGAGGACAAGGCTTATACGAATCTCGTCCTTCTACATCCTCGTCCACTTGTTAACTAATTTACTCTCTTTTTATTACTTCTGCCGGATTAATCTGTGCTGCACGATTCACTTGCCAGAACAAAGTACCCATCGAAATAACCGCCACTGCTAACAAGGCCAACAGAAACATACCTGCGTCCATCGGAGCTTTGACAGAAAAGCCTTCGGTATAATTCAAAATGAAAACAACAGACAATGGTACGGCTATGGCAAAAGCTGTTGCCAGCACCAGTAGATACTTGCGGGAAAGAAGCAGACAGATATCCAGCATTTGTGCTCCATTAATTTTACGTACGGCTATCTCCTTATAGCGCCGGTGAATGTCGAACAGCGACAGGCCGAACAGTCCCAAACAAGAAACAAGGATAGCAGCCAGCGCAAAGGTGGAATAGACACGAGCGATATGACGGTCTTCCTTATATAATTGTGCGGTCATGTCCTTCAGCCGTTCATAAATGAAATCGTCCGTATGATACATATCCTTTACGATGCGGCGCAGATATTCCTGCAAGTCCTTCTCCCGTCCTTCTTTGGCCCGTATCAGTGTATGTCCCATCCAGAACTCGGGCCCCACAAGAAAAGCCATCGGACGGATTCCTTCGGACAAATGTCCCGGGTAATAGTCCTCGATGACGGCAGCAACCGGCATTAATGAAGTGCCTCCTTCCTCTATTTCTCCACTTTGTGACTCGCTGATCCATAAAGGAGTTTCACTCCGCACAAAGGCTTCCTCACGGTTTCTATATCCCAATGCCTTCATGGCTGCACGGTTCAGTACCATCTGCTGATTAACGAATTGGGTAATACCTTCGGGTATCTGCCCGTCCACCACCTTCAAGTCGTAGAGGCGGAAGAAATCGGCTGTCACGTAGCACGTCAGCATGGGGACAGACTGGTTCCGGTCGTTCAGAATCTGACAGATGGAGTGACTTTTCTGTTGTATCATAGACGAGGTACAAGTCCAGAAGTCGATATGCGGACATTCGTTCAGTTTTTCACGGATTAGTTTCTGTCGCTCCCAATATGCTGCATCCAAACCGAAAGTCGTAGTCTCATGCGCTAATTCCACCCGCACGTTTCCCTCTGTCCGATAGCCTGGAGATGTCTCGATGAGCAAATCAAAGTGCCTCTTGAAATAGATGGAAACAATGATAAGTGACAGGGTTATGACATATTGTATACCCAAAAAGACAATACGTGTAGCTACAGACATGCGTGACGATGACAGGTTCCGCATGGAGGTAATCGGACGGTTATAACCATACTTCAGCCAAGGATAGACTGAAGTAAATAACGGAAGTAATACCAGAATACCTACGGATAGCCAAAGGTCGAAAACCGTATAGGTTACGGTTTCTCCCAACAGTTGTACGCAGAAGCTTTGTGTCACTTCAACCAGCACCCACGCCACAAAGAGCGAGGCTGCCACCAGCAGGAAGTTTTCCAGCCAGATTTCCACAAAGAGTGCTCTACGGCTCAGACCGAACACCTTCTTGATGCCGTATCCGCGCGTGCGTTTCATCATGAATACCAAGTATAGGTTGATGAAGTTGAGCACACCCACAAGAAACAGCAGCACAGTCACAACCGACAGAATGGATAAGTAGTGACGGTTACCGAAATGCAGGATGCTTTTATACTTATCGGCTACAGTCGGTTCGAAGTAAAAGTCCTTCCAAGTGATAAAACGATAGCGCACCTGTTCATGGTAGACATTTTCATGGTAGACATTGCTGCGGGCGTTCACTTCATTCAAATCAAGTCCGGGTAACACACGCATCAGTTCGATGTTCAGTTGCCTCCAATCATCTCTGTGATTCAAGGAGATAAGCAAATCGAAATCCCAGCTGGTCTTGCACGAAGGGCGATCAATCACACCACGCACGGTAAGCATCTTACCACTATACTCCAGTACCTCTCCTATCGGGTTCTTCTCACCGAACAACTGTCTGGCATAGCTGCGGGTCAGAATGGCGGCATCGGGCGTATCAAGTACAGCCTCGCCCGCTATTACCGGATAACGGAAGAAATGGAAAAACGTGGAATCAGCGGCCAGCAGACGCGTCCGGTAGTTCACCTCCCCCTGGATGATGTTTTCATTTTCAAGGGTAAACAGCCGGCAACGATCTATGATGTAATCATCGGAGATACCCCAGTTCACCTTTTCTGTGGGTTTCGGATTGTCACTGGGGTAAATGTTACCTTCTATATCCCGCAAAGGAACGATGATGTTCTTGGAATCAATACAGTTTGCATCAACCGTCAGTTCGTAATGCAGGTACCTTATCAGTACCATGCAGCAAGCCAGGCTGAACGCCAAGCCCAACAGGTTGATGATGGTATACGATTTGGCGCGTGTCAGAAAGCGCCAGGCATAAATCAGTGTTTTCATTTCTTCGTTATATTTTAGTTGACCAGGTTTCAGGTACTAGTTGACTAGACTCCTCGTTTTTAACTTTTAATTATTAATTATTAACTGATTAAGTCTTATTCCCTCTTAATTACCTCTGCCGGATTGATCCGTGCCGCACGGTTCACTTGCCAGAACAAAGTTCCCATCGAAATTACGGCCACAATTGCGATAGCCAACAGGAAAATTCCGATACTCAACGGTGCCTTGACCGCAAAATTTTCCGTATAACGATAGATGAAGGTTATGGCGACAGGTATAGCAATGATAAAGGCAACTCCCAATAACCATAGATACTTACGGAAAAGCAACCGATATAAATCTTTTTTCTGTGCACCGTTCACTTTCCGGATACCGATTTCACGGTACCGCTGACGAATGTCGAACAACGATATGCCGAACAATCCCAGACTGGATACCAGTATAGTAATAGCGGCGAATAGCGTATAGACAGAAGCTACCCTCCGGTCAGTATCATAGATTTTCCGGATATTTTCTTCCAGAATCTGATATTCAAAATCCTCGCTACCGTAAATTTCCTGTTCCGTTTTCCGAAGATATTCCAATACCTTATCCAGCTTACCGGGAACACAGGCTATCTGATAGACATCTCCGCTCATGGAATTTCCAACAAAATACGCGGTAGGTTTCTTCCCCAGTGAAAGATGTCCTCCATAATAGTCTTTTACTACGGCCGATACCGATAAAGAGCTGTTACCTAATCCACGTGTCGCCATAGGAGTCTCTTCCTTGATGACGGCATCCCTGCAACTTTCATATCCCATTGCCTTTAAAGCGGATTGATTCAATACGACGGCGCTGAACAGCCCCCTATCTTCAGACATATCAGGCAAGGCTCCTTCCACAAAACCGATGTCATACACCTCAAAAAAATGAGGTGAGGCCATACGCATAGTCAGTTTCATCTTCTCTCCCTGTCCATTTATGAAAACATCTTCATAGTCACCGTTCAGAATGTCCGCAAAACTGGCTTCCCAGGCTTCTATATCGGGACAGGCATTCATTTTGTCGTCCAAAGCCTTAACCCGTTGCTGGCGCTGCCGGATGCTTTCTGGAGTATAGCTGCTATAGTCATTGGATTCGTAGACGAGTCGGGCTATCACAATATCTTTCGTACGGAATCCGGGATCCGTTTCAAGCATCAGATTCAATTGCCCATTGAAATAGAACGATAGGAGAACCAGCAGAAAGGTCAATACATATTGTACGCAAAGGAATACCATACGCGAACGGATTGACTGCCTGCCCATGTTGACAGATTGGATTGATACCAAAGGAGAAGCCAACGTATATTTCAGATACGGATATATCGAAACCAGTACCGGTAAGAAAACCAACAGAGCTACCGATAGCCACAGGTCGAAGGGCGAATAGCTGATGGTATCACCGAACAACCGATTCATCCAGGGATGTGAGAGTTCGACAAGTACCCAGGCAATGAACAGAGCACTTCCTACCAACAGGAAGTTTTCGGTCCATATCTGCCGGAAAAGATGACTCCCTCTGGCTCCGAAAACCTTCTTCAGACCGTATTCCCTACCCCTCCGTAGCATCGTAATCAGATAGATATTGATGAAATTAAGGACACCGGCAAGCAATAACAGTACATATACCCCCCATAATATCCAGAAGTAAAAACGATTCCCTACAACAAACATATCGGTTTCATCATGCTGCATGCTCCGGTCCCAATAGATGTCCTCTACCGGAATGAATTCAAAAGTAAATTTCCGGCTGTCATATTGCGGAGGATTGATATAACGGGGAATCCTGCCGATTTCAGCCAGGTGATTCATGTCCGTTCCCGGGAAGAATGTATAAAATTCAAGTTCCATCCGATTCCATGCATTATCATCCGATAACCGTTGGGAAAGAATCAGGTCAAAATTCAGGGAGGTCTTGTTGGATGGGCGGTCCAGCACGCCCTCTACGATTACATCCTTACCGTTGGAATACCGCAGGACTTTTCCTACCGGATTCGTATTTTCCCCGAATACCCTGGTGGCAAAATCCTTCATCAACAACGCCGAGTTGGGAGCTGCCAGGGAGGATTTACCTTGAACCAACGGGTAATGGAACAGTTGCAGGAATACACTGTCCGTTACGATGACTCTTGCCGCGAAGCGGTGATTCCCTTCCAGCACATAGTCCTGATTCAGCGGTATTACCTGGGTATAATGTTCGATACACGTCGGATCAATCCATACGCTATCCTGTTGATTGACAACCTGTCCCTGATAAGCGTTTCCCATGACTATGTTTTTCACTCCATACACATGTTCCCGGTCGATACAATGCGTATCTACCGTCTGCTCTTGGTGAAGGTATCGTGTCAAGACAATGCAACAAGCCAGACTGAACGACAAACCTATCAGGTTGATGATAGTATACGATTTGGCGCGTGTCAGGAAACGCCAGGCATAAATCAATGTTTTCATATCTTCGTTATCTTTTAGTTGACTAGACATCTGATACCAGTTGACCAGTCCCCTCGTTTTTAATTTTTAATTATTAATTCCCTAAAGTACCAGCTCTTCCGCGTCGCCAAAGTTATCATATCCTGTCGTAATTACCCAATCGCCGGGTTGTAACCCTTCGGTAATTTCATACTGGACGGGGTTTTGGCGCCCGATGGTGATAGGTACTTTCACCGCACGGGTCTTGTCGGCATTCAATTTGTAAATCCAGTTTCCACCTGTCTGCTGGTAGAAATTGCCGCGTGAAACCACCAACGCCTTTTCTGGTTGTCCCAGTTCAATCTGCACCCTGAAGCTCTTTCCCAGACGGACATTTTCCGGCAGGCTGTCCGTGAATACCAGGTCTACCTCGAACATGCGGTCCTTCACCTCAGGTACCACCTTCGTAACCTTCAGCGGATATTTCCGGTTCTGGTAAGAAATGGTGGCAGGAAGTCCGGTAGTAACCCGGTCGATGTAATACTCGCTGAGCGAGGTGTGTATCTTGAACTGGTCCATCACCTTCACTTCGGCAATGTTCTCTCCGGCACCGACTTTCTGGCCGGGAGTCACTTTCACGAAACTCAGTTGCCCGTCAATCGGAGCACGGACTACCAGTTCCTCTACCCGATTCTGACTCCGTTCCATCTTCTTATATTCCCGTTCCAGGTCATTCCGAAGCAGTTCCTTCCGGATAACCGTCATGGCCGAGTCGCTACGCAGGCTCTGTAGTTTCAAGCGGGTGGACGCCGTCTTGTAGTTGAATTCATCTTCCGAGACTTCCAGTTGGGCTTTGCTACGAATGCCCATCGTATATTCTTCTTTTTCGAGGGCATAACTCTTGCGGATTTTATTCAACTCGTATTCCGCTTCCAGCGTCTGCTGCTTCAGGGTCAAGCTCTTCTGCTCCATCTCCAGTTCCTTCTCTTGGTAAGAGATACGTTGTTTCTCCCATTCATCCTGCTGGTCTTCGATGTCACGCATCAGGTTCGGATTGGTAAGTATCAGAATGGTGTCTCCTTGTTTCATAAGCCTGCCTTCCTCGGCTACGATGCGGTGTACATTCCCCTCTTCACGGGTATTGACAATGATGGTCATAATCGGTTGTACGATACCTTCTACATCTACGTATTCCAGGAAGTCGGCATGACGCACTTCGGCGGTCTGCACATTCTCCAGCTTGATGCGTAACCGACGGGGACCTGCCGCCAATACAATGACATAGATGAGTCCGGCCAGCAGGACTATGCCGCCTATCAGGCTATAGCGGTAACGGATGTACCAGGGTTTCTTTTCCAGTTTTATATCCATAGGTTTTAGTTTTTAAGTTCGCTTTTACTTTTTCTTTTTGACGTCAAAAAGAAAAAGATAACAAAAAGAAAAAACGCCGGCTGCAGTTTTGAGGCGGCTACGAAACGTCTTCCGCCGGAAGCGCAGGAACTCGCTTCGCTCAAACAGCCTGCGCTTCTTTTCATCGGAATCCGATTCTCCGCTCTTTCGCCTCAAAACAGAGGCCGGATTATTTTCAAATTGACTATCAATGTTAGTATATCAATTCTCACTAATACTAGTCATTCTATACAGGCTCTCACTCTACTATTAACTGAGCAACTTACCGGTAATAGCATGCTTATAAGTGCCCTATAGCTCGGTCGGAAGATTATGCCACAACGGACGGTCGTGTTCAAAATCATACTGCGTCATGCTCCGCAGGCCGTAATAAAGCGTCCAGTACGTCTGCATGGCCGTCATATAGTTCCGGCGTGCCGCATCCTTTTCGGTAGTGGCGGCGTTCAGGTCGAGGATGGTTGATTTGCCCAACAGGTACAGCCGCAAGGCCACTTCATAACGTTTCTGTGCCGTACGGTCCGTCTTGGCGGCTACCAGCACTTGCCGGCCTTGCAGGTTGAATTGTCGCACCATCTTGCGTACATTCAGCTCGAAATCGGTCATTCCCTGTGCCACTTGGGTTTCTACCAGTTCTACCTGCGATTTCGCCACACGCACCTTTCCTTTTCCTCTTCCCCAGTCCAATATCGGAATGGCGATGGAAAGACTGACGTATTGCTGGTCGAGCGGGTCACGATACGATTCCTTGAACTTGTCCGATGTCTGCGACAGGCCGAATTGCAGATACAGGTCTGCCTTCAGTCCCCGGGAAGCCCTGGCCGAAGCCAGCTGACTACGGCTTTCCAGGCGGAGTCGCTGATACATATCCATGTCGGGGCTGTTGGCGTATGCCTGTCGGAGCGCTTCATCCAACGGAATCTCGAACGAAGGAAGACTGTCCGAAGGTTCTACTTCTATCGTCACATCTTCCCGGATTCCCAGAAAGGAACGGAACGTCAGCATGGCATCCTCCACTTCGATGCGTGCCTGCATCAGGTTCGTTTCTTCGTTCAGCTTGTTCACCTCCAGTTGCAGCATCTCGTTTTCGGTGATATTCCCGATGTTATACCGTCCGCGTGCATATCGGTACAAGGTATCGGCCGATGCATAGTTCGCGGCCGCAATGTTGAGGTTCGTCTGGGCGGTTGCCAACGAATAGAACAGTTCGCAGGTTTTCGAAGCAATGAGTTCCAACGTTTCCGCGTAGGCTTTCCCCGCCTCACGGAAACGGACCGGCTCAATGCGTTTGTCCCATTTCAGGTAATTGTACCCGAAGAGGGACTGGCTATAGCCGATGGATATCGGTTGGGTACTATAGGCAGTTGCTCCGGTTCCCAGTTCATCCATGCGCTGGCTGGAGGTCTGGACAAAGAAATTACCGCCCGTCAGTGAAAGGTTCTGACTAATCTGAAGCCCCAAATCCGTACTGAGCTGGTTTTGCCTGATGAATAATTCGGTTCCGTCCGGCTGAGTTACCTTATTAATCTGTCGGTTCAGATACGGGTTGGATATAAGCGATACCGAAGGCAGGTAATTGGCCCGGAAAGAGCGGTAGCTCCAATAGGCCGACCGATACGTATGTCGGGCCGCCTGCGCTTCGGGCGATTGCTCCTGCGCCAATGCGATGGCATGGTCGAGGGTAAATACCTGCCTATCTGTTTCCGTCTGTGCCGAAAGGGTAATTCCGGAACAGGCCAACAGCCATAGCATCCATTTTCTTTTCATAGTCGTCATTTCATGCAATTTTACACATAGACAGATTCAAAAACCGTGCCATCGAAACAACCTGTTAATTATCAGACAGATATAATAACTTTCTATTCATCGTTTCCGTGCGATTCCGCACAAAAATCGTGCGAAATCGCACACACAACACAACGGATTTTATCGTATCTTTGTCTGCATAATACAACATACGCATGAATACCACCACACCCAAGGAAATGGAAGAAAAAGGAAAAATTCTGATTATAGACGATAACGAAGACGTATTGTTCGCCTTGAACCTGTTGCTGGAGCCTTACATGGAGAAGATTAAGGTTACCACGCAACCCACACGCATCAAACACTTCATGGAAACCTTCCAGCCCGATGTCATCCTGCTGGACATGAACTTCTGCCGCGATGCCATCAGCGGACAGGAAGGTTTTGATTACCTGGAAGAGATTCTGGGTATCGACCCGAAAGCGATTGTGATTTTCATGACCGCCTATTCCGATACGGAGAAAGCGGTCCGGGCCATCAAGGCCGGTGCCACCGATTTCATTTCGAAACCGTGGGAGAAGGAGAAGCTACTCGCTACCCTCTTCTCGGCCGTCAAGCTCAGCAAGTCCAGAAAAGAAGTAGACCGCCTGCAGGAACAGGTTACGGCTTTGCGCAACGATGCTTCCCTGCCTGAACTCATCGGCGAATCTCCGGCCATGCGTCAAGTCAAGGACACGATTTTCCGTCTCTCGGATACAGATGCCAATATCCTGATTCTGGGCGAAAACGGTACCGGAAAGGATTTGGTGGCCCGGATGCTGAAACATTTCTCTCCCCGTGCTACGGAAGCCTTCGTCACCATCGACTTGGGGAGCATTCCGGAACAGTTGTTCGAGAGTGAACTTTTCGGTTATGAGAAAGGGGCCTTTACCGATGCCCATAAAGCTAAGCCCGGACGGATGGAAATGGCTTCGGGCGGCACGCTTTTCCTCGATGAAATCGGGAACTTGTCGCTTCCGATGCAGGCCAAATTGCTGACGGCACTGGAGAAACGGCAGATTGTCCGCCTGGGTGCCGTAGAGCCTGTCCATATCGATGTGCGGCTGATTTGTGCCACCAATGCCCAGTTGCCGGATAAAGTACACGAAGGCTCGTTCCGTCAGGACCTGCTTTATCGCATCAATACCATCGAGTTGCACATCCCTCCGCTCCGTGAACGGGGAGAAGACATCATCCTGCTGGCCCAGCATTTCCTGGATACCTACAACCGGAAATACCATAAATCCATCACCGGACTGAACCGCGAAGCCCGCAACAAGCTGCTGAAGTATGCCTGGCCGGGCAATGTACGCGAGCTTCAGCACATCCTCGAACGGGCGGTCATCTTGAGCGAGAACCACATCCTGCGCCCCGAAGACTTCCTCCTGCCGAAGCAGAAAGGACAAGCCAGGGATTTCGATGACGAGGAACTGAACCTGGAGAAACTGGAACGCCGGGCCATCGAACGGGCGCTCCGTCAGAGTGGAGGAAATTATTCCCTGGCCGCCGAAATGTTGGGCATTACCCGTTTCGCCCTTTACCGGAAAATCGACAAACTGAACCTGTAGCCTATGAAAACCTTCTCGTATTGCCTCCTGACCCACATCCTCGCCCTGGTAGTCTGCGTTGCCGTAGGGGTAGTCGGCTTCGTGCACGGGCTTTTGTTTTCCAGCTTCGCCTGTACATTGATAAGTATCGGCATCTGCTTCAGCATGTACCGCATCCAGCGGAGAACGGTGGAGAACCTGAAGCGGACCATCGCCTGTCTGAAACGGAAGGATTTCAGCGGTATCGTTCCGCCGGCCTTTGCTGACAAGGAAATCCGGGAACTTTCTTCGGAACTGACGAAGGTCATCCAGGAACTTAAGGGGAATCTGCTGAATGAGGAAGCCAAATACCAGTATTACGAGAATCTCTTGAACAAGGTAGACACGGCAGTCATCGTCTGTAGCGCTACCGGAAGGATTGACTGGATGAACAAGGCGGCGCTTCACCTGTTGGGCGATACAGCTACCCTTCCCGGCGAGATTCCCGAAGCACTGGAACAACATCATCAGATTGTCCGCCTGAACAACCAGACACCCGGCCTGGAACTGGCCGTCTCGTCTACACTGATTACCATCAAAGGAAGGGAACGCAGCATCATCACCTTGAAGAATATCCATTCGGCATTAGAAAAGACGGAGATGGAGGCATGGCAGAAACTGATCCGGGTACTCACCCACGAAATCATGAATTCCATCACACCGATTATCTCCTTGTCGGATACCTTGAGCGAACGGAGCCGGGAATATCCGCAGAGCGAACACACCCGTACCTCCATTTCGCAGGGACTGGACATCATCCACCGGCGTTGCAAGGGACTGATGGAGTTCGTAGAGAATTACCGGAAGCTGACCCGTGTCTCACCCCCGGTCAAGACCTGCATCGAAGTGGATGCTTTCTTTGAAGATTTGAAAGGTTTGGTGGCCGAGCACTACGTCCGTTTCCGGGTAGCAAAAGAAGGAATGGTCTGGAACGCTGATAGACCTCAGATGGAACAGGTCTTCCTGAATCTCCTGAAGAATGCCCGCGAAGCCTGTAGCCGGCGGCCGTCACCGGAAGTGGAAGTGGTTGCGGAGCCGATGGCAAACGGCATCCGTTTCCTTGTATCGGATAATGGAGAGGGGATTTTACCCGAAGTGAAGGAACGTATCTTCGTCCCCTTCTTTACCACCAAACCGAACGGTTCGGGTATCGGACTCAGCCTGTGCCGCCAGGTTGTTTCCTTGCACGGCGGACGAATCTACGTAGAATCGGAACTGGATAAAGGTACCCGCTTTGTCATGGAATTGCCTAGGTAAGTAGATACCAGTTGACCGAAACAAAAATGTAGGGACGCACGGCTTGTGCGTCCTAATAAACACATTCGAGCCCCAAAATCCGGATGCCCCATCATGCCCGATATAAAGCCCCATTCAACAAGTAAGGGCGAGAATCCCTCGCCCTTACACAACATTATAAACTTCTCGTCAATAGCTCAACTTGATTCCGGCAAAATACGAACGCGGCATGCCCGGTCCGTAGATGTAGCCCGAGTCACGGTCGGCACCCTGGTCGAAATCATCCTGGTACGCATTGAAGAGGTTCTGTACACCCGCGTTTACCTGCAGGTTGATGCTCTTGTAAAGTTTGAAATCATACCCTACTTTCAGCCCCACATCCATGAACTTGCGGGTCTTTTCCGTCCGGTTTTCCGAGATATATCCCTTGTGGTGTTCCACCAGCATGCTTCCGGTGTAGGTACCCGACAATGCCACGGTCAACGGCGTAATCGGGTTGTAGGTCATCGTAAAATAGCCGTAGGCATCCGGTGTACGGAACATGCGCTTTTCCGGAGCCACATCGCCGGCATCGCTCCACGAACGGGCTTCCTTGTACTCGGCTTTCTGGAGGGTGACTCCGGCCTGCAATTGCCAGATGTTGCGCCAAGCCAGCTTACCTTCCACCGTCAATCCGTATACCGTGGCTCCTTTCTCATTGCCACGTTCAATCATCAGCACCCCGTTTTCCACACCCAGGTCGGTCAGGGCAAACACGTCCGAAAGGTCGGTATAGAAACCTTCCACCAACAGGTTGCCCTGCCAGTCGCCCCAGCTATGGTACATATCGGCCGAGAGGCTCAAGCTCTGCGATTTCTCTTCCTTCAGGTCATCGGCCAGTTTGATCATCGACACGTTTCCACCCACGTTGGCAATGTGCAGGTCCTCGTCGAAGGCCTGCGGCGCACGGAAACCGAACGAATAGCTGGCACGCAGGTTGATGTTCTCGGTCGGATTATAGCGCAGGTTCACACGCGGGCTGAATACCGGATGGTCCAGCAGGTTGTGCTTGTCCAGACGGCCGCCGATGAGGAAACTCCATTGGTCGTTTTTCCATTCGTTCTGGGCGAAGGCACTCACGATGCGCACCTCCTGGTCCGTATACCGCTTGTAGCCCCACATGTTGTCCTTCAGATTGTCCTGGTTGTATTCCAGACCGGCGGTCAGGTCGGCCGGCATGAAGAGGCAACGGTCAAAATGGAAACCGTATTGTGTTCCGGCAACCCAAGTCAGGTCGGTCGTCGCGCCGTAGGCATTCAGGTCCTGTCCGCCTCCGTAATAGCTGTCACGTTTGATGTGCTGGGCCGAAGCATACACACCCAGGCGATGTTTCTCGTTGGGTGAGAAATAATCGAATTTCAGTCCCCCGGTATTGATGCTATGCTCCGTCTGTTCGGCGATGTTCGCTTCGTGAGCCGGACGGTCCAGCATGTCGCCACCCCGGCGGAACTCCTCCAGATGATGGTACTCGAAAGTCAGTTTCGAATAGGTGCTGGTCTTGATGTACGAACGGAAACCCACCGTCTGGTTCTCCAGCTTCGGAAGTTCCGTATATCCGTCAGCGTCGTGGTCGTAGCCGCTCCGTTCGCGGTTCTGACCGAAAAGCGCCAGCCCCATCTTCTGGTCATCCGTCACCAGCGAGGCGTTCACCATCGTATTGTTCTCGAACACATTCAATCCGCCGATACCGGTCAGCGTGTGTGAAAGTTGTGCCGAGTTACGGCTCGGTTCCTTGGTGATGATGTTGATGGTACCCGCAATAGCCGATGAGCCGAACAGGGCTGAGCCGCCGCCACGCATCACTTCCACGCGGTCAATCATGTTGGCCGGAATCTGTTCCAGCCCATATACGCCCGAGAGTGCGCTGAAGATAGGACGCGAATCAATCAGAATCTGAGTATACGGACCGTCCAGTCCGTTGATACGTACCTGCTGATACCCGCAATTCTGGCAATTGTTCTCCACCCGCACTCCCGGCTGGAAGTTCAGTCCCTGCGCCAGACAGGTGGAATTGGTATTCTCGAAGGTCTGCATCGACATCACGTTCACCAGTGTCGGCGCCATGCGTCGGGTCGTCTCGTTCCGGTTGGCCGAAACCACCACTCCCTCGATGGCAATCAGGTCCTCTTCGATTTCAAAATTCAACTCGATGGTCTGACCTTTCTTCAGGGCGACCTCCTTCTGTACCGTCTTGTACCCTACCGAAGAGACTACCACGGTAAATGTCCCTTCTTTCAGGTTCTTCATGAAATAATGCCCGGTGGCATCCGTAGTGGTTCCGATGGTAGTTCCCTTCAAGGCCACACTGATGAACGGCAGATGCTCTCCCGAATATTTGTCTACTACGTGACCGATCAGGTTCGCATCCGACCCGTCAGTCACCGGTTCATACGCATACGCGTGTTGTGGAAACAATATACAAATTGCTCCCCATAAGATAATGGTAAGTATTTTCATGAGTTTAATGTTTCGTTTGTAATTCATTTACAGCCGTTTCACGCCAGAAACGGCACTTTTCAGACTTACAGACGAACAGGAGGAGCCCGCAGGTAATGGCTCCGGCTTTCACGGAGCACAGGTTTGCCGCTCGTCGGGTTGACTATCAGAACGGCAAGCAGAATCAGCCACAAAGGTAAATCTACCGAAGTGGATTCATTACCCGAAGAAACGATGGCAGACAGATAGAGAATGGTCTCGTATTGAGCCTTCGTATGGGCATGCCCGGTATGGAAAGGATGCGAGTGCACGATGACCACTCCGTTCACCACGTGCGAGTGGGTGAACAGTGTGATACCGCACCAGTATAATGAGAACAGCAGCAGTAGGAACCACCCTGTTTTTCTGTATTCCTTTCTTTTCATCGATTCGGGTTTTCGAGCCGGCAAAATTACTCATTTCCCCGTCATCCGCAAAATTCCTTACAAGGTATTTGCATGGTTTATAGTTGATTTTGCAAAATCATACAATTCCGTTGATAAGTAGGGACGCACGGTCCGTGCGTCCGGAATACCGTATTACATATAACAGACCTTTTAATTGTCTCTATACAAGGAGTCAGGACATATATATCATACACGAACTAAAATGTATCATCAGTCGATGAAGAGGCAGACGCACGAAGCGTGCGCCCCTACATGAAGACGTAATCGAAATAACATTACTTCAAATCCCCCAAAGAGCCTAAAAAATGAGCGGAATAGATTGAATAAATATTCCGGCCTTAGTTTTGAGGCGGCGTTTTTTCTTTTTGTTACCTTTTTCTTTTGGACACCCAAAAGAAAAAGTAAAAGGGCTCAGACATGAGTAAACTCCGAAGTCACCCCCGGTTCCTGCAACGGATACTGATACAACTGGAACCGCCGTTCAGTCTCCCCTTCGGTATAACGCCAGATACTCTCATAGTCCTCGGTACGTTCGCCCATGCCCTCCAACTGACAAAGATACGCGTGCACCGACTTGTTCTCCCGGATGAACACCGCTTCCTCGTGATTGACCACGGGGCTATGACGGCGAGTCCCGTCATGACTGAACTTCAGCATCCGGCAACCGTCGGCCGTAATGCCCACCAGTTGGAACGTCATGCTCTTCCCGATACCCGGCAGGTTCAGCACGTTCCGGTCGGTGGCCAGGAACGGAATCTCCTTTTCCGAGCAGAACTTCCGGATTTCCGAGCTTTTGAAACGGCTGGCGGCATATTGTTCCAAGAAAGCCTGCTCTTCGTCCGCACCGATTTTCCCGATGGCCTTCTCTTCACAACTCTCCTGCATCGAGCGGCTATTGGGTGCAAAGACCGCATGATTCTCGCGGAACCCTTTGACAGAAAAAGTATAATAGCAGAACACTCCGTATTCGTTCAACAATTTACGGAGCTTGGCCGTATGTCCGCGTCGGGAAGCCGCCACGTTGAACACCAGCTGATTGGTCACGGTCCACCCCGTCGACTGGATGCGTCGGATAGCTTCCTTCGATTCCGGTGTCAGTTCCAGCGGACTCTGGAAATGGGTCTGGAGATAGAACTGGGTGATGCCCTCCTTCTCGGCGGCCGCCTTGAAATCGGCCAGAATCTCCAGCAGCTCGTCGTTGATGCGCATCGGCAGATAGACCGGCAACCGGCTACCCAGACGTACCCGCTTCATCTCCGCGTACTTCTGTCCGTCGGGACGCTTCCGGTTGGCCGCCCGTTTGTTGCGGGCCATCTTCAGCACCGCGTTCAGGATATTCCGCAAGGTCTTGTTCTGACTCATCAGGGCATCGCCACCCGTTATCAGGATGTCGCAAAGTTGGGAATCCTCCTCGAAATACTTCATCAGGCGGTGCAGCTTGTGCTCCCACGTCTCGTTCGGCTTCAGCTTCTCGAAATTGAAGTTGAGCCGCTTGCTCTGGAAATCGTACATGCGTTGGCAGGAAGCGCACAATCCTCCGCAGGCCCTTCCCATCGAATCCGGAATCAGGATGGCCACTTCCGGGTAACGGCGATGGATGTTGTGTCCTTCAGGAAGCAGCCAGCCGGCCGCATTGGGTTTCCCGGCTTCCACGATGTCCTCCTTCTCCCAGGCACGTATCCGGCCGAAGGTCTCCACCAGTTCGGCCGAATACAGCACATACGAACGGATGGAAGCGTCGTCATACCCCGTATCGTAGGGGTTCAGCAACGACAGGTAATAGGGGGTGACAAAGACCGGGATTCCCTTTTTCCGGGCTTCGTGATACAGACGGACCAGCTCATCCGGCAAGGTATGGTCCAGTGCCTTGTTGATTTCCCGGACGCTCCGGGCCGCCATGGCCAGCTGGAAACGGTAATCGTACCACCATTCCTTTACCTTGTCCACTTTTTCTTCGTAGGTCATTCCCTCGGCAAAGGAATAGCGGCTGTTCGCGGCATGTACGTGTTCGATACGTTTCACCAGCATGTCGATGATGCGTGCCTTGTTCGCCCGACGGATGTGCTTCACGTCCTCGTCCAGTCCTCCCGGCCACCGGCGCATCCATTTCCGGACCTGTTCCTTGGTGGGCTTTTCCGGTTCCGGCACATACAGGCGGCGGAACTGATGGTACACATCCAGCAGGAAATCCAGACTCGGTGTTTCGGCCGAAGGTTGTGCCGTCAGCCATTCCCACCACATCGTAAGGGTCCGTACCGGAACTTCTTCCCCGGTCGAAAGTTCGCACACAGTCTTTCCGTCGTATGCCAGCAGGTGCTCCAGGTTACGCACGGCCGGCCTATCCGGTATCACGGCATCCGACTTCAGATAGTCGGTAAGTTTGCTTTTGAATGAATCAACATCGCTGCATGCCCTGGCCAGGGTGCAGAGATCTGTCAAATCGGTTTCGAAAAGAGCTTTCACATCTTGGAATGTCAGGTTCTTGTTTTTTTGTTTCATGAATCTTGTTTTTAAAGGTGAATGCACAAATATACGGAAAAAATAGAGAACGACGGCATAACCGGTCAGCCGGGAAAGGACTTTTAAGGTCTCTTTGGTTTCATTCCCGGACGATTTGGAACGCTATTTCCGCACGGTTTGCATGGTTTGACGAAGAAATTTCCTACATTTGCGGAAATCTTTTAAAAACATGCAACCGTGAAAAAGAAACAGAAATCATCCACTCAGTTACGTTTCCGCCGATGGAGCCGGAACGCCTACGGTGCCTTTGCCAGCATCGGGCGTAGCGTCACCATCGGATGCCTGCGTGCGGACATGACCGACGTATCGCTCCGGAAACAGGGGGGCACGGTGCAGACAATCTCCAATTCTATGACCATTGAAACATTGAAGCAACAGGTACTGGGAGGGCTTGACATATCGCCCGAACAGGCCGCCTGGCTGGCCAACACGGCCGACCGCGAGGCCCTCTACACGGCCGCGCACGAGATTACCCGAGCCCGCGCCCAGCGTGAGTTCGACATGTGTTCCATCATCAACGCCAAATCCGGCAAGTGTCCGGAGAACTGCAAATGGTGCGCACAGTCTGCACATTACAAGACCCAAGCCGAAACCTACGATTTGTTACCGGCCCGGCAATGCCTGGAACATGCCCGGTACAACGAACGGCAAGGCGTCAACCGTTTCTCGCTGGTCACCAGCGGACGGAAACCTTCCTCCAGACAACTCGCACAACTCTGCGAAACCACCCGCCATATCCGGCGGCATTCCTCCATTCAATTGTGTGCTTCCTTAGGGCTCCTCAACGAAGACGAATTGCGGGCCTTATACGATGCCGGCATCACCCGCTACCATTGCAACCTGGAGACCGCTCCCTCCTACTTCGCCCACCTCTGTAGCACACACACCCAACAGGAAAAAATCGATACCCTACAGGCTGCCCGCAACGTGGGCATGGACATCTGTTGCGGCGGTATCATCGGCATGGGCGAAACGATGGAACAACGCATCGAATTCGCCTTTACCCTGAAGCACCTGCACGTGGAGTCCATCCCCATCAACCTGCTCAGCCCCATTCCGGGAACACCCTTGGAAAACCAGCCGCCCTTGAGCGAAGAAGAGGTGCTGGTCACCATCGCCCTGTTCCGCTTCATCAATCCTACCGCTTACCTCCGTTTTGCCGGCGGACGCTCCCAGCTCAGCCACGAAGCCGTACAGAAGGCCCTGTACATCGGCGTCAATTCCGCCATCGTGGGCGACCTGCTCACCACCCTCGGCTCGAAGGTTTCGGACGACAAGAAACTCATCCGCGAGGCAGGCTATACCTTCGATTCCGCCCAGTTCGACAGGGAGCATCTGTGGCATCCGTACACCTCCACCACCCGTCCGCTCCCGGTCTACAAGGTGAAACGGGCTTCGGGAGCCACCATCACCATCGAGGACCCGGAAGACCCCGACAAGGAACGCACGCTCATCGAGGGAATGTCCTCGTGGTGGTGCGCCGTACACGGCTACAACCATCCGGTCCTGAACCGTGCCGCCGAAGAGCAGCTGAGCCGCATGTCGCACGTCATGTTCGGCGGACTCACACACGACCCGGCCATCGAGCTCGGCCGGTTGCTGCTGCCCCTGGTCCCCCCTTCCCTGCAAAAGATATTCTATGCCGATTCGGGCTCTGTAGCCGTCGAAGTCGCCCTGAAGATGGCCGTACAGTACTGGTACGCCAAGAGCCTGTCCGGAGCCTCGGAAGCGCGCCTGGCCCGGAAAAACAATTTCATCACCATCCGTAGCGGCTACCACGGCGATACTTGGAATGCCATGTCCGTATGCGACCCCGTCACCGGCATGCACTCCCTCTTCGGTCCCGCGCTTCCGGTCCGTCATTTCGTCCCTCAGCCCCGTTCCCGTTTCGACGGCGAATGGAATCCGGACGACATCCTGCCGTTGAAAGAAGCCCTCGAAGCCCATGCCGATACCCTGGCCGCCCTGATTCTGGAACCCATCGTACAGGGAGCCGGAGGCATGTGGTTCTATCATCCGCAATACCTGCGTGAAGCCGCCCGCCTCTGCCGGGAGCATCAGGTCCTGCTCATCTTCGACGAGATAGCCACCGGCTTCGGCCGTACCGGCAAACTCTTCGCCTGGGAACATGCCGGTGTGGAACCGGACATCATGTGCATCGGCAAGGCGCTCACCGGAGGGTATCTCACCCTCTCGGCCGTACTCGCCACCAACCAGGTAGCCGACACCATCTCTAACCATACCCCGGGCGTTTTCATGCACGGTCCTACCTTCATGGGGAATCCGCTGGCTTGCGCCATCGCCTGCACCTCTGTCCGCCTGCTCACCTCGCCGGAATACGACTGGCAAGGCAAGGTCCAGCGCATCGAGGCCCAGTTGAAAGCCGAGCTCGCTCCGGCCCGTGAACTCCCCCAGGTAGCCGATGTCCGCGTCCTGGGTGCCATCGGAGTCATCGAGACCCGCGAACCCGTCGACATGGCCCGGATGCAGAAACGCTTCGTCGAAGAAGGTATCTGGGTACGTCCGTTCGGCAAATTGGTGTACCTGATGCCACCGTTCATCATCCGCCCCGAAGAGTTGACCCGACTTACCAGCGGACTCATAAAGACGTTAATCAGTTAAAAGTTAAAAATTAAAAGTTAAAAGTTAGTTATAAGTTGATTGGGACAGGCCGCAGATTAGAATCCACGGATTACAGGGAACCGGAACCAAGCGCGGAAACATCGCTAAATACGAATGTAGGGACGCACGGCTCGTGCGTCCTATAAACCGCCACCAGGTAGTAAGCGCGGAAACATCGCAGAATGCGAATGTAGGGACGCACGGCCCGTGCGTCCTATAAACCGCCACTAGGTAACAACCTTCGGAACCAAGCGCGGAAACACAAAGAAAACGCCCAATTCCGGCCTTAGTTTTGAGCCGGCGGTTTTTCTTTTTGTTACCTTTTTCTTTTGGACGCCCAAAAGAAAAAGTAAGCCCCAGTCAACTGAAACCTAGTCAACTCAAAGAAATATGGACTTCATGCACCAACAACTCCAACAACTGGAAGCGGCCAGCAACCTGCGTCACCTTCCAGCCCTCATACACGACGGCCGGGACGTCATCGTCAACGGCCAGCGCATGCTGAACCTCTCCTCCAACGACTACCTCGGACTGGCAGCCGACCGCCGCTTGCGGGAAGCATTTCTGGAGACACTGACCCCCGATACCTTCCTGCCCACCTCCTCGTCGTCCCGCCTGCTCACCGGCAACTTCACCGGCTATACCGAGCTGGAGCACGAACTCGCCCGGCTCTTCGGGACAGAAGCTGCCCTGGTATTCAATAGCGGGTACCACGCCAATACCGGCATCCTACCCGCCGTCAGCGATGCCCAGACCCTCATCCTGGCCGACAAGCTCGTACATGCCAGCCTGATTGACGGCATCCGCCTCTCGGCAGCCCGGTGCATCCGTTACCGGCACAACGACCTCGCCCAGGCCGGCCGGCTCGTCGAAGAGCATCACCAAGCCTATAGCCGGATTATCCTCGTCACCGAGAGCATTTTCAGCATGGACGGCGATGAAGCCGACCTGCGCGCACTGGTAGCCCTGAAGAAACGGTACGACAACCTCCTGCTCTACGTCGACGAAGCCCACGCCTTCGGCGTACGTGGCCCGCAAGGACTGGGTTGCGCCGAAGAAGCCGGTTGCATCGGCGACATCGATTTCCTGGTAGGCACCTTCGGAAAAGCCGCCGCTTCCTCCGGAGCCTACATCGTCTGCCGCCAAGTGGTACGCGACTACCTCATCAACCGGATGCGTACCTTCATCTTCACCACCGCCCTGCCCCCCGTCAACATCGCCTGGACCCTATTCATCGTGCGCAAGTTGGCCGACATGCGGGAACGGCGCGCACACCTGGCACACATCGGCCGCCTGTTGCGCGATGCCCTGACGGCACGGTCGTACGCCTGTCCCAGCACCAGCCACATCGTGCCCTTGATGGTGGGTCCGAGCGCCGACACCGTCCTCCGTGCGGACCAGTTGCAACGCCACGGCTTCTATGCCCTTCCCGTGCGTCCGCCTACGGTCCCCGAAGGCACCTCCCGCATCCGCTTCTCCCTGACGGCCGGTGTCCGCGAAGACGAAATCCTCCGGCTCATCGCCTGCATCCCCGAAAAGTCCTGAACCCTTTAAAACGAAAATTCCATGAAACAGATATATCTGATACACGAACATCATCCGCGTCTCCTGCTCTTCTTTACCGGCTGGGGAGCCGATGAAACCCCTTTCAAGAACTACCGTCCCGCCGATAGCGACTACATGCTCTGCTACGACTACCGGACCCTCGACTTCGACGCCTCGCTCCTGACGGAATACACCGACATCCGGGTGGTAGGCTGGTCGATGGGCGTCTGGGCGGCCACCCGCATCATGCCCCGCACCCCGCTTCCCGTCAGCCGGCGGATAGCCATCAACGGCACCCCCTTCCCCATCGACGAGACCTGCGGCATTCCTCCCGCCATTTTCCAGGGAACCCTGGACGGGCTGACCGATGTCTCCCTCCACAAGTTCCTGCGCCGGATGTGTGCCGATAGCGCCGCCTTCAAGGCCTTCCTCCAACGCACGCCCCGTCGTCCACTGGAAGAGTTGCGCGAAGAGCTGGCCTCCATCGCCGCCCGGTACGCCGCACTCCCTCCGTGCGAAGCGGTGTGGGACCTCGGTGTAGTAGGCACCGCCGACCGCATCATCCCTCCCGCCAACCAGGTACAGGCGTGGCAGAAGTTGGGCGTACCCGTCTGCCAGACCGCCGATGCCCATTACCAGGAAGCGTTGTTTCACCGATACCTGCAAGACGTATGGACAAACGACTGATAGCCGAACGCTTCGCCAAAGCCCGCGGCACCTACGATCGGGAAGCACGGGTCCAGCAGCAGGTGGCCGAGAAGATGATGCGGCTGGTCCTTCAACACACCGGAGGGGATGCCTTCCACTTCCGGAACGTCGTGGAGTTCGGTTGCGGCACCGGCAGCTATTCCTCCATCCTCCTGCACACCCTGAAGCCCGAGACCCTACTGCTGAACGACCTCTGTCCGGAGATGGAAGAATGTGTAGAAAATTTACTGGTCGAGAGCCTGATTTCCGAGAGAGGACAGACTGCCTGCCACGGCCTGGTTCGTTTCGTGGCCGGCGATGCCGAGGAACTGGAGTTCCCTTCAGGGACCGACCTGATGACCTCCTGTTCCACCCTGCAATGGTTCAACGACCCGGCCGCTTTCTTTGCCCGTAGCCACCGCTTCCTGAAGCCCGGCGGCATCCTGGCCTTCACCACCTTCGGACCGTCCAACATGCACGAAATCCGGAGCCTGACGGGTCACGGACTGGACTACCTGCCCCTGGACGAAGTACGGCGGCTGGTCGCATTGCATTTCGATGTCCGCTACGCCGCCGAAGAAGTTGTTTCCCTCCCCTTTGCCGACCCGACGGCCGTCCTCCGTCACCTGAAGCTGACCGGCGTCACCGGCACCGAGAAACGGACATGGACCCGCAGACGCCTCCAGGCCTTCAGCGAAGACTATACCCGCCGGTTCGCACAGGCAGACGGAAACGTCACCCTGACTTATCACCCCATTTATATCATCGCTCAAAACAAAACCTTATGAATACACAGCACATTTATTTCGTGAGCGGCATCGATACGGATGCCGGAAAGAGTTATTGTACAGCCTGGCTGGCCAAGGAACTTACCGGCGAAGGCCACCGGGTCATCACCCAGAAGTTCATCCAGACCGGCAATGTCGGCCATAGCGAAGACATCGACCTGCACCGCCGCATCATGGGTACGGGTTACCTGCCCGAGGACCGGGAAGGGCTGACCATGCCCGAGATTTTCTCTTATCCTTGCTCGCCTCACCTGGCCGCCCGCATCGACGGACGTCCCATCGATTTCGACAAGATTGAACGGGCTACCCTCGAACTGGCCCGCCGCTACGACCGGGTGCTGGTGGAAGGAGCCGGCGGTCTGATGGTTCCCCTTACCGAAGATTTCCTCACCATCGACTATGTGGCGCAGAAGCATTATCCGCTCGTCTTTGTCACTTCGGGCAAGCTGGGCAGCATCAACCATACGCTGCTGAGTTTCGAGGCTATCCGTAGCCGGAACATCGTTCTCGATACGGTGCTTTATAACCTTTATCCGCCGGTGAAGGATACGACTATCCAGGAGGATACGCAGGCGTATATCCGGCGCTACCTGGAGAAGTATTTCCCGGGTACGCGGTTCCTCACGGTTCCGGCGATTCGGTAAGGCGTCTCCTTTTACTTTTTCTTTTGGACGTCCAAAAGAAAAAGGTAACAAAAAGAAAAAACGCCGGCTTCCGTTTGGGGTCGGCTCCGAAGCGGTTCCCGGCGGAAACGCAGGAACTCGCTTCGCTCAAACAGCCTGCGTTTCTTCTCGCCGCTCTCCGCTCCTCCGCTTTTTCGCCCCCAAACTAAGGCCGGAACCATCTTCCTCTGTAGGGACGTGAATTGTCCCCCCGAATGTATTTCACCCCATAACTTTTCCCGATTCAATCCCCACTACTACCATCCCCTGTACGAAACCTATACAATCACAGATGTAGGGACGCACGGTCCGTGCGTCCTAAAAACCAACCAGCTATACACTGGCTTTTAAATCATCCCCACACATGAAGTTAGTTGACGAATGATTAAGCCATCTCTGTTTTTCATTATTCATTATTCATTCAATTGACTTAAATCAATAAATCAGGGAGATAATGCAGAATTTCCACGGGTGATGCATCCGGTTTTTCCGAAAAGTGATACCTTTGCACCGTAATCAAAAACAAAACTCCCTTTTACTTATTCTCACACAGGCACTACTCCATAGGTCAAAGATATACTTCACATTTCAACGGGTAAGTGAATCACTCCAAGATATTTCAGGTAATAGTTTTTAGGAAGGGAAAAAGATTTTTTCAGGACTCGTTTTCAGGATAACATTTTCAGGATAACTCACACATCGGCATTCTTTCTTCAATAGGTATTGAGCCTTGGCCGGCCATTCGTATATCGGTAGTATCACAACACGTTAACTAGACAACTTTTATATATTATCTCCACTACACAAACCATCATTTACACGCAGGACGTTGTTGGCTCAATACGACTTCTATATCTCATGAAACGCTCTTCCCGAAAGTCTGGATGATTTTTCGGAAAGGGCGTTTTTCGGTTTGATGCTCTTTTACTTTTTCAAGGTGCTTTTACTTTTTCTTTTGGGCGTCCAAAAGAAAAAGGTAACAAAAAGAAAAAACGCCGGCTTCCGTTTGGGGACGGCTCCGAAGCGGTTCCCGGCGGAAACGCAGGAACTCGCTTCGCTCAAACAGCCTGCGTTTCTTCTCGCCGCTCTCCGCTCCTCCGCTTTTTCGCCCCCAAACTAAGGCCGGAACCATTTCTCTCTGTAGGGACGCACGGTCCGTGCGTCCTAAAACCAACCACCTATACACTGGCTTTTTAATCATCCCCACACAAGAGGTCAAGGAATACATGCATGAACTGAAGGTGTCATCGTCGGTGAAAAAGAGGACGCACGAGCCGTGCGTCCCTACACGAAACAACATCGCTCTTCATTGATTACAGGTTTGACTACCCAAATGCATTTCACCCCATAACTTTTCCCGATTCAATCCCCACGACTACCATCCCCTGTACGAAACCTATACAATCGCAAATGTAGGGACGCACGGTCCGTGCGTCCTAAAAACCAACCAACTATACACTGGCTTTTAAATCATCCCCACACAAGGGGTCAAGGAATACATGCATGAACTGAAGGTGTCATCGTCGGTGAAAAAGAGGACGCACGAGCCGTGCGTCCCTACACGAAACAACATCGCTCTTCATTGATTACAGGTTTGACTACCCAAATGCATTTCACCCCATAACTTTTCCCGATTCAATCCCCACGACTACCATCCCCTGTACGAAACCTATACAATCGCAAATGTAGGGACGCACGGTCCGTGCGTCCTAAAAACCAACCAACTATACACTGGCTTTTAAATCATCCCCACACAAGGGGTCAAGGAATACATGCATGAACTGAAGGTGTCATCGTCGGTGAAAAAGAGGACGCACGAGCCGTGCGTCCCTACACGAAACAACATCGCTCTTCATTGATTACAGGTTTGTCTACCCAAATGCATTTCACCCCATAACTTTTCCCGATTCAATACTCCACGACTACCATCCCCCTCTACAAACCCTATACAATCGCAAATGTAGGGACGCACGGTCCGTGCGTCCTAAAACCAACCACCTATACACTGGCTTTTAAATCATCCCCACACAAGAGGTCAGTTGACGAATGGACAAGGTCTCCCCGTTATTCATTATTCATTATTAATTAACCACGATTTCA
Source organism: Phocaeicola barnesiae DSM 18169 = JCM 13652 (assembly GCF_000374585.1). Classification (GTDB taxonomy): domain Bacteria; phylum Bacteroidota; class Bacteroidia; order Bacteroidales; family Bacteroidaceae; genus Phocaeicola; species Phocaeicola barnesiae. The sequence goes on from NZ_KB894646.1 coordinate 100,842, forward strand.
TCGGTAAAGAGCCAGGCACCCGGACGAGGATTCTTCACGGCATGTACACGGACGTAACGGGCCTCTCCCTGGCACACCGTACCGTATTCTTTCAGGAGCAGCTTGGGCACGTCGTCGGGGATGTCGCACCATGCGGTTCCGGCGGGTGTGAACGTCTTTCCGTCTACCGACAGAGATACCTCCACCTTTTGCGGCACGTGTACCCAGGCACCCGGCGAATGCATGAATGTGGCCCCCACGTAGTGTACCGGCTGCACCTTCCCCAGGTCGACGGTTACATCGAAATCCTCCAGCGTACCCTGCCATTTCTTGTCGCCGTAGGTCCATCCGCCGCAGATACCGTCGGTCAGGGTCGTCTCTCCGGCGGCGGGATATTGCGGGCTGTACGGCAGGTTGTAGATCACCTTACATCCCTTACCCAGATGCGTAACCGGAGCCAGACTCTCGCGCCGTTCCCCGTATTCGTTGGCCAGGTCGAAGGTCGTGTATCCCTGTGCCCGGAGCAGGTCAATCAGCCCGAGGGAACGGTTGCGGAAACCAGCGTAGTCCTTCTGTTCCGGCCGGCTCCAGCCGATTTCGGCAATGGCGAACGCCCGCGGATAATACATGTATTCCGCATGGTCATCCTCCGTGATGTATTCCGACCACAGGTTCCCCTGAAGCCCCAGCAGATGAGCCGCCTCTTCTTCCGTCAGGCCCTCCTCCACCGGTTCGTAGCCATAGACCTTCTCCAGCGGGCTGTACCCACCGATGGAGACCGGTTCCTTGAAGGGCGCGTCCTGCGCATAGTCCAGGTAGCAGGTACTTCCCGGTGTCATGATCACGTCGTGTCCCGACTTCAGCGCCCGGATACCGCCTTCCGTTCCCCGCCAGGACATCACCGTAGCGTTCGGTGCCAGTCCCCCTTGCAGGATCTCGTCGAAGCCGATCATCTTCCTCCCCTTCGAGTTGATGAACGCCTCGATGCGGTGAATCAGGTAACTCTGCAATTCGTCCACATCCTTCAGCCCCTCCTCCTTCATCCTCCGCTGGCAATCCGGACAAGTCTTCCAACTGCCCTTTCCCGCCTCGTCACCTCCGATGTGGATATACTCCGAGGGGAACAGGTCGATGACCTCCGTCAGCACATTCTCCAGGAAGGTGAAGGTAGCCTCCTTGCCCACACAGAAGTCGCTATGCCGGTAAGGCTCGCCCGTACACGAGAGTTCCGGATAAGCCGTCAGCACCTCTTCGCTATGTCCCGGCATTTCGATTTCCGGAATCACCTGGATGTGCCGTTCTTCGGCGTATGCCAGCAGTTGGCGGATATCCTCCTTCGTGTAATACCCCCCGTAGGCTCCCGGCGTATCCTGCTCACAATACCTGGTACCGGCCTCGCACCAGTCCATCCACGAGCGGTTGGGCCGCCATGCCGCGAACTCCGTCAGGCGCGGATAGCGGTCAATCTCCAGGCGCCATCCGGTGCCGTTGGTCAGGTGCAGGTGCATCTTGTTCAGCTTGAGCAGCGCCATGGCATCCATCTGTTTCATCAGGAATTCCTTGGAGCGGAAATGTCGGGACACGTCGAAGTGCAGTCCCCGGTATGCGAAGCGCGGCCGGTCGTCCACCGTGCAGCACACCAGCCGGCGGTTCCTCCTCTCCTCCGTCATTTGCAGGAGGGTCTGTAAGGCATAGAAGGCACCGGCTTCTCCGGCAGCCCGTATCGTAATCCGTTTCGGAGTAATCTGTAGGGAATATCCTTCCGCCGTCCGGTCGTCCTCCGCTTCCCCCTTGCGTGGTTTCCTGTCAGCAATTTTTATCACCACATCGGCCTTTCCCGCCTTCTCCACCGGTATCCATTTCAGGGGACCCTGCTCCAGGTAGCCGGTCAGTTGTTCCGCCCGCTCCCCTTCGATGTAGCAGGTCATACCCTGTTCGGGAACGATAAACACTCCCTGTTCCAGTTCGATGTTCACAGGTATCGGAATCACCCGAAGCGGTGTTCCGGCCACGGAGGTTTCCCCTTCCGCCGCATAGACAGCCAGTGCCAATCCGACTGCTGCCAGGCTTGTAAAGATTCTATTCATAGTATGCTAGCGTTAACAAACGATGTACAAAGATAATCGGATGTGGTAAATATAGCGGATTTTATCCGTACAAAAGTTGTTGCGGAACAAATTGTTTCAGGGAGTATGGAGGGATGTGTTGATAAACATAGTCGAAAAGGGAAAAATTTCCTTTAAATTTCCTATTTTCGTTGAAAAGTATTAAAATGAGGCATATAATATTCAACAAATATGAGGATACATTTAAGAACTACAGCAAATACCCAAACAATCCCATTTAATTACCAACAGAAATTAGTTGGTACAATACATAAATGGTTAGGGAAAAACGAGTTGCATGATATTATGTCTTTGTATTCATTTTCGTGGCTACATAATGGCAAGCAGGTTGAAAAAGGATTTAATTTTACTGATGGAGCATATTGGTTTATTAGTTTTTATGATGATGCAAAGCTTAAAATAATAATAGATGAAATACGTAGAACACCTGAACTATTCAATGGAATGAGAATAACAGATATATCAATTGAAGAAACTCCTGATTTCAATTCCAAAGAAATTTTTTCTTTAGGCAGTCCTATTTTCCTGAAAAGATCCTTTCCTGAAAATCTAAAGGACAAACATTACACTTTCGAAGATCCTGAATCGAATGATCTAATGAAAGAGACATTACTTCATAAAATGCAAAAGGCTGGCCTACCTAGCGATAAGACTCTTGAAATAGGATTTGATTTAACATATGAAAAGAAAAAAATCAAGTATATCAATTACCGCAACATAAGAAACAAAGCAAGCTTATGTCCTATCTATATAAAAGGGAAACCTGAAACAAAAGCTTTTGCCTGGAATGTTGGAATAGGCAACTCTACAGGCATTGGATTTGGAGCAATATACTAACTTGAAAAAATCAATATATCATGTATTACGTTGTCAAATATACAGGAAAGTTTGGTTTTATAAAACCTTGGACAGCTGTTCGTGACGGATTGACCTATAGCCAACAGTTTTTGTCTCCGTCCACATTGGAGGGTATCGAAAAGAAACTCTTTCCTGAGACTCTTTCTCAAAATGGTGTGATAAGTAAAATAAAACGTTATCGGTTATCTTACTCATCCATCGACGTGCAGCAAGAACAGACTCAAACAAGGGGATTCAATGGCAAGAAAAAAATACGGGAAAAGGCTGTCCTGAATCGGGGAATTATGATTGACCCCATATTGTATTTGGCATTTGAAGATTATGGTGAAGCATTAAAGGCAAGCACGCAACATGTCTGTTTGTGTCGTAATGAAGATATACTCCTTCCAGATTCCATGATTAAAGAGATGGATGAAAGCAGCTTTAATTCCATTAAGGGGTTTGAAATGCGGTTTGGCAAATCAAAGCAATCTTTTATGGTTGGATACAATCGGTTTGATAATACACCTATGTACGGTTGGCTGGAGATAGACGGCCAATCTATATTGTGATTATATGGGGAATAGCTATGATTACATATTAGCCAAGCATGAGGATAATGGTTTGATTCCTTTGTCTGAACATTTGCTTTTGGTTGCCATTGCAGCCGAAAGTATAGCACGCAATATCGGTCTTGACGCTTCTTTAGCTAGAAAAGGTGCTATATTGCATGATATAGGCAAGGCAAGTAGTGTTTTCCAAAAGACATTGAAACATGGGTATGTACGCCCTTGTGATTTTATTTTCAGACATGAAATTGCTTCTTTGTTCTTTCTTTCAATTTTAGAAGAGGAGGAAAGAAAAGTCGCCATCGAAATGATAGTGGCACACCACAAGTCCATTTATAAAGATATACATGAACTGGGATTGCTTGACTTGGAAGATATGGAAGACAGTTTCGGCATCCATTCCAAAGATTTCACTTCATGGGTACCTGATGCTTTAGGTATATTGTCTTCATTAGGTTTAGCCGTTCATGAGATTACTTTAGACGAAGCAGAAGACAATTACAATTATGCGCTATCCTATTGTGAAAAGATTGGTTTAGGTTTTTCTGTATGGAAAGGAGTTTTGATGGGAGCTGATCATTTGGCATCAGCTTTGGGTGATAAAACAGAAGATGAAATTGGCAAATTATTTATCTTGCCAGACCTATCTTTTTATTGCAGACAAAACAGTTTATATCCTTTATCTTTATGTAAGGTAGATGATGCGCGTAAACATACGCTTGTTACAGCACCGACAGGAGCTGGAAAAACGGATTTCTTGTTGAGGAGATGTAAAGGACGTATTTTTTACACATTGCCTTTCCAGGCATCGATTAATGCTATGTATGACCGCTTGAAATCAGATTTAAAGGATACGAACGCACAAATCCATCTCTTGCATGCGGCTTCTAATCTGAAATTGGAACAGGGGAAATGGGAAGAACGTATTATGCAAAAGCACATAGGTGCCTCCATTAAAGTGATGACTCCTCATCAGATGGCTTCTATTGTCTATGGAGTAAAAGGATATGAGGCAATGCTGGCCGATTTATATAGATGTGATGTTATATTGGATGAGATACATACTTATTCTAGTGAAATACAAGCTATCGTATTAAGAATCATTGAAATACTGGCAAATATTGAATGCAGGATACATGTGGGAACAGCCACAATGCCTCGGATTTTATATAATCGGATATTAGAAATACTTGGTGGACCGTCACAAGTATATGAGGTGTATCTTTCTTCTGATCAGTTGAATGAATTTAATAGGCATGTGATTCATAAAATAAATGAATTGGAAGATGCTCTCCCAGCAATGGAAAAAGCTCTTTCTGATAATAATAAGATTCTCGTGGTATGTAATCAGGTCAAGAGGGCACAAGCAGTTTATCTGTCGCTTCAAACGGATTATCCGGATATTCCTATCATGTTAATTCATAGTCATTTCAAGAGGATAGACCGTCAACATTTGGAAAATAGTTTGAAGAACCATTATAACATCAGTAAGGAAGCATGTATAGTGGTATCAACCCAAGTCGTTGAAGTTAGTCTTGACATCAGTTTTGACATGATGATAACGGAATGCGCTCCAATCGATGCGTTGATTCAGCGATTTGGTCGGATAAACAGGAAACGTAGCCGTGAAACGATAGGCCATTATAAACCGATTTATGTGATGGCTCCTTATACGGGAAATGACGCACTGCCATACGATGAAGAGGTCCTTCAGAGAAGTTATGCAGTTCTACCCAATGGGACAGTCTTGGAAGAAAACAAGGTTCAACAGATGTTGGATGAGGTCTACCCTGATACCCGTTTCATGAACATCGATTATTCAGGTGTCATTTTCAAGGATAATCAATGGATACTTAAGAAGTTATGTCACCGTGCCAAATCGACTTTGTTGGAGGCACTGAATATCAACTCTGTATCTTGCATTTTGGAATCGGATGTAGAATCGTATAAAGAGGGAGATAGTGGTGAACGGACTAAAATGGAGATACCCATGAGTTTTAAATCTGTAGGATTTAATCATCTACAAGTCGTAAAAGTGGGAACGTATCCATTTGTGGTACCGGATAAAAGTTATACTGAAAGTATGGGACTGGATTTGGCTTATGCCAAACCTGAATATTATAAACAGTTTGAAATGTTGTAAGTATGGTAACATCTGTTATTGGTAAAATATTTTTGGAAGCATATAATACGAGGTATGGTACTTCGTATAGTGCGGAGCAGTTTTTCCTGGAAGTCTTTTATCCATTGTTTTTTGATAGTAATAAGTATCTGTATTGGGCGCAAAATTCTCCTTTTGTTCAGTTAGAACAGTTAGGGAAGGGAAAGAAACAGAAGATTGAGACTTTGACGCAAGAAGAAAGAAAACAAAAGTTAAATACTTTTATAAACAAGGTTATGGAAAAAGGATGTTCTGACGCAAGTGTGGCTATTGGATATCCTGCATCTGATGAAAAGGAATTTGCTACAACTTCGGGACAGGTTTCAAATCTTTCTAATAAGATAAGTAGAGAAGATGTTTTTTACTCTTGGTTTGGGGCAGCACTTGGAGTAGGAATAGAAGGTAATGTAAAAGACTATAAAGGTGGATTGTCTATTCTATTTTATGATAGAAATATACTTCTTGACATATATGATGGATGGAATATTTATAGGGAACTTCTGAATAATAATGAAAAATTGCCTGGTAATAAGATTGTAACATGGAATGGCAATTGGTTATCGCATAAATACAGTAGAGGTTTTGATAAAAATAATTATATGGCGAATTTTAATCCTTTTGTATTGAAAGGACAAGATTTTACTATAAAAACAGTTTCATGGACAAAAATCTTAATAGGTATAGCTCGTAAGTATAAGAATATAAAATTATTGGGATATGTATATGGATTTGGACAAATGAATATAACTATTGGTTTTATTCCTTTTGATTTATCACAAATTATAGCTCCTGTTGATTTGTATACAAAATTTTTTGGAATAGAATCGGGGAGAAAAGCTGAGAAGTTATGGGGAACTGCTCAAGCTTTCTCGGAAGGATGTAAAAAAGGAGTAATTGGTCTTTATGCAATGGAACCTAAAGGATTGAAGGAATATTTGGAAGGAGAAATACCAAAATTATCCGATAAGGAAGAACAAATAATAAATTTTAATGTATATCAAAGTTGGATTATGGCAATGTTAAACAATCAAGAATTATGGGATAAAGCTCAAGAATTTGCATTTGAGCTTTATGAATGTTCAAGTGCTAAAAGAGCTAAAACGGTGAATGAGAATAAAGTTAGGATGGTGTTGGAAGCAAACAATAAGATGAGCTTTATGAAAAATATGGTCAATGTCGTTGAAAGTGCAGATAATGTGGAGAAATTGAAAGAAATAGCTTCAATTGTTAATACTATGCCTTCTGACAATGTACCATATTTTCTTACTTTAATCAGATTTCATTACGCAACGTTTACTAATATTAAAAAGAAATGATTATGAATCCTTACATTTATTTGCGTGCATTGAAACATGCAGAGCATACAGTTTTTTGTGTTCAAAAGGGACAAAAGACTTATTATGATGCTCGGTTTAATAAGTATTTACCTCTTTCAAGTGGTCAACAGGTTAAAAGGTCTGTCCTTCAGTTGTTGACAGATAATTTGAATGTACCAGTATCCCCTGTTACATTCAATTATGAAATCGAAATAAAAAAGGAGAATAATAAGATATTGAAGCCTAAAGAGCCTTGGGCTACTTGTAATCCTACCTATGTAGATCAGCTTATTGGTGGGTGGATGCGAGCCAAAAATATGGCTATAAGTAGTGATAATGAGGAGGAGTCAGAGCAGAAAGATGAAAAAAGTGTATTAAAACGTCGAAGCCCTTTGTCTATATCTGCTATGCGTCCATTGCATCCTTTATTAGCTGGAATTGATGAAGAGTGTATTTCGTTTGATAGAAGCGATCATCCTGATTATCATCCTGTAAATGTTCGTATAAAGGGAACTAATAAATTATTGACAGAAGAAGAAATTGAAGATTTTTTGGATAAAAATAATCGTTCTTTGAACCGTAGAATTTGGATTCCGGATAACAAAAGGACAACTGGTCTTTTTGTTTATGATATTGCGATTGATTTGCGTACTTTATTTTGCGTATCTACGAATCAGCATGAACCGGAGATTAGAAAAGAAATGATTAGTTTCTTAAAAGAGAAAGGCTGGGTAGAAAGTATGAATGCCTTTGGGAAGTGTTTGGTTTTGCCTAAAGAAGAACGTGAAAAAGTAATTCCTGCATTGGCAGATGCTTTGATCAATTGGAGAATCACTTCCAATCAGGCTCGTACATTCAGTTTGATGGAAACATTGGCGGTTGCCATAAGTGATAATGCAAATACAATCGCTTCTGCTATCCGTGCGAAATTGGTTGATGATGGTGAAAAGCCAAAGGCTAAACCGATAGTGGATGAGAATGCGGGTGCTGAATTATACGTTACTTTGCCTTGTGCCAGCTACATTGTGACAGAATCGGAAACTGCCGAGGCGTTGGAAAATGCAAAGAATTCTCTAATAAGCAGAATGATGGCATTTGACTATGAACATCAATTATAATGACTAATTACATGTACCAATGACCTTTTGAAAAGTCATTGGTACATTTCAACTTTATATGAAAATCACCGGCACACATTTCAACTATTACCAAGTATGCAAACGTAAGTTATGGCTGTTTGCCAATGGTATTAATTTCGAACACACCTCCGACCTGGTGTTCGAAGGTAAACTCATCCACGAAGACAGCTATCCACAACGTTCCGCCAAGTACGAAGAGATAGAATTGGATGGAATCAAAGTAGATTTCTACGATGCCAAGAACAAGGTTATCCACGAAATCAAGAAATCGAATAAAGTGGAAATCGCCCATGAATGGCAACTGAAATATTATCTTTATGTATTCGAGCAGAACGGGATAGCAGGTGTGACCGGCATCCTGGAATACCCTACCCTTCGTCGGACACAAGAAGTTTTTTTGAGCGAGCCAGACCGTTCGGAAATCGAAGATATGAAAACAGACATCGTCCGAATCATTTCCGATGATGCATGTCCACCCTTACAGAAAAAAGGAATCTGCAAAAATTGCAGCTATTATGAATTTTGTTATAGCAGGGAGGAAGAAGAATGAAAAAGACATTTTACCTGTTCAATCCAGGCATACTGGAACGCAAGGACAATACCCTAAAATTCACACCGGTATCAGAAGATGGAGAATTGCCCTCTCCAGATACACAATCACGTTACCTACCGATAGAAGACATCAGCGAATTCTATGTATTCGGTAGTCTGCGGGCTAACAGCTCCTTGTTTAATTTTTTAGGACAAAAGGATGTAGCGGTACATTTCTTCGATTATTATGAGAATTACACCGGTTCGTTCATGCCTCGCGACTCGCTGTTGTCCGGAAAAATGCTGTTGGCACAGACTGCCTACTATCAAGATAAAAAGAAACGACTGGTCATTGCCCAAAAATTTATCGAAGGAGCTGCCTATAACATGGTCAAGAACTTGAAATACTACGACCGTCGCGGCAAGGATATGGTGGACATCATCTCCCCTATTGAACAACTCAGCACAAAAATCAAAGAAACCACCAGTGTAGAAGAGCTGATGGGGATAGAAGGGCAGATCCGGCAATACTATTACGAAGCGTTCAATCTAATTATTAACGATTTCGAAATGGCTGGCAGGTCCAAACAACCTCCCCGTAACGAAGTGAATGCATTGATTTCATTCGGTAACATGGTATGCTATACCCTATGCCTGCGTGCCATCCACCAAACACAATTGAATCCGACTATCAGCTATCTGCATAAGCCGGGTGAACGTCGGTATTCACTGGCTTTGGATATTGCCGAAATCTTCAAGCCTATCATTGTTGATCGGGTAGTCTTCAAGGTACTCAACAAAAAGGAGATTCAAACAAAACATTTCGACCGGAAGTTGAACAGATGCCTACTGAACGCCACCGGCAAAAAGATTTTCATAAAAGCTATAGAAGACCGACTTCAAGAGACCATCCAGCACCGTTCGTTGAAGCGTTCGGTCAGTTATCGGCATCTGGTAAAACTGGAATGCTACAAACTGGCAAAACATCTTCTTTCCATAGAAGAATATAAGCCGTTCAAGATGTATTGGTAATAAAATATGACAGCTTATGTATGTAATTCTAGTATACGATTTCGGTGAGAAACGAGTTAACAAAATGCTTAAGCTCTGCCGGAAATACCTGAACTGGATACAGAATTCCGTATTCGAGGGAGAAATTTCTGAAGCAAAACTGAAAGAATTGCTGATGCAAAGTGATAAATTCATGGACAAGAATGAAGATAGTATCATCATCTTCAGTGGACCTTCACAGAAAGCCCTCGACAAACAAATTGTAGGAAAAGAACGAAGCAGCATTGATATTTTTCTATAGCTCATTCTTGTCGATGTAAAGCTTTTACCATTTGCAATATAACAAGTCTTATAACACACGTTCTTTGACTTATTGATACACAATCATTTACCTATATTGTCGATAGTCAGTACTTTTTTTATTATTGACTATCGACAATATTTTGATTTCTTTTTTATATATTTGCCAATACTAACAGACTGAAAACTAATAATTTTTTTATATTGGTTTGAAGGCTTTTAATCGTACCTTATGGAATTGAAACACAAACATATTGACCAGCAACTGGTCAGTAGCAACCTTTTAATCGTACCTTATGGAATTGAAACACAGTAACGGCAGCAGTATCTCCGAATTGAGCTTCCTTTTAATCGTACCTTATGGAATTGAAACTGTGCTATTATTCTTTGACCAAGAAGACACGCTCGCTTTTAATCGTACCTTATGGAATTGAAACGATGCATATGAATGCCCAACAGGCTGAATCTATTTCTCTTTTAATCGTACCTTATGGAATTGAAACATTGAAGTTACCGAAGAAGATGCGAAGGCAGCAGTACTTTTAATCGTACCTTATGGAATTGAAACTCGGAAATACAATCCAGGATAATGGATATTGATTCACTTTTAATCGTACCTTATGGAATTGAAACTATAATTATGAAAGTAGATAATATAGAAAATGTTTCTTTTAATCGTACCTTATGGAATTGAAACTTCAGCCGCGACCAACACGGGCGACCAATCAGCCGCTTTTAATCGTACCTTATGGAATTGAAACGTCGGAACCATGCCTGTAAAGAACATGATATAACTCTTTTAATCGTACCTTATGGAATTGAAACCAAGCAGAGCTGGGCACGGAGTGCCCAGCGGTGGCTTTTAATCGTACCTTATGGAATTGAAACAATGCTAGATGACCCATGCCTGCAACGGTTTTATCGTCTTTTAATCGTACCTTATGGAATTGAAACGATTTAGGCCACCATGGAAGTAATTACAGTCATACTTTTAATCGTACCTTATGGAATTGAAACAAAAACATGCTGTCCAGCATATTCCAGCAACCGCAACTTTTAATCGTACCTTATGGAATTGAAACCCTGTAGTTCTATCTGCCTTTTCTTCTTCGTAAGGCACTTTTAATCGTACCTTATGGAATTGAAACAGGTGATTATATGATACCGACTGCACTGGTTTCCCTCTTTTAATCGTACCTTATGGAATTGAAACGGCTATCCAGCGGGCTAGATTGAACAACCTCACGGCTTTTAATCGTACCTTATGGAATTGAAACTTGCGGGAAATTATAGGCCACCCTATATATATCACGTCTTTTAATCGTACCTTATGGAATTGAAACTAACTCTCTTTGAGCGCAAAACTCTTTCACGAATGCTTTTAATCGTACCTTATGGAATTGAAACGAAATCCCAGTACGTAGGTATCACCGATGCCGATATACCTTTTAATCGTACCTTATGGAATTGAAACTGCCGATAAAGAACATGGTATAGCTTGGAAAACGAACTTTTAATCGTACCTTATGGAATTGAAACATTGTAAACCGGAAAATGTGGAGCAATATCGTTTGCTTTTAATCGTACCTTATGGAATTGAAACGTCTTTTAAGTTGTTGAATTACCTTGGTTATGGTACTTTTAATCGTACCTTATGGAATTGAAACCAAGGTACACATGATGTTGAGTTTGCAACATTGACTTTTAATCGTACCTTATGGAATTGAAACCGGTGAAAAGGTTTTTGAAAGTCAATTTACCGAAGCTTTTAATCGTACCTTATGGAATTGAAACACTGACTATGCTGTGCCGGAATATGACCGTACAGGCTTTTAATCGTACCTTATGGAATTGAAACAATTCATAAGTACACGAAGTTGAGAATCATTCAGACTTTTAATCGTACCTTATGGAATTGAAACGAACTAAGGCTCGTGCTAATGAGGCTGATATATTGCTCTTTTAATCGTACCTTATGGAATTGAAACGCATATTAGATAAACGATTGGCGCTGGTTAAACTGGCTTTTAATCGTACCTTATGGAATTGAAACACCAATGATGCCACCGTTGCAGGTCAGGGGCATTTGGCTTTTAATCGTACCTTATGGAATTGAAACACGTATATTCCGCCGCCAAATCACTATACCTGCATGACTTTTAATCGTACCTTATGGAATTGAAACTGGGGGAGGGAGTTCCCTAGGTGCAGCGGCGGCACGCTTTTAATCGTACCTTATGGAATTGAAACAATACACCGCTGTACAGAACACTATCTAATTATGGCTTTTAATCGTACCTTATGGAATTGAAACAGTTGAAAGGACTATATCTCAAGACAAACACGGGTATCTTTTAATCGTACCTTATGGAATTGAAACAGGCTAACAACAAGATGGGAGGTCTGATTGTTTCCTTTTAATCGTACCTTATGGAATTGAAACGCAAGTAGTCTTTATCACCTACCCGGAAATCCGCCGCCCTTTTAATCGTACCTTATGGAATTGAAACATGCGTCCGCTGATGCGGCCGCTCTGCTGATGACCTTTTAATCGTACCTTATGGAATTGAAACACTGAATTATAAACCTCGTTTGCGGCCACATAGTTCTTTTAATCGTACCTTATGGAATTGAAACGTCTGAGCCATGGCGATAAAGTACATGGTATAACCTTTTAATCGTACCTTATGGAATTGAAACCTTCACCCAACTTGCCAGCCGCTTGACCCCAAAACACTTTTAATCGTACCTTATGGAATTGAAACTATATCATCACAGATACAAACACGCTTACACGTTCTTTTAATCGTACCTTATGGAATTGAAACTGTTTAGCAGGTCTTTCCCGTCCGCCTTGATGGAAACTTTTAATCGTACCTTATGGAATTGAAACGGTTGCGTCTATATCTGAACCGGAGGTCGGAGGCAAGCTTTTAATCGTACCTTATGGAATTGAAACTGTGTAGATATCGCTCATCTCCGAAATCGTAGCTCACTTTTAATCGTACCTTATGGAATTGAAACATCGGCGATATCCTCGTTTGTGATACCAACTTCCTGCTTTTAATCGTACCTTATGGAATTGAAACATCGATGGATATGCAATAATTCTGTGTCTTCATGCTTTTAATCGTACCTTATGGAATTGAAACTGCTGAAACCTTACTATCCGCAGCCGGCCTGGTGGCTTTTAATCGTACCTTATGGAATTGAAACAGCATTCTATGTTTCTTACGTATTCTAAAGGTGGTCTTTTAATCGTACCTTATGGAATTGAAACGTCGCATGGCTTCGATTGTAACCGCATTCAGTGCTCTTTTAATCGTACCTTATGGAATTGAAACCCATTTACAAGTGTTGTAATAGCATAATTTGTATTACCTTTTAATCGTACCTTATGGAATTGAAACTTCAAACGGTTCTACAATACCGTCACCGTCAATGTCCTTTTAATCGTACCTTATGGAATTGAAACGATAGAATCGGGCGTGAAAGACGCACATCTGTATACTTTTAATCGTACCTTATGGAATTGAAACCATCACAGCCGACGTGAAGGAAGACTGGAGAGAGACTTTTAATCGTACCTTATGGAATTGAAACGTATCTGAGTGGTCTTCCTTTAGTGTCTACTGGAGCTTTTAATCGTACCTTATGGAATTGAAACGTGTGTACAGCGGAGATCAGTCGCTGCTTACCGTCTTTTAATCGTACCTTATGGAATTGAAACATTTTTGTTTTATTACGTTATGACTTATTTGTATTGTTCTTTTAATCGTACCTTATGGAATTGAAACGCAGATCTATTTGCGTAAACGTTCAGAAGGACAGATCTTTTAATCGTACCTTATGGAATTGAAACAGTATTCTACCGCAATTAATAGGATAACCCTGCGCTTTTAATCGTACCTTATGGAATTGAAACTAAATCCTGCAAACTATCGGCTCTTTGTATCTTTTAGCTTTTAATCGTACCTTATGGAATTGAAACATCTAAATACTGATAGTATAAATCTAGAGAATCCTGCTTTTAATCGTACCTTATGGAATTGAAACGAGGTCTCATCATTACGATGCGTTCAGTTTCAAATGCTTTTAATCGTACCTTATGGAATTGAAACCTCATCTCCGAAATCGTAGCTTACGAAATCTTGACTTTTAATCGTACCTTATGGAATTGAAACAAGAAATCAGGGCCTACGTTCCTACCAGTGTGTACTTTTAATCGTACCTTATGGAATTGAAACATCACATCATGGAACAGCACCTCGACGTTATTTCTCTTTTAATCGTACCTTATGGAATTGAAACACGACTACGAAGGTGCAACCGCCAAGCAATACACGCTTTTAATCGTACCTTATGGAATTGAAACTACCTTTCAGTGAAGATTTAGCTGATAGAACAACGGGCTTTTAATCGTACCTTATGGAATTGAAACTGGTTAGATAGTATTCTGAGTTGCGGTGTAGCCGGCCTTTTAATCGTACCTTATGGAATTGAAACATGTGACCACACGGCCGCCGATGCGGCCGCTGACGCTTTTAATCGTACCTTATGGAATTGAAACGATAAAGGAAGATCTGGACGAACTTTCGGAACACACTTTTAATCGTACCTTATGGAATTGAAACATGTTACATCAGCTCCTGTGCTGACTTTCTTCATGTCTTTTAATCGTACCTTATGGAATTGAAACTAAATCCGCACAGGTTGATACGTTACCGGATTTGGACTTTTAATCGTACCTTATGGAATTGAAACCTGGAGGATATGTTAGACCGTGCCGGGAAGGAGGTTCTTTTAATCGTACCTTATGGAATTGAAACATACATTTCAGCAGGCGGTTGTATGCCTGCTGGCTGCTTTTAATCGTACCTTATGGAATTGAAACGCATAAAGCATTACATGATAAAGCTGTTAAACATACTTTTAATCGTACCTTATGGAATTGAAACAGGCTATACCTGGAGCCGAAAGCGGGACTCACGGACTTTTAATCGTACCTTATGGAATTGAAACAAAGTTGGACAGGTTCCTGTTAGGACTTAAAGAGCTTTTAATCGTACCTTATGGAATTGAAACGAGCTATACCTGCAGGTGGCCGGGAAGGTTGTCCCCTTTTAATCGTACCTTATGGAATTGAAACAAGACACAGGCACAAGCAATCCAGCGTGCTCGTCTGACTTTTAATCGTACCTTATGGAATTGAAACATACGTCTGACGGGAGCACGTGGCCGCCGATGCGGCCTTTTAATCGTACCTTATGGAATTGAAACCACCCATGGCCTTGGCCATGCGTTTACATCCACCTTCTTTTAATCGTACCTTATGGAATTGAAACTAAAGATGTTGTACGATGTTTGCAGCTTGTTCGGTCTTTTAATCGTACCTTATGGAATTGAAACTCTGTCCCTATATCATTAGAGCTTGTATCAGGTATCTTTTAATCGTACCTTATGGAATTGAAACATGCTATCGACGCTGTTGAGAAATATCTATATTCGTCTTTTAATCGTACCTTATGGAATTGAAACTACGGTATACCGGCACTAGTATATCCTTTCAGTTTGCTTTTAATCGTACCTTATGGAATTGAAACTTCTACCTGGAAGGTCTCGCTTACGCCTAAGAAACTTTTAATCGTACCTTATGGAATTGAAACTTCATGTGCACCTACAAGTTCTTGTAACCTTTTTAATCTTTTAATCGTACCTTATGGAATTGAAACGAAAAAACGGATGAAACAGGTGCGGTGCAAGTTTCCTTTTAATCGTACCTTATGGAATTGAAACGAACGACAAGGTATGGGGGCCGTTCTGCACACCTTACTTTTAATCGTACCTTATGGAATTGAAACAAATGCTCTTGCAACAGTTGTGGGAGAACGACTTACTTTTAATCGTACCTTATGGAATTGAAACAGATGAAGTAAATGCCTGTCAGAAAGCAATCCATCTTTTAATCGTACCTTATGGAATTGAAACAATCATCTTTGTGAGCCTTAACTAGAGCAGACAATCTTTTAATCGTACCTTATGGAATTGAAACGGTATCTGGGTTGTATCATCCGGATATACGTTTACTTTTAATCGTACCTTATGGAATTGAAACGTTCTCCGGTCTGGAACTCCAACTTGTAAGTATATTCCTTTTAATCGTACCTTATGGAATTGAAACTGCATAAAATTCACCAGGTTTACATATTTGTGTACTTTTAATCGTACCTTATGGAATTGAAACGAAAATCGTTTGTGCAGCACGGGTTTGACCTGGGTATCTTTTAATCGTACCTTATGGAATTGAAACTAATTCTCAATTTTAATTGTGACATTGCCCGTATCTTTTAATCGTACCTTATGGAATTGAAACTCCTTTCCACCTTCATGCTTTCGATTGTCCGGCCACCTTTTAATCGTACCTTATGGAATTGAAACTAAGTTGTTGGCCAGACAAGACTATCTGGACAAGCTTTTAATCGTACCTTATGGAATTGAAACTTCGCTTGTCACCAACGACACGATTCCGGTCGATCTTTTAATCGTACCTTATGGAATTGAAACAGTTCTATAGGAGGGTTAATCTGCACTTCTTCAGACTTTTAATCGTACCTTATGGAATTGAAACGCATATCTGTAACAGAAATGTCTGATAGCATACTACTTTTAATCGTACCTTATGGAATTGAAACAAGACACCGGATGCAAGTCCGGCTGCGGCACCTAACTTTTAATCGTACCTTATGGAATTGAAACAATTGAATCCGAACATGACCATTGTCTTCTTCTCTTTCTTTTAATCGTACCTTATGGAATTGAAACGAATGTAAGGATAGGGTACGTCTTTTTCTTTTTGCTTTTAATCGTACCTTATGGAATTGAAACGTAGATAATTTTGCCCCTTTCATCGCGGCAGCTGGACTTTTAATCGTACCTTATGGAATTGAAACAATGAACCTTTCGCTTTACCTTCAATACCTGTTACTTTTAATCGTACCTTATGGAATTGAAACGAAGCTCACTTCCTGTTTCTGCGGCCGTCGATACGATCTTTTAATCGTACCTTATGGAATTGAAACATCATAATAGCTATTATTTTGTGTTTGTGTATACATCTTTTAATCGTACCTTATGGAATTGAAACCCAACACGGGCGACCGGTCAGCAGCCACCAACACGGGCTTTTAATCGTACCTTATGGAATTGAAACTGAAATAAGCATTATCCAGCATGTTGAGAAGTCCTCTTTTAATCGTACCTTATGGAATTGAAACAAAGGTAAATCATCATAGAATGTACTTCTAAGATCCTTTTAATCGTACCTTATGGAATTGAAACCCGTTAGGTACTGCGAACAGGAGCAAAGCCAGATTCCTTTTAATCGTACCTTATGGAATTGAAACGGTACTTTTTGTCTTGTCATCGAGTATCATGGCACTCTTTTAATCGTACCTTATGGAATTGAAACGCGGAAGAAACAAGTAGTTGATAATCTCCAGTTCACTTTTAATCGTACCTTATGGAATTGAAACGTCTATAGTCAGGTCTCTTTGAGAACAAAAGTTCTTTACTTTTAATCGTACCTTATGGAATTGAAACGCATCCGCAGCCTGCTGGATGCGGTTGCGTGAGGAACTTTTAATCGTACCTTATGGAATTGAAACAAAGACTCAAACAGCCAGTCGTGGATGAATACTTCGCTTTTAATCGTACCTTATGGAATTGAAACGGAACAAATAGAAAAACTGTTCCATTTCTATGCGGCCTTTTAATCGTACCTTATGGAATTGAAACATACTTGATTGGACTGATGAGGATATAGCTTTATCTTTTAATCGTACCTTATGGAATTGAAACAGCAGTAGAGATTTTCGCATACTTCGGGAGTGGGCGACTTTTAATCGTACCTTATGGAATTGAAACGAACATTTGCGCACATTCTCTCTGTCTTTCCCGTACTTTTAATCGTACCTTATGGAATTGAAACATTACGCTGGAGTTCAAGGCCGATTTTGTTGATACCTTTTAATCGTACCTTATGGAATTGAAACCTAGTTATCAGTATAGGGTGCCCTATCGCCTCTCTCTTTTAATCGTACCTTATGGAATTGAAACAAATAGAGACCTTTTGACCATAGAAAAAAATTTTAACTTTTAATCGTACCTTATGGAATTGAAACAAGGAGGATTACGCACAGTACGGGAAGAATGCGACTTTTAATCGTACCTTATGGAATTGAAACGTTCAAACTGGAACCGGTAGTTCTCGCTGTCATCCTTTTAATCGTACCTTATGGAATTGAAACGAGATATGCGTGCCATGCTGAACGGGTAGCCACCGGAAGATGCAGTTTAGGGTTCACAAGGTTCATGGGTCCACTTTAGTGACCCTTTACCAGACAAACACTGTAAATTCTACAGCCTTTCTTCCTGACAATAGTCCGTTAAAGATTCATCATATCGGCTAAGCAGCTTCTGCCACTATGCCAAAGGGTTCTTTGACAAGTTTAGTATTAAACGTTCTGTTCGGTCGTAATCCGGACTTGCTAAAAATTCTTCTAGGCATGTAAATGTTACTCAAATAGGCTTTTAGCAGTCCTATGGAAAGCGATGGACGGTATTGCTGTTGCATAACCTTGGCGATGTTGACTGAAGCCAGTGACGCATTGAAAGCGAAGTCGAGCTTCTTCAAGTCTCGCGCCTGACAATCACTGAGTCCGGTGAACTGCTTGGAATCCCGAAAACAAAACTCAATCTGGAATCGTGTCAGGTAATATTCGATAATATCAGATCCAGCACCTGTTCTGTCGAGAGCTTCTTGATGCCGAAGTCATCCAGGATGAGAAGGTCGAACTGCGACAACCGTTCGAAGAGTTTCGGCAGCCTGCTTTCGATACGTGCCATGGTCAGGTCTTCGAAGAGTTTCACCACGTTGTAGTAACGGACCTTGTATCCACACAGGCAGGCATGGTGACTGAGAGCCGAAGCCAGCCAGCTCATTCCTGTGCCGGTCGGTCCGGTAATAATGATGGGGTAACCATGTGTGATATAGTCACATGTGGCAACTTCATTAAGAAGTGACTGTTCGATACCGCGTACCGAATCGGCCCTTATCTCGCCCAATGTGACCGTATAACGGAAGTGGGCATTCTTGATGAGCCGAAGGGTACGGTTGGACATGCGCATGTCATTCTCTCCCTGGATGAGCAGACGTATCCCGTCGGTCAGAGAAATTGAATCAGCCTTGTGCGCTTCCATGAGGTTCTGCCATGTGCGTGCCATACCGAGCAGCCGCATGGCCCTGAGGTATGATAGAATTTTTTCCATTGATGTGCCGTTTTAATAGCTGGTATGATATGTTACTTGTATGCTTGCGATCCCCTGATGTTGGCATGTAGAGGTATAGCGGCCTGCCGGGCTCCATCCTCCTTTTTCTGAAGTGCCAGGTAACCCTGACATTTGGATTTTACCAGATTGCTGATGAACGGATAGTTGCACTTGCCGTATTGTATGGCTATCTGACATGCCAGAAGGAAGACTTCCGGTTCGGTATCACGTGCCAGGGCGAGTATGCCTTGGGCTGACCGGTAATAGACTTCTGCGGGTCTGTCGGTGGCGGAGAAGAGTTCACGCAGCACGTGTTCCACTACCGCTCCGTATCTTTTCTGTTCGAAAAAGGGTCACTCAAGTGAACCTATGAACCTTGTGAACCCTGACTCCATCGGAAGCATCCAATTACATTCTTCATGAATGTAATTATTTTATACTAAACACAACCATATCCAAATGTTAAAGACAGAAAACGTCAGTTCGTTTATACAAAAACATGAGTTCGTTTTCAGCTGTTTGTGCGTTCGTTTTCATCAACGGAAAAGCCCGTATTTTTTCAGTTAAAATGTTAACAGGCAAGTTACTGACGGTGCCGACAGAGAGTCGGAAGGGAAACGGGAAAGCGGACGAAGAAAAAATCTGTGACAGAAACGACCGATTCTATCCGGCATAAAGCAGAAAACCCTATCTTTGCACCCATGAAAAACAATCTATTCAAAAACAAGAAAATACGCATAGGGGCAGCCGTAGTCATCGGGGTGGTTGGCCTGCTGCTCATCTTCCGGCCGAAACCGCGCGTGAACGATTCGCTGGACGAGGTGGAAGTGACGGACTCGGTGGAAGTGGAAGAAATCGTCTGCAAATACGGCATCCCCGTAGACAGGTATGACATCAATTACGGCATCGTCAAGCCGGGACAGAACCTCTCCGTCATCCTGGGCGACCACGGGGTATCGACCGAAACCATCCACGAACTGAACCAGAAATCGGAAGGGGTGTTCGATGTGAGGAAGGTACGCGACGGACAATCGTATGCCGTATTCTACCGGAAGGACAGCACGCGGCAGGTACGCTTCTTCGTCTACGAGGAGAACCCGAAATCGTACATCGTGTTCGACCTGCGCGACCAACGCCGGGTA
Organism: Phocaeicola barnesiae DSM 18169 = JCM 13652; assembly: GCF_000374585.1. GTDB lineage: Bacteria > Bacteroidota > Bacteroidia > Bacteroidales > Bacteroidaceae > Phocaeicola > Phocaeicola barnesiae. The sequence continues at coordinate 121,280 of NZ_KB894646.1, forward strand.
TACCGCGGAGAAAACCCCGTGGAATGGCAACGGAAGGAAATCAGAGGCAAGGTGGAATCGTCGTTGTGGGTGGCCATGCAGAAACTGGACACCTCTCCCCTGCTCGCCATGGAGCTTTCGAACATCTACGGATGGACCATCGACTTCTTCAGCCTGCAGAAGGAGGATGAGTTCCGGGTGATCTACGAACAGGAATGCGTGGAGGGCAAGGAACTGGACAACTTCCACATCCTGGCGGCTTCGTTCCGCTACTCGGACAGTGTGTATTATGCCATCCCCTTCGTACAGGACGGCGAAGAGCTGTATTACGGCGCCACGGACAACAGCCTGGAGGGGGCGTTCCTGAAGGCTCCGCTGGACTTCTACCGCATCACCTCACGCTTCTCGAACAGCCGGTTCCACCCGGTACTGCGCCGGTACCGTGCCCATCACGGGGTGGACTATGCGGCTCCCACGGGGACTCCGGTGTATGCCATCGGTAATGGAAAGGTCATCGCGAAGGGCTATCAGGCCAACGGGGGCGGAAACTTCCTGAAGATAAGGCACAACAGTGTATACGTCACTACCTACATGCACCTGTCACGCTTCGCCAAGGGCATCAAGGTGGGCTCGGAAGTGAAGCAGAAGGAGGTGATAGGCTACGTGGGGTCTACAGGGCTGTCGACGGGTCCGCACCTGGATTTCCGGGTGTTCGAGAACGGCAAGCCGATCAACCCGCTGCTCATCAAGTCGCAACCGAAGAAGCCTATCAGCCCGGCCAACATGCCGGCTTTCGAGGTGTTGCGAGACTCGCTGGTGAAACGCCTCTCGGGACTGGACTCGCTGGCGACGGATTCCATCTGACCATTTATACCGGACACCGGGACGGACCGGGTGTCACGGCAGAACCATTTTTTGGGGGGGAGACAGGATGCCGGCTCCCCTTTTTTTGTCGCCCTGCCTACCTCTGACACATGCCGCTAAAGGAATATTATCTTTTATTCAGATAAATCCATTCTTTTTATCAGAAAGTTCTGCTATTTTTACACCCGACACAAATGACTAGCAGATGCGTTGTCCGGACTATTTACCGACAGGTACTTACCGGCAACCGATGAACGGGTCTGACGGACCGACGGTCGGACACGACCGGGATACATGAAAACTAAACCTGAAGGACGGACACGCCGAAGTGCCGTCCGCTGATTAATAACCTTAACTAACAAAGCCATGCTAAAGAAGCAAATGAAAGGGTCTGCCCAGGAGCGCAGACTGAGAGAATGGAGGCTTTACCTGCGCGAGTGCGGTAAAGGGGTGTTGAACGGTCGGCGGAGAAACGCATCCGGACGACAAACACTTTTACCAACCTTAACCTTATTATCAAAACCTCTACAACCTACATGCTATGAAAAAATCGCTACATCATTCTACGATTATCACCTTATTGTTCCTGCTACTGCTGTCGGTCACCGCCTGTAAGGATACGGACGAGCTGCCCGACGAAACGCCGACGGTTCCCGATACGGACATCGCCGTGGTGCAGGATACGGCGGTCAAGCCGACGGAAGGAAAGGCCAGCGAATGCCAGCCGGGACAGGACATCGACAATACCTGGGACGGCAAATTCTCTTCGGACGGGGGTGTACCCTACCATTCCGTCTGGAACCAGTCGGCCGCCTTCCCGGTGACCCTGGAATACTATTTCGAAGAGGGGACCGAGATAGACTACCTTATCTATTATACGCGCTCGGGCAACGGGAACTTCGGCGAACTGGACCTGCTGATAGCCACGGATGCCGAACACTCGGACTGGAAGCCTTACGGATCGTACAACTTCCGCATGCAGAACGCCCCCTCGAAAATCACCTTCAAGGAGACCCAGAAGCTGACGGGCATCAGGTTCGTCGTGAAATCGGGGGCCGGCAACTTCGTGAGCTGCGACGAGATGGAGTTCTACCGCTACAACCAGCAGAACGACCTGGAGAAGCAACTGCTGGGGGTATTCAGCGACATCACCTGCTCGGGCCTGAAGGAGGGGGTGACGGAGAAGGAGATAAACGCCTTGCCGGAGTATTTCGCTGCACTGGCCAAAGCCCTGCGCGACAATACCTACGACAGCCATGAACGGGAGTTCCGCATCCGTACCTATGCCCCGTACAGCATCGCCGAGGAATGGGCGGAGAAGCTGATGACCCGCAAATACGGGAACCTGGACAACCCGACGGGCATCTCGGTGCAGGAGGGCGACGAAATCATGGTGCTGGTGGGCGACACACACGGCCAACAGATTTCCCTGCAGAGCATCTGGGAGAGCGGCGAGGAATACAGGCAGACCAACGTGAGCGGAGACATCTATTTCCTGCGGCCGGGGGTGAACAAGCTCACCATGCGCAACCAGGGACAGCTCTTCGTGATGTATAACACGGACCTGACCGCCCCGGAAGCACAGCCCGTGAAGATACACATCCTGCCGGGTAGCGGTACGGTAACGGGCTTCTTCGACCTGAAGGAACACCAGACGGACGAGAAATATGCCGAGCTGCTGAGCAAGGCCACCCACAAGTATTTCTGCGTGCGCGGCGAACGCATCATGTTCTACTTCCATACGGACAAGATGCGGGAGTTCGTGCCGACCCAGATCCTGTCGGCCATCCACCTGTGGGACGACATCATCGGCTGGGAACAGGAGCTGATGGGCATCGAGGACGTGCATCCCTCGCAGATGAACAACCACCTGTTCGCCATCTCGCCCGAGGGCAGCTACATGTGGGCTACGGACTACTGCATCGGATTCGTACACACGTACCTGAACAACATCCTGCTGAAGGAGAACGTCATGGCGGCCAAGGACAACGCGTGGGGTCCGGCCCACGAAATCGGCCACATCCACCAGGCGGCCATCAACTGGCCGGGAAGCACGGAATCGTCGAACAACCTGTTCTCCAACTATGTGCTCTACCGCCTGGGGAAATACTGCTCAAGGGGAAGCGAGCTGGACGACCTGGCGGATTCGCGCTTCGTATACCACAAAGCCTGGTACAACATGGGCGATGCCACCCACCAGGGCGAGGACACGGAGATACACATGCGCATGAACTGGCAGCTCTGGAACTATTACCACCGTTGCGGACACAAGAAGGATTTCTGGCAGACGCTGTTCAAGCTGCTGCGTGCCGACCGCATCGTGGAGAGTGACCCGGGTGCCGCCCAACTGAAGTTCGCCATGCGGGCGAGCGAGGCCGCCGGAGAGGACCTGACGGACTTCTTCGACCTGTGGGGATTCTTCATTCCGGGCGAGGACACCATCGACCAGTACGGAACCTGGAACTACCGGGTGACGGAGGCGATGATACAGGAGGCGAAGGACTACATGAAGCAGTTCCCGAAACCGAAGCACGCGTTCCAGTACATCGAGGACCGCAAGGAGGGCGATATGGGACTGGACATCACGGCGCCGGACACGGGCTACTATACCCAATTTGAGGGCGACGTGAAGCCGGTAAGCACCGCCGTCTGCCATACCGTGTCCGGACGGACGTATACGGTGACGAACGGCGAGAACGCGGTGGCCTTCGAGCTGCGCAAGGGTGGCGCCGACGGCGAACTGGTGTATTTCTTCAACCGGTTCTCCTACACCATCCCCGAGGGCGTGGACCTGACGGGGACCGGGCTGTTTGCCGTACAGGCGGACGGCAAACGGATAGAGGTTCCGCGGCAGAAATAAACGGTTCTGTAACCGAAAACACTGAATACCTACCAATCAATCACTTGCAGAGGCTGTATCCGCATTGCGGAGGCAGCCTCTGCTACGTTAACCCCCTACCCGCCCCTTACGGGAACGACCCGGAGACTCCCGGCGTGAAGATACCCAACCGCCGGACTTGCCAGACACCGGAACGCAAAGATCCATAAAAAAAGTATAAAAGCAGGGGACTTTCCGCGGTCCGCATGCAGTAAAACGGGAAGGAAAGCATTCTAAGGGCAAAAGCGGCCGGTCCGCCTGACAAACATATCCGGGGAAAGGTACGTGTGTGGCCTCTCTCCATTCACCAAAAACAGAAGAAATGATGAAAAAGATTTTAGTATTGACTTGTATGGCATTGGGTATGATGTCGTGCGAGAAAGACCCCGACCTGGGGCAACTGGACACAAACATGGTAGTCTATACGGACTACGACAGTAAAACGGATTTCGGCAAGTTCCAGACGTATTTCCTGCCGGACAGCATCCTGGAGGCCGGAAGCCATCACGCTACCTACTGGAAGGACGAGAACGCGCAAAAGATTATCGCCGCCGTAGAAGCCGAAATGAACAGCCGCGGATACCGACGCATCACCGACCCGGCACAGAAGGCGGACGCCGACCTGGGTGTACAGCTTTCGTACATCGCCCAGCAGGTGAACGTCACTACCGGCTGGTGGGGAGGCTGGTGGGACTACGGGTTCTGGGGCCCCTGGTGGGGAGGCTGGTACTACCCGTACACCGTAAGCTACAGCTATGACACCAACTCGCTGGTGATGGAAATGGTGGACTTGTCCGATGGCGGCAAAGAAGGGGACGAAAAGGCCCAGTTGCCCGTGGTATGGTACGCCCACTCATCCGGCTACCAATACTATTCCGGCTATAACATCCAGCTGATGACGGAAGCCGTAGACCAGGCATTCGAACAATCACCTTACATTCAGTCCAACAACTAAGAAACGGAGGCAAACAATGAAAACAACCTTTACGAAAACCATACTGAGGACACTGGTACTGGCAGGCTGCATGCTGCTGACCGTCCTCCCGCAGGCACAGGCACAATGCTGCGCCTCACAACGGAAAGTACACTTCGCCATCGACTGGCAGATGAACGCTCCCCTGTCCACCGACTTCGCCGATAAGATCAGCGGCTGGGGTATGAACCTGGAAGGGGCTTACGACGTGACTCCCAACTTCTCGGTCGGAGCCTTCGTTTCGTTCCACACCAACCACCGCTATGTGGGCCGCCAGACCCTTCACCTCTCCCCGACCGAAAGCCTGACCACCGACCAGCAACGTTCGGCCTTCCAGGTGCCTTTCGGTATTGCGGGCGCCTACACGTTCTGCAACGGCTCGCATGTCCGTCCGTACGTGGGCGTCAAGCTAGGTACCATGTTCGCCCGGAATACGACCTATTTCGGCACAGGAGGTCTCTACGACAAGAGCTGGGGCTTCTATGCATCGCCGGAAATCGGCCTGAAAATCTATCCGAACCGGGAAAAGAACTGGGGATTCCACGTAGCCGCCTATTACAGCTATGCCACCAACCGCACAGAGACGCTGACGGGAGACATCGACGGACAAGGCAACGTAGGTTTCCGCCTCGGTATCCTGTTCTGATGACATCCCTGTCCGCCGTCTGATACCTACAGACGACACGGACAGAATAGTCCGCAAGTGCTGCCGTATGCCGGGAGCGCCTGCGGACATGTTGTTTGTGGGAGATTCTTCTTCAGAAGAAAACGGATTCGGGAGATACAAAGTAAGCATACGGAGGAATGACTTCGGATACGGGAGAAGCACAAATAAAAAAGCCTTGATTTCGTTGAAAATCAAGGCTTTAGGCGGTGCGTACGGGACTCGAACCCGTGACCCCATGCGTGACAGGCATGTATTCTAACCAACTGAACTAACGCACCAGAATGTTTGTATAGTTGCTTTCTCTCTCGATTGCGGTTGCAAAGGTAGGCATTTTTCCGGAACCTGCAAGCGTTTTCATCACTTTTTTTTTGAAAAAATTGATAAGGCTTCAATCGTTCCCCTATCCAAACAGGGACGCACGGTCCGTAATCCCGCGATAAACAAATATCGGAAGAACAGAAAAAGAGCGAGCTCCCTCAACTTTTTGTAAGATTGCGTAGGAGAATGCCAATATTTTGTTACTTTTGCAAAAATGTGCTATACGACACAAAAAGAAAGAAAAATGAAAGTTGCAATCATCAAATACAATGCAGGAAACATCTTCTCTGTAGATTATGCCCTGCGACGCCTGGGAGTGGAACCCGTGATTACCGCCGATGCCGAAGAACTGACCGGAGCCGACAAAGTGATTTTTCCGGGCGTAGGCGAAGCAGCCACCACGATGGATTACCTCCGCCGGACCGGACTGGACCAGCTGATCAAGGACTTGAAGCAGCCCGTGCTGGGTATCTGCCTGGGCATGCAGCTGATGTGTGGCCATTCGGAAGAAGGCGATGTAGACTGTCTGGGCATCTTCCAGACCGATGTGAAGCGTTTTCACCCCCAGCAGCACGAGGACAAGGTACCGCACATGGGATGGAATACACTGACCGAGACACGGGGGGACCTGTTCAAAGGTTTCGACAAGGAAGAATTCGTCTATTTCGTCCATAGTTTCTACGTACCTGTCAACGAATGTACGGCAGCACAGACCCAATACATCCATCCGTTCAGCGCGGCCATCCAGAAGGACAACTTCTACGCCACGCAATTCCACCCGGAAAAGAGCGGAAAGACAGGCGAACGGATTCTGACCAATTTCCTGAACCTTTAAAACTGACAACATCCGATATGATAGAATTAATACCAGCCATCGATATTATTGAAGGGAAATGCGTGCGCCTTTCCCAAGGTGATTATGAATCAAAGAAAGTATACAACGAGAATCCGGTAGAGGTAGCCAAGGAATTCGAAGCCCACGGGCTGACACGCCTGCATGTGGTGGACCTGGACGGTGCCGCTTCGCATCACATCGTCAACTACCGCACCCTGGAGCAGATTGCCTCGCGGACCTCGCTGATCATCGATTTCGGTGGCGGAATCAAGACCAGCAACGACCTGGCCATCGCTTTCGACAACGGTGCCGAGATGGTTACCCTGGGCAGCATCGCCGTGAAGCAGCCGGAAGTGTTTGAAAAATGGCTGAACCAGTTCGGCGCCCCGAAGATTATCCTGGGAGCCGACGCCAAGGACGGGAAGATAGCCACCAACGGCTGGAAAGAAGAAAGCTCGCTGGAACTGATGCCTTTCCTGGACAACTATATAAAGAAAGGTGTCACCCGCGTGCTCTGTACCGACATCAGCAAGGACGGCATGCTGGAAGGGCCTTCCGTTCCGCTTTACCGGGAAATCATGGAAGCACACCCGCACCTGCACCTGATAGCCAGCGGCGGGGTCAGCTCCATCGATGACATCATCGCCCTGGACGAAGCCGGCATACCGGCCGTCGTCTTCGGCAAGGCCTTGTACGAAGGGCGGATTTCATTAACCGATTTGAAACGTTTCCTTTAATTCCATCTGATTATGCTTGCCAAACGTATCATCCCCTGTCTGGACATCAAGGACGGACAAACCGTGAAAGGAACCAATTTCGTGAACCTGCGCCAGGCGGGCGACCCGGTAGAACTGGGGAAAGCCTATAGCGAACAGGGAGCCGACGAACTGGTGTACCTGGACATCACCGCCAGCCACGAGGGACGGAAGACATTCACCGAACTGGTGAAGCGGATAGCCGCCGAAATCAGCATCCCGTTTACGGTAGGTGGAGGCATCTACGAGCTTCAAGACGTAGACCGCCTGCTGAATGCCGGTGCCGACAAGGTGTCCATCAACTCCGCCGCCATCCGGAACCCGCAACTGGTGGACGACATCGCCCGCCATTTCGGCTCGCAGGTGTGCGTGGTGGCCATCGACGCCCGGCAGACCGAGAAGGGCTGGAAATGCTACCTGAACGGCGGACGGGTGGAAACGGACCGCTACCTGATGGAATGGGCCCGGGAAGTGAACGACCGCGGAGCCGGCGAAATCCTGTTCACCAGCATGGACCATGACGGGGTGAAGACAGGGTATGCCAACCAGGCCTTGGCCGAACTCAGCGACCTGCTCAGCATTCCGGTCATCGCTTCGGGAGGCGCCGGAAAGAAAGAACACTTCCGCGACGCGTTCCTCGAGGGGAAAGCCGACGCGGCACTGGCGGCCAGCGTTTTTCACTTCGGAGAAATTCCGATACCCGAATTAAAGCATTATCTTTGCAACGAAGGAATCAACGTAAGATTATAACTTAAAAAGACATACAACCATGGAATTGGATTTCGAGAAAATGAACGGCCTGATACCGGCCATCATACAAGATAACAGTACCCAGAAGGTACTGATGCTGGGCTTCATGAACCAGGAAGCCTACCAGAAAACCGTAGAGACCGGAAAGGTGACTTTCTTCAGCCGTACCAAGAACCGCCTGTGGACCAAGGGCGAAGAGAGCGGCAACTTCCTGCACGTGGTGTCCATCAAGGCCGATTGTGACAACGACACGCTGCTGATTATGGTGAACCCGGTGGGTCCGGTGTGCCATACGGGTACAGACACCTGCTGGGGCGACAAGAACGAACAGGACATCATGTTCCTGAAAGAGCTACAGGACTTCATCGACAAGCGCTACGAAGAGATGCCGGAAGGCTCGTACACCACCAGCCTGTTCAAGTCGGGCGTGAACAAGATGGCCCAGAAAGTGGGCGAAGAAGCCGTAGAAACCGTCATCGAGGCGTGCAACGGTACCGACGAACGCCTGATTTACGAAGGCTCGGACCTGCTGTATCACCTCATCGTCCTGCTGACCTCGAAAGGATACCGCATCGAAGACCTGGCCCGCGAGCTGAAAGAACGCCACAGCCCATCCTGGAAAAAACACTGATAACCGATGGAAGAGCAAGTACTTATTTCGTATAAAGGTGTAGACATCAACCAGCAGGAACTCGGTGTACTGAAGGGGGTCGACTTCGAACTCCAGAAAGGAGAGTTCGTCTACCTCATCGGAAAAGTAGGAAGCGGAAAATCCACCTTCCTGAAAACCATCTACGGGGAACTGGAGATAGCCGAAGGTGAGGCGACCGTATTGGGGAACAACATGCGCAAGCTGAAACGGAAACACATCGCTCCCCTACGCCGCAAACTGGGCATCGTGTTCCAGGATTTCCAGCTCCTGACCGACCGCACCGTACACGACAACCTGAAGTTTGTCCTCCAGGCTACGGGATGGAAACGGAAGTATGAGATAGAGGAACGCATCAACGAAGTCCTGAAGCAGGTGGGCATGGAGAACAAAGGCTACAAGATGCCGAACGAACTATCGGGCGGCGAGCAGCAACGTATCGTCATCGCCCGGGCCATCCTGAACAAACCGGAAATCCTGCTGGCCGACGAGCCGACGGGTAACCTGGACGTGGAGACCGGACGGATGATTGTGGAACTGCTGCGCGAAATCTGCGCCCAGGGGTCGGCCATCATCATGACCACCCACAACCTGAACCTGCTGGGAGAATACCCCGGAAAAGTATACCGTTGTGAGAGCCATCGCCTCGTTCCGGTGACAGAAGGCTAAAATTTTAAAAGAATACGTGAATTTAAGAACAAAAATATCAGACATCTGCATTTTTATTCTTACATTTGCAAACTGAAATATAATAATAAGAACATTTAAAATTCGAAACGTAAAATGAAGGTTTTAAAGTTTGGAGGTACATCGGTAGGTTCTGCCCAAAGAATGAAAGATGTGGCCAAATTGATTACTGACGGAGAACAGAAAATTGTAGTTCTGTCTGCCATGTCGGGTACAACGAACACGTTGGTTGAAATTTCGGATTATCTGTACAAGAAAAATCCTGAAGGTGCGAATGAAATCATCAATAATCTGGAGGCCAAGTACAAACAGCACATTGATGAGCTTTATTCTACGGAAGAATATAAACAGAAGACACTGGAGTTTGTCAAATCAGTATTTGACTACATCCGTTCCTATACAAAAGATATCTTTACCTTGTTCGAAGAAAAGGTCATTCTGGCCCAGGGAGAAATCATTTCTACCAACATGGTGACCAACTACCTGTGCGAACAGGGCATCAAGGCGACACTGCTGCCTGCACTGGATTTCATGCGGACAGACAAGAACAGCGAGCCGGACCTGAACTACATCCGCGAGAAACTGGCACAGCAGCTGGAAGCTCATCCGGGTCAGGAAATCTACATCACCCAGGGATTCATCTGCCGCAACGCCTACGGTGAGGTGGACAACCTGCAACGCGGTGGAAGCGACTATACGGCATCCCTGATCGGTGCGGCCGTCAACGCTTCGGAAATCCAGATATGGACAGACATCGACGGTATGCACGACAACGACCCGCGCGTGGTGGACAAGACTTCTCCGGTGCGTCAGCTGCACTTCGAAGAAGCCGCAGAACTGGCTTATTTCGGCGCCAAGATTCTCCATCCTACCTGTGTACAGCCCGCTAAATATGCCAATATCCCTGTACGCCTGCTGAATACGATGGAACCTTCTGCCCCGGGTACCCTGATTTCCAACGAAACGGAAAAAGGTAAAATCAAGGCAGTGGCCGCCAAGGACAACATAACAGCCATCAAGATCAAATCCAGCCGTATGCTGCTGGCTCACGGATTCCTGCGCAAGGTATTCGAGATCTTCGAAAGCTACCAGACCGCCATCGACATGGTCTGCACTTCGGAAGTAGGCGTATCGATGTCGATAGACAATACGAAACACCTGAACGAAATCGTAAATGACCTGAAGAAGTACGGTACGGTAACCGTTGACCATGACATGTGTATCGTATGCGTAGTGGGTGATTTAGAATGGGAAAACGTAGGTTTCGAGGCCCGCGCACTCGACGCCATGAAGGATATTCCGGTACGTATGATTTCATTCGGAGGCAGTAACTACAACATTTCTTTCCTGATCCGCGAATCGGACAAGAAGAAAGCACTCCAGGAATTGAGCGACGTGCTCTTCAACGGCAAGAAATAACCCTGACACTATAGAAAAACGGATGATACGGCCTCGCGGAGCGCCCATCATCCGTTTTTTTTAATCACCTCAATATTCAGAAAACCCTTTAAAAGTATCAAGTAAATTTATGAAAGGTATCTTCCCTTTGAATAAATTCCGTGAACTGGAAACACCGTTTTATTATTACGATGCGAACCTGCTCCGACAAACCCTGCAGACAATCAAGGAAGAGAGTGGCAAGTACAACAAGTTCTGCGTACACTATGCAGTGAAGGCCAATGCCAACCCGAAAATTCTGGGCATCATCCGTGAAAGCGGACTGGGCGCCGATTGTGTGAGCGGCGGCGAAATCAAGGCGGCCATCAAGGCAGGTATTCCGGCCAGCAAGATTGTATATGCCGGAGTCGGAAAGACAGACTGGGAGATTAACCTGGGACTGGACTACGATATCTTCTGCTTCAATGTTGAATCTGTTCCCGAGCTGGAGGTCATCAATGAACTGGCCGCCGCCAAGAACAAGATTGCCCGTGTAGCTTTCCGTATCAATCCGGATGTAGGCGCACATACACACGCCAACATCACCACCGGTCTGGCCGAAAACAAGTTCGGTATCAGCATGGAGGACATGGACATGATCATTGACCGCGCGCTGGCGATGAACAACGTGAAGTTCGTGGGCCTGCATTTCCACATCGGCTCACAGATTCTGGACATGGGCGACTTCATCGCCCTGTGTAACCGGGTGAACGAATTGCAGGAAAAGCTCTTTGCCCGCCAGATCATCGTCGAGCACATCAATGTAGGCGGCGGACTCGGCATCGACTACGCACATCCGAACCGCCAGCCGATTCCGGACTTCGCCGAGTATTTCAAGACTTATCACAAGCACCTGCGTCTGCGTCCGCAACAGACCCTCCACTTCGAACTGGGACGTGCGGTAGTGGGCCAGTGCGGTAGCCTGATCACCAAGGTCATCTACGTCAAGCAAGGAACAAACAAGCAGTTCGCGATTGTAGACGCCGGTATGACCGACCTGATCCGTCCTGCCCTGTACCAGGCTTATCATAAGATAGAGAACATCACTTCGGACGAACCGACCGAGACTTACGATGTAGTAGGTCCTATCTGCGAATCCTCGGACGTGTTCGGCAAGGCCATCGACCTGAACAAGACCAAACGCGGCGACCTGATTGCCCTCCGTTCGGCCGGTGCCTACGGCGAAATCATGGCTTCGGCCTACAACTGCCGTTCCCTGCCGAAAGGATATACCTCCGACGAACTGATTTAAGGTCCTGCCTTTCTTGAAAAAATAACGACTCCTTTTCTTTCCAACGTCACGTTTTATCGGCTCCGACGAAAGAAAAGGAGTTTTTATATGCCCTTTCAACGTTCATCATTCAACTATTTCTTCTAATTTTGTAAGGAATTTCAAAAGATAGAAAGATATGACAGCTATGGATTATACACTCATCTGCCAGGTGCTGACCGGCGCTTGCGGACTTTTCTGCCTCATACAATTGATGTACCTGTTCTGCGTATATGCCAAGATGTACCGAGCCTCACGCATGCAGGCGCAGACCGAAACGGTTCCCGACAACTGTCCTCCCCTCTCGGTCATCATCGTCACCAAGGACTCCGGCCAGCTTCTGAAAGAGAACCTTCCGTCCATCCTGACCCAGGATTACCCTACTTACGAAGTGATTGTGGTCAACGACCAGTCCGCCGGCGAAGATGAGGAGATCCTGAAATTGCTGGAGAACGATTATCCGAACCTGTACCACACCTTCATTCCGCAGACCGCCCGGTATGTAAGCCGCAAGAAGCTGGGTATCGCCATGGGAATCAAGGCCAGCCGGTACGACTGGATTGTCGTAACGGAACCAACCTGCAAACCCGTTAGTGACCAATGGCTGAAACACCTGGCCGTACACTTTCAGGAAGGAACGGACATCGTACTGGGATATTGCGGATATACCGGCGGGAAAGGACTTTTCGGCAAACGTGTCAAGGCCGATAACCTGTTCCAGGCCATGCGTTACCTGGGAGCGGCGCTGAACAGACATCCCTACATGGGTATCGGACAGAATCTGGCATACCGGAAAAACATGTACAACGGCCACAAAGGATTTGCCGACCAACTTACCCTGCAACGCGGAGACGACGACCTGTTCATCAACGCCCTGGCAGACTCCGGGAATACAGCCGTCGCCCTGCATCCGGATAGCTTCATGGAACAGAAAGTTCCTCCCTTCAAACGCATCTGGTTCGAGGACAAGGTGAACAGACTGGTCACCGGTAAATTCTATCACGGAGCGGCCCGGTTCATGAACGGGCTGGAGACCTGGACATGCGCCCTGTTCCACCTGTGTACCCTCATCGGACTCATCATGAGCATCCGGTACTATGAATGGATGTATACCGGTATCATCGCTATCCTCTGGTTGCTCCGCTTTGTACTGACCATGAACAATTTCCGGAAAACGGCAAAGGCAACCGGCGAGAAATCCTGTTGTTTCTTCCTGCTCTTCGACTGGTGCCGTCCGCTCTGGGCCTTACAGATCAAGATACATTACTGGTGCCGGACGAAAGCCGATTTTCTACGCAAATAACCCGAACGGGAACAAAGGTTCAATCATTGAACAATTCGAAGGTAAATTTACAGCCGATGGAGGTAAATTTACCTTTTTCATTTCCAATGAATATACCTGCATCGAACAGGTGGGTGGCAATTCCATAGCCCAATTCGATATACGGATTCAGATACGGCATAAACAGGATACCCGCATACAGACGCTCCTTCTGGACAAACGAAAGCAACCGGGAAACCGGATAAAGCAGGATAAAGGGAGATTCATAGGTCAGATTCCCCTGAATGTAATGGCTGGAAGCATTGTACCAGCGACCGTCCAGCATCTGGAAGGTTCCGCCGATTTCATCATCCCAGCTCTGGGGAAGATTCCGGTTGGCAAAGTTCACATAATCCACGAAATAAAGGTCGTCCTGATTGGTGAAACATCCGGCACCTATCCGGTAGGCAATGTAGTTCACCTGTTTCAGGCGGATCATCTGCTGCATGGCCACTTCAATACGTTCATACTTTCCGGAATTGTTCAAGATATGCAACCCCCGTTCATAATCGAGCATGAAGGTCGGATAGCGGGAACCGACATTCACCTTACGGTTGCCGTTCATGTAATAATACATCCCCGGTGTCCACTCCACCCGCAGACGAGGCGCAAAACTATTGTATTTCGAACGGACCCGGGCTTCCACCTCAGGGGTGCTTTTGGTATATCGCCAGTGCATGGCGACACCCGTCCACAATTGCAGACCGTTCACCACTTCGATGTTGTGGGAAACATTGACATACACATCCTTGAAGTAATCCAGGTCCAGCCCGTCGAAACTGAGCGTACTGTCCGGTTGTGCGGCCAGCTGGTCCAACACCACACTACTGTAAATCCGGTTACCGTTTCCTGCACTTATCTCCACCCGTCCCTGTTTCCGCGGATTGTAGACATATTGCACATCGGCACTGGCGTACAATTCCTTCTTGGTGAAATTGTAGCCAATCTGAGGCACGATACGCAACAGGCGGCCGTCATGAAACAACTTGTTGTATTTGAACACCTGCTTGTAGGAGATACCGTTCCGGTGGCTGTAACTCACATACAGCGGATTGATGATCGGGGAACAGTTCACACTCCCCACCTTCGACAGGTCAATGTTGTAACTGCTGATCAGGGCATCGCCCAACTGCCCCCAGAAGACCAGATTCTTTTCGCGCCGTGTCACCGGCATGGCCTTCTGGATTGTATCCATGGCTGCCTGAAACAGGACACGCTCTTTCCGCTTCTTGTACAGCTGTTCTTCGTCACCGTCCAACGGAATCGGACGAATCCGGTTGAAGGAATCGAGGTCGAGCACCAGCTGGGTCGTATCGCAGGTCAACGTATATGAATTGGAAAGGTTATGCGAACGTGTCTTTTGCAGGTCCAGCCATTCCGTGCCATCCGGGTCAAAAAGTTCCACTTTCGCGTAGTTGAGCCATCCGGTATAGTTCATCTCCAGATGATTCTTCAGGAACTTGAAATTGAGGTCCAGGTTAAAGAGTTGGGGCAAGAACCGGGTTTCTTCCGTTTCGCCCATGTGCATGGACAAATGAAAAGTAATCAAGGCATATTTTCCATGTACATCAAGGTGCTTGACGGTCCAGTCCTTATCGGAAATCCAGAAATGACCTTCCAGCAACTGGGTACTTTGAAACAACGGAACTACCTTGATGTGGTAAGTCCGGCTGTCCGAACGCTCCAGCACATCCTCGAGAAAATACTGGTACAGCCGGCGGGAAGAACGGCTCAAGGGCGACAGGATTTTATTTTCCATCACAGAAGAGCCGTAGAGGTTGAACTTCATGTAATCCATGATGTCGAACACTTCGCCATAAGGATTCGGGAAGGTAGTGGAAACCGCCCTGACTTTCCGGTCATAAATATCGGGCGCCGTATAATGCAGATCGCTGACGGATTCATGCATATACTGGTCGATGTCTTTCTCCAGCTTGAACATGGAAGGTACATATTTGATGATCCGGTTACGCTTATGTACCGTAAGCTTCCCTTTCAGATACAGGCTACTCTGGTATTCCTTGATGCGGTGTGAATTGGTCTCTGCGCCCTGAAACAGCAACTCCAGGATGGAATCGGGTACGGCTATACCCTTTTCCGACCAGAGATTACTTCCCGGTTCCGAAGCGTTTGCCACACCTGCAAAACAGCATAGCAACAAAAAAAAGCCATATACTCGGTAAATAAACTTCAATGCTACCTATTTTATCGGACAAATATATAATAAAAAAGCTATTAGGATGATATTTTTTAAACCTTAAAACCACTATTTCGATTTTTTATTTTACCTTTGTGCTATATAACACGGTTTTGTAACATTGCAAATGATGAAGAAGGAACTAACAGAACTCGAGATTGCCGAAAGCATCCCCGATTTGTGGCAACCACTGACACAGGAGCAGAAAGAAATCCTGGCAAAAGATTTTACCATACAAAAATACAAGAAAAACGAAAACATCTATTGCGAAGGGGAAACGCCCACTTACCTCATGTGCCTGCTGAGCGGAAAAGTAAAGATTTACAAAGACGGGGTGGGAGGACGTAGCCAGATTATCCGTGTCATCAAAAGCCATGAATACTTTGCCTATCGGGCCTATTTTGCAGAGGAGAATTATGTAACAGCCGCCGCTGCATTCGAGCCTTGTACCATCTGTCTGATTCCGATGCCGACGATTGTCAAACTGATTCAGGAGAACCCTGAATTGTCCATGTTTTTTATCAGACAACTCTCCAAAGACCTGGGTATCTCCGATGAACGGACCGTAAGCCTGACCCAGAAACACATCCGTGGACGTCTGGCAGAGTCACTCCTCTTCCTGAAAGACACGTACGGTGTGGAAGAAGACCAATGTACACTGAGTATCTATCTCTCCCGCGAAGACTTGGCCAACCTGTCGAACATGACCACATCGAACGCCATCCGTACCCTGTCCAATTTTGCGGCAGAAAAACTCATCATTATCGACGGACGCAAAATCAAACTGATAGAAGAAGAGAAATTGAAAAGAATCAGCAAAATCGGATAAACCAAGAATATCCTGAAAACGGATTCATTACAGGTTCCAGAGATTTTCCATACTTCATAAAAAGAAGCCGCATTTACACTCCTGCGGGGAGTAAAATACGGCTTCTCCATTTTTTGTAAGGATTATTTCATGAGTTCACCCAACTTCTTCATCAGTGCCGCTCCTCTCAGGTTGCGTGCAATGATGGTTCCCTGCTGGTCAACCAGCACCGTTGCCGGAATGGCACGTACGCCATACAACGAAGCTCCTTCACACTGCCATCCTTTCAAATCGGACATCTGCGGCCAGGTTATATTCAAATCCTTGATGGCCTGTTTCCAGCTATCGGCATTATTGTCCAATGACACACCTACCACTCCGAAACCTTTATTCTTATACTTATCGTAGGCTTCTACCACCGTCGGCATTTCACGCTTACAAGGTCCGCACCAGCTGGCCCAGAAGTCAATCAGGGTGTATGTATTTTTTGATATAAAATCAGAGAGTTTGACAGGTTTTCCCTCCGGAGAGTTCATCGTAAAGTCGATGTACTTTTCGCCTTCGGATGTCTTTACGGCCGTATCTACATATTCTTTCAAGGATACGATTTCAGGATCGTTGCTATAAGCGGCAGGAATACGCTCGAACAACGGCTGAACCTTCTTCACATCGAACGACGGACCGAAAGAAGAAAGCAGGTATACACCGGCAGGTTTGTCTATATTGGCCGATACCAGTTCGAATACCTTGGCAAGTCCTTCTTCCTGCTTCTGGTCGAGTGCCAGTTCCACGGAATCCTGTTGAGCCTCAGTCAAGGTAGAATCCTGCTGGCTCTTCTCGTAAGCCTCGTTCAACTCCTTGGAGATAGCGGCAAACGTGTCCGAGAACTGCTGGAGGATGTCATTGTTGGGAGTTCCAGACACCTTGCTGTTTTCCGGGTCCAAAGTCACCTTGATAACTCCGTCTTCCACAAAGAGCATGGTAGACATACGGTTGTCTCCCTTCATGTAAGTAACAAAACGGCTTGTCACCAGTGAATCCGGAGTTCCTTTGAATTCAAACGTTCCGTTCTTCACAACGGCTGAATCCAGCTTCACCATGTTGGTGCCGTCGAAATTCTGCAGGTAAATGGTGTCACCGTCGGCAGCACCTACCGCCGTACCCTGGATTGTAAAACCAGCTTGCTGTTGTTGGCAAGCAGCCAGTGCCATCAGACCGGCAGCTGCCCAAAAAATACTTTTTTTCATTTCAATTTGCATTTATCATTTGATAGTTCAACATATAAACCGCTCATAAAGTTCTGTGCGGCCTGCCATACCATAAAGGGAACAGACAACAGACGTAATAGATTCCTTTCCAGATGGAGGCCGGCAAAGCCAAAAACAGGTACAGGCCTGAATGCTGGAATACCGCAAAGAACTGGATGACAAAGAACAAGGTCACGAAATACTCCGGAAGGATGCGGAACAGCCCCGACATGCCCCGTACGACATCCGCATCGTTCCGGTAGAAATCGGTCACGAAACCGTATACGGCTCCCATCAGGCCCAGCCCTAAGGATACCACGTAGCAGATACCGTCCGACAACGGAGAATCTGCCAGGGTCCCCGTAGCACTCCGAACCACATTGAGCGGCCCGAAAGCCAGGAATAGCCATAGCAACAGATACACTCCTCCTGTTGTCCAGGACAGGAACAGCCCCCGGCGTTCTTTCCTGGAAAGCTTCCGTTCATGTTTCCAGTATTGCCGGCATGACTCCAGCAGGCCGGAGTTTACCCAGAGTCCGCCGCCCAGAAAAAGCAGGAGCACCGCTCCCACCAGAGACGACCGCGTAAAACAATCGCCCGCATACCGGAGCATCCAGCGCAGGCCTTCCGCGCTCAGCAGATTCTGCACCTGTTCCCAAGCAAAGATACTCCCCACCCACGATACACAGACCACCAGCAGGGTGAGCAGAAAGAATACCGTAGCCGGATGTATGAATCGCCTAGTCTTCATCCGGTTCCAGGTTATCGATGTCCAGGATACGGAGCTCGAAAGCACGTGTCACCAGGCGGCAAGCATTCACCCCTACCCGTTCGTCCGAGCGGAACAACCTGTTTATCAAATCGTTCTGCCGTTTCTCGATGGATTTCACTCCGAAAGGCATCGCCTTCAGGTTGGTGATCATTTCCTTTGTATATCCCAAGGCCAGATGACGAAGCAAGCGTTCATCGTACTCATCGATATCGTAATTGATGAAAGCCTCCTGCCTCCTCTGTTCGGCCATCACCGTCTGCTTGAAACGCTCTACAATCTTCTCCAGGATCGGATAATTGAAGACCAGCTTCTTGCCGTCCATAACGGCCTGTACATCGGTCGCCGTCAGGAGTTCACCGGTTTTCAGGATGATTCCGTCCGCTCCAGCATCCAGCGCATCCACCCAAAGCTTCTCGTTCAATACCTCACCGGTAAAAATCAACACTTTCAGTTCGGGACGTTCGCGGTGCAGGCGGGCACAGATGTCTACCCCGATGGTGGTAGAGCCCCCCAGACCTAAATCCAACAACACCAAATCAGGGGTCTGCTGCTTCAGCAATTCCCAGAATTCGGCCTCGGTCATAGCGGTACCTATCACCTCTGCATTCGGAATTTCATGGCGGAAAATCTCTTCCGTACCCTTCAACTCCAACTTCACATCCTCTACAATAATTACTTTAAACTTTTCCATACATTTTTCATTTGATTACCCGGTAAGGGATGGTGAACCATACCATGAACCCTTGCCCATCAGGCACAGATTCGGCATTGATACGGCATCCTCTCAGCCCGGCAAACTCGTCGTGGTCACGGATGATCTGCTTGCATACCAAATATTCAGTACCGGTCAGTCCCCCACCCGGACTTCCCTGTTGCATCCGGTTCTTATCCGGATAAAACAGCTCGTTCAGCTCCGACCGCGTAAAATTACGACGAGAATCAATAAAATCAAAACGAACGAACGCTTCTGTCCGATAAATTTTCAATATTAACTTTCCTTCCCGGGGAAAACGCATGGCCTCATCCAGCAGATTTTCCAGAAGGAAAGCCAGCAAGACCTTGTCGCCCGACACCCATAACGGTTCAGCCTCGACCTCCAGCGTCAAACGGAAAGACTGTTTCCGGTTCATCCGTTGCAAATAACGCAAAGCCTGGGCCGAAAGCTCTTCTACACTGACATCCGAACGCCGGAAGGTGATTCCTTCCAATTGCCGCGACGCGCACGAAGTCAACAAGGTAAATACCTCCTTGTAATATTCCACCAGCTCCGACATGGCCTCCAGCTGTTCCTGCTCCTCCCGACCGGCCAGATTCTCCTGCGTCAGGCGGTCCACAATCTGCTTGATGCGATTCGGATAATAAATGGTTTCATGCTTGATGGTAGACAAGCAATTATCAAGCACCATATTCTGTACATGCAACTGATTCTCCTCAAACGAAGTCCTCCGTGCATCATCCTGAGCCAGCTCGATGTCATGGAATTTACCCTGCACGGTCACCAACGTATGATAAAGTACACTACCCAAATAACCGGACATCAATTGTACCAGCAACTGGTCCTCCTCCTGATTATAGGGCCGGGAAGTCTGTAAAGCCAACAACCCGATGCAATGCTTCTCACCTCCCGCCTCGTTCCACAAAGGCAAAAAGCACCAGCCGGCATCGGTGGACCAGAATACCTGCTCCTTCTCGAAGGCACGTTTCATCCGTTCCTCCAGCTCCTCGTCTGTGACTTCCTGGTAATAAGCCGTTTCGAAGGCCTTCCATTCTTCGTTATAGACCATCAAAGCCAAATTGGTGAGGGGTATCAACTCGTTGAGTTCATTGAACACCCCGTTCACAAGGATGTGGGGAATGCTCGACACCGGTTCTTTCTCCGCTTCGGCCGACGCAAGGAAGAGGGCATTGTTGACCGCAAAGACCTGCTCCATGTTGTACCGGTAACGCAACTGTTTCCGGATATATAACAAGTAATAGGCAACTATTCCCCCAAGTACCAGCAACAGGAAAATGGCCAACGCTATCAGCTTGTTGTTGGCCGACTGCTGCATCTGCTTGCAATAATAATCCAGCGAATTGTCCTCACTCAACAGCTTGTAGAGGGTGGTATAGGCAGCATTGTTATAACGGTAACGGCGGAAATCCTTGACCGCCAGGCTGGCTACCGCCGCTTCGTTGCGTACATCCAGCAAGATGTAATAATCCGTATCGAATCCGTTGGCCAACCAGGTCAGTTCGGCGGCCTGTCCCGCTCCATACAGACGCGCCAGAGGTCCTTCACTATCCGCATATTGCTGATAATGTTTGTTCATGTAATAAAGTACGCTATCCGCCAAAGTCAATGCGGTGGTATAATCACCATTCACGTTGTTGTCATATACCCGGTTGGCATAGTCGTTGGCAATCGCCAACAGGCTATCGTAGGAAGCTACGGCAGAGGGAACAGGCAACGTGTCCTGACCGGAGTCTGCCATCCGCGACGTGGAAGCGTGCTGAGAACATCCTCCCATTTGCATACCGCACACAAGGATACCCATCCATATTCCCAGACGCCGGAGCCCTTTCGGCAAACGGAAGAAAAAGCGGCTTCCCTTTCCCGGAGCACTCTCTATCCGGAACGTACAGACCTGGAACAATGCGTTCGTTTTCCGGTATTTTTCAATGATTCCCTTACAATTCATCAGACCGAAGCCGTTTCCTTTCTGCTTTTGCAGGGATTGTGTGTCGATAGCTGTATCCATCCCTATCTGTTTGGAATCGTACACCTTTTCCCCTAGAATGCGGTTGACATCCGTTTCGGAAAGCCCCGGTCCATTATCGGTTACGGCTATCTCCACATAGGTTTCCGTTTCCTCTGCAGAGAGTTCGATACGTCCCCCTGCGGGAGTATATTTACGGGCATTTTCGGCAAGGGTATTGATCATGAACAACGTCAACGCCTTGTCGGCCTTCACTACCGCCGTAGTCTGAGGGACCACGAACGTCTGACGCTTCAACTCGAACGAGCGTCTGCCTTTGGCCAAGGTCTGGAAAAGTTCATTCAGCTCGAAACTTTCGATATTCAGGCTGACCGTACCCTGCCGCATCTTAATCCATAGCGCCAGGATATCATTGTATTCATTGATGCGGGTGATGAGTTCGTCGATATATTGCAGTTTCCCTGCTTTCAGGGAATAATGGGCGGAAGGCAAGGTCCGCAACTTGTTCACCTCATTCACGACCCGGTCTATGTACGGCAAGATACCGGTCACCAAAGCCAGGCATGTCTTCTTCACCTCATTCTCGCATTTGTTCTCCACCAAATGCTTCTCATGCACATACTGCTCCTTCTCCACCCTGCGCCGCTCATCGTCCAAGGAGACCAGATTCTGCCCGTTCTCGAGCGTCCAGGCCAGATAAGGCACCAGCAGTCTGACGAGTACCTTTTCTTCCTTTCGAAGGGGTGTCAGCGGATGGAGCCACAAGGTACCCACCGGGTCCTGTTTTCCGGGAGATACCAATGCGTAATTGACCACCTGTTCCGATTTAGTCCAATCGGGACGCGCTTCGGCATCATCGCCGGCAACCTCTATCCAAAGTTCGCCGGAACGGAAAATGGCAAGCAGGTCCTCCTGCACCGTCCGGCACACGGCTTCCTTGATTTCCTCCATCCCCGATGCCTGGGGAGGGACCGAAGACGTAATCTTCCGGCAGACCTCCAGCACCCTCTTCAACTCGTTTACGTATTGGGTATTCCGGGTTCTCCAGTAACGGTTCAGGAAGACAAAAACCAGTACCAACAGGATGAAACTGATTCCCACCAGCAACAACAAGCCGTTCAATTGGCTCGATTCCGACTCCAGCATCCCGTAACGGCTTTCCAGTTCCTTGTCCTGACGGGTATAATCCAGAATATCCAGGTAAATGTTCCGGTTGAAATCCGATTCCACCTTACGGTCCATAGCCGCATACGTCCGGCTCAGCTGCTCCCGCAAGCGGGCAATCCATTCCGGTACGGTCTTGATACCTTCATCATTAATCCAGGTCAGCTCGGTAGACCGTTCCTGACCGGGCACAAAAGTAAACAACCGGTCGAGGGTATCTTCGCAATGGTAATATTTTTCATGGTGACGGTTGACATACCCCAAGGCCTCGGCCAGGTTCCGCAAGGCCTTTTCCGGTTCACCCATGGAATTATAGTAACTGGCCATGGTACGATAGGTCCCCGAAATCTGGTACCAGTCTCCGTAGCGCTTGAACAAGCGCAAAGCTTCACGGGCGAAACGCAAAGGCAAAGAATCCAGCGGAACATCATTCGGGTTGACCAGTCGCATCAAACCTTCGCGCTCCCTGGAAAGCAACTCCCGATTCGAACGGAACAGCAACAGCTCGGCCATCGCCTGCAATGCATTTGCCTCGAAATAGATATACCCCTGCGCATGACTGGCCTGCAGGCATTCCACCAGGCAACTGAACTCCCCCTTTGTTATTTCGGCAGCCGTCGCTCCACGGTACATGCCACCGGACCCCTTCATGTACAGATAATAAAGCCATTGCGCCGAATCGGCCTTGATCCAATCCGGCGAAACGGCCTCTATGGAAGCCAATGATTCATCTTCCTGCTGCAAATAATAATAATAGATGCCTGAAACGATATAGAACTCCGACAGGGCATAATCCATCCGCTTTCTGACGGCATCATTCTCCAGAGAAATCTGGTCCTCCCGTATCCGTCTGATCCGCCGCAATGCGCTGTTCCGGTAATCATAGAACTCCTTGTTCATCGATGTACGCTGGCAGATTTTCATCAGCCCGATATCGGCTATCAGACTTTCCACTTCGTTGTTGCTGGCCGATAAAGCTTTCCGGTACAAGCGGATGGCCTGTTCGAAATCCATACGCATAAAGGCACAGAAAGCCATGTTGTTCAAGGCTTCTGCCCGTACGGATGGCGAAGCGGCAGAATATTCATACGCCTGCCCGGCAGCCCGTGCGGCCCTGGGCAAATCCTTATAACGCAACGCGTAGGAAACCTGATTCAACGAATCGGCCGTATGCAACAAAGATTGCCTCTGACCAGCAGAAGTACAAGAAACCACCATTGACGCACACACAAGGCCCGCGCCAATCCATCCGACATATCGTTTCCGGTCCATACGCTTGTTTACCTATTTACATGCGAAAGAGATTGTATCATTCCTTATGGAAGAAAGATACAACCTCTTTCAATTACATTCAAAAGTAGAAACAATTATTTCTTGGAATCTTCCAAAGATACTTTTCTGAATTCTTTCAAGGCTTTTTCAAGTTCAAGAGATGCCTTGCGAGCACGAGTACCTGCAGCTTTGTTTCCTTTTTCAGCCTGCATTCCAGCATCAACTATAAAAGCTGCGCTGAGTTCCTTAATTTTAGCAATCAGTTCATTCATTCTACCATCAATATTAAAATGTTAAATCACTCAAAGTAAATATAAATCGCTCAATTATATATACTTTCATCCGTATTTTTTATGTTTTTTAATGTATGGAGTGCCTTTTCCTTACTTCTCCGGCCCTTTTGAGTACATTACACGTGTTTTTCGACCGAAAGTACAAGAACATTTCGGGTTTGTTCCGTCACCCTGAAGCGGTGGTCGGTACGTTCGTTCACCAGCCAGACGATGGTATCGCCTGCGGTCACCACATACTGCTCTTCTTTCTCGAAACGGGTGAATTTCCGGTCGCGCAGGTAATCACGTACCCGTTTGAAATGCTTCATGCCATAGGGGATGAAACGGTCGCCCGATTGCCATTTACGGAGCGATAGCTGCGCCGTAACCTTATCGGCATCCAAATAAGCCTTATCCGGTACGTGCGGGACGCTGAAAGGCCCTTCCACCGGGAAACGTTCCGTTACCAGCCGGTAATGAATGTCTGCCGCTTCCTTAGGCGAAAGAATCAGCAGTTCACGGTCACGCAACAATCTCCATTCCGCCGTCTGATACCATCGTCCGCAAGGACCGTTCAACCCTTGAAAAATATCTTTCAACTGGCTGGCATTGAATCCGAACGGATGAAGCCACTCGTAAAGCAACGCCTGTGGCGAGACTTCCTGCAACAAGGCCCCGATAGCCATCTGCCTGCCGTCTTTCAGGACACGCTTCAGACCTTCATCGATTCCCTTCCGATAAACGGCCTCGACTTGCGTCAACCGTTCTGACGTTTCCAAAAGGGACTCTACAAACGAAGGATTGATTTCCTGAAACTTCGGAAAGATGTTCAAGCGAATCTTGTTCCGCATGTATTCATCCTGCAGATTCGTACTGTCGGTGACGTATGCCTGTTTCAACTCAGCCAGGTACCGACGTATCTCGTCGCGGTCGACTCCCAGCAACGGCCGGACAACGGTTCCGTTGACAGGGGAGATTCCTTTCAATCCACGGATACCTGTTCCGCGCAACAAATTCAGAATCAGGGTTTCTGCGCTATCATTCCGATGGTGAGCTACTGCTATGACATCGCACCCCATGCGGCAACGCATTTCTTCAAACCAGGCGTAACGTAACTCACGGGCAGCCATTTCGATGGATATCCGATGCGTATTCGCATAACCTTCCGTATCGAAATGCCTGACCTCCAGATTCACCTGCCGTTCCCGGCACAGAGCCCTCACAAATTCTTCGTCACGGTCGGACTCATCGTTTCGCAGACAGAAATTACAATGTACAGCCTGACACGAAAATCCCAACTCCAGCAGGACACGCAGCAAAGCCACCGAATCCGCGCCTCCACTCAAGGCCACCAGCACTTTATCCGCAGGCTGGAAAAGCTGCTTCTCCGTTATGTATTGATATACTTTCTCTTTAAACATACAAGCGTTCGAACATAGATTCCACCAAACACGACTACAGCACAAAGATACAGAGTTACCGGCATATATTCACGGGATACGTCTACAAAAAACAGCCTGGGAAAAATCCTTTTCCTCCGGGAATGGAAAAAACGACCGATTCCTTGGCAATCCGCAGAAATAACATTAGCTTTGCATAATAAGCTGAATTTTGGCTAAAAAACTACAACAGAAATAGAAACTTATCATAGGTATATAATATGGCAGATAATCACCTCGTCATCATGGCAGGAGGAATCGGCAGTCGTTTCTGGCCAATGAGTACCCCTGCATATCCCAAACAGTTCATCGACATTATGGGTTGTGGTAGAACCCTCATCCAACTGACCGCAGATCGTTTCAGCGGTATCTGCCCGATGGAAAACCGTTGGGTAGTGACCTCTCAAAAATATACTTCCATCGTAAAAGAACAGTTACCCGAGATTCCGGAACAGAACATCCTGTCGGAACCGGAAGCCCGGAATACGGCTCCCTGCATCGCGTATGCCTGTTGGAAAATCAAGCAACGTCATCCTGAGGCAAACATCGTAGTCGCTCCTTCGGACGCTTTTGTTCTTGATGTCGAAGAATTCAGACGTTGCATCAAAGTGGCATTGGACTTTACCCAAACGGGAACAGCCATCGTCACACTCGGCATGAAACCGAACCGGCCTGAAACAGGATACGGATACATTTGTTCAGGAGAAAAATTGCCCGACCAGGAAATCCACCAGGTAGAATCATTCCGTGAAAAGCCTGACCTGGAAACCGCCAAGAAATACCTGGCCGCAGGAAACTACCTGTGGAATGCAGGAATCTTTGTATGGAATGTACATACGATTACAGCAGCCATCCGCCAATATGCGCCACAAATCGCCGGAGTAATGGATGAGTTGTCCCCCAGTCTGTATACCGACCGGGAAGCCGAAGAGCTGAAACGTCTTTTCCCAACCTGCGACAAGATTTCGATTGACTATGCCGTCATGGAAAAGGCTTCCAACATCTATGTACTTCCTGCCGAATTCGGTTGGAGCGACCTGGGCACCTGGGGCTCACTGCATACTCATCTGCAACAGGATACGGATGGAAATGCCCAGGTAGGACAGGACGTGAAGTTTTTTGATTGCAAGAACTGCGTTGTACATACCAGCGAAGAGCGTAAAGTAGTCCTGCAGGGGCTGGACGGCTATATCGTAGCAGAAAAAGACGGATACCTGCTGATTTGCCGGCTGGAAGAAGAGCAACGCATCAAGGAATTCTCACAAGACTGATTCAGCCGATACAACGAAAGCGTCCTGGAAGAAACTGTTACCCAGCCATTCTTCCAGGACGCTTCGTTTATCTTACAGGAACTTACAGGTTATTACCTGTCAGCACATCGCATTGATCGGTCTTCAGCACCTCCAGGCAAGCCTGCAGGTCGGTCGGACGAATCACCACGTTGGCCTTGTCGCCTTGTGCAAACGCATACATGTATTCGATGAATACCTGATGCTCGGCCAGGTGCTCGAGGATAACCGCCAACGAACCGGCTACATTGGGACAACTGATGCAGATTACATCGGTCTGTACCACCGAGAAGTTTGCCGCACGCAGCACTTCCACCGCCCGTTCCACATCCGAAACAATCAACCGCAGGATACCGAAGTCAGTCGTTTCGGCCATGCTGAACGCATGCATGTTGATGCCCGCTTTTCCCAAGGCTTTGGTTACATCGTTTATTCTTCCGCTCTTGTTCTCGAGGAACACAGAAATCTGTTTGATAGTCATGGTAACCTCCATTTCTTTATTTAAGTTTCCGATTATCGATTACATGTTTGCCTTTTCCTTCACTACGTGGAATAGAGTTCGGCTCCATCAGCTTGACATTGGCACTGATGGACAGAACGCTCTTCAGCCGGTCGGCCAACTTCTTCTTCAGGCCCAACAGGATACCCATTTCGTCGGAATACAATTCCTTACGCAGCTCGACCTGGATTTCGAGGGTATCGAGGGTACCCTGACGGTCGACTACCAGCATGTATTGCGGCTCGAATTCCTTCATCTCGAGGATGACACTTTCCACCTGTGACGGGAAGACGTTGATACCGCGGATAATCAGCATATCGTCCGAACGTCCGATGATGCGGGTCATACGCACGCTGGTACGGCCACAATCACAAGGCTCGGCTATCAACGAAGTCAAATCCTTGGTACGGTAACGCAACAACGGCATACCGGTCTTGGTCAAGGTAGTGAATACCAATTCTCCCGTTTCACCGTAAGGAAGTACCTCACCGGTATCCGGATTGATGATTTCCGGATAGAAATGGTCTTCGCAGATGTGAGAACCGCACTTGCATTCACATTCGTAGGATACGCCCGGTCCGGAGATTTCACTCAAGCCATAAATATTGTAAGCCTGAAGCCCCAGTTTCGATTCGATTTCCTTACGCATGTTCTCGGTCCAAGGTTCGGCACCGAAGGCACCGACACGCAGGTGAAGGTCTGCTTTCGTCATGCCGTATTTATCCATGGCCTCAGCCAGGTAAAGCGCATACGACGGTGTACAGGCCAAGCCTGTCACCTTCAGGTCACGAAGCAGGTGCAGGTGCTTTTCCGTATTTCCGGTAGAAGTCGGAATTACCGTCGCTCCCAGGTGTTCCACCCCGTAATGAAGTCCCAGACCACCGGTAAACAGACCGTATCCGTAACCTACCGAAAAGACATCGTCACGGGTAACGCCGTAAGCCGCCAGACAACGGGCGGTAGCTTCTTTCCAGATGTCCAGGTCCCGGCGGGTATAACCGACGACCGTAGGATTACCGGTAGTGCCCGAAGAAGCATGCACACGGACAATCTCCTGCAACGAAGCGGCCTGAAGGCCGTACGGATAATTGTCGCGCAGATCCTGCTTGGTCGTGAACGGCAGTTTGACGATATCGTCTATTGTCTGTATATCATCCGGAGTAATGTCCAACTCCTGAAGCTTGTTCCGGTAGAACGGGGTGTTGTGGTACACCAGGTCTACCAACTTATGCAGTCTCTTGCCTTGAAGTTCTCTCATCTCTTCGCGGCTCATGCATTCTTTACTCTTGTTCCAAATCATAAGTGTGTGTTTTGTCTATGTATTAAAATTCAGGTTATTCAATCAAGCGGATGGTCCATGCGGAAAGCCTTCATCCGTTCTTCCATGACCGGATAAAGTTCTTCACGCATCCGCGAAGTGCAGGCACGTACGCCCTGCTGTTCACTTCCGGTAGTTCCCAACGCAATGCTGCTCACCCCATAATAGAGCAGTTCCTTCAGCAACTGTCCGCTGGAAAGCTTGCCATACCCCAATGTAAAGAAGAATCCGTCGCCTACCGGCTGGGTCACATCGTAATCATAGACGATGTGGAAGCCATTGTCTGTAAAGATTTTCTTCATGCGTTCGGCACGCCGGGCATACTCCCGGGTATCTGCCACGAAATCGATACGGCCTTCTACCGCCGCATCGAGCATGGCGGCATAGGCATACTGTGTGGATGCCGTACATCCCGACGTAATCATATACAGGATTGACGCGATGAGGGTCTGTCCGAAGATACCCGAGTCGCCATAACGTTCGGCCAAAGCCGGATAATAGGTATTGAACAGCCTGTCGGAAATGCAGATGACCGCCATCCGTTGT
The DNA here is from genome assembly GCF_000374585.1 of Phocaeicola barnesiae DSM 18169 = JCM 13652. Classification (GTDB taxonomy): domain Bacteria; phylum Bacteroidota; class Bacteroidia; order Bacteroidales; family Bacteroidaceae; genus Phocaeicola; species Phocaeicola barnesiae. The sequence continues at coordinate 150,185 of NZ_KB894646.1, forward strand.
CCGGCATAGCTGAATATCTTGGAAGAGGACAACATCAGCACATAATTGTCGGTATACTTGGCTACGGTAGGCGGATAAGGAGGCTCGTACGGCTTACCCATATCCCGGCGGAAGTCCATACAGAAGTAAGCCATGTCCTCCATCACTACCGCATCGTAACGGGTAGCCAGTTCACCGATAATCTTCAGCTCGGAATCCTCCAGACAGATCCAGGCCGGATTGTTCGGATTGGAATAGACAATGGCGGCAATGTCGCCCTTGCTGAGGTATTCCTCCATCTTCGCCCGTAGAGCTTCACCACGATAATGGTAGATATCGAACCACTCCCATTTCACACCGATGATGCGCAACTGCGATTTCTGGATAGGGAATCCGGGGTCGATGAACAGTACCTTATCCTTGCCCGGTATGCGCTGCGTACAGGCGATAAAAGCGCCGAACGAAGACGCTACCGACCCGGTAGTCGGTACACAGGCAGCCGGAGAAATATCAATGTCTACAAACGCCTTCACAAAGCGGGAAGCAGCCGCCTTCAGTTCTGCCACACCGGCAGCGGCAGGGTATTGAGACCCCACTCCCCTGTCGAGTGCAGCTTTCTCTGCTTCGATACCGATACGGTTGGCCGGCAGACCGGGAGACCCCTGGTCCATGCGGATGAACGGAACGCCTGTCAGCTCTTCCAGACGGGAAGCTACCAGCAGCACCTCGCCGATGGTAGCCTGTTCCAAGTTGGCCACCTTCAGCTCGTCTACGACCTGAGCGACCAACTCTTCACTGAATACTTGATGTTTCATACGTCTTCCTCCCTATCCTTGTTTGTCGGCAGCCGCATAACCGATGTCGAACGCTTTCTTGTTCATTTCCACAACAGCCTCGCCCTTCGAACCGAATACCCTGCCGATACTTTCGCGCAGTTCTTCTACCGACAGGATTCCCAAGAAACGGGAAGCCGCTCCCAGCAGGATGACATTGGCTGCTTTCGGCATGTTGTGTTCGTGTGCCAGTGCGTCCACGTCCACCAGAATGACATGCGGAAGTGCCTTCAGTTCGTCAATCAGTGCCTGCTCTTCGGGATAATTCGGAATATTCTTGAACGGAGCCGATGAAGTGATAATCCATCCTTCCTTGTTCAGGTAAGGCAGGTAACGGAGAGCTTCCATGGGCTCAAGCGACAAAATCATGTCTGCCGTACCCAACGCAATCAAGTCGGAAGCAATCTCCCCGTCGGAGAGGCGTAAGTTGGACTGCACATCGCCTCCGCGCTGACTCATTCCGTGTACTTCGGCCTGTTTCAGCTTCAGGCCGGATTTTGTAGCAGCCTCCCCGATAATCGTGGCGATAGAGAGGATGCCTTGTCCTCCCACGCCCGAAAGTATAATATCTGTTTTCATGATTACTGATTCTTTCTTTGTTGTTTCAACTTACGATTGAGGGTCTGGATGCATTCCCGACGCGGAATGATGACGGACACCCCGTTATACTCGATTTCCTCGCGGATGGTGCGGGTAATCTCTTCCATGTTCTTCGGAAGCGGTACCACCACCCGTACATGTTCCGGTTCCACACCCAATCCGAGGCAGATGGCTTCGAACTTGTTGGTTCCGGCCGAATCCTGTCCGCCGGTCATGGCCGTAGTCAGATTATCCGAAATAACGACGGTGATATTGGCACGGTCGTTGACCGCATCGAGCAGACCGGTCATACCGGAATGGGTAAAGGTAGAGTCGCCGATAACCGCAATGGCCGGGAAAAGACCTGCATCGGCAGCTCCCTTGGCCATGGTAATGGATGCACCCATATCCACACAGCTGTCAATAGCCCGGAACGGAGGCAATGCGCCCAACGTATAACAACCGATGTCGGCAAAGACACGGGCATTGGGGTATTCCTTCACCACCTCGTTCAAGGCCGTATAGACATCGCGGTGACCGCAACCCTGACAAAGTGCAGGCGGACGCGGAACCAGGTTCTTCGGAGTCTCGAAATAGCGCTTTGAGGCTTTCCCCATGGCAGCCGCTACACTATCGGGAGTCAGTTCGCCGGTACGGGGCAAATCGCCGGTCAGACGTCCTTTCACGACATAACCTGCACCCAGCATGGCCGGTACCTGCTCTTCCACAAAAGGTTGTCCGTCTTCTACCACCAGGATTTCCGTACTGCAAGCCGCCAGTTCCTGTATCTTGTCTTTCGGCAACGGATATTGTGACACCTTCAGGACATGATACCCTCCGGCACCTTCCTCGGCTTCCTTCACGTAGTTGTATCCGATACCACAGGCGATGATACCCAATTTCTTTTCAGGACCGTCCTGTTCCAGACGGGTATAGGCCGAAGCCAACTGTTGGAGCGCCGACTGCTTCTCGACCAGAGCCGCATACTGACGACGGGCATTCGCCGGCAACAAGACCCATGAAGACGGGTCCTTGGCAAAAGGCAAAGCCTGCAACTCCTGCGCCGTGTCCGCTACCTCGACCGCAGCCCGTGAATGCGCCATACGGGTAGTCACCCGGAGCAATACCGGCAACTTCTCCCGTTCGGAAAGTTCGAATCCGTAAGCCATCATCTGATAAGCCTCCTGCTGGGAAGAAGGTTCCAGTATCGGCATCAGCGAGAACTTACCGTAGAATCGTGAGTCCTGCTCGTTCTGCGATGAGTGCATCGACGGGTCGTCGGCAACAATGACTATCAGACCGCCGTTCACGCCGGTAATGGCCGAATTGACAAACGCGTCGGCCGCTACGTTCAGTCCCACATGTTTCATGCAGACAATGGCCCGGCATCCGGCATACGACATACCCAATGCGGCTTCCATGGCTGTTTTCTCGTTGGTACACCAGCTGGAATGGATTCCGCGCTCGGCGGTCAGTGGTGATTTCTGTATAAATTCCGTTATCTCCGTACTCGGCGTTCCAGGATAGGCATACACCCCTTTGATACCGGCGTGCAGCGCGCCCAAGGCAATCGCTTCGTCTCCTAATAAAAGTTTCTTATTCATGGTTATTCAGTTGTTTTTCATTTCACATAAGTTCAAAGGCATCAGCATCGTCCAATACCGGGAATTTCTGACGGAAACGCTCCAGCTCCTCCATGTCGATGTCAGCGGTCACTTCGCCTTCTTCCCCATCCTTACAGGCTCCCAAAGTATGGCCATAGGGATCAATCAGGGCAGTACCACCCGAGTACTGGCAGGAAGGGTCCTCACCCACCCGGTTGACACCGGCCACATAGCACTGGTTCTCGAGGGCGCGGGCACGAAGCAAGGCACTCCAGACCTCTACACGGGGCGTAGGCCAGCTGGCCACGTATATGACCATATCATAATCCTTGCGGTTACGAGACCATACCGGGAAACGCAGGTCATAACAAATCTGCAACAGGATACGTACCCCCTGATAGGTGACGATGACCCGTTCCTTCCCTGCCGTAAACGTCTTGTGTTCGCCTCCATAGGTGAACAGATGGTGTTTGTCGTAGGAACAATACGTTCCGTCAGGATAGACGAAATAAAAGCGGTTGTAGAATTTTCCGTCTTCTTTGATGGAGACACTTCCAGCCAACGCACATCCCCGTGCACTGGCTATCCGCTGCATCCACGCCAAAGAACCTTCACTGACATTCTCTTCGGCAATCCCCTCAGGGTCTGTGCAAAATCCGGTAGAGAACATTTCCGGGAATATATATAAATCAGCCGGTGGAAGTTCGGACAGACGTTGTTCCAATCGTTGCCGGTTGGCTTCGGGATTGGCCCAACAGATATCTCTTTGCAATAAGGTCGTTTTCATAGCATTTTATTCATAGTGTTTCTATATGAGCGACAAATATAGCAAAATAACAGAAGAAGCAAGAAGAAACCTAACAATTTATTCCGCCAAGGAAGAAACAAACGGAACTTTCAGGTCACTCCGACCTCCATTCCACGGAGGACACGATTGGCTCACGAACTTCTAACAGACTATCCGACAAACATTTATCCCCGTTAAGACCGGGTTATGTCCAGAAAACGAGTGTTTCGGAGGAACAGGGAAAAAGAGTAACGGGAATCCGCCGATTCCGGCAACAGAAGACCTCGAAGGTCATTTATCGCTCAAAAAATCGGATAAGCGATTTATTTTCTTTCTTTTACCTAGGTTTTTTCAGATTTTCTACTTACCTTTGTGATTGGAACAAAAGACCAGACTAGACGTCTAAAGCATGTCTGCATGCTAGGTCCCGATAAATCCCCATTAACCTCGGGACAAGTACCTGCCCACCTACCTACCCCGGGCAGGTACTTTTTTTTACGTAGCCTCCATCATCCGTGTCTTTGCAGGTAAAGCTGATGGTCGATGACATCGGGCAACTCTTCCTTATAATGAGTAACCATAATCAAGGTCTTGTTCTTCCGCTGACAGAAGGCTTCGATGACATCCTTCACCAACCGGCGGTTGTGCATATCCAGCCCATGCAGCGGTTCGTCCAGAATCAGCAGTTCGGGGTCCTTCACGAAGGCACGTGCCAACAGTACCAGCCGTTGCTCACCGCTGGAAAGTTGCAGGAAACTGCGGTCCTTCAAATCGGCAATCCCGAAAATATCCATCCACCATTCACAGATGGCCACATCCTTTTCCTGCTTCTTCCGGTACAGACCGATGGAATCATACAGACCGCTGGCAACAATATCGATGGCAGGCAGGTTCTTCAGATAGGCACGGTGCATTTCCGGGCTGACATAACCGATGTGTTTCTTGATTTCCCAAATGCTCTCTCCGCTTCCCCGTCTACGGTCGAAGAGCGTAATGTCACAGGCATAACTCTGGGGGTTATCGGCACAGACCAGACTCAGCAACGTTGATTTCCCGGAACCGTTATCTCCGCTCAGAGCCCACTTCTCTCCGCAACGGACCGTCCAGTCCAGATCCTTCAGGATGGTGCGTTCTCCATAACGGATGCTGACCTTATTCAGTTTCACGACCTGGTCGGCATGATACAGGTGGTCGCTATAAGGCAGGTCCAGAATCCGCCGGTATTTCTCCTCCGGCAACAAGTGGGCAGGTACTTGCTCCTGCTGATTCAAGTATTCCTGTAACGTGATTTTCGGATAACAGGTACGGTGTGCCACCGGAACCACGTGCGTGATGAAGGTAGGGATATCGTCCGTCTTCGAAAGTACCAGAATCACCTGCAACGGTGTAACTTCCGTCAGCCGGCGCAACAGTTGATGCAGCAAATCGCGGGTCTTGGCATCCAGCCCGATGAAAGGATTGTCCATAATCAGTACGCGCGGTCCGGACAGCAAGGTCTTTGTCAGCTGGAATTTACGGAGTTCTCCGCTGGACAGCAGGATGATGTGCTTGTCCAGCATCTGCTCAATACCGAACAAGTCGTACAAGGTCTGTTTCAAAGTCTCGTCCGTACAGGCAGGTAGCAGGTTGCGTACGATAGGAGTCTCTTCCAGGTCCTGTGAGTTCCACCGCTGCTGGTAATAATAGTTGCCGTCCGAATCGCCATAAGAATCGCGGAAGGTAATATACTTGATGTTATCGCAGACCAGTCTGGATGCTGAGGGCGAAAAATCATAAGCCACTTCGTTGAGGAGCAAGGGATAGCGGCCGATCAACGTATCGACCAGCAGGCTTTTCCCTGCCCCGTTGTCACCTACAATAGCTATATGTTCTCCGACAGCAATCTTCAGGTTAATCGGCTCGTTCAGCCGGTAAAGCGGATGACGGGTCACGCCATTCTCTACAGAAATAATGTATTGCATGATGTATATGTTGTTTAGTTGTCTTTACTGATGTATGATAAGCGCCGAACGGGGAGAAACAACCGCCTGGTTACCCACCAGGTTGCCCAGCCCCAACACCAGGTCAATCTTTCCGTCACGGGCAGCTATCCAGTATTTCCCATTGGGGATATCCACTGTCACGGGTTCGGTACGCGGATTCAGGATGACAATCGTATTCAGCCATGAATCGCCGTTCGGACGTCCCTTCAGGCAGAAGGCCACCACATTATCAGCAGGCGTATGCAGGAATTCCAGGTGTGCACGGATTTTCTCGGCATCTCCCAGACGGAAAGCCGGATGTGCCTTCCGCAACGCAATCAGCCCTTTCACGTAATCGAACACATCACGATGCTGGTTCTTCAGTTGCCAGTTGATGGCATTGATGCTGTCCGGGCTGTTGTAGGAATTGGACACCCCTTTCTTATCGCGCATGAACTCATCGCCGGCAAAGAGGAAAGGTACCCCCTGTGAAGTGAATACAGCCGTCTCGGCCAACTTCATCAGTGCCCCCAGCTCCTGAGGCGAAGCGCCCGGTAGGGTTTTCTTGAGCCGGTCGGTGATGCAGAGGTCATCGTGGCAACTCACATAACTGATCATCTGGGTGGGTTGCTCTGCCCAGGGATGAATATACTGGTTACTGGCATTCGAAGTCAGCTGAGGATGACGGACAGCCCCCACCAGGCCGAACTTCACTCCTCCCTCATAACCGAACTTACCGATAACAAAACCGCCTCTGGATTCATGTTTCCAGTTTCCACGGAGGCTGTCGCGGAACTCGTCGCTGAACACGGCAATACCCGGCATGCGCGATACATTGGCCTTCATCGCCAGCTGTTCTTTCGGCAGTTGCGGTTCTTGCGCCGCCCAACCTTCGCCATAAATGAAGATGGTAGGGTCTATCTTGCTCAAGGCGGTACGTATCTGGTTCATGGTCTCGATGTCATGCAGCCCCATCAGGTCGAAACGGAAACCGTCGATGTGATATTCCTGGGCCCAATAACAGACCGACTCCACCATGTAACGCCGCATCATCGGACGTTCGCTGGCGGTCTCGTTTCCGCAACCGGAACCGTTCGCGAAATTCCCGTCCGCATCGTGGCGGTAAAAATACCCCGGCACCGTACGTTCGAAATTGCTTCCATGTGTCTGGGCCGTATGGTTGAACACCACGTCCATAATCACCCGGATGCCGGCTTTGTGCAAAGCCATGACCATCTGCTTGAATTCCCGGATACGGACTTCGGGAATAAACGGGTCTGTCGCATACGAGCCCTCGGGTACCTGATAGTTCTTCGGGTCATACCCCCAGTTATACTGCGGCTTGTCAGGTTTCGATTCATCCACCGACGAAAAATCGAACGAAGGGAGCAGATGTACATGGGTGATGCCCAGCTCCTTCAGATGGCTGATACCGGTCTTGTCCCCCCAATAGGTATGGGTACTGTCTTCTGTCAGTGCCAGATACTTTCCCCGGTGCCGGATACCCGAAACCGTATCGATGGAGAAATCGCGGTGGTGCAACTCATAAATCACGATGTCGGAGAAATGATTCAATACCGGACGCCGGTCGTTTGCCCACCCTTCGGGATCGGTTGTCCGCAAATCCAGAATGGCTGCCCGGTTACCGTTCACTCCTACCGCCCGTGCCATCAGTCCCGGTGTATCTCCCTGCCATACCTCATCAACCTTGGCATTGAAAGCATAGAATTTTCCTTTCAGGTCTTCGGCTACCCGGGCATTCCACATCCCGTCTTCAGCAGGCTCCATCGGTATCATGCGGTACATGGAACCCTCGCTGCCATGCTCATACAGCATGACCCGCACTTCGCTGGCAGTCGGTGCCCACAGAGAGAACCGTGTCTCTGCCGGCGTATAGACCATTTCTTCCCACGGTCCGCTATAAACCGGATACTCGTCAAAACTGCTGTATCCGCTTTGGTGACCGGAGGTACAGCCCAACAAGGCTATGATAGACATAAACAGGAATATTTTGAGACGCATAATTTCTACTTATTTGACAACTTTATCAGGATTCTTCGCAATGAAATCCTTCCAGCCCGAATAAGCCTTCGGGAGTGACGGCCGCCCCATCTGCAAATAATGACAATACGCGGCGGCCAGGGCATCGGTGGCATCCATGAAAGGCTCCATTTCGGAATCAGGGATGTGCAGCATCCGCTGCAGCATGTCGGCCACCTGTTCCTTACTGGCCTGCCCGTTTCCGGTTATGGCCATCTTGATTTTCAAAGGGGCATATTCGGTAACAGGAATATCCCGGCTGACAGCCGCTACGATGGCGACTCCCTGGGCACGTCCGAGCTTCAGCATCGACTGTACGTTCTTGCCGAAGAAAGGGGCCTCGATAGCCAGCTCATCGGGCAAATAGGAAGCAATGATTCCCTGTACCCGTTCGAAGATGTGCTTCAGTTTCAGGTAAGGGTCCTTGCACTTGCGCAAATCGATGACGCCTAAGGTCATGACCTGCGGCTTGGTACCTGTCACTTTCAGGACACCGTATCCCATGACATTGGTACCCGGGTCGATGCCCAGGATAATCTTCTCTTTAACCGGTTGTATCACTTGATTACCTCCATCAGAGTCGGAAAACCGATTACCTTATCCTTGAATATCTTCATCATTTCTTCGTTCAACGAAGCTCCGGAACGGGTATGCCAACGGTGCAAGGCGGCACTGTCGGTCACCTCGAACTGCAACGAGAAACATTCGCTGTCCGGTTCCTGATGGCTCAGGATACGCAGGATGCGGGGGTTGGTCAACTCGCCTCCCTTTTCAGCTTCAGGGATATAACATTCGTTGAGCCAGATAACAAAATTACGGGCGTCATCGAGCCCTACGTGATACGTCGTATTGTAAATCAACATATAAAAACAGTTATTTAAAATATACGGCACAAATATACCTAAATTTACACGGATAACCCGCAAACTGACGCGTAAAAAGCGGGAAGAATGTCCTGAAAGGCAGATAAAGATAAAAATCTAACTGAGAATGAACGGACTTCATCCGACTTTTATTACTTTTGCGCACATTAACACTAAAAATGTGCAACACCAATAGAAATGGAATCAGAAAATAGTTTTATACGGCTGGTAGAAGAAAGCATCCGGAACAACTGGAACCTTGACGCACTGACAGACTACAAGGGAGCTACCCTGCAATACCGGGATGTAGCCCGTAAAATAGAGAAAATGCACATCCTGTTGGCCCATGCCGGAATCCAGCCAGGCGACAAGATTGCCCTCTGCGGACGGAACAGCGCCAACTGGACCGCCTCGTTCCTGGGAATCATCACTTACGGAGCCGTAGCAGTACCCATCCTGCATGAATTCAAGTCCGATAACGTCCATAACATCGTCAACCATTCCGAATCGCGGATGCTCTTCGTGGGAGACCAGTCCTGGGAAAACTTCAATGAAGCAGCCATGCCGAACCTGGAAGGTATCATCGAACTGAAGAATTTCGAACTGGTAGTATCACGCTCCGAACGGCTGACCTATGCCCGTGCCCACCTGAACGAGGAATTCGGGAAGAAATATCCTTGCCGGTTCCGGGCAGAAGATGTAACCTATCGCCGCGAAGCGCTGAACGAACTGGCCGTCATCAATTATACATCGGGTACCACAGGATTCTCGAAAGGAGTCATGCTCTCCTACGAAAATATCCTGGGGAATGTCCTTCACATCCGCAACAAGGTAGGTCTGAAACCGGGCGACAGCGTAGTATCGATGCTGCCGCTGGGTCATATCTTCGGCCTGGTATTCGATTTCCTGTACGGCGTGACTGCCGGTGCCCACCTGTGGTTCCTGACCCGCATGCCGAGTCCGAAAATCATTGCCGAATCGTTTGCCGTCATCCGCCCGCGCATCATCGCCTGCGTACCGCTGATTGTAGAAAAAATCTTCAAGAAGAACATCCTGCCCCAGGTAGACAACAAGCTGGGCAAACTGCTGCTGAAACTGCCGATTATCAGCGACAAAATCAAAGAACAGATACGCCAGCAGGCCATGGAAGTGTTCGGAGGAAATTTCATCGAAATCGTTATCGGAGGAGCTCCCTTCAATCCCGAAGTGGAGGCCTTCCTGCGCAAAATCAATTTCCCGTACACCATCGCCTACGGTATGACGGAGTGCGCTCCGCTCATCTGCCACAGCTTCTGGGATGAAATCAAATATACTTCCTGCGGAAAGACCGTAGAGGGGATGGAAACCCGGGTACTCTCGGAAGACCCGGAACGGATTCCGGGAGAACTGGTCTGCCGCGGCAGAAACGTGATGCTGGGCTATTACAAGAACGAAGCGGCTACCGCACAGACCATCGACAAGGACGGTTGGCTGCATACGGGTGACATGGCCATCAAGGACAGCGAAGGAAACATCTACATCAAGGGACGCTGCAAGAACATGCTGCTGACCGCTTCGGGACAGAACATTTATCCGGAAGAAATAGAAGCCCGTCTGAACAACATGCCTTTCGTGAACGAATCACTGATAATCCTGATAGACAGCAAACTGGTGGCACTGGTCTATCCGGACAGCGACGAAGCCTTTGTCCAGGGCCTGAACCGCCAGCAGCTGGAAGACGCCATCGAGGCGAACCGGGTAGAGCTGAACAAGATACTGCCAGCCTATTCGCAGATAACCAGCGTGAAACTTTATCCGGAAGAGTTCGAAAAGACAGCCAAGAAAAGTATCAAACGATTCCTCTACCAGGAAATCAAAGAATAGACCGGAACGGTCATCCCTTACTGAAATATGGAACAACCTCCCCAACTACTTGTCTACAAAGCGTCGGCAGGTTCGGGCAAGACCTTTACCCTGGCGGTGCAATACATCCGCCAGCTGGTAGAGAACCCGTCGGCCTACCGCAAAATACTGGCCGTCACCTTCACCAACAAGGCAACGGCCGAAATGAAGGAACGTATCCTGAGCCAGCTATACGGCATCGCAACCGCCGATGCCGGCTCGGAAACGTATCTGGACGTACTGCGTAAAGAAACCGGAAAAAGCGTTGCCGACATCCGGAAGTCCGCCTACACGGCCCTTCATTACATCATACACGACTACAGCCGATTCCGGATAGAAACCATCGACTCTTTCTTCCAGTCGGTGATGCGTAACCTGGCCCGCGAACTGGAACTGGGTACCAACTTGAACATTGAACTGAACCAGGCAGACGTACTGAACGATGCCGTGGACAGGATGATTGAGAAACTGGACCGGAACTCCCCCATCTTATACTGGCTGCTGGAGTACATCGAAGAACGGATAGCCGACGACAAGAAATGGGATGTGTCCAAAGAAATCAAAGGATTCGGAAGTAATATTTTCAACGAAGGATACATCGAAAAAGGAACTGGACTGCGAAAAAAACTGACTGACCCGACTTTCATTCCGACTTACCGCAAACAACTGCAGGACCTGCGGAAAGCGGCGCTGGACACCATGAAAAGTTTCTCCGACCATTTCATCGAAGTATTGGAAAGCCACGGACTCCAGCCTACCGACCTGAAAGGTGGGACTAAGGGTATCGGCAGCTATTTCAACAAGCTGGCCAACGGTGATTTCTCCGACAAGAACCGGAACAAGACGGTGGAAGACTGCCTCTCGGCACCGGAGAACTGGGCTACCAAGACTTCAGCCAACCGGGCCACCATCATCGAACTGGCATCCACCGAGCTTATGGGGCTGCTGGAGCAAGCCGAACAGTTCCGCTCCAAACAGCATATACTGGTCAACTCGTGCGACCTTTCCTTACGTTACCTGAACAACCTCCGTCTGCTGAACAGCATCGACCAGGAAGTACGTCTGCAGAACCAGGAACACAACCGTTTCCTGCTGGCCGACACCAATGCCCTGCTGCATGGTCTTATCCGCGAAGGCGACGCTTCCTTCGTATACGAAAAAATCGGGACGACCATCGATACGGTGATGATTGACGAGTTTCAGGACACCTCACGCATGCAATGGGAAAACTTCCGCCTGCTGCTGCAGGAAAGCCTGGCGCAGAAGGAAGGAAGCATGATTGTAGGCGACATCAAACAGAGCATCTACCGCTGGCGGAACGGTGACTGGAAGATTCTGGCCGGACTGGAAAAGGACCGGAGCCTCCGCATCCGAAGCTGTACCCTGGATACCAACTGGCGGAGTGAAGCCAACATCATACGTTTCAACAATGCGCTTTTCACAGCTGCCTGCAAGGTATTGGACCAACGCTACGAAGCCGAACAGGGAGAACCCTGCAAAGAACTGCAGGAAGCGTACAGCGATGTCTGCCAACAGACTCCCAAGACCGACAACCAAGGCTACGTGAAACTGACCTTCCTGCCCCACACCGAGGAACATCCTTATCCGGAGACTACCCTGAGCGAACTGGCTGCTGAAGTGGAGCGGCTGGTAGCTGCCGGTGTACGGATACAGGACATCGCCATCCTGGTGCGCAAGAACAACAAGATTCCGGCTGTCGCCGACTATTTCGACCAGAATACCGCATATCGGGTGGTATCGGACGAAGCCTTCTACCTGGAAGCCTCATTGGCTGTCTGCATGCTGATTGACGGCATCCGCTATCTGGCCCAGCCGGAAGACCGGATTGCCCAGGCCAGACTGGCCGTGAACTACCAACGGGAAGTGCTCCATCGGGAAACCGACCTGAACACCCTGTTACTGGACGGTGTGGACAACTACCTGCCGGCCGGCTTCCTGCTACAGACCGGTGAGCTACGGCTGATGCCGCTGTACGAGCTGATGGAACGCCTGTTCGACCTGTTCCAGCTACAAGAGCTCCCGGCACAGGACGCCTATCTTTGCGCCTTCTACGACGCTGTCACCACCTACCTGCAGGACCACTCTTCGGAGCTGACCGCCTTCCTGACCTACTGGGACGAAAAGCTGCACGAACAGCCCATCCCGTCCGGAGAGGTAGACGGTATCCGCATCCTTTCCATCCATAAATCGAAGGGACTGGAATACCACACGGTGCTCATCCCTTACTGCGACTGGAAAATGGAGAACGAAACCAACAACCACCTGCTGTGGTGTTCGGTACAGGGAACCGGTAAAGATACCGATATTCCGCCGTTCAATGAGCTCGACCTGGCTCCCATCAACTACTCATCCTCCATGGGGGCTTCCGTCTACCGAGACAGTTACCTGGACGAACGGCTGCAGCTGTGGATAGATAACCTTAACCTGCTGTATGTGGCTTTTACCCGTGCCTGTAAGAACCTCATCATCATAGGCCGTGCCCAACAGACCAACACGGTTTCGGGACTGCTGGAGGACGCGCTCAACACGATGGAGGACATCGGCATGCAATGCAGCGAAACAGAAGCAGCGGAAGATACGGAAACGGCAGACGAAGCAGAAGCAGTTCCTGTCCAGTATGAATTCGGAACGGTCTGCCCGTCGGTTCCGCAGAAACAGCATGCCTCCACCAACCGCCTCACCTTGCCCGCCACCGGAATCGCCATCCACATCGAATCGCTGGAAAACGACATCGAATTCAAGCAATCCAACCGTTCGGCCGATTTCATCCGTGGAGAAGAAGAACCGGACGAGCGCAACCAATACATCCGTCAGGGACAACTCCTGCACAACCTCTTCGCCTCCATCGGCCGGGAGAGTGATTTGCCTCAGGCCATTGCACAGTTACGCCAGGAAGGTATCCTGGAATCGGAAGAACGGGAGAAGCAGATTGCCAAACTGGCCCAATGGGCCCTGAAACACCCGAAAGTGAAAAGCTGGTACGACGGAAGCTGGGAACTCTTCAACGAATGTGCCATTCTCTCGACCGATGAGAACGGCCAGCTGCAGACCCGACGTCCGGACCGTGTCATGATGAAAGACGGACAGGTCGTGGTAGTAGACTTCAAGTTCGGCAAGAAACACGAAGCCTACCGGGAGCAGGTACAGACCTACATGCAACTGCTCGAAGCCATGGGATATACCCGCATACAGGGCTACCTGTGGTATGTATTCGCCAACGAACTGGAGGAAGTAACCCTTTAACGACTGCATTTATGGAGACATTTCTGAAACAAGTAGCACATGACCTCTATCATAAACTGGGAGGCGATTTCGCCCACGTGGCCGTAGTCTTCCCCAACAAACGTGCCAGCCTGTTCTTCAACGAATACCTGGTACGTGAAGCCGAACATCCCATCTGGTCGCCCGTCTACCTCAGCATCAGCGACCTGTTCCGTCAGGCTTCCACCCTGCAGGCCGGAGATTCCATCAAACTGGTCTGCGACCTCTACCGGGTATACCAGGAAGTAACCCAAAGCAAGGAAACCCTGGACGACTTCTATTTCTGGGGAGAGCTCCTCATCAGCGATTTCGACGATGCCGACAAGAATCTGGTGAAGACCGATGCCCTCTTCAGCAACCTGAAGGACCTGAACGCCCTGATGGACGATTTCGATTTTCTGGAAGAAGGACAGAAGGAAGCCCTCAGCCAGTTCTTCCGCAATTTCTCCATCGACCAGGTGACGGAGCTGAAACAACGGTTCATCTCCATCTGGGACGTGCTGAAAGATATCTATACCGGCTACAAGGAACGCTTGGCTTCCCAGCAACTGGCCTACGAAGGAATGCTTTACCGCGATGTCATCGAGCATTTCGACCTGGCCAAATTCCCTTGCCGGAAATATGTGTTTGTGGGATTCAACGTACTGAACCAGGTGGAACATCACCTCTTCAGCAGCCTGCAGGAAGCGGGGAAAGCCCTTTTCTACTGGGACTACGACCGTTTCTACCTCGAAAAGACCCCTCACGAAGCCGGAGAATTCATCCGCCGGAACCTGAACGACTTTCCTTCGGAACTCCCTGCTTCCTGTTTCGACAACCTGAGTCGGCCGAAACAGATTACCTACATCGAATCGCCGACAGAGAACGGACAGACCCGTTACCTGCCCCAATGGATTCGGGAGAACCTGACTGCCGACGAAAAGGAGACAGCCGTTGTACTCTGTAACGAGGCCTTGCTGCAACCTGTCCTCCACTCCCTGCCCGAAGAAGTGAAACACACCAACATCACCATGGGATTTCCCTTGTCGCAGACTCCGGCTTACAGCTTCATCAACGCCCTGGTAGAACTTCATACCAGCGGTTACAGTGCCGGAAACGGCCGCTTCCGGTTCAATGAGGTGACGAGTGTCTTGAAGCATCCGTACACACGCCTGCTTTCACCGCTGGCAGCCGAACTGGAGGCTACCCTGACCCGCGACAACCGTTTCTATCCGCTTCCCTCGGAACTGAAACAGGACACGACGCTGGAACTGCTCTTCACCCCCCGTTCCACCAACCTGGAACTCTGCGGGATGCTGTCGGAAGTGCTGCAGCAGGTAGCGCTCCGCTACCGGGACCAGGCAGCCTCCTCACACGACGCGTTCGACCAGCTCTACCGCGAATCGCTGTTCAAGGCCTATACCCTGGTGAACCGTTTCCACACCCTGATAGAGGCCAAAGACCTGACGGTACAGACCAGTACCTTCAAGCGCCTGCTCAAACGGGTGATGGGTACTTCCAATATTCCCTTCCACGGCGAACCTGCCATCGGTATGCAGGTAATGGGCGTTCTGGAAACCCGAAACCTGGATTTCCGCCACCTGATTCTGCTGTCCGTCAACGAAGGACAACTGCCCAAAGGCGGAGGAGATTCCTCCTTCATCCCCTACAACCTGCGGAAAGCTTTCGGCATGACTACCATCGACCACAAGATAGCGGTGTATGCCTACTACTTCTATCGCCTGCTGCAACGGGCCGAGAACGTCACCCTGATGTACCACACCGCTTCAAACGGAGTTAGCCAGGGCGAACTCTCCCGCTTCCTGCTGCAGTTCCTCATCGAGTGGGAACACCCCATCCAACGGAAACAACTGGAAGCCGGTCAGTCTCCTCAGACAACCGCACCCATCAGCATTGCCAAGACTCCCGGAATCATGAAACGCCTGCAAAGCGTTTTCGACCTACGGGTCAATCCGAAGGCATTGCTTTCTCCTTCGGCACTGAATACGTACCTGGACTGTCCGCTGAAGTTCTACTACCAGTATGTGGCCAACCTGCGGACTCCGGACGAGGTTACCGCCGAAATCGATTCCGCCAAGTTCGGAACCATCTTCCACGATGCCGCCGAGCACATCTACAAGGATTTGCACGACCGGAACAAGGTCATCAACAAGGAAGCCATCGAGAACCTGCTGAAAGACAAGATACGCCTCAACGAGTATGTAGACAGCGGATTCAAGCGTCTCTTCTTCCACATTCCCGAGAACGAACGGCCGGAATACAACGGACTTCAGCTCATCAACGCTGCCGTCATCGTACGCTACCTCCAGCAGTTGTTGGGAAAGGACCTGGAATATGCTCCGTTCACTTTTGTAGGTTCAGAACAGCGAATCAGTGAAGAGATAGACATTCAGACTCCGAAAGGCATCCTGAAATCCCGTATCGGAGGTACCATCGACCGTCTGGATGCCAAAGACGGTATCCTGCGTATCGTCGATTACAAGACCGGCGGGCAGGCAGACACCCCACCGAATGTCGCCTCACTCTTCGTTCCGGACAAGAAACGGTCCAATTATGTATTCCAGACCTTCCTCTATGCAGCCATCGTCTGCAGGAAGTTGCGCGAAAAAGGGAAACAGCAGCAGGTGGCTCCTGCCCTGCTCTTCATCCACCGGGCAGCTACGGAGAATTATTCGCCGGTCATCGAGTTAAAAGATGGAAGAAAATCTAAAGAAACGGTCAATGACTTCGAAAAATACGAGCCGGAATTCCGTGAGGAACTGAAGAAACTCCTGGAAGAGGTATTTAATCCGGAACATCCTTTTAGTCAAACCATTACGGAAGAAAAGTGTGAGTATTGCGATTTTAAGGCGCTTTGTAAACGCTAATTATTCATTAAAAAAAGTTAATCAGCGCATTGAAAGATGGAACAATCCAAACAAATACACTGAACCCAGTGTTATATATATGTTTTTCATAGTAATAGATTTATCACTTGATGCCGGGCTTGTGAAAGTCCGGGTCAGGGAGACAAAAGAGTTTGTCCCTAAAAAGAAGAGACTGCATTTCCCCAGCAGTCTCTTTCTTTTTTATACCTGATAAAAACGGACGGTCACTTGAAGGAAAACGAACACCTGTCCGCCTTCAAGCCTACGCTCGTTTCCATCGTCGCTTTCAAGCCCCTTTATTTCTCTGGCAGCGGGTCGGCTGAAGGAGGCGGAACCAGGGTTCCCCATTGCTTGTTTGCCTTCGGGCCCATCTCTACTTCCAGCACTCCTCCCTCGGCGATATCAGCATGCGTGAACCACGGACGGTCCCAAGGTTTTCCGTTCAAGGTAGCCGACTGGATGTACTTGTTTTCCGTAGAAGCATTGTGTGCCTTGATTTCAAAGAATTTGCCGTTACCCAAGTCTATCCGGGCATCCGTAAACAAGGGGCTGCCGATGTTGTAGGCAGGCATACCCGGAGTCACGGGATAGAAGCCCAGCTGACTGAACACCACGAATGCCGACATACCGCCACCGTCTTCATCGCCGGGTACTCCCATCAGGTCGTTCCGGAACCACATGTTCAGCAGGGTACGGATGCGTTTCTGGGTCATCCACGGTTTACCGGCATAATTATAGAGGTAAGGAATGTGCAGACACGGTTCATTCGCCATCGAGAACATCCCCACATTTCCGGTATGGTCCGGCAGGAACGAATAGAACTGCCACTTCGACATTCCCAACGGAACATTGAACAGTGAATCCAGAGCGGAAGTGAAACGTTCGTTACCCCCCATCAGTTGTATCAGGTCAGCCACATTGTGCTGGACATCCCAGCGATAGACATACCCGTTATTCTCGTCGTAATAGTCGCGGGCACCCAATCCACCGTCATACCGGTAATCCAGCGGCATGATGAATTCACCGTCCTTGTTCTTCGGATGGAAGAAGCGTGTTTCCGGATGGAAGAGGTTGCGGTAGTTATAGGAACACTTCAAGTAATGCTTTGCATCATCCTGTTTTCCAAGTTCCTGCGCAATCTGTGACAAGCACCACTGGTCGTACGAAGTACCGAGTGTCACAGCTACCGGTTGGCGTTTCTCCCAGATAGATACATGCGGTACCGTTTCTTTCTCTCCCGGATTCAAGGCCGGGATATACCCGTGTTCCTTATAGAATTCATCCAACCAGCCTGCCGGCTTGGCCGACCAGGGAATCAATGTCTTCTCTTCCATACCTGCCTTACAGGCCGTATATGCGTCCTCCAGGCTGAACGAACGGATTCCTTTCCGGTAAGCATCGATAAGGGTAGCTACCCCATGATTGGAATTCATACGGCGGGTATCACCGGTAATTTCCGGGAAGGTAGGCATCCAATTGTTCCCCATCTGTTTAGCCATCAGCAGGAAGGAATGCAGGATATCGCCTTCTACCTGACCGTCTATCAGTACCCGCAACGGATGGGTGGCCCGATAGGTATCCCACAACCAGTCGTCGGTATAGAACGGGCGGCCACCGTCTTCGTGTATCTTTCCATCGAATGCACTGTAGTAACGTCCGTCCTCACTCAAGCAGACGGGACGCTCGTAACAACGGTACAACGAGGTATAGAACACCCGTTTCTCATCGTCTGTTCCTCCCTGTACCTGAATCTTTCCCAACGCCTTGTTCCAGACCTGGCGACCCGTTTCGGCCACCTGTTCCAACGAAGCGGAAGCGATTTCACGCTCCAGGTTCTTCTTCGCCTGAGCCTCATCGATAAAGGAGATGCCGTAACGCAAGGTATAAGCCTTCGCCTGATTACCCAATTCCCAGACTACAGCCGCATCGGTACCTTCTGCGGTCTGCAGGCTCTTGTCAAACTGACCGTCTTTCCAGACACCGGTTCCCTGTGGCTGATCTTCCAATACGGCATAGAGATAGACTTTCGTCTTGTCGTCGACAAACTGATAACCCTGCACCACGTTACCGGTCACTTTCAGCATCCCTTTCCGGCTGTTGAAGACCAGATACGAAGGACCATCCTTTTCGAACGTGATGCGGTAGATGGCGCTCTGGTGTGAAGGAGCAAACTCCACTTCGGCTTCCAGTTCATCCAGATACACCTGATACAGATAAGGGGCTATCTGCTCCCGATCGTAGCTGAGCGGCAAAACGGCTTTCAGGCCAGAGGTTTCTCCCTGGTAAGGAGTCAGATTAAACGCCGAGCGTTCGCGATGATTGGTTACAATCAAAGGCAGGCCGTTCAGACGGTCGCCCGTAAAGTCAGCCCGTTCGGGATATGCCCGCAACAAACTGTTAGGCAGATGGATGGTCGGGAATGTAGGCACCAGCAGGTGACTGATATTCCCCATATACGGATTTACATACGACACAGGATCCTGCGCGTCCTGTGCCATTGCCTGAGGAATTCCGTTCCCCAGTCCGACAACCATGGCTATGGCTGCCAGCGTCATTTTCATTCGATACTTCATGGTGTATGGTTTAAGGGTTATTTCGATCAGTACGCAGCCTTCCCCAAGCAGGCCGCATAGACAAATATAGGAAGAATATCCGACAAGTGCAAGTCGGAAAGTCAAGGCATCCAACCTTTTCCAACAAAAAAAGTCCGGCAAGATACCGGACTCTTCAAGGTTTATCTGATTTTCCTGGAAAAAATCAAGCTTTCAAGGTCTTCAAGGCCTGACAAAGCTGGTCGGGACAGGAAGTCGGCTTGTATCCACAACGGATTCCCTCCAGACGGGAGATTACTTCTTCGACCTTCATTCCTTTCACCAAGGCAGAAATACCCTTCAGATTTCCGTTGCAACCACCGATAAAATGTACTTCCTTCAGAATGCCGTCTTCTACCTCCAGGTCAATTTGGGAACTACAGGTTCCCGATGTTCTGTAACTGTATTTCATACGCTAGTCATCTATCTATAAAAAGAACGGAGCATCCGCGTCCGGACACCCCGTTCCTGTCTTTTTGCATGGAAGAGATTATTCAGCTTCTTCTTCCGGTTTCATGTTCGTATAAACGGTCTGTACGTCATCGAACTCTTCCAGACGTTCAATCATCTTGTCGATGGTTTCACGCTGTTCCGGAGTAACGTCCTTCAGATCGTTCGGGATGTAAGTGAAATCACCACCGACATCTTCGAAACCACATTCTTCCAGATGTTTCTGGATAGCTGCATAGCTCTTCGGGTCACCGTAGATAGTGATGGTACCTTCTTCCGGATCTTCGTCGTATTCGTCTTCAACGTTATAGTCAATCAAGTCCAGAATCAGTTCCTCCATATCGATACCGTCTTTCTTCTTGAATGTGAACACACACTTGTGGTCGAACAAGAAAGCCAGTGAACCGGTAGTACCCAAGTTACCTCCGAACTTGTTGAATACGGAACGGACATCGGCTACGGTACGGGTGGTATTGTCTGTCAGTGTATCTACGAACACAGCGATTCCGTGAGGACCGTATCCTTCGTAAGTCATGCCTTTGTATTCGCTCTGGTCCTTACCCATCGCGTTCTTGATGGCACGCTCGATGTTGTCCTTCGGCATGTTCTCACGCTTACAGGTAGCGATAACCGAACGCAAAGTCGGGTTGTTTTCCGGTTCCGGACCACCTGCCTTTACAGCAATTGCAATCTGTTTACCCAGACGAGTGAAGGTCTTAGCCATGTGACCCCATCTTTTCAACTTAGTAGCTTTTCTATATTCAAACGCTCTTCCCATTGGATTATAGTTTTAATATGTTATTTTTAAAATGAATCATTTTCTCTGATCAGCGCAATACAGCACCCAGCTTGTTCTGCAGGTTGGCAATCAGCTTCTGCATGAACTTATCAATCTGCTTGTCGTTCAGTGTCGCATTTTCGTCCTGCAACATGAAGCTTACTGCGTAACTCTTCTTGCCTGCTTCCAGGTTCTTACCTTCGTATACGTCGAACAGTTCAACGCTCTTCAGCAGTTTCTTGTCGGTTTCGTAAGCAATCTTTTCGATTTCCACAAACTGAACCTTCTTGTCAATCAGCAGAGCCAAGTCACGTTTTACTGCCGGGAACTTGGAAATTTCCTTGAAGGTTACGGCATTACCCTTGACAGCCTTCATCAGTTCCTTCCAGTTCAAGTCAGCATAATAAACCTCGTTGTCGATATCGAACTTCTTCTGAAGTTTTTTGTGCAGTACACCCAGTGTAGCCAGCAGTTTACCGCCACGGGTATGAACCGTAATGGCAGCGGCGAAGATATCGTCAGTCAGATTGCCGAATACCAAAGCGCCGAAGTTTACACCCAGACGACGGAAAATGTTCAATACATGTGCCTTCAGTTCGTATACTGACATGTTTTCATCCGGATGAGCCCAAGAATTGCTGACACGCTTACCGGTCATCCACAAGCCCATGTGCAGTTCTTCAGAATAAGCGGCCAACACCTTTTCCGGATTTTTCTTCTCTGCATGGAAATGATAACAGTTACCGAACTCGAAGAACTTCAGGTCGGCATTCTTACGGTTGGCATTGTGCTGGATACTTTCCAGACCACCGAACAGCAGAGTCGCACGCATCACGTTCAGGTCGTTGCTCAACGGGTTCATGATACGAACCAGATTCTCCGGCTTGTAGGTTTCCAGTCCGTCATAATAGGCAGCGGCGGTCAACGAGTTGTTCAGGATTTCATTGAATCCGCAACCTACCAGCTGTTCCGATACCAGGTTCTGGAGTTTCACCGATTTGTCTACATCCCCCTTCACGCTCAAGCTTGACTTGACAGAAGTCGGGATTTCTACGTTATTGTAACCGTAGATACGGAGGATATCTTCCACCACATCACACGGACGCTGTACATCCACCCGGTAAGGAGGGACCAGCAGTGACAATCCTTCAGCCGTTTCGTTGACAATCTTCATCTCCAGGCTCGTTACGATGCTCTTCACGGTTTCTACCGGAATTTCCTTACCAATCAGACCGTTCACGTATGCGTAAGAAAGTTCTACCGGGAAATCGGCAATCGGATTCGGATAGTTGTCCTTGATTTCAGAAGCGATTTCACCTCCGGCCAGTTCCTTCACCAACAGAGCGGCCGCCTTCAGGGCATAAATGGTGATGTTCGGGTCAATACCGCGTTCGAAACGGAAAGAAGAATCTGTACTCAGTCCATGACGACGGGCAGTCTTACGTACCCAGGTAGGATGGAAGTAGGCACTTTCCAGAAATACATCCTTGGTAGTTTCAGTGGTACCGGAATCCAGTCCACCGAATACACCGGCGATACACATCGGCTCTTCTGCGTTACAGATCATCAGGTCACGGTCCGACAACGAACGTTCCACTTCGTCCAGTGTCACGAACTTGGTACCTTCGGCAACAGTCTTCACCACAATCTTACCACCTTTGATCTTATCGGCATCGAAGCAGTGCATCGGCTGACCGTATGCATGTACAATGTAGTTGGTAATATCGACAATGTTATTGATCGGACGAAGGCCAATCAGACGGAGCTTGTCCTGCAACCAGGCCGGACTTTCCTTCACGGTCACTCCCTTGATGGCTACCCCGGCATAACGCGGACAGGCTTCGGTATTTTCCACCTCGATGTCGATGTTCATATCGTGGTTGTCTACCTGGAACGCATCAACCGACGGACGTTTCAGGGTAGCCTGATAGCCGTTCTGAATCAACCAGGCATACAGGTCACGCGCTACGCCATAATGTGAGCAGGCATCGGCACGGTTCGGAGTGATGTCCACCTCGAGCACATAATCGCTCTTGATGTTGTAATAATCCTTGGCCAATGTACCCGGAACCACATCCTGCGGCAGTACGATGATGCCTTCGTGGCTGGTACCTACACCGATTTCGTCTTCGGCACAGATCATACCGTTCGATTCAACGCCACGGAGTTTGGATTTCTTGATGGTGAAGCACTCATCACCGTCATACAGTTTGGTACCCAGTGTCGCAACAATCACCTTCTGTCCGGCAGCTACGTTGGCGGCACCGCAAACAATCTGAACAGGTTCGCCCTGTCCCAGATTAACGGTAGTAATATGCATGTGGTCGGAATTCGGATGCGGTTCACAAGTCAGCACTTCGCCGACTACCAAGCCTTCCAGGCCTCCCTTGATAGATTGAACTTCCTCTACCCCACCGGTTTCCAGACCGATAGAGGTCAGTGCGGCTGATACTTCATCGGGTGTCAGATTGAAATCGACATACTCTTTCAGCCAGTTATAAGAAATATTCATATGATGTATAAGTTTGATGTATTCACTAATGGATATGCAAAGTTAATACAAATATTTGTATACAAAGGACACGTTAGCCGTTTTTTTCGTCCATTTCCTTTTCTTACAGCTTAGAACGGCACATCCGGCAACGGTCCGCCGAACGGGTTCTCCGGCTGCGGAGCCATTTCCACCGAAGGAGGCGGGACCATATCCTGTCCGCTGCTCCGGTTCATCTTGGAATGGAGCACCGCCCCTGGTGCCTCTTCACCCGGCATCGGTACAATCATATCGTCGTCCGGATTCTGGAAACGGGCATACTCGGCCCGGAAGCGCAACAGCACATCGCCCACCGCACCGTTACGGTGCTTGGCTATGATGATTTCGGCCATCCCGTGCAGGTCGTTTCCTTTCTCGTCGGTATAAATCTTGTAATATTCCGGACGGTGGATGAAGCACACCATATCGGCATCCTGCTCGATGGCTCCCGATTCACGCAAGTCACTCAGTTGCGGACGTTTCCCGTCGATACCTTCACGGCTCTCCACACCACGGTTCAACTGGCTCAACGCCACGATAGGAATATTCAGCTCCTTGGCCAGTCCCTTCAACGAACGCGAAATGGTGCTGACCTCTTCCTGACGGCTGCCGAAAGACATACCGCTGGCGTTCATCAGCTGCAGGTAGTCGATGATGATGATTTTCACTCCATGCTCACGCACCAGACGGCGTGCCTTGGTACGGAGTTCGAAGACAGACAAGGAAGGGGTATCGTCCACGTACAGCGGGGCATCGTAAAGCTCCTTAATCTTGTAGTCGAGCTGTCCCCACTCGTACGGGGCCAACTGACCGCTTTTGATTTTCTCACCGGGAATCTCGCAGACATTCACAATCAGACGGTTCACCAGCTGCACGTTACTCATTTCCAGCGAGAACAAGGCTACCGGTACTTTATTCGTCACGGCCATGTTCTTTGCCATGGAAAGCACGAAGGCGGTCTTACCCATGGCCGGACGGGCTGCGATGATAATCAGGTCGGAATTCTGCCAGCCCGAAGTCATCTTATCCAACTGATGGAAACCGCTGGAGAGTCCGCTCAGACCGTCGGTACGGGCCGCCGCTTTCTGCAGCATCTCGTATGCCTCCTGGATGACCGGATTAATCTGCGTATAATCCTTCTTCATGTTCTGCTGCGAAATCTCGAAGAGCTTCCCTTCGGCTTCCTGCATCAGGTCATCCACATCCTGCGTCTCGTCGAATGCCTTTGTCTGTATGTTACTGGTAAACGAAATCAACTCACGGGCCAGAAATTTCTGGGCGATGATACGGGCATGGTATTCGATGTGTGCCGATGAGGCCACTTTGCCACTGAGCTGAGTGATATAGAAAGGGCCACCCACTTCTTCCAGGTTCCCGCGTGAACGGAGCTGTTCCGTCACCGTCAGGATATCAATCGGCTTCTGCTGGATAGCCAGGTCGGTAATCGCCGCATAAATCAACTGGTTCCGGTGTTCGTAAAAAGACTCCGGACGAAGTATCTCACTCACCAGCGAATATGCATCCTTCTCTATCATCAGTGCACCCAGCACCGCCTCCTCCAGTTCCGGGGCCTGCGGCTGCAAGTGTCCGTATTCGTCCACCGGCTTGGTCTTCGTCGCCTTGGGGACCCGTGTCGTTCTTTTCGTTTCTGCCATGTATAGTTACTTTTTAAACGGGGCAAAGATATACATTTTGCCGGAGCAGACAGACAAAACCCGACAGAAAAATATCACCGACGAGGTTTCGCAGATTCGTTTCCAGGGGTTCGTCAGCCACATATAAGATATACCCGGTCAGGAAAGGAAACCTCATACGCCATTCCTGTATGAACCTCAACAATTGACCGCTTTCTGTGCAAAGTCTGAACGCGAGGCAAGACTTCCTCTCCCTACAAATGGGGATACGGGTCCGATTCAAAAACCCCTACAAATAGGTATTTCACAGAAGGAAGATACCATCTACCTTTGCCTTCACAAACCAACAAATGAATAGAAAATGAAAAAAATCGGAATTATCTACGGTTCCACCACCGGAACCTGCGAAAGCCTGGCCAACCAGTTGGCAACATGTTTAGGCGTATCAGACAATGACGTACACAGTGCAGACAAGCTGACGGATGCACTGGTATCCGCCTACGATGTATTGATTCTCGGGACGTCCACCTGGGGAGACGGCGAATTACAGGATGACTGGTACGACGGCATCAAGGTACTGAAGCAGGCGGACCTGAACGGAAAAACCGTCGCCCTCTTCGGCTGCGGCGATTCGGAAGCTTATTGCGACACCTTCTGCGACGGCATGGGTATCCTGTACGAAGACTTGAAAGACTCGGGATGTACCTTCCTGGGCAACCGGGTCAGTACAGACGACTACACCTTCTCCAGCTCCATCGCTGTGGTAGACGGTACCTTTGTCGGTCTTGCCCTGGACGATGTGAATGAAAGCGCCAAGACTGCCGGACGCATCCAGGCCTGGGCAGACGAACTGAAGCACAGCCTCTGATTCAACAAACCGCTCTTTTGTAGAACCCATAGTTAACACACGATGACATCCTCTCCCGACATCCACCCAGCCGACCTGAAGGTTTTTCTGAACCATGTGTACGAATACAAGAAAGGAGTGCGCCGCATGGTGCTCTATACGGTCAACCGCAAATACGAGGCATTTGCCGTAGCCCGCCTGAAGAGCCAGCACATCGCCTTCGTGATACAGCCGGTCACCGAGAACAGCATCAACCTGTTCTTCGGACGTGCGGAATGCATCCGGGCTATCCGGCACATGGTAACGCGTCCGCTGAACCAGCTGACACCCGAAGAAGACTTCATCCTGGGGGCGATGTTGGGATATGACATCTGTGCGCAGTGCGAACGGTATTGCGCACGCAAGCAGACACAACCGAGGAGCTAATCTTCGGTTGTATCTGTCTTGTTCCATCGGCTCCCCTCCCCGTTTCTTCATCATCCTGTCAGAAAAACCAGCCATCCACATAACCGGCGAACCGATAAAAAGCGTACCTTTGCCGGAGCGCAGGAATTCCCTGTGTCCAACCATAGAAACAGAAAAAAACTTCGATATGATGAAAACAAAAGAAACACCCGTACTACTCCTGACCGGTTATCTGGGTAGCGGGAAAACAACCCTGGTAAACCACATCCTTTCCAACGAACGGGGCATCAAGTTCGCCGTCATCGTGAACGACATCGGTGAAGTGAACATCGATGCCGACCTTATCCAGAAAGGAGGCATCGTGGGCAAGAAAGACGACAGCCTGGTAGCGCTCCAGAACGGATGCATCTGCTGCACCCTGAAGATGGACCTGGTGGAACAACTGAACGATATCCTGAAGATGAACCGCTTCGACTACATCGTCATCGAAGCCAGCGGTATCTGCGAGCCGGAACCGATTGCGCAGACCATCTGCTCCATCCCGAGCATGGGAGAAGCCTACACCCGTTACGGAACCGCCCGTCTGGACTGCATCGTAACCGTTGTCGACGCACTCCGCCTGCAGAGTGAATTTGCCTGCGGCGACGACCTGACCCGCCAGGACATCGGCGAAGAAGACATCGAGAACCTTATCATCCAACAGATAGAATTCTGCAACCTTGTGCTGCTGAACAAGGCCTCGGAAGTGGAACCGGCCGAACGGGAGCGCATCCGTCACATCATCCATACCCTCCAGCCGGGAGCGGAAATCATCGAATGTGACTATGGCAACGTGGAACTGGACAAGCTCATCCACACCCATCTCTTCCACTTCACACGGACAGCCACCTCGGCCGGATGGATTCGCGAAATCGAAAAACAGGTTACCGAAGAAGAGGAAAAGGAAGCACACCTCCACGGACATCACCACGAACACGAGGAAGAGGAACACCATCACGACCATGGGCATGAACACGATCATGATCATGAGCATGAGGAACATGAAGGGGAAGAACACGGACATCACCACCACCATCACCACCACGAAGGAGGGGAAGTGGAAGAATACGGTATCGGT
Source organism: Phocaeicola barnesiae DSM 18169 = JCM 13652 (assembly GCF_000374585.1). Classification (GTDB taxonomy): domain Bacteria; phylum Bacteroidota; class Bacteroidia; order Bacteroidales; family Bacteroidaceae; genus Phocaeicola; species Phocaeicola barnesiae. The sequence continues at coordinate 177,213 of NZ_KB894646.1, forward strand.
ACCTTCGTGTATTACCGCCGACCGGCCTTCGACCTGCTGAAATTCGACCGCTTCGTATCAACCCAATGGCCCAAGAACGTCATCCGTGCCAAAGGAGTATGCTATTTCAGCAACAACCGCGACATGTCCATCCTCTTTGAACAGGCAGGCCGACAGAAACAGCTCTCACAGGCCGGACTCTGGTACGCTACAGCCTCAGAGGAAGAACTGATCAAGCTGATGCAGGAAGAACCGGGACTGCTGCGTGACTGGGACGAGAAATACGGCGACCGCATGCAGAAGATTGTCTTCATCGGACAGCACCTGGATAAGGAACAGCTGACCCGTGATCTGGACGCCTGTCTGGAATAAGCAAGTCATTACATTCATCATCAACCGATTCAAACGCATTGAACATGTCTATATTCCGAGTAATCCTCTCCATCATCTTCCCGCCGCTGGCAGTTATCGACAAGGGTTGCGGCTCCGTATTGATTGTCCTTATCCTGACCCTCTGCGGCTGGATTCCCGGTGTCATAGCGGCCCTGATTATCCTGAATAATCCGAACCGGTAAAGTTTTTTGTAAGTTCTCGAGTATGTTGATGTATACATTGGTATTACATCAACATACCAAGAAACTTCATATTCAAGGCTTCATGTATGCGCTGGACACCTCCATCACTCCCATAAAACCAAGTACCTTGTCAACTTACCCAAGAGCCGAATTTCAACTTTTAATTTTTAACTTTTAATTATTTCAGCCCCGGTGCCGGCAAGTGCATACCTGCCATGACGAACTGGTTCTCGTCCACTTCCTGCAGGTATTTCTTTCGTGACTGGATGGCTGCTTCCTTATCCATATCATAGGTAGCACAGATTTCCGGATGTGGAATCTGCAGTGCCGCGCCATGAATCAAATCACCGACTACGAGCAAGGTACCCACCTGATAAGCGGTATGGCCCGGTGAATGGCCGACAGCATCACAAGCGATGACGTTTCCGGGCAAGGTTTCACCGAACTCAAACAGATGCAGCCTGTCCTTATAGGCATCCATGGTTTTCACCACCTGAGCCTTCTTGTCGTCCGGCATCTTCATCCAGCCATCATATTCTTTCTTCGAAGCGTAAACCTGCGCGTTGGGGAAAACGACACTGTCTCCCTGCATCATGCCCCCGATATGGTCGCCATGGAAATGGGTAAGGTAGAGATAGTGGATATCCTCCGGAGCAATGCCCAGACGTTTCAGGCGTTCCTGCAACTGCCCGGCCGGCGCTCCCAGTCCGGTATCGAAAAGAATCTGGAGGCTGTCGGTCTCTACCAGGAAGACACTGACCGATGAAGGAATTCCGGCTTGCAGCGACAAGCTCTCTATCAGTTCCTGCGAAGCGTCAGGAAACAGGGATACAGGCATCAGTTTGTCCTCGGCATTGTCCTGTATCCAGGTTACATTCACATCACTCACTTGCAGGGTTTTCAGTCCATCGTCTGTTTTCATTTCATTCACATCAGGGTTTTCGGCAACCTGTTTTTTGTTTCCACCGGAACAACCGGCACACAGGAACGTACACAGTGTCAGTCCCAACAGGCTTCGTTCTAGTAATCTTTTCATACTAATCAGATTTAAAAATGGTAACTCTTCCCCTCCGGATGATGATTACAAAGTTAGAATTTCTTTGCAAAAAACCAGCTTTTCCATCCGATTTTTTCACAGGGAAGGCCCTAAAGGTCTATCACCACCATGCCTCCGTATGGCGAAATCGCGTCAAATCCCTGCTCAGGCTTTATCACTCCTGCATAGACCTGTGCGCTGATAAGCACGCCTCCGTGGGCAAAAATCAGCACCTGTTCATACGGATGCTGCTTCAACTCCTCGAGGAAGGAAGATACCCGATGAAGCAGGTCCATGAACGATTCACCGCCGGTAGCGGGAACGTGCAGGTAATCGTCGTACCACTCCCGCAGACGGGGGTCGGAGATATCATCGTACCGCTTCATCTCCCACTTGCCGCAGTTGATTTCCTTCAGCCGGTCATCCCGCTCGGCACCGGGATAACCGCAGAAAGCGGCCAGCCGGGTGCAACGGGACAACGGACTGGTATAGACCTTATCGAACACCAATCCTTCGATACGGGACTTGCAGACAGCCGCCTCTTCCTCGAAACTCGCCTTCAGCGGTACATCGGTCTGTCCGTAACAGGTTCCGGGAGCTACATCCACGGAAGTATGTCTGATTAAATAGACTTTCATGTTGATTTATTCCATAAAATGTGTAACAATCGCTGCCCCCATCCAGGCGGAGAGTTCAGCCAATAAAAACAAGGCGCCGCAGCAGTCGCCGGTATAGCCGCCCAACCGGGAGCGAAACAAGTGTATCAGCAGGAAGAAGACCACCACCGGTCCGATAAGCATCCAGCTGTAGGATAAAGGCAGGGACACCAGCGGGAGCAATCCCCCCAAGGCTGAGGCCACCATTTCTTTCCAGGTAAAACGGTCGTACACCACTTTGGCCTTGCTCTCGGCCTCTTTCCGGGCATAAGGAAGTTCACGGAGAATGTGGCAGCCCACATACTTGGCAAAGGGGTCGGCACACCCGAGAACCACCGGAAGCACCTGGACCGGTAAAGCCAGCAGCAGACTCACACCCAGCAGGTAATACAGAATCAGTCCGATAACCCCGTAACTTCCGATGAAGGAATCCTTCATGATACGGAGTGTACTCTCCCGGTCACGTCCACCTCCGAACCCGTCGAAGAAATCGGCCAGCCCGTCTTCGTGCAAGGCTCCGGTAACCAAGAGACGGACTATCAAAGCCCCGATAACCGCTACCGGAGCCGGAAACAGATACAATAACCCCCAGCAGGACAATGCCATCAACCCACCGGTCAGCCACCCGCTCAGACTCCAATAAGCCACCACGTGTTTGAAGCATTCCTGCGGAACGGTCTTCAGCTTCCAGAACGGAAGGCGGGTAAAGAACATGAAGGCTGCCAGAACATTATCAAGCATGGGTCAGAAGTATTTCGTGATGGAAGCATGACCGAAGGTATCCATCTCATTCATCATCCGCACTGCCGAGTCGAGGATGGGATAGGCACAGACAGCACCGCTCCCCTCACCCAGGCGAAGCCCCAGGTTCAGCAGCGGACGGGCCTGCAGGTAATCGAGCACCAGCTTATGGCCGCTCTCGTCTCCCTGATGCCCGTATACGGCATATTGCAGCACAAGAGGATTCAGCTTCGAGGCAGCCAGCAGGCAGTTGGTCATGATAAAACCGTCCACCAGTATCACCATCTGCTGTTCCGCCGCACGGAGCATGCCTCCCACGGCCATCACCATCTCATAGCCTCCGAACTGGCACATCACTTCGACGGGCGACAGCGTCCCTCCGATGCGGTCCAGCGAACGGCGGAGCACTTCGTATTTATGAGCCAGCCGTTCTCCTTGCAGTCCGCTTCCGGCTCCCACACATTGTTCCAGCGGAATACCGGTCAGACAAGTCATCCACATGGAAGAGGCCGATGTATTCCCGATGCCCATTTCACCGAAACTGACCACATTACAGCCATTAGCATGCGCCAAATCCACACATTTCGCTCCCCGTTCCAGGCACAAGTCCAATTCCTCTTCCGTCATGGCAGCCTCGTGCAGGAAATTCCGGGTACCCCGCCGCACTTTCATATCAACGATACCTCTTCCGGCAGGCAAGTCATAATCCACACCTGAATCTACAATCATCAGCTGGAAACCGTGCTGGCGGCAGAGGTAGTTGATACCGGCACCTCCGTGCAGGAAATTACTGATTTGCTGCCAGGTAATCTCTTTGGGCGATGCGCTTACCTGCTCATCCACAATGCCATGGTCGGCAGCGAACAGGAGGTTGTACGGACGGTTCAAATGCGGGAACAAGGTATGCTGAATCATGCACACCTGTGCGGCAAGTTCTTCCAGGCGTCCCAACGAGCCCTTCGGCTTGGTCAGGTCGTCTATCTTCTGGAGCACTGTTTTCCGGAATTCCGGATTCTCCAAATCTGGTATCTGAAATGTCTTCATTGTATATCGGTTATAATGCCGGGGCCTCACTCAGGAACGCCCCGCTTTTTTCAAGGACACAAAAATACAACAAAAGATGAGATACTCGCATCCCCGCACAGAAAATTCATCCCGGTCCGGTGAACGGCATGGGATTTTTTTGTACATTTGTTCCCATTATGGGACAAGAACAAGCTTCAATCAAAGAGCGGGAACGTACGGATTTACGGGAACCCCGCCGATACAAAGTGATTATCTATAACGACGACTTCACCACCATGGAATTTGTCGTCAGAATTTTGACCACGGTTTTCTTCAAATCGCCTGCCGAAGCCGAAACGCTCATGCTGCAGGTACACCGGAGCCAGTCGGCCGTAGTGGGCATCTATACGTACGACATCGCCACGTCGAAAGTACAGAAAGCCACACGCATGGCCCGCGAAGAAGGATTTCCTTTACGACTTACCGTAGAACCCGAAGAAAACTGATTCTTTAGACTTATGAGTATTTCAAGCACCCCTTTTGTAGAGAAGGCCTTCAATCAGGCCCAGAAGAAAGCCACACGGGAACGCCACGAGTTCCTGCTTCCCGAACACCTGCTGTATGCCTTGCTGGAACAGGAGCCGTTCCGGGTAGCGCTCGAACCTTTCGACATCGACCACCGACAGCTTTGGCTGAAACTGGAACAGTTCTTCCAGGAGGAAGTGGAGAAAGTGCCCGAAGGCATCGACTACCGGCTGGAACTCTCCGGCCAGATGAATGAGATTGTCCACATCGCCTACATGCAGGTCAAGGACTCCAACGCCGAAAGCATGGATATCCCGCACCTGATACAGGGATTGCTGCAGCAGCAGGAATCATGGGCGGCACACCTGCTGAAGACACAACTGAACGGCGAAGAGACCGAATTCATGCAGGAACTGATTGCCGCCTATCAGGCATACGACGAGAACTGGGACCACGGACAGGAGGAAGAAAACTCCAGACAGGAGGCCTGGCGCAACTACGTCACCTGCCTGAACGATACCCTGGACGAGCATAACCCGCTGATAGGCCGTGAAGCCGAACTGGAACGCACCATTCAGGTGTTGTGCCGCAAGGAAAAGAACAACCCGCTCCACGTCGGCGAATCGGGTGTCGGAAAGACTTCCCTCGCCTACGGACTGGCAGCCCGCATCGAAAGCGGCGATGTGCCGGAACGCCTGCAGCATGCCCGCATCTATGCCCTCGACCTGGGAGGCCTGCTGGCAGGGACACAATTCAGAGGCGACTTCGAAAAACGGCTGAAGATGATTATGGAAGGTATCCGCAAGGAAGGGAATGCCATCGTCTACATCGACGAAATCCACAACCTGGTGGGCACCGGACGGACCGGCGACAGTTCGATGGATGCCTCGAACATGCTCAAGCCGTACCTGGAAGGCGGCGAAATCCGTTTCATCGGCTCTACCACCTACGATGAATACAACCGTTACTTCGCCCGCAGCAAGGGAATGGTCCGCCGCTTCCAGCAGATTGATATTCTGGAACCCGGCATCGACGAGACCATCCGCATCCTCGAAGGGCTGAAGGAGAAATACGAGGCGTTCCATCAGGTCATCTACGAGGACGATGTGATTCCGTATGCCGTAAAGGCAAGCGCACGCTACATCAGCGACCGTTTCCTGCCCGACAAGGCCATCGACCTGATGGACGAAGCAGGGGCCTACCGCGAAATCCACCCCACAGACACCGACGTGCAACGGGTAGACAAGGCTTTGGTCACCGATGTACTGGCACGGATGTGTAAGGTGGATGCCCTGTCGATGAAGGAAGACGACAACGCGAACCTGGAGACGTTGCAGGAACGCATCGGAAGCCAGATTTACGGACAGGACGAAGCGGTGACACAGGTAGTAGAAGCGGTACAGTTGGCCAAAGCCGGCCTGCTGGACGACAACAAGCCATTGGCCAGCCTGCTGTTTGTAGGACCTACTGGAGTCGGTAAGACCGAAGTGACCAAAGTACTGGCCAACGAACTGGGCATCCCGCTCGTCCGTTTCGACATGAGTGAATACACCGAGAAACATACGGTAGCCAAGCTGATTGGCTCACCCGCCGGTTACGTAGGTTACGAAGACGGCGGCCTGCTGACAGATGCCCTCCGGAAATCGCCGCACTGTGTCCTGCTGCTGGACGAAATCGAAAAGGCACATCCGGACATCTTCAACATCCTGCTGCAGGTGATGGACTATGCCGTCCTGACCGACAACAAGGGACGGAAAGCCGATTGCCGCCACGTCATCCTGATAATGACTTCCAATGCCGGAGCGCAATACGCCCGCCAGGCATCGGTAGGATTCACCGGCCTGGTCAGCGCCGGAGAGGCCATGATGAAACAGGTGAAGAAGACCTTCAAGCCGGAATTTATCAATCGTCTGTCGGCTACCGTCATTTTCCACGACATGGACCTGACAATGGCCGGACTGATTCTGGACAAGAAGCTCCGGGAACTGGGCAGAAAACTGGAAGCACGTCGCGTACGGATGACGCTCACCCCCGAAGCCCGTCAATGGCTGCTGAAGAAGGGATTCACCCTGGAATACGGGGCCCGCGAAATGGACCGCGCCATCGCTTCGCACCTGAAACCGCTCTTCATGCGAGAAATCCTCTTCGGTTCCCTCAAGGAAGGCGGCCAGGTACAGGTAGTGCTCCGGGACGGACAATCCCTCGGCTTACAACCGCTGGACATCAAATCTGAAACACAAGCTTAACCATGGTATTCCTACTGACTGAAGAACTGGCTTTTCCGGACCCGCATAACGGCGACCCGGACGGGCTGCTGGCCGTAGGAGGCGACTTGTCGGTCGACCGCCTGCTGCTGGCCTATTCCAACGGTATCTTTCCGTGGTATGCTTTCCGGCAGGGAGTCATCGAATGGTGGTGCCCGCTCCAGCGGTTTGTCATCTTCCCTTCCGAAATCCATATCTCCCACTCCATGCGTACCCTGATGAACAAGGGAAAATACGACATCACGTTCAACCAGGCTTTCGACAGGGTCATCAAGGCATGCGGCGACCTGCGCAAAGACGAAGAAGGAGCCTGGCTCGGCGAAGATATGATAAAGGCCTATACGGCCCTGCATGAACAGGGATTCGCGGCCAGTGTGGAAGTATGGGAGGAAGACCGGCTGGTCGGAGGCCTCTACGGAGTAGCCATCGGACGGTGTTTCTTCGGCGAGAGCATGTTCTCCCGCGTACCCAGCGCCTCGAAACTGGCACTGATTCACCTCGCCCGCTTCTTCGAGGAACACGGGGGTGCCTTGATCGACTGCCAGTTCGAAACGCCGCACCTGAAATCGATGGGCGGACGGTACATCTCCTACGAAACCTACATGAAGTATGTCCAGGAATGATGTCCTCTGCCAACTAGAGCAGGACCTGAATCAGTAACATACCTACCACAATCGATACAATCGTAGCCACCATCCCCGGCATCATGAACGAATGGTTCAATACATACTTGCCGATACGCGTCGTACCCGTACGGTCGAAGTTGATGGCGGCTACTACTGTCGGATAGTTCGGAATGAAGAAATACCCGTTGACAGCCGGGAACAAGGCCACCAGCAACGCCGGCGAGATACCCAGCGCCAGGCCCAACGGCATGACGGCACGCACCGTAGCCGCCTGGCTGTACAGCAGGATAGACATCACAAACAAGGCTACTCCGAACAGCCAGGGCATTTCCTGCACAATGTGTTCGATGGAGCCTGTCAGCTGCGCCAGATTCCCGTTGATGAACGTATCTCCCATCCAGGCGATACCGAAGATGGCAATCACCGCCTGCATACCGGCCGAATAGATGGAACCCTTGGCTGCCTGGATACCGTCTATGCGGGTCACCAGCAGGATGAGGGCCGCCACGCTCAGCATCACGATTTCGATGATGGCAGGCATTCCCAGACGTACACTCTCACCGTTCACCAGGAAAGTAGGACGCAACGATTCGATGGAACCGAACAATACAATCAGGAAGGTGGCAATCAGGAAGAGGGCAACCGACCAGCGGGCCTTCCACATACACGGTATCTCCGTGGTCTCTACCGCCGTATTCTCTACCGTACCTTCCTTCAACCGGCGCTGGTATTCCGGGTCGTCCATCAGTTCTTTTCCCACTTTCAACGAGCAGAAGGCCCCTACCAGTACGCCCGCCAGCGTAGCCGGTACAGAAATCTTCAGGATATCGAACAAGGAGAAATGCGCGCCCGACAACAGCCCCAACAGCGCCACGGTAGCAGCCGAGATGGGACTGGCCGTAATGGCCTGCTGCGAAGCGATGACAGCGATACCCAACGGGCGTTCGGGACGGATACGGGTTTCACGCGCCACTTCGGCAATGACCGGCAGTACCGAATAAGCGATATGCCCCGTACCGGCTACAAACGTAAACAGGTAGGTCACGAGCGGGCTCAGGATAGTCACCCGCGAAGGATTCTTCCGCAGAATCCGTTCTGCCAGCTTCACCATATACTCCAATCCGCCGGCTGCCTGCATACACGATGCCGCCGATATCACCGCCGCAATCATCAGCATGACATCTACCGGAGGAGTCGTCGGTTGAAGACCAAATACAAATGTCAGAATGAGCAGACCTACACCTCCCATCACACCCAAGCCGATGCCCCCCAAACGGGCACCGATAATGATAGCCGCTAAAACGACCAGAAACTGAATCAATAACACAAGTTTAGTTTTTAGAAGAATTTACGAATATTTTGGCGGCAAAATTACTTTTTTTTCTCATCTTTACCAACTGAAACTTCTTTAACCCACTCAAAAATGAACAGAATCAGTCATCTTTTTGGCATCCGCTACCCCATCATCCAGGGCGGAATGGCCTGGTGCAGCGGCTGGCGGCTGGCAGCGGCTGTCAGTCAGGCAGGCGGCCTCGGTCTGATCGGAGCCGGGTCCATGCATCCCGAAACCTTGCGTGAACACATTCGGAAATGCCGGCAGGCCACCTCACTCCCCTTCGGCGTGAATGTCCCCCTGATGTACCCCGAAATCGACAAGATCATGCAGATTATCGTCGACGAACAGGTACAGATTGTCTTCACCTCCGCCGGAAATCCGAAGACGTGGACCGAATACCTCCACGACCACGGCATCAAGGTGGCACACGTGGTATCTTCCTCGCGTTTCGCCGCCAAATGTGAAGAAGCCGGTGTAGACGCCATCGTTGCCGAAGGATTCGAAGCAGGCGGGCACAACGGCCGTGAAGAGACGACAACGCTCTGCCTGATACCGGCCGTGAAACGCATCTGTGCCACCCCCCTCATCGCTGCCGGCGGTATCGCCTCGGGCGAAGCCATCCTGGCTGCCCGTTGCCTGGGAGCCGACGGAGTACAGATAGGTACCCGCTTCGCCCTGACCGAAGAAAGCTCGGCACATTTCACCTTCAAGGACCGCTGCCTGCGACTCAACGAGGGAGATACCATCCTCACCCTGAAACAGCTGGCTCCTACCCGCCTGGTGAAGAATGATTTCTACCGCGACATCGAAGCGGCCGAACAACGGGGCGCCACCGCCGACGAGATACGGGAACTCCTCGGACGGGGACGTGCCAAACAGGGCATCTTCGAAGGGGATATCTACCAGGGCGAACTCGAAATCGGCCAGATAGCCTCACAAATCAAACGCCTGCAGCCCGTAGCCGAGGTCATGCAGGAACTGGTAGACGATTACCATAACGCCCTGCGCCGGATGCAGGACGAAACCGGCCTCTGACACCAGCAGCTCCGGAGAATCCCTATCCGATATAGGAAAATTCCCCGGAGCTTTTAGGATATTTCATCCCCCGGAAGTCCTTTCTTTCGCCTATCTTTGTACCATCATCAAAGTTAAAAAAGAACAGGAGGTTGATATGAAAACGGGATTGAAACTTCATAGCATGGTCTGGCTCATCGGCCTGGCCCTTACACTCGGACTTTCCAGTTGCGTAGTCGACGGCATCGGACTCCAGATCGGTACCGGCACCGACAGCTACCGCGAATATACAAGCCATCTCTGCCGCTACGTATGGGTGGACGAATGGGAGGCCAACGGCAAATTCTACCACCAGGAACTCACCTTCTACCCCGACCAGACCGGAAGCGACTACATGTACATCGAAGACCGCTGGGGACGTACGGAATCCACCTACAACTTCGTCTGGGACTGGTACGACAATTTCTACACCAGCCTCCGCCTCAATTACGGACGAGGCGACTACTCCTACATCGATAACATCCGTTGGGGCGACCGCAGCTTCAGCTGTTTCTTCGACAACGAAGCCGCTTATTTCACCGCATATTAATCATTGGCTTGCAAGTCCCCTAATTTTTGAATCGATCGACCCGATACCAGGGACTGGATACCAGTCTTGAGTCAGCTGACGACAGGACGCACGGACCGTGCGTCCCTACAGCGGACTCGGAAAACCACAAACCTAAAAACCCTTTTATTTTTTAATTGTTAATTATTAATTGTTAATTATTAATTATCATCGTGTGTTTTCATAGGATTATTTTTTTAGTTTAATTGAAAAAGGCTGCCCGACCCCTCAAACGGGGCAGGCAGCCTTTTGCTATTCTTCCAGTCAACGTATCACGCCAAAGAACCGCCGATGATATCCAGCAGCTCGTTCGTGATGGCCTGCTGACGGCTCTTGTTGTAAATCAACGTCAAGTCCTGAATCAGGTCGTTGGCATTATCCGTAGCCACCTGCATGGCCATCATACGGGCAGCATGTTCCGAAGCCGACGAATCCAGCAAAGCCGTAAAGAGCTTCAGATGCAGTACCTTCGGGAGCAATTGCCGTAACAGTCCCTCCACAGAAGGTTCCAGAATGTAGTCGGCCAGTTCTCCGGAAAGTTCTTCGGTATCCTCATCCGGATGGTTGCTCACTCCCAAATCCACCGGCAGGAAAGTCTCCTGGGTCAATACCTGGGTAGAAGTCGATTTGAAATGGTTATAGAGCAAATCTATCTGCTGTATTTCACCACGGACAAAGCGCTTCATCAGTTCGGCCGCCAGTTCCGAGGCTTCCCGATAGTTGGGCTTGCCGCTCATGTGCTGATAGTCCCCCATCGGGGTGAACCCCATCTTTTTCACTGCATCGGCCACTTTACGTCCTACCGGATAAATCTGGATATTCTCCTTGCCCACCTGAGCCGTGTATTTCTCCACCCATTCGTTCAGGTGCCGGATAACGTTCATATTGAAACCGCCGCACAGGCTGCTGTTGGAGGCGAACACCACCAGCGCCACCTTCTTCACCTCACGTTTTACGCTGAAAGGCGAGTCCACCCGGAGCCCCGAACCCAACAGGTCGGTCAGCATGTGATGCAGTCTCCGTTCGTAAGGAAGCATATTCTCGATTGCTTCCTGCGCCTTGTGCAGCTTCGAAGAGGCTACCATCTTCATCGCCGAAGTAATCTTCAGCGTCCCGTTAATGGAATTGATTCTTCCTTTTACTTCTTTCAGTGAGGCCATGATACTTACTGTTTATATTGTTGTACCGTAGCAGCCGCTACTTCTTCAATGAGAGCTGTCACGTTATCGTCTATCTTACCGCTAGCCAATACATCCAGCACATCTTCCTGATGGCAGGCGCGGAGCGTAGTCAGGAACGAATCCTGAAAAGCACGTACCTTACTGATAGGAATATCCTTCATCAGTCCGTGTGTACCGCAATACAGGATGGCAATCTGTTCGCCTACCGGCATCGGTGAATACTGAGGCTGTATCAGCAGCTGGTTGTTCTTACGTCCGCGGTCGATGGCCATGGCCGTTACCGGGTCCATGTCACTGCTGAACTTCGAGAAGGCTTCCAGTTCACGGTACTGGGCCTGGTCAATCTTCAGCGTACCGGCCACTTTCTTCATACTCTTTACCTGGGCACTACCACCCACACGCGATACGGAGATACCTACGTTGATGGCCGGACGGAAACCCTGGTTGAACAAGTCGGTTTCCAGGAATATCTGACCGTCAGTAATAGAAATTACGTTTGTCGGGATGTAGGCAGACACGTCACCGGCCTGGGTTTCGATAATCGGCAGGGCAGTCAGTGAACCTCCGGCCTTTACCTTCCCTTTCAGGCTAGGCGGCAGGTCGTTCATCTGTTCGGCCACTTCCTGCTGGCTGATGATTTTCGCCGCACGTTCCAGCAGACGGGAATGCAGGTAGAAAATATCACCCGGATAAGCTTCACGTCCGGACGGACGACGCAGAATCAGTGATACTTCACGGTAAGCCACCGCCTGTTTGGACAGGTCATCGTATACCACCAGGGCATGACGGCCGGTGTCACGGAAAAATTCGCCGATGGCAGCTCCCGCAAACGGAGCAAAGTACTGCAGGGCAGCAGGGTCGGCAGCCGTAGCGGCTACTACCACCGTATAGTCCATGGCGCCTTTCTCACGCAGGGCGTTCACGATACTGGCTACGGTAGAACCTTTCTGTCCCACAGCTACATAGATACAATATACCGGATTCCCCGCTTCATAATTGGCACGTTGGTTGATGATGGTATCGATGGCAATCGCCGTCTTACCGGTCTGACGGTCTCCGATAATCAACTCACGCTGTCCACGGCCGATAGGAATCATGGCGTCGATAGCCTTCAGTCCGGTCTGCAGCGGTTCGGTTACCGGCTGACGGAAGATAACTCCCGGAGCCTTGCGTTCCAGCGGCATTTCATACAGTTCGCCGCCTATCTCGCCACGTCCGTCCAAGGGAACTCCCAGCGGGTCGATGACACGTCCCAGCATGCTTTCTCCCACCTGGATGGAAGCGATACGCTTGGTACGCTTCACAATCATCCCCTCCTTGATACGGTCTGTCGGGCCCAGAAGTACGGCTCCCACATTATCCTCCTCCAGGTTCATCACGGTACCCATGACACCGTTTTCGAACTGCAGCAGTTCATTGGCTTCGGCATTACGCAAGCCATAGATACGTGCTACACCGTCGCTCACCTGCAGAACGGTACCCACTTCGTCAAATTTCAGTGAGTTGTCAATCCCTTCCAGCTGTTGAAGCAGCACATCAGAGACTTCACTGGGTTTTATGGTATTTTCTGGCATAAAATTTCTAATTAAAAATGAAGAGTGAAAAATGAAAGACCGAAAGTCATCGCGTTATTCATTATTCATTATTCATTATTCATTCTAAACGATTCTTCTGTTTCTCGCAATGAACTGGCGACGGATGCGTTTCAACTGGTTCTGCACGCTGGCATCCAGCCGGAATCCGGCCAGTTCGATGATATAGCCGCCGATGATAGACGGATTGACCTTCGTTTCGAGTTCCACTACTCCGTTGGTACGGGCACTGGCCAGTTCCTCCAGCTTCTTCACCAGTTTCGGCGATTCCACGGCCGTGGTCAGCTTCCCTACCAGGATGTGTTTGTCCTCGCGGTACAGGTCGATATAGGACCAGATCATGAACTGCAAGAATTTCTCGCGCTTCTCCTCCAGCACCAGGCGGAAGAAACGCTTCAGCTCCTCGCTGACTTCCTTCACGCCTACCGCGTCGCACAACAGCTTGTGTTTGGTGGCGATACTCAACACCGGATTCTCGATGGTGTGACGCAGCTGTGGAACCACATTGAGGGACGTATGCACCAGACGTTTCGTCTCGTCATATACCCTGTCTTCCGTTCCTCTGGACTTGGCGAAGGCGAGCAGCGCTCTCGCATAGCGCACGGAAATCACTCCAATGTTCATGGTTACTGTTTTTTAGACGTTTCAATCATTTCATCCAGCAGACGGTCTATCAGTTCCGTCTGAGCCTTGTCGTCCGCCAGCTTGGCACGCATCACCTTTTCGGCGACACTCACTGACAGGACGGCTACCTGACGGCGGATATCGCGGATGGCACACTCTTTCTCAGTCTCCACCTGCTTCTTGATTTCCGCCATCATGCGGTCGCCTTCGGCACGGGCGCGTTCACGCGCTTCACTGATGATACGGTCGCGGGAAGCGGCCGCCTCGCTCAGGATGCGTGACTGTTCCTCCTGTGCCTTGGCCAGGATACGTTCGCTTTCGGCCTGGATGTCAGCCAGTTTCTCATTGGCCTCACGGGCGGCCTTCAGCGAATTGTCAATATATGCCTTCCGGTCGTCTACCATCTGGATAATCACCGGGAAGCCGTATTTAGCCAACAGGAAGAATACGACTCCGAAGATGATGATCATCCAGAAAATAAGCCCCGGTTCCGGAGTTAACAATCCCATAAGCTACTCCGGATTATAAGAACAATGTCAACAGACAAACTACGATGGCAATCAGTGCCACACCTTCTACCAGGGCAGCGGCGATAATCATGTTCATACGCAGGTCGCCAGAGATTTCCGGCTGACGGGCCATTGCTTCCATGGCAGATCCACCGATTCTACCGATACCGACACCGGCACCCAATACTGCAATACCTGCACCAATGGCAGCACCCAATTTACCAATACCTACACCTGCAGCAGCCTGCAATAAAATTGACATTAACATAATCTTTCGTTTTTAAATGGTTATACTTTCTGTTTTATTTTTCTCTTTCTGTTTGCTACATGATTATTTGGCTTCGTGACCCTTCACCCGTGACAGACCGATGAATACGGCCGACAGCATGGTGAACACGTATGCCTGGATGAATGCCACCAGCAGCTCGAGGGCATCCATGAATATACCGAACGCAACCGCTACCACCGTCATTGAGCCGTTGATGACCGGGCCTACCTTCACCGTAATGAAGATGATGGCTACCAGACTCAGCACAGCCGCGTGACCGGCCATGATGTTGGCGAAAAGACGAATCATCAGCGCGAAAGGTTTCGTAAAGATTCCGAAGAATTCTATCAGCGGCATCATCGGAATCGGCACCTTCAGCCACGTAGGTACTTCAGGCCAGAAGATGTCCTTCCAATAAGCCTTTGTACCGAAGAGATTCGTGAACAGGAAGGTAATCATCGCCAGTACCAGGGTAACGGCAATGTTACCTGTCACGTTCGCACCGCCCGGGAAAATCGGAATCAGCCCCATCAGGTTGTTTACCAGAACGAAGAAGAAAGCGGTCAGCAGATAGGGCGCATAACGCTTGTAGTCTTCACCGATACACCCTTTGATGACATCCTTGTTGATCATCACCACGAGCGATTCGATCATTCCTACCCCGCCACGCGGAGCTCCTTCCTCTATCGGATGCTTCTTGTACCAGCGGGCACAGCTCAGCAGGATGACCACCAGTACCGTACTGTTGATGAAGAGTCCCAGTACGTTCTTAGTGATGGAGATGTCCAGCGGACGTACCTCCTCACCGGCAGCGTTCCGTTCCACAATCTTGCCGTCGTAAGTACCTCCTTCGGCGATATACAGGCCTTCATACGTTTCTCCCTCTTCCAGACGGGAAGAAGAGAAGCAGTGCCAGCCCGTAGAGCTTTTCACGATGACCGGTAGCGGAATACGGACAGACGTATCGCCGATGGTGGCGATGTGCCATTCATAGGCATCGCCGATGTGCCCGAACACCAGTGCATTCACATCCACATCCTCTGTCGCATCGGTAGCCGATTCCTCCGCCACCACAGCATCCAGCTTCTCCACCTCAGTAGAGTCGGCCGTCTGTGCCTGCATCGGGAATGCTCCGGTTATCAGCAGTGCCAGCATCGTTACTATGTACCGTAATTTTTTCATGTTTACTTATTCACTTTTGTCGGTTCCTTTCTTCTTCTCGGCCTTCAGCTTTTCCTCGAAGCGGAAGAAGAAACGCGTCTCTAATATCAGGAATCCGAAGTAGAACACCAGGAAGGTGGCGGTAAACGCCAGCACCTCGTGGGCCACCACAAATCCATAGAACATCAGGATGAACGCACTCAATATGAATTTGGACACCTTGCAGACCAGGAAAGCCGTTATCAGCTTCTTCTCGCCCATCCGATAACTCGTTTCGAACATGAACACATAGAACAGGCCGCACAGGTAGTAATATACCGGTATGGCAGGAAACCAGAGGAAATACCGATCGGGTATGAACAGGTGATAGACCAATGCGATAATCACCGTGAGATACACGGTCAATAATGTCAGCCTTATCAGAAAGGCCTTCCGTACTTTCAGTAATTTCATATCTATGTGTTTTTCGGTTATCAAGGATGTTCCGGTCGGGCCGGAGGGTCGGCAGGTGGCGTCGTGTCTCAGGTTTCTACGCAGACAGACACCTGGTTGTCCTTCACTTGCACGAATCCGCCCTGAATCTGCAGCGTCTGAAATTCGGTTCCGGTTCTTCCTTCCCGGAACTTCACCTCACCGGCCGTCAGCGACGAGATGACAGGCGCGTGGTCTTTCAGCACCTCGAACTTGCCCAGCTCGCCGGGCAGGATGACCGCCCGTACATCTCCTTCGTACAACGTCCGCTCGGGTGAAACTATCACCAGATGAAATTCTTTCCGTCCCATAGCGTTTATCCCTTAGCAGCTTCCAGCAGTTTCTTACCTTTCTCGATGGCGTCTTCGATGGTACCCACGTTCAGGAACGCCTGTTCCGGCAGGTAGTCCACTTCGCCGTCCAGAATCATCTTGAAACCGCGGATGGTATCTTCGATGGAAACCATCGCTCCCGGTACGCCGGTGAACTGTTCGGCTACGGCAAACGGCTGCGAAAGGAAACGCTGCACACGACGTGCACGGTTCACGGTCTCACGGTCTTCGTCCGAAAGTTCGTCCATACCCAGGATGGAGATGATATCCTGTAATTCCTTGTTACGTTGCAGAATCTGTTTTACGCGCTGTGCGGTCTCGTAGTGTTCCTTACCCACAATCAGCGGGTCCAGGATACGCGAGGTAGACTCCAGCGGGTCAACAGCCGGATAGATACCCAGCTCGGTAATCTTACGGCTCAATACGGTCGTCGCATCCAGGTGGGTGAAGGTCGTAGCCGGAGCCGGGTCGGTCAAGTCATCGGCCGGCACATATACGGCCTGTACAGAAGTGATGGAGCCGTTCTTGGTAGAAGTGATACGTTCCTGCATCTGTCCCATTTCGGTAGCCAGCGTCGGCTGATAACCTACGGCAGACGGCATACGTCCCAGCAACGCTGAAACCTCCGAACCTGCCTGGGTGAAACGGAAGATGTTGTCGATGAAGAACAGGATATCACGCGGTCCGCCTTCGCCGGTCTGACGGTCACGGAACGATTCGGCCAGTGTCAGTCCGGAGAGTGCCACATCCTGACGGGCGCCGGGAGGCTCGTTCATCTGTCCGAACACCATGGCTACCTGCGATTTTTCCACCTCGTTGTAGTCTACTTTCGACAGGTCCCACTTGCCTTCTTCCATGCTCTTCAGGAATTCGTCGCCGTAGCGGATAACCCCTGACTCAATCATTTCACGTAGCAGGTCGTTACCTTCACGGGTACGCTCCCCTACACCGGCAAATACAGAGAAACCGTTGTGCTTTTTCGCAATGTTGTTAATCAACTCTTTGATAAGTACAGTCTTACCTACACCTGCACCACCAAACAAACCAATTTTACCTCCCTTCAGGTAAGGCTCCAGAAGGTCAATTACCTTAATACCTGTAAACAGGACTTCCTGAGTCGTAGCCAGGTCCTCGAATTTAGGCGGTTCGCGATGGATGGGGAAGCCTCCGGTTTTGTCCAGAGCCTTCATTCCGTCGATGGTTTCGCCAACCACGTTCATTACTCGGCCTTTGATCTGGGCTCCTACCGGCATTGTGATAGACTGTCCGGTAGGTACGACCTCCATTCCACGCTGCAATCCGTCGGTGCTGTCCATGGCTACCGTACGTACCGTGTCTTCACCGATGTGCTGTTGCACCTCCACTACCAATGTACGGCCATCGTTCCGTTTGATGGTCAGTGCATCGTGGATTTTCGGCAAAGCCTGTTCGGCCTCCTGTCCTTCTTCGAACTTGAAGTGTACGTCGACTACCGGACCGATTACCTGCGAAATGTGTCCAACGATTTTTGACATAAGCTATTCTTTTATTTAAAACGATAAAAAGTATCCGGATTTCCCCCATTCGGAGTCGTTCCGGCACCCTATCTTTTTTGGGTTACGCAAAATTACTTGAATATCCGTGTGAGTGTTCAGAAAGTAACATTTTTTAGACCAAAATATTGAAAAATTGCTACGAATCAAGAAATATTACCCAAAAGATTTTCCAAATCCTCACAAATCTAAACATTTATTAATAAAAGAAATCCAGTCTGGCATCGTTTGGTGTCAGTATTTTTCCGTAAACGGGCACTGAAACAAACTATCCGGACTGGATTTCCGTATCTGGTTTGTTTTTCTACTTGAAAAACAATCTGCCGCACCCAAAGGTTTAGCGGCGGTACCAGATTTTATCAATTTTTTTCCGTATGGCGAAAATATTCAGCAACGAGACGATGACAAACAGCACAGCTCCCGCCACACAGGCCGGCCATACACTGCCTGCCTCCAGCGAAGGGAACAGTTGGGTCAACCTGTCCAGGTAGGCGTTGCGCACCAGGACTACCGCCACCAGGGCCAGGATAAAGACAAACGCGTTCAGCGTAGCGGTCAGCCCCTGATACGGAGCCGCCACCTTGGCCGGACTGTACCCTATCAGCAGCAGGTTCTCCAGCTTCGTGGTATTCTTCTGCAGCAGCAGGTAGATGCTCAGCATCAGCAGGTAGAAGGAAAGCACACTGATGAGCAGCCCCACCGAAAGTACAATTCCCACAATGACCTTCAGGAACCAGGTGGTCTTTCCGGCATCCAGCTTATCGTTCTCCGTTTCATACCCTTTGTCCTTGAAATACTTGGCGATACGGTCGTCCGCCGGATTCTTCACCTCCAGAATCAGCCGCGAAGGTTCTTCCTTCACGCCCTCCCCGTATTGGCTGTTCGCCCACTCCAGGAAGCTCTCCGGCACCAGAATCGTATTCAGCCGGTCCGAGAAACCTACGATGCGTCCCTGCATCCGGCTCACCTGTCCGCGACCGCTCAGGCGGATATCCAGGGGCATCATCCCCATCATGCCTTCCGAAATCTGGGGCATGTTCCGGCTTTGGGCAAATCCGAAGTTATACAGGTTCAGGTAATTCCGCGGAATGACAATCGGGATTTCCTGCATCCCCGGCTCGAAATGCCATCCGTCCAGGTTCACATCCACAAATCCGTCGGGCACCGACTCGAAGAACATGGCCGTAGAAAGCTGCATGCCTTCCAGCCCCATCCCGGCCGACACCTTGAACTGGGCAGGGCGGAATTCCCCCACCCGTTCGGTGAAAGGCTGCGTCTTCAGGTCGGACACTTCCGCCTCGGTAAAGCCCGTATTCTGACCTACGGCCGAACCCAATGTACTCACCCGCTTCGATACAATGATGTAATCTTTTTTCAAGAAGCTGTCTCCTGCGGTAAAGGCCGGCAGCACATCGCTATAAAACTGTACGCTCAGCAAGACAATGACCATACCGCAGAGGTTCGCCAGAAAGAACCCGGTCAGTTGCGATACGCTCACATGCTGTTTCAATAATTTCCAGATCAAAACGTAATTAGTTAAAAATTAAAAGTTAAAAATTAAAAGTTAGTTTGTGAGTTTGTAAGCATAAACATCAACCAGCGTTTTCCGGACGAGCTGACCTCACTACAGGCAAACAGTATTCACGAACAAACCCCGGAACAACGCCCACGAACAAACTTCGGAACAACGCCCACGAACGGCCCCCGGAACAACGTCCACGAACGGCCCCCGGAACAACGCCCACGAACGGATTTCGGAACAACGTTCTCTCCGGCCCCCGGAACAACGTCCACGAACGGCCCCCGGAACAACGCCCACGAACGGACCCCGGAACAACGTCCACGAACGGCCCCCGGAACAACGCCCACAAACGGATTCCGGAACAACGTCCACGAACGGCCCCCGGAACAACGCCCACAAACGGATTTCGGAACAACGTTCTCTCCGGCCTTAGTTTTGAGGCGAAAAGCGGAGAAGAGGAGCCCGGCGAACAGAAGCGCAGGCTGTCTGAGCGAAGCGAGTTCCTGCGCTTCCGACGGGAAACACTTCGTAGCCGCCTCAAAACGGAAGCCGGCGTTTTTTCTTTTTGTTACCTTTTTCTTTTGGACGCCCAAAAGAAAAAGTAAGAAACCCTACAACTGCATCACCGCATCATACTCCAGCGGCAGATGCTTGCCGATGGACGTCACCACGATGCCGAAGCCCTGTTTCGCGGCCTCCTCCGTCAGGATACGCGCCATGAGTCGTCCGTTCCCGTCGTCCAGGTGACTCACCGGCTCGTCCAGAAAGATGAAATCTGCAGGCTGGCAGAGCGCCCGGATAAAGGCCACCCGCTGCTGCTGTCCGAACGACATCCGTCCGATGGGCTGGTCCCACTTGTCGGCGATGCCCAGCTCCTCGAACCACCGTCGGATTTCCTTCTTGTCACGGAATCCCGTCAGGTTATTCTTCAGCTTCACGTTCTCCCAGGCAGTCAGTTCCGCAAAGAGCCGCAGTTCCTGAAAAAGCATGCTCAGCGAGCGCTTCCTCAGTTCCACCCAGTCGGCCACATGCAGCTTCCGCACGTTCGTCCCGTCGAAAGCGATGATTCCCTGGTAATCCTGCCGGTAACCATACACAAAGCTGCACAGAGACGATTTTCCCGTACCCGATGCAGCTTCTATCAAATAAGACTTCTCTTTCTGGAAAGCCACCTGCCGGTGCCAGATGTCGGACACGATTCCGTCGCGTCCGGCAAACACTTCCGGCAGGGTCTGTTGCAATTCAATCGTATTCATAGCCTTAAAGCGCATTCTTCAGATTCATCAGATGGACAGCCACCAGCGCCGCCGTTTCCGTCCGCAACCGCGATTTCCCCAAGCTGATGGGCTGAAATCCCGCCGCTTCGGCCTGAGCTACTTCCTCAGGGCTGAAGTCACCCTCCGGACCAATCAGCACCAGCGCGTCCTTTCCCGGCTCCAGCACGTCCTGCAGCAACGGCTTCTCGCCCTCGTAACAGTGGGCAATGAACTTCTGTCCCGGGAAATCCTGCGCCACGAAGCGCTGGAAATCCGTCAGCTCGTTCACCACCGGCTTGCGGGCCTTGAGCGACTGTTTCACCGCCGAAACCACGATCTTCTCAATCCGTTCCGTCTTGATGACCTTCCGTTCCGAGAACCGGCAGTTCAGGAACGTCAGCTCGTCGAAACCGATTTCCGTGGCCTTCTCGGCCAACCATTCCATGCGGTCCATGTTCTTGGTCGGTGCCAGTGCCAGATGCAGGTGTCCCCGCCAGAACGGTTCCTGTTCGATGGTTTCCGTCACCCTCACCTGGCAACGTTTTCCCGTGGCGGCACTGATGACCGCCCGGTAGAAATATCCTCTTCCATCGGTGAGCATCACTTCATCGCCCACTCCCAACCGGAGTACACGCAGGCAGTGGCCCGCTTCTTCCTCCGGAAGTTCCGGACTTGTCGCGATGTCCGGTGTATAGAATACATGCATGTAGTTAATAGTTAAAAGTTAAAAGTTAATAGTTAAAAGTTAATAGTTAAAAGTTAAAAGTTAAAAACGGAGTGGATGTTTCTGGGTGGGCCCTACCTCTACAGAACGAATCATCCATGTAGGGACGCACGGTCCGTGCGTCCGGCCGGTAAGAAACTCCCCGAAACCACCTGACATTCCGTCAACGGGCCAGCGATTTCCGGGCGGGTTACCCCGCCCCTACCGGAATTACCGTACCACGCCACTCAATTTCAAACCGAGGTCCATCCACTGTTTCAATACGTTGGTCTTTTCATCCTTCGAAGAAACGGTGAAGGTGGTATGTTCGGCATCCTTGACATCCACGGTCAGGTAGCTGAAGTTATCGACCACCTGTCCGGCCAATCCCCGGCTGTATCTCGGCACTTCCGAAAGAATCAGGTCACGGACACTGGATATGCTCAAGGCCATGAAGAAACGCTTGCCGCTCACTTCGCTCGCCCAGGGAGCCTTGACCAGGCTGTTCCCTTTCACGCCCTCGTTCAGCAGCAGCTTGTCGTTGGTCAGGTAGAAACGTTTGTCACGCACACCGATACAGATGGAAGTCGGTCCCTGTCCCATACCGAACTGTGAGCCGTCGGCCAGTTGCAGTTCATAGCTGTCCTTTCCTGTCGGCACCAGGCGCATGGAACGTCCGGCCATCGAAATGATCGGTTTCAGCTGGTTCATCAGGGCCTGCAGGAAATCAGCGTTCTTCACTTCCGCGAATAGAGAAACCTGCGGAATCTTCTCATCCAGCATGTTCATGCCCAACGTCACGGTACCGTCCACCGCTTCGAACACCGGTTTCAAGTCAATGTCAAACGGCATGCTCATCAGCGCGGATCCGAACACCTTCTGCTTGTCCAGCTGTTCATATATCTTCGCGCCGTTGCCCCGCAACGCCATCCAGCAGAACGTATTTTCCGGATAAGCGTCCATGTATTTGTCGTTCAGTTTATCCAGTGCAGCCATCTGTGTCTCCGCCATCTTTCTGAGTTCCTTGTTCTTATAAATTGTCTGCATATCGGCCACCATCTTTCCGTTCTCGAAACGGACAGCCGTCAGCATCCGGATGTCACTCAGTTTGGCTCCTTCGGGCAGTGCAGCCTGCATCATGGAGCGCAGTTCCACCGGCATCAGGTCCAGACCGTTCACGAAAGCCATGTCCGCGTTTGCCTCCGACATCGACTTGTATTCGTCGGTTGCGGCGAACGAACGTTCCTTCGGATTGTTCAGCCAGCCCTTCATCTGCGCCTTCAGTTCCTCGCTCTTCATGCGTCCGGAACCCATCAGCAGCGCTTCATCCGTAAAGGCCAGCACGAGCTTGCCGCTCTCGGTCCACGAAGCCCCGTCCTTCTCTTCCAGCTGAGCACACATCTGCTGACCGGCCAGCACATCCACCAGGTCATGCAGCTTGTCACTGTTCTGCACACAAGCCACGACGCCCGAAGTCTCCCCGTCCGGTTGGATAAAGAAATAAATCGGTTTCTTGAAATCGATACCACTTTCGCTCGGGTTGTTCAGGATATCTTCCAGCACCTTCGCCTCTTCGGCCGCAAGTCCCTGGGTGACATTCTTCTTCATCTTATCCAGAGTCGCCTTGTCCACCGATTCCGTCAGACCGCTTTTCTGTACCAGCGACGACACCTGGAACGAACCTACCACCGAGGCATCCTGCGGGATTACCCGGGTGTACTCATTTTTCTCCGAACAAGCTGCCAGCAATACCAGTACCACCAGCAACGCATAATTCCAAACGTGTTTTACCATATCTCTCACATTTTATTGTTTCCTATTCCTTTCCTTCCTTCTCTTCCGCTTCGCGGCGTCTGATTTCGTCCCGCAACTGCGAGGCCCGTTCATAATCCTCCTTATCCACGGCCGCCTGCATCTCCTGTTTCAGCGTATCCAGGTCCACCATGTTGACAGGAACCGTATAAGCCGAACCGTCCGGCGAGATGTACCGCAACTGTTCCCGTTCCAGCACCTCGTCCAGCACATACAGCGGGAAGCCGGCACGCATGGACAGCGAAATCACATCCGTAGAGCGTGCATCCACCTGGTAGACACTTCCATCCGGCCGCTGCACGTACAGGTCAGCGTAGTAGACCCCGCTCTTGACGGCCGAAATCACCCCTTTCACCGGTTCCAGTCCCCCCTGCTTCATCACGTCCAGCATCAGTTCGTGCGTGAACGGGCGGGGCGGGCGATACCCCAGCTGGGCTATCCGGATGCCCTGTGCCTCCACCGCGCCGATAATCAGCGCCAGCCTCCGGTGTCCCCCTTCTATCTCCTCCAGCACCAATGCAAAGGCATCCGAGGGTTTCAGCACCGTCGACATGTCCAGCACCCGTACCGGTATCTCATTCCATGCTCTTTCCATAAAATCTCCTTATTTTGTTTCAGGCGTATGTTTGTAGCGGAAGACGAGGGCAAACACCACTGCCACCACCAGCGCATACGCCGCAAAGATAAACCACGCCTGGCTCCATCCGGCCACCTGCGGTTCCGTACTGCTGAAGTCCACAAAACGGTTCACCACCGCCTGTGCGCTCAACGTACCCACCGTCGCACCGATACCGTTTGTCATGATGATGAACAGTCCCTGTGCGCTCGAACGGATGGAGATATCCGTTTCCCGGTCCACAAAGAGCGAGCCGGATACGTTGAAGAAATCGAACGCCACTCCATACACCAGCATGGAGAGGATGAACATCCACACCCCGCTGCCCGGGTTTCCCAGACCGAAGAGTCCGAAACGCAGCACCCAGGCCACCATGGCAATCAGCATCACCCGTTTGATGCCGAACCGGCTCAGGAAGAACGGGATGAGCAGGATGCAGCAGGTCTCACTCACCTGCGAGAGCGAAATCAGCAGGTTGGCATGCTGTGCCCCGAACGTATCGGCGTATTCCGGAATGGCCTGGAAGCTCGTGATGAACGGGTTGGCAAACCCGTTGGTAATCTGAAGCGAAACCCCCAGCAGCATCGAGAAGATGAAGAAGATAGCCATCTTCCGCTGCTTGAAGAGCAGGAAAGCGTTCAGGCCCAGCGCCTCCACCAACGATTTCCGGGCACCTCCCTTGCTCACCGGACAGCCCGGCAGCGTGTTGGCATAAAGCGCCAGCAGCAGTCCCCACACCGCACAGGTGAAGAACTGCATGTAATTGGCCTGGAAGCCCATCAGATCTACCAGCCACATGGAGCAGATGAACCCGATGGTACCGAAGGTACGGATGGGCGGGAAAGCCTTGATGGTATCCAGCCCCGCCTGTTCGAGGGCCGTAAAGGCCACCGAGTTGGAGAGTCCCAGGGTCGGCATATAGAAAGCGACACTCAGCGAATAGAGCAGAAAGAGCGGACCGAACGCCACCTCACTCCCCGCTTCCATGGCATAATAGCCGGCTCCCCCCATAAAAAGGGCGGCCAGCAGATGGCTCATTCCCAACAGGCGTTGGGCAGGCACCCAGCGGTCGGCAATGATACCCAGAATAGCAGGCATGAAAAGGGAAACGATTCCCTGCATGGCATAAAAAATACCGATGTGACTACCCAGGCCAACGCCTGCCAGGTACGTCCCCATCGAGGTCAGATAAGCTCCCCACACAGCAAACTGCAGGAAGTTCATTACGGTCAGTCGGATTTTAATGTTCATAGGTTCGTCAGTCTATTATGTTTTTCTCATTCAAATATAAATAATATTTTAGAAACAATACACATCCAAAGAAAAAAGATAATAAAGATAACAGAAAACCGCCCGTCATCGGCCGCGTACAGCACGATAACGGACGGTCTTCTCCGGTCCGTGATTCCCTTCAGGGAACAGTATGCAGATTAACGGAGCGGTACGTTGACGGCCTGCCCTTTCTTCAAGCGGTATTTTGCTTCGCTGGAAGGATAATCACATTTGATCGGTGGTAGTCCAACCAACCCTTTCTTTACCGTACCGACCCGGCTGGCCCCTTCATTTTCTATCCGCTGACGGTTGATTTCATCGTATTCCAGGAAATCGTCGAAACTGTACACCCCACCGGATTTTTCCATGATACGCCGGTAGATGCTCTGTCGGCTCGGTGCGTTGAAACCGCCCGTATTATGCCGCATAATACTGTTTTCCGTGGCCCGATAAGCACCTTTCGGATAATAGAGAGCCCCTTCATAGATGCCTATCTTTTCTTTCTCGTACCGCATATCGGTCAGGAAATAGCTCCAGACAACTTCTTGAGGGTCATTCGTCACATCCACGTTCATCGATTCGTTCACCGCATGAGCCGGCGGTATCGATTCCGGATAAGGATAAGTACCCTCGAATTCGGTATACTCGTCATCCAACTTGGCGAAACCGTGGCCGCAGGCTTCATGATGTATGAGGCTTGTCAAGGCTTCCTCCGTTCCGTTACAGAGACAGAAAGCCGCCGAGAAACCGTCTCCAAACATCCAGCAGTTCGAACGGAAGGGAGCATTGCTATTCATCAGGACAATAGCTGTTACATCCTTTGCCGTATAGTTTGTTTCTGCCATTGTACTGACATACTCAACGGCCTTTGTCGGATTGGTTTCAAAGGTATTCCGCTCAAATTCATAAAATGTTTCGAACACCGTATTCTCACCCAGGATGTCATTACGGGAAACGACATTGACCATATAAAAATCAAAATAATTGCGGAAAGAAGCATACGGTTCTTCCGAGAAGAAAGCCTCCATAGCCATCTCCGCATGCTTCCGGTAAGTTCCGTCGGCTATCAGGCGGTCGGTATACGCTTCTCCCAGAATTACCACTTTCAGTCCATTTCCTACCGTATGTTTCTGCAAGGTAGTTACCACTCCATCCATCGAATAGTCGGAAGATTCATAGAGCGGGAAAGACAGTTTATACCCTTTTTTCTGATAATAAACCGTGTTAAGACCCAGTTCATTCCACCAGACACAATTCAAAATCTCATCCGGAATTTTACCGCTCAATTTGTTGCCACACAGATTCAGGTACCACAACTCGGTCAGTCCAGCCATTGAAGCAGGCAATCCGCCCGTCAAGTCGTTGTTACTCATATCCAGTGTGCTTAAGCGTAAAAGATTTCCGATAGTTTCAGGTATGTCTCCTTCCAATTTATTGCCAGAAAGGTATAGCGTCTCCATGGCACTCAAATCCCCCAATGCTTCCGGAATCTCTCCTGTCAGATTATTGTCCCAAAGATTCAGCGACTTTACATGTCCGTCCCAATACCCCACTCCATACCATTCGTCCAGTGGCTTGTCACTGCACCAGTTGGTATGATCTATCCAGTTGTCTCCTCCGGTAGCCTCATATAAGGCTATCAACGCCTCCCGTTCCTGCTGAACAATCTTATCAAATTCATTCGTCTCCACCGACAAGTCATACACATGTCCTGCCTGGAAACCTCCTTCCGGCGCTTCTTTCTCTACCAGCCCCCGTTCACTGTTCCCGTCATCCCCATGAATGAAGCATGTAATCACATTTTTCTCTGTCGTAGGAAGGACAGCGATGTAACAGGTAATCAGTTTCTCAATCCCCAGAACGTCCTTCGGGAAATAATACCATAAATAATCATACTTGACATCTGCGACAAGTGTGTCTTCCTTCAAGTCATAATAAACCTGTCCCTCATCATAGTTTCTGTACGCTATCGGTTCACTCGAACGGACCAATAGTCCCTGTGCATCCTTCAGAAGTTCAGTCCGGATATTCAGTTTCAGGAAAGCAAACATATGGCGGAAATCCAGATTCAGCGAAGACTCCTTGATTTCCCCCTTCGCGTACATGAAATCCAGGTCCGGGTCAGGCATTCCCTCATGATAGTTCTGACCGAAGAGGTATGGAAGCGGAGCCAACGGATAACTTGCATCGGACTCCTCATACGGATAGTAGGCATACACCTCCGTGCCTTCTTCATTTTCCAGACGCATATCTACTGGAGTGAAATCAGTCTGCTTCCCTTCCGCGGTGGCCTGATAACACATCGCGTCAGATTGGTCTGCTGTGAACAGCCCGATTTTGTCGCCCCCTGCCCACGAAACGGTCACCGCTTTATCACCTACCGCATAATTTGTTCGTGTAGAACTCTCTACGCTTCCCGTCACCGATAATTCTCCACTGGAATTATGGAACAGCTGCTCGTCTGTACAGCCGAACACGATACCTGCCAGCAACAGGATACTTATATAATTCATCAGTCTTTTCATAGCATCATACATTTAAGGTTCATTTACCACGGTTCAACCGGCATCTCGTCCACACCGTCACTGTCCGGCAGCAGCACCCATTCCTGTTGGGTCACTGTCACGGTCCGGCTAAGTTCCCCACTCCGGAAAGTCAGGGTACCTACCCGCGGCTGTTCCCCCTCATGTCCGTCTACGGTCAGTTGTACAATACATTCTCCGGCAGCCCCCTCCGTAGGCGACACATGCAGCCACGAAGCCGCTTCGGCAGCCACTTCTACCGTCCAGACATCGCTGGAGAGAATCAGAAGCGAATAAGTACCGCCCTTATGCTCGATTCCTTGAGACATTTCCGATGGAGAAACACTCAATACAAAGTCGTCCTCTTTCTCGCAACTGCATAGTGCAGAGAAAAATGCCATCCCGACCAGTCCCATCACTACACTGGTAAGGAATCTCTTCAAGTTCAAACAGCTAGTCATATTCTTCTTATTTATTATATCTTTATGGCACAAAACACAAGGGGAAAGGCTTCTTTAAAAGAATTAAAACATTTTCTCAAAAATACTAAAATAAGTCCAAAAAAGCAACCCCTCCATTCATTTCACGCCTAACAGGAAGAAAAGCTGGACTATCTGTACAAATACTATCCTTATCCTGTCACAGAACAAGGTAGTTACGAAAGAAAAAAGGATAGGCTCCCAACCTCCCGATACAGAAAACACTTCCAATCGAGCGGAAGTTTCGTTAAGGAGACCGAATTCGACCCACGCCGCCCCTTTTTTGTATATCGATAAATTTTAAGTAATCATGCAGGAAAAAATGCATAATCAATAGCAAAATATCAACAAAAAAGCAGTATATTCACACAAGACCTCAAGAGTCTGTCCAACCGTTACCGAGTTACACAGACTCGTCTTCACAGGTATGTCAGCAGCTTCAATTCTGCTTCATCCATCATAGTTTAGCCACAGTAAATTTCAAGAGTGAATCATGAGAAAAAGAAAGAAATATGACATCTTCATCAGCTACCGCCGGAAAGATACTGGCGACAAAGCGGAACACCTGAAAGACTTGCTGGAGCCTTATTACCGGAACCGGATCAGTTTTGACAAAGAGAATCTGACAGGACTTTTTGATGTCGCACTTGCCGACCGTATCGACCAATGCACCGACTTCCTGTTGGTCCTGGGAAAAGATTCACTTGTATTCGAAGAGAAGGATTTTGCTCCCGATCAAGTCAAGCTCTATGAGGATTTTGGGAAAAGCAGTCTCGAAGCATTCGAACAGAAAATCATCAAACTGGGGCCCCATGCTCCCATCGATTTTGTCCGCATTGAGATTGTCCGGGCTCTGAACCGGAAGGACATCCACATCATCCCCATTGTCCCGGAGAAAACAGATACTTTTGTCTTTGAGAACCTCCGTTTGCCCCCGGACATCAGTCAAATCACCCGCTATGAAGCCGTTTTCTACAGCGATAACCCGAATGCCCTCTTCAAGAATACGGTTGCTACGCTCCGCACACACCTGAGGTCTCAACCGGACAGGCCCTTCATACGGAGTATAAAAATAGGAGCGGCCATCCTGCTGATAGCACTGGCTGGAGCCGGTATCCTGTATTACACGACCAACCGCCAACAGGAACAACTGAAACAACTGAAGACCGCGACAGCGCTCGACGGCCGACACTACCTGAACTGGAGCAAGGATATCACCCTGGAACAACTGAAAGCCGTCCACGAAATCCTGGACAATATGGTTCCGGTACCCGGAGGAACATTCCTTATGGGAGCTGCTCCCACTGAAAACGGGAACTACGATACCGATGTAGACACCGAAACAGAAACACCGCAGTTAGAACAAAGCGTAAAAAGCTTCTGGATGGGCAAATACGAAGTATCCGTCAGTGAATGGGCACGGATTATGGGTGAATCCTACGAAGCATCCGAAGCCTCCTTGCCCAAAACTTCCGTATCCTTCGACGAGTGCAGACGCTTCGCTGAAAAGCTCTATCACCTGACAGCCTTACAGTTCAGTCTGCCCACTGAAGCCGAATGGGAATATGCCGCCCGGGGAGGGAACAAACCGGATGACACCAAGTATGCGGGAAACAATGACCCCGACAAGGTAGCCTGGTACAGTCGGAATTCCGGAGGAAGCCCCCATGTGTGCGATGCCACAAACTCTCCGATGTACTGTAATAGCCTGAACTTGTATGACATGAGCGGAAATGTCAGCGAATGGTGCGACACGGATTTCCGCCGATATTCAGACCTGGCAAGCGGCTCTTCCGAACCGCTTGTCATCGACCCCGACTCAAAAGTGATCCGAGGCGGGAATTACGACTCCGAGGCTTACGAGCTGACAGTCTATCACCGCGAACCGATGAATGCCTACGAAAAAGTGGAGACAGTAGGTTTCAGACTCATTATCAGAGACTAAAACATTCATTATCATGAAAACGTCAAGAATAATCACCGTACTCATCTGCCTGCTGTTGCCGTTCGGTACGTTTGCGCAAGACCCGTCTCTCTCACCGCAGACACAAGCGGTCTACGAAGCTTGTATCCGTCTGACAAAAGCTATCGGCAGTGGAAGCAAGGCAGGACTGCAGGCGGCCAACAAGGCATTCAAAGCCTGTCAGGCCAAAGAATTCGCTCAGTTGGAAGTACTGGACGACCACCCTCTGTCCCTCAACAACCATTTCATTTTTGATGAGGTTTTCATCGACAGCCTCATAGCCGGCCGTCATGTCTATCAGTTCGCCCAGCGCTACGCCGATTCACGTGCTGTCCGTGGATTCTCCAGCAGCGGAAACATCTTCGTCGCCACACACGCCGTCAGCGGAAATTCCAGTGCGAGCTATTCCTTCCGGTCCAAAGGGCGACAGGAACTGGCAGTGGTAGCCGAACCAGGCGGGAAAATAACCCTCCGGGTACACGACAAGACCCACAATACCTGGTACAACGACACCGAGAAAGTGAAAGAAGGAGAATCATCCCGGCTGCTGGTCTTCGATTTACCGGAGAACGAAGTCAGCGTCCTCGAGGTAGAAGTCATCAACACAACCTCCCGGGACATCAGTTTCGCCATCATCAGTAACTGACAAGAGCCACCAATCAACCTTTATCTACATAAAACCTGACGTACCATGAAAAAGCTATTACTGTTTGCCGTGTCTGCCCTGTTGAGTGTTACTCTCTGGGCGCAGACAGCCGAGGAGGCCAAAGAGCTCCATGAAAAAGGACGCGCCTGCCTGAACGAAGGAAAGATTACGGAAGGGAGGGAATATACCCGCCAAGCCATGGAAATGCGACGGAAGCTGTTCGGCGAAGTCAACGAAGACTACATCACTTCCCTGAACAACTATGCCCTGTCCTTCGCCACCGAAGAAGACTATGCGCAGGCCGTCGAACTGCAGGCACAGGTCATGGACCTGTGCCGGAAACTGAAAAGCCCTCACCCCAATCTAGGGATGTATACCACCAATATGGGACGTTTCTATTACCTGAACGGAGATACTACCCGGGCCATCAGCTGCTGGGAACAAGCCCTTCCCCTGGTCGAGAAACACGGCGACATCTACGAATACCTGCTGAATGCATTGGGAATGGTGTATGACGAGCGCAACGACAAGGAGGGATTGGAACACATCATGGCACTGACGGAAGAACATAACCTCCATGAGCTCTCCAAGCCGTGCAACGAACCGGAGTGCATGCTGGAACGCGCAGAATATTACCAGGCCATCAACGACCATGCCCATGCGAAAGAGTGCTTTCTCCAGGTATTGGCCATGCCCATGGACCCGGAAATGAAAGTAAAGGTTCACGAAGCCTATGCCAAACAGCTGTTCCAGGTAAACGATTGTGTTGCCGCCGCCGAGTACCAGTTGTCTGCCGCCAACCTCCGCAAAGAAATCGACGGCAAAGATACAGAAACTTCCATCGGCTACCTCTACCGTGCCGCCCTCTTCAGCTACATCGCCCAACAATACCAGCAGGCCGTCGACTGCTACCGGAAAATCATCGATTTCTACACAGCATACGACCAACCTGCTGCACGGAGAAATGAAATCCAATGCTATACCGGACTGGGGAACGCCTACAGTGCGCTGACAGAGCATGAACAGGCCTACACCTGCTACCGGAAAGTCATGGACTACTACGGGACGAACGCCCCTGACGACAAAGAATACCCCAAGGCCATCGCAAACGTAGCCATGGCAGAAAAGAATCTGAGTAAATACGATGCCGCCATCGAACATTACCGACAGGCCATGAAGCTGTTCGAGGCCAAGGGAATGACCGAAGAATACGCCAATGCAGCCTCTTCCCTGAAACTTTGCTACTTCTACGCAGGTAAAAAAGGGGAAGTAGACGCAAAAGACGAGATGGTGAAAAAGGCACAGAACGAAAAGTTGGACCGGATGATCGAAGAAGAACTTGCGAGTCTGAAACTGACGGAGACCTACCTGGGAAGACTAGCATATGCCCGTTCGCTGGCCACGATAGCCGGATGTTATGCCCTCAAAGAAGACTATCGGAATGCAGTCACATATTACACCCGGTATATAAAGGATATCCGCAAAGCCATACAGGAAGAATTCCGCCTGCAGAGCGAATCGGAACGGATGGCCACCTGGAACGAAGAGCTGCCTACCCTACATGACCTGCAACTGCTTCTTGCCACCCTTCCGGTAGGGAATGAAGGTCTGATGGACGAACTGGCTGCGGTGGTTTACGATGCGGAACTCCTCTCCAAAGGTATCCTGCTCACCTCGGCCATCGAATTCAAGAAAGTCCTGATTGCCCGGAACGACAGCGGATTGCTGGAGGCCTATGACCGTTCACAGGCGCTGGAAGCCGAGATTGAACAGCTCAGGAAAAACGGTTCGGTGGAACAACACTCCAAGGAACTGCTCGGACTGACGCAAGAGAGCCAGTCTCTGCAGCTGAAGCTCTACCAGGAATGCGCGGAATTTGCCGATTATACCGACTACCTGTCCTATTCGTGGCAAGATGTACAGAAGGCTTTGGGACCTGCAGACATCGCCATCGAATTTGCCGCTATCCAGACCGGAATTCTTGATTCGGAGAACTACATGGCTGCTTTGGTACTGACGGCCGATGCTCCTGCCCCGGTAGCTTTTCCCGTCTGTCTGTTGGTTCAGGCACAGCAGATGGAAACCGACGAACAACTGTTCGGAAAGAAGGGAAATCCTTTATGGGGAAATCTCTCGTCATACCTTTCCGGGAAAAAGCGGATATTCTTCTCCGCCGACGGCAGTTTCAACCGCATCGGTATCGAATACCTCCTTTACAACGACAAGCCGTTGTCCGAACAGTTCGAGGTATACCGGCTTTCTTCCACCAAAGAGCTGTGTTACAAGCATCCCGACATAGCGGTCACAAAGGCTGCCCTGTTCGGCGACATCGATTACAACGACGCTCCCGTACAGTCGGAAGCGTCAGAACGATCCCTCGCCACCCTCCGTGCGGCAGTAGACAGCGAGGGATTTATCCGCCTCAGACATGCCCCCCGTGAAATCAACGATATCCGGACAATCCTTCAGGACCATCGTGTGAAGGACATTGCAACCCTGACAGGTGCAGAAGCCAGCAAAGAGGCCTTCCAAAAGCTGGACGGCTCAAAGGTCAACCTGCTGCATATTGCCACACACGGCTCCTACCTTCCTTCTGAAAAGGCTACCGATGCCGCCTCTATGGACAACAGTCTGCTGGCATTTGCCGGAGCGAATCTTGGTGATGACGGATTGATTACAGCGTCCGAAATAGCGAAAATGGACCTGCGCCACTGCGACCTGACTGTCTTATCCGCCTGCGAGACCGGATTGGGGAAACTGAGTGAGGACGGCGTATTCGGTCTGCAACGGGGATTCAAGAATGCCGGTGTACGTACCCTGCTGATGAGTCTGAAAAAAGTGTACGACAGTTCCACAGCCGATTTGATGACCTTCTTCTACAGGCATCTCATGGAGGGTTCCTCCAAACGCGAAGCCCTCACGAAAGCCCAGCAGGACGTCCGTGCAAACGGCTATACGGACCCCATGTATTGGGCCACCTTTATCCTGCTCGATGCGTATTGATCCCGAAAATTCATCTGTCCGTCACAGAGTGCCCTGCCATTCCCGGTCATGGAGAATGGCAGGGCACTTTCTTTCCCCTCTTCGCAGGAACTGTTACTCCCGGGAGACATGGAATCCCAGCTTCATGATCAGTTTCAATGTACTGACGGCCGTTTGACGGTCATATTCCTTTTCCGCGTCAGGCAGTTCTTCGTAGGGCACCAGGCAAGGATGCTGTTTATGCACATCGTCCCGCTGCTCCCCATACGTCCAGCCCTGGGCGATACGTGTTTCCGCCCATACCTCATGTACATTTCGGGCCATCTGTTCCACCAGGTTATTCAGTTCATCCGGTAGACGGACGTCTGTTACATCTACCGGCTGTGGTATATAAGTCTTATTTTTCATCTGCTTAATCGTGTTTTAGGTGCAAGGCATTCCATTCCTTTCCTTTCTTAATACTCAGCTCTACAATTCCTCTATCATACAGAAGCGTCCTCCTTATGGCCTCGTCTTGTGAGGCTATCAGTTCGGAACACGGCATCAGGCACGGATGTATCCTTTCCTTCATCGACTTTTCTCTACCGGGAACAAAGCCCAGCAGTTCCATCTTGGCATTCCATCGGATATGTTCTGTATAGACCAGGTTATCAATCAAGAGTTCGTCTCTGCCCATCATCTGTTCCAGCTCATCCAGACGTGCCACCGATATACCTTCCTCATTGACAGCTCCGGCCAGCACCAGTTTTGTATAGATATGGCAGACATTCGAGCGGTCCTGCTCCTCCTGGTAAAGAATCCGGAGCTCATTGTCCAGCGTATTCATCCGCTCATCCTTTTCATTCCTCCGTTTCCTCCACCAGGCATCGGCATCCATGGTACCGACTTTTGTGTCCCCGCAGATTTCACCATACCTCAGGTAGAAATCCTTCGCGTCTTTCTCTTCAGCAACCGCCGACAGATTCTCGTGCGACAACACCTCCTTATCGGTCCCGAACACTTCAATGATACTGACCGTTTTTCCACCGACAAGGACATTGTAGCGGTCAACATCCTTCATCAACCGCATACTGTTATTACTCCTCAACCGGACATAGATTCTGAACTTTTCCAGATTCTTCCGGTAGCGGTAAGCGAAATCAAACAGGTGCATCGCTACGGAAGCGGCTTCTTCATCGTCATCCACAGATACCACTACATAATTAAGGGCATCAATGATTTCCTTCAACCTGTCCCAGAAAGCCATCGAATGGGTAGACATATTGTCCAACCAATGGATGGACGGCTTATCCACCAGTGCGGGCGTATTGACCAGGAATCTTGTTTTCAGTTCTTTCAAATGTTTGTC
Organism: Phocaeicola barnesiae DSM 18169 = JCM 13652; assembly: GCF_000374585.1. Classification (GTDB taxonomy): domain Bacteria; phylum Bacteroidota; class Bacteroidia; order Bacteroidales; family Bacteroidaceae; genus Phocaeicola; species Phocaeicola barnesiae. The sequence continues at coordinate 212,368 of NZ_KB894646.1, forward strand.
CACCACATAAATATTCCGTACCTGTTCGGTCACGGTAATCCTTCCTCCCTCTTGCCTTACACTATTCTTGACGAAAGCACTGAATTCGTAAAGGAAACGGAAAGCGTCACGTCCGGTTTCCCCAAAGCCGATAATCAATGCGGTGAAAGCCGAAGAGACAGTACCGGTGTTCCCGTCATAATCCACAAAATTTACCGGATGATTCTTTCCGTAATCCCACATACGTTTCCCGTTTCCCTTCAGTTGAAGCACAGACAGCATGGAAGAATCCACCAGATGTACATCATGTTTCAATCCCGACCTGCTCATCACCGATTCATTAAAACGGTTTTTCCGGGCATGGCAATAGACCTTAATTCTCCGTGCGGCCGCCAATATCGCTTCTTTTTCTTCCTTTTTCATTTTCTTCAGAGCAAAAAACTTCAGCATATTGACGACCGCTCCGATATTCTTCTTCTCGTCGTCAGAAAGGAAAAAGAATTCTATGGACTCCTTCCGTATGCTTTTACGCAACATACGTTGCAGATTCCGCAATCCCAATTGGACAAACAGGTCGTCCGCTTGGTTCAGCGTATCCAGGTTTCCGTTCAGCCCTTTATCCGCTACAGTCAGAAAAGCCTTGTTCTTTCCCCTATTGAGCGCCTCTATACGGTCAAGGTAGTTTTCAATGTCCTCTCCCGAAGTATGAAAAAAATGGCTGAACGTAAACCGTGACGAATAAGCATGTTTCTCTTCAGGCGGTTTGACAAATACCAACCGGGCATTCTTGTCCCGGATGCTTTCAGCTACCGTAAGCGCATGCTCATTGATTCCCCAGAATACATACAGTGGCACGCTCTCCGGTCTATGCCCGTACCACCAGAGCCTTAACATCGACAGCAACCGCAACCCGAACAGACGCAAGATAAAGATGGCACTTACAAACACTGCGGCAAAGTGGACTGTCGAAAAGATAATCATGTAAGTGACAGAGTCCTTCAGTATGTGTTTCACTTCAATCAGTTCCGATTCGGAAACAAACATCTCCAGCGACGATACGCAGGCACGCAGCAGCAATACCAGTACATTGTTCTCACTGCCTTCATCATTGAAACCGGCTCCATACACCAGAACTCCCGCCAGAAAAACGGTTAGCGCCACCTGCTTCAGGTGATGGAAAATCCAGTTCCGGCATTTAGTATTCAGGATGCAATAGAGCAGGAACCCACACACGGCCACAGCCCCCGCAAGACTTAGCCACAACATAGCCTCCGAATCCCGCGCAGGCAAAAATTCATCACACCCGAGCAGGAAATGTTCTATTCCGGTCGTATCCTCCACATGTCCGGAAGCGTTGTTCGAATGCTTCTGGATGTATTCTGCCTGTTTCAGGATACTGTCCACATAAGCCAAAGAATCACTCAGTTCCTTACCTCCATCTATCATCATACATGTTCTCTTTTATGTCCTAGGACTAATAAAATACATTTGCTCATCTCTAATCTTTCATACTACTATTGTTCTGTTCCAGAACCCCTTGATAATTGAAATCCATCACCACTTCACTACCAAGCATCCGGTTGCCTTCCATAATGATTAGCGGATTTCCTTTTAATGCGGGCACACAGTACTGATATGTCTCCTTCTTGAAGTGATAATAACGATTCTTATACTCCCCTCCTGATATGACCAGTGACGGTTCCTTCTTCCCCTTCTCTCCCCGAACCACGTTCCAGGACAAATACCGGTATACTCCATCGACCAATTTCTCCACACGCACGATGTTATTGGTAGTCCGTATTGTTCTGGAGCCTATGATTACACTTCCGTCATAAACAGACTCATTCTCAAGTATTTTTGTAATCAATTCCGGTTCCTCCTTGCCCGATGAATGCTTCTGCAGCGACATGTATCCTATCGAACAGCACAATAACACCCCCAACACAACAATTACAGCATTCTTTGCCTGTATATAACGGTTGCTCCAGAAAAAATCATGGATCAGCCATTTCAGCAGACTCTTCTCCGTATACCGCTTGATATATTTGTCAATTTCCTCCGAAAATAAATGTTTCAAATCTTCATCCGTCTCGTATTCAATGTAATATTGCTTCAGCTGGTTCATCATCATATTCATCACCTGCAGATTGGAATCCTTGACAACCCGAGCATTGTAAAAGACTATAATGTCAGGGTGGTTCCTCGATAAAAGTCCCTTATATGCCAGGATAAACTCCTCTATCGTTTTCTCACCCACATTATGGTCAAAGACAAATACCACAAGATTTGCCTTCTGCAATATATAACTGTTGTAATCCTTTTGCTGACCATCCGAAGATAAAGTTCCATCAAAATCAAGGAAAGATTTGGTTTCGAACATCACATTCCATTTGGTCTGCTTGTTTCCGAAAATGCTGGTCAATATCTCCCTTTGACGCTCCTGATCTTTGGCTCCGGCAATGAAACATCTGATTTTCTTCATTTTTCCGATTCTATCTGTTTTAGATATTCCGACTACTATTTTATTGTGACAATTATCTGTACGCCTTCCATGAAACCGGACAGTATTCTTCCGCAGCCATCATGCTGTGGAAGAATACTGCGGAAGCGGGCATTCCGGTCCCTTTCCATCCCTATCCATCATTTCAAGGCTTTTCCGCAATTCGGGCAGAACCTTGCCGAGGCCTCCGTCTGATGTCCGCAATGTATACAGAACTGCATGGCAGCAGTCCCTCCGGAATAGGTTGAAGAGGCAGTATACCTGTTTTTCGTCGCTGCCACTTCCTCTGCAATGGCCAACGCCTTGTCATCCAGTTTTGCCTGCTCCACCATCCCCCATATCTGAGTAATCAGTACCGGCCAGAAAAAGAGCATGGAAATGACCGTAGGGATAGCCTGTTGACCGAATATTCCTACTCCGGCCTCAAAACATACGTCATTACCCTGTGGAATCAAGGTAACCTTCAGCGCTGTTTTCATACCGATGACAGCCTTAAACATCCCACCTTTCGTAATGGAAAGGTCATAAGCGCCACTACTCATTCCATTGCCGGAAACCACATAACCTTCCATCTCAAAATTCTGCTGAATCCGAGCCGCCATTTCCGGAATCAAGGCCGATGCCCCATAAATCATTTTCTTAGTTTTGAATGTTCCCATACCACCCTCCTATTTGATTGATTGAATTGCATAGTGTTGATACACGGCATAAAGTACACCGGATTCCACCAGAAGTTCCTTCACTTCCGCCAACTGTTCGGGAGAATACTTCTCTTCCATCTGCTGCAGAATACTGACAACTTTGTCGGACTGTTCCTTCAGTTCGTCATCTGTAACGATTCCGTCTTCCATTATTTTCCTGAAAGAGTCATGCTGAGCAATCATCTCATCCAAATCAAGTATTCCATTCTCGTCAAAAAACATAAAATTCTATTTTTAAGGTTTATAATTTCATTCCACAATGTTTACAGAATGCCCAATCCTTATCGACCGGTTTATGACACCTCGGACAGACTGTTCCGGACTCATTCAAATGCAGGTTCCGCATCAGATTCTTATATTGTCCGCTTTCCCCCCACTTGATAATTTCCCGTACACGTACAGCACAGAACGGATGGTTCTGCAATGCTACGGCATAAATCTGTAAGGCCTTATTCCACAAGCCATCATTACGGATACTGTCATAAATGTCCGCCTGCTTTGCCCATTCGGCCATACTGATTTCTGCAGTAATGGATTTCGGCCCCCCTGACAGCCGTCCCATGGTTCTCGCCACGACTTCCGGGGAAGTGATGATGCTTCCTACCCGGTCACAAGACAACTCACTTTTACGCTGCCAATAAAGAATAGCATATTGTATCGGAACGGTCAGCGCACCTAAAATTCCCAGTCCATCGGCTCCCCTCAGGATATAGTCGGCAATGCTGTGATAAAGTACGTGCCGGCAAAGAATGTGTCCGCATTCATGAGCTATCACCGCATCCAATTCCTCACCATCGCCCAACAGCTCAATCAGTCCGGAAGTAACGGTAATGTATATTTTAGTATCTCCGAACGTATATGCGTTCGGATTCGGATCCATCTGCAGATAGAACTCCGGTTCGTCAATACCGAGTTTCCGGCAGATAGGCGGCAAATGGTTATACAGTCTGGGAAGCTGATTCGGCGAAAGGCGGATAGTCGAGGCCATGTTTATGCCATACGCAAACTGTTCCAGCCCCAAAGAAAGAATCTTCTTTACCAGAGCCGGGAAACCAGGAATACTTTCCAACTGACTGAGGGCAGCCGCATCCTCAGGATGAATAAATTCTGCAGGTCTAATCATACTCTTTTTTTATTTTTCAGTTCTTCATAATCATATCCGTCTACCAGCACCAGGATGGCAGGAATGGCATTGTTCAGGAACTTGTCATAATCCTTTGCACCGAAATCCACCTCATCCAGATGTTCATAACTGCATAAGTTCGGATGGATATGGTCTTCACAGCTTTTCAGTGCCTCCTTTTTCTCCTTGAACCGCTGCCGGGTCGCCTCCTTTTCAGCTTCCAGCCGTTCATATTCGGGCGCATCCTCCGGGCAGCCGACAACAGCTTCGTACTTACATTTATATTCCTTGTTCAGGACTATGCATTCCTGTTCCTGTACCTCCTCGCACGGCCGGAATCCCATCAGCAGCTGCTGTACATTCCATCGGTTGTGTTCGCATACGGCAAGTTCGTTTTCATACCTTTTCAGGGCTTGTGCCAGATTCGTCATCAAATCTTTCCGGTCATGGACGGCAAACAGTTTCTCCTTGTAGGAACCGGAGGTATCAGTATCCGTAACAATACCCGGAAATACTCCCCGTATTTTTTCATAAATGGTATCGACGAAGAACTTGTTCGACCACTTATGCGCGATGCTCAACGATTTCCATGCTGCCCGCGACTTCTTGTAAGTATTTTTGTCCGCCATATCCATTTCGTGTATCTTCCCTTTCCACAGATAGGCGTCATGAGCCAGCAAAGCCTTCAGATACAACGAACGGTCACGCATATATTGTCCGTGCAGCATTCCGAACGGACGTAGTTTTTCATACCGCTTGTTCTTTTCTTCCGTCCGGATCAGGTTGGTGACGATATCCCCGGCTTCACGCTGGTACACCCAGATTTCCTGTACCTTCTTGTAGATTTCCAGAGGCAGATACAGGCTGGCAGCCACCGCCTGATGAGTCTGTGTCAGGCAAATGGCCAGAGTCAGTTTCGATTGTCCGTCTTCAGTCAGTCTCCGCAAATATGCCCGGACCCCATCCGATTCTATTTCCCCCTTCACAAACTCCAGTTCCACGTCGATAAAATTTTCACTGTGCTCACTCAAGTGTTTCCATGGATAGTCTTTCTGTACGGCAGGGTCTGTCCATCCCACCCGGCCGTCAAGCTTACTGACCGGACACCTGTTGGCATCTATGTATTTATAACGGGTCAACTCAAAAAGACTCTCATACCGCCCCTTGAAGAACGCCATTTCCTCATCGGCATGGGTATCGATGAAAGTAATCCTGCTGCGCACCTTACCGGCATTAAGGTAATGAGCCTGTAGCAGCGCCTGTACTCCCATAGCAATTCCCATCTTCGACATCCCGACCACCACAAAATGAACATACTCGTCCGAATCTGCAGGAATTCCGCTTCCATCAAGCGGCGTATATCGGATGGAATCGGCCCTTTCTCCCTCATCATCGTAAAAGACTCCTTCTACCATCACCCGCTGTGCCCAGGACTCATACCGGTTAAACGGAATGAATACTATGTATCGGTTCACTTTAGGCGGCAAGTCGGAAAACTGGAAGATGGAATACGTGGTCTGGTACTCGAACATGACTTTACATACCTTGCGGTGAATGCGGGTTTTCTCATTTTCCTCCTCTCCTTCCCGTTTGCTGCAACAGGCTTCCAGACATTCTGCTATCAGGTTGACACATTTCATGTTCAGCGAATCGTGATATGTCTCTCCTGAATCCTGAAGGGTAGACTCACCCAGCACGTAGATTTCAGTCGCATAGTCCAGATAGAGTTTCTCCAATTCGGATTTGGAGTCACGGAGCGCATTATAGATTACGACGCGACGCAGTTCGGCCTCCGACAGGTAAGACGACAATTCTTCACGTACCTCCAAAGCCTCTTTTCTGGTCTGCAGAATAACGTATTCATTCTCTCCTTCACACTTGAAATTGATTTTCTCTTCTGTCCGGTTCAACAGGTTCTTGATGACTGAAGCCACAATTTCATTGGCACCGATTACTACAGCATACCGGTTCTTCTTGAAATTCCGTCTGGAATACCTGATTTCTCCCCGCAGCCAATGGTCGCGGCGTTTGTCGAACCAGTTGGTCAGAATAGAAATCAACAGGCCGTTGAGCAGGAAGACTCCCAGAATGGCAAAGAAAGCTGCCCATCCCCTACCTACAGCCGAAGTAGCCATCGGCTGGCTGCCCGGATCCACGAAATGGCAGTACACGGTCCACAACAGGTTCGGACTCTGTTGCCGTTCCCGGATGAACACCGGAAGGCTGTCACCTTGGGCGTAGAGCTGTTCATCGTAGACCAGTTCTTTCGACAGGCATTTCCGCTCCTCTTCCTGCGCACAGCGTACCCTGTTCACTTGCTCCAGAACAAAAGTCAGCGAGAAAGGAAGAAGAATGACCAGACAAATCAGTTTCCGAAGGAAATGCCCGTTCATCAGTTTCCAGTCAAAATCAATGATACGGGATTGCCAGAAGAACGAGGTACCATAGGCCGCATACACCAATCCGATAGCCCCCAGTGACATACTGACCACATTATACAGGCCAAGACACGAAGGTTCCACCGTAAAGAGAAACAAAGCCACCACCCCGACAGCAATCAAGGTATAATCCATTATCGATTTGATGCGTGATTTCATAGTAATCAATAATCAGCAGAAGATTGTAAGGTCATTTTTCATCCAAAATATTTAAGGAGGGTAAACCATCCACCCATGTCAGGGATACTTGGTCAACCCTCCTTAATGAATCAGGCATCTGTAGAACCGACCAGCATCTCTTTGACAGCATTGTAATGCTTGAAGAAATCATCGTTCATCCTTGAGCTGACAAACTGAAGCAAATCGGAGACAGTAGTTCCCTTATTAGCAGCCTGCAAAGCCCTCACATAACCAAAGAAGTCATTATAGCTCTTAGCCAGATAGTTATCACACAAATCGTAGACTTGTTGGAATTCATCTTCATTCAAATAGCATCGGCTTTCCCCTAATAAATCCATCAGCCTCTTCGAAGCCTGAGCTTGTCGCTTTACCTGTATGTTGCCTCCATTATGCAGATCGGCCAGGAAGTCTTTCACTAAATATTCAAAGACAGATACTTTAAACGCATCAATGGCATTCCAAAGGCGGAGCCGAAAAACAAGATTTACATCCAGCTCTTCTCCACTTGCATTTTCCGTGTCATTTGTATATACATCATCAGAAGGCAGTTTCTCCGGTTTAATCTCTTCCAAGAGATTCGGATGCCTGTCACACACGGCCTTCGGGAAACGGTCGGAAATTATTTTAAACAACGACTCCGGAAACAAATCTTCAGTATCCAATCTGGATATCTGCAAATCACGTAAAGCCTCTTCCATCAAAGGCGGAAGTTCAGGAGGCAATACAGAGATTACTCCTTGATTGGTAGGACTGACCGGTATTATTATCTTCTGATGAGTAATCGCATATTCTATTTCCTTCCGTACCCAATCTTTTTCATCCTGCACACACCGGTCTAAGGAGCCTGGAGTCAAGAGTAAGATAAAGCAATCGGCCTTATCAATGGCATCGTAAATCGCTTCATTGAATTTTCCGTTACGGATACTGTTGTAATCAAAAAAGGCACGGATACCGATTGATTTCAATGCATAGTACAAAGTCCGGGCATCTTGGGCACCTGTTTTTCTCCGATAACTGATAAAAACTTCAAAATGGTCTACCTTTGAATTTTCCATATTCTTTAGAATTAAAGATTGTCTTAAAGTTAAAAAGAAACTGGAGAATTTCCAAAGATTGCATTCATTTTTTCACGAACAAACTACAAAAAGATAGCTATTCAGAACAATTTTTACCATTATACATAATAAATCTCGGATTTGTACCTATTTGTCAAAAGACAGGAGTTCAAAAAATTGAGATACGAGATGGTTATCCCCTTTAAAATGTCCCTTTCGGATCGGGCATAAAAAAGGGAATCTTCCCAGACTCCCAATCTTAATTAACCTTAAATCTAATACCATGAAAAACATGGTGCAAAGATAGGCGTTTTATGTTATGTAACACAATATTCAAGCAAAAAATCGTTTGCTTTTCACATTATTTAAGGTTTAAACCCTTTCAGAGGCCTTTTACCGAGCCATTCCTCCCGTTCGGAGGCCACATCGAAGCACGGACACTGTTTCACCCATTCCTCGGGTTCCACCACTCCGTCGCCGTCCAGGTCAGGGCTCAGGTCCCGGTGGCCTACGATTTCGCGGATCGGGTAATCCGCAGCGAGTACCCGCACCAGTACGCGCAGGGACCGCTTCTGAAGGTCGGTACGGGTATCAGCCGCCATTCCCTGCGTATCCAGACCCCCTTCATAACAGATCCCGATACTTGTAGCGTTATAACCCTTTGCATGAGCACCCACCCGTTCCACGGGCCGCATCGTACAAATCTGGCCGTCACGGCGGATGTAATAATGATAACCACAGCCATTGAATCCTCTCTTTCTATGCATTCGGTCCAGCTCGGCAGCCGAGAGCGGCTGGTCCGCTCTCGTTGCCGAACAATGGATCACTATCCGGTCAATTTTTCTCATTCTCTTCCGTTTTATCTTTTTCAATCCGATTTCTTCCTGTCAGCACACAGATCAGGCACCGCAGGACTTGCATCAATATCCATCTAATCCGTTGCGTCATTTTCATCAGTTGTTATCGGTTCCACCATCAGACTCCAGCTCCGCCGGTCTCCTCCTCTTCATCGGTTTTGGTCGTTTTCACGTTCACCCGCTGGAAGGACAGGTTCGAGATGGCATTTTTCAAGGTCGTACCGGGTCGGAAGAGGATGCGGGCCTTTGTAATCAGGCTGTCGTGGTATTCCTCGGCCGATACGGCTCCCTTACCGCTCAGGCTGATTTGCAGGGAGCCCAATTCTCCCAGTCGGACAATCTCACCGCCCTGCAGTCCGTCACTGACCACATCTTCCAGTGCCGTAAGTACCGCCATGGTATCTGCCCTGGTCACGGTACAGGCCTGCTGGATGCGTTCGGCCATCTCGCGGATTCCCATCACGCCTCTCGCCTGTGCGGTGGCATAAAATTTGCCCGCTACTTCAGGTTCTCTCGGGTCTACACGTTGTGCTACTGAATAAGTCACTGCTCTTTCCATACATTCATTGTTTAGGTTGTTAATAAATAAGGTAACTGGTAACCGTCTCTGTTGGAAGCGCTTCCGTTCCGATTACAGTACAAAGGTAAGCACACCGTTTTCGCCGCTGTCGGCTTGTGTCCGATTCCGTCCGAATGTCACTTCCTTCGGCTGCCTTCCCACCCTTCCGTCCGCCGTTCCGGACAGAACTGTCCGCCTCCCTTTCCGGTCCGTCCCGATTTTTCCGCTTCACTTTTTTACGAAAAAAAAAGTTGCTAACGAAAAAAACGCTACCTTTGTCGGGTGTTAACTAAAAGAATTGAGCCGATGACTATTGTAAAGAATTTCCAGGAGCTTGAAAATGCACTGAAAGCACATACCTATAACATTGAAATACCGGACGAACAGTTAGGAAATGCCGTCGTATTAGCCGGACGGATTCAGAATGAGACGCTGGACAAAGCAATCCTGAAACGTCTCCCGGCAGACGCCTCGTGCAGAGTGGCCGTAGGCAGAGGAGTGGTTATCCGGGTCAGCAAGGCTCTGGCCGACGAGACGCTCCAGACACTGGGCCTGTTCGATTCCTACCGCACGGAAATCGATGTAGAGGATGTGAAAGTACGGAAAGTGAATCTGTATTACAACGCGTAATGCTCCTGCACACCGAATGCTTTAACCCTTATCACACCAACTGCTATTTCCTGACCGACGAGGAAAGCGGCAGCACGGTAATCATTGACCCGGGATGCTACTTCCGGCGGGAACGGACCCGGGTACAGCACCTCATCCGGCTGAACGATTGGCACATCGTACAGATATTGGCTACGCACCTTCACATTGATCATATATTCGGAACACATTTCCTGACCGAAACTTACGGCTGTCCGTTCGGGGCCTCTCCTCTGGACAACGATTGGATTGACCGGGCACCCGACCGCTGTCGGGAAGTCGGACTGGAAGTCCGTATGCCTTTCGTCTACCCTACTTTTTATCTGGCGCATGGCGATACTGTCCGGTTCGGCAGCGAAACCCTCTCGGTCCTTAGCGTACCCGGACATTCTCCCGGCAGCCTGGTATTTTACAGCCCTACAGCCCGTTGTCTGTTTTCCGGCGATACCTTGTTCCGGGGTGGCATCGGACGTACAGACCTTCCCGGAGGCAACCGCCGGCTATTGACAGAAAGCATCCGGCATCAGCTCCTCCGCTTCCCGGACGACACCGCCGTCTATCCCGGTCATTACGAACCGACCACTGTCGGAGCGGAGAAAGCCATGCTACTTTAATTTTATCCTATAGCGTATCCGCCGGTTATACCCCGTCCCAATAACGCCGGATATCCTCTTCTGTCAGATTCAGCTGTGCTGCTATCTCCGCCGCACTGAGTCCCTGACGGGACAATATCTGAATCATGTTCTTAATCAGACTGTTCTGCAGTTCAATCTCCTGGTCCTTCCGTTCGATAAGCCGTTCCTTCTGTTCGATCATTTTATCCTTCAGCATGATGGTCGTATCTCTGGCCTCTATCTCCGACAGGATTTCATCCTCCACTTCCATGGCTCTTCTCACCTCAGGAGCGATGGCGGCTTTCATGAGACGTCCCACTATCAGACGGCCATCATCACCCAAAGACTCTTCATCCAGTTCCATCAGATGCTCGTCATCCTTCAGGCAATACTCCTGATCGAAGACCTGAAGAATTTTCTCCAGACGGTTCCTGAGACGACCCTTCAGGTACGGAATCTGGACGATGACACTGTCATGCGTCAGACTTTCGATGAAAGGATCGGGAACGCCGTCGGTTATCGGATTGGAATTGTAATCCAGGTAATTCCTTCTCACATAGATGACCGGCTCTTCCAGATCGCCCAACTTATGGCCCAATATGTAGATGGAGACGATGGGAATACCGTACCCGTTCGGATTGACATCCTTGGGCAACACATTCTTCTTATCCAGGTATTGGGTACCCAGATACTGTCTGAAACGCAACGTCTCCGTAGCGAGCCAGGTCTTCTGCAGTTCAATGAGAATCAGCTGTGTACTGCCATCCTGGTTACGGACAGTAGCCGCAAAGTCTATCCGCAGCATGGAGATGCGGGTCTGCATCATCTCCGTATACTCATGGGGCTTCATCTGGAGATCAATGATGTCTTTCTGCAGCAAAGCGGAAAGCAGAATCTTGGCGACCCGGTCGTCTTCCATCATGTACTTGAACACAGAGTCGTAAATGGGGTTTGCTATCAGTGTCATGGTCTGAATCTTTAAAAGGTTAGTGACTGGCGAATATACGCTTTTTCTTATTATAACGCAACAAGACTGGAATTTTACCGTCCAAGTCAACATTTCTTTCCGCCTCAATCGGGCCGGGAAAATCCGGCCCTACCAGAAAAAAATCAACCGGTCAAATGAAGACTTGCCTTCTAGCCTCTCGCCTCAAAAATATAGTCGCTGAGCTTCTGTGCCCATTCGCTTTCGGCCATCACATCGTCGCGGGTAATCGCATCCTGCTGGAGCAGGCATTGCAGACGGATGGCGTCCACCCCATCCAGTTCGTACGGCATGATGCCCGCATAGAAGAAGCCGCATTTCTGCTGCAGCACGTCCACGATGGGCGCCGTCTCCGGCCGGTCGAGCGGCAGAGACACGTAGCAGACCGCACATCCGGCCGAAGCGGAACGCATCAGGATGGTCTCGATACGCTGGACGAAATCCTCCGTACCGGCCTTCCCGATAGAAAGATGTGCCTGGTTCCACACGTTGTTCACCTCCGAATGGATGATGGAAGTCCCTTCCTCCAGTCCCTGTTCAGGTGCCTGGCGCAGGTCGCGTTCGATGCCCAGGCGGGTATATGTCTCGGTGATGATGTCGGCATGACAGGCCGGGAGCCACAGCTGCTGGTGGCGGTGGTGCGAAGTCGGCTTGAAGAAGTTCATCACCGGCTGGCGTTTTCCTTCGCCCCGCCGCTTGATCATACTCTCCACATCGGCCGGGATGTATCCCAGTTCCAGTCCCGTCTCCACGCATCCCAGTGCCAGGTTCCCCCGCTGTGTGAACGGGTGTCCCGTCACGGCGCTGCTGAATACCCCCATCAGTCCGATTTCGTCGGCATAATCGATGAGCTGCTGTTTCAGCCGTGTAAACAGTTTCCGCTTGCCGTACTGCGGCATCACGAAAGCCTGTCCGCATTCGCAGATGCAGTCGTCCGGTTTGCTCTTCAGCAGACCCACGTGACCTACCACCTCCTCTTTGCTGTTCACGGCCACGATGCCTTCATAGAGTCCGTCGGCCCGGCGTTTCACCAGTGCCTCCGGGTTATACATGTAGTCGGCCGAGTAGTTGTAGCCGAACACCGAATACAGGCACTGCACCAGCAGCTTCATGTCCGTGTCGGCAATGTGCCGGATGTAAGTCTCGTCCGTAGCCAGGCCCACCTCCTCGGTGGTCTTGAGCAGTCCCGGCCGCTCCAGTTCGGGTGCCAGGCTGTTTTCCGGCAGGGCCACCTTCACCTCGACGGTCTGTCCCGCCTTCCCGTCCTCGTGCATGCTGTACGCGGAGCTCAGTCCGTGAATCAGGTCCATGCTGATCCGTCCCAGTTCGTCCTTGGGATTGTCGATGTCGTATCCGTACGGAATCCCCCGGTAGTGGAACCGCAGGATGAACGAAGACAACTCTTTCAATACCGTGATTTCAATCTGCCCCTCCGGATCGTTGCGCAGGGAATAGCGGGCGATGTTCACCCCCAGCTCTTCGACGAGCATCTCTACATGGAGCAGTCTCTCGGGTGCCACCCCGCAGATAGCCGCCAGTTCGCAGATATAGCCCTGCAGGGGTTTCAGTCCCCAGAGTGTCCGGGGAACCGTTATTTTCGTAATGAATTTGCACATAGTCTTGACTGTTATCGTTGTTATACTCAATCAACCTGCAATATTCGTCAAAAATTCCGATATCTCCAAGGATTTTCACCCCATAAAAAAAGGGCGCCCCTTCGGACACCCCGTTCCTCCAGACATCACGTCTGTATATACTCATGAACACCTTGCTAACTAATATACATTGGATTGAAACAAGACATCACGTACCGCCTCTCTCCGTCCATTATGAAACAATTTTTAATTTTAAAACGAAATCCAAAACAGGTTCAAAAGTATACAAACCCTATTGAAGAGCCTGCACAGATATAAACAATGCATTGACAAAAAGGTTTGCCCCACTGTAAAATCTTTACACAAGAAACATTTTCCATTTTTTACGGAACAAAACACCCCGAATCGTCATCCACACGCCCCCCGTTATTCATTATTCATTATTAATTATTAATTATTCATTATTCATTATTCATTATTAATTATTCATTGATTTACGGTTCCCCAAAATGCTTCAAAATCAGTTCCACCTCGTGTTTCAGGAAATATTTCCGATTCTTGTCATATCCCCGTTCCAACAGTTCCTCTTTCAGCGGAGTACAATGTTGGATCCATCGTCCTAGGTTGCGCATCGCCGTCTGTTTGCTGCTTTCGGGAAAGTACAGCATCGCCAGCTCGTTTTTCCGATAGATACGCAACCTGAAAGTTTGTTCTGCTACCATGATTCATTGATTTAATTTTCCTTGAAGTTACTGAATTTCTGTCAGATATGCAAATAAAACCTACCCAAATCCACCCCATGTCTGCATTCTGTCACATCCGTCGTTCTCCCAAAAACGTACGGATGTTTCATGCCACACGTGCGGATGTCTTTCCAGGAACGTCCGTTCGTCCGACACGTCACGTCCGTTCGTTTTTCATAGTCATTTCATACCGTTAGGTCCAAAAGGTCCAAAGGTTCACCCATATACCCCTTCACCACGCAAATTTTCCCGTTTTCGGGGCTTTTTTACCCGTTTTAGGTTCACAAAGGTTCACAAAAACAGCTACAATATCCAGACACCGCCTTGCGACCGGTTTATTGGCTCATCTTCCGATAGTTCCGGTCCGTTTTCTCCACCAGTTGCAGCTCAATGGCCTTGTCCAAAGAGCGCTTGGCGGTACTGACCGAGCGACCCTCCTGTACGGCAGCCTCGATGAACTGCTTGTGCGTGAACTCCTGAGGCAGCTTGTCCAGCACCTCCTGCATCTGGCGGAATACCCGCATCGGCTTCCTTTTCCCCCGTTGGTTCTCCAGCATGGTCGATACGCGCAGGCTGTGTACCAGCATGGTCTGCACCAGCGAGAGAGCCGTCCGGAAGTCCACGTCCGTACAGATACACTGTTTGGCCACGGAGCGCTGCTCATACTTGCGGATGGCTGTCAGCAGGGTAGCGATGCGTATCATCATCAGCCCGTGGCGGTTCACGATGGACTGCGTGTTCTCCTCGTCCTCCAGGAGCACCCGTCCCAGGAGCGAGCGGAACAGGCGGTCGTGTATCCGCCACTGCTCCTTGGTGAAGGTCACCCGGGTAGGATTCTTCTCCAGGAAGTGGAAGAGGTCGGCCACTTCCCTGCCCAACTGCTGGAAAAGCTTCTTCAGGTCGAAGGCCGCCTCGTCCGGTTCGGCCGATACCCATTCCGGGTTCGACGGCAGCAGGTAGAAGCAGATACGGCTCAGCATCCCGTCCTCGCGGTAAGGCACGAAGTTCACCAACTGCTGCAGCGTGCCCGACATGCAGATGGCCAGTCGCGGCTGCGTCACATACACCATGCGTCCGTCTCCCTTGTAGTTCAGCCCCACCGGCTCGTGGTGATAAATCATACGCAGTTCCGGCGCATGCTTCCCGTAGTCCGTCGCCACCGCCGCCGTAAAGGCATCCATCTCCGAGGTGTAGCAGATGAGTCCCCTGTCGTCGGCCGTCTCCAGGTCAGCTATCAGCTGGCTCTTCGAAGTATTCGGCGGTACGAGCAGTGCCTGCCGGGCCGGTTCCTCCGGTTTCAGCTCCATGTCCGGCATCCGTTTCTCCCGGAGCGCCCGCCGCTGCTCCAGCTCCCAGGCCACCCGTTTCGTGGAGAACTCCTTCATCGCCTTTCTCCATTGCTCCACCAGCTCCTCGTGGATGGGCTGTGCCAGGCTGGCGGCATAGGCAAGCACCCCCTTTCCGGCAGCGGCCGGACCGAGTACCGCCACATACAGGTGCGGCGACACCTCCTGGTTGGCATAGCGTACCCGCACGCCCGGTTCGCAACCCGACAGAATACCCAGCATGCCCAGCAGCAGCGCGTCACGCTGGCGGTGCGTCGCGGCAGCCGTCATCCCCCGCAAAAACAGGCTCGGAAGGGTCTGAACAACCTCCTCTTCGAAAAAGGGCGCCGTCGATATAGCTTCTGCCTCAGTATCAACCTCATCGGGCACCGTTTTACCCTCCAAAAACCCGTTTTCTGTCCCGTCGGAGCACCCATTGGTGAACCTTTGAACCTTTTGAACCTTCTCCCAGTACGAAAGCGGGGCTTCCGAAGAGTGCGCATACCCCCATTCCAGGGCATCCGTGTACTCCTTCATCGGGAGCTGTCCCAGGCTCTGGAAAGCCATGCTCTTGAGCTCCTCCAGGTCAGTCCGTGTCAGGTGTCTCCAGCGGGCCACCTGTCCCATCCGCACCAGGGTGGTGTGTCGTCTGCCCGGCTCGAAGGGATGTTTCTGCAGGAAGCTGTTCAGGAAACAGCTCACCCGTACGGCCGAGTTATCCTGCTGCATCCGCACCGGATAATGATGGTCCTCCGAGAAATCAGGCCCCGTAGGCGGCTGGTAGCCGAAGGGCGAGAAGCCCTCGGGATAAGGGAACACCTCCGTCTTGGCGGTGTAGTAGGCCTCCGGGTCCGAGGCCGCGAACGAAAGCCGGCACAGGTCCTTGCAGGCCGGGTCGTACGCCAGGGCCAGCTCCTTCTTGAACCAGTCGGCCACCGTGCGGTAAGCCTGCGGATAGACATCCGGGTGCATCACCCCTACGTTGACAAACACGCGGAGTCCGTCGAGCGAGCAGGTACGGTGTACCGCCTTCACCCAGGGATACTGCGGCAAATCCAGTCTGACCTCCTCCAGGCGCTCGGCCTCCAGGTGGTCGAAGTCGAAGGGAGCGATACCGGTGCGGTCCGTCAGCAGGTTCACCTTCCTTCCGTTCTGGCAGTTGCCTGCCGGTACCAGAGCCGGCAGCGAGCGCTTGATGCGGTCGGCTTCATCGTTCCGCCCTTTCAGGAGGAGCTTTTGCCGCCGCTCTACCCGTTCGGCAAAAGTCTTGTTTGTCCGGATCTGTTGGATCCACTCTTCCAGTGTCACCAGGCGTTCTGCCCGTTTGCTGTTCACGTTGGCGAACAGCGTCATCTTTTGATTTTCCATAAGAAATGGATTTAAAAATTAAAAAAAATATACACCTCTTTCGTGAGGTCGGCGCAAATGTACGGCGTATTTCCGGGACTGTCAAATGTTAAAAAAGTAGGGTATTCTCTGTTCAATAACGGGTTTTAAGGGGCTACAGGGCCGATGAAGGGCGAGAATGGTCTCTGTTTTTAGGTTTGATTAAAATTTAATAAAAGATAATCCGGTTAATCATGAATCATGAAAAATGAATCATGAATCATGAATCATTGACAATGAATGACGAGGGGATGGAGCGTGGATGGAGTTGAGTGGGCGGAGTTCCTGAAAGGGCATACGAATCGGGCCCGACAGGTTTCTACCGGGAAACGAAGGTTGACAGCCGTCTTGTGTCAAAAAGGAGAAAATGGTGTGTCAGAAAAACAACGTGTGCTAGAATCTGCCTCTCATGCGGTTGTTCCGGAGCGTCAGTCTCCCCAGCTGGATGGCAGACTTGAGGATAAGCCGACAACGGTCGTAAGTGAATTCCGAGGCATCCCGATCTATGAGCAATGTCAACAAATTCGACAGTTCATTCAATAATTCATCAATTTTTTTCGTTTTCTTGTGCCAACCCTTCCTCATAGTTCACAAAATTTAAAGATTAAAAAAGTAGTAACAAATTGCCGAACCGTCCTTTCCGGTTCGGGTGTAAAGGTCGGGAAAAATTCAACACGAAGGAAACCTTTTCCTGATTTTTTTTATTTTTTTGAAAGCACAGGCCTTGAAACTCTTCCGCAAATTTACCGTTTCCTACACTTCCTTCGCATTTCGCCCCCCACTTCGGTAAAATTCCTCTTCCGGAAACACACAAAAGTTTTAACAAATCGTACAAAACACCGTTCCGGAAGCGTTTTACGGCCTTTTTTCATTTGGTAAGTCGCATAAAAATCCTTATTTTTGCCGGATAAAAGAAGAGTAAATTTCTCCGCGACTGCCTGTCCGCTTCTGTGGCAGGTAGCCGCGAAGCGCGCCCGGACGGGGAAGCCCTTCCGAAATTCCGGGTCCCAATGGCTAACAAAAATAGAAAGTTCTTGATTATGGAAATGCAGACCAACCGCTACAACCGTTTTGTGGTGTTCCTTGTGAAAACCGGCGATTTCATCCTGTACAACCTGCTGTTCTACCTGTTGTGCAAAACGGAAAATTCAGCTGTCGCCCCATGGGTATCTGTCTGGGCGCTGCAGCTCATCATCAGCTTCAGCTACCTGGTAGCCACCGGCCGGAACAGCGTCATCCTGCACATGCGCAAGGTGTATGCCCACCAGATTGTAATGAAAGCTTTCCGCAATACAGTGTATTTCGCCGTCATCTCCGGACTGGCCTTCTCGGTCCTGAAATATGTACGGGTAGACAGCTACTTCTACCTTACCTACATCTGCCTCTGCTTCCTGGTCGTCAGTGCCTACCGGCTGGTATTCAGCTCGTTCGTCAAGCTTTACCGCCGCCGCGGAGGGAACCTTCGTTTTGTAGTCCTGGTGGGAGCCAGCACCAGCAACCTGGAACTGTACCACGAGATGATGGACGATTCCTATACCGGTTACCGGGTGAACGGCTATTTCGACTTCGCCCCGAGCGACCGTTTTCCGGAGAAATGTCCCTACCTGGGTACCCCCGACGAGGTACCTGCCTACCTGAAGGCTCATCCGCAGGTACATCACCTGTTCTGCAGCCTGCCGTCCGTCCATCGGGACCATATCATCCCCATCATCAACTATTGCGAAAACCACCTGGTACACTTCAACAGTGTGCCCAACCTGCATAACTACCTGCAGAACCGGGTGTACCTGAACATGTTGGGCGATGTCCCCTACCTCAGTCTGCGCCGTGACCCGCTGAGCGAAATGCCGAACAAGATTCTGAAACGGACGTTCGACAT
This sequence comes from Phocaeicola barnesiae DSM 18169 = JCM 13652, assembly GCF_000374585.1. Lineage (GTDB taxonomy): Bacteria > Bacteroidota > Bacteroidia > Bacteroidales > Bacteroidaceae > Phocaeicola > Phocaeicola barnesiae. The sequence goes on from NZ_KB894646.1 coordinate 230,935, forward strand.
CGTGTTCTCCCTGTTTTTCCTCTGTACCCTCTTCCCCATCATCCTGCTGGTAGTCTTCATCATGACCAAGCTGACCATGCCCGGTCCCCTCTTCTTCCGCCAGAAGCGGAACGGACTGAACGACAAGGAATTCTATGTCATCAAGTTCCGGAGCATGAAGGTGAATGCCGAGGCCGATACCCTGCAGGCAACGAAGGACGATCCCCGCAAGACCAAGTGGGGCAACATCATGCGGAAAACCAACCTGGACGAGATGCCGCAGTTCATCAATGTGCTGCTGGGCGACATGAGTATCGTAGGTCCCCGTCCGCACATGCTGAAGCATACGGAAGAATACTCCAAACTGATCAACAAATACATGGTGCGCCACTTCGTGAAACCCGGCATCACCGGCTGGAGCCAGGTTACCGGTTTCCGCGGCGAGACCAAGGAGCTGAAGGACATGGAAGGCCGTATCCGGGGCGACATCTGGTACATCGAGCACTGGAGCTTCTGGCTGGATCTCTACATCATCTACAAGACCGTAGCCAATGTGTTCCACGGAGAGAAGAACGCGTATTAATGAATAATTAACAATGAATAATTAAAAACGAGGGGTTATTCGCTGAGATACCTGATGCATTCGGGCAGGTCGCCCCTACCGATTTACCTCCATCCAGTAATCGTTTTTTAACCGTTAGTCACTAATTTAAAAATCAAAACATATAAATACAGATTAATCGAATGAGAAAGTCAATCCTCAGTTTTGTATTGCTGCTGTGCCTGGGCTTCGGTGGAAGCATTTCTGCACAGTCACAGATGACCGACCAACAAGTATTGGAATATGCCATGGAAGGCCTGAAGGCCGGTAAGGACCAACGGGTCATTGCCAGCGAACTGGCCCGTCGGGGTGTTACCCGTGCCCAGGCCGAGCGTGTCAAGAAACTGTATGAGCAGAAAATCCAGTCCCAGAGCGAGGACGGAGAAATATTGAGCGGAACCGAACAGGTCGAGAACCGCCTCCGCACCCAGCTCAAGGAAGTTTCCCCGTTTACCTTCGAACTGGACACCCTGCAGCGCGACAGCCTGAACCGGGAAAACCGGATTTTCGGCCGGAACATCTTCAACAGCCGGAACCTGACTTTCGAGCCGAGCATCAACCTGGCCACGCCGCCCAACTACCGCCTCGGTCCGGGCGATGAGGTCATCATTGATATCTGGGGAGCCAGCCAGAACACCATCCGCGAACAGCTTTCGCCGGACGGCACCATCAACATTCCGGAACTGGGCCCCATCAACCTGAACGGCATGACCGTAGCCAAGGCCGAATCCTATCTGAAGGAGGCCCTGAGCAAGATCTATGCCGACCAGAGCAACCAGATTCGTGTCACCCTGGGCAACGGCCGCACCATCCAGGTGAATGTGATGGGCGAAGTAGTCCAGCCCGGTACCTATGCCCTCTCGGGCTTCTCTACCGTCTTCCACGCCCTCTACCGGGCCGGCGGCATGAGCGACATCGGTAGCCTGCGTAACGTGCAGCTGGTACGCAACGGCAAGAAGATTGCTACCATCGATGTCTATCAGTTTATCCTGAAAGGACAGACCCACGACGATATCCGTCTGCAGGAAGGCGATGTCATCATCGTTCCCGCCTATGAGGCCCTGGTGAAGGTGAGCGGCAACGTGAAACGCCCCATGCGCTACGAACTGAAGAAAGACGAAACCTTGAGTACCCTACTGAAATACGCCGGCGGATTCAGCAGCGACGCCTACACCAAGGCCCTGCGCATCGTCCGCCAGAACGGACAGGAATACCAGGTAAAGACCGTGGAGAATCCCGATTTCAGCGTCTTTACCCTGCAGGACGGTGACGTGATTACCGCCGACGCCATTCTGGACCGTTTCGAAAACAAGCTGGAAATCCGCGGTGCCGTGACCCGTCCGGGCATCTACGAACTGAGTGGCCGCCTGAATACCGTGCGCGAACTGGTAACCAAGGCCGACGGTCTGCTGGACGAAGCCTTTACCGGTCGTGCCGTCCTCTACCGGGAACGCCCCAACAAGACCCGCGAAGTCCTGCAGATTGATATCCAGGCCCTGATGGCCGGTACCATTCCCGATGTACCCCTCCAGAAAAACGATGTGCTCTACGTGCCCAGCATCCACGACTTGCAGGATTTGGGTGACGTACAGATTTTCGGCGAGGTGGCCCTGCCGGGTACCTATCCCTACGCCGACAACATGACGCTGGAAGATCTGGTCATCGGTGCCGGTGGCCTGAAGGAATCCGCTTCGGTGGTCCGTGTAGACGTAGCCCGCCGCATCAAGGACCCGAAGGGTACCACCACCGGCCGTGAAACCGGCGAACTGTTCAGCTTCGGGCTGAAGGACGGCTTCGTTGTTGACGGCCAGCCCGGTTTCGTGCTCCAACCCTACGACCAGGTCTTTGTCCGCCGCAGTCCTGCCTACCAGGCCCAACAGAATGTCAGCATCAGCGGCGAAGTGCTGTATGGCGGTACCTATTCCCTCACCCACAAGAACGAACGCATCAGCGAACTGCTGAACAAGGCCGGCGGTCCTACCGAGTTTGCCTACGTGAAAGGAGCCAAACTCATCCGCCGGGCCAACGAAGAAGAAAAAGCCCGTATGCAGGACATCGTAGAAATGATGCGCAAGGAACTCGGTACCGGCGCCCTCGACTCCATGGGATTGAAAGTAGAAAACACCTATACCGTAGGTATCGATCTGGAAGCCGCCCTGAAGAACCCGGGCAGTGCTGCCGACATTGTACTCCGTGAAGGCGACGAAATTGTGGTTCCCGAATACGTAAGCACCGTGAAAATCAGCGGAGCCGTGATGATGGACAACACCGTGGCCTATACCCCGGGCAAGTCCGTGAAATACTACCTCAGCCAGGCAGGAGGCTACAGCCAGAATGCCAAGAAGAGCAAGAAATTCATTGTCTACATGAACGGCCAGATAGCCGAGGTGAAAGGCAGCGGCAAGAACCAGATTGAGCCGGGCTGCGAAATCATCGTTCCGACCAAGCAGCGTAAACCGAACGCCTTCAACAACATCATGGGGTATGCCACTTCGTTCGCTTCCCTCGCTACGATGTTTGCGACGCTCACCAATCTCATCAAAAACTGAAAATAATGAATAGTTAATAATGAATAATTAATAATGAATAATTAATAACGAACTAGTTTTAGGCAACTCACAATAGACATGGAAGAAAACAAAAACTATACCTCCCCTACTCCGGAAACGGAGAACGATGAATTCGAAATTGACTGGATGGATCTCCTGCGCCGGATTATTGCCATCCGCAAAACCCTCTACAAGGCAGCCGGTATCGGTCTGGTACTGGGCATTATCATCGCCTTCAGCATCCCCAAACAATACACTGCATCGGTAACCCTTTCTCCCGAAATGGGCAACGATGCTAAAAGTAGTGGGCTGGCCAGCATGGCCGCTTCGTTCTTTGGAGCTAACACTATGGGTACTACTCCCGACGCCTTAAATACCGCCATATCCAAGGAAATCGTATCTTCTACCCCTTTCCTGTTGGAACTTTTCGATACCCGGGTACAGACACTGAACGGGGAACTGGATACCACCCTGATAGCCTATCTGGATGAACAACGGGGGTCCTGGCTAGGAGTAGTATTAGCGGTACCAGGAAAGACTATCGGATTCGTCAAAGGACTGTTCACCGAAGAACCGGATACTGTAGTCACGCTAAATCCGTTTCAACTGACAAAAAAAGAAAGCCAAAAAGTAGAATTTTTACGAAAGAATATAGCAGCTGATATTGATAAGAAAACCGGAATTACCACCCTATCCGTTACACTACAAGACCCCAAGGTAACCGCCATGGTAGCAAACAGTGTGGTAACCAAACTCCAGCAATACATCATCAATTACCGAATTGCCAAGGCGAAAGAAGACTGTGCCTATTTGGAACAACTCTACAAGGAACGCCAACAAGAGTATTACGAAGCCCAGCAGCGCTATGCCCGTTACGTGGATGCCAACAAGAGCCTGGTGCTCCATAGCGTCCGCACCGAACAGGAACGGTTGCAAAACGACATGAATCTGGCTTTTCAAGTATATTCCCAAGTAGCTCAGCAACTGCAGGTAGCCCGAGCTAAAATCCAGGAAGAGAAACCGGTTTTTGCCGTAGTAGAACCTGCTACTGTACCTTTACAACCTTCTGGAGCCAGTCGAAAAGTCATTGTACTAGGATTTATATTCTTAGCTGTTTGTGTTACAGGAGGTTGGAAATTAATTGGACAGGAATATTGGCAAAAACTGAAAAGTACATTTTAAACTTATAGAAATACAATAGACAACATTATAAATCATGCTAATTCCAACAAATATTAGGTCTGTATAAGTTCATAACCTAACATCTCTAAATAGTGTCTTAACGTAAACTTCCAAAATTGGCGTATTGACTAGCATTGCTCTTTCCCATACCTTCGTGCTAAACTTAAAACTTGAAAGATTATGTTTAGCGAAAAAGATTTTGAAAGACTGTGGTTCCTCTACAAAACCGAGGGTGAGCCCAATGGAGTTTCCATCAACTCGTTCTGCATTAGCAACAATATTCCATACACTGCATTCTATGACTGGTTCAAGAAGACACAGAAGAAGGTTGTACCTGTAGAAGTGGAAGGTATTCCTAAAGAGTTGATCCAGGCAGGCAATGAAGAGCAGCATGATGTTGCTAAAGACAAGCCCAAGCGTACATCTTCCCATAAAGGAAACATCATGGTGACGATAAGAACTCGTGAGGGCTTGTGCATACAGAAGAAAGGCTTAGACTATCAGGGGCTGAAAACACTGGTAGAGAAACTGGAGGGCTTATGCTGAGCATCAACGGTCTTCACAACTTCTACTACCTTCCTGAGCTTCACGATATGAGATGCAAGGCCCAGCGTATATGCGAGATAATCCGCGGCAGGTACCACCGTGACCCGATGAACGGCGATGTTTACATGTTCATGTCTAAAGACCAGCGCAAGGTTCGCATGATACACTATGAGCGCAATGCCTACTACCTTCATGAGAAGTCCTTCATAAAGGGTTATAAGTTCATGAAAATAGAGCGTAAGGACGAAAAACCGTATAGAAAAGGAATGAGATACAACAAGGAATGTGTAGGCACTCCGATAATACATAAGTCCGATTATACAATGCTTCCTGAGGGGTCTGTAGTGATATCATCAAGCTATCGTAAAATAAGAAATATCGTGAGCCATATTGAGGAACATCACTTTGAAGTGCTTAAGGTAAAGCATGCCGACGGCAGGATTGAAAGCATGTTCCTTCCCATGAAAGATGACGCCCGGGCTGACATCTACAATGAGATTGTACCGGGTACAAGCATTACGGCAAACATGCTCTCGTATCTTATGTTCAACCGCTTCCAGATGTCAACGCCAGCATACAGGGAGGCAAAGAACCGTCTGTCGGATATGGACTGGAACACTTCTGTGCAGAACCTGCTGAACTGGGCCGACAAAGGTGCCATGCAACTCAATAAGCTGATACCTGCCCTCAAGAAGATTGCCCTTCAGGACGGTGCCAATCCCCCCTTATATGTATCTTGACAATGAACTTATGGATATAGAGCATCTCTGTTGTCTGGCTCATGCAAGGGCAAAGTTCAAGTATGCCTACGACCAGGGAAGCCCGCAGGCAAGAATCTTCCTTGAGCTGATAGCAAAATTATACGGAATGGAAGAAACTTACCGCCGGGAAAAACTCACAGCAGACGAGATTTACCGCAGAAGGAACTGTAAGGAAACGACAGAAATCATCGATAAGATAAGGACGGAACTTTATGATTTGCTGGCAAATCCGGATGAGAGTCGAAGCGAGCTTATGGGCAAGGCCCTTAACTATCTGAAGAACTTCTGGAATCAGATCTTCGCCTACAGAAATGACGGAGAATACTCCATAGACAATATGGCGGCGGAAAGAGCGATAAGACCAATCACTGTCCAACGAAAGAACAGTCTGTTCTTCGGAAGCGTGAAAGGAATACAGAACTCCGCAATCTATAATACCTTTATAGAAACATGCAAACAGGCAGGAGTCTCCTTCAGGGATTACTTCTGCAGGCTGCTCAGAGAATTAAAAAAGGGAAGAACGGATTACGAAAACCTCCTTCCCATGACAATATGCAAATAATAATCGTTAAATTTGTGGATTCTTTTTTAGACGGGTGCCGACTGGCGCCCGTCTAAAAGGGGCTACCCTAAAATTGGAAACTTACAATACTTCTAATATGATAAGTCTATTATTAAGTGCATCTAAAAATCAGAACTAATAAAAACAATTCTTTTTTCTAAGAAACCTTATAATTATGTATTTTCAAGAGCCCAATTTGATATTTTTTCTACTATACAATTTTATGTTAGTATCCTTAAGCATAATAGGCCAACAAATAAATTTACACAAAAAACATTATTGGGCATATATGAGTATAGCAATCTTAATATTTAGTCTCACCGAAGGATTAAGATGGGGAAGAGGTACTGATTTCAATAATTATTATTTAGCCTATCAAGAAATTTCTAAATACAAGTTTAATACAGACTTTGAACCATTTTTTACTTTTCTAGTTTTAGCATGCAACTATTTAAGTCTTGATTATCAATCATTTGTATTTTTACTTAGCTTTATCCTAATTTTATCAGCGACCATATTTTTACAGAATCATAAAGATTACCTAATCTACTCTTTGCCTTTACTTGCATTCTATCTATTTTTAGCAGAAAATCTAATGAGATGGTTTCTGGCATTTTCATTTATTTTAATATCATTATATTATTTAGAAAGGAAAAAATATCTATTATATATAGTTGTAAGTATATTAGCATTCCTTACACATTACGCAAGTATCATACCTATTATCTTTATTTTCATCATTTTCCATATAAAAAAAATAATATTCCCCCCATTAGTAGCTTTAAGTATCTTTTGTATACTTCTACTGACTTTCAAACCAAATTCAATGGCATTTATCGCAGAGCTCATACAACAAATCCAAATAGCGAACCGATTTAGTGGATATCAGCAAGACGCAGAATCCTGGTTCACTGGTGAAAATTTAGATATGGGGAGACTTTCTCTATCATACATATTAAACTGTATATATACTATTGTGGTAGGATATAAAGTCTTCCACCATACTACTAAGCGTAATGAAATCTATATTTATAACTTAGCATTAATTGGTTCCATTTTAGCTCCAGCATTAAATCAAATTGAACTTTTTATGAGAATAAACTTTTTATTCTATATATTTCAATTTTATATCATTGCTCATTGCTTCTATCACGTTTTAAATAAAAAGAAAAAAATTTCTTGGCCGTATAAACTATTCACATGGATAGTTCTACTGAATTTTATAAAAATGACTGTTATTTCTATGCCTTTTAAAGAAAGCCCAGATAGCCTTTTATTTATCTGGGATTCAAATGGAAAAAGCATGATCAATAATTAATCAAAGTATGGAAGCAGGTATTAGCATTATTATTTGTTGTTATAATAGCGAAAAAATTATAAGTAGATGTCTTCAGCATCTTTTTGATCAAGAGACAAAACCGGATTTAAAATGGGAAATAATTTTAGTCACCAACAATTGCACAGATAATACAGAAAAAGTCGCAAGAGAACTGTTTGAAAAACATCCACATATTCAATCTAAAATTATAGTAGAGAATAAAGCTGGATTAGCTTATGCAAGAATAAAAGGCATACAAGAAGCTCAATATAGTTATATTATCTTTTGTGATGATGACAATTTACTTTACAGAAATTATATACAGAATGCATTTTCCATAATAAACAATGATAATAGAATTGGTGCATGTGGTGGAATGGGTATAGGAGAATTTGAGATAACCCCTCCAGCCATCATACAAAAAATGCAAAACTGTTATGCATTAGGAAGTCAAAAAAATAATATAGCTTTCCTTTATGGTGCCGGAATTTGTATAAGAAAAAGCATTTATGAACAAATCATACACAATAATTATCCATTATTTTTAACCGGACGAAAAGGAAATCTGTTATTAGCTGGAGATGATTCCGAGATTTGTAGATGGATTATATTATTAGGGTATAAACTAAAAGCTTCAGATGATTTAAAATTCATCCATGTTCTCCCCCAGAAAAGATTAAGTATTGCATATTTTAAGAAAATGTTAGAGGGTTTTGGATATGCAGCTCCAATTCTAAAAATCTACGATTTAAATATAAAACATCAACATTTTTTTATCATCTACTTACATTTTATTAACGCGATTATATCTTTTATAAAGGCAGCTATAATTTATGCAATAAATGCACACCTCTATGGAAATATGTATTTCCAATACAGTATATTAAAAGGATATTGCTATTGGGGAAACAAACATCTAAAAAAAATCTTCAAACAGATACATTTAATTACAAGTTCTGAGAAATTGACAAACTTTCAATGAATACGAACAAACAACTAGCAATAAATATTATTGCTCAGCTAATTGCTTTTGGAATACAAATTGGTATAAGTTTTTTCTTAACACCTTTTATTGTCAAATCATTAGGAGCTGCAGCATATGGATTTGTTGGTTTAGCTAATAATATAATTAGCTATACGACGCTAATAACCATTGCTCTAAATTCAATGGCAGGAAGATTTATCACTATAAGCGTTCATCAGAATAACATAGAAAAGGCTAACATATATTTCTCATCTGTATTCTTCTCAAATTTATTAATAAGCATTTTCTTATTCATTATTTCAACAATCTTAATTTATTATTTAGAAGTTTGTATAAATATACCAGCTAATTTAATATGGGATACAAAAGCATTATTTGCCTTATTATTACTAAACTCCATAATTGGTCTTGTTACCAATGTTTATGCTGTTTCAACTTTCATACGAAATAGATTAGAACTCAATTCCATACGTACTATTATAGGAAATATCAGTAGAGCTATTTTACTGATAGTTCTATTTTCATTTTTTGTTCCACATGTCTGGTATTTAGGTATATCCGCTCTGATATACACAATTTATATAGGATACTATAACTATAGATATACTAAAGAATTGACCCCGGAACTCCATTTGTCCATAAGAAAATACAATAAAAAAGCCGTAAAAGAACTTATACGGGCAGGAGCATGGAATCTAATCTCAAAATTAAGTGACATATTGTCACAAGGATTTGACCTTTTACTTGCCAATCTATTTATCAGTGCTACAGCTATGGGCATATTGTCTATTACTAAAACAATACCTATAGTCATTTTATCAGTATTTGCACTTCTTTCTAGCTGTTTTGCCCCAGAATGGACTGAACTATATGCTAAGAAACAAATTGATAAATTAAAAGATGAATTACTTAAATCCATACGTATACTAGGAATATTCTCTTCTATTCCACTAACTATTCTATATGTATATGGTGATGTTTTCTATAAATTGTGGATTCCTGGGGAAAATAATAACTTATTATATACACTTACAATTGCATCTACTATCGGGATGGTATGTGGTTTACCCCAAGAAAGTCTTTGGAATATTTTTACAATCACAAATCAAGTAAAAAAATCATCATTAAATCTGCTCTACAACAGTATAATTATAATTATTATTGTCCTTATAGGAATTTATTCTGTAGAATCTGATACAGCCAAACTTTTTATTTTGGCATCAACTCGTACAATAGTGGGATTAATAAGAGTACTAACTTTCCTGCCTATTTATGGAGCCAAGTGCTTAGGTTTAAGGTCAACTATTTTTTACCGTCCTATTATAATAAATATTTTATCTATTCTAATACTAAGTTTCTTCTCTTTTCTAATAAAAAACTATTTATTAGAAGATAATTGGATATCACTTTGTATCAGCATTATACTAACAACAGTTTTAGGAATTATCATTAACTCATATTTAGTATTAACACCAGCTGATCGTAATTTTTTATGGAAAAAAATACAATCAAAATTATGATGAAACGTTTTATCAAACTCTTTTCGATAAGATTTTATATCGAATTATTATCAAAAAACTGGTTTAATTTACCAGAAACTATATTTGTTAATTTTTATTTTCTTCCATTTAAGCAAGCAATACGATTACCAATCTGGATTTATGGGAATGTCCGACTTATTAAATTAGATGGTAAAATCAAAATTGAATCTTCTAAGATATCAAGCAAAATGATTACCATAAATTGTACAAACGAATCACCTTGCAATTCTAACGGTAATACAGAAGTCATTCTTAATTCTGGAACTCTTATTTTTAAAGGAAAAGCTCAAATAGGTTGTGGATGCAGAATCTTAGTATATAATAATGGCGAAATTATTTTCGGAGAACATTTCAGAATGAACAATCAAAACAGTTTAAGTTCATGCAATAGACTTCAATTTGAAAAAATGGTCGTTCTTGGACACCAAAATCAAATATATGATACGGACTTTCATTTTATAGCTTCAAATCATGGATATGCATATAACTCTTCCAAACCGGTATTATTAGGTGCTTATACATTTATAAGTAATAGGGTTACTATTACAAAAGGAGTAACATTACCTCCCTATACTATTGTTAGTGCTAACAGCTTAGTGAATAAAACCCTCTCCATAGAAAGTGGCAATATCATTGGAGGAATACCGGCAAAACTTTTAGCACAAGATTTTTACCGTATCCGTAATATTAAGGTCGAAGCCTCACTATATAAATATTTCAAAAATCATCCTAATGAAAAAGGGATTCAATTAACCGAGGAATTTAATACATGGACTAATTATTAATTAAATTTGCATTTTTAGATAAATATGATACCCAAAATCATTCATTATTGTTGGCTAAGCGGAGATCCTTATCCAGAAAAAATTAAATATTGCATTGAGAGTTGGAAAAAATTTCTACCCGACTATGAATTAATACTATGGGATTTAAATCGTTTTGATATAAATAGCTCAATATGGGTAAAAGAAGCTTTTGAAGTAAAAAAGTATGCTTTTGCTGCAGATTATATCCGATTGTATGCCTTATACAATTATGGTGGAATATATCTCGATACAGACGTTGAAGTTTTACGCTCTTTCGATTCTTTATTAGATTTACCTTATTTTATTGGAAAAGAGAACACGCCACATGGAATAGAGGCAGCAGTTTTAGGAGCCGAAAAAGGTATAAATTGGATAAAAGACTGTTTGGACTATTATCAAAACAAACATTTCAATTTAGGATTAGGAAAATTTGAGACACAAGTTTTACCAGCAATAATGCTTAATATTATATCACAAAAACATGAGATTATAGATATAAAAGCAAAAGAAGAAATAGAGAATAATTATAATATTCCTAATAAAATATTCCGTTTTCCAGTAGACTATTTCAGTCCTATGACATGGGATACACACGAACTTAATATTACAAGCAATACATATGCCATACATCACTTTGCAGGTACATGGAAAAAAAATAAAACAAGATTAGAGAAAATAAGAGAAGTCATAAAAAGAATTATTTACCTAACAAAATAAGAATATGATGTATTTATTTATCCTCCTCCTAATTATAGCTAAGCGATTATTATTTTTAATAATCTTTTCTCCTCTTATTTTTATTTATTTCAAAAAAAAGAAGGATTCCACCCCAAAAGATGGAAAACATGGAAACGATAGAAACAATACATTAAAAAAGAAAATCATCAGATATTACTCTGGATTTGTTAGATATTATTTATTACAGACTTCTCTATTCCCTTCACATCATATCAGAAATATGATTTACAAAAAAATATGTATAATGAATATATCTCCCAAATCCGTAATCTACTATGGTGCAGAAATTAGAGAACCATATAATATCACAATTGGCACAGGCAGCATTATCGGAGATAAAGCAATCTTAGATGGAAGAAATAAAATCATAATTGGTAACAATGTTAACTTAAGTTCTAATGTCCAAATATGGACAGAACAACACGACCATCGTGACCCTGAATTTAGATGTAGTCCAAATAAAAAACCTGTAATCATAAAAGATAGAGTATGGATTGGCCCTAATAGCATTATTCTTCATAGCGTTACAATTGGAGAAGGTGCCGTTATTGCAGCAGGTTCCATTGTTACAAAAGATGTCGCTCCATATACTATCGTTGCTGGTATACCAGCTCAAAAAATCAACCATAGAAATACAAATTTACACTATTCTTTTACAGGAGAATATATTCCATTTTTATAATACCAAAATATGCTATTTTCAATTATTACAATATCATTCAATGCAGAAAAAGAAATCGAATCGACTATCAAATCTGTGATAGAACAAAGTTATAATGACTTTGAATATATTATTATTGATGGTAATAGTACAGATAATACTATAGATATCATAAGAAAATACGAAAAAAATATCTCTTATTGGCAAAGTGAACCTGATACAGGTATATATAATGCCATGAATAAAGGAATACAATACGCTAACGGAGAATGGATTCTCTTTATGAATGCAGGAGATACATTTGCAAATAATCACATCCTAGAAAAAGTAAGTAAGAGTATTTTAGGGAATCACAAAAAATTTGAAATCATATACGGAGACGTATATAAAAAAAAATCGAACAATATATACTTATATAAAGCCGAGAAATTATCCCTATTAACATATAGAATGCCATTTTCACATCAAAGTTGCTTTATCAAAAAAGAAATATTAAAGAATATTAGATTTAACGAAAAATACCGAATAGCCGCAGATTTTAATCTCATTAGATATCTATATCTAAAAAACTATACCTTCTATTATTTACCGATTCCTTTCAGCATTTTTGACCTAGATGGAGTTTCCTCCAAACAATTCAGATCTGCCACCAAAGAAAATAATAAAATAATAAAAGAAACCAAAAGCCCCATATATCCATTAGATTATATAATAAATAATCTTCGATATGTACTTATCACAACAAAACAAATTATAACCAATATAATTAAACGGTAATGATACCAAATAGAATTATTCAAATTTGTAATAATAGCGGAAGTATCTCAGATGGAATAGGACACTTCTCTTATAATTTGGCTTTAGAATTTAAAAAGCATATTGACGGGAAAAAACTGAAAACATATTCAGTCGAATCTGGGAATACAAGTTTCCTAAATAAAATATTTTCTCTTAAAATGACTCGCATGATATATAAAATATCTGATATACAAGAAAATGATATTATTATCATAGAGTATCCATTTGCAGAGATAAACCCATTAGTTTTATTTGCTATAAAACGACTCTCAAACATATGCAACAAAAAACATGCCATATTAATAATCTCATTACACGAATATTTTAGAGTTAATTTTTTCAGAAGATTTATTATTAATCAAATTATAAAATATTCAAAATTCTTTCTTGTAACTGATGAGAAAACAAAATCATATTTGGAAAGTAAAAATAAGATAGCAAATATCAGAGATATTCCAAGTAATATTATATGTGATCAGAATGAGGAAGGAACAAAATCTAATACACATTTTATATATCTTGGTTTAATAAACAAGACTAAAGCATTTAAAGAGATGCTAGAAGGATGGAAGATTTTCAATAATAATCGAGAATATTATTTAACTATCATATCAAGTTCTGATTTTGAAAATACATATGAAGATTACAATGTACAATTCAAGAAAAAATTAACTAATGAAGAAATATATAAAGAATTTTCCAATGCATTATTTTGCATACTTCCAATAAGGCCATCTATTTCCATCAATAATGCAACTTATAAAACATGTATAGATAGGAGTTGTATTCCTATTGGATTATTTGACCCTAACTTATCTCAACAAGATTTTATTATACAATTAAAAGCATATACCCCTACTGAATTTGCCAATGGATTGAAAAAAGCTACTCTACTAACTGAATCAGAGATTAAAGCCAAACTTAACTCACTTAACAACATAAGCACGCCAACATTTTCAAAAACAGCACAACAATACTTAAATGCTATCAATCATTTCCTCCAAAATAACAATTAATATTTATGAAAAAGATATTACACATTTCTAAATATTACTATCCTTACAAAGGTGGTACAGAAGTTGTTTGCCAAGACATAGCAGAAGGTCTCCCTGCTTATCAAAATAAGATCATCTGTTTTAATAATGAGAACAAAGATAAAATAGACATTATCAATGGAATTGAAGTAATAAGATGTGGAACGTTTATAAAAATAGCAAGTCAACCTTTATCTTTTTCCTATTTTAAAAAATTAAAAGAAATCATTCAATCATGGCAACCTGATGCTATACACTTCCACCATCCCAATCCATTCGTGGCTCTACTTATTTTAAGCCTAATACCCTCTAATACAAAACTGATAGTTCATTGGCATTTAGATATCTTCAAACAAAAATTTTTGTATTTTTTTATAAAATCACAAGAGCATAGACTTCTAGAAAGAGCTAATACTATAATTGTAACTAGTCCTAATTATAGAGATAACTCCATACCTTTAAGAGACTTCATATCTAAAACTATCATTATCAATAATGGAATAGATATAAACAGGTTTAAAATTAGAGAAGGCGACAACGAACACATAACTACACTCAAACAAAAATATAATAACGCTCCTATAATATTTTTTGTTGGTAGACATGTTCCATACAAAGGACTTAAATACTTGATTGAAGCTGAAAAATATATACAAAACAACTGTGCTATCATTATAGCAGGGGAAGGGCCATTAACCCCACAATTAAAGCAGCAAACAAAATCTAATCGAGTTTTTTTTATTGGGAAAATTTCCGAAGATGAACTAAAATGCTATATGTATGCAGCTGATATTTTTGCATTTCCTTCCATTACAAAAAATGAAGCTTTTGGATTAGCCCTTGCAGAAGGTATGTTTTGTAATGCTGTTCCTGTTACTTTTAAGATTACAGGTTCTGGAGTTAATTACGTATCATTAAATGGAATAACAGGAATAGAAGTAGAAAACAGTAATTCTATAGAATACGCTAAAGCTATTGATACAATTTTATCAAATGAGGAATTAAAAAAACAATATGCTAAAGCTGCTCATGATAGAGTATTGAAATTATTCACAACAAGCCAAGAGCAAATTGCGGCACAAAACCTATACAACAAACTTTTTCACAAATAAAAGGTTTAATAATATGCAAAATCATGTAGTTATCATGGCCGGAGGAATTGGAAGCCGATTTTGGCCTATGAGTACTCCTGAATACCCCAAACAATTTATTGATGTAATGGGATGCGGAAAATCATTGATACAACTCACTGTAGAACGCTTTTTACCGCTTTGCTCAATACAGAATTTCTGGGTAGTTACCAGCGAAAAATATACAAACATCATAAAAGAACAATTACCGGAATTGCCGGAAAGCCATATCTTAGCAGAACCTGAAGCACGAAACACTGCTCCTTGCATAGCTTATGCTTGCTGGAAAATAAAAAAGGAATACCCACAAGCTAACATTGTGGTTACTCCATCGGATGCCTTGGTTATAAATACAACGGAATTTGCACGTTGCATTGACATAGCATTGAAGAAAACAGCTGAGTCATCTTCCATAGTAACGTTAGGTATAAAACCCAACAGACCCGAAACAGGTTATGGATATATAGCTGCTCAAGGAATAACTGACACAAACGGTATCTGTAAAGTGGAAGCATTCAAAGAGAAGCCCAATAAGGAAACAGCTATAAAATATGTAGCAGCAGGAAACTATTTTTGGAATGCAGGAATATTTGTATGGAATGTAAATACTATAACCAAAGCAATCCGGACGTATGCTTCGCAAATAGCCGGAGTAATGGATGAACTGGAGCCTGCCTTGTTTACAGAAATGGAACAACAAGAGTTGAAACGTCTTTTCCCTACCTGTGAAAAGATTTCCATCGACTATGCCGTAATGGAAAAGGCTACAGATATTTATGTGTTGCCAGCTGAATTCGGATGGAGTGATTTAGGAAGTTGGGGTTCACTACACACGTTGTTACCACAAGATAAAAATGGAAATGCGGCTGTGGGGCAAAATGTGAAACTTTTTGATTGCAAAAACTGTGTGATACATACGGCAGACGAACGAAAAGTAGTGTTAGAAGGCCTGGACGGCTATATAGTAGCAGAAAGAAACGGACAACTATTAATTTGCCGTCTGTCAGAAGAACAACGTATCAAAGAGTTTTCGCAAGCATAACAGCAAAGAAAATATTCATGACTACATTCAAACGTAACATACTGATTACCGGCGGTGCCGGATTTATTGGCAGCCACGTGGTGCGCCTGTTCGTGAACAAGTATCCGGAGTACCGTATCATCAACCTGGACAAGCTGACGTATGCGGGGAACCTGGCGAACCTGAAGGACATTGAGAACCAGCCCAACTATGTGTTCATTAAAGCGGACATCTGCGACTACGAGAAGATGCAGGAGCTGATGGAGCTGTATCACGTGGACGGCATCATTCACCTGGCGGCGGAGAGTCACGTGGACCGCAGCATCAAGGATCCGTTTACCTTTGCACGCACCAACGTGATGGGTACGCTGTCGCTGCTGCAGGCGGCCAAGGTGTACTGGGAAGGTCTGCCGGAGAAGTATGAGGGCAAGCGTTTCTATCATATCTCTACCGACGAGGTGTACGGGGCACTGGAGATGACGCATCCGGAGGGTATCGAGCCGCCGTTTACTACCACGGCTTCGTCGGCGGAACATCACCTGGCGTACGGGAAGGATTTCTTCTACGAGGATACGAAGTACAACCCGCACAGCCCCTACTCTGCCAGCAAGGCGAGCAGCGACCACTTTGTGCGGGCGTTTCACGACACGTACGGCATGCCGACCATCGTGACGAACTGCTCGAACAACTACGGGCCGTATCAGTTCCCGGAGAAGCTGATTCCGCTGTTCATCAACAACATCCGTCACCGCAAGCCGCTGCCGGTGTATGGCAAGGGGGAAAACGTGCGCGACTGGCTGTATGTGGAGGATCATGCACGGGCCATCGACGTGATTTTCCATAACGGCAAGACGGCGGAGACGTATAACATAGGCGGTTTCAATGAGTGGAAGAACATTGACATCATCAAGGTGGTGATTAACACGGTGGACCGTCTGTTGGGCCGCAAGGAGGGTGAAGACATGGACCTGATTACCTACGTGACCGACCGTCTGGGCCACGACATGCGTTATGCCATCGACTCTACGAAGCTGCAGAAGGAACTGGGGTGGGAACCGAGCCTGCAGTTTGAGGAAGGTATTGAAAAGACGGTTCGCTGGTACCTGGACAACCAGGAATGGATGGATAATGTAACTTCTGGAGATTATCAGAAATATTATGAGAGTATGTACTCTTCCAAATAATTAAAAGTTAACAATTTAAGCGAGGCAACTGTTTGCAACGATAACCTCGTAAAGCAAAACCATAGAAAGTGCCTGTTCTCCCCAATGGGAATCAAGGCACTTTCCCCATTTTTAACCCCTTAATTTTATGCAACGTTTTTGCCAAACCATGGATCTGTATGACGATCCGGAACTGATAGCTGCCTATGTGGCCGAACATGACCATGTATGGGAAGAAGTAAAAGAAGGTTTCCGTACCGTAGGAATTCTGGATATGCAGATTTACCTTTACGGGACACGGCTCTTCATGATTATGGACACCACCGACGAATTCGATTTCGAACGGGACTATACCCGGCTGGGTACCCTGCCCCGCCAGGCGGAATGGGAAGCCCACATGGCCAAATTCCAGAAGGCCCGACCGGAAGATTCTCCGCACGAAAAATGGAAACTGATGAAACGGATATTTAAGCTGTAAGACAATTAATAATTAATAATTAAAAATGAATAATTAAAAACGGGTATATACTACTGTTCCGTTATTCATTGATCATTGTTCATTATTCATTATTCATTATTCATTATTCATTATTCATTATTCATTATTCATTATTCATTATTCATTATTCATTGACCATTATTCATTATTCATTGTTCATTGTTCATTTTTCATTATTCATTATTCATTAATCATTGATCATTAAACCAAGATGAAAAAGCTATTATCGCTTCCGCCGAACCTGGTGGAATGTTTTCATGATATAACCCACGCAGACCGGAACGAATGGTTCTGCACCTCGGACCCCATCGGACACAAGCTGGGTTCGGGAGGAGGGACCACCTGGCTGCTGCAGGCCTGTATGGCTCACGAAGGGGCCACGGATGCTTCAGAATGGCTGTCCCGTGAAAAACGTATCCTGCTGCACGCGGGCGGACAGAGCCGGCGCCTGCCTGCCTACGCACCCTCGGGCAAAATCCTGACCCCGATACCGGTGTACCGTTGGGGACGCGGACAACGGCTCACCCAGAACCTGCTCTCGCTACAGCTGCCGCTTTACCAGCAGATGATGGAGAAGGCTCCCGACAGCCTGCACACGATGATTGTAAGCGGAGACATCCTGGTACGTGCAGGAAAGCCGTTGCAGTCCATTCCGGAAGCGGATGTGGTGTGCTACGGACTTTGGGTAGACCCGAGCCTGGCCAAGAACCACGGGGTATTCGTGATGAACCGGCAGACACCGGAGAGACTGGACTACATGCTCCAGAAACCGAGCGTAGAGACGCTGGGCGAACTGATGCAGCACTCCTACTTCCTGATGGACATCGGGGTATGGCTGCTGAGTGACCGGGCGGTGGAACTGATCATGAGACGTTCCACCCGAAACGGGGAAACGGGCTACTACGACATGTACTCGGAGTTCGGTCCTGCCCTGGGCGAACATCCGCAGCAAACGGACGAAGAGGTAAACCGCCTGAGCGTAGCCATCCTGCCCCTGCCGGACGGTGAGTTCTACCACTACGGCACGAGCCGGGAGATGATTTCGTCGACCCTGGCGGTGCAGAACCTGGTTGTGGACCAGCGGGAAATCAGCCTGCACAAGGTGAAGCCACATCCGGCCATGTTCACCCAGAACGCGGAAATCCAAATCGAACTGAAACCGGAGAATTCGGAACTGTGGGTGGAAAACAGCTTCATCGGCAAGGAATGGAGGCTGAACCACCGGAACATCGTTACCGGAGTACCGGTAAACAACTGGAGACTGGAGGTACCTGCCGGAGTGTGCATCGATGTGGTTCCGCTGGGAGAAACGGACTATGTAGCCCGTCCCTACGGATTCAACGACGCTTTCAAGGGCAGCCTGACAGACGAAACAGTCAGTTACCTGGGACATCCCGTCACGGAATGGCTGGCTGAACGAGGCCTGCAGACAACTGACATAGAAGGGACAAACGACCTGCAGGCGGCCCGTATCTTCCCGGTATGCCACACGGTAGAGGAACTGGGCAAGGCGCTGCAATGGATGGTGAACGACCCCACCGACGCGGAAGGACGTGCCGTCTGGGTACAGGCACGCAAGCTGTCGGCCGACGAGATTTCGGCCTACGCCAACCTGCGCCGGCTGACCGCCCAACGGGAGAGTTTCCGTGACGCCAACTGGACAGCGCTGGCCAGAAACTGGCAACGCAGCGTATTTTACCAGCTGAACCTGCAGGAGGCGGCAGAACAGTTTGCCGGACACAGCCTGCCTCTACCGGAGGAACTGCCCCGGGAGGCTCCACTGATGACACGGGTCGGCGACGCGATGTTCCGTGCCCGCACCCTGGAACTGCAAGGGAAGACAGAAGAGGCCCAACGGCAGGAAGCACAGGCTTTCGGACAGATGCGCGAAGGACTGCTGGAGCAGGCTTACCACCGCCAGTCTCCAAGGCTGTCGGTCTACGCCGACCAGATTGTCTGGGGGCGGAGCCCGGTACGGATTGACCTGGCAGGCGGATGGACGGACACACCTCCCTACTGCCTGAACGAGGGCGGAAACGTCATCAACCTGGCCATCACCCTGAACGGACAGCCCCCACTACAGGTTTATATCAAGCCGAATAAAGAACAATATCATATCATCCTGCGTTCCATAGACCTGGGGGCCATGGAAGCAGTGACTACCTACGAAGAGCTGAGACACTTCAACGTGGTAGGCTCGCCGTTCTCCATACCGAAGGCGGCACTTGCCCTGGCAGGCTTCCATCCGGATTTCTGCCGCGAACGGTATGCCTCATTGGAGGAACAGCTGAAGGCTTTCGGCTGCGGACTGGAGGTGACCCTGCTCTCCGCCATTCCGGCGGGTTCCGGTCTGGGAACCAGCTCCATTCTGGCAGCTACCATGCTGGGAGCCGTAAACGATTTCTGCGGACTGGGATGGGACAAACAGGAGATAGGCAACCGCACCCTGGTACTGGAACAGCTGCTTACCACCGGTGGCGGCTGGCAGGACCAGTACGGAGGCATCCTGCCGGGCATCAAGCTGCTGCAGACGGAAAGCGGCTGGAAACAGACTCCGCTGGTACGCTGGCTGCCCGAACACCTGTTCACGGACAGCGAATACCGCAAGTGCCACCTGCTGTACTACACGGGGCTGACCCGTACGGCCAAGGGTATCCTGGCGGAAATCGTAAAGGGAATGTTCCTGAACAGCACGGAACACCTGGAACTGCTGCGACAGATGAAGCAGCATGCCCTGGACATGCACGACGCCATCCAACGGAACAGTTACGAAGAAATGGCAAGGCTGGTGGGTGTAAGCTGGAAACAGAACCAGGCGCTGGACAGCGGAACGAACCCGCCTGCCGTACAGGCTGTCATCGACCGCATCGCAGACCTGTGCTATGGATACAAGCTGCCGGGAGCCGGCGGAGGAGGATATCTGTACATGGCGGCCAAAGACGAAGAAGCGGCGGCCCGCATCCGCAGAATCCTGAACGAGAACCGGCCCAACGACAAGGCCCGTTTCGTGGAGATGGCTCTTTCGGGAAGAGGACTGGAGGTGAGCAGAAGCTGAAGTTCAATGAATAATTAAAAATGAAAAATTAAAAACGAGTTTTGGGACGAGGAGACAGATGGTTTCGGACGGCAAGCCCCGCCCCTACGGTATTCAATTAAAAGTTAATAGTTAAAAGTTAAAAACGAGTTTTTTGAGGTATTTATTCTTGAAAGGCTCAATTAAAAAAATATGGAAAAGAAAACACAGTTGGTGCATTTGAAAGACGGGACAAGTCTGCTGGTGCCCTTCATTCTTATAACCAGTCTTTTCTTCCTGTGGGGATTTGCCCACAGTATTCTGGATGTACTGAACAAGCACTTTCAGGATGCGCTGGGGATTACGAAAACCAAATCGGCCCTGGTACAGGCGGTGGTATACGGCGGATATTTCCTGATGGCGCTGCCTGCCGGTGCCATCATTAGACGCTGGGGCTACCGCACAGGCGTACTGACGGGACTTCTGCTCTATGGAACGGGAGCACTGCTGTTCATTCCGGGGGGCTCGCTGCAGTCCTTCGGTTTCTTCCTGTTCTCGCTCTTCGTCATCGGTTGCGGACTGACCTGTCTGGAAACAGCTGCCAATCCGTATGTCACGGTGCTGGGAGAACCGGCCGCGGCCGAACGGCGTATCAACCTGGCCCAGGCCTTCAACGGACTGGGGTGGATTTGCGGACCGCTGGTGGGGGGATTTTTTCTCTTTGCCGAAAACAGTGAAAGCAATATCAGCCTGCCATACGCCATCATCGGTGTAGTGGTGCTGCTGGTGGCACTGGTCTTCTCACGCATCAGACTGCCGGAAATCAACCCACAGGTTACAAAGGACCCGGAAAAGAAAGCGACCGGAGAAAACCACCGGACTGACTTATGGAAACAGCAGAACTTTACGTACGGACTGATTACCCTCTTCCTCTATGTAGCGGCCCAGACAGGTATCAACAGTTTCTTTATTAACTACGCAACCGAACAGGCGGGCATTTCGGCCCACGAGGCTTCTATCTGGCTATCGTTCGGCGGCATGGGACTCTTCATGCTGGGACGTATGGGAGGAAGCTGGCTGATGGGATACCTGCAACCGGAAAAATTGCTGGCTCTCTGTGCAAGCGGAGCTACCCTTGCCATGCTGGCCGTCATTTTCCTTTCGGGGGAAATGGGACTGTCGGGCTTCTTCCTCTGTTTCCTGTGCGAGTCCATCATGTTCCCGACTATCTTTGCCCTGGCTATCCGGGGACTGGACGAACAGACCAAACGGGCTTCTTCGTTTCTGATTATGTCCATTGTGGGCGGGGCTGTCGCTCCGGTACTGATGGGTTACATCGCCGACACAACGACCATGGCACTGGGATTTATCGTACCGCTGGTCTGCTTCGTGGAAATTGGCTGCTTCGCAATGGGATATAAGAGAGTTAAAAGTTAATAGTTAAAAATTAAAAGTTAATAGTTTAAACGGGGAGGTTGTCTACAACCAAACCTCGTGTAATGATACTCCAAAAGGTGTCTGCACCCTGAAAAACGGGGTTCAGGCACTTTTTACAGTTTAAAAGAGCAAGCCATGAAGTGGCTCGGCACAGTCCAAACCAGAAAACTGTGCATCCTATTTGTCTCTGCACCCGACTTTCGCTATCTTTGCATACGGAATACAAAATATATCCCAATGAATCTTTACAAGACACTATTACTATCTATATTAGCGGTACCGGCAGCCGCACAACAGCCGGAACAGACACTGACCTACCGGGCCGAAGCGGCAGTGACCGTTTCGAACGGGGAATATGCGCCCCTCTGGCTGACAGCCAACCGCTATGGCATGACGAGCAACGAAAGCAAGAACGCTTACCTGCGGGCCGGCATCGCCTGGAACAAAACGCTGAAACATGACTGGCGGATAGCGGCCGGACTGGACCTGGCGGGAGGAAAGAACCTGACCTCGAACTTCTGGATACAACAGGCTTATGCCGACATCTCGTGGAAAAAACTGACCTTGAGCCTGGGAAGCAAGGAACGCAGCGGATTTCCGCTGGAGAAGAACGAACAACTGACCAGCGGATGGATGGTGGAGGGACCGAACGCCCGACCGGTACCCCAGATACGGGCCGAAATCAAGGAATATCTGGACATTCCCGGACTGGGACACTGGCTGGCCCTGAAAGGACACCTGGCCTACGGATGGTTTACGGACGGAAACTGGCAGGAGGACTTTGCCGGAACGAACCAACTGTATGCAAAGAAAATAAAATACCACAGCAAGTCATTAATGTTCCGCCTGGGAAACCGGGAAAAACTGCCGCTGGAATTCGAGTTCGGTCTGCTGATGGCGACGCAGTTCGGCGGTGACCAGTACCGGAAACTGGAGGATGGAAGCAGCAAGCTGGTAACAGACATGCCGGACGGACTGAAATCTTACTGGAAGGCCTTCTTCCCTACTGCCGGCGGAGAGGATGCTCCGGCAGGAGAGCAGGTGAACGTAGAGGGAAACATGCTGGGAAGCTGGAACTTTTCCCTGAACTATTATTGCAGCGACTGGATCATCAAGGCGCAGCTGGAGCATTACTTCGAAGACCACTCGCAGATGTTCTGGGAATACGGACGCTGGAAGGACGGCCAACTGGGAATAGAAATCACACCACCCCGGAACCGGTGGATTACCAGTGTGCTTTGGGAAGGACTGAGCACCAAGGATTCTTCGGGACCGATTCTGTACGACGGATTCTGGGGCTCGTTCGATGACCTGCAGATGAGCGGAGGAGACAGCTACTACAACCATTACATCTACCAGGCATGGCAACACCACGGACAGGGCATGGGGAATCCGCTGTTACCCGGTCCGCTCTACAACAGCGACGGCAGCATCACCTTCAAGAGCAACCGCATGAAGGGACAGCACATCGGTATCTGCGGAGACCCTACATCAGCATGGAACTGGAGAATTTTGGCTTCGTATACCCGATACTGGGGAACCTATGCGGCTCCGCTGGACAAGGTACGCAAGCAGTTCAACGGACTGGCGGAAGTGACTTACAGCCCACAGTGGGCCAAAGGCTGGAAAGTCAGCGTTGCCGCCGCATTGGACAGAGGAAACTACCTGGGCAACAGCACCGGGGGAATGATTACACTTAGCAAGACAGGAGGATTCGGATTATGAAAAGATGCTTGATACCGGTATTGGCCGGACTATGGCTCATTCTGGGAATGAGCGGATGCCAGAAGGCTCCGATAAACAGTGACATCGAAGGACAATGGATACTGAAGCAGTTCACCATCCGCGAAACGGACGAAACGGTAACCTGCGAACGGCTGTACTACAGCATCACCCGGATGGTAACGGAGGTGGCCGAAAAGCAGGGACCGAACGGATACGGCGCTTACATCGGACGGACGGAATACCGGAACAACGAGACGCAGCTGGTGGTGAAGGATTTCAAGGTAAGACAATCTACCGGCGACAGCGGAGAGAATGCTCCGGTGGAGAAACTCCGTCCCTTCGGCATCGACAACCAGGCGGAAACGGTGTTCGATGTGGTTCACTGCAACGGCAAGACGATGACGCTGGAATCGGACTATGCCCGGCTGGAGCTGGAGAAATTCTGAGTTCCAATGAATTTATATAGGATTAATGACTGAAAACTCAAATCAAAGAATATGAAGCATCATCACATCGTAATTATGGCGGGCGGAATCGGCAGCCGGTTCTGGCCCATGAGTACCCCCACTTACCCGAAACAGTTTATCGACGTGATGGGGGTGGGCAAATCGCTGATTCAGCTTACGGTGGACCGCTTCGGCGGTATCTGTCCGCCCGAGAACTTCTGGGTGGTGACCTCGGAAGCCTACAAGGACATCGTACGGAAACAGCTGCCGGACATCCCGGAACAGCACATCCTGACGGAACCGGAGGCCCGGAACACGGCCCCCTGCATCGCCTACGCCAGCTGGAAAATCCGGCAGCAGGACGCGGAGGCGAACATCGTGGTGACGCCTTCGGACGCTCTGGTAATTGATACGGAGGAGTTCAGACGAAACATCCGGCAGGCCTTGGACTTTACGGAGCATTCGGACAGCATCGTGACTCTGGGAATCTGCCCTACCCGACCGGAAACGGGGTACGGCTACATCTGCGCGGGCGAGAAACTGGAAGGCAGCGAGATACGCCGGGTAGACTCTTTCCGTGAAAAGCCGAATCTGGAAACGGCCCAGCAATACCTGGCTGCAGGAAACTACCTGTGGAACGCGGGTATCTTTGTATGGAACGTGAAAACGATTACGGCTGCCCTGCGGAAGCATGCGCCGCAGATAGCGGAGGTGATGGATGAACTGGCTCCGAGCCTGTACACGAAAAAGGAGGCGGAGGAACTGAAACGGCTCTTCCCTACCTGCGAGAAGATTTCCATCGACTATGCGGTGATGGAGAAGGCGAAGAGTATCTATGTGCTGCCGGCGGACTTCGGCTGGAGCGACCTGGGAAGCTGGGGCTCCCTGCACACGCTGCTTCCTGCGGACGACCGGCATAACACGGCGGTGGGCAATGACATCCGGATGTTCGACTGCCGGAACTGCATCGTACATACTCAGGACGAGAAGCAGGTGGTGATAGAAGGGCTGGACGGTTACATCGTGGCGGAGAAGGACGGCAGGCTGCTGGTATGCCGGCTGAAAAACGAACAGTTGATCAAGGAACTGGTTAAGAGTTAAGAGTTAAAAGTTAAAAGTTAAAAGCTAAAAGCTTGATTAACAGTTAAAAGGTAAAAGCGAATGGGCAGGACGGGTGTTTCATCGGGGTGTTTCCGGGGAATACCCGTTCTGCAGTTCCAAGAATGTCTGTCCAATCCTCATCTTTATTGAAGTGACCTATACCTGTTTCTATAAAAGACAACGGCAAACATTTGTTTTTTCCGCAAAAAACAGTAACTTGCGGTCACTATGATACACAAGCTAAAATAGTATGGCAGATAATGGAACAGCACAGAGTGCAAGCACACAGGCATGGCCTTTGCCCAGTTTTTATTTCAAGGTGTCTATCTCGAATGTAGGGGACATTTCGTGCAGTGAGGTTTCGGGACTGGAAACGGAATTCGAAGAAATAACCTATCGTGCGGGTGACAGTCCGGTATTCACCAAACTGAGAATGCCTCTTACTTGCTGGAAGAAAATATCCAGGTCAAAGTCAATGGAATCCTTGGAGGACGGAACGATGAGTTTCAGTCCATATTACTCAAAAGTTCTATCTCATTATCAAAATGCAATGGGACTAAGGTATTAGAAGCAAAATCCATCGCTTTAGTAATTTCTACAGCATTGTTGCGAGGAAAAGTTTCTGCCACAACAATATGACAGCCTATATTCATTTTATTTTTAAAATCTATTCCTACGGCACTTAAATTTGCCTCAAAAAGATCCATTGTCGATTTTAACTGGGAAATCGCCTTATCATAAGTATCGGAAACAGCCTTGTCGGAATTACCTTCCGCATTTGTCTTGAACTCAATAAAATGAAAATCGCCCGTGTTAAAGACAGCCGCATCAGCTATCTCTCTGTTTGTAATCAGTCTGTTGTCAATAGCCAAAAGCACGACTTCGGAAGATGACAGGTTTATCACCTTGCATTTCTTGTCTTCACTTGCATGCTCAACTATCACCGTACATTTACTTTCAGGACTGTCTTCTATAAAAAACTCGGTAGCAGTAGTAACCGTAATGCAATCTTCCACTTTTTGTTTATATCCCTTGAATGCATAACACAACTTTAAATTCCGCACAGACTGAGGTATTTCCATTAGTGATTGTCCTTTAACGATTTAACATACAATTTATATAGCTTACCGAATTCCTGACCTATGATGGATGATGTCGTATCCAGATAATTCTGATCGATAGTATTTGTATTGACATTCATGATATCTCTACAATATTCCTTCTCATCGCCAAGTGCATACGCCGCCACCGTTCCCGGCCGGAGATGGTATACCTCAGGCAATATGTTTCCTACCTCGTCTTTATATTTCTCATATCCGGCAATCTTACCTGCCAGTAGTGATATATTTATGGCCGACAGAAGATACGGACTGTGTGTCGTAATAATACAAGTGGAACCTTTTGCATTATTTTTGCCAATAATGTATCTCAGCGTGTACAGTTGATTATCAGGAAAAAGGTTCTGTTCCGGTTCCTCAATGACATATCCGCCGTAGATACTTTTGTCAATACAGTAATCCAGAACCATCAGCATTGGCAACAAAGACTGAACGCCCGAGGAACATTCTGTAAGGGGTAACAGCCTGTCAGTACCGTTTATTAATAGCCCTTCACTATTTCCTTCACATTTGTAGGTTATGCCAAGTGAAGGTATATGATACACAGGATATTCCTTCTTGGCTTTTTCGAAATAACTTATGTAATTCAAAAGTTTATCCTGCAATGGAAGGCCTGCAACTTTCATGTTCGCCCATGTCCCGGCGAAAGAAGCCATCAGATTTCTTTCAGCAGGAATATATAACTTTGCACCCATATTGCTGAAAACCGACTGTATGAGATTCAACCTGTTTTGAATTTCCAGATAATTCTGCAGATACGATTTGAACTGGTCTTGAAACGGTTGCTGATTATCCTTCTCAGCTTCATTCTGGCTCATTGTCAGTTTCTGGATATCAAGCAAATCTGATTGTGAAATTTCAGCAAATTTCCTGGCACTATCCTCAAACCACGAAGAAAAAACAGGCTGTAGTTCTTCTGGTGAAGACTTGCCCTTATATGATAAAGAGAACTTCTTCTTGTCATATACTATGTGTGTCTCTTCATTCATAAATTCAAGACAGGTATCCTCATTGAAATAATTATGAATTCCGAATTTTATAAATGCTTCTAGGCTACTTTCATTCTTTTCAGAAAGTATGGACATATACCATAACTTATCCTGAAATATTGAAAGCAATTTAGCGATTGTACTCTTCCCTGTACCTTGGCCTCCAATGAATACAAGAAATGGTTTTAATTCTACCGTTGCATCCTTAACAGGGCCAAAATTTCTTATTTTCAAGTAATTGTCCATAGCTGCTTTTCTGTATATTATTCCGTCTGGTCACTATTAAAGTCTTTCGAGAATGTCCGAAACATTCAATCTTTCGGAAACAAAAATAGCACTAATTCCCCATATATCCAAATGACTCTCTTTATATATAGCCCTATTTCCTCCATACAAGTGCATATTCCGGTGGATACCCGTTCAGCATTTCCAGAGCATACCCATTCACTCCCTCAGACGGCAACAGATACGACACATTGATTGACGAACAAGCCGTCAGATTGCAATTTGACGGGACGGGATTTCTTCCGGAAGAAAAATCCGGACCTCAGGCAACAGAGAATGACGGGACGACAAAGTGTCCGCACTCCGGGAAACGGGGTTCGGGCACTTTCGTCATTTTCAGCATTTCCGCTTGTTTTTTCTGCCGAAAAACGTATCTTTGTGAAAACGAAACAGAAAAGGAGGACACATGAGGAACGAGGAACTGACCTGCGGACACTTCGTAAATCCGTTTACCGACATCGGATTCAAGATTATCTTCGGACAACCGGCCAGCAAAGAACTGCTCATCACGCTGCTGAACGAACTGCTGGCAGGGGAACACCAGATAGAAAACCTGACCCTGCTGGACAAGGAGAACCACTCCGACAGCATAGCGGACGCAGGCATCATCTACGACCTGTACTGCCTGACTACTACGGGAGAGTACATCATCGTGGAGATGCAGAACCGCTTCCACAGCAATTTTCTGGACCGTACGCTGTTCTACATGTGCCGCGCCATAGGCAGACAGGTGGAGAACATCCGCGAGAAACGAAAAAAGGAACGTGAACTCCGCACCGATGAGCCGATGACCGAGGAAGAAAACGACCTTATGCTCCGCGAAGAGAAAGCGGATTACTACGGAGCCAGATACAAGCTCTCTACCGTATAC
>NZ_KB894647.1 GCF_000374585.1 Phocaeicola barnesiae DSM 18169 = JCM 13652
CAGTACAATATACTCAGTTATGTCAAACGCAATGAGTCATACGAAACTATCGGAGGACTCTTTGCTGAAATTTCAAAGAACTCTGTTGAACTTTCAGTAGCCGAAAAAATTTGGCTGCTGATCGTAGAAGTTATAAACGTCATTGCCGAGGTACTTAACTGTGATGCAATGGTTCTGACAGAACAAGTAATATCAAACGATAAACAAATCAAAGCAGTAAAGCAGGCTTTCGACAGGCTGACACCAGCCGCCTGAGGAGCTACACTTTACTTGCGAAACTTAAGAATAGTAGAAGAATCCAGTTTATATTGAACTACAAGTGTATCTTTACCTGCCTTCAATAAAGTAGGGACATTCATCACCTTTTTAAAAGTGTCCAATGCAGTTTTCCGAAATGACCGGTTGCTGCAAGAAATGATTTTCGGTTGCACAATATATCCGTTACTGTCCACTACATATTCAATGCGAAGCAGACACTCTTTTCCCTTGCTCAGCAACTTTACCGGATATTTGCTTTCCTTATGTAAAGTCTTGATAAACCATTTATAGTCACGAAATTCATCTAAAGATTTATCCAGACCAAATATTCCTTTCGGAGCCTCCTTGCGCCATGATGTACCAAATTTCTTATCCAGATAATCAAAAACCACCTGATTATAAGCTGTCAGCAGATGATTGGGAACACCCAGATAACAGTCCAGTGTGCCATCTTTCTTCAATGGATAAAAAGCGTCATAACTCACGCCGTACTTTTTCCAGAAAAAGTGTGTGCGGATTTTTTGTTCCTGTTCTTCCGGTATTACCAGGCGCAGCTTGGGATGTCTCTTGAGGATATTTTCTTTCGACAACTCCGGCGAACAGTCATATTTCAAAATATAATCATACCATAAAGGAAGCACCATACACAGCGTGTCATTATGCTGCGAAGGGAGAGTTATTACCGTATCACAAGGAGCCAGCCCCACATATTCCGCTTTCAGATGATAAGTTCCGGCCTCCAGCCCCTTTATCCGGAAGCAGCCGGTGGAATCTGTCAGCCATCCTTGAAACGGTTGTCCAGCCATGCTCAAATTGGAGCCAACCAGCACAGCATGTACCACATCATAAGGAGGACGTTGACGGACGGATTCACCATACACCCGACCCACAATCGTGTATTTTGCAGAATCACCCTTATTATGCGTTATATCTCCCCTCAAAGTTATAGTAAGATTCCGATATTCGCTCGTGTACTTTCCGTTGATGAAGAGCACCTCCCACGGATAAATGGATTTCAGCGTTTCTTTAAAAGCGAGGGCCAGCGGATGATTTTTGCCGTCTATTTTTTCCCGCGAAGAACGCAGATAAATGAAAGGTACGTCACAGTCTACGAAGTGACCGTCTTCCGTCATCTGAAAATCACTTATCGAAAAAATAATCCGTTCTCCCTGATATTCAGGAAACCGCTTCCAAGGAAACCGATGCACGATTTCCCCTTGTGCCTTCATCAGATTCAATCCGGCTCTCCGGTAATTATGATAAGTCTGCGTTTCCAGCACTTTACCGCTCCGAACGGTCAGCACCCGTTCTGTTTCCATGTTGCGGTCGAACCCGTCATGCACATATCTCACCACATCTCCTTTCCCGGCCCGAAGTTCCCCACTGAACCAACGGGCTTGAATTTCTCCAGCCCGACAATAGGCCGCAAAAATAGGCTGCAAGTCTTTCACCTCATACACCCGTGTAGATTCCTTCTTGCTGACCTCATCGTAGACATCCGCTTCTACTCGTTGCAGGCAAAGATACCCGTCACGTACCTCCCAGAAAGCGGTATAGCCGCTATAATTGCCCGTAGACCGACTGACATTTTCCGGAAGAAAATCATCCATCCGCATACAAAGCAGAGAGTCGTACCCTATCGGCTTTGCCATCAAAACCCATTCTTCTCCTTCCAGACGAATCACATCGCCCGATTGACCTGTGGCTTTGAGCGGCAGCACGGCGATCCACAGCAGGATACACAATACCATCTTTTTCATACGCACCTGATTGTAAGATAAATCTCGTCTTGAAAGATACAAAAAAGAAACGGTTTTTCAAACTTGCGGAAAAGGAAATCCCAATTAGCATAAACGAAACTTATGTATCAATGAAATAACACTTTATATGTATCGGTACAGATAAATTTATAAAGCGACCTCCAAGAAATGAAGCTATCACCTTAATCATAAACATCTTCAGTCCATATTGTATCACATATCATAAATACGACCTGTTTCCCAAAGGTATAAGAAGCATCTCTTTCAAATCTCATTTATACATAAGCTTGATTACGACATCTCAGAAAAAATAGAACAGTGTTAACATAGTAAGAATAACAAATACATAATCAGAAACAGACATAGACAAAGAACCATCATCTTCATTTTTATCTTGAAAGCCTGATTTTTATCACATTCTTCTTTTTCCACGATTTTCTCTCTGATACTATCAATCTCCTCTGCAGACAGTTGTGAATTTGTCTGCATTTTCCGGGCATCAAGAAGTTTCTTCCGTGTTTCATGCATTCTCTCACGGCCACGTTTACGCAGTTCACGGTTTTCCTTGTCCCTCCGTAACATGTCATTTATACATCCTAAAGTTCCCATATCCTAACCGATTTAATTATTGTGTAAGATTCCTGTTGCACTGATTATATCTATCTACTTTTATATCTTAATACTACATCTCTGAGACCAATTCAAACTCTGCATAAGCCGTCCCTGTATCATGATTGAATGATTTGTAAATACGGTATTTGCCGGGACGGTTCTTGTCCATATAGAAACGGATAGTCTGCGAGTGAGTAGCCCTCCCAGGAGAAAATAACCACAATACACTGTTGATAATCGGAGCGGTGGGTTGCAATTCCCATTCCCGATTGACCTCATTGTAATAAACCAGACTGTACTCCTCTCCACCCTCAAATTCACGCTCCGTATGATTTGTAATATAGAGCTTGACCTCATTTACCGATACCGGATAAGAATCATATTCCGTATACATAGAGAGTGAATCAGCATCAATCGGAAGGCCGGATGGAATATCCCGCACGATAGGTTTCAACACCATCGTTACAGGCTGTGACACGACAGATACACTATCCTCTGTTGTCTCATCATTCCGGTCAACAAGCGTATCATTCGTTTCCTCAAAAGCGCGGATAGCTTTGGAGTCAGTCTTTTCCGGAAGTTCATTTTGCCTTGACTTGTCAGTCCCTGTACAACTGGTGTTCCAAATATCTTCCTTACGCCAGATGCTGTCCAACCGGCTCTCATTTTTCCGCATTTCTTCGGAAGAATCAATATCTTTTCTTGATGATTGAGTAGAAAGAATCACTACAGTCATCAAGCAGAAAATGAATATCAGCCAACTTTTCATGGAATTTTACATTCTTGATTTCTAAATGTACAAAAAAACGTAGAAATATAAATATGAAAATACAACTATCTATCCTATATTTTGTATTTTTGTATATAAAGTTAAAAAAGAAAAGTATATACTGTTTGGACCGTTGTCTGAATATTGATTCTTCATCTCTTTTCTCAAATAGCACGTTCATATGGTATGAAGAACACCGAATAAAAAAGTATATTACTCTTTTTGTGGATTCCATAGACTCCATGAATAATGAAATAGAAGAAACAATGAAACATTCTATATATGTGAAGTTACTATGAGAACAATCATTTTCATCACAACATTACTATTGATGACAGGGCACATGGCAATGGCAGCAGAAATAAAGAACTACACACTCCACATCAGTAAAATAAATCAGGAAGCAGCCAATCTCCATATCACTTGTTCCTTCTCACTGGATTTCCAAAATGAAGACAGTATCTCCATGAATTTGGGTGGAGGTCAGGAATTCTCTATTGAAAATCTAAAGGTAGATGGTGATACACTTGAATATGAATATAATCGGGAAGCAAAGAATATCGTAATCCGCAAAAAAGCGAAACGTTCGGTTCATGTCACCATAAATTACAACTACACAAACCTGTCCGCTTTCTTCATTTATGGAGAAGGAGATACTGAACTATGGGAGACCAGCTTCGGCGAACACTTTTATCCATATATACCCAATAAATACATGAATGTCGCCATAAATGTGGAAACGCCGGATTCACTCTCTTTCCTTTGCTCCTATCCTTTGAAATCAAGCCACACTACCAATTACAGCGGCAAGTTGAAGCACATTTTATCCCAGTCTATCACACTGGCTTTCATGCGCAACAACGCTTACCAACAGACGGCTGCTTACCTTCCCGACAAAGTTTCTGTCTATCAGATAAAAGATATGCAATGCGGCAAAAAACGCTATGAAGAACTGCTTCAACTGACAAAAGCAAGTATCGTTTTTTTAGCAAAGTCTATGGCGAAGACTATATTTCCGATGCACGAAATGTAACTACATTTCCAATTTATCTGTTTCACAACGGAAAAGGATTCAGCAACAGATACAATATCGGTTTCATCTCAGCTTCTCAGAAGAAGTTCTCTTCATATCCTGACATCTATCCGCTAATACATGAAATCGGACATCGGTGGTTGGGCGAATGGACACTACTCATTGACGATGGAGAACCGGGTGCCTATTTCATGAAAGAATCATTGAATGAGTTCATGACGCTGCTATTTATCCGCCGTTTCTATGGCCGCCAATCATACGAAACACAACTCGATAAGTGTAGGTCAGAATATGAAAAAATCAAAGGAACATATCAGGACGTTCCGATAATCGATGTCGTAGAAAACAACAACAATACCGTTGTCTACAGAAAAGGACCACTGGTACTGGACCGCATTGCGAAGGAAATCGGTTACAACGAATGGATAGCAATCATATCCAGATTTTATCGGGAATACGCAGGAAAGTATCCTTTAAAATACACCGATTTTATCAACCTGGTCAACGAAAGCCATGCTGGAATTGGAGATAAACTCAATCTTTTGCTGACTTCAAAATCATTACAATTATGAGAACTTTAATGAAAAACGTAATTTTATTTGCATCAATTCTATTGGCATTCAACGCACCGCTGCAAGCACAAGACATTCAAGAAATTGATTCTCTCTTGACAAAAGCTTACAAGCAAGACCAAAAAGTAAGAGCCGAATCTTTAAACTTAATGAACAGACTAAACAATGTTGGAGCTGACAACATTTCGGCAGAAACAGTCGACTCTCTCATGATGCTGCAAGAACAGACTCAAATAATTGATAAAGAGAATCAGCTACTGATAGCGTCAATATTGAAGAACGGCCTGCCAAAAGGATTGTCTCCACAATCTTATAAAGCTATATGGTTGATTATAGACCATGCCGACTTGAAACTACAAAAAAAGTACCTGCCAATCATGGAAGAAGCAGCATGCAAAAAGCTAATCAGTGCCAATGATTTTGCAGTTCTGACTGACAGAATCTGCATGAAAGAAGGTAAACCACAAAAGTATGGAACACAATCCTACACTGTGACATCAGAAGGCAAACAGGTTATTTACATTTGGCCAGTAGAAGATGCCCGAAAGTTGAATACACTTCGAAATGAAATTGGGGCAGGTGATATTGAAACTTATGTTCAGATGCTCAAAACGACAGTAGGATGCGAAGTAATCTATGATCCTGAACTGACAGTCAGTCAAATGAAAAAGATGGGACTACTGAATCATAAAAGTTCCGAATAACAGTTTTCCATCAATCTAATCTCTTCTATCCAAATAACAGGATAAGTTACTAAAATAGTCTTATCTCATGACCTTCTTTAATAAAAGAACAGCCCTAACAAATGAAAACAAAATTATTTTCATAAATCTGTATAAGGAATATAGCTATTTGAAATTAAACGAATTAGAAGAATTTCCCTGTTTTTGGGTAATAGCTTGGCAACCGTCCTAATTTCTACGGTCTGCATCACTTTGCTTGTTGGGATAACTCTTAACGAATGTAAAGGTATAAAAAGCATAGGGAGAAACAGAACAACGCAATGAAAGAGTATGAAGAATGGATGGCAAAGTACCCTACAAAGTAGTTTTACTCCAGCTCGTACGCTTCTGTTAAGTTTTGAAAACAATTTCGAAAAATAGTCAGAGTCACCCTATAAAAGTTTCCGTATTCCCTAAAAATGTCAGTAACTTTGCCTCGCTTAAAAAGGTAAAAAGAATATGACAAAAGAAAATTCAAAAGTCTTCCTGTTAATTTTGCTGGGCATGTTCACCGCATTCGGTCCGTTCGTTACCGACATGTATCTACCCAGCCTGCCTTCGATGGGAGAATATTTCCATACCACTTCTTCAATGGTACAGTTAGGTCTCACTACCAGCATGATAGGTCTGGGTGTGGGACAGATTTTTTCGGTCCGTTGAGTGACCGTTACGGCCGTAGGTTACCGCTGCTTGTAGCCATGTGGCTGTTCATCGCCTCTACCCTCTTATGCCTGTTTGCTCAGAATATCGAACAGTTTGTGGCCTTCCGTTTGCTGCAAGGCATAGCCGGTGCGGGAGGTATCGTCATCTCCCGGTCGGTAGCCACCGACAAGTTTTCCGGACGGGAACTGGCCAAGATGCTGGCAGTCATCGGTGCCATCAACGGAGTAGCTCCGGTAGCGGCTCCCATTGCCGGCGGACTACTGACCGATGTCATCGGTTGGCACGGTATCTTCTGGATATTACTCGGACTGGGTGTCATTCTATTGGCCGGTAGCTATCGTTTCCGCGAATCACTGCCATCCGAACAACGGTCGGCCGAGAAATGGAAAGATACATTCCGCAGCTTCGGTACCGTATTGCACGACAAACGTTATGTATGTTATGTACTACAGATGGCATTTGCCCAAGGAGTGCTGTTCGCCAACATCGCCTCTTCTCCTTTTATCGTCCAACAGCATTACGGCTTCTCCGCATTCGCTTTCAGCATCTGTTTCGCGGTCAACGCCTTGTCAATCGGTATCGCAGCCGCCTTGTCGGTCAAATTCCACCGCCCGGAAAGCAGTACCTTGGCCGGATGTTGCGGCATGACAGTCCTCTCTGTCCTGCTATGCATAGCCCTGATGTCCGGGTGTAACTTCTGGATATACGAAGTCCTGATGCTGGTCCTGCTTTTCTGCATGGGTATGACATTCACCTCGAGTACGGCATTGGCCATGGAAAGCCAACGGGCCAACTCTGGAACCGCATCAGCCCTGCTGGGTGCCGTATGCTTTGCAGCCGGGGGTATCGTTTCCCCGTTGGTAGGTATCGGCAATATCCTGTCTTCTACGGGTATCGTGTTCGTAGTCTGTGCATGTTGTTCGATGGGCTGCATCCTTGTTGCCCTCGGCCGCAGACGGACACGGGTATATTTCGCCCTAAACAGCATGGTACAGAAACATTAAGACAACGGCCTGTCACCTTAAGAACCGGTTGAAAGATGTAAAAATACATCCGAACCGAACAAAGGCCATTGGGTAAACGTTCATAGATATAAACAGATAACCTAAACGATGAAACTGATTCTAAGCGACAGACCACTGAATATTCCTATCCAAGATAGAGACAAAATTCACTATATCGACCTGTCATCACTGAAAATAGCCAACTGTACAGGATGCTTCAGCTGCTGGACCAAGACACCGGGCCGATGCATCATCCGTGACGATGCCACTCAGGTGTATCCCCGCATTGCTGAAAGTGACACTGTACTCTACGTCAGCCGGCTGAAATACGGCAGCTATGACACTGTCATGAAAACCATGCTGGAACGTGCCATCCCTATCCAACAGGCTTTTATCCGCATCCACCACGGTGAAACCCACCATGTACAACGGGCCGTAGCCAGCAAAAAGGCGACCATCATCGCTTACGGTGCCGAGGACAAGGAAGAGTACAGCATCTTCCGCCAACTCGTTTCACGGAACGCTCATAACATGAATTTCGAGCATTACGAAATCTTATTCACCACCGAATCCATGGTAGACGACATGGTAAAATACGTTTTAGAAAAATGGGAAAAATCTTGATATTGAACGGTAGCCCCAAAGCTCCGAAATCAAACTCCAAGCGATACGCCGAAATCTTCACCCGGCACTGTCCGGACGAAACGGTTTATCAGAACATCACCAAAAGGAACCATCAGGAATTGTGTGCGGCGATGGAAGGGTATACCGATGTATTGTTCGTCTTCCCCCTGTATGCCGATTCCCTGCCTGTCGGTCTCCTGAATTTTCTGAAAACACTGGAAGCCAATCCACCAGCCAGTAAGCCGGT
The DNA here is from genome assembly GCF_000374585.1 of Phocaeicola barnesiae DSM 18169 = JCM 13652. Lineage (GTDB taxonomy): Bacteria > Bacteroidota > Bacteroidia > Bacteroidales > Bacteroidaceae > Phocaeicola > Phocaeicola barnesiae. The sequence goes on from NZ_KB894647.1 coordinate 8,265, forward strand.
CATCTCTATTCTGATAAACTGCGGTTTTCTGGAATACGAACAGAACGAAGTGGCCATCCGTATCATGCACTTTTTCTGCCGTCGCAACGGTTTTACCATTGGTTCCGTATTGATGCTGGGTAGTGGAGAAGCTATTCTTGAAACTCCTTTCAAATACATAGCCCAACGAAATATCAAACGATTGGCGCACTCCATTACAAACAAAGACTACCGGATTCTACACGCTACCATGCCATTGCCTAAAAGCCTGTTCCGCCTGGCAGCCCAGAGTTACTGGACCCGTTATGGGAAAAAATTCGGAACGACCAAGGAGCAGATGCAGACAATGGAGATAGAAGGGAAATAAATCCCTTCTCCTAGCCTGCCCTATTTTCTCAGTATCTTGTCCATCGGTTTCCCTTTGGCCAATTCGTCTACCAGCTTGTCCAAATAACGGATTTCACGCATCAAAGGCTCTTGAATCTCTTCCACTTTCACTCCACAGACAGAGCCTTTGATTTTTATCCGGTCCGGATTCGGAGAAGGAGCATTCCGGAAGAAATCGCCGTATGTAAGCGGCCCATCCAGAAACTCCTGAAGCTGGACGGTTTCGTAACCGGTCAGCCAAGCAATGATTTCATCCACTTCGGCCTGTGTACGGCCTTTCCGCAGAGCTTTGTTCACCAGCAACGGGTAAACTTTCGCAAAAGGCATCTGATATACTTTTTCGTAGTCCATCTGAAATTAGTTTTCAAGTTTCATTTTCAATATCGGAAACGGGTTGCCTTGCTCGTCCGTTTCTGTCCGCTCAAAGGTACGAAAGCCTAAATGACGATAGAAGCCTTCCGCCTGCGGATTCTGTTCGTTTACATCTACATAACAGACACCATACTGCTCTATCGCTATCCGAACAAGCTGTTTCCCGAATCCGTTTCCAAAACAATCGGGCGCAACAAACAGCATTTCTATCTTCCGGTTCTCAACTCCCATGAAAGCCACCGGTCGACTGCCCTGATACATCACCAACAGCGTTTCAACCCCTTGAATGGCTTCACCGACAAACGGAATCAGACGCCGGATATCTTCTTCCGCCAGAAAATGGTGGCTGGCCCGGACCGATGCGTCCCATAATTCGACCAAAGCATTGACCAAGGCATCAGTCCGTTCAGACAAGGAATGGCAACAAAGGCGCGACAGCTTTCTCTGGAAATAAATCATGTCTTTCAACATTTTTCCGTCCTCCATAATCGGATGGTCATAATGACAGGTAAAGAAATCAGGGACAGTATGTGAGTATTTGAAGCCGCAGTTTTTGTAAAAAGAAACTGTCTGCCTACTTTCTCCGGTACCGACAAGCATAGTGTGACACACATCGGCATAATGCCGGCAAAGAAACTCTATCATTTGCCGTCCGTAACCTTTTCGTTGGTAAGCGGGTATCACTGCCAGATTCTTCAACTCATACACTCCATTCCCTTCATCCGTCACAACCGCTACTGCGATGGGATTCGCTTCGTCATTCATGACATACAAATCGCCTCGCTCCAGATAACGGTCAATCATCGATTCCTGCTCATCAGCAAGAAGAAGGAGAGGAAGATAATGCTTTTTATCAATAGTAATGAATTGTATACTCATAATAAACTCTTGTAGGTATCAAATTCGGTTGTCAACCTGTCTCATTTTCTTTTTCAGAAACCAAACGACAATGCCATTATAAAGCTTAAAATCATAAAGCAATCACTTTATTGTTTTTAGAAGCATTCACGCCTTGCTTTAAACGCAAAAATACGGGTTTTATTTTAAACTTCCGTCTATGACTTCATAAAGTCTTCTTTCAACAGTTCAAAGCTGTGGACATCCACGAAGCGACTGTTCTTGAAACAAGCCTTACGAAGAATACCTGCCTTACGGAACCCTACTTTTTCGAGTACCCGCATGGAAGCGATATTGCTTTCATACACATTGGCAAATACACGGACGACATCTGTTGCTGCCCAATAACGTCGTAAGGCTTCTCGGAGGGCTTCACTGGCAATACCTTGGTTCCAGAAGGGCTCTGCCAGCCAATAACCTGTTTCGGCATTGTAGCGTTCCACATCTGTTCCCCGCATAAAACCGATATTGCCGACTGCTTCACCGTTTATCTCGATACAATATTCACAAGATTCCTGTTGACTCATGGCATATTCGATAAAGGATTGTGCATCTTCTTCTGTATAAGGGTACGGAAGACGGTCTCGACAGTTATCCCAAATCTTCCTGTTGTTCAGATATTGAGCTAACGAGGAAACGTCCGATTCCTGCCAAGTACGAAGCCGGAAAGAGCATTTCTTCATCGGGACGCTGACTAATCCGTGATAATTGCGTGGAGCATCCAAAGGCGAAAATCCCAGACTTTGATAGAAAGGCACAGCGTATGTAGAAGAGTTCACCGTAACATTCCAATAAGGATGTTCCTGCATGGCAAAATCAAACAAGGCACGTCCGATACCTTTCCGGTGATAGTTCGGATGGATAAAAAACATCGAGAGATGATGGTCTTTCTCCCGTATGGCCAACATCCCTACCAATGTTCCGGCCTCATCAAATGCTCCCCAAAAAGTCAATTCCAGGATGCGGCTTTCATCGCCGATAAAACTCATGAATACACCTAGTCCTTCCTCATCATAATCGGCTTTTCCACAGGCTATAAACACATCCAATGCCAATGCAATAGCCAGCTTCTGTTCTGCCTGTTTCAGTTTTCTTATTTTCATATTCCAATTTGCTTTCTCATTCTATAATTGGTTAGTTTCAAACGGTTAGCTTGCGCACGTTGTTCCAGTTCCACAACATACCCCCGACTTTCAAAGAAAGGACGGGCCGTGATACTTACTTCCGAAGTAATGTTTTGGATATCGTGCTCCATGGCGTATGCTTCAATCCGTTGCAACAGGGCGGTGGCGATACCCTCTCCCTGATGGTCCTTATGAATGAACATAGAGTGCAGATAACCGTCATTACGGATGGAAGTAAAACCAACGATACGACCTTCGGCATCGCAGGCTGTGATGAAGTGCAAAGTTGCGAGCAGTTCTTCCCAATGCCCCGGTAAATTACCACACGAAGCCCAGTCAGCCACTTCTTCAGCCGTATAATCACGAATATTGACTGCCAACACCGTATTACGGAAAAGTTCTTTCAGTTCAGGAATATCGGTTGGGGTAGCGGGGCGGAAAAGCAATGTATTCCTTGACGTATCATTCTGTTCGTTCTTATTCATACAATGTGATTAGATTTTGGATAAAAAATCGACACTATACATACAAAATTGTACCTATCGGGATAAAGATAGCAAAGTTTTTTCAGCTTTTCGTACAAATGATTAATTTTACAGCGATTTGAACAACTGAAAAACACACTGAAGAATGAACAAACATCTGACGAGCAAACTACTTACCCTGCTGTTGCTACTCTTCTTTGTAGCCTGTAGCAATGAAGAAACCCCTTGGGAGGAACCTTCAACAGGAACTGAAACCGGACATCTGACCAATGTAATTACAGAAACAAGCTTTGACAAAGAAGATCTGGCTGCAATGGTAGTCAACTTTGTAGCCGGCCAAGGTATCAATCTACCGGTCGAATTTGTCACCTTACTGATGCGTGATGTAGATGTTGCCGCTATCGAATACTCCACCACCGGAGTGAACGGTGAGCCAATTACCGCATCGGGCGTCATAGCCATGCCCCAAGGGACAACTTCCTATGACCATCTGGTAAGTATCCAACACGGGACTCTCAATATGGAAGAGGCTCCATCGAAACAACTTTTCTATTACGAAATGCTGCCCGTTATCTGCGGACACGTCATCGTCATGGCCGATTACATCGGTTATGGTTCCAGTCAGACTCCCGACCGCCAGCATCCCTATTTGCATGACCGGTTGACCGGCACTGCCTGTGCGGATATGATAGAAGCTGCACGCGAATACCTGAAACAGAAGAATCTGACCGAGACCAATGATGACATTGAACTGATGGGTTACTCGCAAGGAGGACAAGCCTCCATGGCTACCTTATTTGAGCTGGAAAGAAGAGGACTGACAGAAAGTGTCCGGGCTGTGTACGCTGGAGGAGGTCCCTACGATTTGGAAAGCATCCTCCAAACCTTTCTCGCTTACAAAGACAACCCGATGCCCTACGAACGCACCGGATATGCCCCCTATCTGATTCGGGGCATGGTGTACGGAGAGCAATTGGAAGTCAGTGACGAGAACCTGTATGCTCCGGAAGTCATCGAACAGGGACTGAATGAGATGTTCTCTACCCGACCGCTTTTCGAATGGCACGAAGCATTGGGTACCGACATCACCCAAGTGATACATCCGGATTTCTTCGCCGCACCTACATTCAATGGAAACGCCGATGTGATTGCCGTCATCGAAGCATTACGAAAGAATTCATTAATCAACTCATCCATCGAGCCGCAGGTACCTGTATACCTGTATCATTCTCCGCAGGATGATTTTGTACCTTACTCCAACGCGGTAAATGCCCATAACCTCTGGAGTTCATCTACACTGACAGACTTGTCCATGCCGGGGCATGTCCTGGGAGGCATTGAATTCATGTTACGCTACATGGGATTATGGGAACTCGTCGGGCCAATGCTCGGAATGGGTTCATGACAGAGACATAACGGAAAATCATCAGTTTTAGGTATTTCCCAGACAAAAGTTGCTTCCTATTTTTACTGCAAGACCAACAAACGGCAGCCTGATAGATGCTCTCTATAAGCCGATAGATACAACCGTTTGTCAGTCAATGAATATTACCGTAGTTTTGCAGTGTAACAAAAACAAAACAATTAAGTTCAACTTTAAAAAACAAATATCATGGAAGCAACTCAAGTAAATGTAATGCCTAGAATCGGCGATAAGGCTCCGGTCTTCACAGCGAAAACAACTCAAGGTGTCATCAACTTCCCAACAGACTACAAGGGAAAGTGGAAAATCCTTTTCAGTCACCCGGCAGACTTTACTCCGGTATGTACTTCGGAATTCATGACCTTTGCCACCATGGCAGCAGATTTTGAAGCCCTCAACTGCCAATTGGTAGGCCTCTCGGTAGACGGACTTTACAGCCACATCGCCTGGCTCCGTACCATCAAGGATAAGATTGACTACAAAGGCATGAAAGATGTAGAAGTGAAATTTCCGCTCATCGAGGACATCACCATGGAAGTAGCGAAACTTTATGGTATGATTCAGCCGGGCGAAAGCCAGACATCTGCCGTACGTGCGGTATTCTTCATCGACCCGGAAGACAAGATCCGTACCATCCTTTACTACCCGCTCTCTTTGGGACGTAATTTCGATGAAATCAAGCGCGTCCTCATCGGCCTGCAGACTGCCGATAATTTCGGAGTAGCGTTGCCGGCAGATTGGCGTCCGGGTGATGAGGTAATTGTACCGACAGCTGGTTCCTGCGGTGTAGCGAAAGCCCGTATGGACGGAGAAGAAGGCGAAATGAAATGCTACGACTGGTTCTTCTGCACCAAGCAACTGAGTAAAGAGGAAGTAGAAAGCAAATTGGGGACAACTCTATAACATTTCAAACACTGCTTAACCGGTGATAAACCGAAGAACGGGATGTATGAATCGTGACATACATCCCGTTTTTTTATACTTATCACTCAACTACCTTGACACCTCCGTTTTACGAAAACGGCATTTTCCAAGCATAAAACAAACGTCAACAATCATTTATACAAAAAAACATTAAACGACAAATGATTATCCAACCAGAACATTATTTTTGTAGTTCATACAAAGAAACGAATTTCTCTTTATACGCCATTTAACCACACAAAAAACCATACGATAATGAAAAAAGGATTGATATTATTTGCTGTCCTTCTGGCATTGATAGGCTGCAATTCACACAAAAAAACTGAAACAGGAGAAGATATGAAAACACAGAAATGTCTGGTGATTTACTATTCACAGACTGGAGCTACCCAACAGGTAGCACAGGAATTCGCTCAGTTACTTCATGCTGACACCCTACGTATTGAAGTGGAACAACCTTACGATGGAACTTACCAGGAAACCATCGAACGTTGCCAGAAAGAGATGGCCAACAACGAAGTGCCTACCTTGAAGACACGCGACATCGACCTCACGAAATACGATACCGTCTTCTTAGGCTACCCCATCTGGTTCGGCACCTATGCCTTGCCGATAACTTCTTTGGTAAAGAACATAGATTTTGCAGGCAAAAAGATTGTACCGTTCTGTACTTTCGGCAGCGGTGGATTGAGCGCCAGTATGAATGATTTGAAAAAGGCACTTCCCCAAGCTGAGATACTCCCCGGTTACGGTGTACGAAATGCCCGCATAACCAAAGCACCGGCTGAAGTGAAACGTTTCCTCATCGAAAACGGTTATTTGGAAGGTAAGGTAGAACAACTGCCGGCATATTCTGCCCAACAGCCCGTGACTCCCGAAGAAGCAGCTATCTTCAATGCAGCCTGCGGCGATTACCAATACCCGCTCGGTACACCGGTGACCGTAGGCAAACGTACAACCTCTCAAGGAACAGACTACTGCTTCACCGCACAAAGCAAAGACGTTAAAGGCAACGATGTAAAAACAACCATTTACGTGACAGTCAGCAATGATCCGAACATCAAACCGGAATTTACCGAAGTAGTCAGATAAGACTCCACGGTTTCCATCCAAGCGCAAACAATAAGCCTCCTGCTCGATTACATGAATCAACCAAGCAGGAGGCTTCTATATTTATTCTACAATATCATCCTTTTCCAGAAACTCTTTCGTACTATATTTCATGCCAAGAGGCCCGTAATCTCCCAATGCGATGTGAGCAATCTGTTTTTCCGGATCCGTAATTTTCTCCAAAGGTTCGCCTTCTTCATCCGCATAATTCGTTGGAGTCATACGAGAGATAGAATACTCCCATGCTTCATTCGGCAGAATGTTCCGATACATGATAACGATGATATCACCTATCGGGTTACCGTCTACATCCAGCTTCTCTTTATCCCAGACGAACAAGTTACACAATGCTCCGGCACGGTTCATCTCGGCTACTCTTTCTTCGATTTCAGCAAGACGCGGATTCTGCTTCTGACAAACGATGAATGTAGACTTCTTATCTGGAGCAGAAAGTGCATTGACGTCGCAAAGCGAATAATAAGAACGGGTATTAGAAGCTGCACCCAGGCAAATGGACCAATAGCGAGCATTGGCATTGCGATAGTCTTCTACCCGCTGAGGGATGGTCACAGGCTTGAAACTGAATACAAGGACGGAATCAGTCTGCAAATGTGTCCGGCCATAAAGATAATTGGTCGCATTATTCGGATAATACTGCCCACGGGGAGCCAAGAGGAACGGTACTTCACGGTAATCGTCGGATTTCTGCGGCACAAAAGTACCTCCAAATCCATTGATATTGGAAGCCGTACGGAGCAGGGCCTTCACTTCCTCCAGAGTACGAATGTCATACCCCGTGATAGCCGGCATCTCTACGCCACCATATTCATCGGATTCGCCTTCTGCATCAGTCCCTAGATAATGACGGATACAGACAGCCAAGCGGTTTACCCCCTTATCAATCCGACAGATATTTTTGGAAGGCAACTTAGCTATCTGTGCCTCATCCATTGTTGCGGGTACAATGTAGACCGTAAACGTATTTTTCTTTGTCGATGTCACCACAAACGGGTTATCACAGCCTTCATCCGGTACGATATCATAGTCATCAATACCACCAATTGCCGTACCCGTTTCATCGTTATAAAGCGAGAAACTGAAATAACGGGCATAAGGGAACTGTCCTTTGATGCACAGAGCGACATCCGGGTTTTCATTTACGTTGTAAGTGTATTCCCAATAATTGGAATACAGGTCCGGATAAGCTCCCAACACTTCTCCGTTTCCTTTCATCGTTTCACTCCATTGTTCTTTAGGAGAAGGATTAACAATCGTCGATTGAGAGGTAGACTCATCTGTACAGCCCACCAACATAAATGACCAAACAGCCATCAAAAAAAAGAATGTTCTCTTCATTTTCATTTAGTTTTGTGTTTATTAATATTTATCTGAACGTATTGCCTCAACCCGCCGTTCAGAATAGCGGCGGGTATGAAACAACACCATACCAGTAATGATTTAAGTATCCTCATTCTGTCGTTTTCAGAACAATCGTTTAAAGCAGCGCCAAATCATCGTTCGTTACATCCAAGTTGAATAAATTGGGATCCCAATTCTCATCTTCGTCCATTCCCAACCATTCCCGGTATTCCATAGCTTCTTCACCATCAGGCTCTTCCCGGAAGACTTCTTTCATCTGCTCATAACCATATACGCCACCACAATCTTCCGGAGGACATGCTCCTTTTCCTGCCAGGCATCTAGGTTTCAGAATCTTTTCATCCAATACCGCTTCCAAAGTAATGGTATGATACCAGCTGTCACCGAAATCATACAGATACAACAGTTTCTTCGAAATGTCTTGACCGAAATAAGCTTTCAGTTTAAATTTGGCAGAATCTTGAGTCGGAACAGGATAATACCAATCTTTTTCATCCGGATTCGCAATTCTGATGTCCATATCGTACACCTTATCTACAAATTCAAACAGATGACAATCATCCCAATTGAAAGCACGCTGGATGACCTGGTGAAACCGCAAAAAAGTATAGATATCCGGAACCAATACACGACGCCATACGGGCGGTTTGGTAATACCTTTAATCTGAATTTTAAACTGATAAGTCATATATTCCCGTTTAATTAATTTGTCTGATGTTTTTTCATAGATGTGCGTGTAAAGATAGAAAATAATTATCAGACTCAATCATCATGTCACTTATTTCTATTACCCATTCTTCATTTTTTATTTTAAATACACCTCACACTGCATCCACCCCCAGACCAGGATAAATAGTCAAATATTTGACCATTTCAAAAGAAAGACTTAACTTTGCAACCCGAAAAGGATTCCCCCACACTAACTATTATGACTGAAAAACGAGAAAATGCTACGCCACGGGACTGCATCCTGCAACTGATACGTACCCGTATGGCTTCAAGACAAGCCATGCAGAAACTATTAAAAAACTCCAATGCCGGAATCACCTTCGAGATGCTTCAAGTAATGAGTTGCCTATGGAATGAACAGGGTATCAGTCAACAAACACTAGCAGAACGCACGGCCAAAGACAAAGCCTGCCTGACAAGTCTGATGTCAAACTTGGAACGCAAAGGATATGTATGCAGACGCGAAGACCCGAAAGACCGACGAAACAAACTAGTCTATCTGACCGATGAAGGTGAAGCGTTTCACCAATGGATAGCTCCTACCCTAACCGCTTATTATGAACGCTTGGAAGAAATACTAGGAACTGACAAACTGAAACAGACCGAGGAACTACTAAAAGAATTACAACATGCCATCGAAAGTTATTAAACGATTAATGATTACCTGCTGGTGTTTTTTCCTATATACCACGTTACATGCCCAACAAGACACTTTGCATCTCAGCCTGCAGCAGTTGTTTGAACGGGGAACAGAACAACACCTGCAACTGACAGCCGACCGACTGAAAGAAAAAATAGCTCATGAACGGACAAAAACAGCTCGTACTACCCGATTGCCTGAGTTAAATATCGGACTCAAAGGCGGATTCTTAGGACAACCTGTCATCTGGCAGAACGGTATGAGTAACCCTACCTATCCCGATTCTCCTGACTGGCAACAAAACTATACCATCGATTTCACCCAACCGATTTATCAAGGAGGAAAAATCAGATACAGCATCCGTCAGGCTGATTTGGAAGAAGAAATAGCCCGTCTACAGACAACGACCGACCAGGCAGACATTAAGCTGGTGTTACTGGAGCAATACCTTAACCTGTTCAGCCTTTACAAACAATACCTCGTTCTGAACAGAAAAATCAATGAATCAGAGCGACGACTAAAAGATATTCGGCAAATGAAAGCCGAAGGCATTATCACAAACAACGATGTGTTACGCAGCGAGATGCAACTGACCAATGACCGTCTGTCGAAAAACGAAACGGAGAACAATATCCGCATCGTATCACAACAGCTGAACCTACTGATCGGACTGGATGAACACCTGCTACTCATTCCAGACACAACTTTACTGAGCCAGGAGTGTCCCACCACAGAATATGAGGATTATGTTAACCGTGCTGTCCTGTCGGACCCGGCCTTGCTTCTGCTCCGGAAACAGACGGAACTGGCAGAAAACAACATCCGGCTGACACGTGCTGAGCAATTGCCCCGCCTGTCGCTTACCGCCTCCAATACCTTGGCACGCCCCGTTTCGCGTACCTTGACAGATATGTACAACAACAGCTGGAACATCGGTCTCTCTTTCTCCTACCCCCTTTCATCGCTCTACAGGAACCGGCACAAGATGAAAGAAGCCCGACAGAATGTGCTGCTGATGCGAAACGTCGAAGAACAGAAGCAACAGCATATCCGCATGAATGTACAGGCAGCCCTGCTGAAGCATCACGAAGCAACCGACCGCGTGGAAGCTTTGAGACTATCGGTGAAACAGGCGGAAGAGAACTACCGAATCATGCAGAACCGGTATATGAACCAACTGGCCATTCTGACGGACCTGCTCGATGCCGACAACCTGCGGCTGAATGCCGAACTGCAACTGACCACTGCCCGTACTCAAGTAATCTACACTTACTACGAATTACAACGAGCCATCGGAGCCTTATAAACAGAATCAGACAAATACCAACTTTAACCACTCTATTCCCATTATGTCCGAACACCAACTGAAATACAACCGGCTGAAACGCCGGAAACGCCGCAACATCATTCTCAACATCGTGTGTCTCCTGATTGCCGGTTCGGGTCTGACCTGGACTGCCCATTATTTCTGGCGCTACATCAATTATGAAATCACGAACGATGCTTTTGTCGACCAGTATATCGCTCCGGTAAACATACGTGTGGCCGGTTACATTCAGGAAGTGCGCTTTCGGGAACACCAATATGTGAATGCCGGCGATACGCTCGTCGTTCTCGACAACCGTGAATACCTCATCCGGCAGAAGGAAGCCCATGCAGCCTTACTCGATGCCCAAGGTTCCCGCGATGTTCTGGCTTCGGGCATACGTACCTCGCATACCCGTATCGCCGAGCAGGATGCCAACCTGGCCGAAGCACAAGCCAAGCTGTGGCAGGCCGAGCAGGATTTCCACCGTTACGAACGGTTACTGAAACAGGAATCCGTCCCCGAACAGCAATACGACCAGGCCAAAGCCAACTATGAAGCAGCCCGCGCCCGCTACGATGCCCTCCTGCGGCAGAAAGATGCTGCCCGCTCCCAGTACGATGAAACAAATAAGAAGCAGGTCAATGTAGAAGCAGGCATCCTGCGTGCCGAAGCGGCTCTCGACCTGGCAAACCTGAATCTGTCGTATACCGTAGTGACCGCCCCTTACAGTGGCTACATGGGACGACGGACACTGGAACCTGGACAATACGTGAGTGCCGGACAGACACTTTCATACATCGTCCGCCAATCCGGCAAATGGATAACCGCCAATTATCGGGAAACACAGATAGCCAACATCTACATCGGCCAACCTGTACGAATCAAAGTAGACGGACTGCCGGGAAAGATTCTTCACGGACATGTGACTGCCATATCCGAGGCTACCGGTTCGAAATATTCACTGGTCCCCACAGACAATTCAGCAGGTAACTTCGTAAAAGTACAGCAGCGCATTCCCGTCCGTATCGACCTGGATGATGTAGACGATGAAAGTATGAGCCGCCTGCGTGCCGGCATGATGGTGGTAACCGAAGCTTTGAGAAAGAAATGAAAACAGCCCGCGAACTTGATATCCCCGCACGTCCCTGGGTCCCCGACCTGCTGGCCATAGCGACTGTCTTTGTGGTTATGCTTCCCATCGCCATGCTGAACGGTACCTATACGGGTAGCATGGTAGAGGTATCGAATACCCTGGGCGTCTATACCGAAGACATCACCATCGGCTATTATGCCGCTTCGGCAGGCATGGCAGTGTCTTATCCCATCGTACCTAAGATTCTGGCTACATTCTCCAGTAAGTCATTGCTGCTGGTCGACCTCACCCTCCAGTTCTTCCTCAGCTGGTTCTGCGCACGGCAAGCCAACATCGACCTGCTCATTGCCGCCAGTTTCGTCATCGGTTTCCTGAAAGGATTCCTGATGCTCTGGATTATCCGCCGTATCAAGTTCATCTTCAGTCCTCAAGATGTCCGAAGTGAATTTTATGCCTATTTCTACCCGCTGGTATTCGGAGGAGGTCAGCTTTCAATGGTCATCACCGCCCTCCTGGCTTACCATTACGACTGGAAATACATGTACTATTTCATGATGCTTCTGCTGCTGATAGCCATTCTGGCAGTCATTCTGTTTTTCCGCCACGACCGACCTTCCAAACCAATTCCCTGGGGAGAACTTCACCCCCGCGAAATGCTGATTATCGCCACCGGAATACTGATGCTTATCTATGTCATCACCTACGGCAAGACACTCGACTGGATGGCCTCCAAACGTATCTGCATCTACATCGTCATTGCACCGTTGCTGATAGCCCTTTTCCTGTGGGAACAGTTCCACTCCCCCCATCCCTACGTAAGCCTGAAACCCCTGTTTCAGTGGAAGGCCATCGTAGGATATTTCTACATGGTTCTGGTGATGTTCTTCAGTACCTCAACCAGTCTGATGACCAGTTACCTGACCACCATCCTGCGTGTAGACAACACCCATAGTTACACACTGTATATCTGGCTGCTTCCTGGATATGCGGTAGGAGCCTTCATCTGCTTCTGGTGGTTCCGGTGGCAACGATGGCGCTTCCGTTTCCTCATAGCCGGAGGTATGGCTTGTTTTGCCCTCTTTTTCGGCGTCCTCTATTTCGGTATTTCACCCGACAGTACGTACGAGATGCTTTATCTGCCCATGTTCCTTCGTGGACTGGGCATGTTGACCCTCATCATTGCTTTTGCGCTGTTTGCGGTCGAAGACTTACCTCCGAAATACCTGCTGTCGAACGCCTTTTTCCTGATCACCTTCCGTTCGGTACTGACACCGGTAATAGCTTCGGCCTTCTACAGCAACACGCTTTACCGCCTACAACAGAAATACATGGTAGAACTTTCCGAGAACTTCAGCGCCACCGACCCGCTGGCAGCCGCGCGCTGGCAATCCACTTTGAGCAGCAGCCTGGCACAAGGGCACGGTATCGATGAGGCTACCCAACTGGCTACCAATACACTCTATACCGTTCTGCAACAACAAAGTACCCTACTGGCCTTGAAACACATCCTCGGCTGGCTCTTTGTAGTAACCCTGGTCATTGCCATCGTTTCACGGTTCATTCCGTTCCACAAGACGGTACGGGTACCGGTTATCCATACCGGCGAAGATATGGTATAATCCAATTCCTCGCAAGTATTCAGGAAACAAACAAAAAAAACGAACGCCCGTTTTCACCCAAACAAACGTTCATTTGGGTGAGAACGGGCGTTCGTTTTAGCTCAAACGTCTAATCGTTTTTCCGCCGGTGGCAAACCGTGCCTGTAGCCTGGTATGTAGGCATCACCAGTACTTCAGCTATCTGAATGTGTGCCGGAGCCGAAGCTGCATAATATACCACATCGGCTATGTCATCGCCGGTCAACGGCTTGATCCCTTCGTATACGGCATCCGCCTTGTCCTTATCTCCCCGGAAACGGATGACCGAGAAATTCGTCTCTACCATACCCGGCTTGATATTCGTGACACGTAGCGGAGTGTCCACCAAATCAATACGCAAGCCATCGGACAAAGCCTTCACGGCTGCCTTGGTAGCACAATAGACACTTCCACCTGCATAAGCAGCATCGCCTGCGATAGAACCGATATTGATGATATGTCCGCAACCACGTTCCACCATGCCCGGAACAATCATCCGCGTCATAGCCAGCAGAGCTTTGATGTTCGTGTCAATCACAATGTCCCATTCATCCAGTGAACCTTCGTGTTCCTTGTCCATACCGATAACCAGTCCCGCATTGTTTATCAGGACATCGATATTCCGCCATTTCCCTTCCAACGAATCGACAGCCTGACGCATCGCTTCACGGTCACGGACATCGAAAGGTAAGATAAGGACTTCCACACCTTGCGCCGTTAGCTCCTGTTTCAAGGCTTCCAGCTTCGCCGTGTTCCGTCCGTTCAAGATCAGGTTACTTCCCATAGCCGCAAACTTGCGGGCACATCCCTCACCGATGCCACTGGTAGCTCCGGTGATAAAAATCAGTTTTCCTTTCATATCCTATTCCATTTAAGGTAAATCTCACAACTATCAATCAGCACATCCGGTCACGGTAGTCTTCGTAACGGAAATCCTTGTACACCTCCAGGCGGCCATCGGTATGCAACAGAGCGATGGACGGATGGTGGATTCCGTTAAACATGTTTGTCTTGACCATCGTGTAATGAATCATATCCTCGAAGACAATCCGTTCGCCTACCTGCAGTTCGTGGTCGAACTTCCAGCTTCCCATATAGTCACCGCTCAAGCAACTGTTACCGCCCAAGCGATACACATGCTCCTCGGGAGCCGCCGTTTTCACTGCATCGGCCGGCAACGATTCCGCATTCCGGACTTTCGGCTGATAAGGCATTTCCAGACAGTCGGGCATGTGACAGGTAAAGCTTACATCAAGAATGGCGGTACGGATTCCCCGGCTCTCCACGACGTCTACCACCGAAGCAACCAGCGGTCCGGTCTGCCAGGTGAAGGCCGACCCAGGTTCCAGAATAATCTGCAGATGCGGATAACGGGCTTTCAACCCCTTCAACAAACCGATAAGGTGCTCTACATCGTAATCCTTACGGGTCATCAGGTGTCCGCCTCCCAAGTTCAACCATTTCAACTGCGGGAACCAGCGGGAGAATTTCTCTTCGATATGTACCAACGTACGCTCCAGCTCATAAGAACTGGACTCGCAATGGCAATGGCAATGGAATCCTTCAATGCCTTCGGGCAAGGTATCGGGAAGCAAATCGGCCGTAACTCCGAAACGGGTACCCGGCGCACACGGATTATACAGCTCCACCTCCACTTCCGAATACTCCGGATTCACCCGGATGCCACAGGATACAGGCTCTCCAAAAGCCTTCACCATCGGATAAAAGCGCTCAAACTGAGAAAGAGAATTGAAGGTAATGTGGCTGCTATATTTCAGAAAGGCCGGAAAATTCTGTGCTGTATAGGCAGGCGAATAAGTGTGTGCCCGACTACCGAATTCCTCGTATGCCAACCGTGCCTCGTACTCCGAGCTGGCAGTAGTATACTGAATGTATTCACGGAAAATCGGAAATGATTTCCACATGGCAAAAGCCTTGAAAGCCAGAATGATTTCTACACCGGCCCGGTCGGCCACTTGCTTGATAAGGCTCAGGTTCTTTCTGAGCAACTCCTCCTCCATGACATAACAAGGAGAAGGTACTTTCGTGATATCCAACATTTTTATCTAGGGTTACGTATTATCCAATCACTTTAAACCGGGCGAACTTGAGCAACAGATGCTTTTCGCCGGCATTCCGGAAACGGACGGTAGCTTTACAGTTATCTCCCGTACCTTCCAACTTTATCACTTCACCGATACCGAAACGTTCGTGTTCGATGGTCTGTCCCTCGGAAACTCCATGAGATGAAACCGCTGTACCGGTTCCTGCAGCCGATGGAGTAGCAGAAGGAATAGGACGCAGTTTGCGGGGCGGAGCCGGTTTGACAAACGGACGGGGTTCCTGCGGTATCTCTCCCCCATCGAACATGTCGGCTCCCCAGTTGTCGTCTTTTTCTTTCCGTTCATACGAACGCTTTACGGTAGCGGTCGATGTAAGGCCATCGCCAATCTCTCTCCGGAACCGAGTGGCTCCTTCGTCCACCCGACGGGAAATCCGCTCTTCCTGCGGAACATTCAAGTAACGGGCATCAATGTCTTTCAAAAAACGGCTCGGATTACTGAACTCCATCTTCCCGTACTTGAAACGGCTTTTGGCAAATGAGAGGTAACAATGGTCCTCGGCACGGGTAATGGCTACATAAAACAAACGACGTTCCTCTTCCAGTTCCTTGTAGGAATTGAAGGACATCGCACTCGGAAAGAGATTTTCTTCCAGACCAACCACAAATACATTCTTGAATTCCAGTCCCTTGGCAGAGTGAATCGTCATCAGCGTCACTTTCGGCACATCGGCCTCCTTATCACTGTCCTGGTCGGTCAGTAACGAAATCTCCGACAAATAATCAGTGAGCAGGACATGGGTATTTCCCTCTTCCTGACGGGTCATGCAGAAGTCATGGATACCGTTTATCAGTTCCTCGATATTCTCCTGCCGGCTCAGATTCTCAGGCGAACGGTCCTGATACAAATCATTGACGATACCCGATTTCCGAAGAATTTCACTACCCAGCTCGTAAGCATCCTTCAGTGGAACAGCTTCCACAAAACCGGCTATCAGCTCCCGGAAGCCCTGCAACTTGGTATGCGTTCCCTTGTTGATGGTCAGTCCGTAAGCCAAAGGTTCATTCAACACCTTCCACAGACTTACTTTTGCCTCGGTAGCCGCTGTCAGGATTTTATTCAGAGTCGTATCTCCGATACCTCGTGCCGGATAGTTGAGGACACGTTTGAATGCCTCTTCATCGTTCGGATTGACTGCCAAACGGAAGTAAGCCACTACGTCCTTGATTTCTTTCCGCTGATAGAACGAGAGTCCTCCGAAAATCCGGTATGGCAGGTTCCGTTTACGCAACGCCTCTTCGAAAATACGGCTCTGGGCGTTGGTACGATACAACACAGCACACTCGTTATACGGATAGCCGTCACGGGTATGCAGACGGACAATCTGATTGGCCACTATCTCTCCTTCTTCTACATCACTGTAAGCACTGAACACCTCAATAGGGTCGCCTTTCTCCTTCTTCGAATAGACTTCCTTACGAATCTGCTCACTGTTCTTCTCAATCAGGCTGTTCGCCGCATTGACAATCGTCTGCGTGGAGCGATAATTCTGCTCCAGTTTGAACAGACGGGCATCCTTGTAAAGTTGGGTGAACTTCAGGATATTATCTATCTTTGCTCCCCGGAACGAATAGATACTCTGTGCATCGTCACCTACCACGCACACACGACGGTTTATCTGGGTCAATTGCTGTACAATGGCATGCTGGGCATAATTGGTATCCTGATACTCATCCACCAGGATATAGTTGAAACGCCCGGCATACTTCTCGCAAACTTCGGGATGCTGTTGGAACAACAGGTATGTATAAACCAACAAGTCGTCAAAATCCATGGCGTCACTTTGCTTGCAGCGCTCCCAATAACGCAGATAGATATCGCGCATCAACGGAATCTTGGCAGCCTGGTCAGCAAGGAAAAACTCACCGTTGGCTGCATAGGCCTGCGGCAACACCAGCTGATTCTTGGCATTACTGATACGGCTCTGTATCATCCCCGGTTTGTATACCTTGTCATCCAGATTCATCTCCTTGATGATCCCCTTCAACAGATTCTTCGAATCAGAAGCGTCGTAGATGGTAAAATTGGAAGTAAATCCCAAAATCTCGGCCTCTGTACGCAGAATGCGTGCAAAGATGGAATGGAAAGTCCCCATCCACAGGTAACGGGCACGCTCCATACCCACCTGGCGGGCGATACGTTCCTTCATCTCCCGGGCAGCCTTATTCGTAAAGGTCAATGCCAGAATGGACCACGGCTCGAAGCCGTTGTCCAACAGATAGGCTATCTTGTAAGTCAGCACACGGGTCTTTCCCGAACCGGCCCCGGCTATCACCAGCGAAGGACCTTCGTTATACAGTACCGCAGCACGCTGACTCTCATTCAGTTCATCCAAATAAGTTGTCATCATGTTTCTTAACTATTGCGAGGACAAAGATACGATAAAAACACGGTATCAAAAAACAGCGGGTCATAAAGATAAGGCAGCAACAAAAACAGTCTCCTCATCCCTATGACCCGTTTTATCTGAAAGGCTTTAGATTCACCTTGGCTATATCAGTTCTTGAAGCTATGTATCGGAGCCGGAATACGTCCTGTACGATGTACAAACGCTTCACAATTGAAACTGTTTACCGGCATAATCGGAGCATGTCCCAACAGTCCACCGAATTCTACGCTTTCGCCTATGCCCTTTCCGATGACCGGAATGACACGCACGGCAGTAGTCTTCTGGTTGACCATACCAATAGCTGCCTCATCGGCAATGATACCTGAAATGGTTGCGGCAGAAGTATCGCCCGGAATGGCAATCATATCCAGTCCTACCGAACAGACACAAGTCATCGCTTCCAGTTTCTCAATAGACAACGCACCCGCCTCGACAGCATCAATCATTCCCTGATCCTCACTCACCGGTATGAAGGCACCGCTCAATCCGCCTACATAAGAAGAAGCCATGACTCCCCCCTTCTTCACCTGGTCGTTCAACAATGCCAACGCAGCGGTAGTACCCGGAGCCCCCGGATGTTCCAGACCGATTTCCCGCAAGACATCGGCCACACTGTCACCGACAGCCGGAGTCGGAGCCAATGACAAATCAATGATACCGAACGGAACGCCCAAACGACGGGAAGCCTCCTGAGCGACCAACTGACCCACACGGGTAATCTTGAACGCAGTACGCTTGATGGTTTCACACAACACTTCGAAACTTGCACCGCGAATGCTTTCCAATGCATATTTTACTACGCCCGGACCGCTGACCCCCACATTGATGATGGCATCGGCCTCGGATACTCCATGGAAAGCACCGGCCATGAACGGATTATCATCGGGAGCATTACACAATACTACCAGTTTGGCACATCCCAACGAATCGGCCTCCTTAGTCATTTCTGCCGTTTCTTTGATGATTTCACCCATCAGACGGACGGCATCCATGTTGATACCGGTCTTGGTAGAACCTACATTGATGGAACTGCACAGTCTTTCTGTACAAGCCATCGCTTTCGGGATAGAACGAATCAGCAATTCATCGCTATGTGACATTCCTTTTGAGACGATGGCAGAATAACCTCCAATGAAATTCACGCCCAGTTCTTTGGCTACCTTATCCAAAGTCTGTGCTATCTTGACATAATCATCAGGAGTCTTACAGGCGGAACCTCCGACCAATGCTATCGGAGTGATGGAGATACGTTTATTGACGATAGGAATACCGTATTCTTTGGATATATCCTCACCGGTCCTAACCAGATTACAGGCCAGACGCGTCACTTTATTATAGATATTCTGACACAACACATCCAAATTGCCGTCAGCACAATCCAATAAATTGATACCCATGGTAATGGTACGCACGTCCAGGTTCTCCTGTTCAATCATCTTATTGGTTTCAATAACCTCTGCTATATTAATCATAATTGAAAAACAATTTTAGTGGAGAACAAGATTTAGATACGGTGCATCATGTCGAAGATTTCCTCCCGCTGACACTTCACCTGAACACCCATTCCCTGCCCTAAATCGGTCAGCTCACTGTCTACAGTTTCAAAACTCTTTTCAATCTGTGTTACATCGACTATCATCATCATATTGAAATAGCCCTGCACAATGGTCTGAGTAATATCCAGGATATTCATGTTATTATCGGCCAGATAAGTGCACACCTTGGCAATGATACCTATCGTATCTTTGCCAACCACAGTAATAATCATCTTACTCATCTATCAGTTGTATTTAGTTCGCGACAAATGTACAAACTTTATTGGTTCCACGTATCTTAAACAGGATTTTTTTGTCACATTTATATCCATATGTCTATATTACGTTTCAAGTGAAATCATTTTGTCCAAACTATTCATACCAAAGGACATTTACAAAGAGCCTTTGCCTCGACTTTGAAGCGACAGCTATTTTCACAGACGCATCCATTGTTCCACAAAAAAACAGGGAATCAGGCCATACCTGCATACAGCCTGATTCCCTGACGGAAAATCCGATGACAAATAATATTATTTCTTAGCGTCGATCAAACGTTCTTTCAGTTTAGCCAACATATCACGGGTCATTGAATCCAAATCATATTCCGGTTTCCAGCCCCATTCTTCACGGGCGCAAGTATCGTCCAATGAATTCGGCCATGATTCAGCGATAGTCTGACGCAAAGGATCCACTTCGTATTCCATCTTGAAGTCCGGCACATACTTCTTGATGCTGTTATAAATAATTTCCGGATCAAAACTCATGGAAGCGATATTGAATGAGTTACGGTGTACAAACTTAGATGGGTCTGCTTCCATGATTTCGATAGCGGCACGCAAACCATCAGGCATATACATCATATCCATGAATGTACCTGCAGCAATCGGACATTTGAAGGTTTCACCCTTTACCGCTGAATAATAAATATCAACAGCATAATCGGTTGTACCACCACCCGGAGGTGTCACGTAAGAAATCAAACCCGGGAAGCGTACAGAACGTGTATCAACACCGAAACGGATATTATAATAATCACTCAACAACTCACCTGAAACCTTTGTAACACCATACATGGTTCTCGGGTTACGGATAGTATCCTGCGGAGTCTTGTCTTTCGGTGTATTATTGCCGAAAACACCGATTGAACTCGGAGTAAATACAGCACAATGCATTTCGCGGGCAACTTCCAGCACATTGAAAAGGCCGCCCATACCGATTTTCCAAGCCAACTGAGGTTTAGCCTCTGCTACAGCCGACAACAGGGCAGCCAAATTATATATTGTATCAATCTTGTAACGAGAAACAGTTTCTGCAATCTGCTGTTCATTGGTAATATCCACAATAGCAGAAGGACCAGATTCCAGCAATTCCCCTTTCGGTTCTGCTCCCGGAATATATCCAGCAACCACATTGTTTCCACCGTAAATACCTCTCAATTTCATTGTCAGTTCAGATCCGATCTGTCCGGTTGAACCGATAATCAATATATTCTTCATCTTACATTAGAACTTTAAGTTATTTGTCAACAAAGGTAGAAGAAAAAAATTGTTTCAATGTGATTTTCTTGTTTTTTTTCATTCATTTCTCAAAAAAAAATATGAACTTTGTTTCGCTCAAGTTGAAAAAATGAACTTATCCGCAGGAAGCAATTAAATTGTTTCTGTATTTATAGCTTTTTATTTAAAACGATTAAACAATTTCAACCTATTAAATAACATCAATATGTACGGAAAATTTAAGGATTTCTTAGCACAGGAACTGGACAATATCAAAGCTGCCGGTCTGTACAAGAACGAAAGAATCATTACCACTCCACAGCGTGCCGACATCAAAGTAAATGCCGGAAGCGATGTATTAAACTTTTGTGCCAACAATTACCTAGGCCTTTCTGACAACAAACGCCTGATTGAAGCTGCCAAAGCCGCCATGGACTCTCATGGCTACGGTATGTCATCCGTTCGCTTCATCTGCGGAACCCAAGATCTGCACAAGCAACTTGAAGCTGCCATTTCCGATTATTTCAAGACAGAAGACACCATCCTGTATGCAGCCTGCTTCGATGCCAACGGTGGTCTGTTTGAACCGCTCTTCACCGATGAAGATGCCATCATTTCAGATGCCTTGAACCACGCATCCATCATCGACGGTGTACGTCTGTGCAAGGCTAAACGTTACCGTTATGCCAATGCAGACATGGCTGACCTGGAACGTTGCCTGCAGGAAGCTCAAGCACAACGTCACCGTATCATCGCTACCGACGGTGTATTCTCAATGGATGGAAACGTTGCACCGATGGATAAGATCTGTGAACTGGCAGAAAAATACGATACCCTTGTTATGGTAGACGAATCTCACTCTGCAGGAGTTGTCGGCCCAACAGGACACGGCGTAGCAGAACAATACAACTGCTACGGACGTATCGATATCTTTACCGGAACATTGGGTAAAGCATTCGGTGGTGCCATGGGTGGTTTCACAACCGGTAAGAAAGAAATCATTGATATGCTCCGCCAGCGCTCACGTCCATACCTGTTCTCTAACTCTGTAGCTCCGGCTATTGTTGGTGCCAGTCTTGAAATGTTCAAGATGCTGAAAGAAAGCGATGCCCTGCACACCAAACTGATGGACAATGTCACTTATTTCCGCGACAAGATGTTGGCTGCCGGCTTCGATATCAAACCGACTCAATCAGCGATCTGCGCCGTAATGCTGTACGATGCTAAATTGTCACAAGACTTTGCCGCCAAGATGCAGGAAGAAGGCATTTATGTAACCGGATTCTACTACCCGGTTGTACCGAAAGGCCAAGCACGTATCCGTGTACAATTGTCTGCCGGCCATGAAAAGGAACACCTCGACAAAGCCATTGCCGCCTTCATCAAAGTTGGTAAGGAATTAGGCGTTATCAAATAAATGTTCAAGTAACAAAGGAATCACTTTTTTAGTATAGACAGAGGGTGCGTCAGCCATGATGCATCCTCTGTTCTTTTGATACCCCCTTCCTATAACCGGCTCTTCCCCCAACAGCTGAATCAAAGTGAAACAAGTCATATATCATTGAAATGCCAAACAGCAATCCGGTATTCATTTTCCAAGACTTTTCCAGCGCCCGTTACACCTCACTTCCGCATCCCTCACGCATTATATACAGGGTTTCTTTTGCCAGTCAAATCCTTTGACAAAGCTCCATTGAGTTCACAGGCTATAAGAGCAAGGCAACAGAAGCATCAAACCGTCTCTAACCGGAAAGATTCTATCGAAAGCAGCTGTTTTCTCAAATTTTATACTTACTTTTGTCATATCAGTGATTGTTTTACAACACAAAGTAAAACAAATGCTCCATGAAGGACATCTTTTACATTGATATTATCCAAGCCGTTATGTTCAACTGGCTATGCCAGGGTAAGATATATGATATGATAAACCGTAACTAGAGAAACGATTCATAAACCAACAAACCTAATTCACATGAAAAAAAATTTACTTGTATCTGCTTTAGTAAGTTCTTTCCTGTTATCACCACTGACAGCCGGAAGCCAGGAAACACAATCTGCTGCCACATCGGGAGACAAGGAAAAACGTATGGAATGGTTTGCAGATGCTAAGTTGGGCATCTTCATCCATTGGGGAATCTATTCCGTAAAAGGAGTATCAGAAAGCTGGTCTTTCTTCAACAATTATCTTCCTTACGAAGAATACATGAAACAGGAAGAAGGATTCACAGCCTCCAAATACGATCCGAAAGAATGGGTAGACTTGATCAAGGAAAGTGGTGCACGATACACCGTCATCACGACCAAACACCACGATGGAGTAGCTTTATGGGATACCAAAGCAGGCGATTTGAGTGTGGTCAAGCAAACGCCTGCCCAGAAAGACCTGCTGGATCCGTTCGTAAAGGAAGTACGCAAACATGACCTCAAGCTCGGTTTCTATTACTCCTTGTTAGACTGGTCGCATCCCGACTATCCGAACAAGACCCGCACAGAAGTCCGTTACAAAGATGACCCGGAGCGCTGGAGCCGCTTCTGCAAATTCAACTTCGCCCAGTTGAAAGAATTGAACGAAACCTGGAAACCGGACCTATACTGGTTCGACGGCGACTGGGAACAGAGTGCTGAGGCCTGGAATTCGAAAGGTATTGTCGATCTGTTACGCTCTACCAATCCGGGAGTCATCATCAATTCCCGCATTCAGGGTTACGGCGACTATGCGACTCCGGAACAAGGTGTCCCTGTGGTACGCCCGAAAGACAATTATTGGGAACTTTGCATGACCATGAACGATTCATGGGGCTACCAGCATACCGACAAGAACTACAAATCGCCGTACATCCTGCTCCGTACATTTGTAGATTGTCTGAGTATGGGCGGTAACCTGCTGCTGGACATCGGTCCGAAACCGGATGGAACCATTCCGGAAGAGCAAGTTGCCATTCTGAAAGAGTTCGGCCGTTGGACCACCAAGCACAAGGAAGCCATTTACGATACCCGTGCCGGTATTCCGAACGAACATTTCCAAGGTTATACCACATTGAGCAAAGCCAAAGACATTCTGTACCTTTATCTGCCTTATCGCCCGAACGGTCCGATAGAAGTCAAGGGGCTGATGAACAAAGTGAACCGTGTGTGGGTAGTAGGTAACGGTGCCATGCTGAATTACAAGGTATACAACAAGAACTACTGGAACGAAGTTCCGGGTAACCTGTATATCGATGTACCGGAACACGTTCAGGATGAACAGATTACCGTCATCGCCGTTTTGTTGGACGGTCCAATCAAGCTATACCGCGGTGAAGGTCAGGTAATTTCAAGCAACTAACCCATAATTTACAATATGAAAATATGAAAAAGCTCATATATACTTGCCTGCTGGCGATAACCGCCCTGCCGGCAGCCTCACAAAGTCTTTTCGAAAAATACGAACGGTTTCTGACCGAACCGAGAACCTATACCTGCTTCCGGACTACCGAAGCCTTGAATATAGACGGTAAGCTGGACGAAAGCTCTTGGCTGAAAGCAGTTCCTACCGAACCGTTTGTAGACATCAGTGGAGAAGGTTTCCCGACTCCCAAGTATGAAACTACAGCCAAGATGCTATGGGATGACGACTATCTGTATATCGGTGCCGTTCTGGAAGAAGACAACATCAAAGCCAAACTGACCCAACGGGATACCATCATCTATTACGACAATGATTTCGAAGTTTTCATCGATCCGGACAACAACGGACAAGGCTATTTCGAATTTGAGACCAACGCCCGTGGTGTGTTATTCGACCTGATACTCGACAAGCCCTACCGCACCGGCGGAAGCTTCCTCATTCCCTGGGACTGCAAGGACATCAAACTGGCCATCCACCACGAAGGCACATTGAACAATCCGACAGATAAGGATAAGTACTGGAGTGTGGAAATGGCAATTCCTCACCAGGCCATCACATGGAACTTCGAAAACCCGCTGAAAGCCGGAAACATCTGGCGTATCAATTTCTCCCGTGTGCAATGGCTGAAAGAAAAAGGACCGGAAGAAAACTGGGTATGGACGCCGACAGGAAAAGTAGACATGCACATGCCCGACCGCTGGGGCTATCTGTATCTGGCCGACAGTCCGGTAGGAAGCAGAATCAGAGTAGACTGGGCGCCAACCTGTCCCTCTTCCATCTATAAACTGATGTGGGCCATGTTCTATGCCCAGCTGGATGCGTATGCACAGAATCACAGCTACCAGCAAAACATTGACCAGTTCGCGATTACAGACAAGGAACGTGAAGGATTGCCAACGGGAACACAGATTGACCTCGAGGCTTCACCGAATCTATACCGCATTTCCGTAACCGACCCGAACACCCAGACCCGTTACCTGCTGAACAATGAAGGACGGTTCTGGAGTGAAAAAATAAGTCAGTAAGTCCATAAAGTCTGTATTCCCATCAGGTATATAGAACCACCTGAAAAGGAATGTCCCTTCTTCCGTTTCCTGTCATGGCAACCCGAAAGAAGGGACATTTCTTATATTCCTGAAACCGTCCGGCATCAAAGTCCTTTACGTTTGGCCTCGTTCCATATTTCATCCATTTCGGCCAATGTCATTTCATTCAGATTCTTTCCAGCCTTGATGGTATGCTCCTCCAGGTAATTGAACCGGCGGATGAACTTCTGGTTGGTCCGCTCCAGCGCATTGTCCGGATTAATCTTGTAAAGACGGGCCGCGTTGATAAGACTGAACAGAACATCACCGAATTCCGCTTCAGCCTTTTCCTTATCCATCTGCTCCACTTCAGCCTCGAATTCACCGATTTCTTCCTTCACTTTGGTCCAGACCTGCTGCCGTTCCTCCCAATCGAAACCTACGTTACGGGCCTTATCCTGGATTCGGTACGCCTTTATCAGAGAAGGAAGCGCCTGCGGTACCCCACTCAACACCGATTTGTTTCCATCCTTTTCCTTCAGCTTTATCTGTTCCCAGTTTTCCGAAACCTTTTCAGCCGTATCCGCCTTCACTTCGCCGAAAACATGCGGATGACGGAAAATCAGCTTGTCGCACAATTTGTCACACACATCCTTGATATCGAAATCGCCGGTTTCGCTACCGATCTTCGCGTAAAAGACCACATGCAGCAAGACGTCGCCAAGTTCCTTACAGATATCCTTCTTGTCATCTTTCATCAAGGCGTCACAAAGTTCGTACACCTCTTCTATGGTATTGGGGCGTAGGCTCTCGTTAGTCTGCTTTCTGTCCCACGGACATTTCACACGCAATTCGTCCAGTACATCGAGCAACCGTCCGAATGCCTCCATCTTTTCTTCTTTCGTATGCATAATTCGTTTCATTAAAGACCCTGCAAAAGTAATGAAAAACTATGAAAAGGTGATACACATTTCCGATTCTCACTCCAAAGTTGTCCCTTTCCGGGCTTTCCAGTAAGCCAGATGCTTGGGACTTCCCACCACCTGCGAAGTATAGATACCGGTATGACCGGAAAAAAGATAAGCGGCTACACAGGCAATACCCAGATAAATACCCGCTTCGATGCCGAAAAGCTCGATACCCATCAGCGTACAGGCTATCGGCGTATTGGTAGCTCCGGCAAAGACTGCCACAAAACCTAATCCGGCCAGGAAAGAGACAGGTAAAGGCAACAACGCCGACAATGCGCTGCCCAGCGTAGCACCGACAAAGAAAAGCGGCGTCACCTCTCCCCCTTTGAATCCTACCCCGATGGTAAACGTAGTGAGCAACAGTTTCAACAGGAAATCGTACCACATCTGCACCTCCGTAAAGGAGCTGACAATCACCGGAACACCCAGACCGATATACTTGGTCGTCCCCATCAGCCAGACACACAGGGCAATACAGATACCTCCCAGCAAGGGACGGAAAGGAGCGTATGGCACATATTTCTTGGCCAACCCGCTCCAGAAACCGATGGAACGTGAAAAAAGCATGGCGGTCAATCCGAACAGCAGACTTGCCAACAGCACCC
Organism: Phocaeicola barnesiae DSM 18169 = JCM 13652; assembly: GCF_000374585.1. Taxonomy (GTDB): domain Bacteria; phylum Bacteroidota; class Bacteroidia; order Bacteroidales; family Bacteroidaceae; genus Phocaeicola; species Phocaeicola barnesiae. The sequence goes on from NZ_KB894647.1 coordinate 35,286, forward strand.
AAAGCAACGTCTGAATATTCAGCCCCGGCACTTCGCTCATGGTGTAGACTGTATGCTCCACCCCCCAGGCATGACAGGCATAATGGGCAAAAAAGGCCGAAAGGAAAATAGGCAGTATCGCATCGTAACGCATACGTCCCACCACGATGACCTCCAGGGCGAAGACAGCCCCGGCCAAAGGAGTACCGAATACCGACGCAAAACCGGCACCGATACCTATCTGTACCATAATCTTGCGGTCGTACGGATGCATCTTGAAGAAACGGGACAGGAAATCGGCTATAGCCCCTCCCATCTGCACACCGGTACCTTCGCGTCCTGCCGAACCTCCGAAGAGATGTGTCAGTACCGTACCGATATAGACCAACGGAGCCATCTTGAAAGGAATGATATTGCGGGAAGTACGGATTTCTTCAATCAGAAAATTATTTCCGCGGGCAGCCGTACCTGCCAGGTAATGATACATCAGCCCGATGAACAGTCCGGCCAAAGGCAACAGACCGATGATCCAGACATGACTCTCCCGGTATTCCGTGGCCCAAGCCAGAGAATAAAGCAACAAGGCGGAAGCCGAACCAATCAGCCCACCGGTAACGGCCGTCAAGACCAGCCATTTCAAACAATACCCGAAAACGACTTCTTCGAAACGGGCCCAACGAAGACAATTCTTTAGTTTTTCTTTCATATATCCGATAACTTCTATAATTACTATTCAACAGTGAGCCTTCATGTTATCAGACAAAGACAAGGAGAAACAGCCACAAGCCTCCTGCCCGTTCTGCATACAGAACCGACTCACGACAGGAACTATCAGCTATTTTCTTAGCGGTTTATGACAGGGAAGTCCCATTCCCTTTTAGCAGCTGCAAAATTAAGCACTTCCTTCCAATTGAACAAAATTCACGACAATTTTCTACCGGACTTTCCATCGACAGGCCAACTGAAGTTTTTTTTCAAAAAAGTGTCCTTCTTCTGTTACAAAAACAGGAGGTGCATCGTCTAATCATACAAAAGAAGACATAAACCGAATAAAAGACAAAAGAAATGAAAACATTATGCACCCTGGTACTGATGTGCATCTGCCTGGAAAGCCTTGCACAAAACATCCAACTGAAAGGAACAGTCGGAAACGGCGACAAGCAGCCGATAGAATTTGCCAACGTTGTCCTACAGACCACAGACTCAATCCTGGTAACCGGAACGACCTCCAACCTGAAAGGGCATTTCGAGCTGAACGGAATCAATGCCGGGACCTACCGCCTGCTGATTTCCAGCATGGGTTACCGCACCCAGGAAATCTGGCTGAATGACTTGAGCCAGTCACGCGACCTGGGTAATATCCCATTGGAGGAAGAATCCTTTGCCATCGACAATGTAACGGTTACAGCCTCAACCCAACGGAGCGAAGTGGACCGGAAAATCGTCTATCCGTCGGCCCGTCAGCAGAAGGCCTCTGCCAACGGGGTAGACTTACTCCAGCAACTGATGCTTCCCCGCATCCAGGTAGACCCGGTAAACAATACCATCAAGATACCGGGCGACGGCGAAGTACAGATGCGCATCAACGGAGTGAAGGTAACCGCTCAGGAAATCCGTGCCTTGCGGCCGGATGAAATCGTCCGTGTGGAATACCACGACAACCCGGGCCTCCGTTACGGTAATGCAGAAATCGTTATCGATTACATTGTACGCCGTCCGGAAACAGGAGGAAGTTTTGGTATAGACATCATGCAGTCTCCTCATGTAGGCTGGGGCAACTATCAGGCAAGCATGAAAATCAACCACAAGAAATCGGAGTTCTCTGCCAACTTCTGGGGAGGTCCGCGCAATTTCTACGGAGTCTATCGGGATAACCTGGAAGATTTCAATCTGGAAAACGGTACCGAACTGCACCGTTACGAAAAAGGTGTCCCCTCACACTGGAAAATGATGCAGCAATGGCTGAATGTGGCCTACAACCTGCAGGACAACAACAAGTACCAGCTGAATATCTCGGTCAACTATTCCGGAAACAACAGTCCCATCCAGCGATACCACGGCCAGCTGATAAACCGCACAGACGAAACAGATTATGTAGACATGACTGACGAAACAAATTCCAACCGTCATACCCCCTCCATAGACATCTATTACCAGCGTAACCTGAAAAAAGACCAGGTTTTGATTTTCGATGTCGTAGGTACCTACAACAAGGAATTTTCTGACCGCATCTACCAGGAAAGCCGCGACAACGTGCTGCTGACGGATGTGCAGAACAAGGTGTACGGTAAGAAATACTCCCTCATCGGCGAAGGTATCTACGAAAAGAAACTGTCAAACGGCATGCGCTGGGGAGCCGGCATCCGTCATACCCATTCTTTCTCGAACAACGACTACCTCAACGGCCACAACTACCATACCCGGATGCAACAGGGTTCAACCTATCTTTACGGTGAAGTACGTGGGAAAGCGAAAAGGCTGGACTATATGCTGGGCATCGGCGGAACACGTTCGTTCTACCGGCAGGAAGGCAGTGTAGACCTTTACCAATACTACACGTTCAATCCGCGTCTGACCTTGAAATACACTTTCAACGACCGGAGCTACCTGCGTCTGCGTTCCTCCATCAGCAACGAAATGCCATCGCTCGGTAACCTGAGCGCCATCGACCAGGTCATCGACTCTCTCCAGATTCAGCGGGGAAACCCGAATCTGGAAGCCTATCTGCATTACAGCAATACCCTCGACGGCGAATGGTCGTCAGGAATCTTCTATACCTATTTCAGCGTAGCCTACAACTACAAGCCTCACGCCATCATGGACGAGAAATATGTGGAAGGAAACAAAATCATCCAGACCTGGGACAACCAGAAAAGCTGGCAACGCATCGCTCCGATGGTCCAGCTGCGTGTAGGTCCGGTAGCCGATATCCTCCAGTTCTCGGTGAGCGGCGGATTGAATCATTTCATCAGCCGTGGCAACACTTACCACCACAAGTACTCCAACTGGTGGCTCGACGCCAGTGTATCCGCCAGCTGGAAAAACTTCAACTTCATGTATCAGATTATGACCAACCAGAACTGGTTCAGCGGCGAGACATTGAAAGGAGGCGAAAATGCCCAGATTATCATGCTGAACTACAAGTGGAAAGACCTGCAGATAGGAGCCGGTATGTTCAACCCGTTCACCAACGACTACAAGACCCAGCAGGAAAACTGGAACCGCTATGCCTCCAGCCGGAAAACAAACTACATTCAGGAAAGTGCCCAGATGGCCTTCCTCACCTTAAGCTACAGCTTCTCGTTCGGGCGTCATTACAAGAGTGCCAACAAGAAAATCAGCAACCAGGATTCGGATTCCGGCATCATGCAGACAGGGAAATAGAATTCCTTCCCAAAAAACGTCTAGACGTTTCAATGAAAACGTCCGTTCGTTTGAATCAAAAGACGAGTTTGTTTTGATTCAAACGAACGGACATCTTATCCGAAACGAACGTTCGTTTTTGAATGGTTACAATCAGCTATCCCAACATGTATTTCCGAGGCGTACACCCCACCGCCGCCTTAAAATACTTACCGAAAAAAGAAGCGTTCGAGAAATTCAGCAAATCCCCTACCTGCTGCACGGTATACCTTCCGCTTTTCAGCAAAGCCTTGGCATCGAGGATGACATAATCCCGAATCCAGTCGGTAGCATGGCGGTCGCTCACTTCCAGAATGACCTGCGACAGGTATTTGGGAGTCAGGCAAAGCTTTCCGGCATAAAAACTCATGCTTCGCTGTTCGGCGTAATGAGCCTGTACCAGTTCCAAAAAAGCCTCGAACAACTGTTGCTGCCTGCTTTCCACCCGCTGCACCTGCTGCCGGTTATAATCGGTTATCCACTGATAGGCATTGTAGAACAACACTTGCAGATACCCCGTCGCCGCCTCCAGCTTAAAGGAATAGCCGGGCTGTTCCACCTTGGCACGCATCAGCCGATACAGGTTGATGCTCTCATCCATATCTGCCTGCGAAATATGCATCAACGAAGTAGATGTAAAGAATTTCAACATAGCCATGCTCATGGCCGCTTCCTTCCCTCCCACCAGCCGATGGTCGGACAAGCCGATGACAACCAGCTCCACATCGGCACTGATTTCCAGACACTCGCCGATGGAACCGGGCAGAACTACCAACACATCGTTTTCTGCCAGTGTATACTCTTTCAAGTTCAAACGGACGCGCATGAACCCACGCAGACAGAACATGGTCAAAGCAAAGGTAAGCTTGAACGGATAAGTAGCCGATACGAAATCGGACATCGGGTCTGTATCAAGACTGGTACCGATGTTGTCCACCAGCACCAAGTCATCATCAATCATCAGTGTCCGTCCAGTATCGGGCAGCATCAACAGATGCAGTTCCTTGAAAGGTATATCTTCTTTTTTCATGATTCTCTCTTAAGTGACATCGGTGCAAAGATAGTGTTTTAGAACAGAATATTGGCATATAATTTATAAATTCATGCACAAATCAGAAATACAGAACATTTTTGAAGTTAATAAGATTGCAGACGACTGACCATTCCTGACTTTATCATAACTCCCTGTATTGAAATGCCTGATTCAATCATCGGAAGAACAGAAACAAAAAAAAACAGATAAATGAATATTTTCAAGAAATGTTTCAAGATATCAAATGAAAGCAATATATTTGCGTTATATTCAATATCATGATTTTATGGAAGATATAAATCGACTTAAATTAGTTCTTGTTGAGAAGAAGAAGACAGGCAAGTGGCTGGCGGAACAATTAGGCAAAAATCCATCTACCATTTCCAAATGGTGCTCTAATGTCTCACAACCCGATTTAGCAACTCTTGTAAAAGTTGCAAATCTATTGGAAGTTGATGTGCAAGAACTGATAAATAAAACAACAATGTGTCATGTCTAAGAAAAATATAGACAAAAAAAACGAATTCATACACAATTTGAAAACATAACTGATTAATCTGGATAGACTATATGAGGTATTTAGGAAGTAAAGATTCTCTTGCGGATCAGATTGTAGATTTGCTCAGAAATAAAGGGTTATTGCAGAACGAACTTATATTTTGCGATGCCTTTTGCGGCATGGGTTCTATCGCTGATGCCGTAAAAAACATATATAAGAAAATCATTATTAACGATACCTTGAAATGTGCTTCCGTCTTTACCCATGCGAAGTTGATGGCAAATGGATGTACCTTTAAAAAGTTGGGCTTTGATCCATTTGATTTTCTGAACACTGATAAAGGATTTAAAGAAGGCTTTTTTTATCAGAACTATTCCCCGGGTGCTTCAGACCGAATGTATTTCTCAAAAGAAAATGCCGGGCGAATAGACTTCTTCAGGGAGAAAATAGAAGAATGGTACAAAACAGAAAAAATTACTGATAATGAATTTTCCTATCTGTTAGCGTGCCTACTGGAATCCGTTTCAGATGTATCAAATACAGCCGGCGTTTATGGTGCTTTTTTAAAACATTGGGACAAAAGAGCGCTCAAGCCTATTGTGTTTAGTAAGATAGATGCCTCACCTGGTATCGCAGAAGATGTGGAAGTCCTGAACTCGAAAATTGAAGACATTATATCAGCCGTCAATTGTGACATTTTATATCTTGATCCACCATACACTCAAAACCAATATGGAACGCAATATCATCTATTGGAAACATTGGTATTAAATGATAATCCGACAATAAGTAAGGTCACCGGTTCCCGCCCGACAACACCCATGCGCTCGCAATGGTCAAGGAACTACTATGCTCATGTATTATTTGACAAAATAATTGCTGAGACAAAGGCCAAATATATAATTTTCAGTTATAACAATGATGGTTTCATGTCGAAAGACTTCATAGAAACCACCATGAAACGCTATGGAATAGAAGACAGTTACGTCTGTGAGGTCATTGATTATAAAAAATACAATAACTTCAAATGCCAAGGAGCAAACGGACACTTTGAATATTTGTTCTTTATAGAGAAAAAGCCAGCTGAAAGAGTCATTATAGAATCACCGTTGAATTATACTGGGAACAAGTCTAAAATGGTAGGATTCATAAAAAGTCAGTTGCCTCAAAGAGAGATTGATACATTTGTCGACGCCTTTGGTGGAGGATTTAATGTCGGGATAAACATTGATGCGAAAAAAATCATCTACAACGATATCAATCCCTTTGTGGAAGGGCTCATACGCTCTTTCTATAGCGACCCTTGCTCTTACTTGCAGTACATAGAAAAGCAAATCAAAAAATATAATCTTTCACCTGACAATAAAGAAGGTTTCCTTAGATTACGTGATAAGTATAACAGTATTCCTGTCGCAAAACGTGACCCACGTATGCTATATACTCTTATACTTTATGGATTCCAACAACAGATAAGATTTAATACAAATTGGGGATTCAACAACCCAGCAGGTTCTCGCTGGTTCAATGAAAATCTCCTTTCAAAGTTCATCGCATTCACAAGAAGTTTGCAGACTAAGAATGTGGAGTTTATGAATTCAAATTTTGAATTTCTGGATATACAGTTCACTCCGCAGACCTTTATTTACGCAGATCCACCGTATCGTTCAACTTTAGGTGTATACAATGATGGGAAACGAGGATTCGAAGGATGGACTCTTGTCCATGAACAGAAATTATGCAAATTTCTGGATATAGCCAATGAACATAAAGCAAAATTCATGTTGTCATACGTTATAAAAGTAGGAGAATTTACGAATACAGAAATCATCGAATGGACAAACAAAAACAAGTACCACATGATAGATGTAGCAACGACTCAAGGAAGATATAATAACCGCCATGAAGTCTTGATTAAAAACTATTGATAATATGACAGCAATAATAACTTATCGCCCCGACGCTCAAAAGACTCCAGGTCTTTATGATAGAATTTTGACATATAAAATTCTTCGAGATATTTGTATTAGAGTCACCGGACAGGATGATTTTAATATAATTCGTGATACTTCGACTTATAATAAGGGAAGATTAATTACCATCGAGTATGGAGGCATAAAGAGTTTCGTATCTCTTTCAGAAGTGTCAGTAGAAGGCCGCAATCAAAGTGTACAGAGTATTCCTACTGCAATTAACCTGTATTATGCCGACAGCAATCCAAATAAAGCATTATACTATTACTTCATGCCTCATAAAGGGAACTATTTTACAGATTATCATCTATTTTATTTTCGTTTGTTAAAGACAGCTGGAGTCATTTTTCTGAATCTTCTTGACTATTATCCGGCAGGTATCAATGCATTTGAAAACGTTGATGAATTGATAGACGAAAGAAATGACAATCGAGAAACTAATAGCTCCAATAATTCTTCTTTCATTTCAAAAACATCCGACAAAGTACAGATTTACGCAAAAACTTATGGAGCAAGTAAATACGAATCTACTCTTTTAGCTATAGCGGTGGCAGCAATCACAGACAGGCCCATAGATCTTTACAATATTTGTGAACAAGACCTTACTCGTTTACCCCAATCATCCTTGAATACAATAAATGCTATAGGTAATATCCAAATTCACGATACATCTATTACTTTAGAAAAAAGGATATTCATTAACCAAGCCAAAAATAATGAATTTCGTTCACCCATATACCAACGTAATCTGTTGCAAAGACTTGGACGAAAGCATTGTGCCTTATGTGGATGCGAAATACCAGAAATTATCCAAGGTGCACATGTATGGGGTGTAGCTGAAATAGCCCGTGACGACCATTTTAGCGATGATATAAAGTTTAACCATGCGATAAGTGGCGAAAACGGTTTATGGCTGTGCCAAAATCATCACAAACTGTTTGACTCTCATTATCTATCATTCAACATGGATGGCCATATCCTTGTACCTAGTAACCTGCGCACTGAAGATGGTCAATTCATCCGTGCCATTACCCAAAATGAGTCTCTAGACAATCAGATTATGACGGAGAATTTCAAATGGTATCTATCACAACGTAATAGCATCCGCGATTATTCTCATTATCAGCGTTTAGTAATATGATGCTTACAGAATATAATACCGAATCATTCCCTGATTTCAGTCTGTATTGTGGAGATTCTACTAGTGTCATGTCACAACTCAACAATCAGTTTGATATGATATTTGCCGACCCTCCATATTTTCTTTCCACAGGTAATGGAAAAGTCAATATAAATGGCAAGTACATAAAGTTTGATAAAGGAGAATGGGATAAGGTGCGTTCTTCAGATGAAAAAGATAGATTTAATCTTTCGTGGTTAGCTGCGTGTAAAGACTGTCTGAAAGATAATGGTACCATTTGGGTATCTGGTACATATCATAATATATTCTCAGTAGCCGGTTGCATGGAAATTCTTGGCTACAAGATTTTGAATCTTATCGTTTGGCATAAACCTGATCCACCCCACTCGTTGACTGACAAGCGTTTTGATTTCTCAGCTGAGTATATCATTTGGGCAAGCAAGAATAAAACAGCAAACCATTATTTCAATAAAGAGTTGATGACTCTGATGAATAATGGTGAGCCAATGCAAGATGTATGGACAATGTCCGCTGCAGAGCAATGGGAAAAGATATATGGCAAACATCCTACACAAAAGCCCTTACAATTATTATATCGAATAATCATGGCATCCACCCTTCCTAGGGCAGCAATACTAGACCCTTTTGCAGGTAGTTGTACTACTGGTATTGCCGCAAATCTTACCGGGCGAACATTTGTCGGCGTAGACCAAAGCCCTGAGTTCCTTAACATTGGTATTAGACGCAGGCAAGCAATCTCAGATATACACATTGCAACAGATCTATTTGCAAAAATGGCAGCCAATCCTAATGAACCGACAGTCCTCGTCAATCATGCAAGAACTGATTTATACAACAAAATGATAGAGACAGGAATATGCTATTTAAGGGCAGGGGATTCAAAAGGTTCCCTTCTTGTAAAACCTGGATTTGAACGCATACAATATGTACTCTTGCACAATGGAGGTGTTAACTGTAAACTCTTTAAGTTGAAAGCTAAAGGACGTTTCCAGATATGGACAAAAGATTCACTGGAAAAATATGGCTTCAAGCCTACGCATGCATCATATTATGTAGTGTTACAGTTTGACAATCAAAATCAAATAGAAATGAAACGAGTTCCCAATCTATATGAAAACAAATATACATACATAGCTAAGATAAGACCCATAAGCGAGTTTCTTGGATATAATACATTTTCCGATTAATACCTGTTCATCATTTTCGGTAATATTCGTTCACTCTACTCTATGGCATAAAAAGAATTATATTTGATATCAATTCCACCTAAATACCAATTTGTAAGAACAAAATTTTTAATTATAAGTGTTTATTGTAAACAAATTGAACTATCCAATATTTTCGAATAGTTCAATTTGTTTAAGGCAAAAGGAGCAGTTTAGCTACTCAGAACATGTAGAAAAATGTAGCTGATGAAGTTGAAAAGGTAAAAACGGAACAGACTGTTACAGCAAAACGGCGATGCTGTTATTTCAGAGAAAAAATTTTCATACTAAAGAGTATCAGATTCAACCATCTGAAAACAATATAAATTGTTATGACTCACTAAGCAAACATAGATAAAGATTACGCCTCCTGGATTGAGGAACTCAGCCAGAGGTACAAACATAGCCAGATAAAGGCGGCAACCCATGTGAATAGTGAAATGCTGCAATTTTACTGGTCGTTGGGAAAGGATATTGTGACGCTTCATGCGGAGAGCCGTTGGGGAGAAAAATTCCTTGTAAATTTAAGCTCGAATCTGCGTGCCAAACTTCCGGGGGTAAAGGGACTTTCGAAACAAGTATTGGATACGCTAAAAGATTTTATTTGATTTATAATGAATGGTTTACAATTCACCCCCAAGTTGGGGGTGAATACAGAACAGTAATTTGGTACATTCCTAGGGAACACTACAAATATATCATAGGCAAAAAATCTATTTGATTTATAATAAACAGCTTACAATTCACCCACAAGTTGTGGGTGAATTACAGGATAGTGCCATTGGCGTATTCCTTTATACAAAGCTATAGAAACACTTCGGAAAGAAAGGCTTCCAGTTGATGAAAATCTTGAAAGGAAGAGAACAGGCTCAAAGAAATCAGGTATATGGGAAATTACATACTAGAGTCCAACCAGCGGGTTGGGAACATCATCAGTCATAAATAGCCCTTTAGAACAGAATATCAGAAATTTCCCAAACGAATCACACATATTCCCTACTTTTAGAACATTTTATGGGGTAATTAGGTGACAAAAAGGACAACAAAATATCAGACCTTTGCGCTCAAGAGAACAACTAAATCCACAAATATGAAAAGACTATTGCTACTTCCAGCCATCCTTTGCCTGACAAACGGATGCACCGAAAAACCTGCGGAGACATTCACCCGCAGTGTCATGCTGACTACTCCGGTCCGTACCGGTGCGGAACGTATCAAGCATTTTTCGGGCGTTGTACAAGAAAGACATGACATCAGCCTGGGATTCAAGACACCCGGACAAATCGAACAGATACTGGTAAAAGAAGGCGATCACGTAAGAAAAGGACAACTCATCGCCCGGTTGGACGATGCCGATTACCGGCTAGGGGTAGAAGCACTGGAGATACAATCCAAACAGCTGGAGGATGAAGTGAAGCGCCTGGAAGCCTTGTATCACAGCAAAAGTGTATCGGTCAACGACTATGAGAAAGCGGTAGCCGGATTACAGCAACTGAAAGTACAGCTGCAGGTCAACCGGAACAAGCTGGACTATACCCGACTGTATGCTCCGACAGACGGCTATGTACAAAGCGTGAACTTCGCTCCGGCTGAAATGGTGGATGCCGGAACACCGGTCATCAACCTGCTGGATGTACACCGGATAGAAGTGGAAACCGAACTGCCTGCCGACGTTTACCTGTTACGCTCCCGTTTCGGGAAAATCACCAGTCAGGCTACCTTTGAACAGGCAGAAGAAATGCCGATGCAGGTTGTAAGCATTACCCCGAAAGCCGACGGTAATCAGCTGTATCAGCTGAAACTGGCTTTCGACGGAAAACCTGACACACGGCTCAGCGCCGGAATGAACATCGGAATCACCATCCATATAGAAGGAACAGACAGCCTCGGAAGCACATTCTGCCTACCGCTTCATGCCGTTATCCGTCAGCAGGAGGAAACCTATGTGTGGATCCTGGAAGCCGACTCCACCGTCAGCAAACGTAAAGTCGTGTGTAGCGGAATAGACGGTACGGGAGACGCTATCATCAGTGCCGGTCTGAATGGCACTGAACAGGTAGTGAAAGCGGGCGTAAATGCCCTGCAGGAGAAAGAGAAGGTCCGTGTAATAGACACGGAAAGTAAAACGAATGTAGGAGGACTCATCTGATGAAACTTACCGAATTCTTTGTCAAACGGCCTACCCTGTTCTGGTCGCTCATGATAGGCATCCTGATAGCCGGAATACTGTCATTCCTGCAGATGCCGAAACTGGAGGACCCGGCCGTATCGGTCAAGCAGGCCATGGTCATCGTCCCTTATCCGGGTGCCAGTGCCCACGAAGTGGAACTGAAAGTAGCCCAGACCCTGGAAGAGGAACTCCGTGCCCTTCCCAACGTCAAGAAAATCAAGTCGGAATGTCAGAACGGCATGGCCACGTTCACCGTGGAATTCCAGATGACCGTCCTGCAGAAAGACCTGGAGCAGCATTTCGACCTGCTACGCCGGAAGGTGAACGACAGTCACTCCAAACTTCCCCAAGGGTGTTACGATCCGATTGTAGTGGATGATATGATGGACGTGTACGGCATCTTCTACGCTTTCAAAGGCGACGGATATTCCTATCCCGAACTGTATAAGTATGCCAAGCTGATACGCCGGGAACTGCTGGGAGTAAAAGGAGTGAAACGTATCCTCATCAGCGGCAACCGCGATGAAGTCATCAACATCACCCTGTCAAAAGAGAAAATAGCACGGAACGGCATCATCCCCACCCAAATCATGATGAGTCTGCAGAATGCCGGAAAGACGGTGAATGCAGGCAGCTATCTGAACGGGAGCGACCGGATACAGCTGCATGTCGGCAATGCCGTGACCGATGAAGCCGACATCCGTAACCTGCTTATCAGTACTCCACAAGGAAAGCAAATCCGCCTGGAAGATGTAGCGAAGATAGAACACACCTATTCCGAGCCGCAACGGAACGGCTTCTTCGTCGACGGAAAGCCGGCACTGGCCATCTGCCTTACCCTGGAAGAGAATGCCATTGTGCCCGACGTAGGAAAGGCTGTAGACAAACGGCTGGCAGAAATCATGCAACAGATTCCCGTCGGTATGGAAACGGAAAAGATATTCTTCCAACCCGATAAAGTGAATGAGGCCATCAGTTCGTTCATGGTCAACCTGGTAGAATCGGTCCTGATTGTCATCCTCGTGCTGGTATTCACCATGGGATTCCGCAGCGGAGTCATCATCGGCTTCGGACTGGTACTGACCATCGCCGTATCCTTCCCCATCCTGCTGATGTGCGGTACTACCCTGCAACGTATCTCCCTGGGGGCATTCATCGTAGCCATGGGAATGCTGGTAGACAACGCCATTGTCATCATGGACGGTATTCTGACCGACAAGAAACGAGGGCTCGGACCGAAAACCTACCTCTACCGCATCGGGAATCATACCGCCATGCCGCTGTTGGGAGCTACCATCATTGCCGTATCGACCTTCCTGGCAGTCTATCTCTCGCCCGACTCGGCCGGAGAATACGCCTGCGACCTGTTTCTGGTACTCTGCGTGAGTTTGCTGGCCAGCTGGGTACTGGCACTGACACAGGTGCCTATCTGTGCCAAATCGTGGCTACCCATCCATGAAAAGAAAGAGGACGGAAAGCAGGAAGTCCACAATTCTCCCGTTCACCGCTTCGTGCGCCGAAGCATCGGCTTCCTGATCGGACACAAGAAAACGACCCTCGTTACCGCAACTGCTGTTCTGGCACTCTGTATTTTCGGAATGACACGGGTGAAAAACCTCTTCTTCCCCGATTTCGACTACAAACAGTTCATCGTGGAATACTACCTGCCTGCACAGACCGACCCGAACCGCGTACGACAAGACCTCCAGGATATGTCGGTACTGCTCAAGCAGAATCCGGCCATCGAACGGGTAGCTGCCAGTATGGGAAGCGCTCCGGCCCATTACTGCCTGGTACGTCCCATGACATCGGGCGGGGACTGCTACGGAGAACTGATGGTGGACTGCAAGGATTACAAGACCGTAGTCGAACAGATTCCCGGAGTAAGGAAACTGTTGCGCGAACGTTATCCGGACGCTTACATACGCATCCGAAAATACAATTTCTCCATTGCTTCCTCACATACGGTAGAGGTTGAATTTTCGGGACCTGACCCGGCTGTCTTACGGGAATTGAGCAGACAGGCCGAAGACATTATGCGACGCTGTCCGTACGTAGATGCCTACTCAGTAGAGAATAACTGGAAACCCAAAGGCAAAGCACTGATAGCGGACTATGTACGTGAAGACGCATTACGTTCGGGTATCGAACGGAGTGATGTAGGAAATGCCCTACTGGCCGCTACCGACGGGATGCCGGTAGGAGTACTGAATGACCAGGACCGGACGGTTCTTATCAACCTGCTGGTACGTAACGAAGACGGCAGCCGTATCACTGATCTGAACGATATTCCCGTATGGAGTACCCTGAACCTGCGCATGAGCGACAATGACCTGAAAGGTATCATGACCGGATCGAAAGGTATGGACGAACTGCAGGACAACCTGTTCCGCAGCGTTCCGCTGGGCAATGTGGCACGTGACATCCGGCTGGACTGGGAAGAGAACTACGTTTACCGCCTCAACGGACAACGGGCTATCGAAGCGGAATGTGACCCTAATACTGACCTTTACGATGCTACACCGGCCAAAGTGGTCGCTTCCATCCGACCCGAAATAGAAACCATCCCCTTGCCTGCCGGTTACAACATGCGTTGGGTAGGGGAAGGCGAACTACAGGGAGACGCCATCGGGAATCTGTTGAAATATCTGCCTATCAGTATTTTCATCATCCTGGCTGTACTGCTATTGCTCTTCAACAGTTGGAGAAAGGTATCCCTTATCCTGCTCTGCTTCCCCTTTGTCTTCTGCGGTATCACACCGGCACTGCTCCTGTTCCGGCAACCGTTCACCTTTATGGCCATCATCGGTATGATGGGACTTATCGGCATGATGGTAAAGAATGCCATCGTACTGGTAGACGAAATCAACCGCCTGCAAACGGAAGAGCACTACCATCCGTATCATGCCGTGGTAGAGGCGACCGTCTCCCGTGTGCGTCCCGTCCTGATGGCTTCGCTTACCACCATCGTGGGAATGGTACCGCTGGTGAACGACCCCATGTACGGCTCCATGGCCATCACCATCATGGGCGGACTGACGGTAGGTACCCTCATCACATTAATTCTGTTACCGATATTCTATACGGCTTTGTTCCGTATACACAAACCGGAACCGAAGTCTAACCTTACACATTTACACTCATGAAACGCCATATCTTACTGGGTGCGCTGGCCCTAAGTTTTTCGGTACAGGCATCCGCACAAAAAGAACTGTTCCTTACCCAGACCGAATGCCGGGAACTGGCACTGCAGCGCAACGAAGAACTCCAGAAAGCCAACCATGCCCTGCAACAGGCAGAACTGGACAAAGACATCGCCTTCAGCTCTTACCTGCCGAAACTGGACGGTATGGTTTCGGGAACCTATATGTTCCCCGACATGGACATGATGGGCATGGAACTGCAGATGCACGGCATGTATCTGGCTGGTATCAGTATCATCCAACCGCTGTATGCCGGCGGGAAAATCACAGCCGGCAACAAACTGGCCCGTATCGGCAAGGAAAGTGCCGCCCAGAATCTGAGGAAAACCCGGATGGACGTAACCGTCGAAGCCGACAAGGCGTACTGGAACTACATTGCCGTAAGACAGAAGGTACGCATGCTGGAAGCTTATCAGATACAGATGGATACCTTGTACAGACAGGTGGAAACTGCGGTGAAGGCAGGAATGGGTACCGACAACGAACTGCTGCGTATCAATGCCAAACGAAGTGAAATCAGCTATCAGCTACAAAAGGCACGGAACGGAGCAGACCTCTGCCGGATGGCTTTGTGCCACACACTGGGCGAACCGTTCGATACTCAACCGATTCCGGTAGACACGCTCATTCAAGTGACAGCTCCTGCCCGACTGGATGAGAGCATCGCATTACGTCCTGAACTGAAACTGCTGGAACAACAGATAGCTGCCCGCCAACAACAGATTAAAATGGTACGTGGAGACATTTTACCGCAAATCGGACTTTCTGCCGGATATGCGTACTATGGAAACATCAAACTGAACGGCATGACAGCCGATCCGCAAGGAAACTACATTCCCTTTACCCAAAAACTGGATGATGGCATCGGACTGGTAATGGCTTCCGTCAGCATCCCGCTTTTCCATTGGGGAGAAGGTCTGAAGAAAGTAAAGAAAGCCAAACTGGATCTGCAGAACGCCCAACTCGACCTGCAACGCAATTCACGCCTGCTAAGCATCGAAGCCAGACAGGCAATCCAGAATCTGACCGACGGATACAACCTGGTACAGACTGCCGAACTGGGCAGCAGACAGGCCAACGAGAACCTGCGGGTCATGCGCGACCGATACACCAACGGACTCAGTACACTGACCGACCTGCTGGATGCCCAATCACAATGGCAACAGGCCGAAAGTAACCGCATCGAAGCACTGACCCAATATAAGACCTACGAAACAGAATACCTGCGCTGTACCGGACGGTTAGGCGAGTAAAGTAAAAATCCCCTTGCAGCATGGCTGGCAAGGGGATTCAAATCTATGTAGACTATGGAAACAACCTACAATTAGCAGAGTTTACGAGAACCGTCGCTGATTACAACATCGTAAACTTTCGGACTACGACCGAATTTTTCTTTATAACGGTCTTTCACTGTACTGATAAATGTTTCATACAACTCATTCTTTACCAAGTTGATGGTACATCCACCGAAACCGCCACCCATGATACGTGAACCAGTTACGCCGCAATCGAAGGCAATATCGTTCAAGAAATCAAGTTCTTCGCAGCTTACTTCGTACAATTTACTCATACCATGATGGGTTTCATACATCTTCTGGCCGACAGTTTCGTAGTCACCTTTTTCCAAAGCGTCGCAAACATCCAATACACGCTGGATTTCTTCGATTACATATTCCGCACGCTTATAATCTTCTTCAGAAACCTTGTCTTTTACTTCATTCAACATATCCATGCTGCAATCACGCAAGAATTCAACTTCCGGATGAGTAGCCTTGATAGCTGCAACTACAGCTTCGCAACTCTGGCGGCGTTTATTATAAGCAGAAGAAGCCAGTTCGTGTTTGACCACCGAATCCACCAAAACCAGACGATAGCCTTCCGGTTTGAATGGGAAATACTGATATTCCAATGAACGGCAATCCAAACGGATAAGATGTCCTTCTTTACCAAATACAGAAGCAAACTGATCCATGATACCACAGTTTACACCACAATAGTTGTGTTCTGTAGCCTGACCTACCTTAGCCAATTCGAATTTATCAATTTTATTGTCGCCAAAGAGATCGTTCAAAGCAAAAGCATAGGTAGACTCCAAAGCTGCAGATGAAGACATACCTGCACCCAGAGGCACATCACCGGCAAAAGCAGTATTGAAACCTTTTACGTCTACACCACGCTTAATCATTTCACGGCAAACACCGAAGATATAACGTGCCCAGCTTGCTTTCGGAGCATCTTCTTCATTCAAACCAAATTCTACGTAATCTTTCAAGTCTATAGAATACGCACAAACTTTATCTTTTCCATTCGGTTTGATTTCAGCAATCATTCCTTTGTCTACAGCACCCGGAAATACAAAACCACCGTTATAATCTGTATGTTCACCAATCAAATTAATACGTCCCGGGGAAGCATATACTGAGCCTGTTGTACCATCAAAGTGTTTAATGAAACGGCTTCTCACAAATTCTATATCCATAACATTTAAATTTAAAAGGTTAATATTAATATAAGGAATCCGGGCTTGAATCAAGCCCGGACAAAGGCAATTCTTAATCTACAGGAATATCTTTATTGACATTCTTACAGCCTACCAGGCCATAGAACAACAGATAAGCAAGCATGGCTACAATCAACCAGTAGCTGGCCATATAACCTACCGCATCAGAGATGACTTGCTGCAACAACGGGAAGATACCTCCACCCACAACCATCATCATAAAGATACCGGATGCCTGGGCTGTATATTTACCCAAACCTTCTACAGCCAGGTTGAAGATACCACCCCACATGACAGAAGTACAAAGACCGCAAAGCACCAGGAACAGACAGCTGACCGGTACCAACGGAGTTTTCATGGAATTCATTACATCTGTCGGAGTCAGACTCATGCCCTGCAATAAATCAGCATGTGCCATCAGGTTTTCTTCTGTCGGATTGTCAATGAACAAAGCTACCTGATCGGCAGGAACGCCGGCATTAGTCAGGATTTCAGAAGTCTTGGCAACCGGGTCGTATACGAAAGATGGAACATTGAATCCTACACTCTTCGGTGTGAATATAGCAATCGCAATGAAAAGAATAGCCAATGCAGAAGCAGTTATCAGCTGTGAACGAGTAGAAACCTTTCCACTGATAATACTACTAGTCAAACGACCAACCAACATCAGCAACCAGTAGATAGCAGCAATAGCACCACCGATAGCTGCTCCATTTGTCAGAATACCGGCACCTTTCTCGCTAGAGTCTGCCAAATAGAAGTTCAATGTACCAGGTATACCGATTTCAATACCTACATAAATAAAGATACCGATAACACCCAAAACCGTATGACGGAAACTCCAGGGACTGTGAGAGAATTTTTCCTTCGCTGCGCCTTCTCCTTTCTTTCTCATGTGAGGCTCAGGAATATTCACAAACGAAATAACAATGAAAGTGAATGCGAACACACCCATAGCGATAAACAGCAGAGGAGCTACATCTGACATGGCTGTTTTCGGAGTAACAGTACCAATCAGCACACCTACAAACAACGGGGTCAATGTACCAGACAAAGAGTTCAACGCACCACCAGTCTGAATCAGCTGATTACCTTTATTACCGCCACCACCTAACAGGTTCAACATCGGATTTACAACTGTATTCAGCATACAAACACTGAAACCGCAGACAAAAGCACCTAACAGATAGATGATAAAGTTCAGCTTGATAGCATATTCACCCAATGAGAATACGTCTACATCCGCTCCGAAAAGGCTGGAAAGATACTGAATCAGCAAACCGACGAAGCCGACAGCCATAGCAATCAAGGATGTCTTCTTATAACCGATTCTCACCAACATGTTACCGGCAGGAATACCCATAAAGAGATATGCCAGAAAGTTCATCATGTTACCCATCATACCCAATGTGTTGGCACCGGCATACTGGTTTTTCCAGATTGTACCGAACGGCGCGGCCAAATTGGTAACAAATGAAATCATCGCAAACAGAAAGAACATCGTAATGATTGCGATGACATTAGTTTTTTGTTTTTGTTGTTCCATGGTTTAAATAAAAGTGTATTAAGTTGTAAATTAAGTTAATTCAGCAGAAAGTCCGTTTATTTCTCTACCCCAAACTTATAGACTGTCACTTGATGATAGGTCTCACCCGGATTTAAGACAGCCGACGGGAAATGAGCCTTGTTAGGAGTATCCGGAAAATGTTGGGCTTCGAAACAGATGGCACTGCGAGCCGGGAAAGTAGCTCCATGCCAACCGGAGAAGCCGTTCAGCCAATTAGATGTGTAAAGCTGTACACCCGGTTCTGTAGTATACATCTCCAACGAACGTCCACTGACCGGTTCGACGCATTTCACCGCAAAACTCAACGCACCGACTTCGGGTTTGTTCAATACATAACAATGGTCATAACCGGCACCGTAAACCAATTGCTGGAAAGGTTCATTGATACGACTACCTACCACATGCGGTGTCCGGAAATCCATCGGTGTATCTGCCACTTTCAGAATTTCGCCCGTAGTGATGGATACTTCATCCATCGGAGTATAATAGTCTGCGTTGATAGTAAGGATATTGTTTTCGACACTTTGAGTCGGATTTGCCAATCCGGAAAGGCTGAAGAAAGCATGATGAGTAAGATTTACCAAAGTGCGTTTATCGGTAGTAGCCTTATATTCGATTATCAGTTCATTAGAATCAGACAGTGTGTAAACTACTTCTACATTCAGATTTCCCGGGAAGCCCTCTTCCCCGTCAACAGAAAGGTATTTCAACACTACTGAATTTTTAGCAGGTTGTTCGGCATCCCATACACGGGCATGAAAACCGGTAGGTCCGCCATGTAAAGAGTTAGGTCCGTTATTGATGGCCAACGTATATTCCTTACCATCCAATGTGAACCGGCCTTTACAGATTCTGTTTCCATACCGACCAATCAACGTGCTCAAGAAAGGTTCAGGACTATTGATTACCTTATCTATAGTATCATGTCCCTGAATCACATTACCTAAATTTCCATTCTTATCCGGAACCATGATTGCCAGAATGGCACCACCGTAATTTGTTACTGCTACCTCAGCCCCATTATTATTTGACAGAATAAATAAATCGGTCTCTTTACCTTGAACCGTTTTTTGGAAATCAGTGCGTTTCAATCCGCTCAGATTATCCTCGCGATAAAATGTGTTATTCATATATTAAAATCTTTCTATTTACACAAATGCAATTTCCTTGCAAATAAAAAGATTTTATTCAAGATTCCCAAACATTTTCTCAAAAAGAAATCGGATTATTTCATCGAACTTAAAAGGTCGGCTACAATAAAACTGCTTCCACCGACAAAAATCAAATCTTTATCGGTTGCTGCAGCTTTAGCGGCAGCAAGAGCAGAACTTACATCGGGATAAGCCTCCCCTTCCAGTCCAAACTTATTCGCCAACTCCTTCACCCGTCCGGCAGGAAGTGCACGCTGTACACTGGCTTGCGTGAAATAATACGAAGCCTTCCGAGGCAACATAGCCAGAACGCCACTGATATCCTTATCATTGACCATCCCCATCACAATGTGCAACCTATCATAGGTCTGTAAAGCCAGCTGTTCCACAATATATGAAATTCCTCCTACATTATGACCTGTGTCACAGATTACTGTAGGGCAAGAACCTACCTTCTGCCACCGTCCCATCAGTCCGGTCAATTCACAGACTCCGGCAAAACCTTCTCTTACGGCCTCATCCGTCAACGCATATCCCCGCACTTTCAACTGACGGATAGCAGAAAGCAATGTATTGGTATTTTTCAACTGACACAATCCACCCAATTCTCCTTTCAAATCAGCATAATCTACGGTCTGATACAAATATTGCCCGTCGGAAGTACGCGTATGCGAAAGTAACAGGTGCTCTTCTTCCGCAAAGATTATCGGAGCTCCTACTTCCTGTGCCTT
Source organism: Phocaeicola barnesiae DSM 18169 = JCM 13652 (assembly GCF_000374585.1). GTDB lineage: Bacteria > Bacteroidota > Bacteroidia > Bacteroidales > Bacteroidaceae > Phocaeicola > Phocaeicola barnesiae. The sequence continues at coordinate 55,858 of NZ_KB894647.1, forward strand.
GCGCAAGAATACCGGCTTTGTCTCCGCCGTAGTTTCGCCCACTACCACCGGAATATCCGACTTGATGATTCCCGCTTTTTCAGCAGCAATCTTCTCCAAGGTATCCCCCAAAAACTGTATATGGTCAAAACTGATGTTCGTTATGACACACAAATCCGGACGAATGATATTGGTACAATCCAGGCGTCCTCCTAATCCGACTTCAATCACGGCCACATCCACCTGACTATCGGCAAAATACCGGAAAGCCATTGCTGTAGTCAGTTCAAAAAAAGAAGGGTGCAAAGGTTCAAAGAAATGACGATGCTTCTCCACGAAATCTACCACATAAGATTCGGGTACCGGTTCGCCATTTACCCGGATACGCTCACGGAAATCCACCAGATGAGGAGACGTATACAGTCCGGTACGATATCCTGCACGCTGCAGAATAGCTGCCAACGTGTGTGAACAGGAACCTTTTCCATTGGTTCCGGCAACATGGATAGTATGGAAAGTACGATGAGGATGTCCGAAATATGCATCCAATGCATGTGTATTTTCCAATCCCTCTTTATAAGCATCTTTCCCTACATGCTGAAATAAGGGAGTGCTGGTAAATAAATAATGGAGCGTTTCTTGATAATTCATAAGCCAGCCTGTTTTTAAGGACTGCAAATATCATGAATTTCCAGAAAAAAGCGATGGATTTCGGCACTTTTCTTCTAAGAAAGAGTATACATTTTACTGACAGTTCATTTACGCCTCATCAAAATCCACTCAAGTCTTCCGAACATCCACATATAAATAAATCACCCCGATAACGGATCCGTCACGTTACCGGGGTAAAAATCATACACAATAAATACTGATTATTTCTTAACAGCATACATAACAGCATGAGCCGGATCGGTCATATCGACTGTTATGACATAAGTAGTACCTGATTCGAGAGTTACCCCCTCTTTCAACCAAACATTACCATCATCATTAGGACCAGGATTGACAATAAAGAAGTCGTTCTCCGAAGTTATACGGTCACTTTTATACTCATTTCCCCAGTTTTTTCCACCATAGAATTTGAAATTTACTCCATCAACAGTTATCTGTTCACCGGCCACAACCGTCAACTGATACTTCTTGGGTTCTATCGGAGACATACAAATAGCCCCATTACCACCATCCCAACTGGGAGCACCTATATAAGAAGGTTTACCGATGGATTCTGTTCCTAAAGTACCCGAACCTCCTACAATATATAATGCTCCTGTTCCATCGGTCTGCAAAGTAGCATCAGCCATTGCGGCATCCAATACTTCAACTTTAAAATATTCTTTCTGAGTATCAGCTGTAATACGATAATTACCACTAACTGGAATAAAAGTTAATGAACCGTCATCAGCTTTTGTAAAGAAGTCTGGATCAATCCAATAATTCTCATAATTCGGTACTCCTTCAAATACAACAGCCTCACCTTGTTCCATAGTTGTTTCTATCTTCAATGTACTAGCATCTACTTGAGTAAACTCCTGTCCGTTCATCTTCATTGAAATAAAAGGAGACCCTGCATAAGTTAATGTATTGAAAGTTACTTCGTAAGTTCCAGCCTCCAAGGCTGAGAATGGGATATAACTGTTTGTCCCTTCTGTAATTGTCCCATCACTAGAATATCCAAAAGTAATTTCATTCCCATTAGTGCCATATGCTGGAGCTTTGATATATGCATTCAGTTTTTGTGGGAACTCTGCTGTTACAGCATATTGGTTTTCACCTACACGAGGCATATCCAACTGCTGTCCATCTTCTGTAACAAGTACAAGATTTTCAAACTGTGGACGGACACAATTCACCTCGACAGTTTTTTCAACTATCGTAAAATGTATGTTCTGTAAAATATACTTCAACGTAGCTGTTCCATTGGGGATATCCTTGTAATAAGGTACAAAAATCTTTCCACTATAATCTTTACCGCTTACTTTTGTACGGATTACAGTTTCGGATACCATTTCTTCACCAAAATAAAGTTGAGCCTTTAACGTAGACAAAGGAACATCCATATCCGAAGCATTAACCGTAAATGCCAGGCTATCTCCAAAATATGCGTTTGCAATTTCTGTCTTTACCTCCATTATGGGATTACCGGGTCCCAAATCCTCTTCCTTACAGGAATTCATAAACAGTATTCCAGCCACCATTGTGGCAACCCAAAATATCTTTTTCATGGTTCTGATCTTTAATGTTTTTTGTTTTCATTTCTTCCAACGGTAAGACATAACAGACTTGGCAGGAACCTCATACGTAAAATGGTGTGTACCGTCATCTACTGTTACATTCTTTGCTTCCGACTTACCATTACAAAGCACAAAAGCATAAGTACCGTCAGTATTTTCAAAAGCAGCATAAGAAATGCCATTTTCTGTATATCCGGAAGTTCCGATACGTACAGCACCCGGTTTTACAACTGATGCCAGATGTGCGATAATGTAATAATGAGAATTACGAGTTACCGTATCATAATTCGTATTATCAACATCTACCGCTCCATAACAAGTAGCACATGCTCCAGGTCCTCCATGAGGTCCCTGGTCACTATCCAACATCAGATTCCAGACAATGACCGCTTTACACCAGTTATTGACCGTACCCAAGGCTATTTCTTCCATATCACGAGTCAGAGCGGTTGCCAAGTCACGTCCTTGATTCCACTCACCAATCGATGTTTCAGTAAAAATCAGTTCCTTATCAGGCGCTTTTGCCTGTACATCCAACAGTTCACTTCGGTCTCCTCCATAATTATGGAAGGCTGTACCGGCAAAATATTTCTTTGCTTCAGCATCTGTAAAGATTTTCAAGGAATAATCTACCTGATCAGCCACATTATCATAATTATAGTTATGATCGAAAGCATAAATCTTCACATCCGGAAAATGTTGCTGCAAAGCCGGTCCTAGAGCAGTCTTCACAAAATCACGTTGTTCTTCCCACCCCATATAAAGAGAAGCCGAATTTCCACGGTTCAACGGCTCATTCTGCACCGTAACGGCATTGACTGTAACGCCAGCCTGCTTGAATGCATCCAGCCATTTCACAAAATAAGTGGCATAATCCTGATAATAATCAGGATTGAGTTGTCCACCAGTCCATGAATCATAAGGCTCTTTACTCTGCAAATCTTTCACCTTCATCCATTTAGGACACGTCCATGGTGATGCAATAATCTTCAAAGCAGGATTGATGGCAAGTATCTCTTTCAAAGCAGGAATCACATATTTTGTTTCCTCTATGGTCAAGGCAAAGTTTTCAATGCCTTTTTCATCACAACAAGTATAATCGCTCAATGAAAAATCAGAACAACCGATAGATACACGCACATAACTGAAGCCATACTTGTCCGGCGAAAAAGTATCCTTCAGAAATTCTTTTCGCTTTTCCTCTGGCATCAATGACAAGTTATAACTGGTAGACCCTGTAATAGCGGCGCCAAAACCGTCTATAGTCTGGTAACGCATAGATGCATCCAAACGTACTGTAGTAGGCGACATATTATCCTTATCGCTGAAATCGACTGATTGGATAGCTAAATCGTACATCCGGTTAGATGTAGTGACATACATTTTTACATCACCGGAAGGAACTTCTATAGGAGTATCCGTATCTTCGCCACCACCAGTTGCAGAAGATTCGCTGCACGACACACAAGCTGACAGCGACATGCATCCGAGCAACAATAAAACTTTATTAATCTTTATCATCATATTTCTATTTTTTTAATAACCAGGATTCTGAACCAGATTTTCATTTCCGTCGAGAGCAGTCTGCGGAACAGCAAAGAAATAAGAATTCTTATCGAAATCATTAATCCGGGCAAAACGTCCTTCATCCCGCAAGTTGTTCATGACATTCTCTACCTCATCCCAACGACACAAATCAAACCAGCGCTGTCCTTCGAAAGCAAGTTCCAAACGACGTTCTTTCATATAAGCTTTCCACAATTCGGTTTCATTGTTACGGACAGAATCAGGAAGCTTATTCAGGCCTGCTCGGATACGAATTCTGTCAATAATATCAGCTGCCGCATTCAGATTCTTCGCATCCCCCCGCAAATAAGCCTCAGCCTTCAAGAGAAGTAAATCAGCATAACGCAAATAGAGTACACTGCTACATCCAGCCCGGCATTTATACATAAATGGATAATGATCTGATGGATAATAGTTACTCCACGTACATTCATAATATACGACTGATTCATCCAAGCGTTGCGTATCACCCTCACTGGTAAACAAAGCTATCAAATCACGCGAAGGCGTAACCCATTTTGCCCATGTAAAAGAATTGTTCCAATCCAACAAATCACGACCGAACATCCAGGCACACCAGTTACCACCGGAAGCAGGGAATTGAGCTTCCAGAATACCTTCACGGGTATTACGCATCTTCAGGTCTGTACCGTTCTCGTTCAACGCAAACAAATCCGAATACGAATCTGCCAGACCGAATCCGTCGGCCTCCAAAGCACTGCAATACTCAATGACTTTATTATAATCACGCAACGGCTTTTCCGCATAAGCCTTTGCCAGAAGAGCACGTGCTACCGATTTAGTAAATAAAGTCTTATCTGCCGGATTATTATCCGGAGCATATTTCAAAGCATCCAGCAAATCTGCTTCAATCTGTTGATATACTTCAAGTTCTGTACTCTGCGAAGGAAAATATTCATCATATACCTCCTCAATATTATCTGCTGTAATATCTGGTGGCAAAGTCGTATTCAATGGAATATTTCCCCATATACGTACCATATAGAACCACACCAACGAACGGAATATCTCAGCCTGTGCCTTAATAGAGTTTCTTGCATCTGCCGTAAAATTCGGGTCAGATACTGCATCTATATTACAGATAATACGATTGGCTGCGGCTACATCTTCCATATAACGGGACCAATCACGTTCCAGAACAGTATTGCCACCATCTACTGTATTATTCTCGAAAGGAACAGTTTCAGCACCTGTAGTTCCAGCATAGGCATTATCAGCATGACTATCACCTATCAGAAGACAATCCAGATACCAATGTTCTATGCGATCCTTCATTTTCTGATAAAGCCCTTCTAATGCCAGTTCTACATCTGCCTGAGACTGAAATTCCTGTTTTTCACCTTCATCATCCTGCACACCTTCAGTCACATCCGAATAAGAAGCAATAGGGTCATACCCTAAACTGCAAGAAGAGAAATTCATCAGTCCAGCCAATACCAATCCAGTTATAATATATTTTCTATGTTTCATGACTGTTATATTTTTAGAATTCAAGATTAATACCAAACACAAATGAACGACATTGAGGATAAGTACCCCAATCAATACCTTGTACAGCACCACTGTTACCCCACTGGTTCACTTCCGGATCCATTCCTGAATATCCTGTCCAGGTCAACAGATTAGTTGCCGTAAAATATGGCTGAAGTCGGCTGACTCCCCATTTTTTGAGTAGAGGACCGGTCACATTGTATGACAAAGTAATATCCTTTACACGTAAATAACTACCGTCCTCAATAAAATAAGATGAATTATGCATTGTGTAGCCTGCTTTAGGCACATCAGTTATCTGACCTGGTATCCGCCAACGGTCCAGTACCCTAGTACTCTGATTCTTACCATCATACATACCTTCCGTTTCCATACGTGAGGCATTGAAGATATCATTACCATATGATCCCTGTAAAAATACACTCAACGTTAAATTCTTATATGAGAAAGTATTGGTCAAGCCAAACGTAAACAACGGATTCGGATCACCGATATAGGTACGGTCTGAACTGGTCACTTTACCATCGCCATTAATATCACGATACATCAGTTCACCGGTTTCCGGATCTACTCCATCACTGATATATCCATAAAATCCTCCCAAAGAACGCCCCGGCTCGTTACGGACAGCATACTCGCGGACATTATCGCTGGTAATTGCATCATAATAAACCTTCTGTAAAGAGAGTTTAGTCAATTTGTTTTTATTGAATGAGATATTAAAATCTGTATCCCAGCCAAATTCCCCTACAAAGTTCTTAGAATTGATTGCCAGTTCAAAACCTTTGTTCACCATCGTTCCTTCATTACGTGAAATGCTACCCGCTACAGCCGAACCGGCAGGAAGTACCACGTCCATCAACATATCAGTAGTACGTTTATAGTAATAATCCATCACCACGTTCAGCCGATTGTTGAAAGCTGTAAAATCAATACCCACATTGGCCTGCGAGGTAGTTTCCCAAGTCAAGTCTTGTGTACGCAGGTTAGAAGGGGTAATAGTAGGTACGGCATTTGCATTTCCTTCTTCATACCAAGGAATACGGTTGATATTGTAAAGCTGCAAGTAAGCATAATCACCAAGTCCGGACTGGTTACCCGTCTGTCCCCATCCTGCACGGAGCTTCAAATCATCAAGCCATCCTCTTGTACCTTCCATAAAATTCTCTGAAGAAATACGCCAAGCGGCAGAGAAGGAAGGAAAGACTCCCCAACGGTGGTTGGGATGAAGTCGGGAAGAACCGTCAGCACGAACATTGGCAGTTACAAGATATTTACTGTCAAAATTATAAGAAACCCGACCAAAATAAGACATGATTCCCCACTCTGAAGCACTTGAACCAGCCCCATTCAAACCTATCATATTGGCAGCATTCAGCGTTTGAATCAATCCGTTCCGATAGTGTGAACCACTGATATAGTTATTACGATAGTCCGAATCGGTCCATGAAGAACCCACCATAACATTCAATCCATGCTTACCGAAATGATCGTCATAAGTCAACACATTATCAAATGTAAGTACTGTATTCTGATTACGGTTGTCAGAACCTTCGCCGTACTGATCACGTCCATGAGAAGTTTTTTCCGGATCAAGGAAAGTTGTTTCAATGGCATTCCGACGGTCGATGGCAAAAGTTGTCTTGAACGTCAATTCAGGTATGAATGTAATCAAAGCACTTCCTGAAGCCAACAGCCTGTTCTCACGGTCACGGTCGTAACGATGACGCTCAATGTTTTCAGCTGGACTGGTAATGTTTGCTCCATAAAAATTCGTATAATAACGGTCTGGATTCTCCGGGTCCATTATAGGTGCATAGGTAGGAGTATTGATAACAGAAAGTACAGTACCTCCACGGTTAGCTCCAGTTCCCATTTCACCGCCACCGTTGCTCACATAGTCCGAATAAGTTATGTTTGCTGATATTCTCAACCATTTACGTACATCGTTCTCAATATTGGCACGAAAATTATAACGCTTGAAAAATGCTGTTTCAATTACGCCTTTTTCATTCTGATAACCTGCAGAAAGAAAATAGCGAAGTTTATCATTTCCATCAGATACTGATACCTGATAGTTCTGCGTATTTCCTGTCGTATAAGTTTCATCCCACCAGTCTGTCTGGTCTGTCAATCCGTCAGGTAAACTGATCAGACCTATCTCATCCATCAAATCCTTATATTGAGCCACATTCAGCGATTCAATCTTATTGCCTACTTGAGTAAAACCTGCCTGGATGCTGAGAGCCACTTTTGCATTGCCAGACTCCCCTGCCTTGGTAGTAATCAATACAACACCATTTGCAGCACGCGAACCATAAATAGCGGCCGAAGAGGCATCCTTCAATATCTGCATACTTGCTATATCATTAGGTGACAAGAACTTGATATTGTCAACAGGTACACCATCTACCACATACAGCGGGTCATTGCTCCCATTGAAAGAAGTAGTACCACGTACACGGATAGCCATGTCACCTCCTGGCTGTCCTGTTGGCTGTACGACCGATACACCTGCTGCTTTACCTTGCATGGCTTGAGCCGCCGAAAGGATAGGCCGTTGCTGCAAATCATCAGTCGATACAGTAGAAACCGCTGTAGTTACATCTTTACGTTTCACAGAACCATAACCGATAACCACTACTTCGTCCAGTAATTCATTATCTTCCTTCAAAACCACTTCCATAGAAGCCGAAGCCTTCAATTCTTGAGTCTGATAACCTACATAAGAAATAACCAACATAGAATTAGGAGCAACCGATAATGTAAAATTACCGTCAATATCAGTAATCGTACCATTGGTTGTACCTTTTTCAAGAACACTGGCGCCAATAATCGTATTGCTACTCGAATCGACTATACGCCCTTTTACAGTAAGTTTTTGTGCGAACGCACTCACGGATAACAACGCCGTCAGCAGAACTGCCAGCCATCTGCGCATATCCCACAGAATTTTTCTCCTGTCTTTCATACGTACAATTTTTTGGTTAGTAAAAAGATTATAATTAACAAAACTTTGAACGGTGTAAATGTAGAGAATAAGCTATTCCCCCTTTACAACAAGGGAGGAATAAGTGGACCACAAAAAGGCATAAAATACTGTACTACAGAAAAGTAGTATAAACAAAATGATTTAAAAAAGTGGAAGTGTAATAGACTTCAATATACTCGGAAATCACCACTAAAAGGAGACCCAACCTTATAGGACAGCCCGTTTCAGAATCGGAAGAATCATAACACCCCCCAATACTTGTTCATATAACCGATAAGACTTATCTGAATAACCTTCCGATAAAATAAAACTCAATGTGTAAAGTGAAAAAATGTACCCTATAATGGACAGAAATGCCATCATCTTATATATATAACACCTTAGAAGCTCTTTCTTTCCGTTTTTCAAATACAATATCCATAGTATTTTAAACGAACGGATGTTTCACCCTAAACGAACGGATATTTCACTTCAAACGAACGGACATTTTACCTCAAACGAACGGACGTTCTGTAACATATAAGATTCTATCAACACAAAACTGTTTCACTCAAACTGGTCTATATGCTGACCTTACACACATAGATGGAAAATCGATTGATTATCAGCGAATACGACGTACCAGATTTTCAAAATCCTCACGGGAAACACGTGCTTTATTTTTCACTTTGGCACGATAATTATAAATGGTATTCACTGAATAACGCAAAAATTCGGCAATCTGAGAACTATCCGTAATCCCCAAACGGATAAGTGCAAAAATACGCAATTCTGTATTCAGCTGTTCATCACTTTTCGGTACGATACGCTCATTTTCCTGCAAAAGTTCATTAAACTGTTCCACAAAATTAGGGAAAAGATGTAGGAAAGCCGAATCAAAATTAGCATACAATTCCCGAAGTGCCTCTTCCTGTAGCGTATCCGAGCGTGTCAGTTTAAACAATTCAGCCACTTGATTAGAAGAAATCTTTTTATTGACTAAACGACGGAAAGTATCCAGCTGCGTAATGTACGTGGAACATAAACGAAGGAAACGAGCAATATATTCTTCCTTTATCTTATTAGATTCCGCCAATTCTTCATTGGCAGATTGAAGGTCTTCATTTATCTGCTTCAGTTCAGCATTCAGCAAATTCAACTTCTCATTGGCTTTCAACAGATTCTCACGAGCGACAGCCAACTTCTTCAATTGCTTGTAGATGAACAACAACGCCAATAATACTACTACAGAAAGCAATGATACACAAATAATATAAAATTTCAACTGTGTATTCCGGTCTTGTAACATCATCCGGTAAGTATCACCGATTAACGACAAGTCATCCATACTTTGCCACACACGTAGACGGGCATTATATAACTGGGTTTCGCTCCACGAAAAGTTCATATACTGATAGCTATGCTCCAAATCTCCGGCATCAAGCAGCGCCTGTGCCAGCATCCATAACGAAGCATGGTCCTTGGTAGCCAAACGGATATCTGTAATGGCAGACAAAGCCAAACAAATCATGTATGAATTCCGATCATCCGCCTCCCGATAAATCAAAGCCCGATTATACATAACCAACGCATATTCCTGCGAGTTCACATCTGCCTTCAAAAGCCTTTCGTTATTGAGCGACAACGCCTTATCAAGCTCACCGCTATCACGGTAAGAGGTCTCCTTCAAAATCAAATACAATGCTGAGTGAGGGTCCAATAACCGGTAAAGAGAATCTTTATACAATTCCGATCTGGCAGTATATATCTTCCCTATATCTTCAGCCTGCGTATAGAATCCTGCTTCTCCATAAACATGATCGCAAGCGTTATAATAATCAATCAATTCTTTTTTTCCTAAATACCTGCGTTCTACCTGTTTCAACATATCAACGGCTTCCATATACATACCTGATGAAGCCAGTAAATACGACAAAGCTATCTGACTGCTGGATTTACGTATTCCATCGTCATGAGAATCGGCCAACTTAATATTATTGCTCAAATAATAGATAGCAGAATCACATAAATAAGACCGGTATCTTTCATATAATTCATTATTCAACCGATAGTGTTCATCATATGAAAGAGAATCCTGTTTTAAACGATTCTTCAACATACTGATTTGACCTGCCCGCATCGATGTAAACGACTCATTCTGAGAAATAGCCTGGTCCAAAACCTTTAACAATGAATCAAGCTTCGCATCAAGGGCAAATCCATAGAACGTGTTTATTATCAGAAGAAGAAAAAATATTTTGATTCTCATAACTGTTAAATTTTCGATAAACAGTAATACAAATGTAACAAAAAGTATTCATATTCCATAAGACAACCAATATAATTCAGATGAAACATAAAAGTTCTAATAATCACAACAAAATATGATTCGGATGAAAAAGGGAGTACAACCTCAAATGGCTACACTCCCATAAAATTATTTTTATACAGATATTACTATTGAAAACCAAATAAATGCATTTCCCGTAATTTCTGCAGAAAACTTAACGGGAACCAGAAATTCATTTCAACTCAAAGGCTACAGTTCCTTTTACATCGACAGCAGAAGCAGCAATGATAGCCTCAAATTTTCCCGGTTCGGCTATCCAGGAATGCTTGACATCATCAAAAAAGCTAAGAGATTCTTTATCAATAACAAAAGATACTTCTTGCGTTTCTCCTGGGGCTAGCTTAATCTTTTTGAATCCTTTCAGTTCCTTCAGAGGACGAGGCAAGGAAGACTTCTTATCGGCTATGTAAAGTTGCACAACTTCCTGTCCCTCACGATTACCTGTATTCTTGACAGTTACTTTGACAGTCAATTCTCCATCAACCGACATAGTTTCAGCGTCTGCTACAGGCTTTCCGTATTCGAACGTCGTATACGAAAGCCCGTGTCCAAAAGCAAAAAGAGGTTTCACTTTCTTCTGCTTGTCAGCCCACCGGTATCCCACAAAAATACCTTCATTATACTTAATATCAATAACAGAATCAGAACGTTCACCTGTGTATTCTCCCAATGCATGTGCACTGTTATCTTCTAATTTTACCGGAAAAGTAAAAGGTAATCTTCCGCTTGGATTCACATCTCCCATAAGTACAGCAGCCAATGAACTGCCAGCTTCTGAACCCAAATACCAATCCTGCACAATAGCAGGCACTTCCTTTACCCAAGGCATGGCAACAGCATTACCCGATATATTCACTACAATCAAATTACTGTTGACTTCAGCCAAAGCCTGAATCACAGCATCCTGTCCGTATGGCAACCCCAAGCCTTCACGGTCTGTATCTTCACAATCCTGATTGTTGCTTTTATTCAATCCACCGATAAAAATCACATAGTCAGCATCAGCAGCCTCAGTCTTCGCTTCAGCTATCAGCTCCTCCGGAGTCCGGTCATCTTTCAAGTCCTGTCCGGTTATCACACCGTTATACTCGCCACTGGCATCGCCTACATAACCACGGACATATACGACCTCTGCACGATTACCTACACGTTGCCTGATTCCATCCAAAGGGGAAAGTTCACGTTGTACTTTAAGCGATGAAGAACCTCCACCTACAGTCATCATCTTGATAGCGTTTTCTCCTACAACAACAATCTTCTTGGCCCTATCAAGATTAATCGGCAACAATCCTCCTTCGTTCTGAAGCAGTACAATTCCCTCCTCACCGATTCGTCGGGCGGCTTCATAATGTTCAGGAGAAAGCATGGCTCCCCATGGACGGGAAGTATTCATTGTAGTACGGAAAGCCAGACGCAAGATACGTTTCACTTTATCATCTAATTCTTCTGTTCCGACTTTTCCTTCCTGTATGCGTTGAAGATAAGGCATAGCCAGATAATAATTGTCGTAGGCATTGCTGGCACCGCTACTCAACCCGTTAGTCCAACTGCCGAATTCCATGTCAAGACCATTGGTAATGGCTTGATCGGTATCATGCACGCCTCCCCAATCAGAAACTACAACACCGTCAAATCCCCATTCTCCTTTCAATATATTATTGAGCAGATATTGGTTATGACAGCAATGTTGCCCTTTATACAAATTGTAGGAACCCATGATAGCCCATGCCTTACCCTCTTGCACAGCAGCCTTGAATGCCGGCAAGTAAATTTCATACAAAGCACGGTCATCAACAATGACATTCGTGGTATGACGATTCACCTCATGGTTGTTCAAGGCAAAATGCTTCACACAAGCTGCAACTCCATTCTGCTGTACACCTTCAATGTAAGGAACTACCATACGGGATGCCAAGTAAGGGTCCTCACCCATGTATTCAAAATTACGCCCATTGAGAGGTGTCCGATAAATATTTACACCTGGACCCAAAAGCACAGTCTTGTTACGGTAACGTGCCTCTTCTCCGATACTTTTTCCATAAAGTAGAGACATTTCAGGATTCCAAGTGGCAGCCAGGCAAGTCAATGCAGGAAATGCAACACAAGAATCATTCGTCCAGCCTGCCTGATCCCATTCGTCCCATAATACTTCCGGACGGATTCCATGAGGCCCGTCAGTCATCCAAAAATCTGGTATACCCAATCGAGGTACTCCTGCACTACTGAACTTACTCTGTGCATGTACCAAAGCAATCTTTTCCTTCAAGGTAAGACGTGACAATGCATCCTCAACCCTTTCTTCTACTGGCCTACTTTCATCTAAATAGACAGGCTTCTGTTGGGCAGAAAGAGGTAAAACAGCAACAAAAGCCAAACTGACTAAAAAATTTTTCACGATATTTTGATTTTAAAATAATGCCATCTGATTCTGTTCATTCAATCCTATCATCAATAATTCAGATATGAATAAATATTTTTCTAAAAACAACCAAGACCATCTAAAGCACAATCAAAGAACAAACCTTAAATAATTAAAGACATAATCTGATACTGACCGCATAACATCGCAGAAGTATTTTCATCAGTATTAATCCAAGGTCATGATTTCATTACATTGTTTTGTTTCAAAGATATAAAAAATGCAGAATCTATTTCCAAAAGGTAGAAAGATAAGGATAAATATGAATTCCACCAAAAACCAAAGTTTTAATAATCAAACACATAAGAAGCACATAAAGGCCTAAAAAAGTGGATAAAGAGTAGACAATGGCATCCGATATAAAACTCTGAAATGCATATAATCATACATCCATCGACCGGTTTTTGCAAGTGCCCATTTGCAAATATCAAGTTATTTTACGAATATTGCATACTCAAGATGTTAAATCTCAAATTTCTAGTTTCACCTATAACCCTATAATATGAAAAGAATCATTCTGGCCAGTGCACTGGGACTATTTGCACTACAAAACATCTCCGCACAAAGTTTTCAGATACAGCCAACTCCCCAAGAGTATGTGACCTCTCAAGACTCATTGGAAATACCTCATCAGATATCCCTGATAACTGATAACATTCAATCTAACAGACTTTCAGCTATCTCCCTCATAAAATCTCTATGGAAAAATCAAATCGAAGAGAAAGGATTTCCTGTGTATTTAGGTATCAAAGGAGATAAAAGTATTCATAAGTATAAGAAAAATATTCCCCATAAGGCCGAAGGATACTACTTAAGCATTGAAAAGGACAAGATAGTTATCGCAGGAGCAGACGAACAAGGCTTGTTCTACGGAGTACAGACATTGGCACAACTGCTGACACTTCCGAAACTACCGTTAGTACAAGTAACCGACTATCCGGATCTGCCTTATCGTGGGGTAGTAGAAGGTTTTTACGGTACTCCCTGGAGTCATGACGCCCGTCTGCGCCAACTGGAATTTTATGGTAAAAACAAACTGAACGTATATCTCTATGGTCCGAAAGATGACCCTTATCACAGTACCCCTAACTGGCGTAAGCCTTATCCGCCCCAAGAAGCAGCCCAACTGAAAGCACTGGTCGACAAAGCAAAGGAAAATGAAGTCATCTTCTATTGGGCTATCCATCCGGGACAGGATATCCGTTGGAACACGGAAGACCGCGACGCCCTCATGAAAAAATTCGAAAGCATGTATGAACTGGGAGTACGCGCCTTTGCCGTTTTCTTCGATGACATTTCCGGCGAAGGCACCAAAGCTGAAAAACAGGCAGAATTATTGAATTACCTGGATGACAACTTTGTGAAAGTAAAAGGAGATGTTGCTCCGTTAGTAATGTGTCCGACGGAATACAACAAATCCTGGTCGGACGTAAAGGGAGGTTATCTGACCACTTTAGGAGACAAACTCAACAAAGGTATCCAAATCATGTGGACTGGCGACCGGGTAATTGCCTGCATAGATAAACCATCCATGGAATTCATCAATCCATTATTGAAACGGAAAGCATATATCTGGTGGAATTTCCCCGTATCCGACTACGTGCGCGACCATCTGCTGATGGGACCGGTCTACGGAAACGGCCTGGACATCAAAGACGATATGGCTGCTTTCGTATCGAACCCCATGGAACGGGCCGAGGCTTCTAAAATCGCTCTGTACAGCATAGCCGATTATGCGTGGAATCTTGAATCATACGACAGTGATAATTCCTGGAAACGGGCTATTCAAGACCTGATGCCTCAACACGCCAAATACTTGGAAACATTTGCTGCCCACAATTCCGATTTGGGAGAAAACGGACATGGATTCCGTAGAGATGAATCCGTAGCCTTGCAACCGGCTTTAAAAGCTTTACAGGAAAGTTATACGAAAGAAGGTAAAATCGATGAAAAAGCTTATCTGGAAGTTTCGGACGCTTGTCAGCAAATCATTCTGTCTGCCGATATGCTGATGGCCAGCAAAACCAACCGCCCTCTGATTGAAGAAATCAAGCCCTGGCTGATTCAGTTCAAGCTGGTAGGAGAATACGGACAACAGGTACTCCAGATGATTCAAGAGCAAGCTACCGGAAAAACGGAAGATTTCAAAGAAACCTACGCACATGCACAAGCATTACAGGTACAGATGGGAGAAGTAGATGCTACTTACAACCAGAATCCTTACCAACCGGGAGTAAAAAGTGGCTCTAAATGCCTGATGCCTACATTCAATTCTCTATTCGAGGCCAGTACCATCCGATACAACCAACAGCAAGGTACCCAACTGGATACACGGGCTGAATATCAACCTTATACCCTGAACAGTGATGTATCTCAACTCGCTCTGCTTCCTGTCCGTCGGAAAGGCCGTACCGGAGCTGTATCCTCTTCAAACGAAGTGATTCTCTGGCAGTCCAACGGCCAGTTGACGCTTGCAATGGATTATCCGAGAACTTTGGGCAACATCGTTCTGGATCTAGGAACATTAGACATTGAAGGAAAATTTGTATTGGAAGTACAGACTGCCGACGGCAATTGGAAGACTTTGGAACTGAAACCAGCCAACAACAAAACACTGTTAGTAGCCCAAGCCGGTTCAGAACAGGTTGTACAGTTCCGATTGAAGAATACCTCAGGCACGTTGCAGAAAGTCTACTTCAAACGTTGCAGCTTTAACGAACTATAAACCTTATTTCCCAAAATCATGAATCTCGTACCTGCTTTGGATTCTTCAAGGCAGGTACGAATATTTTTGGGCTTCTACTCCGACACTGATGGAGCTGCTTTCCCCTAATTTGAAATTGACCAATCCTCCTAGCCGGTCAGGATTAAAATCTATTGTCGGATAGTAAAGAGGAGAACGCTTAGGCATAATCGATTTATTCCCGTATGCATAGATACTAATCCGTTCATTGACCTTAAAAGCTGCTATACCGGCTACTCCAATTGTCCGGCAATTGTATCTTCCCCAATCCATGTTACTGGCATACAATCCTCCCGCTATACTCACCCGGTTACTCAAAGGTAGTGCATAAAGGAAAGCCGCATCTTGACCGAATCCTACACCGGATGGAGCGTATTTACTGGGACTGAATGTCAAACTCATCCCTAACGAGGCATTGAACCCTTTATGAAGTTCCCATGTTCCGAAACCGTGATATGAGAATGGAGATACACCGTACATACTAAACGGACTGTAAGCAGCAGACGGTGGTATAACAGGAGAAACCAAAGGAACAGAAAGAGTATCGGCAGCCAATGATTGAACAGGTTGCAATTCACCAGCCAACAACGTATCATTCGGCTGTACCAACTCTTTACTTTGCTCAACTTGTGCCTGAGCCGTCCATGTGGCCAGACAAGCCAAAATCGATAATATCCAGTTCTTCATGATTATTCCAATTTTCTGCATCAAATATAAGGATAATTCTTCCGCACGATATCTTTCAACCAGATTTTTAATATTATACAAGAAGCATTATATGAACCTTCCGTAATTTTAACAGTTCTGTTTATTGAAAAAATAAGCGGGAGACAGTATAAATTCCTTACCTGTTTCCCGCTCACACAAACAATCAAATCATCAGTCAAACAGACTTCTGAATTTCTTGAATATCTTTTCCTTTAAACTGGTATTCGGTTTAAAGCTTTCAGATTCCTGCCATTTTTCCAACGCCTGGCGTTCCTCCTTAGTCAATGTTTCCGGAATGTAGACACTGACATTTACCAACAGGTCTCCTGTTCCGGTGCTATAGCCATAACTGTTGATATTCGGAAGCCCTTTTCCACGCAGACGAAGTACCTTACCTGGCTGAGTACCCGGTTCTATCTTGATTTTCGCCTTACCGTCAATGGTCGGAATCTCTACCGTTCCTCCCAATGCTGCAGTAGGCACACTCAACAGTAAGTTATAAATCAAGTCGCTTTCATCACGTATCAGTTCCGGATGCTTTTCTTCTTCCACCAATACCAGCAAATCTCCGGGTACACCGTTGTGCTTTCCGGCATTACCTTTACCATTGATGGTCACCTGCATTCCTTCAGCGACACCGGCAGGAATTTTTACGGTCACCACTTCCTCGCCGTATACCACTCCTTCACCGCCGCATTCCTTACACTTGTTCTTTACAATCTTACCTTCACCGTTACACTGCGGACAAACAGTCTGGGTCTGCATCATGCCAAAGATACTCTGCTGGGTACGGGTTACACTTCCGGTACCATGACAAGTCGGACAGGTTTCTACCCCTCCATCACCTTCGGCTCCGGTTCCATGACAATGACTGCATTGTACATATTTCTTCAACTTGAATTTCTTTTCTACCCCTGTAGAAATCTCCTTCAGGTTCAATTTCACCTTCACACGCAAATCCGCTCCACGGAACTTACGCTGCCGAGACTGACCGGCACTTCCGCCAAAGCCACCGAAACCGCCATGACCACCGAAGATATCACCGAACATTGAAAAGATGTCATCCATAGACATTCCCTGCCCACCAAAACCTCCGAAGCCTCCGGCACCTGCGGCACCTTCTACTCCGGCATGTCCAAACTGGTCGTAACGGGCACGCTTATCCGGGTTACTCAACACTTCATAGGCTTCGGCAGCCTCCTTGAATTTCTCTTCAGCAGCTTTATCACCCGGGTTCTTATCCGGGTGATACTGAATAGCTTTCTTACGATATGCTTTCTTTATTTCATCGGCTGACGCTGTCTTTTCAACCCCCAGCACTTCA
The DNA here is from genome assembly GCF_000374585.1 of Phocaeicola barnesiae DSM 18169 = JCM 13652. GTDB lineage: Bacteria > Bacteroidota > Bacteroidia > Bacteroidales > Bacteroidaceae > Phocaeicola > Phocaeicola barnesiae. The sequence continues at coordinate 73,661 of NZ_KB894647.1, forward strand.
TAGTAATCTCTTTTCGCCATGACAGAATCTGTTTTTTCTTTATTGAGCTACAACAACTTTCGCGTGACGAATCACTTTATCATTCAATGTATAACCTGTCTGTACACAATCCAGCACTTTACCCTTCTGCTCTTCACTTGGTGATGGCACCAATGCAATCGCTTCGTGATAATCGGTATCGAAAGCCTCACCTATCGGTTCCATCTTCTTCAAACCTTCATGAGAAAGTTCCTTCAGGAATTTCTGATAAATCAAGTCCACGCCGTCATAAATGGCTTTCACATCCTCTGCCTTCTGCATATTCTGCAAGGCTCTTTCCAGGTCATCCAAAATCGGCAGAATGGAAGTTATGGCTTTTTCTCCTCCATTCTTAATCAGCTCGGCCTTTTCCTTCAACGTACGCTTACGATAGTTATCAAACTCTGCAGACAGACGCAAATATTTGTCTTTCTGTTCTTCTACCAGTTTCTTGACAGTTTCCAACTCTTTCTCCAGCTTTTCTTCGGCTGTCAACTCCTGAGCTTCTTCAGACTCAATCTGCTCTTCAGCCTCGGAAGCCTGCACAGCTTCCTCTTCTGAAGTTCCGGTCTGAGTATTATCTACTGTCTGTTCAGACTGCTCTTTCAGAATATCTTCCTGAGCCTGTTTGTTCTCTTTTGTACTCATATCTATTTATTTTTTATTGTTCATAGGGAAATTCACTTTCACACAACAAATTTCATGCCCAACTACACAAAAGTTAGGTAATCACGACTAAAATTGTAAAAAGATGCCAGACTGGCACTCCTTTTTGCCTTAAAAATCGACGTTTTTACTGGCTCATCCCGTATTAATCGCCCCGATAATAGTAAAGCAAAGCATGACGTGCTACGAAATCAGCATTTGCCTGCACCAATTCCCTTCCACTTCCATCCGGGAAAGAAGCATCCGGCAAATAGCCGTTTCTGATACAATATGTCAGTAGGTCAGGCGGACAGAGCGTCTCTTCCGTAAGCAAGCGGAAAGCTTCCTTTTGCGCCTTTCGGGAATCGTAAAGCCGATTATCAGGGTCAGCAATGTATTCGCAAATATCTTTTGCCAACAGAATTCCTTTCCTAGAGTCTACCATCAAGACAAAATTACGATACGGTTTCATCTGAGGAAGAGTATGGTTTTCGTCATCCGGCCATTGAAGGACTTCCGTAAGGAAACGATGCAGTTCGTCGTAATTGGAAAGATATACCCTCTCTTTCCCCTGCGTACCCGCCACAAACAACTTATGCATCTCAGCATTTTTCTGCAGGAGCTCATCGGATAACTCCGGCTCTTGCGGATAAAGCCCGGGAACCTCTTTCCAAGCATTGCTATCGGTCAAGGTTTTCAATATCTCCCGAAGAAACAATGCCAACGGTCCAACCGGAATAATAAAACGGTCGGATGGAGTTACTTTCTCGATGTAAGGAAGCATGGAAGGTTCTGTCAGGTATGAATGTCCGAACAACCAGTCCAGTTTTCGCTCCCTGTCTTTTTCACTGTTGAAACCATCCATACAATGCTCCAACCAGTCATTTGACGGAGCCTCTTCGTAGGCCTTGGCCAATATTTCATAGAAACAGCGTGCCTGGTCCGTTATTCTGCTATCCATCGGATGAAGATATTCATGAGGGAAAGGAGCCTTCTGCCATGTATTCCATATCAAGAAACGAATATCCTCTTCATTGACTTCATCATTCAGGTAATCTGACGAAAGTGTATAGAAAGGAAGACGTTTCCCGTAAAGCCGCTCATGCTCGGCTGTAAAACTCTGCCAAAGCCCCAAGCCGGATATGACATCTTCCAGGTAAGCAGCTACATAAAGAGCCATTTTCCGGCGGAAAAAATCAGGAAGCCCGGAAATACGGCAAGCAGCATAAAGAACATTCGCCAATTGTACAAAATAGCTGTCTGACGGTTGAAGAGAAGTATATGGATGAATAGCCAACCATTCTTTCGGATAAATTACAGATTTATTCATAAACTGTATCAATTAATGCTTTGTAAAAAATGTCAGAGTCAAAGAAACGACTGCCAGAAAGATGCCGACTCCTACCACACCTTCCCACTGAAAAGCATGCCAGAAAGTGCCAGCCAGGAACGTACCCAGCGAACCTCCGATGAAATAAGTGGTCATGAAAATCGTATTGACCCGGTTGGAAGCCTGCGGCACCAAGGACAACGCGCAAGTCTGATTGCTGATCTGCACACACTGCATACCGATATCAATAATAACAATGCCGACAATAAATCCGATGTAAGTAGTCTGAAACAGCCACATGATACACCAGGCCAAAATAATGAGCGTACAGCCGATATAGTTCAACTTACGTACACCTAATTTGCGAACGTACGAACCGACTATTGAAGCCGTCAAGGCACCGGCGACCCCACATAGTCCTAACATACCGATGATATTGTTGCCTGCATGGAAAGGTTCTCCGCTTAACTTGAAAGCCAAGCAAGCCCATAAAGTCAGGAAACTACCGAAACAAAGAGCCGCACGGACAGCTACCAGACGTAAAGTCGGGTTCAAACGAACAAGCGAGAACAGAGAATGCATCAATTCCCGATAAGTACCTTTGAAATTGGAAGGCATTTCGGGCAGCATCCGCAGCACGACGAAGATACAACCAATCATCAATACCGCAGCTATGTAATACATGGTACGCCACCCCCAATATTCGCCAACGATACCGCTGATGACCCGTGAACCCAAGATTCCTGTAAGAAGTCCGCTTACCATCATCCCCACATTCCGGGCCTTGTTCTCCGGCTTCGAGAACTGGGAAGCAATCGGAATAAAGATTTGAGGCATGACCGAACAGATACCGGTTACCAAAGAAGCAGCCAGAATAAAATGTATATTGGGTGAACCTGCGATAGAAAACAAGGATACAGCCAACAACAGGAAATTGATGACAATAATATTCCGACGCTTGTACAAGTCCCCCAACGGGATAATGAACAACAAGCCCAACGCATAACCTATCTGTGTAGTCATCGGAATCAGATTGGCCGTAAACTCAGATACATGCAAATCTTCGCTCATCACATTCAGCAAAGGCTGGTTGTAATACAGATTGGCCACCGATATACCCGAAATGATAGCCAGTGTCCATAGCAAAGAAGCAGGGACCCCTTTATTCTCTTCCAAAATTCGTTTCATGCCGCAAAGGTAAGAATTTTCGGCGAAAGTTGATACAATCCCCACACGTAAGTCTGAAACTCCTTTCCGCGAAGCCCTTCCGACACACTGGAATACAAAAATTCCGGCCAGAAAGAACAAACTGCCTACAGCCTGTTCTTCCTGACCGGAATACTTATCTGTCAGTGAAAGATTATACCAGGAATCCCAACAAGATACCGGCAGCCACAGCCGAACCGATTACACCGGCTACGTTCGGACCCATGGCATGCATCAGCAAGTAGTTGCTCGGATCATATTCCAGTCCGATCACCTGCGAAATACGTGCCGAGTCAGGCACAGCCGATACGCCGGCATTACCGATAAGCGGATTGATTTTATCACCCTTCGGCAGAATCAGGTTGAATATCTTCACAAAGATAACTCCTGAAGCTGTAGCGATGACGAATGACAATGCACCCAAACCGAAAATCTTCAATGAATCAACGGTCAGGAACTCGGATGCCTGTGTAGAGGCACCTACAGTCAATCCCAACAAGATGGTAATGGTATCAATCAGCGGACCACGGGCTGTTTCTGCCAGACGACGGGTAACACCGCTTTCCTTCAACAAGTTACCGAAGAACAGCATTCCCAACAAAGGCAGACCGGAAGGAACCAGGAAACAGGTCAGCAACAATCCGACAATCGGGAACATTACCTTTTCTGTATGCGATACGGCACGCGGAGCCTTCATACGAATCAATCTTTCCTTCTTTGTAGTCAACAGACGCATGATAGGCGGCTGTATCACAGGTACCAGTGCCATGTAGGAGTATGCAGATACCGCAATGGCTCCCATCAGGTTCGGTGCCAGTTTGGAAGAAAGGAAGATAGCAGTCGGACCATCCGCACCACCGATAATACCGATGGCGGCAGCCTGCATCGGGTCGAATCCCCATCCAAGAGCAATCATATACGCTCCGAAGATACCGAACTGTGCCGCTGCACCAATCAACATCAACTTCGGATTCGATATCAAGGCCGAAAAGTCCGTCATAGCTCCGATACCCAGGAAGATGAGCGGCGGATACCACCCGGAAGTCACTCCTTGATACAAGATGTTCAAGACGGAGCCCTCTTCATAAAGTCCAACCTTCAGACCGGCTTCCATATTAAACGGAATATTTCCAATCAAGATACCAAAACCGATAGGAATCAGCAGCATCGGCTCAAATTCCTTTGCCACGGCCAGATAAATGAAGAATATACCGACCAGAATCATCACCACGTGCTGAATCGTGGCATTATGAAATCCGGTATATGTCCAGAAATCGGCCAGGTTATTCTGTAAGAAACTAGCAAACTCTCCCATAACTATTCAATGACTATAAGATCCGTACCTTCAAGAATCGATTCTCCCTTGCTGACATTGATAGAAACCACTTTACCGTCGCGATCGGCCTTGATGTCGTTTTCCATCTTCATGGCTTCCAGAATCAACAATGTCTGTCCGCGTTTCACCGCATCACCTTCCTTCACCTTGATATCCAGAATGACTCCCGGAAGCGGAGACTTGATACCAGCCTTGCCGCCAGACACTGCCGGACGAGTCACAGCAGGAGGTGGAGCAGCCGGAGTTGTGGCAGCTGTACGCACTACCGGTTTGATTTTCGGACTGACCTTCTTTTCTAGCTCTACGGTATAAGGAGTACCGTTTACTTCTACATGTACCTGATTTTCTTCTATATCGCCTACGGCAACCTTATAGAGATTACCGTTGATTTTATATTTATATTCTTTCATGATATTACAATTCGTTAGAGGTTATTTCTTATGAGGAGTCTCACGCAACGTATAAATCTTCGAGCTCCACGGTGAATAGCTTCGTTTCACACGGCTGATGGTCAGAATCGTTTCTTCCACATCATGATCGGCTCCCTGAGCTTCATGCAGCGCCATCGTAATGGCTGCAATGACCTCACCCGGAGCTTCGCCCAGTCCTTTTTCCTTCGCTTCCTGCTTGTCGGTGATGTTATGTGCCTTCATGGCATTGCGCTTACGCAATTTGACAGCCATCTTTCCCACAAACTTGAAGCAGAGATAAAGCAGGATAAGTCCGATAAATACCACACTCATGGCAGAGATGGCCATACCGATACCTGCAGGGTCGTGCTGCTCAAAATTTTCCATCTTCGGATTACTTTCGATGGTCTGGTTGTTGGTACTCGGAGTCACATACTTGTCCTCACTTCCACCTTTCACTTCCCATTCGGCCGTACCGTCCGATACACGGGCATACGACTGATTGGCCTGAAGCAGACCGGCAGGTACTACTACCTGATCCAACAGTTTCTCGCCGGAGTCATAAAGACCGATCCAGTTCTCCTGAGTCTTGCTCAAAACGAAGTTCGTATGGAAAGTACCTCTTCTAGGTGCGCCATCGGCCCAGAAAAGAGCATGCTGACGCGGCTTGAGCAATGTCAACACATCTCCTTTTGGTATAAAATAAGATACGGTGTCGCCCGGCTGACTGCTTACTTTCAAGTAGCATCCCGCCAGATCCGCACTGCTATATGCTCTGTTGAATATTTCTATCCATCCGCTGTGCATACCGTAATCATCCTGGAAATTACTTTCATTGTCCACCAAGATTTCATTGATGAGCAGTTTGGAAGTATTGTTCTGCTCCTTACAGGACGAAAAGCCGACCAACAGCAACAAGGCTAGAAATATCCCGATTTTATGTCTGTTCATAATGATCGTCATTTTTTAGTTATTACAAAGGAATATTTCCATGCTTCTTGGCCGGATTGGTCAATTTCTTGGTCTGCAACTGCTGCAAGGCACGGATAATACGGAAACGGGTATTCCGAGGCTCGATGACATCGTCAATGTAACCGTATTTGGCTGCATTATACGGGTTGGCAAACAACTTGGTATATTCAGCTTCCTTCTCTGCCATAAACAGCTTCGGATCGGCAGCTTCTTTGGCTTCCTTGGCATATAACACTTCTACAGCACCGGCACCACCCATTACGGCAATCTCGGCAGTCGGCCATGCATAGTTCATATCACCCCGCAACTGCTTACAGCTCATTACGATGTGTGAACCACCATACGATTTACGCAACGTAACGGTCACTTTCGGAACCGTAGCTTCACCGTATGCATACAGCAATTTCGCACCGTGCAGAATCACAGCGTTATATTCTTGTCCGGTTCCCGGCAGGAAGCCCGGTACATCCACCAAAGAAACAATAGGAATATTGAAAGCGTCGCAGAAACGGACGAAACGTGCCCCCTTGCGTGAAGCGTTGCAATCGAGTACACCGGCAAGGAACTTCGGCTGGTTGGCTACGATACCGACAGACTGTCCGTTGAAACGGGCGAAACCGATGATGATATTCTTGGCATAGTCGCGCTGAACTTCCAGAAATTCTCCGTTATCGACAATGGCGCCGATGACTTCGTACATATCGTACGGCTTGTTCGGGCTATCCGGAATGATTTCATTCAATGAGTCTTCCAGACGGTCAATCGGGTCGGTACAATCCACATAAGGAGCTTCTTCCAGGTTATTCTGCGGAATATAACACAACAGTTTACGAATCAACGCCAGACCTTCTTCTTCGGTAGCAGCCGTAAAGTGGGTTACACCCGAACGGGTAGAATGTACGGTGGCACCTCCCAAATCTTCTTGAGAAACATCTTCTCCGGTAACAGTCTTAACCACTTTCGGGCCTGTCAGGAACATGTATGAAGTACCTTCCAGCATCAGGGTAAAGTCGGTCAATGCAGGTGAATAGACAGCACCTCCCGCACACGGACCAAAGATACCGGAAATCTGAGGGATAACGCCTGAAGCCAGAATGTTACGCTGAAAAATTTCGGCATAACCGGCCAAGGCATTGATACCTTCCTGAATACGTGCGCCACCCGAGTCGTTCAGACCGATACAAGGTGCCCCCATCCGCATGGCCAAATCCATAATCTTACAGATTTTCTGAGACATGGTTTCAGACAATGAACCGGCAGACACTGTAAAATCCTGGGCGAATACATACACCAGACGACCTTCGATAGTTCCGTATCCCGTTACCACACCGTCGCCCAAATAATGCTTCTTGTCCATACCGAAATTGGTACAACGATGCTGGACAAACATGTCCAGTTCCTCGAAACTGCCTTCATCCAGCAGCATGGCAATACGTTCACGGGCTGTATATTTTCCTTTTGCGTGTTGTTTCTCGATTGCTTTCTCGCCACCGCCCAAACGAGCCTGGGCACGGAGCGCGATCAGTTCTTTTACTTTTTCAAGTTGGTTACTCATAAGATTATATTTAAGGGATTCACTCTATCAAGCTTATTTCTCGCACAGTTCGGTCAATACACCCAAAGTTGATTTCGGATGCAGGAAAGCGATGTTCAGGTTTTCCGCACCTTTGCGCGGCGCCTTGTCAATCAAACGGATACCCTGTTCTTCGGCCTGTGCCAAAGCCTGAGCCACTCCGTCTTCAACGGCAAATGCCACATGATGTACACCGGCACCTCTGTTTTCAAGGAACTTGGCGATAGTACTGTCCGGGCCTGTCGGTTCCAGCAGTTCAATCTTGGTTTCACCACACTTCAAGAACGCAGTCTTAACCTTCTGGTCCTCTACCGTTTCGATATTGTAACACTTCAATCCTAATACATTTTCATAATATGGAAGGGCTTCTTCAATGCTCTTTACAGCAATACCAAGATGTTCAATGTGTGAGATTTTCATAACGAAAGAATTTTAAATAATATTGTGGTTTTAAGTTTAACTTGTCAGACAAAGAAAATAAAATTGGTTTGAATAACGAAACATTTCCCAAAAATATTTATTTTCTTTTCAGATTTCTTCGGCATCTTGCGGACTTTTGGAACGTCGAGTTTACAAAAGTCCGACTTGTATTTTCATACATACATACGTATCAGCAGGCGGTTCAGCCAATTCCAGCTTATCCGGAACCAACGCCGGCTTCCCAATTGCTTTCCGCCGAAACGAAGGATGAAATCACGATAACCCAATTTACGGAATGGAAGCCCGGCATCCATGAACTCAAAATGTTCATACCCATGGTCGCGCGCATACAGCATCGCCTTCCATACCGCCAGTACACCGGGGTACAGTTTCGGGAAACTTTTCCGGAGCCCGCCGGAGAAAAGCAGATAAGCATTCCCGTTCGAAAACAGACAGACGGAACCACCGATGACACGTCCTTTGTAACGCACCGCAAACACCTTTCCCACTTCCTTGTCTCCGGACGATTCGGTCAGCAGAGACAGAAAGAAGCCTACATCCGGGAAATAATGATGGAGCTTGGAAGAATAATAATGGTACAGCATTGTGAAGAGGCTCCGTATATCGGCCTCCGATTCCACCTCCTCCATGACTGCCCCATTGGCCAGGCCCTGCTGAATCTGACGCCTCCGCGACTGGCTCATCCATTTATCGATACGCGGATGATGCAAGGAATTACGCACCCGCAACCAGCGGATAGGGAAATAACCGTTTTGCCGGAAATAACGGTAACCGAACAGCGCATCCTCCAGGTTACGGAATTCCACCATCCAGGAATATCCACCATAATAGCGGGTCAGATAGGTCAGGATTTCTCCAAAAACCTCTTCCGGTTTCCAACGGGTCCCGAAGTATTCTCCCGTACCGTATGAGAAAGTTTTATAACTGATACGCAGCCAACGTGATTTCCGACGAACGATACAAAGCAGCTTACCCACAGGCTCATCGCCGTCGTAAGCCACGGCCAGCAAAGGGCGATAGGCGTCCGTCTGTTCCAAGACCCGGAACAGCTCCGTGGAATGGAAAACATTCTTGCCAGGCAATGAAGGAATGTCTTCCGAACGACCGTATGTAGTCAGTCTCAAAGGCATATACGCAAATTTACAGTTTTTTTTGAGCAATTGATTCAGAAAACTTATATTTGTACCATAGAAAAAGAAAAAAGACATGGAAAAGTTCAGTGATTTAATTCGAACGAGACGCAGCATGCGTAAATTCACCTCCGAAGAACTGACTCAGGAGGAAGTGGTTTCTCTGCTGAAAGCCGCTCTGATGGCTCCCACCTCCAAACGGAGCAACAGCTGGCAGTTCATCGCCGTAGACGACAAGGCATGTCTGGAACGGTTGTCACACTGCAAGAAGGCCGGTGCAGACTTCCTGAAAGACGCAGCTCTGGCCGTAGTTGTACTGGCTGACCCGCTGGCCAGCGATGTATGGATAGAAGATGCTTCCATCGCTTCCATCTATATCCAACTTCAGGCGGAAGACCTGGGACTCGGAAGCTGCTGGATACAAGTACGCGAACGTTTCACCGCCGACGATACCCCTGCCGACGAATATGTACGCGAAGTACTGGACATCCCTCTACAGCTACAGGTACTCTCCATCATTGCCATCGGCCACAAAGGCATGGAACGGAAGCCGTTCGACGAAAAGCACCTGCAGTGGGAAAAGATACATATCAATAAATATGGAGGGAAATAACCGTGGCTAAGGCAACCAATCATAAAGATACCTATCAGGCTACCGCCGTACTGCTTATTTTCCTGGGGGCCTTATACCTGCTCGACCGCTGGCTGAACTTCGGTTCCTTAGGCCTTCCCTGGCTGATGCGGAAAGACATGATGTTGCTGTATGCGGCTGTCATCTTCCTCTGGTTCAAGTCAGACAAGTCTGTGGGCATCATACTGGCCGGACTGTGGCTCATCCAGAACATCGGTCTGGTGGTCTCCCTGTTGGGACAAGTTTCTTCGTTCCTGCTACCCGCTGCCTTGCTGCTGGTAGGTATCCTGCTTTATTTTTTCTCATCACGCTGACGTATGAATACACCATTTACTATTGTTATGATAGGAGCGGGTCGGGTTGCTACCCACCTGGCTCCTGCCTTGTCTGCTTGCGGTTACCGGATTCTCCAAGTGTACAGCCGGACATTGGAAGCTGCCCGGACACTGGCAGAAAAAACAGGAAGCCAGGCAACCAACAGGCTGGAGGAACTTTCCCCGGAGGCAGACCTCTACCTGGTATCGGTAAGCGACACCGCTCTTACCACCCTGCTTCCGGCTGTCACCAGCATCAATCCGCAGGCCTTGTTTGTACACACCGCCGGCAGTGTCCCGATGAATATCTGGGAAGGTCTGGCCGAACGTTACGGAGTACTCTACCCCATGCAGACTTTCAGTAAAGAACGGGAAGTGGATTTCCATCAGGTTTCATTCTTCATCGAAGCCCGCAAAGCGTCGGATACCCGACTGCTGAAAGAACTGGCGTCCGCCCTAAGCCCGAAGGTTTACGAAGCTACTTCCGAGCAACGCAAATACCTCCACATCGGAGCTGTATTTGCCTGTAATTTCACCAATCACATGTATGCAGTCTGCGAGGAACTGCTTGACCGGCACAACCTTCCTTTCACAGCCATGCTGCCACTGATAGACGAGACCGCCCGGAAAGTACATGAGCTTTCACCACGCCTGGCACAGACAGGTCCGGCCAGTCGGCAGGACCAGAACATTCTGGAAAGTCACCGGCAACTGCTGGAAACGGAGGCTCCCGACCTGACAGAAATTTATCGCCTGTTGAGCGAACACATCCAATCTTATTTACCCGAAAAATAACCTGCATTATGATAAATTACGACCTGACCAAAATCAAAGCGCTCTTCTTCGATGTAGACGGAGTACTGAGTGCGGAAACCGTTGTCCTCCATCCGAACGGAGAACCTATGCGTACCGTCAACATCAAGGACGGTTATGCCTTACAGCTGGCCGTGAAATGCGGTCTGCACATTGCCATCATCACCGGTGGAAAGACCGAAGCGGTACGTAAGCGTTACGAAGGACTGGGCATTAAAGACGTATGCCTGGGTGCCGCTGTCAAGACCAAGGAATACAACGAACTGCTTCAGAAATATCAGCTGAAGCCGGAGGAGGTACTTTACATGGGCGACGACATCCCCGACTATGAGGTTCTCCGACTGGTAGGCCTCCCCTGCTGCCCGGCCGACGCTGCTCCGGAAATCAAGGCTATCTGTACTTACATCTCCCACAAGAACGGTGGCTACGGTTGCGGACGCGATGTAGTAGAACAGGTACTGAAAGCCCAAGGCAAGTGGATGTCTCACGAAGAATCCTTCGGCTGGTAATCAATCATGAACTTCAAAAAAACAACAGAATATGCTCGAAAACCTGCAGAAATACCGCATCCGGCTGGCGTCCAATTCCCCCCGCCGCAGAGAACTCCTCTCCGGATTGGGCATCGATTACGAAGTGAAGCTACTCCCGGACATCGATGAAACCTATCCGGACACATTGAAAGGGGAAGAAATTCCTTTGTTCATCGCCCGCGAAAAGGCAGCAGCCTACCTCCCCTCCATGGAGTCGGATGAACTGATAATCACAGCCGACACCATTGTCTATGTAGATGATGAAGTATTGGGGAAACCGAAAGATGAGGCAGATGCCAGACGCATGCTCCACCTCTTGTCAGGACGTTCACACCAGGTCATTACAGGCGTATGCATCAGCACCCGTCATTTTCAGCGTGCCTTCGCGGCCACTACGGAAGTTACCTTCGACACGTTGAGTGAAGAAGAAATAGACTTTTATGTGCGTACCTATCGTCCGATGGACAAAGCAGGCTCCTACGGTATTCAGGAATGGATTGGCTACATAGGTGTCTGCGGAATGAAAGGCTCCTATTTCAACGTGATGGGCCTTCCTGTACAACGGCTATACCAGGAACTGAAGAAATGCTGAGCTTCGGGCTCTCTCTATCCGGACACAAAAAACAGGCTACTTGCTCCACAACGGGTAAGTAGCCTGATTATCTAGGGAAATAAAGATTATTAAAGGTGCGGACTAAAAATACTTTATCCAATGCCTTTTCGCGGTATACACAAGAAACACTCTGATACCCTGAATTCCAAATACTCATTTCGCTTCTACCGGTTTTTTAAAGAATTATGTAGAAGCCAATCCGCTCACAGCGCCATCGTCTCCCTTGAAGAATTTCTTCAGTTTTTCAATCAAGAGAGTGCAGACGTCACTCATTTTTTCATTGTCACTGCGATAAACGAAGTCTACATCACAAGACGGCACTCCTTCCGGCTTTCCCAGTTTACAGATATCGCCGAACAAGTGAATCTTGCCCCAGTTCTTATAATCCATAAACCGTGTCAGCAGCTCTTTCTGCCACTTCTCCATGACGATGATTACATCTGCGCCCCGCAATGCCAATTTCTTCCCGTCAGCTTCCAGTCGTCTTCCGCCCGGCGACTCAAATTCAGCCACATCGGCTGTAGTCACTTCCACATCGTTCAAGGATGATTCATGCAATTTCTCCTCGAACATACGCCCTGTAGAGAAAAGTTTTCCGGCTCTTCCCAGATCAACAAACAAGATTTTCATACCCTTAAAGATTTAAGTGAAACATTGAATCCAAGAAGGATGTTATACCCTCGCGTTGAAGATAATAAAAATAATTGAGATACGCAATAGAAATTTCTTTATTTTTTACCGAATGACAAGATTTTATTTCATTCAGACCAGTTTTACTAAAAAGAACGGTTGATGGACGCATCCTCCATCAAAGGATAAGAGAATAGGAAGCCTAAGAATGTCTTCAAATACCGATAAAATCTACGTCCTCCAAATGCGGAATATACATACTGTCTCTGCAGGACATGTATTCCACACATGGAGGACGTAGGTTCTGTATACGGAAAACCAATAAAAGAAACGCCGGAAACTATCTAAGCAAATCTTCGTACCGTTCCTCAATCGTTAGCGGATAAATTCTATCCTTATTATTCTCCAGTCCTATTTCCGATTCAACTTCCTGAAAATTACCGGCACATCCTTCATCCACCAGACCAGTATCAAACAAGACCTTCAGCTCAGGAAGAAGCTCAACAGCATGGATATCCATCAATGTAGCGGCAATCAGTCCGATCAGCGTCCCGTCACAACAGAAACGTTCTTCCAACTTTCCGTCATAAAACACCAGCAACTGACGGAACCATTCAATCACCTCTTCACGGCGTTCCGGTTGATGGAAAACAATCTGAGCAACGGCAGTCGTAACACACAGTCGTGCGTATGTATAGAATCCCGGCGTCTTCATGTACGTCATCAGTTCACCCAACCGATTCTTCCCCAACAGATAGAGAGTAGGTACATATACTTCTTCCAGGTAATCCCCGAAATGATAATCATAAAATGAACTATTCTGACGAAGTGTTTCAAGCACCAGCATCAAGGAATCGGGATATCCCAGTTCTCCCAATAACAGGATACAGTGTGTCAATACAGAATTATTTTCGTCTTCCCAACGTTCATCACTGATTTCATCACAGGTACAGCCTGTCTCGTAAAGCATAATCTGTTCCAGGTCTGCCTTCAATTCATCATGGGGTAATGCCAAAATCCGTTGTATCTGTTCTACCGGTAAACGGTCTGCATAGTCGGAATTATACAATACATCTACCAGCCATTGATGCTTCACTGTCAGCACAGCCGGATAATTGGGATGCTGATAAGAATAAGTCTCCTCCGGTACATCTATGTTCAGGTGAAATTTATCCAGAATATTATCCAATGTTTTCTTTATTTCAGAGAGAACGTACTCACTGGCTTTCCGGGGCTTTTCCATGTCGGGCAACACATACAGAAAATCGTCTCCCAAAGCCTTCTTTAACCGAGGATAATACGTAGTCAGTTCCAATTGGTCATTAGCGACCAACAGATGTTGTCCGTTCATACCGAATTCATAATCAATCAATGGAACTTCATCAGTATCCTCCTCCAGGATATATTGCATCAATTCGAAAGCAGGAGCCGGTCTTATCCCTCCTTCCTCGGCAAAAGCCACAGCCCCATAAATCAGATTATGCACTTCCTCATAATTTACCTTAGCCAGATTTCCCAGCTTCTGGAAGTCCTGAACTATTTCTTTATAGCTCGTCGAATCAACACTGAAACGGTAATCACAGTCTACTACCCCCCGGCAAAACGTGTCTACCTGAAAATACCCGAGGGTATAGGTCCCTTTGACATGACACCTGGTAACCAAAACCAGAGCTATTCCGGATTTCTGCCAATCACCAGTAAGATAACAATCACCAATAGGTAATGTACGAGCCTTCTGCCGGATATACTGCTCGGGCGAAAGGGTTTTAGTCGGCTGTCGTTTTTTTATCATAATACATTGTTTTTGTAAAGATAAAAGATTTTGATGAATAATCAATCTATTCTAACTTTATTTAATATCGTCCAAAGACATCAACAACATTCCGTCTAAGATTTTCCAACGATTGCACCTTTAAATATCCGACATCATCACACGAATGACATGTGTACCGGAAAGCAAGGCACATAATCAAGAAAAAATCTCCCTAAACTGCCTGTTACCGGATAGACTTCCAGAACTGGATGAACTTGGTATACAATCCATAACATACCAGTCCATCTGCTTCCGTCAGTTCATAATCTTCCGGGAACTCATTGGCTACCCCACGTTCCAGAACCGATACACCCAAACAGTTCTGCACCTGATTGCCACGAATCAATGCGATAATCTTCAAGTCGAATTCCTGTTCCAGATTCAGTTCGTTGATATGATAGCCCACCAGTTTCGCCGGCAGATTGAACTTGAAGACAAAATGCTCCTCATCAATCTGGAAAGGTTCCACTTCAGAATTCAGTTCCAGCAACTGCACCAGCATACGGGCCGCGTCTTTTTCAGGAGTCAAGATACGGTCCAATGAGAAAGCTTCCAATACAGTCTTGTGAACATCGTCCACGGCACGGGCATAAATATGTTTCACCTGATATTTACGGAGCAGGGAAACCACCCGTATGGAAGCCCCAAAATTCTCACCGATAGCTACAATCACCACATCGACCGTTTTCAACGGAAGGACTTGCAACGCCATCTCATCTGTCGCGTCAATCACAAAAGAGACTGCCATCTTATCCTTCAGACGGTCTACATGCAGTTCGTTCTGGTCCACTCCCACTACTTCATGTCCCAACGCAGTAAGTTCTTCGGCAAGTACACCGCCGTAATTTCCTAAACCAATAATCAGATATTTCATAATCAGTTGATAATAATGTTGTCACTTGGATATTTATAGTTCCGTTTCTTTTCCTGCTTCACCAGTCCGGCAATCAAGGTAAAGGTACCTACACGACCGATGAACATCAACAGGATATCAATGAATTTTCCGGTATTACTCAACGTCGGACTCAAGTCCAAGCTGGAGCCTACTGTACTCAACGCTGAGAAACATTCAAAGGCAATAGCCATGACCGAAGCCTGAGGTTCGCAGATACTCATGGCAAAAATACCGATGAATACGATAACCAGATAAGAAATGAGGGCTGCATGCGAGCGACGGATAGAATCCACAGACAATTCACGTTTCAGTATCACCGTATGTTCCGACCCACGTATAACAGCCCACAAATTAATCAGTATCACCGCAAAGACATTGATCTTCAAACCACCGGCAGTAGACTGTGTACCACCACCGATCATCATCAGTACCAACATCAGCAACAAAGTCTGCTTGGAAAGTGTCGTCAACCCCACACTGGCAAAACCGGCGGTACGCGGACAGGAAGAATTGAAGAAGGCATGCACCCATTTATCTATGACGGGCATTCCGGCAAAAGCATGGTTCCATTCGAAAATGACAATCACCACCGTTCCCACCAACAACAACAGGACAGTCATGATAAGTACGATTTTGGTGTTCAAGTTATACAGATGTACTTTCTTGGCGAAATGGCGTGAAGGACGCAAAATCTTCCACCGCAGATAACCGATATGGTAAGACAAAGTCTCATAAAAGTTCACCAGAATAGGGAAACCGATACCTCCCAAAGCAATCAGCAATCCTAGAATGATATACAACAGGTTATGGTTCTGCATCACCATCGGATTCCCCATTCCTCCGGGAAGTGTAGAGAAACCGGCATTACAGAACGCCGAGATGGAGTGGAACGCCGAAAAATACAGTTCCTGATGCAAAGACATTCCCAATGTACCGTGGATATTCCACCAAATCAGCAACATCCCCACTCCCTCGATGGCCAATGTAAAACCTAAAATGTACAATAAGGTAGAAAGCAATGAATTCAAGGAATTCGAACTGATCATATCCCCTACCACCAACTGGTTATAGAGAGAAGTGTTCCCCATAAAGAACATGGCAAAGAAACTAGTTAATGTCATTACCCCCAACCCACCAATCTGAATCAACAGAATGATGATAATCTGACCTTCCAACGTAAAGGTACTGGGTACATCTACCGTAACCAAGCCCGTCACACACGTAGCGCTTGTAGCGGTAAATAAAGCGTCAATCCAGGAAATGCCGTGATAAGTGGCCCGAGGCAACATCAGCAAACCGGCTCCGATCAGAATAAAGATAAAGAAACTGGAAGCCAGAATCAATGACGGGTTGGTTCGGCGCCCCAACAAACGGACCAGACTACTGGATAATTGCGACAACGACAACAGCAACAAGATACCATTCCGATAATAAGCACTGTGCAGAACCGTCCAAACCCATTCCACACCTCCCCCATGTTCCGGCCGGTGAAAAATGACCGGCACCAATGTCAAATATAACAGAATATCCAATATCCACGTCCAGACAGTAAATTTATACGAAGTACCGTCCTCCCGGAAAATAATCTGTACCGTCGTGCATATCAGCATGACCACCCAAACGGCGCGGTAAATGACTTCTACTCCCGACCGTTCTTCCGGCGAAATCATAAATCCATATTCATACACGATAGCCAAGATAAATGCGAATGCACATAAATAAGTAATTCCCATCATCCAGGTCACCAGCTGGTGCACTCTCGGCAAAAAATGTTTCTGACGATAAAGAAACAATCTGTCCCAATAGTCCATAAGATCCTTACATTAAAAAAACACTCAAATTTATTAAAAAATCATTCGCTATATTGATTTCTTGAATTAAACTTTCTGAATGGAAACGGCATTCCCCATACCAACTTCCACATAATACTAAACAAAATTTACGAAAAATTGTTGGCAGGTATCATTTAAATAGTTACTTTTGGCAAAAATCTTAAATTTGTAAGCAGATATGAGCAATAAACAGAAAAGATTCATCCTTTCCGAGGATGAGATTCCAAAATACTGGTACAATATCCAGGCTGATATGAAAAACAAACCGCTTCCGCCGCTGAACCCGGCTACACGTCAGCCGCTGAAGCCCGAAGACTTATATCCTATTTTTGCCAAGGAACTCTGTCATCAGGAACTGGACCAGACCCATACATGGATAGAAATACCGGAAGCGGTCCGCGAAATGTACAAATATTACCGAAGCACCCCACTGGTCCGCGCTTATGGACTGGAAAAAGCCTTGGGAACTCCGGCACACATCTATTTCAAGAACGAAAGTGTCAGCCCTATCGGCTCACATAAGTTGAACTCAGCCTTGGCACAGGCCTATTACTGTAAACAGGAAGGAGTAACGAATATCACCACCGAAACCGGCGCCGGACAATGGGGAGCAGCCTTGTCGTATGCCGCCAAGGTATTTGGCCTGGAAGCTGCCGTCTATCAGGTAAAAATCAGTTATGAACAGAAACCTTACCGCCGCAGTATCATGCAGACATTCGGTGCGCAGGTTACTGCATCACCATCCATGTCTACCCGTGCCGGAAAAGACATTCTGACCAAATACCCGAACCACCAGGGTTCTTTGGGTACAGCCATCTCGGAAGCCATCGAATTGGCACGTACCACCCCGAACTGTAAATACACCTTGGGCTCTGTATTGAGTCACGTTACCTTGCATCAGACCATCATCGGTCTGGAAGCCGAAAAACAGATGGAAATGGCTGGCGAATACCCGGACATGATTATCGGTTGCTTCGGAGGTGGTTCCAACTTCGGAGGCATCAGTTTCCCGTTCATGAGACATACCATCCTGGAAGGAAAACAGACACGATACATCGCGGCCGAACCGGCTTCCTGCCCGAAGCTGACCCGCGGTAAATTCGAATACGACTTCGGTGACGAAGCCGGATATACTCCGTTGCTACCGATGTTTACTTTGGGACATAACTTCCGACCGGCCAATATCCATGCCGGTGGTCTGCGCTATCACGGTGCCGGCGTTATCGTTTCACAGCTGTTGAAAGACAAACTGATGGAAGCCGTGGATATTCCACAACTGGAAACATTCGAGGCAGGTATCTTATTCGCCAAATCGGAAGGTATCATCCCGGCTCCGGAATCCTGTCACGCCATCGCTGCCACCATCCGCGAAGCTAAGAAATGCATTGAGACCGGTGAAGAGAAAGTTATCCTGTTTAACTTGTCAGGTCACGGTTTGATTGACATGACAGCCTACGACCAGTACCTGTCAGGAAACCTCAACAACTACACGTTAAGTGACGAAGAAATCAATCATAATCTGGAAGATGTTCCACAGGTAAAGATGGACTGATTTATCACTGAAACTCTGTCTTTAAATATAGAGAAGGCTGCTTCTGTGAAGATGATTTCTCGGGAGGCAGCCTTCGTCATTTTCCAGAACCTACTCAACAAATACAACAAACCAACGAACTACTCATGGAACAACTGGAACACATTACCGCTAGCATCAGTGATTTTTTATGGAGATGGCCGATGATTATTCTCCTGCTGGGAACGCACCTGTTTCTGACCATCCGCCTGCGTTTTCCTCAACGTAAGATTTTTACAGCCATCCGGCTTTCCATCCAAAAAGACAACGATTCTGAAGGAGATGTCAGCCAATTCGGAGCACTAACCACCTCTTTGGCGGCCACCATCGGCACGGGGAACATCATCGGAGTAGCTACTGCCGTAGCTTTCGGAGGCCCCGGTGCAGTCTTCTGGTGTTGGCTGACCGGTGTATTCGGTATCGCCACCAAATATGCCGAAGGTCTGTTGGCCATCAAATACCGCATCAAGACTTCGACCGGGGAAATGTTAGGTGGACCGATGTATGCCTTGGAACGAGGCCTTAAACAGAAATGGCTGGGCGGCCTATTCTGCATCTTTACGGCATTGGCGGCCTTCGGAATCGGAAACACCGTACAAGCCAATTCCATTTCGCTGTTGATGAATGAAACCTATGGAATCAATGTCCACGTAACCGGGATTGTCATTGCTGTACTGACAGCCCTGGTCATTTTCTTTGGAGTAAAAGGCATTGCCCGTGTCTGCATGGCTTTAGTACCACTCATGGCTTTGTTCTACATTGCCGGCTGTATCTATATCCTTTTCGTGAACCGCGCGTTTCTAGGAGAATCTCTCCAATTAATCATCAGTTCTGCCTTTACCCCTCACGCTGCCGGAGGCGGTTTTCTGGGAACTACAGTCATGATGGCAGCCCGTTACGGCATTGCCCGCGGACTGTTCTCCAATGAATCCGGACTCGGTTCCGCTCCGATTGTGGCCGCAGCCGCTCAAACCCGCAATCCGGTGAGACAGGCCTTGGTTTCTTCTACCGGTACCTTCTGGGATACGGTTGTCATCTGTGCATTAACCGGGCTGGTACTTGTCAGCAGTGTACTGGCATTTCCAGACATTGACTACACACAAGGGGGAGCCCTTACCAAAGCTGCATTCGGAAAGATTCCTTATATAGGTACCACGATTCTGGCTGTAGGCATTCTCACTTTTGCTTTTTCCACCATTTTAGGTTGGACTTATTATTCGGGAAAAGCCATCGAATACCTGGGAGGGAGGAAATGGGTAAAGCCCTACCGCATCGTTTGGATCATTTGCGTTTATTTGGGCTCTATCATGAACCTGCAGGTTGTATGGAACATTGCAGACAGCGTAAATGCGCTTATGGCTATTCCGAATCTGATTTCTCTGTTGCTCTTGTCTGGCGTAGCAGTAAAGGAAACCCAAAAGTACCTTTGGGAAGACAGGCTGCACGAAACAAGCCAAGAAGAAATTCCTCTTCATGACGAGGGGAAATGAGGTAATTTTCCTCTTCACAAGCCAGAAAATGCCTAAAAACACACTTTTTCGACATTTTTCTGCGATTTTTTTCGCGAAACACTTGCAGATTCAAAAATAATGCGTACCTTTGCACCCGTGATTGAGAAACACCTCAACACAAACAAAGGATGGCCCGTTCGTCTATCGGTTAGGACGCAAGATTTTCATTCTTGAAAGGGGGGTTCGATTCCCCCACGGGCTACCTAAAAACAAGATTCGATACGTCGAATCAAACAAAGGATGGCCCGTTCGTCTATCGGTTAGGACGCAAGATTTTCATTCTTGAAAGGGGGGTTCGATTCCCCCACGGGCTACTTTTCTATTTCAACTCCCTAGCAAAATTTAAATCAGAAATCTTTTTTCAATATTCTCTTATCAAACAGACAAGTGCATAAACTGTGCTTACAACAGCCATTATCAAAATGAGATTGTCAGAAGAAAAAAGAGAAGTAGTCATATTCAACAGTCATTTATATCAACTGCTGCTTAAACAAAAAAATACGCTATTTGCTGCATGCAGACAGCGTATTTTTTTGTTTATTAACGGTTACTCTTATAAATCCGAGATTAAAAAAACAAGGTGTGCGCATCAACGGCTATCCATTCGTTTTCCGATAACTCCACACCGCCAAAGCTCCAAACACTACCATAAAGCCAAGTAATTTCAGCAATTGCTGCCACAAATCGGCCAAACCGCTTCCTTTAAGGTAAACCATGCGCATCACTTCCACGAAATACGTCAACGGATTAAAGCGAGAAATCCATTGTGCCCATTCCGGCATACTGCGCACAGGGGTAAAGAGCCCGCTCAGCAACAGAAATACGATAATAAAGAAAAACTCCACAAACATAGCCTGCTGCATGGTCGAAGAATAATTGGAGACAATCAGTCCGAAACCAGAAACGACTACCACATAGATACAGGCAAACAGATAAATCACGCCCAGATTACCCACCGGTACAATACCATAAAAAAGAACAGCCAAGATGAAACAAAGACTGATAACTATCAAACCTACCACCCAATAAGGTATCAGCTTGGCCAGGATAAAGGCAAACTTACTTAATGGAGTTACATTCAATTGCTCGATAGTACCTACTTCCTTCTCACTGACAATATTCAACGAGGGTAAAAAACCGCTCAACATAGTCAACAACATCACCATCAGAGCCGGAACCATGAATCTCTTATAATCCAAGTGTGGATTATACAGATAAAGCGATGACAGCTTCACAGGGGATTCTACAGGATGAAGTTCGCTGACAAACGACTGAATGACAGAAGAAAGATAAGATGTACCGATTCCTCCTTTGGTTCCATTGATTGAGTTGGCAGAAACCTGCAATTGTACCGGCATCCCGGTAGTCAGATTCTTTTCCAGATCCACAGGAATTTCCAGAATCACATCGGCGGTGCCATTTTCTATCTCCTCCAGAGCCTGATCATAGTTGGAAACACTTCCTACCAGATTGAAATAATCGGTAGAAGCCACCTTTTCAATCAACCGACGGGAAGTCATAGACCGGTCATGATCCACCACACAGACATTGTTGTATTTTATCTCCAGATTGGCCGCCCAAGGCATAAGCAACATCATGATGCAAGGGAAAACCAGAATCAGACGAGGAATAATTGCATTCCGCCTCATCTGCTTGAATTCTTTTTCAATGAGATATTTCAGTACCATAACTCCACTCCTTATTCCAAACGATCCTTAAACTTTACCAGACTCAACACAATCAAAGCTACAGCCATCACAGACAGAATAATGATTTCTTTCCATACAGCAACCAGACCAAGCCCTTCAATCATCACCTTCTTGACAGCCAGAATATACCACTTGGCCGGGATGATATCCGACAGCCACAGCAGAACTACAGGCATACTCTCCGTCGGGAAAATCATGCCGGAAAGCAACATGACCGGCATCATCAGCACCATACCCGAAATCAACATGGCAGCTACCTGATTGTCAACCAGACAAGAGACAAAAAGCCCTAAAGCCAAGGCTACCGCAATCAAGAGGAAACTCAAGAATGCCAAAAGCAAAAGACTTCCCGCCACCGGTACATGCAACACATACACAGAAAGCAGAAGAATCGTAGTCAGGTTGATTCCAGACAGCACCAGGTATGGAACGGCCTTCGCCAAGATGATGAACACCGAACGGATGGGAGAAACCAGCAGTACCTCCATCGTTCCGGTCTCCTTCTCCCGGACAATGGATACGGCAGTCATCATGGCACAAATCAACATCAAGATCAAACCCATCACACCCGGTACAAAGTTATAGGCACTCTTCATCTGCGGATTAAACAACAGATGTGTCTGGATGGCCACCTGCGCCTGCCCTTCCTCCTGTAAAGCCGTAGCCATTACCCCTTGTGCATAATTGGCCGCCATTGTGGCAGTATTCGGGTCGGTAGCGTCCACTACCAGTTGCAATCCGGCATTCCCGGTATGATACAGGTTATTCTCGAAATCCGGAGAAAACTGAACGACTACATCCACTTTTCCCTGCCGGAAAGCATCCTCTATTTCCTGAGGATCATGCAGATAACACACCACATCGAAATACCGGTTCTCGTCCAACCGTTCCACGATACGACGTGTCGTCCGGTCGGATACCGGATCCAGTACACCTACCCGACTGTTTTTCAGCTCCGTAGAGATAGCGAAACCAAACAGTACGATCTGAATCACAGGCATTCCCAACAAGATAAGCATCGTGCGCTTATCCCGGAATATGTGATAAAACTCTATTTTAACAAAAGCCCAAAACTGTTTCATCTTAATCAGATTTACGGGTAGCCTCTCGGGCCAACCGATGAAAAACACCATCCATATCTTTCTCACCGAATGTACGCTTCAGTTCTTCCGGTGTCCCCAATACCCGGATACATCCGTCTACCATAATGGAAACCCGTCCACAGAACTCGGCCTCATCCATATAATGTGTCGTCACAAACACTGTAATGCCTCGGTCTGCCGCCCGATAAATAAGCTCCCAAAACTGACGGCGGGTCTTCGGATCGACACCTCCTGTCGGTTCATCCAGAAAAACGATTTCCGGACGATGAAACGTTGCCACCGAAAATGCCAGACGCTGCTTCCAGCCTAAAGGCAAAGACCGGACCAAGGTATCCCGTTCCTTCTCCAGTCCCAGTTCTTTCAGCACCTCTTCCGTACGCTCTCTGATGACAGTCTCATCCAATCCGTAAATCCCGGCAAAAAGACGGATATTCTCCCACACCTTCAAATCATCATACAAGGAAAACTTCTGACTCATATAACCGATGTGTTTCTTAATCTCTTCCTGCTGGGTATTGATATCGAAACCGGCTACAGTACCAGTTCCCTCCGTCGGGTACGAAAGTCCGCAAAGCATACGCATGGCAGTAGTCTTTCCTGCCCCGTTCGCTCCCAGGAAACCGAAAATTTCCCCCTTCCTGACACTGAATGAAATATGGTCCACAGCCGTAAAGTCGCCGAAACGCTTCACCAGGTCTTTCACTTCGATGGCATATTCCTGCTGCAAAACGGCCTCTTCCCGCTGTAATCCCGGCGGACAAAGAATATCGGCAAAACGTTCCAACATAACGGCAGGAGTATCAATTCCCTTCAATTCACCCTGGTAAAGAAAAGCCATACGGTCGCACGACTTGATTTCATCCAGATAAGGAGTAGATACCAGCATGGTGATTCCCTCCTGCTTCAAACGGCGGAGCATTTCCCAGAATTCCTTCCGCGATACGGGGTCTACACCCGTAGTCGGCTCATCCAGAAACAGAACGACCGGCTTATGAATCAACGCACAACTCAGAGCCAGCTTCTGCTTCATTCCCCCCGAAAGTTTTCCGGCTTTCCGTTTCTTGAAAGGCTCTATCTGCTTGTAGATAGCTTCTATCAGCCGATAGTTCTCTTGAACTGTTGTTCCGAAAAGAGTGGCAAAAAACTCCAGATTCTCTTCCACCGACAAATCGGGATAAAGGGAGAATCGCCCCGGCATATAGCCCACACAGCGGCGGATAGCCTTGTAATCCTTCACCGTATCGAATCCGTTTACTGTAATTGCCCCTTCATCGGGATACAGCAAAGTAGTCAACATCCGGAACAGCGAAGTCTTGCCAGACCCGTCGGGACCTATGATACCAAAAATTTCACCAGGCATGACTTCCAGGCTGACATGCTGCAGAGCCTGCACCTTCCCGTAACTTTTGGAAACATCGTGTATCGTTACCAGCGGTTTCATGGCTCCAACAACTTCACTTCTCCATACATACCCAACTTCAACGCCCCATCGTTCTGCACCGCAATCTTCACAGCGTACACCAGATTGGCACGTTCATCACGAGTCTGGATGGTCTTGGGAGTAAACTCGGCCTGCGAAGCAATCCACGTGATACGGCCGGGATATTCCTTCCGTTCATCCTTTCCGTAATCGGCGTAAACCTTCACTTCCTGTCCCAACTTCACCTGAGTCAGCTGGTCGGCACCCACATAGGCACGCAGATAGACATGCTCCATATCCGCCACCTTGAACAACGGTTTCCCGACAGCCGTCACTTCTCCTTCTTCCGCGTATTTAGCCAGTACCGTCCCACTCAGCGGAGACACGATCCGGCATTTGCTCAGTTGGTCGTCTACCTGCATCACCTGTACAGCCATCGCGTCACTTTCATCGGAAACCCCTTGATTGCCCTTGGTCAGCGTAGACAATTGCGCAGCCAGCTGCTTCTTCAAGACTTCAAGCTGAGACTCCAGGTCGTCCACCTGCTTCTGTGTACCGGCCTGCTGCTCCAACAGGCTCATGAAACGTTTCCGTTCCTTTTCGGTCTTGGCTATCTGTTCCTGGGTAGCCGCCACCTGCTTGGCAATATCCGCCTTCCGTGAACCGATGGAGCGCAGACTAGCCTCCAACTGCAGTTTCTTCAGATAAAGCTGGACTGAATCAATCGTCCCTACCCGCTGACCGGCAGAAAGCAAGTCTCCTTCTTCCACCTCCAGTGAAAGTATCTTTCCTGTAGCCTCGGCAGAAACCACCACCTCCGTCGATTCAAAAATTCCGGAAGCGTCAAATTCCAGATCGCCTCCTCCACAGGATGCCAACCCCATGCAGGCCACACCCATCACGATTTCTAGCACCTTTTTCATGTCATTCGTTGGTTATATATTGCAAATCATAAAGCGTCTGTAACAATTCTATCTCATGCAGCACCTTCTCCTGCCGTGCCTGGTTTTCCGACAGCACTTCCCGAAGCATTTCCGTAACCGTCAGCGTACCGTTCGTCATCTTCACTTCGGCCGACCGGCGGATATTCTCACGCAAGCGAATCCGCTCCTCGTCACTCTTCATCAACCCCCTCAACTTATCCACCTGCCTGTTGGACTGTTCCGTTTCCATCCGGCTGTTCAGGAAAAAGATTTCCTGCTGTATATCGACGTTGTGACGGTTCAGTTCAATCAGTTTCCGGTCGTTCTTCAATGTATAGAATCCACCGATATTCCAGGTCAGCTTCACTCCGGCTACATAATAGGGAGAAAAGCCTCCTTTCAGGATATTCAGCCCCGGATCGCCGTAAGCCCCCTGCACAAACAGTCCCAGCTTCGGGTAATTCTGAGCCATCAAGCCCTTACGCTGTACATCCAGACTGGTCCGTTGCAGGTCGTACAGCTTCAACTCCGGACGGCGGTTCACTCCACTTCCAACGGCAGGTATTTCCGGACGGACAAAGACCTCACCGACCGTTTCCGGCCTACCGATAAGCCAACCTAAGACTCCGGCATACGATTTGCGGAAAGCCTTCAGTTCCTCCTCGTTCTGTTCGGCTTCCAACTGTTCTACCTTCACCGCATCCAGGTCCGCCTGATTGGCCGTACCGGCATTCATACATGCCTGTACCTGTGCATGGTTCAGTTCCAACTGCTTCTTCAGCAAATCATTCTGTTCCAACTTGGCATCGCAGAGCAGCACTCCGAAAAACAGTTCATCCACCCTGTCGTTCAACGTATAAAGACCGACTTCCACTTCCTGTTGCTTGACAGCGTGCTCCGCCTGCGTAGCCTCCTTCCGGTTCCGGATAACTCCACCGTCCCAAATCAACTGGTTCACTTCCGCCGAAATCTGATACTGGTCTTTCTCCATACCGGTTTCAATCCCCGGAATATCAAACGGCAACTTTGTGACGTCCGACTGATAAGAAACCTTTCCAGATACTGCAAGCTGTGGCAGATACCCCTTTCTGATGTTCTGCAACGTAAATTCCTCGGTCCGTTTCAGCAAATCCAACTGCTTGACGGCCGGATAATTCTGCCGGGCATACTCCCGGCATTCCTGCAACGTGAGCTGAGCCATCCCTACCACCGGCAAGAACATTCCCAGCAAGCATCCGATGATTCGTCCGATTCTCATGATTTTACAATTCTTAGTCTACTCCATATCGTTTCAAAAATTTCCTCTTTTCTGTGGGCCATGAACTGCACCATTTCCTCACAATTCAAGCCTAAAATCGCCTGCATGACCGGTTGTCCGATTCCAGCCATGACATTCAGGGAAAAAATGGACATCAACAGATTGGAAGGGTTTACCTGCCGGATTTCTCCACGCTCCGCCGCTGCATCCAGCGCCTTGGTCAGATTCGCCAATACACGCCGTAAGACCGGTAAGAGAATTGGAATGCAGATTTTCCGGCGCTTCTCGTCCAGATAAATTTCATTCAAGATAAAAAACGGCAAACGTGGATTAGCCTGGATAAACTCAAAATGAACCTGGATCAGCGTTTCCAGTTGCTGGGCGAAGGGCAATTGCTCATCGAAAGCAGTATCGAGCGATTTTGCCACCAACTGTACTTTCTGCCGGAACACCTGTTCGAAAAGATTTTCTTTGGTTCGGTAATAATAATGTAGCATGGCATGCGTCACCCCTGCCCTCCTGGCTATTTCGGTCGTCTTGGCCAATACAAATCCCTTTTCAAGAAACTCTTCTTCAGCTGCTTTCAATATCAGCTGTTCGGTATTATCTTCTTTCTTCATAGCCTACTCTTTTTATTAACACCGTTGTTAAACACAAATGTAAGAAAGAGTTTTTTATCTGCAAAGAGTTCGGAGAAAAAATTACAGACAATTTTTCATCCAGCCCGAAACAATCCGCTACAGCCCCAATCGGGAATACAAACCAGCGGGCAACAAAGGAATCACAAAAGAGGAAAATCAAACCATAAATCAGACAGTTAACAGGAAAAATTCCACACAATGCCTACAGACGAACGGAACAGAAAGAAAATTCTTCAAAACGTCTAGGCGTTTCAACTCAAACGAACGGACATCTTCATTCAAACGTCCGTTCGTTTTGATTCAAACGTCCGTTCGTTTTTCTCTCCCGCCTTTCTGATTACAATCAGACCAGAAATCCTCACTTCCCTATTTGGAGAAATCCACAATTCTTTCTTACTTTGTTATGTTTTAATTAACCGAAATTGAAATTCTATGAGACCGATTCTTACTACTATCTGTCTGCTGCTCCAGTGGTACAGACAACGAAAAGCAACTGACGCACGGTGCGTTGTTCAGCCAACACAAATAGGCTCCAACTTATCCTTACGCCTTATCGGATAAACAATGACAAAACAAACAGTCAACCCATACACATTATGAATCTGAAGCATTTCCCACCTATTTTACTGAAAGGAGTAGCCGCCACCATGATTCTGCTACCTTTCGGCTGTTCTGAACAGACGACTCAGCACACAGTACGTTCAGACTATTACACACGAGGCATCGGACAATATCCGGGAAGTCCCCAGGAAGACTTCTCGCCCGAGTTACAACCGAACAGCACCTACCGGAATATCGCCCTGCTACGTGCCGCTTATCAGTCTTCCAGCTATGATTACAACCTGACCGCACAGCTTGTCACCGACGGTATCATCAGCACCCAACCTCCCCAATACCTGATTCTATCTACTCCCGATGGCGAAAAACCACGCAGAGAGCGGGAGTGGATGATTGACGAAGGTCCTTACTCACGTAATACAGCCGTAGGCGAAGATACCTACTTCCAGTTTACACTACAGAATTACAGCAAGAAAGCCGATAAAGTTCATCTGCGAGGTTCCGTCACCTACCAGGCAGACAAAGCCGGAAAAGGTTACGAACTGATATGCCTGGGTTCTGATAACGGAACCGACTGGCAGGAATTGGGGAAAATCACCGGAAACGGACTCCCAGGGAAAGCCTCCCGTTTCACCATGCACTCCGACCCGAACAAACAGAGCGAAAAAGGAGACCTTCCGGTACGGCTGCTCGACGAAGATATCACCCTTACCCAGTCTGGCGACTACAACCATTATAAAATAGCGTTGAAGATGCCGGGAGCGGCCTATTGGAACCTGACAGACCTGAATTTCTACCTCCAGAACGAACCGGTCGAACTGAAACCGTCGCAATTCTTCAACAGCACCTGGATGAGCGCCACCGGTCAGGAAGAATGGATTTACGTGGACTTAGGAAGCGTATCCACTTTCGATAAAGTCATTCTGCACTGGATAAACAAGGCCAGACAAGGAAAAATTCAGACTTCGGACGATGCCAAGAACTGGAAAGACATCGCATCTCTACCCGAAGGGGGAAACACAACGGATGAAATAGCCGTGAAAGGGAAAGCGCGCTATGTACGTGTACTGATGGAACAACCGGAAAAGAAAGGCTCCTACCTGCTCAGCGAAATCGAAGTCATGGGTAAAGGCGGACTGACTCCTACCCCGGCAACCCAACCTGCCCCGGATGGAAACAGCCTCACACTCTCAGGAGGCAACTGGAAACTGCAACGGGCTTCGGAAGTGAAGCATTCCGGCGAAGAAATTGCCACTGCCGACTTCCAACCGGAAGGATGGATTACCGCTACAGTACCCGGTACCGTATTGAACAGCTATAAGAACATCGGTGCCATCCCCGACCCGAATTATGCCGACAACCAGCTGAACATCTCCGAATCGTTCTTCAATTCCAATTTCTGGTACCGGAACGAATTTACAGTACCCGACAACTTCAAGAACGAGAAAGTATTTCTGAACTTCGACGGCATCAACTGGAAGGCTCACGTATACCTGAACGGGAAAAAGGCCGGCGATATCGAAGGAGCCTTTATCCGCGGAAACCTAGATGTAACTTCGCTCTTGAAACCAGGCACGAATGTACTTGCTGTAGAAATCATCAGGAACAGCCACATCGGAGCCATCAAGGAAAAGAACAAACAAAGCACCGATTTCAATGGCGGTATCCTGGGTGCTGACAACCCTACCTTCCATGCTACCATCGGTTGGGACTGGATTTCAACCGTACGAGGCAGAAACATCGGTATCTGGAACGACGTGAAACTGGTCACTACCGGAGCTGTAACCGTAAGTGACCCGCTGATAGAAAGCGTACTTCCCTTACCCGATACGACTTCTGTACAACTCACAGCCAGAGCCTTTGTCAAGAACCACGACAGCAAAGACATCAAAGGTGTTTTGGAAGGAAGCATCGGCGACATCCGTTTCGAACGGGAAGTCTCACTGAAAGCCGGAGAGGAACAGGAGATTGTCTTCAAGGCTTCCGACTACCCGCAACTGACCATGCGTCACCCACACCTGTGGTGGCCGAAAGGCTATGGAGACCCTTACCTCTATGATGCCAGCTTTACCTTCAAGACAGGAGATAAAGTATCAGACCAAGTGAATTACAAAGCCGGTATCCGACAGATGACCTACAACGAGGACCATCAGATACTGAACATGTATATCAACGGCAGACGTTTCATCGGACGGGGAGGAAACTGGGGATTCAGCGAATCGAACCTGAACTACCGGGCTCGTGAATATGACGCCGCCATTGCCTACCACGCCGACATGAATTTCAACATCATGCGCAACTGGGTAGGTATGATTGGTGATGAAGAACTCTACGAAGCGTGCGACCGCCATGGTATCATGGTTTGGCAAGACTTCTGGCTGGCAAACCCGGCAGACGGACCCGACCCTTATTATCCGGATATGTTCATCGCCAATGCAGAAGATTATGTACGCCGTATCCGTAGCCATGCATCCATCGGTCTCTACTGTGGACGTAACGAAGGTTTCCCACCGGAAATCATCGATAAGGCTCTGCGCCGGATAGTCCGCGACGGACATCCGGGTATGCACTATATCCCCAGCTCGGCCGATGAAGTCGTAAGCGGACACGGGCCTTACCGCATGCTTCCTGCCAAGACTTATTTCACCCTGGAAACCGGAAACGACAAGTTCCACAGCGAACGCGGTATGCCGAATGTACTCACGTACGAAGGATTCAAACGGACCTACTCGCCCGAAGGAATGTGGCCACAATCACACGAATGGGGCATGCACGACTATACCCTGGAAGGCGCACAGGGGGCAACTTCCTTCAACGAAATCATTGCCAAAGGATATGGAGAACCACAGAATGCAAAAGAGTTTGCCGAACTGGCACAAT
Source organism: Phocaeicola barnesiae DSM 18169 = JCM 13652 (assembly GCF_000374585.1). GTDB lineage: Bacteria > Bacteroidota > Bacteroidia > Bacteroidales > Bacteroidaceae > Phocaeicola > Phocaeicola barnesiae. The sequence goes on from NZ_KB894647.1 coordinate 104,366, forward strand.
GGGTGAACTACGACGGACACCGCAGCCTGTTCGAATCCAGAAGCAAGAACCGCATGGGGCTCCTCATGTGGATGAGTCATTCCTGTTGGCCTTCCATGGTATGGCAGACCTACGATTATTACCTGGAACCGACAGCCGCCTACTTCGCCATCAAAAAGGCATCCGAACCGCTACATATCCAGTGGAATCCGGCCACCGACGAAGTGGAAGTAGTAAACTACAGTGCCGGAACACGGAACAACCTGACAGCCAAAGTACAGATACTGAACATGGATGGCAGTGTAGCCTGGGAAAAGACAGCAACCGTAAACAGCCGCGAAGATACGACCGAGAAATGTATCCGACTGGAATTTCCGGAAAACCTGTCTCAAGTCCACTTTCTGAAACTATGGCTGACAGAGAACGGAAACGTTGTTTCCGACAATTTCTATCACCGTAGTCTGGAAGAGAACAACTATCAGGCACTGAAGCAGCTTCCTCAAGTTAGCTTGAATTGTCAATCGGAAGCCAGCCGGAACGAAAAAGGCGACTGGACAGCGACTGTAACCCTTGAAAATCCGGCTTCTGTTCCGGCCTTGATGATTCGTGTCAACGTCACAGGAGATAAGGACGGCGACCAGTTCCTGCCTATCCTCTATTCCGACAATTATTTCGCCTTACTGCCAAAAGAGAAGAAAGTAATCACTATACGCTGGAAAGATGTTGATACCCGTGGAAACAATCCGATATTTAACATCTCCGGATATAATGTAAAGGAAATCAGTAAATAAAAGAAATCAATAGAGCGTATCAACGGGACTGGTATCGTCCATGCAGACTTTACCGGTCCCGTTTCGTTTTTATTACCTCATGCCAAGACATTCATGAACCGGCACATTCCGGGAATAATTCCGTAAAAGACAAAAAAAACGGTCTGCAAGCGGATTATCCACCTACAGACAGATATATCAGCATTTAAAATCGACTTATTTTGTCAACGGCTCACCAACGTTCTGTTGCAACATCATCACTTCAGCACCGTTTTCATCCATCAACACCATGGTGCCATCTGCCTGTCCTTTCGCAAAAGAATGAACCTTGTTCAAGGCCTGAAGAATCTTACCTTCAGTTTCCATATTCGGACAAGCCATCATCGTAGAAATGACCTGCGAAAAACGCAATGATGAAGGCTGGTCGGCATCCTGCTCGAAACCACCGTTGATGATATTGCAGCCGGCATTACCATGCAGGGTCTTTTCATCCACATTCAAAGAGATGAACGGAACGTTTTCTGTTTTTCCTACTTCTTCACCTTCTACATGAGAGATAATCCATTCTCCTTTCAAATCATTGACAGACACTGCCGGAGCCTCACGCTTTTCCAGTGTCAGCAATGCATTGCCTTCGGCATCAGTCAACACAACCCCCTCGGCTGTCTCATCGTAACCAGCTACTTTGTTCAAAGCTGCCAGTACTTTTGTCTCTGTTTCCATATCCGGACACATCATGCGTGTAGCGCCCACCTGAGTGAAACGGATGGTTCCCGGATGGATAGAATCCAATTCAAAGTTACCCAACAGACTGTTGCAACCGGCGTTGCCATGCAGACTCTTGTTAGCCATATCCAAACCGATAAACGGCTTTTCAGTAGCAGTCAGCTCCTGACCGTCGACAGCAACAATGTTCCATTCGCCCGAAAGGTCCACAGTAGCAACCTGCTTACTTGATTTACAACTCATCATCATGCATGCAGCCAATGCTGCAACTCCCAAAAATGTTTTTCTCATGTTATGTTTTATTTGGTTTCTTTATATACAACAGAAAAACGGATAAAATGTTCACGGAAACATTTTCTACACATCCGGTTCTCTATTCTGAAACAAAAATACGCATATCTGCCGAATACTGCATCAGGTATGGAAAATTTTTCTATCTTTGCATAGTGAACGGTAACATTTACCGGACTTATAAATGACAAGCAAATAGATAATAGATAAATGAGTAAAGTATTGATTATCGGTGCAGGCGGTGTAGGTACCGTGGTTGCACACAAAGTAGCCCAACATCCGGAAGTATTTACAGAAGTGATGATTGCGAGCCGTACCCAGTCTAAATGTGACGCGATTGTGAAAGCAATCGGTAACCCGAACATCAAAACGGCAAAGGTAGATGCTGACAATGTAGACGAACTGGTGGCTTTATTCAACAGTTTCAAACCTGAAATCGTCATCAACGTAGCGCTCCCTTATCAGGACCTGACTATCATGGAAGCATGTCTGCAAGCCGGAGTCAACTACCTGGATACAGCCAACTATGAGCCGAAAGACGAAGCACACTTCGAATACAGCTGGCAATGGGCCTACAAGAAACGTTTCGAAGATGCCGGTCTGACAGCTATCCTGGGCTGCGGTTTCGACCCGGGAGTAAGTGGAGTATATACCGCTTACGCTGCCAAACATCATTTCGATGAAATGCACTACCTGGACATCGTTGACTGTAACGCAGGAAATCACCACAAAGCATTTGCCACCAACTTCAACCCGGAAATCAACATCCGTGAAATCACACAGAACGGACGCTACTGGGAAGATGGCAAATGGGTGACAACCAAACCGCTGGAATTCCACAAAGACTTGACATATCCGAACATTGGTCCGCGTGATTCATACCTGCTTTACCACGAAGAACTGGAATCACTGGTGAAGAATTTCCCGACTATCAAGCGTGCACGATTCTGGATGACCTTCGGCCAGGAATACCTGACTCACCTGCGTGTTATCCAGAACATCGGTATGGCCAGCATCGAACCGATCAACTATAACGGCATGGAAATCGTTCCGTTGCAGTTCCTGAAAGCTGTTTTGCCGAATCCACAGGATTTGGGCGAAAACTACGAAGGCGAAACTTCTATCGGCTGCCGTATCCGTGGTATTAAAGACGGTAAGGAACGTACCTACTACGTATACAACAACTGTTCGCATCAGGCCGCTTACCAGGAAACAGGTATGCAGGGAGTCAGCTACACCACCGGTGTACCGGCCATGATCGGTGCCATGATGTTCCTGAAAGGATTGTGGAAACGTCCGGGTGTATGGAACGTGGAAGAATTCGATCCGGATCCATTCATGGAAGCGCTGAATCTGTACGGACTGCCTTGGCACGAAGTATTCGACGGCGACCTAGAACTGTAATTTCAGCTAGAAACTGTTTAGGTCCCGTTTATCAATCATTAAATTAGAATCCTCTGTAAGAATGAAGAATACTTCAACCTGATATTCTTCATTCTTACTTTATATCACCGATAAAATATGAATGTAGGAGACAAAGCCCCCGAAATCCTCGGTCTGAACGAGAAAGGCGAAGAAATCCGCCTGAGTGATTACAAGGGAAAGAAAGTGGTACTTTATTTTTACCCGAAAGACATGACTTCCGGCTGTACCGCACAGGCATGCAACTTGCGCGACAATTACGCCGAACTCCGGGCTGCCGGATACGAAGTCATTGGTGTAAGTATCAATGATGCCAAATCGCATCAGAAATTTATCGAGAAGAATGAACTTCCCTTTACCCTGATAGCAGACACAGACCTGAAACTGGTTCAGGAATTCGGCGTATGGGGCGAAAAAAGCATGTACGGACGGAAATATATGGGAACTTTCCGTACAACATTTATCATCAACGAAGAAGGTGTCATCGAACGTATCATTTCTCCCAAAGAAGTGAAGACGAAAGACCACGCCAAACAGATTCTTCAGTAAAACAACAAATGACTTATGGCTAAAAAAGACGAATTGGAATTTGAAGGGGGCATCGATGGTACATCGACTCCCAGACCCGATAATACCGAAAAACTGAAAGCCTTGCAGGCTGCCATGGATAAAATCGAAAAAAGCTTCGGTAAAGGCTCCATCATGAAGATGGGTGACGACCATGTACAGGAAGTCGAAGTGATTCCGACAGGCTCCATTGCCCTGAATGCAGCTTTGGGTGTAGGCGGCTATCCGAAAGGACGTATCATCGAAATCTACGGTCCGGAATCTTCCGGTAAGACTACACTGGCAATACATGCCATTGCCGAAGCCCAGAAGGCTGGAGGCATCGCTGCCTTCATCGATGCAGAACACGCTTTCGACCGTTTCTATGCAGCCAAACTGGGAGTAGACATTGACAACCTGTGGATTTCACAGCCGGACAACGGTGAGCAGGCACTGGAAATCGCCGAACAGCTTATCCGTTCCTCTGCCATCGATATCATCGTCATCGACTCGGTAGCAGCGCTGACTCCGAAAGCGGAAATCGAAGGAGATATGGGAGACAACAAGGTTGGTTTGCAGGCCCGCCTGATGTCACAGGCCTTACGTAAACTGACTTCAGCTATCAGCAAGACCAATACAACCTGTATCTTCATCAACCAGTTGCGTGAGAAGATTGGTGTCATGTTCGGTAACCCGGAAACTACTACCGGCGGTAACGCTTTGAAGTTCTACGCTTCTGTACGTCTGGATATCCGTCGTGCTACCCAACTGAAAGACGGTGAAGAAATCATCGGTAACCAGGTACGCGTAAAGGTAGTGAAGAACAAAGTGGCCCCTCCTTTCCGCAAAGCTGAATTCGATATCATGTTCGGCGAAGGTATCTCCCGCAGTGGTGAAATCATCGACTTGGGCGCCGAGCTTGGAATTATCAAGAAAAGCGGTTCATGGTACAGCTACAACGATACCAAACTGGGACAAGGCCGTGATGCAGCCAAACAGTGCATCCAGGATAATCCGGAACTGGCAGACGAACTGGAAGCATTGATATTCGATGCTTTGAAAGATAAGGAATAACCGGTTTACGGTTATCTCTTCCACAGACTCCTATAAACTTCACTCTGCATACCCGAAGTGATGTTTATAGGAGTTCTTTTATATCTTTTCAAGAGAAATTCTTGGAGAAAAAGAACCTTTTCTTTTGGATTTTTTCAAAAAAACATGGTTAACCCAACGCTTTTAAAGAAGAAAGTTAGTATATACAGAAATAATACTGTATATTTACAACCATTCAATACAAGCTAAACATATTAAATCTATTACCACAGAATTATGAAATGGAAATTTTTACTGACAGCAGTCTCATTCTGCATGCTTAGCGTAATGGCTATAGCGCAATCGAAAAAAAGCGCCTTGACCTATCGGTTCGCTACACAGGCCGAAGCGCAAATGCTCGTGACAGACATTGATTCTTACACCAGCCAACTGAATCAATTCGATATAGAAGCACGCCTACAGAAGCAAGGAGGACGTAAATCACAGTTACTGACGCTCGGTATGAACGAAGCTCGTAACTGGAGCGACGCCGATAAGGAAAAAATCAAAAAGGCCATGACCGCCATCGAAACAGAAATACGGAAACAGAAATACACCTTACCCGTACCGGGTGAAATCATCCTGCTGAAATCCGGAATGGCAGAAGAAGGAGGTGCGCTCGCCTATACCCGTGAAAACTGGATTGCTGTTGGTGAGAAGGCACTTAACGAACTGTCAGAAGACGATCTGACACGGCTGATGGCCCATGAACTGTTTCACCTGATGACCCGGACTGACCGTAACTTCAAGAGTGCCATGTATCAAACTATCGGATTTACCGTATTGGACAGAGAAATCAATTTCCCGGCAGAAATGCTTGAGAAACGTATCTCCAATCCGGACATTAGTAGCTATGACAGCTATGCAACTTATACCATCGGTGGAAATGCCCAGAAATGCACCATGATTATCTATACGGAAAAACCTTACAGCAACGGTAGTCTTTTCGATTACCTGAAAATAGGTTTGGTTCCGCTGAATGAAGAGATGATACCGCTGCAACAAGACGGAAAAACAATCATCTACAGCCTGGACGACGCTACCGATTTCTACGACCAAGTCGGAAAGAACACTTCTTACGTCATCCATCCGGAAGAAATTCTAGCCGATAATTTTGCCCTTACCCTGATAAACAAAGCAGACGTTCCGAATCCGGAGATCATCAGCCGTATAAAAGCTGTATTGAAGCCAGTTTCCAAGTAAGGCTATATATACAATCGAATAAAAGCCGCCTGATAGCAAAAAATGAATCACTATCAGACGGCTTTTCTATTATATGAAGCTCAATCAGTACCGACATACCGAATGACTTGTCACCCGTCTTTACAAGATGTTATTACTTTGACTTTTTATAGTCGGCCACTATCGCATCAGTAATCCAGTTAGCTAAAGCCTGACGGTTACTGGGAATGACCAAGCGCTTCTGATCCTGTTTGTTCTGAATATTGCCTAACTCCATGAAGACTGAATACGGAATAGCAGTACGAAGCACAAAAAGATTACGTTCACTCACAGTACCGTCAAACCCTCTATTCGGCTGATGCCGGTCATATTTGGCACGGAAAGTCTTCTGCAACTGGGTAGCCAAACGCTTTCCATATTTACTGCCGGGAGCATGATAAAAATAGACATCGGTCTGCTTACCTCTACTCCTACTGTCGATATGGATGAAGATGGCACGCTTGTAGTTACTCTTGTCTTTCCGATACAATCCGTTGATAGCTTCACAACGTTGCCGCAGACGGGCCACCTGATTCAAAGGAATCGGTTTACCCATACATGTTTCCCGCTTACTGTTATTCAGGATTGCAGTCTCACGTATCCCGTCCTTCTTGTCCTGGATAATGAAATATACTTTGGCCCCACGCCTCAGCAGTTCCCGGCCCAAACGAAGAATAATGTCATACGCGTATTCATCCTCATGAAGTTCCTTTCCTTGATAATGACCGATACAGCCCGGGTCGGGTCCTCCATGACCGCTCACCAAGTAAAAGACAGCTCCTTTCAACGAACTGGAGGTAACTGAATACGATGCCTGAGCCTTCCCGAACAGCGGTTCGTAGTGCTTCTTCTTATCCTTTGCATCCAATGAAGGACAAAGCAACAACAGACAGCACAGGCCTAATGTCCACAATTTTGTTCTCATCGGGCCAACAGTTCATCGATTTTCTTACACAAGGAAGCGAATTCCTCTTCGTTATAAAGACGAGTCATCAACACAATCTTACCGTCCTTATCAATCAAGACATTACGAGTAATACCAGCTTCACGTTCCGCATATTTGGCAAATATATCGGCTCCCGGATCCAATCCCAAAGGATAAGTCACTTTAGTTTGCTTGGCAAAGGCTTTGACACGTTCCAACGGTTCATCACGGTCGATGCCGTAAAGTGCAAACGCAGTGTTGTCTTTGTGCTTCTGCCAAATATCCTTCTCTATGAAAGGCATCTCCTTCCGGCACACGCCACACCAACTCGCCGTAAACTGTAACATAACTACTTTTCCACGCAAATCGGAAAGTTTCACCTTTTGACCGTCTGTCAATGTCATTTCGAAATCGGGGGCCGTATCGCCCACCTTGACGATATATCCTGCAGCATCAGGAGTCACCTGCTGAGCCTGTACCGGTACAGTACTCCACAAACAGCCGAGCATGGCTGCCAACATCAATAACTTCTTCATCATAGATACATATTTATAACCGGCCAAAGTTACAAAAAAGGAAAAGAAAGAGCCGAAAGTTTTAACATGTAATGACTAAATTACTCGACAAAAAAAGGTATCTGCTCTCCTTTTTTCAGGAAAACAGATACCTTTCTGAAGTTTATAGTATCCCTTCCGATTAGAGCGGCATGTTACCGTGCTTCTTCGGCGGATTGCTCTGGTTCTTGTTCTGAGTCATTTCCAAAGCCTGAATCAGTTTGAAACGGGTATCGCGCGGCAGGATGATTTCATCGATATAACCCTGTTCGGCAGCGCGGTACGGATTCGAGAATTTCTCCTTGTAATCTTCAATGGCCTGAGCCTTTTCCTCCGGAGTAGCCTTGCGGTACAAGATGTTTACAGCGCCATCGGCACCCATCACAGCGATTTCGGCTGTCGGATAAGAGAAGTTCACATCGGCACCGATAGGTTTACTGTTCATTACAATATAAGCACCACCATAAGCCTTACGCGTAATGACTGTAATCTTAGGAACAGTAGCTTCTGCATATGCGTATACAATCTTAGCACCGTGACGGATAATACCATTGTGTTCCTGTGTACATCCCGGCAAGAAGCCCGGAACATCTTCGAACGTAACGATAGGAATATTGAAGCAGTCGCAGAAACGAATGAAACGCGAAGCCTTGTCGGAAGCATCGATATCCAATACACCTGCCAGATAAGCCGGCTGATTGGCTACAATACCAACCGAACGTCCGCCCAGACGAGCAAAACCTACAACAATATTCTTGGCAAAATGCGGCATTACTTCGAAGAAGTACTGGTTATCCACTACCGGTTCAATGATGTTCTTGATATCGTACGGCATGTTCGGATCGTCCGGAATCACACTCATCAGAGATTCATCGGCACGACGAATATCATCCGAGCAAGGCTGAATCGGAGCATCTTCCATGTTGTTGGATGGCAGGAAGCTCAACAGTTCGCGGATACTCATCAAAGTCTCCTCTTCATTGTCGCACAAGAAATGAGTGACACCACTCTTGCTGCTGTGTGTATAAGCACCACCCAATTCTTCCTTATCCACTTCTTCGTGAGTAACGGCTTTCACTACGTCCGGACCGGTAATGAACATGTGGCTCTTTTCCTTCACCATGAAGATGAAGTCAGTCAATGCCGGAGAATAACAAGCACCTCCTGCACACGGACCCAAAATAGCTGAAATCTGCGGAATAACACCTGATGCGATGGTATTCTGATAGAAAATAGAAGCATAACCGGAGATACTGCCTACACCTTCCTGAATACGGGCACCTCCCGAGTCATTCAATGCAATAATCGGAGCACCGTTCTTCAAGGCCAATTCCTGAACCTTAACGATTTTCTTTGCGCCGGTAGCACTCAGTGTACCGCCATAAACAGTAAAATCGTAGGCATAGACATATACCAGACGACCGTCTATCTTACCGTAGCCACAAACAATACCGTCACCCGGAATGTGCTTCTTGTCCATTCCGAAATCGGTACAATGATGAACCACGAATTTGTCAATTTCATTGAAGGTACCTTTATCGAGCAACATGTCGATACGTTCGCGGGCAGTCATATGACCGTTTGCATGCTGTTTTTCCACACGCTCTATACCTCCACCCTGAGAAGCCAGTTTGTCCAGCTCTTCGAATTTCTTATATTGTTCTTCTGCTGTCATAATTATTCATCCGTTTTTTTTACGTCGAGAGTCATGATAACCTGATTACTGTTGACAGAATCTCCTTCCTTCACCAGAATTTCCTTGACTACACATTCGCTGTTTACTTTATAGTTACTCTGCATCTTCATGGCTTCAATCACAACCACAATGTCGCCAGCCTGCAGACAATCACCTTCTTTCACCAGCACCTTGACTACCTTACCCGGCATCGGCGAAACAATCTTGTCCTGCTGCTTTTCTTCGGCCCCCTTACGCATACGCAGATATTTGGCCTGAGAGTCGATAATATCGATATTGTACGACTGATAATGTGCGTTGACTGTATAACTCTTACCTCCTTCTTTGCGAATCAGCTCGGCATTGTAGGATTGTCCGTCGTGCAGAATGGAACAACTACCGTTTTCAGCCATCACGATGTCTACATCATAAGGAACTCCATCGATAGTCAATTGTACCTTGTTTCCTTCCTTGCTGACCAAAGTAACGTCAGCAACTCTGTTTCCAATATGTATTTCCATAATTTTCCTTGTTATTAGATACGTAATACACCTTTCTGCAGACCGAATTCACGCCAGCGGCTAATCGGACGATTATCCGATGAAGCGGTACGGTTCTCTTCCAAATTCATCAGATAATCGATGTAAGCAGCAATCATGGCGATATTTTCTGTATCTTCCTCTTTCTTTCCGGCCCATTCCTTCAACATTTCCTGATGTTTCGGGATGAACAATGTATTGTAATGTCCTTCTACGAAATCAGGTACGTGCATGATATGGCGCAAGTAACCGATGTTGGTTTTCAGACCGGTAATCTTATATTCATACAGCACACGGCGCATACGTTCGATGGCGAACTGACGGGTAGTAGCCCATACAATCAGCTTACCGATCATCGGGTCATAATAGATAGGAATTTCGTAGCTTTCGTATACATAGCTGTCGATACGTACACCGATACCGTTCGGTTCCATCAGCTGACGGATAACACCCGGCGAAGGCATGAAGTTATTTTCAGAGTCCTCGGCACAGATACGGCATTCGATGGCGTGACCACGCTGTTTCAGGTCTTCCTGCTTGAAGTGCAACGGCTCACCGCTGGCTACACGCAACTGTTCCTTCACCAGGTCCACACCTACCACCTCTTCGGTAATCGGATGTTCTACCTGCAGACGGGTATTCATTTCCAGGAAGTAGAAGTTACGGTGCTTGTCTACCAGGAATTCGATGGTACCGGCACCTTTGTAGTTTACAGCCTTGGCAGCAGCTACAGCGGCTTCACCCATCTTCTGGCGCAGTTCCGGAGTCACGAACGGAGACGGAGTCTCTTCCACAATCTTCTGGTTACGGCGCTGGATAGAACACTCACGTTCGAACAGATGTACAGCATTTCCGTAATTATCACCCAAAATCTGGAATTCAATGTGATGCGGTTCTTCCACGAACTTTTCCAGATAAACGGTATCGTCACCGAACGAAGACATCGATTCAGAACGGGCTGTATTGTATGCTTCTTCCACTTCGTCGACAGAATGAATCAGACGCATACCTTTACCGCCACCACCCATGGAAGCTTTCAGCATTACCGGATAACCGATGCGGTTACAGATTTCCTTAGCCTCTTCTACACTCTGAAGCGGCTGTTCAGTACCCGGAACAACCGGAACACCGGCTGCAATCATGTGCTTACGTGCCGAAATCTTATCACCCATGGCATCCATTGTTTCCGGATCAGGACCAATGAAAATGATGCCTTCTTCCCGGCAACGGCGTGCAAACTCAGAATTTTCTGACAAGAAACCATATCCCGGATGGATGGCATCCGCTCCATGACGTTTGGCCGCCATAATGATCTTATCAATGTTCAGGTAACTTTCACGAGAAGCTGCCGGACCTATCAGGCAAGCCTCATCTGCATAAAGTACGTGGCGCGCCGTTCTGTCGGCTTCGGAAAAAACTGCTACGGTACGGATGCCCATCTCACGACAAGAGCGCATTACACGTACAGCTATTTCACCACGGTTAGCGATCAATACTTTCTGTATCATGCTTCATGTATTAATAATTGTCTTCAATTGATTGTCAAGACCCATTATGGGCGGACAAAACGGCTGGAAGAGTCCTTCACGGCTTAGCACATCCAACCTAAAACTGTGCAAAATTAGAAAAAAAAAAAGATAAAACTGTTTTGGATAGTGTTTTTTTAGGTTGCATAGCATGTTTTTCCGATAAACAAAGAGAAAAAGGCCAATTCCTGCAAAAAAGTAATGTCCAGTTGGCAAAATACAGAAAAACGCCCTTTTCCAGGCTTGTCCGTAAACCTCAAAAGGTATCTACCCGTGCCTGAGCACAGACAGATACCTTTTTCAGAAAGGCCCCGGAACAACCGGAGCAGCTGTTTTATTTTGTTCTTTTTACCGTATAAAGTACCTTACCGTCCTTGTTGATAAGATGCAGGTTCAATACCTGCTTGTCGGCCGTAATCAGTGAGAAGCCGGTCTCACTGCTGCAGAACTGGGTTCCTTCTATCGGCTTCACCTTGCGGCTCAACGAACCGGAAGTATTCACCACATAATCCAGGTGACTGCCCGGCACGCGGATGTGCTGGAAATTATGGATGTGTCCGCACAGGTACATATCGACATTGGCATGCTTGCGCAGGATGGTATCCACCCGTTTCTGCAAATCCAGCCGTTCGGAATCTTCTTTCGAAGTCTCGGCATAGATGGGGTGATGGCCTACTACGAGTACCCAGTCTTCCTTGGCCGAAGTCAGCACCGAATCCATCCAGGCCAACTGTTTGTTGATGTCCTGCTTGCAGGCATCGGGATATTTCTCCGTATCTTCCCGGTATTTGTCCATCAGTGGGGAGGTATCAATCATGACCAGACGGACAGTTACACCATCGTTCTCCACCACCTTCGTGTAATAACGGTCGGGCATGTTCCAACGGGCACTCACCTGCGTATAGTCAATCGGTGCCTGCGTATTGCCCCGGTATTCATGGTTACCCAGGATGGCATACCACGGCAACATCAGTTCCGGATGTTTGTAAATCAATTCGTAGTTGGTCATCCAAAGTGGGTCGTTCACACTCCGCACCCCTTCGAAATGGTGAACATCGCCGGCGGCTACCACACATTCTATCCCAACCTCCTCGGCCAAATTACCCATCAGTTCGGCTATCGGCTTCTGGTCGTAATATCCGTTGCGGCCCAAATCGTTTGCCAACAGGAAGTTCAACGGCTTCTCCAGGGTTTTCCATACTTCCGGTTGGGCAAAAGCCACCATCGACACCCCAACCAGACAAAGAGTCATTACTACTTTTCTCATTGAAATCATAAGTCTTCAAATTTTAATGTTATATTTCTGTCTGAATCATCATTCACCGGGACCTTGACCGCATCCGTGCCAAGACGTCCGTTCGTTCCGGATAAAACATGCGCACGTTTGATGCAAAACGTCCGTTCGTTTTCAGGAAAACGCGAGCACGTTTCGAAGGAAACGTCCGTTCGTTTTTTCTGATGCAAAATTGATATACAAAACTGAAAAAAATCCAAAAAACAGACATCCGATACAATTTTTTTATTCTCTGACGGTCCGTAAACTAAAAAGGTCCGATATTGAATCACTTCGATACCGGACCCCAAAAGGAATGTATATAAAATGTATATTAGGGAGCTTGTTTATCCCAATCAGTTGGCTCCATAAGCACCGAAATGTCCCTGGATGGCCGGTGATTCATAAGACTGTCCGTTTACAGTCAGACCTCCAGCAAAATAAGGAACGATATCATTGCCCGGATAAGTACCTTCCAGAACCGGTGAGCCAGCCTTTACATGGAAATCCCAGTTTTCATCATACACGTAGTCAGTCAAAGGAACTTCATTAAATCCATAGTTTACGAACATCGGATCTTTTGAATCTGTTTCGGTTGCAATGATACTGTTCTTGTCAACTACACCGGTATAATAATTTTCGTGGTCATAGTTATATCCTTGCCATGCATAAGCCACACCACTCTCTTCTTCGTAAACGATATCACTCTTCTGGCTGCCTGATGCATAATAGTTGTAGTCGATAACTGAAGCAGAAGCATAACCTTCGTCCGGATTGTTAGGAATTGTATAGTTCGGAGTCATAGCACGGAACTTACAGTTCACTACCAGATTGTTGATGACATTTACCAAGGCATTCTTTTCTACATAGATACCTCCTCCTTTTTCACCGTCACGACGCCAGCCGGCATTCAAGATAGTATTGTTATACACTTGAATCTTGGCCTGTCCGCGGTTCTCGCTCTGACCTGAACTGGAAAGTTTCAGACCATTCGTATTCGGGCTGAACATAATGTTTCCGGCTACATCGACTGTACATCCGGCTTTTACATTGACAGCTTCGGCACCGTCATAACCATTGGCAGCAAAAATATTATCGGCAATGATAGCATTACCTCCCATCAGGTAGATACCGTCCGACCATCCGTTACGCAATACAGAATTGGTAATAACATAGCGGCCGTTGATATTATTGGTAGTAATCTGCGGATAAGCGTCGTCACCGGCAGTATATACACCGTTTGTTGCAGCCGGAGAACCTTCTACTACCTGTCCTCCCGTATATTCAATCACGGTATGATCTATCAGCATTTCCTCGCACGATTCTGAAGCAACGATACCTCCCCACAATCCGGCAAAGATATTTTCCTCTACACGGTCTTCTTCAGCTACTGAAAACAGAATCGGGTTTTCGGCTGTACCTTCGCAATAAAGATTGCCATCTACCGTAAATTCAATAGGCACATGGTTCACACCTACTCCGTTATCATCGAAAATAACCTGTACACCCGGTTCGATGGTCAGACTCTTGCCTGCCGGTACTGTGATGTGTCCACCTACCTTGACAATGGAATTGGCAGTCCATACACCTTCTACTTCGCCGGAAACAACCTCTTCCACAGGAGGATTGTCGCCACCTTCGCTATTTCCACCGTTGTCTTTCACCGGTTCGTCATCACTACAAGCGACAAATGTCATCGACATCAAAGTCGCACCTACTAAAAATGCATTGAATTTCATACCTTAAAAAATACTTGTTAAAACGTTCGTTTGCTATAGTTAAATTTCTAATCAAATAATCCCTCTTACATTTATTTCCAATCGGAATAAATCCCGGCCTTAGTTTTGAACCGGCGGTTTTTCTTTTTGTTACCTTTTTTCTATTGGCTGTCCAAAAGAAAAGTAAAAATCAATCACAATCTGTACCGGATTCCCAACATGAAGGACTGTCCGTGCCATTCCTTACGCTCGATGACATTACCATCCTTACGTTCCGAATCCACATCGGCTGTATGCGGCCCCTTCTGAATGAATCGGAGCAAAGGAATATCAAGCAGGTTCGAAGCTTTGGCAAAAACACTGATACCGTTCTTCCAACTCTTTTCTACAGAAGCGTCCAGTTGGAAATATCCGTCTTCCCAAATGTCATCGTCATACCAGTTAGAAATATCACTCAGACGTTTGCCGGTATAGCTTCCAGCCAACTGTCCTTCCCAACCATGCTTAGTGTCCTTGAACAGAAACGAGAGGTTAGCCACATGAGCAGCCTGTCCGAACAACGGACGTGACTGACGCTTGGAGGTCACTTCCGAACCGTCCATCACCCGTTTGTCTGTCGTTACCTTCGAATGGGTATAGGTATAATTGGCTTTGATACCAAACCAGTTGAAATATTTCATTACATCGATTTCCGCACCCAGGTTACGGGCCGTACCAAAGTTCATCGGTTTATAATAAGTATCCTGTCCTTCATTAATCAGCCCGTATTCTATCGGATTATCCAGTTTCTTATAGAACACTCCCACCATAAACTGTTCCGAAGAGCGTGGGAAAAATTCATAACGCACATCGACGTTGTCGGCTACCGTATGTTTCAAATCGGGATTTCCTTTTTCCTTGTAGTCCTCATTGATGATGCTGTAAGGAACAATTTCGAAGAAACTGGGCCGATTGATGGAACGTGCATAAGAAAAACGCAGGTTCGCATTCTCGTGTACATTGTATTTGGTGTGAAAACTCGGCAAGATATCAGTATATTTCTGGTTGCCTTCAGGGTCTACATCACGGGCAAATTTCAGTACATATCCCTGATTGGTATGTTCCATACGCACCCCGGCAATGAATTCCCATTTACCATACGTATACTTCACCATCCCATAAGCCGCCCCGATGCGTTCGGTCGCATCGTAGTTCAGCGGATCACCTATGTTTCCATACGGACGCGGTGTAAGAAGTATTTCATCGAAATTATTCCAGTCTTCACCCAAGTACTGAGGATCCTTACTTCCGGTAGCCGAATTAAAAGTATATTCATTGAAGAAACTGTCACGTTTCTTATCGCGATACATACCACCGACCGAGAAATCGAATGTCCCGTTTGCGGCATTCTGTAATTTATATGAAAGATTCACGTAAGCAGCCTTGTCCTGATCGGAATTATGCTCCCAACGGCGTACGGCAGCTCCTGAAGTCTGTACATGTGTACCTTGCAGATAAATTTCAGCATTGTCCGGAGTTTCGCTGAATGCCTTCGACCATACAGCCGACCAGTCCAGTTTCAGTTTACCGTTTTCCAGGAACAGATGTTCTCCTTTCAGCGTAGAATTGAAGATGTACTGATGGTTCCATTTCATACGTACCTGACGTTCCTTGTCGTCCTGTCCGTCACGCACTTCGGCCTCGCTCATATCCATATAACCGTTATACCAGGTCAGCTTGTGATTATCATTAATGGTGTAGTCCAATTTGGCATGCACTCCTGCACGAGTCTGTTGTGACGAATAGTTCCGATAGTCGATACCATAATGCGTGGTACCCGGCTGATAATAAATCTGGCTTTCTTTTCCTCGGTAGGTATTCAGGAAACTTCCTGCCAGCATGACTCCCAATTTATTATTGAAGAAACGGTCACCATAAGAAATACCAGCCGTCAGGTCCGGTAACGGCTTCTTCCAGTCCATCCGCAAATTGGACATACGAAAATTATCCATGGTCACCTTATAATCTTCCGGTTTTCCCATTGCTTCATAAGGCGACTGCTTGGCAATATCCCCATAATTGAACGACTGGAAGTCACGATCGAAATACATCGCATTGTAACCGGTAGAAAGATTAGCTGTAAACTGGCGTTCAGAAGGAGCATCTTTCATGACCAGATTCACCGCTCCTCCAATACCATCACCCTCCATATCGGCCGTCAACGACTTGGTTACTTCCAGGCGGTCCAACATCTCGGACGGGAAAATATCCAACGGCACAAAACGGTTCTTATTATCCGGACTCGGAATCTTCACTCCATTAATCAACGTATAGTTATAACGCTTGTCCATTCCACGTAAAATGGCATATTGTCCTTCACCACTACTGTTGCGTTCCACAGTCACACCCGACATTCGCTGAATAACATTCGCCACTGTGATGTCCGGAGAAAGTTCCATGGCTTTGGCACTCATGACGTTCACCACATTCATCGCCTGTTTTTCGATCCCCCGGGCACCGGCCTCGGTCCGTCCCGGATTGCTGGCAATCACCGTAATGCCCTCCAACAGCACATCGTCACTCTTCAGCGGAATTTCGATTTCCGACTTGCTGCCGTCTACCACAACTTCGTACTTCTGGTAGCCTACATAGGAACAGACCAATGTATATTTTTTTCTACCAACGGAAAGATTGAACGAACCATCCAGACCAGTCACCGCACCCTGAGTAGGTTCTTCCTTCACGACCACCGATGCACCGATAATTTCCTCCCCTGTCTGCGCATCCCTGATTTTACCTTTCAAATCCCATGCCTGTGCATTTACTGACGCCAGCAGGCAGGCTCCTAATATCCATTTCGATTTCATGTCCTTTTTTTTAACTGCGGCAAAAGTACTGGAGGCGATTTTCATGGTCGTTTCAAGTATATTTCAATCCTGTGACATCTTTTTACAAAAAAGATACAAAAAAGGCCATCCGGATTTTTACACCCGGACAGCCCGTTCTATATATCCCAACCCTAACCTATTCTTCTGTCGGTTGCGGCAACTGGATGCCGTCTACCACATTCTTCCAATACTTCCGCAAGTCTTTCCAATGGTAATAAGGAGCTACATCGGTAGGTATCGGCAACGTCACCTCGCGTTCGTTCAAGAGAGGTTTCACCAGAATGTCTTCGCTGCCCTTCTTCCGATAAAATACCAACTGGATATTCCCACACATCGGGATGATGCGGTACGTACGATAAGTATCTGCTATCTGCTGCCAGTCTTTTGTAGCAACCGTCAGACTGTCCATTCCCATCAGTGCAGCCAGAGGAGCCAGATTGGTATCGTGTCCGTAACGTAGAGTAACAGCCGGTTTACCGGAAGCAATGACCGTATCGGCCGTCTCCACAAAATTATTCAACAGGTTCCGCTCCAACCGATACATACAGGCACCGCTCAACGGTGAAGCACCTTTTTCATAATACCATTCAAAGTTATTGCGCTGCCACATATCATACAATTCCTGCTCATTGAACAGAAAAGCCAAGTCTGGCTGATTGTCACTGCTCTGGCTGATGCCATGCAGTTCGAATAAATCGGCCATCAGCTTCGCAGGCTCCGAAATGTTCCGGCTGACATAAGCAGCATCGGTAAACAACTGTTTCATCAGACGCTGAGGATGAATATAGACTGAATCGGCAGCCTGGTATACCGAATCCATGTTTGCCAGATGCAATTCTTCATATTTCGGATTCTTATACTTGATGTAATAGGCATCGGCTTCACTGGTATTCGTCGTGATGTCCAGTTCAGGATTAAGTCCTTTCAACTCCACGCATCCGGCTGCCATGGAAAGAAAAGCACGGGTCTTGTACGTAGAACGGGCATCTACATGAACACCGTCCTGAAATACCTGCGGATACCGGGCATACATGCGGTCCACCAGTTCACGGTGCTGACGGGCTCCCTTCGGAGTCAGTTCTCCGTATCTGTTCTTGGCCTCAGCCGCCAATCGGGATACGACCTGCAACGTCCGTTTCCCGTCGGCTGTCAGGACACCGGCCTTATCGGCCGCCTGCAGGACTGCCAACGGTTCGGCATATTTCTTCTCCTTGGTCAGATAACGCGAACCGTGACGGGAAAAAGCAGAAATATAAAAGGGTTCATATCCCTCGGGAGCCGGTGTAAGCACAACGTCCGGAGCCTGGTATGCGTAATACTTTCCTGCCGCCAAAGCAGGATTCTGTCGGATTTCCTCACGGGCACTCTGCGCAACCGCCATTGTGGCAAAGCCGCACAGACAGACCATAAACAATGCTTTCTTTTTCATCTTCTGAACAATCTTCTTTTAAAAGTGGGAACAAAAGTAGGACTTCATCGTCAGATGAAGCCTCACTTCACTCTCTAAAACAGTTGACTTTCCTCAAAAGAAACAGGAATGTAATACTTTTGTCACAGAAACCCGAAAAAGCAAGACGGTTTACACTTCTGTTACATACTGGTAATTTCCTGTAGAACCTTGACCGCAGAAGCCACATCGGTAATCTGCGCCACCACCATACTACGCTTTCCGTTCTGTTCGCGCAGGTTACAGTAACGCGGATTCTTGGCCATGTAATCGATGAACTTGCCGAAAGCCTGACTCTGGTAATACGGACTCTCCAGGTTGCTGACAAAATACAGAATCATCTTGCCTGCCTTGAGCATGACCTTCTCTACTCCCAGCCGTTTGGCCAACCGCCTCAACGGTACAATCCGGATAAGCTCCTCGCCTTCGGGTGGAATCTTTCCGAAACGGTCGACAAGCCGTGCCTTGAACGCCTCCACATCCTGGTCGAGCACCAGTTTATCCAACTCCCGGTACAACAACATCCGTTCGCTGCTGCTCGGAATGTACTCGTTCGGGAAAAGCAGTTCCAAATCACTTTCCACCTGACATTCGTCCACAAACTCTTCGCCCGAGAACTTCTCTTCTCCGGCCTTGATTTCATCGGCATACAAATCGGCAAACTCGTCATTCTTCAGCTCGGTCACAGCCTCTGCCAGAATCTTCTGATAGGTTTCGTAACCCAAATCGGCAATGAAACCGCTCTGTTCGGCTCCCAGCATGTTTCCGGCTCCACGGATGTCCAAATCCTGCATGGCAATGTGAATACCGCTTCCCAAATCACTGAAGTTCTCGATAGCCTGCAGACGACGCTTGGCTTCGGGGGTAAGGGACGACAGCGGAGGGGCCAACAGGTAACAGAACGCCTTCTTGTTTCCACGTCCTACCCGTCCGCGCATCTGATGCAAATCGCTCAATCCGAAATTCTGCGCCTGATTGATGATGATGGTGTTGGCATTCGGAATATCGATACCGCTCTCGATGATGGTCGTTGCCAGCAGGACATCGTAATCATAGTTCACAAAATCGAAGACGACCTTTTCCAGTTCCTCCGGTTGCATCTGTCCGTGTCCGATACAAATCCGGCAATCCGGGATATTCCGCTGTATCATCGCCTTCAGTTCCGGCAGATTCTGGATGCGGTTGTTCACGAAGAACACCTGTCCGTTACGGCTCATCTCAAAATTGATGGCCTCGGTAATGATCTCCTCGTTGAACGTATGTACTTCCGTCTGGATAGGATAACGGTTGGGTGGAGGAGTCTGGATAACCGACAAATCACGCGCTCCCATCAGCGAGAACTGCAGGGTACGCGGAATAGGTGTAGCCGTCATGGTCAAGGTATCGACATTCACCTTCAACTGACGGAGCTTTTCCTTCACACTCACTCCGAATTTCTGTTCCTCATCGATAATCAGCAATCCCAAATCCTTGAACTTGACACTCTTGCCGATAATCTTATGCGTACCGATCAGGATGTTCAGATTTCCTTCGGCCAGGTCTTTCAGAATCTGATGGGTATCTTTGGTCGTACGGGCACGGCTCAGGTAGTCCACCTTGCAAGGCATTCCTTCCAAACGCTTCTTGAACGTCTGGTAATGCTGGAAAGCCAGTACCGTGGTAGGTACCAGTACCGCCACCTGCTTGTTGTCGGCCACCGCCTTGAACGCGGCACGTATCGCCACCTCTGTCTTACCGAAGCCCACATCGCCGCACACCAGACGGTCCATCGGCCGGTCACTCTCCATATCGGCTTTCACCTCCTGGGTAGCCTTCAACTGGTCGGGGGTATCTTCGTAAAGGAAGCTCGCCTCCAGTTCATGTTGCAGGAAGCTGTCCGGACTGTAGCGGAAACCCTTTTCCTGTTTACGCTGCGAATAAAGCCGAATCAAATCGCGGGCAATGTCCTTGATTTTCGTTTTGGTACGTTCCTTGATTTTCTCCCAGGCTCCGGTACCCAGCTTGCTGATGCGGGGAGGTTCCCCTTCCTTCCCCTTGTATTTCGAAATCTTATGCAAGGAATGAATGGAAACGAACACTACATCGTCATTCTGATAGACCAGTTTGATGACTTCCTGTGTAGTATTTCCGTTCGGAATCCGCACCAGACCGGCAAAACGTCCGATACCGTGGTCGATATGGACCACATAATCGCCCGGCTGGAACATATTCAGCTCCTTCAACGAAAGAGCCACCTTTCCGCTGCGGGCTTTGTCGCTGCGAAGGTTGTATTTATGGAAACGGTCGAAAATCTGATGGTCGGTAAAGATACAGCAGCGCAAGGTATGGTCAATGAATCCCTCGTGCAAAGTATGGTCTACCGGTTCGAACTTGATGCGGTCTCCCCGTTCCTGAAAAATATCCTTCAGACGGTCGGTCTGCTTCACACTGTCCGAACAAATGAACAGACGGTAACCCCGCTGCAGATAGTCGGTCAACGAGCTGGCGACCAAATCGAAATTCTTATGGAAAACAGGCTGTACAGAAGTCTCGAACTTCAACGTGGCCTGCGGTGTACTCATAGCCTTGCTTCCAAAATCAATCCTGCGGAAATCGAGTGCCCGGTGCATGAACGAAGCCCCGTCAATCAGCCTTTTCTTCAAATCGGGAACCCCGGCTTCATCTCCTTCGTAAGCCATCTGCGCCTGTGGTGAAAGCACTTCTTCATACACGGTCTGAATACGCTCACGTACCCACATCAGGTCCTTCACCCACAACAACGTGTCTGCAGGAATAAAATCAAGAAACGAAATATCCGATTCGGATGTATCGGAAAGTTCGGGTACAATCTGTATGGACTCCTTCTTCTCTTTCGACAATTGGGTCTCCACTTCGAATGTACGGATACTGTCTATCTCCTCGCCGAAGAAATCAATACGGTAAGGATATTCCGAAGCAAATGAATAGACATCGAGAATACTGCCTCGCATAGCAAACTGACCGGGCTCGTACACATAATCTACATGTTCAAAACCGAAGTCCACCAATTGTCCGGTAATGGCTTCCGTCTCTATCTGTTGTCCCACCTTCAGATTCAATGTACGTTCGCCCAACTCCTTCAGCGAAACCACTTTTTCTGCCAACGCGTCTGCGTAGGTCACCACTGTCACCGGCTCCTTTTTCTCCAATCGGCTCAATACTTCGGTACGAAGGATTTCATTGGCAGCATCCTTCTGTCCGTACTTGATGGCCCGTCTGTAGGAAGAGGGAAAGAACAGGACCTGTGCATCGCCATTGACCTGCACCAAATCATGATAAAAATACCCTGCCTCCTCCTGGTCGTCGAGGATAAAGACACTGACTGCCGGATTCTGCCGGATAAAAGCAGAGGCAAAAAGCGAAGGACAAGACGCATGAAACCCTTCGAGGAATATGGTATGAATCTCTTTTTTAGCGACCAAAGCTGCCAGTCCCGACAGATTGGGATGCTTGGCATAAATCTGTTGAAGTTCTGTAATACCCATTGTTATGCGAATAGATGCTGCAAAATTACAAAATAATTGCTACATTTGTTGCAATAAACAGACAATCTAATTTTCTATGTATAACGACGTCATCCAATTACTAGACCAACATAGGCTGAAAGAGGCTTTTACCCAACTGATAGCCTTAGTAGAGAAGACCGAAAACTGGGAGTTGAAACCGGCTGTAGAGTCTTTACAGACTACCTATAATTATATGGTGCAATATGCGGCACAAGGTATGGAAGACCCCGGAAGAGAAAATCTCTATGCCCAAATACATCGGGGTATCTACGAACTAGCAGACCGGGTAGAATTTATCGGAAAGCTGAAAAACGGATATGGACACAA
This sequence comes from Phocaeicola barnesiae DSM 18169 = JCM 13652, assembly GCF_000374585.1. Classification (GTDB taxonomy): domain Bacteria; phylum Bacteroidota; class Bacteroidia; order Bacteroidales; family Bacteroidaceae; genus Phocaeicola; species Phocaeicola barnesiae. Next base: position 126,788 of record NZ_KB894647.1, read on the forward strand.
ATCAGACACATACCGGAAATTCAAACGATTCGCCACCGAAACCTATGGCCAATTGAAAACGTCCCTGGAGTCGGCCACCGAAGACCTGGAAGTCTCCAACCTGATGTACACCGACGCACAGCAACTGCAGGCCAAACAGCGCGAACTGTACCAACAGCAGGAAAGGATGACCGACCAACTGTTCGACAAGACCTGGATATCCGATTGCTGGACAGAGGAAGAAGCCAAGGAAGCCAATGAATTGCTTGTTTCCGTACTCGTTCCGGCTCATGTCCTGGCTGTTTTTGTCAGCGCAGTAACACTGAATCTGATGGCCTTGTTTGACCCCCGTAAATTCCAGTTTCTCCTGAACGCTTACCGGCAACGTACCGAACTGGTCATCAACCAACGGGCCTTGGTTGGCCTGGCACTGGCTGTATATTATCAGGAAAAACGTTTGGCCCAGTATCCGGAACTGACAGCTGCCCTCTCATTGTGGACCGAAGACCCACAAGTCATCGAACAGCTGCACAGCATCCAGCTCTTGCTGCTTATCTCGCGTGAAACGGAAAAAATAGACCGGAGAATGCGTGAAGAAATCATTCCACAAATGATGCATAATTCCCAACTGCTGGAAAAGGATTTGAATATTGAAGAAATCGATATTGAAGAACTGGAAGACAAGAATCCGGAATGGGAAAAGAACATGAAAAAAATCAGTGAAAACATCCGTGAACTGGGTGAACTCCAAATGGAAGGTGCCGACACCTACATGGGAACCTTCGCCCAGCTGAAGAGCTATCCGTTCTTCCACCAGGCTGCCCACTGGTTCTATCCGTTCAACCGTCAGACACCGGCAATAGCGGATTTGTTTGCCACCGATGAAATCAAGGAAAAGTCTTTCCTGAACATCATGCTGCAATCTCCGACTTTCTGTAACTCAGACAAGTACTCCTTCTGCCTGACACTTAACTCGCTTCCACATTCGCAACGGAACATGTTGACCGAAGATTTGGGAGAACACAATGAAATGATGCAGGAAACGTTCGACAAAATGCAATCTGACGAAATGAATCAGGAAAAAGCCAACACGGTTGCCCGACAATACATGCACGACCTGTACCGTTTCTTCAAATTGTGGATGTTCCGGAACGAACAGCACGACATGTTCACAGACGAACTGGCTCTGTGGAAATGTACCGCTCTCCGCCCGCTCATTCTGGCCGGTACTTACCAAAAACAAATAGCCGATTTCCTGTTTTCAAAGGAATACCTGCCCGAAGCCGCCGAGCTCTACATCCAACTGTCCATTACGCAAAGCAATGACCCGGATATCTGGCAAAAATTAGGTTTTGTCTATCAAAAACAAAAGAAATATGACGAAGCCATTCAGGCATACATTCAGGCAGATCTGTTAAAACCGGATCATATCTGGACACTGAAGCACCTGGCCCAATGCTACAAGCGCTCCGGAAATTACCCAAAAGCATTGGAGTATTTCCAACGGGTAGAACAGTCACAACCGGAAAACCTGAATCTCCTGTTGCAAATCGGTCAGTGCCTGGCTATCCTGCGAGAATACGACAAAGCCTTGGCTTATTTCTTCAAAGTGGAATACCTGGAAAAGACACCAGCCAACGCACAACGGGCCATCGGATGGTGCTATTTCATGACAGGAAAATACCCGGAAGCACACCGCTTCTATGAAAAATTATTGGAAAGTGAAGAACCTCAAACTTCTGACTGGCTGAACAACGGACACGTCTACGCGGCCGAAAAGAATATCCCGAAAGCTTTGGAGTGCTACAGGGAAGTAATGAAAAGCTGCAAGACACACGATGATTTTCTGAAAATCTATCTGGCCGACAAAGAGGTACTTCTGGAGCAGGGTATCTCGGAAACAACCATTTATCTGATTCCAGATTTGCTATCTTAGTCAAAAAAACATACGACGGGACTGTCTCCGGATAGGTCCCGTCATTTCAATTATACACCCTAGTGACAACTGTCCCCGGATGGGGACACATACCACAGACTGCATCATCTTCTCCCGGATTGTGCCAACAACCTGTCAGAAAACAGTTCCTTCCGGTATTTGAGTGGAGACACACCTTTGTATCGCTTGAAGAATCGGGTCAAAGTGGCTTGCTCGGAAAAAGACAGTTCTTCAGCAATCTGCTGAACCGTCATGTCTGTTTCGGCCAACCGTTTCTCGATTTCACGAATCAAAGCTTCATTGATCCATGCATGAACCGTTTTACCGGACAAATTCTTAACGACCCTCCGAAGATACTGTGGGGTAACACACAGAGCCGACGCATAAAACTCAACGGAATGTTCCTGAAGAATATAGGCAGACAACATCTGAGTGAACCGGAGATACAGCTCCCTCTGCCGGGCGGTATATAAAAGTTCCTTATCCTCCTCTTGCTTCCCTTTTGAGAAATAATCACTCACCCGTGCGAGAAAAATCCAAATCTGGTATCTCAAAATGGTCGATACAAACAGGTTGTCTTTATCAGTAAACACATGTTTGATATTCAGCAATGCTTCCAGAAAAGGTCCAGCATGATTCAGCTCTACCGAAATAACCGGACTGTTCCTTACCTTTAATATGTAATCTATTGTAGTAGGAATCCCTCCGCGGATAAGCCTGTCCATGTATTCTTTTGTCATCACCAACAGATAAGCATGGAGATTATCAGAAGCGGCTAACAACGTACATGTCTGTTCATACAGAATATCGACCAATGTATAGCGCTCCAGACTTTGCCTTTTCCCCTGGATATCCGTTTCCAGCTCCCCATCGATTATAAATAAAATGGCATGGAGCCCTGTAATAACCGGCTTCCTTTCTTCCCGATTGATGAGATCCGGTTCCAGTTTCCAAAAAGCAACCCCTTCGCTTTCACATAGCAATACTTCATAATGCTTGATAAAATCTTGAAAGTCCATAATTGTTAAAAAGTTGTTTTCTACAGCCTTAAACATACAAATAACCTCAGGCAATAAAATACACGTTTCGACAAACAGCCGTATTTTATCGACTAATCTGACAAAGTATCTTTTGAGGTTCCCAAACCGTCAAGTTATAGTCACGAATCGCCAAAGCGGTTATAAAACTTATTGATTTAATTTGCCATAAATTATTTAATCAAATTAAAAACCTAACAGGTCTAACTAAAAACCTATACTTATGTTTAAGAAAGCTGATTCAATTTATTGCTTGCTATTCCTGTTGAGCAGTTCTCCCGGAATAGTCAACGCAGCAACGGTCGATGCCGTTAATGAAGTCCGCTCAATACGGCAAGACGAGAAATGTACAGGTATTATCAAGGATGCAACCGGAGAGGCAGTCATCGGCGCATCAGTAGTAGTAAAAGGAACTACCAACGGAACCATCACGGGACTAGACGGTGACTTTATCTTGGATAAAGTGAAAAAAGGAGATATCATCTCCGTTTCATTTGTCGGCTACGTTACCCAGGAAATCAAATGGAACGGACAACCGATCACCATTACATTGGTTGAAGATTCTCAAACCCTGGATGAAGTGGTGGTTACAGCTTTGGGAATGAAACGAGATGCCAAAGCCTTGGGATACGCCATGAAAGAATTAAAAGGCGATGAGCTTAACTCAAACGTCATCAATCCCGTGTCTGCGCTGCAAGGAAAAGTGGCCGGTGTGGATATCAGTCAGTCAGATGGTGGTTTGTTCGGTAGCAACAAGATTCTGATTCGTGGTGCATCTACCCTGAATTCAAACAACCAACCTATCTATGTAGTGGATGGTGTCATCCTGGATAATAGCGTATACGAAGGAGACGCGGACTACTCTACCAGTTCCAGCGACTACGGTAACGAACTGAAGAACCTGAACCCGGATGATTTCGAAACCGTGTCCGTATTGAAAGGAGCTGCGGCAACCGCACTTTACGGTTCCCGAGGACTAAACGGAGCTGTGGTCATTACAACTAAATCCGGTAAAGGTAAAAAAGGTATCGGCGTCAATTTCAGTCAGACCTTTGGTGTCGATGTCCTGACTTCCAGTCCCAACTTCCAGAACACATACGGAGAAGGCTATTTGCCTGGATACGTTTCGTATGGAGAGAAAGACGAAAACGGAGACTTCTATATCTACAACACCAACCAGTTTTATACCAATGCGAACGGTGACCATACATTGATCAACCATCCGGGAGGTTTGGGATGGGGCCCTGCATACGACGGTACTCCCATCGAATATTATGACGGGACTATGCGTCCTTATGTCGCTTATAAAAACAACTATAAAGATGCATACCAGGCAGGTTTCAACTCGAATACAAACTTCTCTATCAGTGGTGGAAACGACCGGACAACCTTCTACACCTCCGTATCTTATAAATATGCAGAAGGTACAACTCCCAACAACACGTTCAACCGTATTTCCCTCTTAGGAAAAGCATCTCATAAGCTGACTGATAAAGTGGAATTGGAAGGAAGCATCTCCTTTGCCAACTCCACCCCACGAAATGCCCAAAAGAACATCGGAGAATATTTCATCGACGGAACATTTACACGTTCCTACGATTCCAATGACAGGATGCACTACAAAGGTCCTCACGGTGGTTTGGCCAGCAGTAGCTATGGTGATGAGTATGGATATATGCCGGGTACCAGCCTGTGGTGGTCCATCTATGAAAATGAGTACAAACAAAAAGAAACCTCCGTACGTCCATCATTGAAACTGAATATAGATCTGTTGGATTGGTTGAAATTCTCAGCCGAAGGAAACTACAATTATTACTATACCCGCTATGAAGACAAACAAGCCGGTAGCGGTTATGCCAACGAAGGCGGTTACTACGGTATCGGAAACACGACCAAGGAACAGACCAACCTGAACGCTACATTCAATGCCAACAAGTCATTCGGTGATTTTGAAGTCCATGGCTTCCTGCGTGGTGAATATTATCATTCCTTCACACAAACTCAAAGCATGAATACGGATGGAGGACTTATTGCCCACAATCAATACTTCATCAACAACTCCATGAATGATATCAAGTATTCCGCAGCAATTGAAGGAGAAAAGACGATGCTGTCTATCGCAGGACAGGTAGGCGCCAGCTGGAAAGACCAACTGTTCCTGGACATCACTGGCCGTAACGACTGGTCATCCTCTTTGGTATACCGCGACGGACACGGTACTTACTCTTACTTCTATCCCTCTGTCTCCGGTTCATGGCTCATCAGTACAACCTTCCGTGACAAACTGCCTTCGTGGATTTCCTTTGCCAAGGTACGCGGTTCATGGGCACAGGTAGGTAACGATACCGACCCTTATATCATCAATACAGCCTACACCCTGAATACCTCAACCGTAAACAGCAATAAAGTATATGCTACTTCGTTGAGCAATACAACCTACAGCAATAATCTGAAACCGGAACGGAAGAATTCATGGGAAGTGGGATTAGACTGGCGATTCATCAACAACCGAATTGGTATTGACTTTACCTACTACAAGGAAAATACCTACGACCAAATCATGAAAATCGAAGTGCCTTCGGTATCAGGTCAGTCATACCAATACGTCAATGCCGGTAACATCCAGAATGCCGGTGTGGAATTGGCTATCAACACGACACCGATAGAAACAAAGGACTGGCAATGGGACTTGAACTTTACCTATACCAAGAACAATTCCAAAATCATCGCCTTGCATGAAAATGTAGCCGATTATATCATATTGGCCGGTGATCCGCAATATGGTAACTACCGTATCGGTTCCGTAGCGAAAGTAGGAGGTGAATATGGATTGTTGATTACTGACTCAGCCATTAAATATGACAGTGAAACAGGTCTGCCTGTCCTTTCCTACAATACTAGTACCAATAGTGCCTACTATACCCGTTCAGGAGAGATTACAGAAATCGGCTCCATCAATCCCGATTTTTTAGGTTCATTATCAACTTCACTGAGATATAAGAACTGGAGCCTGAGTGTTTCATTGGATGCACGTTTCGGAGGCTATGTAGCCTCATACGGTAGCCGCTATGGTACCGCATACGGATTTACCGCAAGTTCACTGCAATATCGTGACACTGAAAACGGAGGAACGACTTATACTTCCATGTGGGACGGACTGACATATTCGGACGGAGTCATTCCTGAAGGTATTTTCCTGACAGGAACTTCCATACCTCAACCAGATGGTAGCAGCTATACAGTAGGTACAGGTGCCGCATCTACAGGCGAGACATTCAGAGAATTGATGGATAAAGGTGTTATCGAGCCGACACATGCCAGTGCATGGCATTATAGAAACAATCAATGGACCAACCCATCGTATGATTATGGTGTTGTCAATGATACCTGGTTTACAAAACTGAATTACATAGCCTTACGTGAAATATCTCTATCATACCGATTCCCTCAAAGAATGGCTGAAAAAATAAAATCCAAAGGATTGACCTTGACGGCTACCGGCCGTAATCTGGGCTATCTGCTGAATTCCATGCCGAACGGTGAAAATCCGGAATCAGTACGTGGTACATCTGCTGGAGAATTCCGTATACGAAGCTTCGATGGAGTAACTTCCAGTTTCACTCTGACTATCAATGCCAGTTTCTAATCCGTCGTAACTCAAATTTTCTCATCTTTAAAGAGTTTATAACATGAAAAGAATAAATTATCATAAATCTATCCTATCGGCTACACTCATAGGAGCAGCCCTATGTATTGGCGGCTGTAACGATGACTTCACGGAAACCAATCAATCGAAAGATTCCGTCGTTACCGCAGACCCGACATACTTGTTTGCTCAAGCCGTTTTGGAATTCGAGCCATCCTCTTACATGCTATGGTTTGCCAATGCGCCCGGTTTTTATTATACCCTACAAACAGCTGTTCCTTCCGGAAGTATCACTGACAATGTCATCGAAGGGTCAGAAAGACAGGATATCCAAAGCATTTCGGTATTGAATTATGTAAATGCATTAAAATACGAACGTTCACAAATGACTGAAGAGAAAAGTGCCCAATACGAAGGAGTAGCGGCAGCAATGGATGTGTTATCTGTTTACCTGGGAATCTACGATACGGATATCTGTGGAGACATTCCATTTACAGAAGCAGCCAATGCACGCTACGGAGGAACGTTGACTCCCAAATACGACCGTGTAAAGGATCTATACGATTTATGGCTGACGATGCTGGATAATGCTATCCAAACATTCACCAACTCCAGTAACCAAATAGACTTGGGTACACAAGACGTCATATACAATGGCGATTGGAGCAAATGGGCCAAACTAGCCAATTCCATGAAACTGAAAATTGCAGCCCGACTGATTTTCCAGGACTATTCACATGCCGAATCCATTGTGCAGGAAGTGGTTTCGGCCTCTTGCGGCATACTGGATGGAGAAGAGGATGACTTCCTTTTCCACAAAGCCGATGCAAACAACAGTTCAAACGATTATGTATTCCATTGGAATAATACGACTCTATGGTACAGCGGAACTCACGCCTCACAACCGCTCATCAATTTCATGCTGGAGAATCAAGACCCAAGAGTACGTTTCATCTATGAAAAGAATGACTGGAACTCCAAGGTCATCGATTATTTCCTTGCCAATGACCGTAAAAGCGATATTCCTTCCTTTATTCTCGAAAATGTAGAAACAGAGACAGTCGATGGAGTTGAGACATTCAAAGCCTGGAAAGGATTGGGAGAACCCTGGGTACGCTATTATGGATTACCGGTTGCCTACAATGCACAAGCCTATGCTTCATTGTATGGAGAATGATTCAACTACAGTACCAATACCTTGGCAGAAGGAAAGACCTTCCGTCCTTATTCACGCTACCAGGAAGAAATGCTTCGTGGACGTAATGATTTCACCTTGCCCACTCCACCCGACGGACCTGTCATCGAGGATACCAATGACCAACCTTGGTACGGTATGTACATGACCACTGCCGAAGTCAACCTCTATCTGGCAGAATTTGCCACCTATGGAGTGAACGGTTTACAAGACGCTTCCACTTATTTCAACAAAGCCGTTAAAGCTTCAGTAGAAGAATACGACAGACTGGCCAGACTGAACAAAATACCTTACTATGGTACGACTTACGATTATGACAGCCACGAAAAAGCCATCGACCTGCAAAGTGGAGAAATAGAAACCATGATGTCGCATGAAGATTATCAGTTGACAGGAAACAAAGAACTTGACTTGGAAAAAATCTTCATCCAGCAACTGTTGCACTTCACCTTCCAACCGGTAGACCAATTTGCAACGGGAAGACGTTCCGGGGTTCCTAAATTCAACTCCACAATCTGGCCACGCGAGGATTATTCCAGCAACAACATGCCTGCGGAATATTATCCACGTAGAACATCGGTAACAGACCCGTCTCCAACGGATTTGATGTATGACCAAATTATCCAATCTTACGAAAACCAAGGTTTCTCAACAACCATGGGTAAAGGCATCTTGAATTCTGAAAGAATCTGGCAGGACGAAGGTGCTCCACAATGGGGAGAAGGACCTAAAATACCATAAAAACACACCCTGAAACATAAAACCGGAACCGGAAGACTTGCCTACTGCATGCCTTCCGGTTTTTATTATACCTATACCCAAAGCCATGAATTCGACCAATTCCCGCTTTTCATCGACCAATCAGAAAATGCCGAATTTTCTGTTTCCGAACCGTCAAGATATGGTTTTAAAACGATAAGGCGTCTCTACCGGAAAATGCGTTACTTTGCAACAGAAGAATCAAACAGAGAAAAGCAATCGCCTGTCAGATTTTTCATACATGATTAGGGGATTGAATGTAATACTCCGTATACTATATAAGTAAAATAGTGCAATTTAAGGCAACATAATAATAAAGAGAGGTTTTAACATAGTTGATTTATTTTAAGTTAGAGAATAAATCAGGGCCGGGAGACATGCTGGGAAGCAAGTCTCCCGGTTTCCCTTTCACCGTACCCACTCAGAAATTCAGCGAAAGTACGTCTATGCAACCGGAAGATTCATTACTTTTGTCGCAATTTCAAAAATACTTCAACCTATATGATTACCCTCATCCGAAAAGCAATACCTACAGATTTGGACCGTCTCATGGAGATATTCTCCATCGCCCGTCGGTTCATGCAGACTACCGGCAATCCGAACCAATGGATCAACGGTTATCCGCAACGGGAGCTGATAGCTCAGGAAATTGAAGCAGACCATTGTTATGCCGTAGAAAACGAATCAGGCATCATCATTGCCACTTTCTGTTTCATTCAAGGACCGGACCCTACCTATGCCTACATAGAAGACGGTCAATGGCCCAACGACCGTCCGTATTACGTCATTCATCGGTTAGCATCCGACGGTACCTGCCCGGGCATCGGAAAGTACTGTTTTGACTGGTGTTTCCAGCAGTTCCCCTGCCTGCGGGCGGACACCCATGCTGATAACAAAGTCATGCAGCATGTGCTTACAAAGAATGGCTTTACACGTTGCGGCATCATTTACGTATCCAACGGTACCCCCCGTATTGCCTATCAGAAAGACTGAACATTCAGCGTATTTTGACAGAATGCCGGGTTTTATGCCTGGCGTTTCGGCTTTTCCCGGTAATTTTTTGTATCTTTGCCACGCAATTCAGCATAACAAACTAAAATAGGTATAAGTACATGATTACAGTTTCGAATGTAGCCGTACAATTCGGTAAAAGAGTATTGTACAACGATGTGAACCTGAAGTTCACAAACGGAAATATTTATGGTGTCATCGGTGCGAACGGCGCCGGTAAATCTACTTTCTTGAAAGTGATTTCAGGAGAGCTGGAACCTACCAAAGGAAGTGTAACCCTCGGACCGGGCGAACGCTTGTCTGTCTTGAACCAGGACCACTTTAAATATGATGAACATACGGTATTGGACACCGTACTGATGGGACATACCGTCCTGTGGGACATCATGAAGCAGCGGGAAGCGTTGTACGCCAAAGAAGAATTTACCGATGAAGACGGTATCAAGGCTGCGGAACTGGAAGAAAAATTCGCCGAGCTGGAAGGATGGAATGCTGAAAGCGATGCGGCTATCCTGCTGAGCGGACTAGGCATCAAAGATGACAAGCACTATTCACTAATGGGAGACCTGAGCGGTAAGGAGAAAGTACGTGTCATGCTGGCACAAGCCTTGTTCGGTAATCCGGATAACCTGTTGCTGGATGAGCCTACCAACGACCTGGATATGGAAACAGTAACCTGGCTGGAAGAATACCTGTCCAACTTCGAACACACCGTATTGGTAGTCAGCCACGACCGTCACTTCCTGGATGCTGTATGTACACATACCATCGATATCGACTTCGGTAAAATCAACATGTTTGCCGGTAACTACAGTTTCTGGTACGAATCCAGCCAGTTGGCTTTGCGTCAGCAGCAGAACCAGAAGGCCAAAGCTGAAGAAAAACGTAAGGAACTGGAAGAGTTCATCCGTCGTTTCTCTGCCAACGTAGCCAAATCCAAGCAGACTACCAGCCGCAAGAAGATGTTGGAGAAACTGAATGTAGACGAAATCAAACCTTCTTCACGTAAATATCCGGGTATCATCTTCACCATGGAGCGCGAACCGGGTAACCAGATTCTGGAAGTTTCAGGACTGAAAGCCACTACCGAAGAAGGTACCGTACTGTTCAATGATGTGAACTTTACCGTAGAAAAGGGAGACAAGATTGTATTCCTGAGCCGTGACCCGCGTGCCATGACCGCTTTCTTCGAAATCATCAACGGCAACCGTAAGGCACAGGCCGGACATTACAACTGGGGAGTAACCATCACGACCGCATACCTGCCTCTGGACAATACCAGCTTCTTCGAAAGCGACCTGAATCTGGTAGACTGGTTGAGCCAGTACGGCGAAGGTAACGAAGTCTACATGAAAGGTTTCCTGGGCCGTATGCTGTTCTCCGGCGAAGAAGTATTGAAGAAAGTGAATGTACTTTCCGGAGGTGAGAAGATGCGTTGTATGATTGCCCGCATGCAGTTACGCAATGCCAACTGCCTGATTCTGGATACACCGACCAACCACCTGGACTTGGAATCCATCCAGGCATTCAACAACAACCTGAAGACCTACAAAGGAAATGTACTTTTCGCTTCGCATGACCATGAATTCATCGAAACTGTTGCCAACCGTATCATCGAGCTGACACCGAACGGTATCATCGACAAGATGATGGAATACGACGAATACATCACTTCCGACCACATCAAGGAGATGCGTGCCCGTATGTACGGCGACAACAAGTAATGATATTTTATCAAAGAAATTCACTACCGAACGATAAGGGGAGCAAGTCTTTTGTTCCCCTTATTTCGTAAATGTCATGCAGGCTGTAAAGCAGAATCCGCATCGGACGCTTGAAACGTTCCTCGGTTTCCAGCATCACTTGTCGGCAGGCACCACAGGGAGGAATGGGTGACTCCAGAAAACCTTGTTCATTTTTTGCGGCAATAGCCAACGTTTCTACCGCCTCCTCCGGATAACGGGAGTTGGCATAAAACAACGTGGTACGTTCGGCACAAAGCCCCGATGGATAGGCCGCATTTTCCTGATTGGAACCCGTCACTATCGTTCCACTCTGTAAACAGACCGCGGCTCCAACAGAAAATTTGGAATATGGAGAATAACTGCGGCGGGTTGCATCAATGGCTGCATCCATCAGTTCACGGTCTGCTTCGTTCAGTTCTTCATACCGATAAGCCCGGATACGGATATTCAGTTCTATTTCTTTCATAAAAAGTCAAACAATTGGTTCATGAACAAATCTACTGAAAAAATCAGAAACATCCTATCTCCTACCCACCGAACTTCTGCCGTTTTCCTGCAAAAAGCTATAATTTTAAAGTTCTTTTACCCTTTCCATCAATGAATCTTTTTATCTTTGTCGGATATTGTAAGTCTATAGAAAGAAAATGAAACGATACCTCATCTTATTTGGAATACTCTGCCTGCTAGGAAACATACTGACTGTTTCCGCCCAACGAAGGAACCAGGCATACGAAGAATACATCCACAAATATCGGGAACTGGCCATCCATGAAATGAAGCGTTACCGGATTCCAGCCAGTATCACCCTTGCCCAGGGGTTGTTGGAGTCGGGCGCCGGAAAAAGTACATTGGCCCGCAAATCGAACAATCATTTCGGCATCAAATGCGGAAGTGGCTGGAATGGAAAGAGAGCCTATCACACCGACGACGCTCCGAATGAATGTTTCCGTGCCTACAAGCACCCGAAAGATTCTTACGAAGACCACTCCAAATTTCTGCGTACCAAAACCCGCTACGCCTTTCTGTTCGAACTGAAAGTAACTGACTACAAAGGCTGGGCACGCGGACTGAAAAAAGCCGGATATGCTACTGACCCCAGATATGCCAACCGACTGATTGACATCATCGAACTGTACGATCTGTATGAATACGACCAGAAAGGGAAGAAAGACTGGATGAAAGGAGTCACTAATCCGCATCAACCCTACCTGGCCAATGACTTGCTGTACATCATTGCCCGCGAGGGAGATACCTTCAAATCCATCGCCAAAGAATTCGACCTCAGCAAGAAAAAGGTACGTACCTTCAACGAGCTGCCCAAAGACTACGAGTTCTCCGGTGGTGAAGTGGTTTACCTGGAAGAAAAGCACAAACATGCCACGAACGGATTCATCAGCTGCAAGGTTTATCCGGGAGATTCCATGTATACCATTGCCCAACGATATGGTGTAAAACTGAAATACCTGTACCGGTTGAACGATATGAAACCGGAAGACGGAGTACCTCCGGTAGGATCCATTATTTGGTTGCAATAAACCGGAAGAATCCGATAGCGGCCCTTGTCACTCGTGGTGGTAAGGGCCGTTGTTCAATATGGTAAAAGCCCGATACAACTGCTCCACGAAAATCAGCCGTACCATCTGATGCGAGAAAGTCATCTTGGACAGTGAGATCTTATCCTGCGCAGCGGCATACACAGCCGGAGCAAAACCGTAAGGTCCGCCGATAACAAATACCAGCCGCTTGTTGACGGTATGCATCTTCCGCTCTATCCAGTCGGCAAACTCAACCGAACGGAATTCTTTTCCGTGCTCATCCAGCAAGACCACCACATCACCCGGCTGGAGCGCCTTCAGAATCAGTTCTCCTTCCTTTTCCTTCTGCTGGTCCATGCTGAGACTTTTGGTATTCTTCAGTTCCGGTATTACTTCCATGTCGAAAGACGTATAATGTTTGGTACGCTCCACATAGTCATTGATGGCTGTAATGTAATGTTTCTCAACGGTCCGTCCTACGACGAGTAATGTAAATTTCATGCTTCTTTTTCGTTTGTTTTAACAACGGTTCTTTTTGCAAAGATACGAATAATCCTTACCTTTGTTGCATATTCATGAATGGAATCAAACTAATTTATCATACAGGAAAATGGACGAAAAAGTTGTTAAAGATTTAATTGATCGCCTGATTGACCTTTCTTTTGCTGAAGATATAGGCGATGGCGACCATACTACGTTGTCTTGCATCCCTGCCGATGCCATGGGCAAGTCAAAACTGCTGATTAAGGAAGAAGGTATTCTGGCTGGAATCGAAGTGGCCAAAGAAGTCTTCCGCCGTTTCGACCCGGGAATGAAGGTCACAGTCTACATCAACGACGGCGCACACGTTAAACCGGGCGATGTAGCCATGGTAGTAGAAGGTAAAATCCAGTCTCTGCTGCAGACTGAACGTCTGATGCTGAACATCATGCAGCGTATGAGCGGTATCGCTACCATGACCAACCGCTATGTAAAGCGTCTGGAAGGAACCCGTACCCGTGTACTCGATACCCGCAAGACTACTCCGGGCATGCGTATTCTGGAAAAGATGGCTGTAAAGATCGGTGGCGGTGTCAATCACCGTATCGGCCTGTTCGACATGATTCTGCTGAAAGACAACCACGTGGATTTCGCCGGCGGTATTGACAAGGCTATCCTCCGTGCCAAAGAATACTGTAAGGAAAAAGGCAAGGACCTGAAGATTGAAATCGAAGTCCGTAACTTCGACGAACTGCAGCAGGTACTCGACCTGGGTGGCGTAGACCGCATCATGCTCGACAACTTCACTCCGGAAAATACCCGCAAGGCCGTTGAAATGGTTGGTGGACGCTACGAAATCGAGTCTTCCGGAGGTATCACCTACGATACACTGCGCGACTATGCCGAATGCGGCGTAGACTTCATTTCTGTAGGAGCTCTGACCCACTCTGTCAAAGGACTGGATATGAGTTTCAAGGCTTGCTGATAATCATTGAGTGATCCTCATATAACCATATAAAGCGCACGGGTTCCGTAAAGTGATATCATTTTGGGATACCGTGCGTTTTTTCAAATCAACAGAAAGGTAAAAGGAAATGTTTGTAAAAAGATTAGGCAAGGCAGGGTTGGTAGCCTGCATATTGTGTGCCGGAGCTACTTCAGCCCAGGCACAGGATTGGAAATCGATTCTTTCAGGAATCGCAAATACAGTGACAGAAAAAGTAACCGGAGTAAGCACCTTTTCTCTGGAAGGAACCTGGACGTATGCCGGTCCGGACTGTAAATTCGAAAGTGATAATGTGCTGGCCAAAGTAGGTAGCGAAATTGCCGCACAGAAAGTGGAGACAGAAATAACAAATATCCTGTCGAAAATCGGATTCAAGGAAGGAGTCACCTACACGTTCAATGCGGACGGCACCTATAGCTCTACCGTCAACGGACGTACCACACAAGGTACCTATACCTACGATTCGGAGACCAATGAACTGGCCTTAAAGACAAAATTAGGCTATACATTCAATGCGACCGTATCCAAGTCCATCGAAAATTCCAACAAGATAAGTCTGCTGTTCAATGCCGACAAACTGATGTCGCTGGCACAGACAGTTTCCAGCGCATTGAAAAGCTCAGCCACCAGTACCCTCTCCACTATCCTGGGGCAGTATGACGGAATGAAAATCGGATTCGAGTTGACCAAACAATGATAATTGACAATTAACAGTTAACAGCCAGTACCTGGTCAACAACCTTATAAAACAAAACGGAGCCTCATCCCTTGCGGGAGAGACTCCGTTTCTATTTGTAGCAATTGTGGTTAGTTTCTGAATTGCAGAACTCCATTCTGGCAATCTACGATAATCGGTTTGCTGCGTTCTACTTCCTGTGCCAACAACTTCTTCGACAAGTCATTCAGCAAGTAACGCTGGATGGCACGTTTTACCGGACGGGCACCGAATTCCGGATCGTAACCGGCTGTTGCCAAAAAGTCGTATGCACTGTCAGTCAGCTGCAAGGTAACACCGTTATCGGCCAACATCCGCTGGATGCCGTTGATTTGCAGACGGACAATCTGATTAATCTGTTCCTTATCCAACGGCAGGAACATGATCGTTTCATCGATACGGTTCAAGAACTCCGGACGGATGGTCTTCTTCAGCATGTTCATCACTTCATTCTTGGTTTCTTCCACGATTGCATCGTGATTAGAGTCTGTCATCTTTTCAAACTGACTCTGGATGTAAGCGCTACCCAAGTTAGACGTCATGATGATGATGGTATTCTTGAAGTTGACCGTACGTCCCTTGTTATCCGTCAACCGGCCGTCGTCCAGTACCTGCAACAAGATGTTGAATACATCCGGGTGCGCCTTCTCGATTTCATCGAAAAGCACTACTGAATACGGTTTCCGTCTGACGGCTTCGGTCAGCTGTCCACCTTCATCGTAACCGACGTATCCCGGAGGGGCACCAATCAGTCGGGAAACGGTATGTTTCTCCTGGTACTCACTCATATCGATACGGGTCATCAATGTTTCATCATCAAACAGGTATTCAGCCAAGGCCTTGGCCAACTCGGTCTTACCGACACCGGTCGTACCCAGGAAGATGAATGAACCGATCGGACGTTTCGGATCCTGCAGACCGGCACGGCTCCGACGTACGGCATCTGCCACAGCCTGAATGGCCTCGTCCTGACCGATGACACGCAGGTGAAGTTCGTCTTCCAGATGAAGCAGCTTGTCACGTTCGCTCTGCAGCATCTTGCTTACCGGAATACCGGTCCAACGTGATACCACATCGGCGATGTCTTCAGCCGTCACTTCCTCCTTAATCATGGCACTGTCGCCCTGTTTCTGTTTCAGGTCGGCCTGGATATCCTTGATTTCGTTCTCCAAAGCCTGCAGTCTGCCGTAACGGATTTCAGCCACCTTGCCATAGTCACCCTCACGTTCAGCCTTGTCGGCTTCAAACTTCAGGTGTTCTATTTCCTGCTTGTTCTGCTGAATCTTGTTCACCAGTTCCTTCTCACTCTGCCATTTGGCCTTGTAGGAAGTTTCCTGTTCCTTCAGTTCGGCAATCTCCTTGTTCAGCTTGTCCAGCTTTTCTTCATCTTTCTCACGCTTGATAGCCTCGCGTTCGATTTCCAACTGTTTCAGCCGTCTTTCGATTTCATCCAGCTCTTCCGGCAAAGAGTCACGTTCCATACGCAGTTTGGCAGCCGCTTCATCCATCAGGTCGATGGCCTTATCCGGCAAGAAACGTTCGGTAATGTAACGGTTACTCAATTCCACAGCCGCGATGATGGCCTCATCCTTGATACGTACCTGATGATGGTTCTCGTACCGTTCCTTCAGACCACGCAGGATAGAGATAGAGCTTAACGTATCCGGTTCGTTGACCATGACCGTCTGGAACCGACGTTCCAATGCCTTATCCTTCTCGAAGTATTTCTGATACTCGTCCAGGGTAGTGGCACCGATACTTCTCAGTTCACCACGGGCCAAAGCCGGTTTCAGGATATTGGCGGCATCCATGGCTCCTTCGCCTTTTCCGGCACCTACCAGGGTGTGGATTTCATCGATGAACAGGATAATGTTTCCGTCCGATTGAGTCACCTCGTTGATGACCGATTTCAGACGTTCCTCGAATTCACCTTTGTATTTGGCTCCGGCTACCAAGGCACCCATATCCAAAGAATACAGCTGCTTGTTCTTCAGATTCTCCGGTACATCGCCCCGAAGGATACGCTGTGCCAGCCCTTCTACAATGGCAGTCTTACCGGTACCCGGCTCACCGATCAGAATCGGATTGTTCTTGGTACGACGGCTCAGAATCTGCAAGACCCGACGGATTTCTTCGTCACGGCCGATAACCGGGTCGAGCTTTCCGTTACGGGCAGCTTCAATCAGGTTGATGGCATACTTGTTCAGTGACTGATAAGTATCTTCACTGGACTGTGAAGTGACCTTCTGTCCCTGACGTAACTCGTTGATGGCAGCATGCAATCCCTTGTCCGTCATACCGGCATCCTTCAGGATGGTAGATACGGTAGATTTCACGTTCAGTAAGGCCAAGAGAATGGCTTCCAGTGAAACATACTCGTCGCCCAGCTCCTTCGAATAATCGACAGCTTTCTGCAAGACCTCATTGGCCTCCCGGCTCAGATACGGTTCACCGCCTGAAACCTTCGGCAACGAAGCGATCTGCTTGTCGAGCACTGTCGCAATCTGTTGTCCGTTCAGGCAGAGCTTCTGGAAGATGAAGTTGGTTACGTTTTCACCGACCTTCAGCACACTTGCCAACAGATGTTCCGGCTCGATAGCCTGTTGTCCCTGGCGTTGTACCAAGTTGACAGCCTCTTGAACCGCTTCCTGCGATTTGATTGTAAAGTTGTTGAAATTCATATAATGTCTCCTTTCTTATTTACGTTTTTAGGGGGAAGCCTGCTTCCCGATTCTCCGTGTTCCGGGGAGAGAAGCAAACTCGACTAATAGTTATCAAATACTTTGCCAGAGTCAAAACAAATTATTTATATGTCTAATTGTCAGTAAGTTATCTTTACCCCATGAAATTTTGTCCGGATAAGGAACAAAATGGCAGTTTACGCGAATCTTTCCTTCTGCGGATGGGTATTCTTACTTTTTCTTTTGGACGGCCAAAAGAAAAAACTAACAAAAAGAAAAACCGCCGCCTCAAAACTAAGGCCGGATTCTTTATCAACTGACCAGGAACTCAAACACAGGTTCCTCAATTAACTCCAATTACCAAACACATGAAACAAAGAACCGACCTTGTAGGGGCGAGGTCTGCTCGCCCGAATACACACAGTCCAGTCAAATTAGTAAACTAGACACTAGATACTACAAATCTGTTTTAACTTTTAATTTTTAACTTTTAATGATTCCAGTATTTGGGGAGGAAAAGTTTAGTTTGTATCTTTACAACCTCAAACAGAATAGATATGGAAAAGAAGATACCTTTCGCTCCCCAAGTGATGCTGATAGACGCATCCTACCTGGACCGGGTCGGCACAGATTTGGCCGCTCATTTTGCTCCCATCGTGAAGCGTGAACTCCCCAAGGCCGATTTGGCAAACTTACTGGAATGTCTGGCACTGGATGCCGGCATGCAACCGGGTAACAACGAAATTCAGGTTATCTTTATCTATGAGCCGAAAGAAGAGGTCATGAAATTCTGTACTCCTTCGCACCTGGAAAAGGAACTCCACAATGTAGGTTTCCAGAGCCAGTTAGGAGAGTTTTCCCTGTACGCTTTCCAGCCCTCGGGAATGGCTACCCGCGAAGACCTGTTCCGCGAGTCACTTATGCTGATGACCGAATCAAAGGACATCCTTAAAGCCGTGCTGGTACCCGATGAGGATGCGTATGGCAGTTCGTTGGAGAAACTGATTCCTTCGATGAAACATCCCTCAGAAGTTACTGTTTTCGGCATGAATCCACCGGAAAAGGAAGAAGTCTACCGTTTTGAACTGCTGGGCTTCTCTATCCTACAGGCACTGGGAGTCCACTCCGAAGAACTTTGATGTTTCCTCCTTCTACCTTATTCTTATTACTGTGTCCGATTTCCGTCTGAAAGCCTTTTACAGCGTAGCCAAGAACCTGAGCTTTACGAAAGCCTCTCAGGAACTCTTTGTGAGCCAGCCCGCCATCACCAAACACATCCGCGAGCTGGAAAGCCTGTACCAAGTACGTCTGTTCAACCGGATGGGCAACAAGATTTCGCTGACAGAGGCGGGTACAGTTCTGCTGGAACATTGCGAACGGATTCTGACCGAATATCGCCGGTTGGAATACGACATGCATCTATTGAACAAGGAGTATGCCGGCGAACTCCGGCTGGGAGCCAGTACGACGATTGCCCAATACGTACTCCCCCCCGTCCTGGCTCGTTTTACCGAGAAATACCCCAAAATTACAGTCTCACTGATCGACACCAACTCACGGAACATTGAAACTGCCCTCCAGCAACATACCATCGATTTGGGTATGGTAGAAGGGGTATTCCGTCTACCGAACCTGAAATACGAACCTTTCCTGTGCGACGAACTGGTTCCGGTAGTAGCCTCCGATTGTCCCATCGGACAGTCGGGTGAAATCTCACTGGAAGAATTCAAGCAAGTACCGCTGGTACTCCGTGAACGTGGCTCCGGCACCCTGGATGCCATCGAACTGGCACTGGCGGAACAACACCTGAAACTTTCGTCGCTGAATGTACGGATGTATCTGGGCAGTACGGAAAGCATCAAATCTTTCCTGCGCTTTAGTCACAGCATGGGTATTGTATCCATTGCTGCCCTATCCAGGGAGTTGAAGGAAGGTAGTTTCCGCATAGTGGACATCGACGGTCTACAGTTCAAACGCCACTTCTGTTTCGTCTCTGCCCAAGGTCAGGAAGCGGAAACGGTGGTCCACTTCATGCGGTTCCTTCAGCAACAGGTGTAATCTTTCTCCCTTCATTTCTCCAGTTCCAAACCACCTTCTGAAAACGAACGTTCGTTTTATTCCAAACATGAGCATGTTTCATCTAAAATGTCTAGACGTTTTAAGTAAAACACGAGCATGTTTTGATGCAAACGTCCAAACGATTTTCTTCTTTCATTTTTCAGCTGTTTTTCGACATTTTTTCATCCGAACGCTTGCGAATTCAAAATCTTGTCGTACCTTTGCAGACGTAAACATCACATCGGGGTATTAGCTCATCTGGCTAGAGCGCGACACTGGCAGTGTCGAGGTGAGCGGTTCGAGTCCGCTATGCTCCACGAAAAACGTCCTTAGATAGCAATTATCCAAGGACGTTTTTTTATATTCATCTATCCAGAAAATTGGAAAAATTATTCCTCCTCATTCTTTATAGCAAGTGATGCTCAGCAAAATACTTCCAGAGCGGAGCCGCCATCAACGACTGCCGAATCTGGTCGTTCACCAGTAACTCGCGGACTTCCTCCCGAGAAAGCAGATGAATGGAAATATCCTCTGTCGCTTCCTGATGCGGGTCAGACAAACGCTCCACACCGGTCGCCACAAAACAATGGGTCAGATTTGTCACTGTACTGGTATTGCTCGAAATGGTCATGTGCGGAGTCCATTCTCCTCCACCGAATCCCGTTTCTTCCAGCAGTTCACGTTTTGCCGCTTCGAGCGGAGTCTCCCCTTTCTCACACACGCCGGCACAGATTTCATAACCTATCCATTGCAACCCGTGACGATACTGACGCTCCATCAGATATTTCCCTTCAGTGGTGATAGCTATCACATTCACCCACTCTGGATATTCCAATACATAGTATTCATCCATCACTACCCCACTCGGTAAACGGACCTTGTCCTTTCGGGCTGTCAACCAAGGACGACGAATGAGGTATTCACTGTTCAATACCTCCCATTTCTTATCTTCATCAGAAAATTCGTTTTTCATACTACTGTTTGATTATTTCTGTTCCAAAATCTTCATCGCTATATCCATGTAACGGATAATATCAGTCGTGAGTTCGCGCACATATACATCCGAACGTTTGTGCCCCAAACGAACCACAATGGCATTCTGGCTGGGGATAGCAATGATATATTGCCCCAACATCCCCCGCATGTACGGATTCACCTGGTCACGGTAATGCATCACCCACGTCTGAAAGCCGTAATAATTCAGGCCGTCTTTTCCCCACTGGTCTTTCAGGTAGGAAGCGGGCGACATGGCTTCCTCCATGTAACGCTCCGATACCAGTTGCCTGCCGTTCCAGTCACCTTTCCGGAGCATCAGCCGGGCAAAACGGGCAGCATCGCGGGCCGTGGTATGGAAACAACAGAACGCTTTCTCGTCTCCCTGTTCCTTATCAAGCAACCAGAAAGCATCCTGTCCGGCCAGCATCGGTTGCCACAACTTCTGCTCGGCATAGTCGCTCAGCGTAGTACCGGTAGCCGCCTCCAGCACAAACGCCAAGAGTTGGGTCTCGCCACTCCGGTAAGAATACTGCACTCCCGGTTCATCCACCACATCCAGGTTCATCACCAGGTCATACAAATCGTTCCCATAATAGCCGTGGGTAGTGACCGAAAAAAGCGAAGCATACGCTTCATCCCAATCCATACCGCCGCTCATGGTCAACAGGTCACGGATGGTCACATCACGTTGTCTGCCTTTCGTGTACGCCGGCAGGTAATCGCACACGTTGTCATCTACACTCCGGATAAGTCCTTCATCGATGGCTACTCCAACCAGTAGACCGACAATGGTCTTAGTACAAGAATACAGGTTAGAAGTCAACGAATCGTCCCATCCCCCGAAGTAGCGCTCATACAAGATGCTGTCATTCCGGATAACCAGAAACGAAACGGTTTTCAGTTCTGCCAGATAAGCCGAGTCCTCCGGTTCCATTCGATACGTATTGTAGCAATCGGATTGATACCAATCCCAACAGGAATCCGGAGCATGAACGGTATGCCGATGGAAAAGCGTCAGGTCATCAATGGTTGGATAGAGATGTATCAATGCCTGACGGGCGTAGTAAGGCAGGCAGCAGAATGTGATTCCTGCCACTGCCAATACAATGACGATTCCGGTTAGTATCCAACGTTTCTGTTTCATTTATCTAAAAGAAAATTCTGATAACTTTTACTTTTTCTTTTGGACGGCCAAAAGAAAAAGATAACAAAAAGAAAAACCGCCGGCTTCCGTTTTGAAGCGGCTACGAAACGTTTCCCGTCGGAAGCGCAGGAACTCGCTTCGCTCAAACAGCCTGCGCTTCTATTCGCCGGGCTCCGCTTCTCCGCTTTATCGCTTCAAAACTAAGGCCGGAAAATTTCACTATAACTGAAATCCTTTACCCAAAATCCTTCAAACAAAGTCTTACCCTTTGAAGAATTTCTTCTTGTAATAAGATTCTGCCGTATAGAGTGCCGCTACCGGATTGTTCCCCGTCACCCGGTCCTTCGTAACCAATGTCGTGACATACGCATCGGAATACTTGTAAAACAAACTGTCATGCCCTACACAAAGCCCAATCACCACATTCAAATCGGTATGTGCCTCGTTCAGCAACCGTGCCTGCAGGATAGGATTGCACATGGCTGCCCCTATCTGCTCACATTTCTGAGGAATGCCCATCGAACTCTTGGCCTGACCGGCCACCTTACAGGTGACAGCATACGCTTCGAAACCGTTCGCCTGAAGAATGCGGGCAAACATACGGGCTTCCCGAATCAATCCGATGCAATTGGCAATTCCTATCCGCTTGGCTTGAATCTTCCGGGCGAACTCCATGATTTCCTGTACCCGTGTCCATTGACAGTATCCTTCAAACTCCACTTCCGCACTGGCTATCATGATTTCACGGTTCCGGCCTTCGTCATAACGTTCCAAAGCCCATGCCCTATCCTCTTCTTTCAAGTGAGTAGTCGGACAAAACTCCGGATAAGTACGCGTCTTGAACTTGCAATTCTGCGTTCCGCAGTCCACACAACTATGTAGTACTTTTTCCATTTCAGTATCTGTTTAAATCACTCCAACAAAAGTACATTTTTTCCAAGAGAATCTCCCTCCTTTTCCGGCAAGGATTCGCCAAATGTATACAAAATCCGAATAACACATCCCGTATTATCAAAGGAATTGCTTACTTTTGCAAATAGATAGAAAATGACAAGCCATGCAAACGAGCGAGCAAACGACACCTGAACTGCCTGATTTATCTCATTCCATGGGAGAGAATCTAGGTGTTGAATTCTTAGAAATGAAGGAAGGATTCGTGAAAGCGACCATGCCTGTAGACCACCGTACCTGCCAACCTTTCGGCATCCTGAATGGCGGAGCATCACTGGCACTGGCAGAAATAGTAGCCGGACATGGTTCCGTTCCGTTGTGTCCTCCTGAACAAATTCCCTGTGGCATCCAGGTAAGTGCCAACCATCTGCGGATGGTCCCTGTAGGAAGTTACGTCACCGCTACCGGTACCCTCATTCACCGGGGACGTACAACACATATCTGGAATGTTGACATCACCGACCCGAACGGGAGACTGGTGTCAACAGCCCGAATCGTCAACCAATTAGTAAAGAAACGCTCATGACTATACCCGAAAAAACGCTTCAAGCACAAATTCATGAACTGACACTGAGCCGTTGCAGTTTTGCCATCTACCGCCTGCCATGGACGGACGAACCGATTCTAGTCATGCAACAGGAAGGAGAAGCACAAACGCTGCAACAACTTACCGAACTGAACGGGAAAAAGGGATTCGTACTGGCACCGTTCCAAGTGACTCCCCAACACCCCATCGTTCTTATCCGACCGGACATTGTGGCCAAAGAATGGCCGGCCATCGGTACAGCCTTGAAAGACTTACCCCAATTCCCGGCTGCCGACAATACCTGTCCATCGGAACCCGTACAGACAGAAACCACTTTGAAGGAACGGTATGAAGCCGCTTTCGACCGTTTCATAACTCCTTTGAAGGAAAAGAAATTCCAGAAACTGGTACTCTCACGCCATTATACGACCGACCTGAAAGAAGATTTCAGACCGCTCGACACCTTCATCCAGGCATGCAACAGCTATCCACGCATGATGATTTCCCTGTGCCATACCCCACAGACCGGGACATGGATAGGAAGTACACCGGAAATTATCCTGAGCGGACAAGAGGAACAATGGCATACCGTAGCGCTGGCAGGTACCATGCCCATGCAAGGCGATGTCATGCCGACCGAATGGAGCCAAAAGAACCAGGAGGAACAAGCATACGTGGGCGACTATATCCGCAAGACCATCAAGAAATTCGGAAGCAAACTCACCGAAAAAGGACCTTATACAGCCCGAGCCGGCCAATTGGTTCACCTGAAAACGGATTTTCATTTCATGCTGAAAGAAACCGGCCACCTGGGAGACATCCTGCATGAACTGCATCCAACTCCCGCAGTATGCGGACTGCCCAAAGAACAAGCCTATGAGTTCATTACAGCCAATGAAGGCGGTGACCGCTGCTACTATTCAGGCATCATCGGTTGGCTGGACCCGACCGGACACACCAGCCTGTATGTAAACCTGCGTTGCATGCACATCACCGGCCATCAAGCTACCCTCTATGCGGGAGGAGGCATTCTGGCCTCATCCACCGCAGATACAGAATGGGAAGAGACTCAACAGAAGATGAATACCATGCGTAACATCCTATCACTTAACTAGAACATGCTGCCTATGTACACAGACAAGAAAAGCATTCTGCAACTAGCTGTGCTCCTGAAAGCACATGGTGTACGGAAAATCGTGCTCTGCCCGGGAAGCCGTGACATTCCGATTATCCAGACACTGGCAAATATCCCTGATTTCACCTGCTACCCCGTCACCGATGAACGGAGCGCAGGATTCTTTGCTATCGGACTGGCTCTCCACGGAGGAAGTCCTGCCGCCGTATGCTGCACCTCGGGTACAGCTTTACTGAACCTGCACCCCGCCGTAGCCGAAGCCTTCTATCAACAAATTCCGCTGGTCGTAATCTCAGCCGACCGTCCGGGAGCCTGGATTGGCCAAATGGACGGACAGACTTTACCACAGCCCGGTGTATTCGGCCCACTGGTAAAGCGTTCCGTCAATCTGCCGGAAGTCGTTACCGAGGAAGACGAGTGGTATTGCAACCGGCTATTGAACGAAGCCCTGTTGGAACTGAATCATCATGGACGAGGCCCAATCCACATCAACGTACCTATCAGCGACCCGTTCTTCAAACTTCCGGTCACGGAACTCCCCGAAGCCCGCGTCATCACCCGTTACCAGGGACTCAGCGTATACGATAAAGACTATCAACCTCTCATCGACCGCTTGAACCGGTATCAGCGCCGCATGGTCATCGTGGGACAAATGAACCTGATTTACCTGTTCGACAAGAAATACACAAAAATGCTGTACAAGCACTTTGCCTGGTTTACCGAGAATATCAGTAACCGGACCATTCCGGGACAGGCTATCCGAAACATCGAACCGTTGCTCTGCTCCATGAACTTCGAAGCTCAGGAAAAGATGCGGCCGGAGCTGGTCATCACCTACGGAGGTCATGTCATCTCCAAACGATTGAAAAACTTCCTGCGCAGACATCCGCCTAAAGAACACTGGCACGTATCGCCCGATGGCGAAGTGATGGATTTATACGGCTCACTGACCACAGTCATCGAAATGGATCCGTTCGAGTTTCTGGAAAAGATTGCCCCGATGATGGAAAACCGTACCCCGGATTATCCACGCCAGTGGGAAGCATTATCGAAAGCAATCCCTCAAGCCGAATTCACCTACTCCGAGATGAGCGCCATCGGTAAAGTAATCCGTAACCTGCCGACTCCTTGTTCCCTGCATCTGGCCAACAGTTCTACGGTACGTTATGCCCAACTGTTTGATGTACCAGAAGAGGTAGAGATTCTTTCAAACCGTGGAACCAACGGCATCGAAGGCTCCCTCTCTACAGCCATCGGTTATGCGGCCGTCTCAGAAAAGCTGAACTTCATCCTGATCGGTGACTTGAGCTTCTTCTATGACATGAATGCACTCTGGAACGCAAACTACGGTTCCAATATCCGTATCCTGCTTTTGAATAACAGTGGAGGAGAAATTTTCCATGCCTTGCCCGGACTGGAACTGCACGAAAACGCCCGCCGTTTCGTCACTGCCACCCATCAGACATCTGCCAAGGCCTGGGCGGAAGACCGCGGATTCGAATACCTGTCGGCTCACAATGAAGGAGAACTGGATACCGCCGTGGCTCATTTCGTACAGCCTTCCATCACTAACCGTCCGATGTTATTCGAAGTATTTACCGACAAGGCACAGGATGTAGAGAAACTGAAAGAATATTATCATAACCTCAAACATTAACGCTTATGGCACAAAGAGAATGGAAAACCATCAAAGAATACCAGGATATTCTGTTTGATTTTTACAACGGAATCGCCAAGATAACCATCAACCGTCCGCGTTACCGCAACGCATTTACCCCTACCACCACTTCCGAAATCAGCGATGCCTTGCTTTATTGCCGGGAGTGTCAGGACATCAATGTCATCGTACTGACCGGAGCCGGCGACAAGGCTTTCTGCTCGGGTGGCGATATGCATGTGAAAGGACATGGAGGCTATGTAGGAACGGACGGTGTACCCAGACTGAATGTACTGGATGTACAGAAACAGATTCGTTCGATTCCGAAGCCGGTCATTGCCATGGTAAACGGTTATGCTATCGGAGGAGGTCATGTACTTCATGTAGTATGCGACCTGACCATCGCTTCTGAAAACGCTATCTTCGGACAGACCGGTCCGCGCGTAGGTAGTTTCGACGCTGGTTTCGGTTCATCTTACCTGGCCCGGATTGTCGGCCAGAAGAAAGCCCGCGAAATCTGGTTCCTCTGCCGTCAGTATTCGGCCCAGGAAGCCCTCGATATGGGTCTGGTGAACAAAGTGGTCCCCTTCGACAAACTGGAAGACGAAGTCGTGGAATGGGCAGAAACCATGATGCAGCACAGCCCGTTGGCACTGCGCATGATTAAAGCGGGACTGAATGCCGAACTGGACGGACAAGCCGGTATCCAGGAATTGGCCGGAGACGCTACCATGCTGTATTACATGACAGAAGAAGCCCAGGAAGGCGGTAAGGCATTTCTGGAGAAACGCAAGCCAGACTGGTCGAAATATCCGAAATTTCCCTAATCGTTGACAGAGGAGCAGAAGAATAACCGTGGCTATCGCAGCCAATTATCCTTCTGCTCCTCCATCATAAAATTCTTCAATTTCGTTTTGAACCCATGCCCGACAAACTGACGAAAGAACAACGGCACTTGTGCATGTCGCACATCCGTGGAAAGAATACACGACCGGAACTGATAGTCCGGAAATATCTCTTCGCCCACGGATTCCGTTTTCGCGTCAATGTCAAGAAATTGCCGGGAACTCCCGACATTGTGCTACGGAAATATCACACGGTCATTTTCGTGAACGGATGCTTCTGGCACGGCCACGAAGGATGCCCCTATTTTGTACTGCCTAAGTCGAATGTCGAATTCTGGAACAACAAGATAACCCGTAACCGGGAAAGGGATTTGAAAAACCGTATCAAACTCCGGGACATGGGATGGCACGTCATCCAATTGTGGGAATGCCAACTGAAACCCAAAGTCCGGGAACAAAACCTGGAAGGACTGGTCTATACACTAAACAAAATGATGCTGTTGAACTATCAGGTGAAGTTATACGATACTGCCCCGGAAACCAGCAAAAATTTACCGGTTGCGGCAGAAGAAACAACGGATTATTCTATCAAGACCTAGCAGAATCGAAAACTACCTGCTCTGCTTCCTTATTCGGTGTGAAACTTTCCTTATTTCACCGTGAAGCATCATCATTCACCACAACTCACTATTTATCAACTTTTTGCATTCGCATGAAAGCGTGAAAGCAACATGCAAAACTTTCTGATAGCGAAACATCTTATCACCCCTTACAGTTCACCTAAACAAAACCATCGTGGTTCCTAAATTGTGAACGATACTTACCCTACACAATTCAGCATCGAATTTAAATTTCATTACAAACGAAAAAAACTTGCGACATATCGGCTATTCTCAGAAAAATGCAGTAGGTTTGCATATCTTTTAATGAATCATTACATATGTATCAAATCGAAATCCTCCCGCGTACCCTGCACTTCAAACAACCGGCAGGAACTTCGCGCGGCATCTATACCACCCGTCAGGTATGGTACCTGAAAGTGACCGACCCACAGAGCGGACGGACAGGAATCGGCGAATGTGCTCCTCTACCCGCATTGAGTTGCGATGACTTGCCTGATTATGAAGCCATCCTGGCAAGCCATTGTCAGGAAGTGGCACAGACCGGCCAGATTAATCTAGACAAACTCCGCCCTTATCCGTCCATGCTTTTCGGATTGGAAACAGCTCTCCGACACCTGAAATCCGGAAGCGTCAGATTGTGGGATACTCCTTTTTCACAAGGGAAAGTTGGGATTCCCATCAACGGATTGATCTGGATGGGAAATTTCGAGGAAATGTATCACCGCATCGAAGAAAAGATGAAGGCCGGCTTCCGCTGCATCAAAGTCAAGATAGGGGCCATCGATTTCCAGAAGGAACTGGAATTGCTCGGTCACATCCGCAACCATTTCTCACCCGAACAAATTGAACTCCGCGTCGATGCCAACGGAGCTTTTGCACCCGAAGAAGCTCTGACCCGACTGGAAGCTCTGCATCAATTCCACCTGCATTCCATCGAACAACCCATCCGTGCCGGACAATGGCAGGAGATGAAACGCCTGTGTAGTGAAACTCCTTTCCCGATAGCCCTTGATGAAGAACTTATCGGAGTAAACGATACCAAACAGAAAATCGAACTGTTGGAAACCATCCGGCCGCAATACATCATTCTCAAGCCTTCGTTGCACGGAGGACTTGCCGGTTCAGCCGAATGGATCCGGCTGGCCGAAGAACGGAATATCGGCTATTGGATTACTTCGGCCCTGGAATCGAACATCGGTCTGAATGCCATAGCCCAATGGTGTGCGACCTTGAATCCGGTACTTCCACAAGGATTGGGTACCGGACTGTTGTTCACAGACAACATCGATTATCCGTTCGCCATTGAAGGAGACTGCCTCCGGTTCCATCCGGAACAGCCCGAACCGGATTTCGAAACCTTTTTAGCAAACGAATGAACAATCATCTATGGAACAGATAACCATCTTGGGAAAAACCTATACTGCGGAAGAAGCCTCTGCTCCCTTTGATGAGAAAAGTAATCAAGCCTGTGGCCTCAGCCGGTTACAACTCGAGTTCCGGGAGAAATATGGGTCAGAAAGCTTTGAAGCTTCTTTAGCCGACTTCCTGGCCGAATGGTTTAATCCACTGCCTGTTCTGAAAGTACAGACCTCCGGCTCTACCGGTACTCCCAAAGAACTGTGGGTAGAAAAAGAACGGATGCGAAACAGTGCCCGACTGACCGTAGCTTTTCTGGGACTTCAAGCCGGTGATAGTGCCCTAATCTGTATGCCCCTGAAATACATCGGCGGAAAAATGGTGATAGTCCGTGCCCTCATAGCCGGACTGAACCTGATACCGGTCACCCCCAGCGGACACCCGATGGCAACTCTGGAGACGGCTCCTGTATTCGCAGCCATGACTCCGATGCAGGTATTCAATTCCATACAAATAGCCACAGAAAAAGAACGGCTGGAACAGATTCAGCATCTGATTATCGGTGGAGGAGCCATCGATAACGAATTGGCACAGGTGTTGAAAAAGTTCCCCAAAGCAGTTTGGAGCACCTACGGAATGACGGAAACCCTGTCACATATTGCCTTGCGCCGACTCAGCGGTCCGGAAGCTTCTGAATGGTATACCCCGTTCAGTCAGGTAAGTCTGAGTCTTTCCGCCGAAGGTACTTTGATTATACAAGCCCCTACCGTCAACCCGGAAACGCTGGTTACAAACGATCTGGTAACATTCAATTCCGAAGGGCAATTCCGTATCATCGGACGCAAAGACAACGTCATCAATACCGGAGGAGTCAAAGTCCAGATAGAACAGGTAGAAACTCTGTTGAAACCACGATTGACGTTCGATATCCAGATAACCGGTGTACCCGACCCCAAATTCGGTGAACGTATCGTCCTGTTGGCTGAAACCGGAGAAAATCTGAATGACAGGCAACGCAACCTACTGGAAGAAGCCTTCAACAGTCTTCCTCCTTATTGGCGCCCTAAAGAAACCATTCCTGTACCGTCGCTGCCGAAGACCGGATCTGGAAAGCCCGACCGGGCTACCGCCCGACGGATAGCACGAACCTACGTCAAGCGCTGATTATTCCCGTTATCATTCTGTCACCTCCCCTTACCTTTATGCAGACACGCACATCGTGCTAAAGGTAAGGGGATATTTTTGTTGTATGGATGCAAACAACTAAAAGTTATTTTTTGTTTATATCATATAACTGAACTAAACATAACGACACTAATCATCCTTTATGACAGAATTTACTTTTCTTCCACCGCTCTTGCTGACTATCGGTGGACTGATTATCGGTGCATTACTGAAATCATTGCTCAGGCACACCCGGATTCCGTATACAGTAGGACTTTTTGCGGTAGGCCTGTTATTAGGGTTAATAAACCGCTACGGATTCTTCGATTTTCTCCCGTCGCTATCGGACGCTGTCCGGTCAGTAGCCGACATCAATCCGGACCTGATTCTTTACCTGTTTCTCCCCATTCTGATATTCGATGCCGCCTATGAACTCAATCTGCACATTTTCAGGAAAACACTGGCCAATGCCACCCTACTGGCTGTTCCAGGTCTGGTAATCTGCATGTTTCTGACTGCCGCTCTGCTGATGGGTATCGGAACGGTATTTCCAGCATATAGCAGTTGGACCTGGACCTGTGCCCTGATGTTCGGAGCGCTTATCAGTGCTACAGACCCAGTCGCAGTTGTCGCTTTACTGCATGAACTGAAAACCAGCAAACGTTTTTCTACCTTGGTAGATGCGGAATCGCTGCTGAATGACGGAACAGGCATCGTCTGTTTCATGCTTTTCTTTGGAGCCCTGACCTCGCCGGAATATCACAACACCTCCCCCCTATTGGAATTTATCAAAGTCATCAGCCTGAGTTCCGTCATCGGATTCATCATGGCCAGACTGGTTATCTGGTTCATCACCCGGGTCAATTCACAGGAGATGATTCAGAACAGCGTCATCATCCTATCGGCTTACGCCACCTTCATTCATGCACAGTATTACCTGGGAGTATCGGGCGTCATTGCACTGGTAGTTTTCGGGCTGACCATTACCTATACCGGAAAACCTCGTTTCAAGCCACAGGTCAACGAGTTCATGGAACAATTCTGGGAGCTCCTTACCTACATCGCCAATACCCTCATATTCATCATTGTAGGAATAGTCATTGCTGAGAAAGTAAATGTAACCTGGAAAACCATCGGTATTCTGATGCTACTTTATCTGGGACTTAACCTTATCCGCTTCGTGATGATTATGCTGCTTTATCCGGTGCTGAAACGTATCGGTTACGGACTGACACGAAGAGAATCGGTCATTCTTACCTGGGGGGGACTCCGTGGAGCTTTGGGTATGGTACTGGCACTTATCGTATCGTATACACCGGAAATTCCTGAAGATATCCGTCACCAGACACTTTTCTTCACAGCCGGTATCGTGACACTGACTCTCACCATCAACGCTACTACCATGCGTTGGCTATTGACCAGACTGGGTCTTGTCCACACCTCTTCCGCCCGGCAACAGCTGGAGTACCGCATTCATCATTCACTATATAAAGAGTTGGAGGCCTACTATCATTCACTGCAGAACCTAAACGCCCTGCAAGGAAGCAACTGGAAGAAAGTACACACCTACCTGATTGATGACGAAGCGGAGCCGGAAAGTCATCCGAAAGAACCGGCTATGGTAACCGAACTGCGCCTACGGGTACTGGACCGCGAAAAAAGTACCTGCAACGCCCTCTATAACGATGGAATCATCTCCGAAAGTGCTTTCCGCAGGCTGATGAATTCATTGGATGAACTCTATGACCACGACGGTTCCTACCCATTGGATGAACGGAATTCCATCTTTCATTTCTGCGAGCAGGTGAATGTGCTTCACCACATGCGCGGATTCACGATTATCCAGCATTGGATAAGTTATTATTTTAAAGAACGTATTACGGTAATTTACGATTTGGGACGAGGATTTATTCTGTTACAACGGACCAACCTGGATTTATTGGACGAAATTTCCCAATCCGGCCTGGTTTCAGAAAAACAGACTGCTGTATTCTATATCCTGCGGAAAGAAATACATCACAATATCCAGCGGATGGAAGAATTTCTGGAACAGCTCGCAACAGATTTTCCACGGGCATACCGACACGCTTTGACCTTAAAAGCCATCCGAATGGTGTTGAGCCATGAAAAAATAACCGTACAGAATATGGCCGACAACGGCATTCTGACAGAGAAAGAGGCAGAAAGCCTGATACAAAATATCACGGACCGTGCGGATGAAGTCAACTCGTTCAGCCACACTATTCCTGCCTCTATCCTGCGCTGGATGTTCTTTTTCCACAAGCGGAAAGAGTGGTTATAAGGCACAAGTACCGTCTCCTCCATAGTCTGAACTGATATCTCCCTCATACTCCGGATGCCGTTTCAGCCAAGTCACGGCATACGAACAGGTAGCTATCGGTTTCAGCCCATGACAGGCGGCATAATCATAGGCTGTCTTTACCAGGGCAGAAGCAATGCCCCGACCTCCGATTTCTTCGGGTACAATGGTATGACGGATGTCCAGTCCACCGTCGTGGATGTCATAAGCCACATAGGCTGTATACCCGTCTACCTCTACCCGAAACTTTTTCTTTGCTTCATCATGCTGTATGTCCATAATCATTCATTTTATTAGATAGGTTATCCGGAAGCAAGATAAGAATTTTTTCAATGATTACTTTCATTTCTTCAAGTAAAATGTATGAGATATGCACAAATTAAAAAAGAGATATCGCCCAATCCCTTTAAGGACACAAATATCTATCAGCTGAAGAATTACCGATGCATCTTATCTATTAAATTTACTCATAGACAATCAAAATTCAATATTAATTGTAGTATTTTCTCTGAATATTTCTTAAATTCGCAAAAACAGATTACTACATTTCATGCTGATATTCTACAAGCCCATACGATTGACCATGGGACTGTTATTCTCAGGAATATCATTCTCTTCCTGTACTACAGTCTCTTCTTCCGAACAACAGGCAACGGAAGTCCTACAGACTATCCGCTTTCAGGAAGGCGATATCGTATTCCGTGAAGGAAGAGGATGGGAAAGTCGGATTATCCAGATGATGAACCCGCATGGTAAATATACCCATGCAGGTATTGTAACAGACAGCGGAAGTACATGGATGGTCATTCATGCTGTACCAAACGAACCTGATTATGAAGGAGATGTCGACCGGGTAAAAATGGAACCTGTCACAGCATTCTTTGACCAATCAAGAGCGATACACGGTGAGGTAAAACGGATAGACGATACCGACAAAGCCCAAAAGGCTGCAAGTGTCGCATTCCGGCTCTATCGGCAACACACTCCGTTCGACCATGCCTACGATGATACCGACTCTACCCGTATGTATTGCACAGAACTGGTAGACTTCGCTTTCAGAAAAGCAGGAATCAACCTCACTGACAAGCAGGACAGAAGAAATGGATTTACCGGATTCACAGGAAATTACCTGTTTCCTTCAGACTTATGTGAAAGTCCGTATCTGACAAGTATCTTCAAGTTTTAATTCCTTTAATAATAACCCTAAAAACAAAAGACTATGAAAAAACTCGCAGGATTTATTACCATGTTGTTAGGAGCCCTGTTTATGGCAGCCTGTTCATCATCCAGTCCTTCGGATGTAGCCAAGAAAGCCTATGGCTATATTCAAGACGAAAATTATGAAGATTTTGTTGATTTGCTGTATATTGCTCCAGGAGAAGATGCTGAAAAAGCAAAGCAGGATAAAGAAAGCCTGGTACTGTTGATGGCAGGTTTAAGCAAACAAAACTCTGAGAAAAAAGACAAGGTGAAAAGTTACGAAGTCATCTCGGAAGAGATTGATGAAAATGGTGAAAAAGCCGTCGTTACAATGAAAGTGGTATACGAAGACGGAAAAGAAAAAGAAGAGACAACTAATCTGCAAAAAGACGAAGACGGAAATTGGAAGATAAAGCTAAGCAAATGATTATCAATCCAGAAGCAGTACATCTTCACACATAGAATAAGGAAAGAGCCATATCGGGCATTATGACGATATGGCTCTTTTATCGTTGTAAAGGGATATGGCAGAATCAGACGAAAGGAATGATAATTTCTGTTCCTTCTTCCCATCCGGCAGTTTCTACACCTACGGTCAAGCCTGTAAGTGTCTTATTCACATTAAAAATACAATATGCTCCCGGTGTAAATTTCTTCAGGGATTCACTGGCACTTAGAGGAAGTTCCGTCACCAGCTCCTCTCCGTCACTCATAGTTAATTTGATGACCAAAGGTGTATGACTGAAATCATCAGTCGGCAAAACAGGTAAATAAGCCTTATGCATCTCACCGGACGGCAAAGGAAATCCGTTTCCTACAAACCCCAATAAAACCGAAGAAACAGGATCGCCTGTTACAGCAACCGATTCCTGAGTCTGTGGATTAAAGGAAGCTGTCGCATAAAAAACCGGAGTTCCATCCATTGTGGCCAACTGAATATTTCTGACACAATATTCCTGATCCGTAAGATTCGTCATCTTAAAGATAACCAGACTTGTAAGATGTCTGAACATGACTCCGGTTAGCTGCGAAGAACATTCATCTCTTTCCACCGGAGCGGTGTACATGGCTCTATATGCTCCCAAATGCCGGGAATCATCCAAATCTGCCTGCTGAATGGTTCCATCTATAGGGACACACAAGTGGACATACCCCTCCTTATCAAAATCCAATGAAGGATATATCCCATAGTAATAATAAGGGTCAACCTTATCGCCTTCGTATTCAAAGACAGCTGAACCGATAGAAGATTCCCCCTGCAATACAAACTCACACGGAACGACATTGTCGGCATCCGTTCCAATCATCATTTTTATCTTGTCGGACTTATCCCATCTGACAGGCAAACGGCTACCGACTTCTATCTGATTTTCATCAACTGAAGCCCTAGTCTCAGAGTCAGAAACCGCCATGGTCATTTTCCATTTTTCTGTATCAGGATTTGTATTCTCAATATATTCATCAGAAGAACTTTGGCATGAAACCAAAGCCAACATACCCATAATTCCCCAAAAGAAAACTTTTTTCATCTTTTCACAAAATACTTTATCATCCAATTAATTTACCATTCACCTCCAAAATTATCACCTACAGTATCAAAAGGATTCATTTCATTATAAGTAGATGCACACAACATCCCCTCCATATCCATTTCTATGCATTCACATACTGGAGCTACATAAATTTCTTTTTTGTCAGTCAATTCAACGTTATTTTTCATAAAATCAATTGTTTCAACATAGATTTTCTATCTTTCTCAGTACCGTCAACGACAAAACAACCCATTTTAGATATTTGTTTGCGGATACAAACAAAAAAATCACCGAGACTTGATTTTCATGATTTAAATCAAGCCACGATGATTTTTTATGACACAGATGATTTTAAAAAAGATACAAACCGCTTCATTCATCCGGCCTGTACTCCAGGATATCGCCCGGCTGACAGTCGAGTTCCTTACAGATGGCTCCCAAGGTAGAAAAGCGTATCGCCTTGGCTTTTCCTGTTTTCAGGATGGAAAGGTTAGCCGGTGTAAGGTCAATCCTCTCAGCAAGCTCTCCCAGCGAAATCTTCCGTTTCGCCATCATCACATCTAGATTTACGATAATCGGCATAATGATTCAGTTTAGTTTTAGTTTTCGTTTTCTTTCTTATTTTCTTCCCACACATTCCACCAGCAGGTATAACGCCTGATCAGCAGATGATGCAGATACATTCCACCATAAATCATCCCCATCATAACCAGTATCCGGTTAAAGCTTGTCTCTATCTGCGGCTCGACAAACAGCCAGTAGATGATGGTCAACAGCATCAAAGTAAGCATCGTGGTCAGGATAATACCGACTGCCGCCTTCCATTTAGCACATCGTTTCATAGCTTTCATTCTTACATCCAAATTTAAATAGTCAGATCATTTTCTTCCTTCAATCTCAAGCCAAGAGCAAACACCTCCGCTGCCAATAAGGCAATAAATCCTAAGATAAAGGTTGGATCGGAAAACGCCAACAGAAGATTAAATTCCGTCCCTTTCAATGCAACTACCTGAGAAAGCTGATAATTGGTTATCCATACACTGACGAAAGCACAAAAGAAAATGGCTATCAGTCCCCATCCTATCCGACGAAGATATTTCACATTGGTCCAATCAAACACAATGTTCCGGTTAATCTGAACAATCAGTTTACAGAAATAGACGGTTGTATAAATGAATCCCACGATAACTACCAAGGCAGCCATAGCTTCCCACAGTGCAGCAGCAGAACTTGTCGGCATAGATGGACATTCTACCAAAGAGACCAACGGTTTAATAGCCAACTGGCTTCCATCCTTCAGGTTAGTGACCGTACCGGTAACCTCCGTCAAATCGGTAGGCATCGTATGTATCTGTTTATAGGCAGGAAGAACGGGCATTTCACCGCCTTCCTCAGCAGCCTTCATGCCTATCTCAAATCCATTGATAAATATCCGGACTATCATCTGGACATTTCCGGAAACGGAAAGTAGAAAGGCCGCAATGACACACAGGCACAATAAATTCAATTTCTTTTTCATACGAACAAGGAGTTAGAGGTTAGACTTATCCTGTTGATTCTCCACCGCCTCAGCCTCATGCCACACTGCCGGTTGAGTAACCAGCTTCTTCTGGAACAGGTAGACACAGAGTACAGTGACTACAGCTCCTGCCACCGCCATCCAGGCAGCGCCTTGCGGACCGTATTCAGAAACCATGGTGGCCTCCGGATTGTCGGTAATCAGAAAACCGAGCACCGCTGTACCGTTATTGACAAAGTGCATCAGGATACCAGGAAGCAGACTGCCGGTACGGTAATACATCCATCCCAATGCCAGTCCGATAACGAAGGCGAAAGGAGCCTGCACCCAGTTTCCGTGTACGAGCCCGAAAACCAGTGACGAAAAGACGATGGCGCCTGCCGGATGCTTCCATTTACGGAGCAGATATCCCTCGATGGCTCCGCGGAACAGAAGCTCTTCTACAATCGGTGCCATGATGACAATGGCAATGATTCCCAACGGATGACGCATCATCATTTCAAAAGTTTCCTGCATACTGTTGGGCAAATCGGCCAGTTCACTCAAATAATTGGTCCATAAACCCAAGGCCAGAATAAAAACGACTGAAGCAATCAGCACTTTCGGTGAACTGCAATAACTCCAGGTCTTCCGGTCGAGCGGTACATACTTCCCGACCAGCAGATGGATACCCATAGCTGCCGTAGAAAGCACCTGTGCCAACAGAATGAGTGAAGTATACGTACTGTCAGGTGTCTGCGGCACTTCGAAAACACCCTTGTGAATCATATATCCACAAATGAATACTCCCATGAAAGCCAACTGGTAGGCAAAGAAATACAATAATAGTTTAATGGTGCGTCCCATAATCGTTTACATGT
Organism: Phocaeicola barnesiae DSM 18169 = JCM 13652; assembly: GCF_000374585.1. GTDB lineage: Bacteria > Bacteroidota > Bacteroidia > Bacteroidales > Bacteroidaceae > Phocaeicola > Phocaeicola barnesiae. Next base: position 164,399 of record NZ_KB894647.1, read on the forward strand.
TTAATGGTTAGAATAACTGGTTATCTGTCATCTCCTGGAGTGTTGAAGTTGTATGCCACGTCAGCAACGTATGGTCACTGCCGATGCAATAGATACTCTGCCGACGGTTCCGTCCGAAACTGCGACGTGTCTCATCCCATTCGGCATAATCCATGATGTGGAGAGAATCTTCCGAAGTCATTGTCAGCAGATAAGCGGGTTTCCATGTCCGGCTATCCATCTGCCACCGGTATGCCTTTTTCCCGGTCATGTTTCCCAAACTGTCATACTGATATTCATATTTCCATTTGGGAGTCAGCGTTTTGCCGTCTTCGTTCAAGGTCGATACCGTCAAAGTATCCTGGTTTTCTCCGTAAACGAATGTTTCTTTTGCATTTGCACTTGCGGCTGTCAATGTCATCAATGCGGCAGCGATACCTGCCACGAATGTTCTTGTAAGGAATGTCTTTTTCATAAGGCTTTGTGTTTGATGTTTTATTACTCGTGTTTGCTTTCGATAAATATTTATCGTTTTTCGATATGCAAATATAGGCATTAAATTCGAACTTCCAAAGAAAAACAGAAATAATTTATCGTTTTTCGATATATTTTTATCCAATAACAGGATTATCGCTGAAAAAACGGGTATTTATACAGGATTCTTGCAGTCTGATAAGGAAAACCCTATCCGAAATAGGAATCTCCATACTTCACCATAGGGGTTTACCGTCTTTCGGGGCGTTTTTATTGTATATTTTTGTCCTACAACCAAAAACCAAAATTCTTATGAAGAACCTGATACAGACAACAGCATTGGCAGTCCTGTTATCCACCCTAACCGGCTGCGGACTCTATGACACTGCCAACCAACGTTCCCAACTGATGGGAAACCTTCATGAGGGGATGACCCGAAAAGAAGTGATCGCAACATTAGGAAAACCGGAATTCCGCCGTTTCAATAACGGAATCGAACAATGGGAATACCACAAGACACACTGGGGAGGCGAAAAGACCGTCATCACCCTGGATTTCCAGGACGACAAAGTCATCGCACTCGATTCTTACGACGGTACTTTTCCTCCGGTAACCGCCTACCCCCCGATAGGCACCTATCCTCCCTACCCCGAAAGCCAAGGCTACCCACAGCGTCCACAAAGCTGGTTCGATCTCCTTTACTGGCAAGTGAAGGAGAAACCGTTCAAAGACGACCGCTTGAAACTTCTGCAGGACGCAGCTTGCCGGTACCGCTTTACCTGCAGCGAAGTAGCCGAGCTGTTGAAACTATTCAACTTCGACGACGAACGCCTGGAAGCGCTGGAGATTCTGCAACCAGCCATATCCGATTATCGGAACAGCGACAGCATCATAGACAGCATGACATTCATCTCGGGAGAGAAGAAAGCAAAAGAAATATTGGCCCGAAGGTATCAGCCTCAACGCTCTTCGACAGATAAAGAGATAGATGTTATATATAATAAGGTAAAGAAAGCGTTTCCTTCCTCCGAACAACTGGCTACCCTGCGAAGAGAGGTTCAGAACAAACGGCTGACCTGCAACCAATGCGTCCGGCTGATGTCCATCTGTGACTTCGACAAGGAGCGCCTGGAATTTCTCAAAATTCTAGCTCCACATATCAAAGACTACTATCAGCAACAGGTCATCATCGACGCATTCACCTTCTCTTCAGGGAAAAAGGATGCTCAGAAAATACTGGATCAATACCTTCCCTGAAAACGAACGTTCGTTTCAAACAAAGCAGGCGTTCGTTCTACTCATTTCGAACGTTCGTTTTACTAAAAATAAACGTTCGTTTTATAGTACCTCTGTAAATACCTCTCCACCCGAACTCATGGATTACGTCTGACCCTCCTTTTTACAGCCAGGATTATGTCTGAAAAACATCGGAAACGCACATTCTGGCGGGGAAACAGGAAAGTACGGCAAAACTTGTCAGCATCCAAGGTCAAAATGTCAGTCTCCTCCACAAAAATCAGGGTTGAATCTTTTGGCACGCCATTTGCTTAAGATAAGACGTAATGCTTCGGCACTACAGAATAAACTAATCAGATAATAAAAATAAAAAAAGATACAATTATGGGAAAGATTATTGGTATTGACTTAGGAACTACAAACTCATGTGTTGCCGTATTCGAAGGTAACGAACCAGTGGTAATCGCTAACAGCGAAGGTAAACGTACTACTCCTTCTGTGGTAGGTTTCGTTGACGGTGGCGAACGTAAGGTAGGTGACCCGGCTAAGCGTCAGGCTATCACTAACCCGAAACGTACAGTATACTCTATCAAACGTTTCATGGGTGAAACTTACGATCAAGTTCAGAAAGAAATCTCTCGTGTACCGTATTCAGTTGTAAGAGGTGACAACAATACTCCGCGTGTAGACATCGACGGCCGTCTGTACACTCCGCAGGAAATTTCAGCCATGATTCTTCAGAAAATGAAGAAGACAGCCGAAGACTACCTGGGTCAGGAAGTGACAGAAGCAGTCATCACAGTTCCGGCATACTTCTCAGACTCACAGCGTCAGGCTACCAAAGAAGCCGGTCAGATTGCGGGTCTGGATGTAAAACGTATCGTAAACGAACCGACTGCCGCTGCTTTGGCTTACGGTGTGGATAAGGCAAACAAGGATATGAAGATTGCCGTATTCGACCTCGGTGGTGGTACATTTGATATCTCAATCCTGGAATTCGGTGGCGGTGTATTCGAAGTATTGTCAACCAACGGTGATACTCACCTGGGTGGTGATGACTTCGACCAGGTAATCATCGACTGGCTGGTACAGGAATTCAAGAACGACGAAGGTGCAGACCTTACTACTGACCCGATGGCTATGCAGCGTCTGAAAGAAGCAGCAGAAAAGGCTAAGATTGAATTGTCTTCTTCTACTTCAACCGAAATCAACCTGCCGTATATCATGCCGGTAGCCGGTGTTCCTAAACACTTGGTTAAGACTTTGAGCCGTGCCAAATTCGAACAGTTGGCTCACAACTTGATTCAGGCTTGTCTGGAACCTTGTAAGAAAGCCATGAGCGACGCAGGTCTGAACAACGCCGACATCGACGAAGTAATCCTGGTAGGTGGTTCTTCACGTATTCCGGCCGTTCAGAAACTGGTAGAAGATTTCTTCGGTAAAGCTCCGTCAAAAGGTGTAAACCCGGACGAAGTAGTAGCCGTAGGTGCTTGTATCCAGGGTGCCGTATTGAACAAGGAGGCTGGTGTAGGTGACATCGTATTGCTGGATGTAACTCCGTTGACACTGGGTATCGAAACCATGGGTGGTGTGATGACCAAGCTGATTGAAGCTAACACGACTATTCCTTGCAAGAAGAGCGAAATCTTCTCTACTGCAGCCGACAACCAGACTGAAGTTACTATCCACGTACTGCAGGGTGAACGTCCGATGGCCGCTCAGAACAAATCAATCGGTCAGTTCAACTTGACTGGTATTGCTCCTGCCCGTCGTGGTGTACCTCAGATTGAAGTAACTTTCGATATCGATGCCAACGGTATCTTGAAGGTATCTGCCAAGGATAAGGCTACCGGTAAGGAACAGGCTATCCGTATCGAAGCTTCATCTGGCTTGAGCAAGGAAGAAATCGACCGTATGAAAGCTGAAGCAGAAGCCAATGCAGAAGCCGACAAGAAGGAAAAGGAACGTATCGACAAACTGAACCAGGCCGACAGCTTGATCTTCACTACTGAAAATCAGTTGAAGGACCTTGGCGATAAGATTCCGGCTGACAAGAAGGCTCCGATTGAAGCAGCTCTCCAGAAACTGAAAGACGCTCACAAGGCTCAGGATTTGGCTGGTATCGATGCTGCAAGCGCTGAACTCCAGACTGCATTCCAGGCAGCCAGCGCTGAAATGTATGCTCAGACAGGTGCTCAGGGCGGTGCACAGGCTGGTCCTAACGCTGGTCAGGCAAACAACAACCAGAATGCTGGCAAGAACGATAACGTTCAGGATGCTGACTTTGAGGAAGTTAAATGATTCCGATAAGTAAACAAATAATAAACAATAAGCAAAAGCGTGCAGCTCAACGAGTTGCACGCTTTTTGCGTTTATAGGGTTCATGCTTTCTATGTGTTTTCTATGGGCTTTTTTATCTCTTATTTGCGACATATTTGCGACAAGACAAAAAAGTAGATAATGTGGAACTAAATCAGTATCATAAACGTTGCACCCATATACATTGTTCTGGATTTAATTTTCTAACTTATTGGGGCTATACCAAGCAATAAGGATATTGCTAAGAAAGCCATAAGTAAGGTAAAAACTAATATGAATATTGCCATGTGATTCTATTGTTGTTTATGGTTTGATAATAATGCGCCAATAGCCAGTTTTATCAGATTCTTCATGGATGAGAATACCTCTGTCCTTAAGATTCTTTATCTGTTTCTTGACACCTTGCAAAGAGATACCCAATCCATTTGCCATTTTTTCACGGGTTATCATTGGGTTTGATATAACCATATCAATGATACGTTGAGCCGTCCTACCAACAGGTTTATTGAGATTCTGTTTTACAGGGTACCTTTCGAGGGTACTTTTTTCGTTTACAGGGTACTTTTTCACCGAACTTTCTTCGTTTACAGGGTACTTTTCGAGGCTACTATTTACTCTGTTGGCGACTTCCTCTATAGGTATCCTTCCGTTCTCTCCCCAATTCAAATTATAGAATGTGGTATAGAAAGAAATTGCTTACGTTTGATATTGTGGTTCTTTGCCTGGTAAGAAATTAGGCAGTTTCTCCGTAAGTTCCCGCATTTTCCTTAAGCCCGAACCACGTTTCTCCATACGGTCCAACTGAGTAAACATATCCGCAATAACTGGATTACGGCGCATGGACGGCACTTTGTATATGTCTCGGTCTTGGATTTGCGTGCCATCAAGCATTGCGCCGGGTGATACCAATTCTACCCGGTCATCATAGATGTCAATATGTACTTCACCACCCATTACTGTGTTTATTCCATAGAACAAACTGCCACCGCCTATATTAGCAAAAGCCGACACAGATTTAAGCCATGACTTTACTTTCTTACGTTCCAGCATTTCCTTAAAATCGTAAGACGAGCATTCCGCTATAAGTATGTTATCGTGTATTTGCATGATTTTCTTGCTGTTGTATGGGCACAATACTCCAATTTCAATTACAAACATACATAAAAAAGCTCATTTCCCTTCCAGCTCGAATGAGAAAACCGGATTAGGGAGAAGAAATCTACGTAAAATCTATTCCTGAATATAATTTTGTAATAGATTTCTGAGTATTTTCCATACCTTTGTATATGTGATAATTAATAACCAAAGGAATCGTGGCAAAGAATTTTGAAATACGGAATAGTACGGCAGAGTTTCTTACCTTTATTGCCGAGGGTAAGGAGAATGGCATACAAGTGTTATATAAGGATGAAACAATTTGGGCAACCCAAAAAGCAATGGCTGAATTGTTTGGCGTTGACAGAACGGTTATAACAAAACATCTAAAAAACATTTTTGACAGTTTAGAATTAGAGCAAGAATCAGTATGTGCAAAATTTGCACATACTGCCGAGGACGGTAAAACATACAATACCGCATTTTACAACCTTGACGCCATAATTTCCGTTGGCTACCGCGTTAATTCTATCCGAGCCACACAATTCCGCCAATGGTGTACATACGTTCTACGCCAGTTTGCCATCCGTGGGTATGTCATAGATAAAAAGCGGATGGAAAACGGCTCATTCATCGGGGAGGATTATTTTGAGCATCTGCTTGCCGAAATTCGCGAGATACGTCTGAGTGAACGGCGCTTTTACCAGAAACTTACAGATATATACGCTACGGCCATAGATTATAGCAAGAGTGCGCCCACAACACGTCTGTTTTACAAAAAGGTGCAGAACAAAATGCATTATGCGGTACATGGACATACGGCAGCGGAACTGATTGTTGACCGTGCAGATGCACAGAAAGAGCACATGGGCTTGACCACATGGGAGAAGGCTCCGGACGGAAAAATAGTAAAACCGGATGTAAGTGTTGCCAAGAATTACCTTAAAGAAAATGAACTGGAGGCAATGGGACGTATCGTCAACAGTTTTCTTGATATAGCGGAAGATATGGCGAAACGCCATATTCCGATGACGATGGAGGATTGGGCGAAACGTATTGACAAATTTCTGGATATAACGGACAGATCTATTCTTTCCGATGCAGGAAAGGTCACGGCTGAATACGCCAAAGAGTTTGCCGAAACGGAGTTTGAAAAGTATCGTGTCATTCAAGACCGCCTGTTTAAGTCCGACTTTGATAAATTGGATGACAAAGATTTGCCCTCACTTGATTTTACACCAGACAACCCATAACCAAGTCATGAAGAAATCGCAACTGTTACTGAAAAAAGACTTAGTGATGCAGTTTTTGTTGTCATTTAACATTGATATTCTCTGCGTTTTCCTTTCGTTATTTTCGGTAGAAAATCGTACTTTTGCAGTAAAGAGCTGTGGTTGCTTATGGATGCTTATTTTTGGGTTTCCGCTATATTTGCAACACGTTCATGCAAGTCGCTGATAGATATAATGTATTGATTTTGAGGAAGTCAAATGATTCCGATAAGTAAACAAATAATAAACAATAAGCAAAAGCGTACAGCTCAACGAGTTGCACGCTTTTTGCGTTTATAGATTACAATCAGCTCTACAGATACTATACACGTAATGCAGGTTCCGGCTGATAAAGGTTTCAACAGGTAAAGGATGAGCTGTCAATACCTCTTTCACGTTGTCTGAAAGGCCGAAACCAGACTGCTTCAATACAGCTTCCTTTCTTGTCCACAAGCAGGCAAATTCGACATCCGGCCGCGAAGACGATTTTATCTGTCTCAGTTCTTCCTGATTCATGGCATAGCGCGCTACCTGTTCATCGAAACTACTGACCAGTTCAATATCCACACCGACCGGATTATCGTCAAGCACACAAATGACAGCTTCCGGACAATGGCTGATGCTGAAATGAATATCCGGATAACCTACCAGCATCGGTTTGCCATATTTTCCGAACTCAAACAGTGGCACAGAAGTGATACCATATCCTTTACGTAACCCTTCGCAAAGCAGAAGATACGCCCTGACACACAAACGTCTGTCCAACTCAGTCCTGTACTTTAAAGCATATTCCCGACGCTGCCCGGAAATTTCCTGCCAGGCAGCATCGAGATTAAAACTCCAGATATCTTCTGTCAACAATACCATATCATTCTACAGGCTCAGCCTGGCATGTGTCAGCTTATGCAGGACAAAAATGGCTAAAATCTCCAACAGATAGGCTACCAGATAGCTATACCAAAGGTACTGCGGAGCATAATGGAAAAACAACAGAAGTACCGGAATGACGGTAAGCGAGAGCGCAAAGGATATGAAAAGGGCCATGCAGTCCTGCTTATACAGTTTATACACAATCATGATGAGATAGATGTAACAGAACGGTATGAAACTGACGGCAAAAATCCGGAACACATGATTGCACTCGGCTATCACTTCCGGACTGTCTGCCCCGAAAGCCCGGGAAATCACTCCCGGGAAAAGACAGATAAGCAGACAGGTCACTGCCATAGAAACCGTAATAAAGAGGAAAGACTTCCTCAGAATCAAGTTGAAAGCATGATCATCGTTCTTTCCTATCTGAACAGCCCCCAATGACTGGAGTGTCCGGCAGGTTCCCGAAATATACATGTTGTATATCTGCAAAAGATTCATACATACGGCAAACACAAAGATGCCGTTCTGTCCCTTGGCAGAAAGAAAGACATGATTGGCCGAAACCAATAACAACGTCAGACATACCGAAGCAATGGCCAAAGGCGCTCCCTGCAGGACAATATTGAGGAATTCGGGCTTATCATGAGTCAATGAGAAAGTCAAGCTGTTCCCTTTTCCCTTGAAATGACGAAGCATAATAAGGATTCCTACCAGATGTCCTACCACAGTTGCGGCAGCAGAACCGGCTATTCCCCATCCGACATATTCGATGAAGACAATATCCAAGCACAGGTTGACCAGATTATCTACAATGATGGCCAAAGAAGCCAGACGCGGACTACCGTCCACGCCTATCACCGCCGATATTTCCCAAAGCATCATGAAAGATGGAGCACCTATCAGAATCACTTTCAGGTAATCATGAGTATATGTGAACAAATAGTCATCATGACAGAATGCCCGGGTAATGCTGTCGCTGAAATAAAATCCGGCACCCGTAAACAGCACTCCAACCAACAGACTCGCCACCATGGAAAGCGTAAAGATGTAACGGACACGTCTGCCGTCTTTTTGCCCCAAGGCAAAACCAATCAGCATACCTGCCCCCGAAGCCACCACCAGACTGATGGTAAACAGCAGCTGTATCATCGGAGAAGAAAGATTGACAGCACTGACTCCGTCTTCCCCGATCAGGTTACCCACAATAATTCCATCTACAACGGTTCCTACACTTGCAGATAAAGATATGAGGATAGATGACCACAGGTATCGCCAGAATACCACGGACAATTCCCGGTCTTTTTCGTTTGTTTCTTTCATCAATTACTCATTTTATAGATATACGTCAAAAGCATCCAGATTCAGTTCAAAGTCGGTCATCCGACCATTATCAGTCACCATCAACAAGGTTTTCTTCCCAATTGCAGGAAAGTCGGTCAACGTATGTTCCGATACTGTTGCTTTCATAATCATCCGCCGTTTAAATATCAAAGAAACCTAATCCACAGATTGCATGAAGCATGCGTTCTATATAATCCCACGATGTAGCAGACCAGTTGAATCCTAACCGGAAAAGAACCTGAGTCGTATAACTGTTATCCCGGTTCACATCGCTTGTCTTCTGCCCGTGAGCCATATCCTGATAAGCCAGCAGACTGGAAAGGATCTTGGCCTTGGTCGGGTCGCTCTTGGCCTTTTCCATCACCTCTTCGAATTGTTCCATTTCCACGAAATCGATACCTCCGGTAACAGATTTCAAGACCTCCAACACATCACCCAGAAACTGGGTATGGATATTGAACGGATGGAATACACAACATTCCTTTGGAGTGGAAGCCAGCAACAGAATCGCCTTCGAGACTTCGTTGATAGGAGAAAATTCCACCCTGGAAGTCCGCATCTCGTGAGGACAGCATCCCAGCATGTTGTATACCTTGATACGTCCCATAAACGAGTTAGTCAGGAAGTTTATCTGGAATTCTCCGTCCGTAGAACGTGCTGCCAGATTACCCACACGCATAATCTTGGCAGAAAGCCCTTGGGTAGCTATCGCTTCGAGTATCAGCCTTTCGGCCATGAACTTGGAATAGATGTATTTATTGCCCAAGTATTGTCCCATGTACAGTTTCTGCTCCGTAAACACTTCCTGACTGTCAGGTATACCATTGACACTCAATCCACGGGTACTTGCCGTAGAGATATGGACAAGGCGTGCATTCTTCTTCAGACAGAAATCCACGCAATGCTGGGCACCTCCTATGTTCACATCTTCGATGAAGGTACCTTCTGAGAAATGTTTCACGACAGCGGCACAATTGAATACAGTATCGACAGGAAGCGTTTCGTCGATAGTCTGTGTCACATCTCCCAATACCAGATGGATCCGATTGCCGAACAAAGACGAAAATTCATCGTCATGATAATAGAACAGCAACGTCTTCAAACGACGTTCAGCGGCTTCCAGATTCTTGTCACGCACCAGACAATAAATATGGGCTATATCGGAACCGATGAGTTCTTTCAGGATATGGATACCGAGATAACCAGTTGCACCCGTCAGCAAGACATTGCCCAACGACAGTCTCTCTCCTTTTTTGAATGCTTCCAATGTATTGGATTTCAAGAGGCTGTTGATTATTCCATAATCATAATCGGCAACTTCGTCCTGTCCGTCTGTTTCCTTATCTCCGTTCACCAAACGGGCCAACTGCCGCGGAGTAGGATGAGCGAAGACATCTCCGTAAGTAATACGCAAACCCGCCTTATCCGCTTCAATGATTACCCGGGTAACGACAAGCGATGTACCTCCGGACTCAAAGAAATTATCGGTTGCTCCCACCTTGTCTATTTGCAGGACAGACGCAAAGATGTCGCAGAAAATATGTTCCGTCGGATTGGCCGGAGCTTCATAAGCAGAACTGACAGCCAGCACCGGTTCCGGCAATGCCTTGACATCAGTCTTCCCGCTAGGTGTCATCGGCATCTTATCAACTTGCAGATAGGCTGTCGGAACCATGTATTGGGTCAGACTCTTCGAGATTTCCGCCTTTAAAGCATCCGGAGCAATGGGACGGTCGGCTGTATAATAGGCACACAAGTGTTCCTTGTCGTTCAGTTTCCGGATAAGGATGACAACCTTTTCCAGACCTTCCACTTTCAGCATGACATTCTCAATCTCACCCAGTTCGATACGCAGTCCCCGCAGTTTGATCTGGTTATCTGTTCTTCCAAGAATGACAATATCTCCGTCAGCATTCCATTTGGCATAATCACCAGATTTGTATACACGCTCACCCTGATAGGCAATGAAACGTTCGCGGGTCATATCATCCAGATTATTATAACCCCGTGCTACCCCACGGCCCCCGATATACAATTCACCGACTACTCCTACCGGCAATTCGTTGCCATCCTGGTCTACCACAAACTCTTTGACATTCAGCTGAGGTTTACCTACAGTCACCGAAACGGCATGAGTCAGTTCCTTGTTATTGGAAGCGACCGTCGTCTCTGTCGGACCGTAACAATTGAAAATACGTGCCGAAGTTTTTGCCTTCAGCAGTTCAAGCAACTGACCGGAGAATTTTTCTCCACCTGCACGTGCTATCCGGATATACCGGATAGCCTCTGCGAAATCCCCACTGGTAAGCCAAGTCAGCCAACGTGACGGAGTTCCAGACACCATATCGATACGCTGACCGCTGATGAGCCGAGCCAGTTCTATCGGATTGTTGGCCTGTTCTTCGGTGGCCAGAACCAATGTCTTTCCGTTGAAGAAAGCAGTCCCGATGTCCTGCAGTGCCGCATCGAAAGAAATGGTCGTCACACTCAGAATCCGCTCCGTATCTGCCTGAACAGCATGAGCAAGAACATTGGTCGGATGCGCAGTAAGGTAATTACATATTCCTTCGTGACGAAGCATCACTCCCTTAGGCTTACCGGTAGAACCACTGGTATAGATGATGTAAGCCAAATCATCCGAAGTAATGGAAGGTGCCCACCTTTCTATCGGATGCTTTACCAATCCTTCCACATCGATTACCTTATCTTTTGGCAAACCCTTCGCATGATTGCCGTCGGTAATGATATAAGCGGAACCGGAATCCTCGAGGATATATTTTACACGGTCCGCCGGATATTCAGGATCGCAAGGGATGTAGGAGGCCTCAGCCTTCAAGACTCCGAAAAGAGACAGTATCAACCGGCTGCTTCGAGGCAACAGAAGAGCGACACGATCCCGAGGCAATACTCCTCTGGCCCGCAATCCCGATGCGATACGGTCCGTAAGCTCATCCATTTCTGCATAGGTAAATGTAGCGTCGCAAGCCACCAATGCTTCCCTGTCAGGTGCCACGACAGCATAATGATGAATACATTCGTGGAAAAGTCTGAACGGCGATTCACCGCTACCCGTTGTCCGAACTTTATCCAATGCTGTAGCCTGTTTCCGGCTGACGATGGAAAGCGACCGGATTCGTTCAGACGGCATCTGCATCATCCTCTCGACAACCGCAACAATGCTTTCAGCCAACGCCTCCCCTACGGAACGACTATATAACGCATCGTCATATTCAACCACTACTCCCTGAGACTGGATTTGAATATTGATTTTAAACTTAGGCACATCCAGTTCCAACACTTCCTGGCCGATAGATTGTCCCTTCAAGCTGTATGCCGAAAGCACACCCACCTGATAGGCATACGCAATGGCCGGCTGGAAACCATAATCGGATGCGATACGGGCAAACGGATAATTCTCGTTCTCCAACGTCTCCGTAAAAGTCCGGCTGGCTGTCTGCAGAAAGTCTTCCACGGTAACATCATCGACAGAAAGTCCCAATGCCAACGTATTGACAAACATACCGACAGTCTCACTCACTTTCAGGTTACTTCGTCCACCGCTGACCGTACACAAATAGACATCCCGATTATTGGTATACCTGGAAACGACATACGTCACTGCCGCATAGAACAGATGAGCCGGAGTAATATCATGGCTCCGGCAGAAACGGGCCACTTCCTCGTGATTGACCGGACAACAAGCCTCCCCTATCCTGCTTTCCTTATCGGTTTTCTGAAGGTCTGCAGGAACCTCACTGGCTCCTTCGCATGCCTGGAGCTTTTCGGCAAAGAACTTTTCAGCTTTCCGGAAAGATTCGGTCTGCTCTGCCTGCATCTGGTCGTGGACAAAATCCAGGAAAGTATAGGTCTCCTTACTGACAGTCTGCCCTTCCAATGCCTCACTGACCTGACGGATAAACAAATCCACCGAACCACCGTCGAATATCAGGTGATGGACATCCATCAGCAGATGAACAGCCGAAGGTGTCTCTATCACTTCAAAACGCCAGAGCGGTGCCTTCTGAAGATTAAACGGTCTGACAAACTCCTCCTTATAGAGTGTGAGCTCCTCTTCCGTCATGGCCTTTACCGGCACCTGTATGGCAAGATCTGCATCCAAGTATTGTCTGACTCCCTCGCCCTGTGTTTCAAAACGGATGTTCATGGCAGTATGAGCGTGAATCACCGTTTTGACGGCATCTGCCAGTTGACAGGCATCAGTCCCCGACGGGTAAGTCAGCAGACAGGGTATGTTATAGACCGTAGAGAACGGATTCTTCATACATTCAAAATAAACGCCGGTCTGTGCATACGACAAAGGAGCTGAAGTAACAATTTCCTTTTTTACGGCTTCTTCCTGTCGTCCATCCGCAGAAGCATCATGAAGCATCTTACGGAGGATTTCGTTTTCAATGGATTGCAAGGTTCCATTCTTCACCAGCGACTTGGCATCGACAACCACTCCATAACGCTTGTTTATCTGAACAGCCAATTTGATGGCTGTAATGGAAGTAAGCCCGGCATAACCCAACACGGTAGTAACTCCAAAATTCTCGTGGTTAACGATGGCGGCAATCAACTGATGCAGCTCAGTTTCCAATACATTCATCGGAACATTCCCTTCCGCTACCGATACCGGTTTCTTTTCCGGCTTCGGCAACACCCGTTTGTTCACCTTCTGATTCTGGTTCAACGGAATACTGTCTATCTGCATCGTGACAGCCGGTACCATATAAGGCGGCTTCTCTTCCAGAATAAACCGATTCAGGGCTTCAATATCTATCTATTCATCACTGACGATATAGGCGGCAATGAACTTACCTCCTCCTTCCTCATCAAATGCCTGGACAGTCGCATCCTTGATGCCAGGAAACTCACGGATAATACCTTCCACTTCTTTCAGTTCGATACGGAAACCACGGATTTTCACCTGGCCATCCCGACGCCCTACGAACTGAATATCGCCGGACGGCAAGTAGCGGACGACATCGCCCGAACGATAAATACGTGCATATTTCTCATTGTCCGTAAACGGGTTGGCGATATAGACTTCCTGCGTCTTTTCAGGACGGTTCAGATACCCACGGCTGACCTGGGGACCGGAAATCCATAACTCTCCGGCTGCTCCTACCGGCAACCGGTGTCCATGATTATCCACAATGTACAGTTTCATATTATCCAATGGCTTACCAATCGGAATTTCCTTCAGTTTCTGCGTAATCCGATAGGCTGTGACAAGGATAGTGGTCTCAGTAGGCCCATAGACATTATAGAAGTTATATTCCTGAGGAGGAGCGAGCGAAACCAGTTTCTCACCACCGGTAGACAAATGTCTGAGCGAACGATTCTCGATACTGGTAGCAAACTGGTAACCTACCTGGGTAGTCATGAACGAATGTGTAACCCCATTCTGCTCCAGGTATTCATTCAGCGCCATCAAGTCCAGACGGATTTCTTCAGGAATGATGCAGACCGTCGCTCCACATGTCAAAGCCGGATACATATCCATCATGCTGGCATCGAATCCGAAACTGGCGTATGCTGCCACCTTATCACCGGCATGCAAGCCATAATAGGACTGGTACCAATGACAGAAAGCCACCAGATTGCCGTGCTCCAATTGGCAACCTTTCGGTATTCCGGTAGAGCCACTGGTATAAAGCAGAATGAACAGGCTGGATGGTGACGGCGCAACAGGCTGGACTTCCGCCCGAGGCAAATCCATCAGTTCACCGGTAAACAATGTCTCCCCCTGGAACTCATCGGCCAACGGACGTAGGCCTTCATCTGCAATCAGTAGACTTACACCGGCATCTTTCATCATGAAATTCAGACGTTCCTTCGGATAAGTCGGGTCCAGCGGCTGATACGCACATCCCGCCTTCAGGACTCCCATCGGAATGATACCCATCCATTCGCAACGTGGAATCAGGATTGAAACCACATCTTCAGCTCCTAAACCCATCGACGCGATGCGGGCAGCAATCCGGTCGCTGATTTCATCTATCTGTGAATAAGTAAAGCGTTTATCCTTATAAATCAATGCCACGTTATCGGGAGTCGCTTCCGCCTGTCTGCGGAACAACGAGACGATGGTCTGGGTATCATCGTATTCACAGTCTGTCCGGTTGAAAGAATCCAATACAGTTGTCTGACTTTCAGTAACGATGCTGATGTCACGCAAAAACTCCTGCGACAGGAAACCGTTCACTACTGCCTCATAGCTTTCCATGAACTGACAGACAAGCTCTTGCGAATAGGCCTTGGCGTTGTATTCAGCAACAATCTGACACTTTCCGTTTTCAATGAAGGCCTTCAGGTACAACTGAATGTCCAGCGGACTATCCATCAGCCAAGTTCTTTTCATGGGTTTCCCCATCATCTGCTCATTGTCAAAAAGTTCCCCATGCCAGGCAAACATGTTGTCATATTGAGGGGCGATGTCCTGCATGAAATCTACAAACGAATAGGCTTCGTGTTTCCGACAGCCGCCCATCTGTTCCTGCCCGTTCCGAAGAAGTTCCATGACAGAGGTATCAGAAGTAAATTTCGTAAAGACCGGAACAGACTTGACAAACATACCTATCGTTCGTGCCAGACGCTTGTCCGAACGACCGTTATAGACCGTAGTAAAAAAGGATTCCTGTTCATTGTTGTATTTGGCCAGCAAGAAAGCATACGCCATGGTAAAGAAGTTGCTCTTAAAAATGCCGTGTTCTTTACAGAAAGCATCCACAGCCTCCAGATTAACCGCCAATGTACGTCTGAGTGTCCCTTCTTCCCGTCCCTCTTCTTCCAAATCGGGTGTAAGTCCGGTAAACGTATCGGCACAGTCAAAATTCCGGGCATACCATTGCTTCCCCTCCTCAAATTCAGCCGTAGCACGCAATCCGACTTCCTCTGTAGCCTGTTCGCACAGCGTGATACATTCAGGAGCAATCGGTTCCCCGTTATAAGCCGTTTCTATATCCTGGAGAAAGATGGCCTGCGAAGTCCCGTCATTGACAATGTGGTGAATATCTACAAATAAGTGGAAATATTCGGCATCCTTGAACAGACGTATCCGGAACAAGCGGTCTTTATGAAGGTCGAACGGCTGAATCAGGCCGGAAAGAGCCTGGTCAATGTCCTCAACCGGTTCAACATCCAACGACCACGTTTCTTCGGACAGGCCAACACTCTGCACCGGTTCGTTGTCATCGTTCAATGCAATTCTCGTGAACAAGGCCGGATGTGCCATTACTGTCGCTTCAACTGCCTTACACAGTTTCTGACCGTCCAGGCTACCATCCAAACGAAAAACAAATGCCGTATTATAATAAATTTCACCCACATGGTTCATGCACTCCACATAGATGCCATATTGTGATTTCGATAAAGGTGCTGTCTGTTTCATAATACAAGATTATTAGATAGGATTCATATTATTCCAATGTCAGAATCTGTGAAAAACCTGTCATATCAAAAACAGATTTCACCTCCGGATTCAGATGACGGAGTATAAATTTACCTTTTTTTGAAACAATGGATTTATGTAACATCAACAAGATACGGAGCCCCGCACTGCTGATATATTCCAACCCGGAACAGTCCAACACAAGATTTATCTGGGGAGTGCATGTATATGCCGACAGTGAATCCCCCAATTCTGTGGCAGAAAGTGTATCCAGACGTCCGTCAACCTTAGCGACGGTTTCTTCTCCATTCTGTATAATAGCTACATTCATAGTAATATATTCTTTAATGTCCAATAAAAAGCTGTTTAAATCTTCCTGAAGACCGATTTACCCGATGTCATGAACCTCTTTCAATCCAATGGCTTCTGTCGGACAAACCAAGGTACACAGGCCACAACCCACACACTTTGTCTCTTCTACCTGCGGACGATGGCCGTCCCAACGGATAGCCTGATGTCCTCCGTCCTGACATGACAGATAGCACCTTCCACACCCGATACAGGACTGACGGTCTATCTCACAGACAAGCCGACGATTCCGGTTCAGTTGTTCAGGCAAAACGATATGTGGCAATGCCTTCCCACGGAATTCCTCCACCCGGTTATATCCCTTCTCCTGCATATAGATGGAAAGGCCTTCTTTCAGATGATCGATAATCCGGTATCCATATTCCATGACAGAAGTACAGACCTGTACGGTATCACATCCCAGCAACAGAAAATCCATGGCATCACGCCAGGTTGTAATTCCTCCTATTCCGCACAAGGACACGCCGGCCAAGGGTGGATAAACTGCCAGATCGCGGATGAACCGCAGTGCAATCGGTTTTACAGCCCGTCCTGAATAACCACCTACGGCAGATTTTCCCTCAATATCCGGAAAAGAAGAATAGTTCTCCGGATGAATGCGGGTGATACTCTTGATGGTATTGATGGCAGCTACAGAATCAGCCCCGCTAGTTACGGCAGCCACAGCCAACGGCTCCATGTTCCCCGCATTAGGAGTCATCTTTGCTATAATAGGCAGACCACATCCTTTACGGGTAGCCTGTGTATAAAGTGAAATCAACTCCGGAGACTGTCCGATGTCACTGCCCAACCCTTGCTTGGCCATCTGCGGACAGGAGAAGTTACACTCCACCATATCAGCTCCTGCCTCTTCCGCCATACGCGCGAGAGTGGTCCATTCCTCAGTAGTCTGTCCCATGATGGAAGCAATGATTACCTTCTCAGGATATTTTTCTTTCAACCGACAGAGAATATCGAAATTTTCTTCGGCAGTATAAGGTGAAAGCTGTTCCAGATTCTTGAACCCTTGAAATGAGGATGAACTTCTGGGCGGCAAACAGTCGAAACGGGGGGAAACCTCCCGGGTCTGATAAAAACTGATGGTCTTATAAGCCACCCCAGCCCATCCCTGATCAAAAGCACGGCAACACATTTCATACGAGGAGGCTATAGGTGAGGATGCCAGCAGGAAAGGATTCTCACACCGCACTCCACAGAAATCCACCGACAAGTCAGCCTTTCCGTTCACCTGCTTTTTTGTCTGACCGGACACAGCCCGACAGATGTCCCGTATCTGTATAGCATGGTCTATACGCCCACGGGCACAAGCTTTTTCACATTTCGGATCATTACAGTTCAAGCAAGCAGTACCATCCCCCAACCGTAATCCAGCTCCTGATTCATTGTCTATATGACAGCTGCCGGACGTACGTCAGCCGGACATACCAAATCACAAACGGGACGGAAGCACATAAGACATCTGTCGGCATCCGCCATAACTGTTCTATCCTTTTTCATAAAAGTCTGTGTTTCATAGAAAGCTATGTCACTATCCGATGAATGGACAGCATGCAGCTTTACTGAGGTTATTATTCATTTGCATCTTTCAAATGTAATGATTAATCTTCAGCCTGTCAAAATAATCTAAAAAAAATTATGATTTTATCCATCTTCTGCCTTGCTACGACTGAAAGTCTTACAAATCAGACACAAACAAGGCTTATACATCAACGCATATCGGAAGTTCAACAAAAAAACGGTAAAGCCCTCCGGACAAGATAAGTTTTTCGACTATTTTATATAGCTTTGTACCATAATGAACCTATAAAAAGACCGATTGATATGAGAACACACTATCTGACACTGGCTCTCGCCGCCCCGATAGCTACCCTGCAAGCCGTTGCTGCAACCTCGAACGGGAACCAGCCGACTGCTTCTACAGACAAACCGAACGTCATCCTTATCTATGCCGACGATTTAGGCTACGGCGATTTGGAATGTTACGGAGCCAAGAACGTACAAACACCCCATATAAACCGTTTAGCTCAAGAAGGTATCCGGTTTACCGACGCACATGCTGTCGCAGCTACCAGTACTCCTTCCAGATATTCCCTATTGACCGGAGAATACGCCTGGAGAAAACCGGGAACCGATGTAGCCGCCGGAAATGCCGGAATGATTATCAGTCCGGGACAATTCACCCTGGCCGATATGTTCAAGAGTGTAGGATATGCCACAGGAGCTATCGGAAAATGGCATCTCGGACTGGGAGAAAAAACCGGAGAACAGGACTGGAATGCCCCTCTCTCATCTACACCCGCCGACTTAGGTTTCGACTATCATTACATCATGGCTGCTACCGCCGACCGCGTGCCCTGTGTCTTCATCGAAGATTCTCAAATAGCCAATTATGACCCTTCGGCCCCTATCGAAGTATCTTACAGACAGAATTTCCCGGGAGAACCTACCGGAAAGGACAATCCCGAACTGCTTTACAACCTGAAGCCGAGCCACGGGCACGACATGTCCATCGTAAACGGTATCAGTCGGATAGGCTATATGAAAGGAGGAGGAAAAGCATTATGGAAAGATGAAAATATCGCCGATTCCATCACCACACATGCCATACAGTTCATTGAAAGCCACAAAGACGAACCTTTCTTCCTCTATTTCGCCACGAACGATGTCCATGTCCCCCGTTTTCCGCACGACCGCTTCCGTGGGAAGAACCCCATGGGTCTGCGCGGAGATGCCATCGCACAGTTTGACTGGTCAGTAGGAGAACTGCTGAACACGCTTGACCGTTTAGGACTGACTGAAAACACGCTGGTGATATTATCCAGCGACAACGGTCCGGTAGTAGACGACGGTTATGCAGACGAAGCGGAAGAACGGTTGAACGGGCATCGTCCGTCCGGTCCGTGGCGTGGTAACAAGTACAGCGCTTTCGAAGGAGGAACTGCCGTACCAGCCATCGTTCGTTGGCCAGCCCGAATCCAACCAGGAAAAGAATCCGGAGCACTCATTTCGCAGATAGACTGGATGGCGTCGTTAGGAAAACTGATAGGCGCCCGACTTCCGAAAGAATCAGCTCCCGACAGTTGGAACCGCTTAAGCACCTTATTAGGAGATGATGAGACAAATCGTCCCTGGGTCATGGAATATTCTTCCAACCATGTCTTATCTGTCAGATCCGGAAAGTGGAAATACATCGACCCGAGTGATGGTCCTGCCATGATTCCGTGGGGACCTAAAATAGAAACCGGTAACCTGAGTACGCCTCAACTGTACTTATTGGATGAGAATGTATACGAACAGGAAAATGTAGCTGAAAAATATCCTGCCAAGGTATTCGAGCTGCAAAAGATAGCACGCAGGGTACGTACCAGTTCCATCTACCATGAAAACAAATAATAGATTCTTCTGTGCAGACAGCCCATCTAACAGGCAACAGTAATGATGTGCGTCTGCAAGTTATAGGTATATTTTCAGCCATCCATCAGCTTGGAATTGTTTATTGCTGTGTACCTAATCAGTTATAGAATTTCCTATCAGTGTATTACTATACAGTCTATTCAATACCACCTCATACATTGAAACAATACATACTGACAACGCATAGACATTCGATGTAACAGATATGGAGCATGAACAGTGAGAGTGTGTTGGAGGTAAAGGAATAACCACAATGATTTCAGCCAAATGTCTAGAAAAAAGAACTCACGATGTTTAATATTTGAAAACAGAGAACAGAAAACAGAATAACTTTTATCCCCGTGACAATACCAGCTCGGGTAACAAGACGGCAATTTCAGGTTCCTCCTTCGGAGCATTTTGGGGTTTCCAAGCCACAACAAAACATACAGAAGCAGACCTCACTTCGTACCCTTTCTTTCTCCATTCCGACATTGTTGCCTGCATGTTTGCCGATAATTTGGCTACCGGTTTGCCATCCGATGCATTGTAGAGTGTAAAATTCCTATACTTCAGGCAGTCTCCGCTTCTCAGTGCCAGTACTTCCCGTTTGAGGTCTTTGAAATATCCTAAAAAGACGTCCTTATGCGAGAGTTGCAGCATGATCTCTTCGGGCATATTATAATGTTGTGGGTCAATGAGGTACCGGTCGGCAGGCAGCTGACTAAAGCAATCGCCGTCGGTGTGGATAAACAATCTGTTCCGGGCACGGGTCATGCCAACGTAATACCGCCGCATTAACTGGTCGTCTTTCTGAAAATTATCAGCTATCAGCATATAGACATCGTCAAACTCACGTCCTTTTGCCTTATGAATAGTTGATACGACAACGTCTGTTCCCGACATATCACAAAAGTCTTCGACCGATGATTCAAACACAAATTCCTTGAAATCACTGACATATTTTGCTTGATTGGTCTGCTCAAACAGTTCCACGCACCGCTTCACGTATGTCAGGCTTTGGCTTCTTTCGTAAGTTGTAAAAGTGGCGCGCTTGGCTTCATTCCAAATCTCTTGGGAGATGAGGGGGGTCTTTACCTGTTTGTCGATGTACTTCAGGAAGTACCTTATTTCGGCCATGTTCCAGAAGCGGAAGCCATCCATTGTCTGTATCAGTTTGCTGCTGATACCCTGTTTCCGCAAGAGGGCTACCAGAATGACGGCTTCTTCGTTTGTTTGGGTCAGCACACATGAGGTACCGTTTCCGCGGTGACTGATCAGGTTTTCGACGAGTGGCTGATACATATAGGCCGAGTAGTGATGTGTCACTTCCACCCCTCCGTCTTCTTCTCGCATGGAGAGGATGGGGGTAGTTTTGATTCTTTTTCGGATGAATTTGGCAAATTCGTTGGCAAAACGAACCGGATGGCGTGCGCTTCGGTAGTTCTCGGTCATTTCGATAAACCGACTGCCGCTTTCCTTGGTCAGGCGATACATGTATTCCGAGTCTGAACAGCGGAATTCGTAGATGTTCTGGTCGTCGTCGCCCACTGCGATGACGCGCATTTCTTCGTTGTTGGTCATCAGGGCACGCACCAGTGCATATTCTTCGTCGCTCATGTCCTGTGCCTCATCTATCACCAGCACTGTTTTCCCGATTCGGTTGGGTTCCACTTCGCCCTGTTCTATCATTTCGGCAGCTTTGGCTACTACGTTTTTGGCTTCTTCCAGATTGCCTATCCGTCCCAACAGGTCGAAACAATAGGAATGGAAGGTCTTTATTTCGATAAAGTGGGCGGCATTGCCAATCAGTTCCGTCAGCCGTTGCTTGAATTCCGTTGCCGCTGCCCTTGAGAATGTCAGCATCAGCAGTTGTTCGTGCTTGACATATTCAAGCAACAGCAGCGAGGCCAGCTTGTGGACCAGTACCCGTGTTTTTCCGCTTCCGGGGCCTGCCGCCACTACGATACAGCGCGAATCTTTGTCGGAGATGATTTCCTTCTGTCGTTGAGACAACTGACCGAACAGTTGCAGGTATTTGCCGGGGGTCAGGTTTCGTTGTATCTCGCGGGCCCTGTCTCCTTTGAAGTATTTAGTGATGAACTTTTTGTAGTCCATCTGGAAATAGTCCTGCACATATTGCAGGGCAGCGTTGTAGTCTTTCACCATCAGATTGGCATATTCACCTACAATGTGCACTTGCTGTATCTTCTGTTTGTAGAATTCGTTCAGCATCCGATAGTCATCCTGCTTGTATCTTGACTTGTTGTCTTTGAGCCTTTTGATGTCCATGGCATTGTAGAGCACCAAAAAACTGCCTTCGAGCTTGAGCGCGCCGATTTTCGACAGGTAGAGCAAGGCTTCTTCCACGTCTTCCAGTTGTAGTTCGTCCAGTCCGCTGAAGAGGGGCTGCGGGTTGGCTTTGATGTTGTTCAGCAGTTCCACCACCGAGAACTGGATGGCCTGCTGTTCGTCCGAAGCCTCTTTTCCGGCTTCGGCAGCCAGGCGGTATAGCCATTCGATAGCGAACCGGCTGATTTCCAATCGCCTTTCGAAATACTTCATAAGAGTTTCCCTATCGACCCGCAGGCTGATTTCCAAGTTGTGTGTCACATCCTCCTTCTTACAGATATAACCTTTAATAGTGAGGAAATAGAGCAGAGTCCGGATATCTTTCTCTTTGGATGTGCCGATTCCAGCATTGATAGCATTTTCATTCAGCTGTTTGCACGATATCTGCCAGGTGGTATCGGGGATATTGTTCAGTATATACCTTTCTAACTTTGCAAAACGTTCGAGCAGCTGTCCTGATCTCCGTTCTGAACTGCCGGTGTCGATCAGATAAGCCGAAATATCTTTGCTGTCCGCCAGTATGCCTTCCTGTCGCATCCGTTCTACCACCGACAGCACTTCACCTTTGCTCAGTCCCAGTATGTCGGCCAGATAGTCAATGCGTGATTCTGCTTCCGAATCCTGTGCCTTGGCAATATGTTTCTGCGAAATCAGCGATTTGATAATTTTGACCGCTTTCTCTATTTCGTCGCTGCCGAACAGCACCGAAGCCGAGATGCGCTGCCTGGCTTCGTCCATATTGTTGACCGTAATGCCGGTGGCGTAAACATGGGGCACATTATTTCCTCTAACTAAGTATCCGCTTTGCTCCAAAGTTGCCAGAGCTGTCCGCACCCGGGTTTCGATGTCCGATACCGAATCGTCCCATCCCGCCTTGCGGGCAATCTCCAACGCCGAGCAGCACACCCTCATGCGCTGGCGGGTAAGGTCTTTCACAGCTTTCCATACCTGTTGTATTTCACTGATGCTCAGTTTGGTCTGATTCAGCAGAATGAAGTGCTTGTCCAGATCGTTGTCGCTATACAGCACGTAGCAGCGTGCGTTGAGGTGAGGGTCGCGACCGGCACGTCCTGCCTCCTGTACGTAATTTTCCAGCGAGTCCGAGATGTCGTAGTGCACCACCAGACCTACGTCTTTCTTATCCACTCCCATGCCGAAAGCCGAAGTCGCTACAATGATGCGTACCTGGTCATTCATGAAGGCATCCTGATTGGCCACTTTCTCGTCGGCATCCATCTTGCCGTTGAAAGGCAGGGCCTGATAGCCGTCGCGGGTCAGCCTGACTGCCAGTTCGCGGGTGCGCTTGGTGCGCGATACATAGACGATGGTCGGACACAGGTTCTCGGCCACCAGACTTCTCAGTTTGGAGTATTTGTCCTCGTTCGTGTCGGCATGTATCACGGAGTAGCGCAGGTTCTTTCTCGATGCCGTCGAGGCAAACAGTTGCAAGTCCAGATCCAGTGTCTGCTTGAAGTAGTCGCAGATGTCCTGCACTACCTTTTGATTGGCTGTAGCCGTGAAGCAGGACACGGGGATGGCCGTCTTGCAGCCTTTCTTTTCCTGATAGTTGCGGATGAACTTGCCGATATACAGATAGTCTACCCTGAAATCCTGTCCCCACGACGAGAAGCAGTGAGCTTCGTCTATCACGAACCTGACAACGTGGCGTGCCAACAGAATCTTCTCGATAGTTTTCGAACGCAACATTTCGGGAGCGATGTACAGCAGCGACACTTCGCCTTCCAGCACCCGCTGGATGCACAGTGACCTTGTGATGGGATCCAGCAGACCGTTAATGGTTACGGCTTCAGTAATACCCCGTTCATCGAGGTTGTCCACCTGGTCCTTCATCAGCGATTGAAGTGGCGAGATGACAACAGTCAACCCATGCACAGTACGGCCTTCCATCAAAGCAGGTAGCTGAAAAGTGAGTGACTTGCCTCCCCCGGTAGGAAAAATAGCCAGTAGCGATTTACCTCTGACTGCCGCATCGACAGCCTGCTCCTGTAACGATTCGCCCTCGTAAATACGGAACTGGTCGTATCCGAAGAAACTTTTCAGGTTGCGGAATATGTCCAACTGGCTGTTGCAGTACGTACAGCCCTCGTTACAGCGGGTATGCCGCAACAGGCGAATGACGTATTCCACCAGCGGATAATGGTAGAGCACCCACGGCGGAGTGATCGAGCGGTGGTCAGTGGTGTCGACCAGTGCCAGGGCGTATGCCAGTTCACATGGACATTTATCTATCAGGGTGTTCAGGTCGGCATGTCCGCAGATTTTTCCTTCGTACAAGTTTCGTATTGCTTCAGCCGTGTCCTTTTCCGTTGGTCGGGCCCCGACCATGTGCAGAAAACCCTCAAACTCCTTTTGGCCTTTCAGTAGCGATGCATAGATTTGTCACTTTTCTTCCAGCAACAGATTCCATTCCGCAATCTCGTCCTGTAGCAAGTTTTGTGCCTTCAGACAGTCGTTTACCGGATTATTCATCTGGTCGCTCACCAATTTGTCATCCTTCACCAACCTATGGTAAGGACGTTCGGGAAACAGCAGTGGCGACATATAGAGAGTATCTACCAGTAAACGACGATCGGTGGTGCCGGCAAACAGATATTGGGCATCGTGGTGAATGATATTGTGTCCGCAGATATAGTCGGTATCGCGCAGGAAGTCGAACAGCTCCTTATTCGATGCCTTGTGGAATACAGCACCGTCGTACCGTAGCGCTCCGATGTCATGAATCTTCCGGTCTGTCATTCCAACCTCCACATCAACAATGGCGTAACGCAAGGATTCATAAGGTGGCAACGCAATCTCCTTGCCGGTGACCTTGTTTATGTCTCCGGCATTCTTCCATCCCATAAGTCTGCTCCATATTGACATAGTTCTTCTTATAAAGAGTTAAGGAACCAGTATGCATATCACAAAACTACGTAAAAAATATGTAGGCAACGACATTTTCGATGGTTTATTTTTCCATAACCAGAATGTGATGACGTGAAACTGATATATAATGTTACTGAGTCAAGAACATACAGACCACATAAACCGTCCATTTCAAGAAGGCGCCCGGATTCCGAAAGAATCAGCCCCCGACAGTTGGAATCGCTTAAGCACTTTATTAGGTGATGACGAGACAGACCGTCCCTGGGTTATGGAGTACTCTTCCAACCATGTCTTATCCGTCAGATCTGGAAAGTGGAAATACATTGACCCGAGTGATGGCCCAGCCATGATTCCGTGGGGACTTAAAATAAACATTCCCCGTGAACATGAGGAAAGCTAAAAATCCTCAAGACGATTCAGTCATCATTTTGAGGTGTTGTAAAAAGTCCGAGAATAATATCTAAATCATCCGGATTCCCGGCAGTCTCCTTTAAAACACCAACAAATATTCTTCCTTCCTGCTAAATAAGATTTCATCACTGAATAGTATCTATTTATAACCAGATAGTTATTTTATCAAGTAGAATAATCTACACCATTCATAAAGAAATCAATAATAAGCTGCAACATATTTATATAAAAAAAGCGAAAATTCTTTTTTTATATAAAAAATATTCTCTTACTTTGTCATATAAAATAATCTATTACTAATATAATAAAATATCTTTTCATGTAACACAGATGAATCGTGTCAATAGGAAACCCAATTAGCACGATCTTTTTTACCATCAGTTTAAGTTAAATTAAAAAATAAATAGGGAGAATGCATATATGAAGAAATGTCTCTTTTGGGTATTTTTATTACTATTTGCGGCAGAAAGCCATGCACAGAAAAGTCTGGAAGATATTGGCGGCTTTACTATGGGAGTAAAGACTAACGCATTGTATTGGGGGACTGTTACCCCCAATATTGGAGCAGAGTTACGGTTGGCAAAAAAATGGACACTTGATGTCGAAGCCGGCCTGAATCCTTTTGACGGTAAGAGGGAGGACGGAAGCTATGGAAAATCAATCAAACATTTCCGCCTGCATCCGGAAATCCGTTACTGGTTCTGTGAAAGCTTTTACAAACACTTCATCGGATTACATGTTCCTTATCTGATTTATAACATATCAGATATCAAGTTGTTAGGAACAGAAAACGAACGCCATCAAGGCTGGGGAACAGGTGTCGGTCTAAGCTACGGATATGCTTGGCTGTTATCCAAACATTGGGGATTGGAAGCCACAATCGGTGCCGGTTATCTTTACCTCAATTCCGAAAAATATCCTTGTACGAATTGTGGGAACAAGATTGAAACCGTGAAGAAACACTATTTTGGTATCACACAGGCTGCCATCAATTTAATCTATCAATTTTAAAAAGGAAGGAGGAAACAGATGATGAAAAAAATGTTTTTCACAGTTGTATTGGGGAGCTTCTTCTTCCTATCGTCAGCAATGGCGCAGAAGAATGAAGAGAATCAGATTCATGTCCGTCAACAGTTAGTGGAGCGTGTAGACTCTTCACTGGTTATCAGCATGGTTCTCGACTTGAGCGGAGTTGAAGTCGCTTCGGGGAACAGTATGGTCTGTACACCGATTATCGAACGGGAAGATAGTGTAGTGGCATTGCCACAACTGTTCATCAACGGACGTAGCCGCCATATCTTATATGAAAGGACAGGACGTAACCCTCAGGAAGACGGCGAATTTGAATTGCGCCGCCGCAACGGTACAGAACAGACTTTCGACTATCACGCCCGTATTCCTTTCCGCAAATGGATGGAAAAATCGGAAGTTTCATTAGTAACCGATGTCTGTGGTTGCGGATGGGAAGCGCTACAGAATGAAAAGTCACCGCTTTTCCCGATCAACATGGCCCAACCGATAGTACTGAAACCTTTACTGGCCTATGTAGTGCCACAGGCAGAAGATGTAAAGAAACGGTCCATTGAAGGAAGCGCCTTTTTGGATTTCCCGGTGAACAAGATTACCATTTATCCGGAATATCGTAAAAATCCTTCCGAACTGCAGAAGATACGCGAAACCATCGATGTGGTACGCAACGACAAGTATGCTACCATCACCGAAGTTTCCATCAAAGGTTACGCCTCACCCGAAGGCTCGTACAGCAACAATACTTATCTGGCAGAAAACCGTGCCAAAGCACTGCTGAACTACGTGCGCAACCTGTATGATTTCAAGGATGCCCGTTTCACGGTCGACTTCGAACCGGAAGACTGGGCAGGACTGGAACGCATGGTAAAAGAATCAAACCTGGAGGGAAAAGACGAAATTCTGGCTATCATCCATGCTGATACTCCAAAAGATTGGGACCAGCGTGAATGGAAGCTGAAGAATGTCAACGGTGGAGCAGACTACCGCATTATCCTGCGTGACATCTATCCGGCACTGCGTCATTCCGACTATGCAGTAAAATACACTATCCGCAACTTTACAGTACAGGAAGCTAAAGAACTGATCTACACAGATCCTAAACAATTGAGTCTGAATGAAATGTTCCAGGTAGCACAGACTTATGAACCAGGAAGCGAAAAATACAATGAAATATTCGAGATTGCTGTCCGCATGTATCCTAACGATCCTGTTTCTAACCTGAATGCCGCCATAACGGCTATTGATTCCAGACGATTTGACGACGCCCGACGCTATTTGGCTAAAGCTGCCGATGTACCCGAAAAGAAACTGGCGGAAGCAGCTCTGCTGATGCTGGAAGGAAAGCTGGATGAAGCAGAATCAATCCTTACACAGCTGAAAGGCACCTCTATAGCAGCTCAGGCCGAAGAAAACCTGAAGCAAATTACCGCCAAACGCAATGAATAACCGAACTACAAGAAACAGACATGCGCATGAAATTATTCTATAAATATTATATTTTAGGATGCATCGTTGCCTTGTGCGCTGCATGTAATGACAGAATGGATGTAAACGGTGAAGATACGGAAACCGGTACCCCCGTTTACATGACATTCTCAGTCAATATGAACGCAGGCGGATTATCCTCACGCAGTGTAACGGATGACCCGGATGATGACGGCTATGTCACCTCCGACGATGGCAAGGAAATTGGCAAAGACAGAGAAAACAACATTGCTGAAGTACTGCTGCTCTTTGCCGATAATGAAGGAAATTTTATACATGCCGGTACCGCTCCCGTTACCCGGATTGAATCGAATAAATATGGACTGAATTTCGAAGCTGGACAACTGGAGAACTATAAGCAGAAAGGCGACGTACAGGTCTATGCTTTCTGTAACCCTGACGAGGAACTGAAAGTTGCTGCCACACAATGGACAGTGGGCAGCTCACTCACATCTTTACTGGACAAGGCCTATACCTTGTCGGACGATGAAAGTGAAAACAGTCAGGCATGGACCGACAACCACTTCTTTATGTCGAACGCCATACCTCACACAGCCTATTTTCCAGGAACTATTTCCGGTTTCAGCAAGTACACTCCCTGGGACTTGGGCACGATACGTGTAGAACGCTCGGTAGCTCGTTTTGATTACAGAGCTAAAATGACTGACAACATCTACCGGGTGTATGATAAGACAGACGGCTCGGAAACGTACAGCAAGAATCCGGGTGTATCTGTACAACTCACCGGCATCGCTCTGGTAAATATGAGTAAAAGCTTTTATTACTGGAGAAGAACATCGAATGCAGCCGACGGTTATTCTAATCCGGTTATCAGCGGTACGGAAACCGTATCCAATTATGTAGTCGATACGGATGCCTTGCAGAAAGCGAGATACGCATCCGGCGGATGGGCCGACAAGACAGCTTATTTTTTCTATAACCTGGAGTCGCCTGCCGACCGTAATTTCACCAGTCTGAGCGAGCTAGCCGAAACAGAAGAGGATGAAGACGAATCGTGGAATGAGGACCAGCAGCACAATGGGTATCACATCTGGAGATATGCTACAGAAAATACTGTGCCTAAGATGGACAAACAGCAGCCAGCCCTGCTTACCGGCATTCTGCTCAGGGCTGTTATCATCCCCGAAAAGGGAAACAAGCTGGAAAGCGTAATGAATGAAAAGAAAACCATTTATGTATTCGACAATGTACTGTATGGCGATTGGGAGGCCGTAAAGGAAGCTGCCTTGAAAGGCGACAACCCTAGTCTGAAAGAAGCGTACGAAGCTGTAAACGATGGAATTACCTATCAGGAAGCAGGGTTTACGGCTTTCATGCCGAACGCTTCCGACGGCAAGTATTACTCGCGCTACTGTTATTGGAACAGGCACAACGATGATAAAGACGACAGCAAAATCGGCCCTATGGAGTTTGCTGTAGTACGTAACAACGTCTACAAGCTACAGGTAGATGCTCTTTATAGTTTCGGTGACCCGGAAAATCCAGACCCGGAAAATCCAGACCCGGAAAATCCAGACCCGGAAAATCCGGACCCAGATCCAGACCCTGATCCAGATCCAGACCCTGATCCTGATCCAGATCCTGATCCAGATCCAGATCCTGATCCAGATCCAGGCCCTGATCCGGACCCAGGCCCTGATCCGGACCCTGATTCAAATCCAGATCTGAAACTGACTGTTAAAGTCCTTCCATGGGTAACACGTGAATTTACAATAACTTTTGATTAAATAATGAGAGCTATGAAATATATAGAAAATAAGAAACTGTCTTATCTGATACTTCTCCTACTGTGTCCCTGGATGATGTTCACTTCGTGCGAATATATCCACGAAGACCTGATGCCTTGCGAACGCGGAGTATCCTTACGTTTTGTATACGATTACAACATGGAATATGCCAACGCTTTCCCAAGCAAGGTGGACTGCGTGACACTTTACATCTACAACGGAGAAGGCAACTATGTAGGTACACGGGTGGAAACCACCGATGTGCTCAGCGATGAGAATTACCGGATGCGGATTGATCTGGAACCCGGCAGCTATCACCTGGTGGCATACGGCGGACTGGCCTGCGAGCAGCATTCGTTTGCGGTAACAGACGAACCGGCCGATGCGACTGACCAGCTTTCCAGCCTGTCTGTCCTGATGCAGCATGATAACCTGACATCCGACAAGCTCCTGCACGATTTCTTCTTCGGTTCACTGGATGTAACGGTAGAAGAAGACAAGTATAAGGACGAAACGGTCTACATGATGAAGAATACCAACAACATCCGCATCATCCTGCAGCAGATGAACGGACAGCCGGTATCCGACGAAGATTTCACCTTCCGGATTGTTAACGATGACAATACCTTGTTTGCCAATGACAATTCTTTGATTGAGAACGGAAACATTACTTATATGCCTTGGGCTCAGGGCCAACGCACGGTGGGTGAAGGGGAGGAAGGCAGCGGACAGGTAACAGTAGCCTACGCCGAATTCTCCACGTCCCGCCTGACGGTAGGCAACCGCCCGCGGCTGATCATTACCAACAAGGAAACAGCTGAGGAAGTGGTGAATATTCCGCTAAACGACTATCTCCTGTTGCTGAAGAGCGACCGTTATGCCGAAATGAGCGACCAGGAATACCTGGACCGTGAAAACGAATGGTCGATGATTTTCTTCCTGGATGAAGATCACTTGTGGATAAATGCGCAGATTATCATTAACGACTGGGTTGTACGACTGAATAACATTACGATGCCATGAAAAAGATAGTAAGAATACTCATACTATGTCTCGGCTGTATTATTGCATGCGGGCTGCTGCCCGCATGCTCTTCGGCTATAGAAGAACCCGAAAGCGGTGGCAGAAGCGACGGTTCTACCGTTACGCTGACCATCCAGGCTGCTGTGCCCGATGGAACACGTGCTGACGGCAGCGAGGTTCCGGATCGGGAAAAAATTGACCAGTTAAGGATTATAGTGGTAGACCAGACCACCCACAAGGTAGAGCATAACCTGTTGCACGGATTTTCCTATCCCGAAGATGAATACAACATTGAGGTAGAAAAGAACAGTACCAAGGATGTTTACTTCTTGGCAAATGCGGAAATCTGGTGTTCGGACTTTCCAAAAGTAGGCGAAATTTATAATCCGGACGAAGACGAAAGTGAAGGAAATGAAGGTGATGATGGTATCATTGAAGCAAGAACTACCACTATGCCATCCCTTTTCAATCAAGAAATAACGGATCTACCGGAAAACCTACCCTATACTTCCAAATACGAAATAAAAGTGGCAGATAAAAATGTGGCAGCTACCTGCTACATTGCCATTGCTGCTGTTAAATTCTCGTTTACGTTTACAAATGGTACGGGGAATGATATTGTGGTCTCTGACTTTAAAATCTCGAGTATTGCCGACCATTCTTACCTGTTTCCACATAATAAGGACTGGGATGAATGGGTAGAAAATGTAACGGGAGATGGTGCAAAGGAATATTTCACAAACTATGAAATACCGTCTATAACTGAGCATAAAGAATATATTGTTCCTATTCCGTCATCAGGAAACGAGGGAGAGTCAGAAGCAGGTACAGGAACATCAACATCGTCTTTTACTGTACTTGCAGAAGAAGGTAATAATACATATACCATTCCAGATTTTTATTGTCATGAAAGTAAACATATACTGCCATTCCCTGATGCGAAAGACCAGCAGTATTTTATTCAGTTTAAAATAGGAGAGGAAGAATATGTAGCTGAAATACAGGGTTTGAAATCCTTGATACGTAGTACTCATGTGATTGTAAACATTAAGATAAATAAGTTGAGTGAAGACGAAACACATGATATTGTTGTATGGGGAAAAATTATTGGATGGAAAGATTTGGAACCGGTAGAAGGTGGATTAGAAGAAGTTGAACCTTAGATTTTTAGAATAAAAGATGAAATGATATGAAACGATTAAAATATATCATGCTATATGCCGGTCTGCTGGCTATAACAGCCTGTAGCTCGGAGGAATTTTCATCAGATGAAACGGATAGGGATGCCGAAGTTTGCCTGGCTGTATCGGTAAGTGGTTCGGAGGCTGCAAGTCGTGCTGGAGAATCCTATATAAAGACTGCTTTTGCAAGTGAAGACCAGATTCGTCTTGTAAATACTAAGTTTTTTGGTGAACCGACTTTTGATGATAATACTATTTACTCTTATAAGGAGAAAGGAACAGAATGGGATGAATTTACACCTCTCAACGAAAATAGTGTTACCTGGAATGATTTCTCACCAACTTCCTTTGTTTATATGTTTGAGGCCATTTACTACCCCGGGAACAATCCTTTTGATTATGTACCGACAGTTCAGAATAGTGAAGAAAATTTTAAAAAAGCTGATTTGTTGTTGGCACATCACCGCATGTCTTTGGACGAAAGGTTTAAGGAGATCTATTTGACATTCCATCATGCCTTTGCCATGATCCGGGTGGAAGCGATTGTTCCGATTGGTACCGGAGGTTTACCACAAAATGCGATTCAGTCTGCTTCGCTTAAGAATGTTCAGACTGAATATAAGATTGATTATACTTCAACCATTCAGAATGACGCTTTACGTACGGTGACTGGTCAAGGCTCTCTAACAGATGTAACTATGTGGTTACAAAGTAAGTCGGTAAATTCAAGTGATAAGACTCAGACTTATATTTTCTTGGGAATTATACCTGTGCCTCAGCAACAGATTGTAGGAACGGACTTTGTTCATTTTAAAGTCAAGGTTAATAATACGGAAAAGACCTATTGTTTTGTTCCTGATAAATCTATAAGTCTTCGTCAGGCTCATGTCACAATACTGAGATTGAAGTTAGGGACAAATGGAGATCTTCCTTTATTATTAGATGCTGAAATAAAGCCTTGGACAGAGGCCTCGGCAGGAATGATTTTGGATGAAGAAGATTCATCAACAGATAACGGTCAGACGGGCGAGGGAAATCAACCGGGTGACCAGGAAGGAGGTGCTTGATCATGAAAAAAAGACAAATAATTATAATGGTTGCCATGGGAGCAATGATGGCAGCTTGTTCAGATAACGGGCTGAATGAACAGACCGGATGGATGGAAAACGAAGCATTGCAACTTACGGCTTCCATCAGTGAAACAATACAGACAAGAGCGAACGAACCTGCTTCGGGCACTTATTATTTTTCATACGTAAAGAACGGTGCTGGTAATTCGACTTATAGTACGGTAGGAGTTGTATTTAATGATGGAGATGCAGCTCCCAATCTGACATGGGGAGGCATTAATAAAAGCAGCTCACTTTTTGTGTTGGATAATGTAAATGTTACTGATCAAGAAAAACTGACAGTCACATTACCGGAAACTTTTGTTGCCGGTGCAGCTCCTGCAAATCCCGGTGAGGGAAATGACCTTTTATGGGATACCGTAAAAGTAGCAAATGTAATTTCAGCTCCACTAAGCCCTGTGCATTTTGTGCTTGAACACCGGATGTCTATGCTGACATTTGATATCAGTTCCAGAAATTCTGAAATAGACGGACTGTTGAAAAGCGGAAAAGTTTCGGTTCAATTATCAAATGTCGTTGTAAAGCCGACAACATTTAACCGCTCGAATGGAACGGTATCTATTAGTGATGACAAAAATAATACATGTAAATTAGGCGGTGCGTATGTCTCATCGGATACAGAGGTGCCGGGTGGTTACATAACGGACAACTGGATTTTCCCTCCACAAAAGTTTGGTAGTGAAAGACCGGTATTGTCCATTACCTTAGAACGGACAATCGACGATGTTACAACAACAAAGAAGACATTTAAAGGTGTCTTGCCAGAATCTATGCTTTACGGAGGTGAATATCGATCGTTAGAATTTATTTCCGGTTGCCATCTGACGGTGACTGTCGTATTGGGTAATTGGGATAACCTTGAAGTTTATTTCAGACCGGTATTGGTGGAGAAATGGGATGAGTTGGATTTAAAGGATCTTAATGTCAATCAGATAGGTGTCTATACAGCTAATGAATTGGAAGAACTGGTTGGTGCTTATAACGATAATCCGGGGAAGACTAATTTGACGTTGTGGAAGTATGGAATATTCTCTGATAGTAAATGGACATTCTACCTATGGAAAAATCTGACGATTAATGATGCTTCTAAAATATTTGATAATACAACAAATCCAACAAAATTAAATTTTACAACAAAAGCCGGCTACACATTTACATTTCAATCCAACAGACATACCATCACTTATGACAACAAAGAATATAATATAAATCAGAAAGGTACATTAACAGAAAAAACAAATCCATAAAAGACTATGAAAGCAATCATACAAAACAGCATATTAGCCTGCCTGGCCTTCTGTTTAGGCACAGCCTGTACGGAAGAAGCGGGTGTGGAAACAGCTATCAATGGTAAGGGCTATCTGGAAGTGTACGCTACCATTGAAGAAGCTTCTACGGTTCAATCAAGGGCTGATAATAACACACAAAATACTGATAAATTCGGTGTAGGGATGGATAATTATTTTTCTTATTTATCCGGTTCGAACACATTTGTAAATGGATGTCAAATAGGACTTTTTTCTGCGAATGGAACAGATGGAAACTATGATGAAAGCAGATTGGTGAATGTTCCTCTTACATACACACTCCCTAATGGAGAAACATATGGGAGTTTTGTAAATGAAGATATTGAAATTTCCAGCATGACCAATTTAGGACATACTTTTGCATATTATCCATATTCTGCAATAAATGATGCTTTTTCTCAGACTGGTAATCCTTTGACATACGATATCGACCTTTATGTAGATGATAGTAACAATCCTTACAACGATGGCAATAAGAATAAAGTCATCGATCTTTTGAAAGCAAGCAATAACGGTACTATCAGTGGTTGGAGAATCAATTATACATTTTCTCATGCCTGCTCCATGCTGACGATTGAACGTGGAATAGGATTTAATGGAAAAAATTGGACAGATGGAGATAATGAAGTATTGGTCAAGCTGAAGAATGGGCTGCAGGGGTATATTACGCGTACAACGGGTAACTTTACTTTTGATGTTGAAGAGGATGATAGTGCACCGGTAATCTTTCCGGCCAACTATTACACATATACCAATGACGAGAATGAAGTAATAAAAATACATTCTGTTATTTTACCTCCAAAAGCCAAAGTGGAGTATATAAAAATAATGGATGATTTCGGTACATGGCAATATGTTCGTCCGGAAGGTAATATCTTGCAGTCATTGGAAGCAGGTAACCGATATCCGGTTACCGTAAAACTGGATGGCCCCTCTCCAACAATATATCCGCATGAGATTACATCGTGGAATGATAAAACGATTTCGATTGAGAATAAGAATGCCGGAATTTATGACTTGGATGATTTGAAGGGATGGATTGAGGCTTATAATAATAATGGTAGTAATTTGACAGACTATGGGACTGTTGGTGACGAAACCCCATGGATTTTCCATCTTTATGCTGATATTGATTGTAGTGAACTTACGGAAGAATATCAATATTTTGTCCAGACATTTACAGATCGTTTGGAAGGACACGGACATACACTAAGTAATATTAAATTGACCAGATTAATAAATAGTACATCAAATAATATTGGTTTTATTGGTGATTTGGCTGATGGCGGTAGCATAAACAATCTGAAGATAGATGGTATTTCCATCAGTGGAGGAACGGGTGCCAATGATTGTACCGGTACTATAGCTGGTACTATTACAAATGGAAGTATTACAGAGTGTAAAATAACAGGCATCGAAATCTATAGTGAAAATGGAACTGTCGGTTCACTTGCAGGAAAAGCTATTGCAGGAGAAGTTGATAAATGTCTTTTGGAAGGAAATCTGCGGTTAGGAAAAGATGCCTCTATAGCAGACGGTCAAAAATTGTTTGGAGAGATGGAAACAGGTTTTTCTTTAAAAGAAAAAAACACAAGTGGTGTCTATGTATTCAAGGCTGTAGTAGATAACGCAGAAACCGGAGAAAATTCAGACTCTACAGACGATGATAGCGGAACTAATAACGGAGACGGTACAACAGGAGGAAACTGATATGAAAAAGTATATAACGTTTATAAGTTGTTTTATCGTTCTGTGCGGCTTGTTGGGTTGTACGGATGAACGATGGCTGGAAAACGGTGGTACTGCCGAAAATGCCGGTGGGCTTCCGATAGAATTTGTAATGGATTTTGCACCGATAACTCCATCTTCAAGGGCTGATGCACAAATTGGAGAAAAGACAGAATTTGTCAATGGTGACATTATTCAGGTAGTGGCTAATTTTTATAAGGAAAACAAGAATGACCCGTCTGTTCCGGAGTTAATGGAAGATAAGTCCGTTTGTTGTATTCTTACTTATCAGAATACTGGTGATGGAATGGGTAAATGGGTGAATAATTCTGGAATTCCGTTGTATTGGCCATGGGATGCGGATAATGCCAGCTTTTCTGCTTTTTATTATCCCGGTTTTAACGGAGTGCTGGATATCGAAAATAATAAGACATTACCAGTCTTGTTGGACTCGCTGGATGTGACTACAGATCCGTTGATGACAAAGGAAGTGGAAGTATCTTACGGTAATGCTGTTCATTTGACTTTCAATCATAAGTGTACACGTTTGGTCTTGACGGATTTGGATGTTGTAACAGGCGGAGCAAGTTATTCTAAGCTATGGTTGGAAAATACAGGAATAAAAACTGAAGAACAGAAAAATGCTTTTCAACTGGAGTTGAAAGAAGATAATAGTGAAACTTCCCCAAATGGAAAGTATTTATTTGATTTTCAATTTGTAAAGAAAGAAGACAGTAACAATAGAGTTTTGATAGGAGGAGAAACAATTGATATTACCGATGATTCCAAGGCTCTTGTCTTATTCCTTCCTCCGGGCGATTATAGCAAAGTTTCTTTGACCCGTCGCTTTGGCAGACCATTGTTTAGCTGGGAAAATGTGGAAAAATTGAAAGATTTAAAAGAGGGTTTTTCTTATACAGTATCCTTGGAGGACTTGTTGGGAAATATAATTATAGATGATGACGAAGAGTGGTGGACAGATGAGGAATATATTCCTACAGAGGATGATAAGGAGTTTAATTTGCAGGATTTCTTGAATTGTATTGGAGATGGAAATTCATATTCATATAGAAGGGATGGTGAAGAAATTGTTGTATTACAAGAGGTAGATAATAATTATTTGCTATTGATGGAGAATATTGATTTCAAAAATTATAATTTTGAATCAGTAGATGTAGAGGGCACTACTACTTTAGATGGGAATGGTCACTTCTTTAAAAATGTGAGAAAAAATGTATTTGGAACGGTCAATGGCCATATATTGAATTTAGGAATAACTGATTCTAATGCAGATGAAGTTAGTTTACAAAG
The DNA here is from genome assembly GCF_000374585.1 of Phocaeicola barnesiae DSM 18169 = JCM 13652. Lineage (GTDB taxonomy): Bacteria > Bacteroidota > Bacteroidia > Bacteroidales > Bacteroidaceae > Phocaeicola > Phocaeicola barnesiae. The sequence goes on from NZ_KB894647.1 coordinate 201,736, forward strand.
TGGTGCATACCAATTTGGTATTCTTGCGCGAGAAAGTAGAGGGAATGTGGATGGTATTAGATTGAACAATATAAGTATCAATGTTACTGAGTTAAAAGGAAAAGGACCTTTTGTTGTTGGATCTTTAGTTGGTAATAATCTTACAAGTCCCATGACAAATGTTGAAATGAATAATATTAAAGTAGAGGTTAATGCTTCAGTTGATGGCGAAGTATTGATGATGGGTGGTTTGGTAGGTCAAAATGGTGATGGAGCTTCGCTTGAAAATGTAAGTATGTTTGGCGATGATAAAATAAGTGTAACTAATAACGCTGAATTAAAAAATGGTAATGTATATACTGGTGGATTGGTTGGCGTTTCAGCAAGCAGCATTATAAATTGTAAGGTACGTGTTGATGTTGATGCCGGTGAAGCTACAGGTCTTTATGTATATACTGGAGGGTTGGTAGGGTCAATGCGTAATCCTAACGATACTCCAATTATATTCCGTGATTCTCATAATGAAGGAGAAATACGTGGTGGTATATGTAATGGTATTATTGATCCTAATAATTCTGGAACTGTTGCTTCTACTGGTCACTCTGCTACAGGTGGTTTGATAGGCTATTCTCTAAATTCGGATATATATAATTGCATGGTTAGCGGAAAAGTTTCATCTGAAATAGAAGAAAGTACAATTATAGGTGGTGTATATCCTGAATATTATACTATTGGTGGTATTGCTGGCGCTGTTAGGAAAGTGGAAGGAAAAGATAGTCCATTTATGGAAAAGAATTCTGTTTATGCTGAATTAAATATCTCTACAGTTGCGAATACGAATAACGTTTTCGTTGGCTGGCTGGCTGGAGTTGCCCCTAAAATATTATCTGATGATGATACATATCATAATGTATGTTTTGTTAATACAGATTTTGATAAGATTGGTAGAGAAGATGATTCTTCTCCTACCGGTAATGAAGATTCTGGATTATAATATAGTTATATAATTGTAAATCACAATAATATGAAGAATATTATATTATATGTCGAAATACTTGCCTGCATCGCTCTTTTGACGGCTTGCAGCAAAGAGGAACTTTCAAGCGGCAGTGTTGATGCCATAGCCGGTGAAGTTCAATTTTATGGTGCCATTAAGAAACAAAGCGACATACTGGCAACCACACGTGCTACGGATGAATACATTACTCTGAATGAAACCGGACAGGATTTCGGGACTTTTTATATTTGGATGAAAGTCGGGTCAGATAATTCTTTTAAATCTTTCTTTCAACCGTATAAAGAAGCTCCTGGAGAACAAGGGAATCTGGTGATTGATTCAGAAAAGCAAACGGATGAGACTGAACGTCTGAATTGGTGCGATGAAACATCGTATCATACTTTCTATGCCTGGACACAACCATCAGTGAAAACTGGGGAAAATGATGAGATTACCGGAGGTGTAAAAATGAATAAAACATTCCAATATGGAGAGCAGTCAAGTGCTGACCTTTCTGGGACTGTCATTTACGGTACAAATAAAGAAACGGATCTTGAAAAGTTTATTATTACTCAAAAAGGTCCGATTTCTTACGACGAATGGGGGCAGGATGTTGCTTTGTATTTTGAACGTCCTATTGCTAAAATAACGTTGGAAGGTATCACATACATTAAATCGGACGGAACCTTCAATGAAAATATAAAAGAGGCAACGATTCAATTCCCGAATATGTACAGTCAGGCAACTTTTACACCACTTGTGGACGGAATTCAGAATGTGTTGACTGGTGTTCCTGCTACTAAGTGGATTACGTGGAACTGGGATAAGGAAGATGATGATAGTAAGTCCTTGTATGTACATCCGTTTGTTTTAGGTTTAAGTAGTTCAGACGATAAAGTTGATATTCAAAATGATGAAGGTTTTTTCATTGTGACAGTAAATGTTGCGGACCCTGGAAGTCCAGAGGTTAATCATAGCTATGTCGGTACTTTGAATTCCTTGAAATTGTCGTCATCTTCTACTTCTACAGAAAGGCAAAAATTAAATGCCGGGCAATGTATGCGTCTTTACTTGATTGTTAGAGACGGTGCAGGTGTTGGTGGAGGATATAAAATAGTAGATTGGAATGAGAAGGGGGAACAGACACTCCCACAATACCGCATCCCGGGTGTATATAATGAGGAAGATGCCAAGAGGTTATTGGAAGCATTAACTAATAATACATTTCCGAAGGGTGTAGAGGATTTGTTAGTTGATAACGAAATCAACCTCTTCACTCATGTAGACTGGAGTAAAGTAACTACAGCCATTAATATTCCTGATGATTACACCTTAAAAGGAAACGGTTATAACGTAACGCTGGGAGAAAACGGATCAATAACTGGTCAACAGAAGAATATCTATATTAATGGAGAATACGTCGAAGACTCAACGAGTAGCAATACAGGTGGAGAAGACTCGCAACCATAAACCATCATCCTTACCAACAGCTCGATACACAACTGCCGCTAACGGCAGCTGATATAAACCCATACTTACAAATAACGTAAAAAATTACGGCCTTCGTCTTTGATGCTTATACAAAGACGAAGGCCGTTTTTTGAAAGCAAAAAACGACCAGATGTTTCAGGAAAAACAACCGTTTGTTTTATACAAAACATCCGCATGTTTGAAATAAAATGCGAGTTCGTTTTCAAAACGACTGCATAAAGACAAAAAAGTCCCGTAAATCAAGCATTTACGGAACTTCCATGCGGAGAGACAGGGATTCGAACCCCGGGTGCCTCGCAGCACAACGGTTTTCAAGACCGCCGCAATCGACCACTCTGCCACCTCTCCAATCCTGAATATCATTCAGAACTTGATTAATCTTTTAAAAGCGGAGAGACAGGGATTCGAACCCCGGGTACCTCGCAGTACAACGGTTTTCAAGACCGCCGCAATCGACCACTCTGCCACCTCTCCAAAGCTTCGCTACTCTTTACCGAAGCGCTTTCTTTCAAAAGCGATGCAAAGGTACGACTAATTTTTAAAAACGCAAATTTTCGAGATGATTTTTTGAAAAGAAACTGAATTTTCTTTTCACCCCCGTCATTGTGTTAGTCTGGGGAAATGCATGAAGAAAAATCCGAAACACTTTTATATCAAACAGATAAACTATTTAAAAAGTTTTCAGCCCTAAAATAGGAACTTATCGGTCAAATAGATTAACTTTGCACGTCCTTACATGGAATTATTCTAAAATCATAAAACATAAACCAAAAACAATGACCCAAAAACATTTCATCAGTTGGCTTGTTATGGCCTTGTTGTGTCTGCCGGTATTCGCGCAGATTCAGGAACCGGTAAAGTTCAAAACCGAGCTGAAGACCCTTTCGGCCAATGAAGCCGAGATTATCTTCTCGGGAGCCGTCGAAAACGGATGGCACATCTATTCTACTGACTTACCAGAAGGTGGCCCTATCTCGGCAACATTCAATATCGATAAGATAGAAGGTGCCGAAGTAGTAGGAAAGTTGATGCCTCGCGGAAAGGAAATCGAAAAAATGGACCCTATCTTCGAAATGAAAGTCCGCTATTTCGAAAAGCAAGCTACATTCGTACAGAAAATCAAACTGACTGGAGGTGACTATAAAATAGTAGGCTATCTGGAATACGGTGCATGCAACGATGAAAACTGCCTGCCTCCTACCAGCGTAGACTTCGCGTTTACCGGAAAAGCTGCCGGCAACGCATCGGCTGCCGCTGAAACAGCTACTACAGAAACCGCAGCTACAGAAGCTGCTGCCGACACTACCCAAGCTGTACCGGCTGCTGCCGTTGTTACCGGCACTGCCGACTATTGGGCACCGGTCATCACCGAATTGGGAAGTTACGGCGAAAACATCAACAACGAATCGCATACCTGGATATACATCTTCTTCACCGGTATGCTGGGTGGACTGCTGGCCCTGTTCACACCGTGTGTCTGGCCGATTATCCCGATGACTGTAAGCTTCTTCCTGAAACGTACCAAAGATAAAAAGAAAGGAATCCGTGATGCTTTCACCTACGGAGCTTCCATTGTGGTGATTTATGTTGGTCTGGGATTAATTATCACCGGTATATGGGGAGCCAACGCATTGAATTCCCTTTCTACGAATGCGATTTTCAACATCTTCTTCTGCCTGATGCTGGTGGTATTCGCGGCTTCGTTCTTCGGAGCTTTCGAAATTACCCTGCCATCCCGTTGGAGTAACGCTATCGACAGCAAGGCTGAACAGACTACCGGTCTGCTGAGCATCTTCCTGATGGCCTTCACCCTTTCATTGGTATCATTCTCATGTACAGGTCCTATCATCGGCTTCCTGTTGGTGGAAGTATCGTCTACAGGTAGCTACCTGGCACCGGCCATCGGAATGTTGGGCTTCGCTATTGCATTGGCGTTACCGTTCACCCTCTTTGCGCTTTTCCCGTCCTGGCTGAAATCCATGCCGAAATCCGGAGGATGGATGAATGTCATCAAGGTAACCCTGGGCTTCCTGGAACTCGCCTTTGCGTTGAAGTTCCTGTCAGTAGCCGACTTGGCTTACGGCTGGCGTATCCTGGACCGCGAAACCTTCCTGGCCCTGTGGATTGTCATCTTTGCGCTGTTGGGTATGTACCTGCTCGGAAAAATCAAGTTCCCGCACGATGACGATGACAACAAGGTAAGTGTTACCCGATTCTTCCTGGCCATGTTCTCTCTGGCATTTGCTGTCTACATGATTCCGGGACTTTGGGGAGCACCGTTGAAGGCAGTCAGCGCTTTTGCACCGCCGATGCAGACCCAGGACTTCAACCTTTACAAGAACGAAGTACATGCCAAATTCAATGATTTCGACGCCGGTATGGAATATGCCCGTCAGAACGGTAAACCGGTAATGATTGACTTTACAGGTTACGGTTGTGTGAACTGCCGGAAAATGGAACTTTCCGTATGGACCGACCCAAAAGTCAGCCAACTGCTGAACGATGACTATGTACTGATTACATTGTATGTAGACGAAAAGACCAAGCTGCCGGAACCTATCCGCATCACGGAAAACGGTCAGGAACGTACCCTGCGTACCATAGGAGACAAGTGGAGCTACCTGCAACGTACCAAGTTCGGTGCCAATGCCCAGCCGTTCTACGTACTGATAGACAACGAAGGCAAGCCGCTGAACAAATCATATTCCTACGACGAAGATATCCAGAAATACATCGATTTCCTGGAAACCGGATTGAAGAACTATAAGAAATAAGAAGGAAATATATGCTTGAAAAATCAGAAAGAGAGCAGATAATTGCCCTGATTCACCAGGAAGTGGTTCCGGCCATCGGTTGTACGGAACCTATCGCCGTGGCTTTGTGCGTAGCCAAAGCCAGCGAAATCCTGAAAAACAGATATCCGCAGCGCATCACGGCACAGTTGAGCGCAAACATCTTGAAGAATGCCATGGGAGTAGGTATTCCGGGGACAGACATGATAGGTCTTCCTATCGCCATTGCTTTGGGAGCCCTCATCGGCAAATCGGAATACGGACTGGAAGTACTGAAAGACTGTACCCCTGAAGCCGTAGAAGAAGGAAAGCAGCTGATTGACGAGCAGGCTATCCAGATTTCATTGAAAGAAGGAATCGAAGAGAAACTGTACATCGAAGTATGCTGTGAAGCGGACGGCAACAAGGCTACCGCCATCATCAGCGGCGGACATACCCATTTCGTCTACGAAAGCCTGAACGATGAAGTCTTGCTGAACATCCAAAGCGGAGCAGGCCATGAAGGAGGCGAAACGGAAATGGAACTGAACCTGAGAAAGGTATTCGAGTTTGCCACAACGACACCGATAGAGGAACTACGTTTCATTCTGGAAGCCAAACGCCTCAACAAATCCGCAGCCGAACGTTCACTGGCCGGTAATTACGGTCACGAACTGGGTAAGACACTCCGCGAAAGCCGCAGCGAAAAGCATCTCATGGGCGATAATACGTTCACTCACATCCTGTCATATACGTCGGCTGCCTGCGATGCCCGTATGGCCGGGGCCATGATTCCGGTCATGAGTAACTCAGGAAGCGGTAACCAGGGAATAGCCGCTACCTTACCGGTGGTAGTATATGCCGAAGACAACCAGAAGACAGAGGAAGAACTGATACGTGCCCTTACCCTGAGTCACCTGACGGTTATCTACATCAAACAGAGCCTGGGTCGCCTTTCTGCCTTGTGCGGATGCGTGGTAGCCGCTACCGGAAGCAGTTGTGGTATCACTTACCTGATGGGAGGAGGATACGAACAGGTAGCTTATGCCGTAAAGAACATGATAGCCAATCTGACCGGTATCATTTGTGACGGCGCCAAACCGAGCTGTGCCCTGAAACTGACCAGTGGTGTCTCTACCGCTGTGCTTTCGGCTATCCTGGCCATGGAACAGAAATGTGTCACTGCCGTAGAGGGTATCATCGAAGACGATGTAGATTTAAGTATCCGGAACCTGACCCGTATCGGTTCGGAAGGAATGAACGAGACCGACAAGATGGTACTGGACATCATGACTCACAAGCATTGCTACTAAACGTACTCATTGATAGCATTTAATAAGGTTCTCTTCCTAAAAGTTTTTAATTTACGGGAAGAGAGCCTTATTTTTTTGTATTTTTGCCGACCGAACATGAAAACGACAACGAACCATATCCAACAGCTGGTGAGCGAAGGTGAACACGTACACCAGGATTTCAAGTTTGCCATTACCGATGCCCGGAAAATAGCGAAAAGTTTGTCGGCCTTTGCCAACACCGAAGGTGGAAGACTGCTTATCGGGGTGAAGGATAACGGTAAAATAGCCGGCATCCGATCGGAAGAAGAACTTTACATGATTGAAGCGGCTGCCACGATGTATTGTAAACCTGCCGTGGCCTTGGATAACCAATTATATAAGGTGGAAGGCAAGGATGTACTGGAAGTCTACGTTCCCGAAAGTCAAGAAAAGCCCGTCTACGCCCTCGATGAAGAGAACCGGCCGAAAGCCTATGTACGCATCAAGGACGAAACGATTCTGGCTACTCCGGTACATCTGGATGTCTGGCGGCATAACCGCAGGGAAGTCATGGTGACCTATACCGAAAAGGAACAGCACGTGCTGAACCTGCTGGCCCAATACGGTGAACTGACCTTGAACAAATGTGTCAAGCTTTCAAAGATGCCCCGCAGGCAGGTTATCGCCCTGTTAGCGGATTTTATCCGTTTTGACCTGGTGGAACAAGTATTCAGAGAACACATCTTTTATTTCAAACTAAAACCCGAACAATAAATTCCATGGAGCTATTTTCACAAATCATCAACGAAACAAACGATATTTTATGGACCTACATCCTGATAGTCATGTTATTGGGATGTGCTATCTGGTTCAGTATCCGAACCCGGTTCGTACAGTTCCGGATGTTGGGCGAAATGATTCGCCTGTTAGGCGATTCTACAGCCAAAATCAACGGACACGAAAAGCATATCTCTTCGTTCCAAGCCTTTACCATCTCGTTGGCAAGCCGTGTAGGTACCGGAAACCTGGCAGGAGTGGCCACCGCCATTACGGTTGGAGGACCGGGAGCTATTTTCTGGATGTGGATTATTGCCCTGTTAGGTTCCAGTAGTGCTTTCGTAGAATCCTCTCTGGCACAGCTTTTTAAAATCAGAGGAAAACATTCGTACATCGGCGGACCCGCCTATTACATGGAGCGTGGATTGAAGAAACGCTGGATGGGCATACTTTTCGCTGTCCTGATAACCATCACCTTCGGTTTCGCCTTCAATTCGGTACAAAGCAATACCATGAGTGCCGCCCTCGAAAGTGCCTTTGCCGTGAAACCCTGGCTGTCAGGAACCATCATCTCGGTACTTACATTGATTATCATCTTCGGAGGCGTGCAGCGGATAGCCACCATCAGCAGCATCATTGTTCCCATCATGGCTGTAGGCTACATCCTGTTGGCATTGTTTGTCGTACTCAGCAACATCGACCGGATTCCGACTGTCATCGAACAGATTATCGGCAGCGCTTTCGGATGGCACCAGGCCATCGGAGGAGGAATCGGAGCCGCCTTGATGCAAGGTATCAAACGCGGGCTGTTCAGCAACGAAGCCGGTATGGGTTCTGCCCCGAATGCGGCAGCTACCGCCCATGTCACCCATCCTGCCAAACAAGGATTCATCCAGGCATTGGGAGTATTTACGGATACACTGCTCATCTGTTCCTGCACAGCCTTCATCATCCTTTTCAGCGAGGAGCACATCGGAAACGGTCTCGATGGCATCCAGCTTACCCAAGCTGCCCTGACCAACGAAGTAGGCAGCATCGGCGGTATCTATGTAGCCATTGCCACCTTGTTCTTTGCCTACAGCAGCATCTTGGGAAACTATTATTACGGCGAAGCCAATATCCGCTTCTTCACAGCCCGCCGGTGGCCGGTCCAGCTTTACCGTATCCTGGTAGGCGGCATGGTGATGTTCGGCTCACTGGCCAGTCTGAACCTGGTATGGAGTCTGGCCGATGTCACCATGGCTTTGATGTCCATCTGTAACCTGATAGCGATTGTCCTGTTGGGAAAATACGCGTTCCGTCTGCTGGACGACTACCTCGAGCAGAAACGGAAAGGCATCAAAAGTCCTGTCTTTCATAAAGAACGGATGAAAGATATTGAGCAGGATTTAGAATGTTGGTAACTATTTTTCTTATCTTTGCAGACCAGAAAACAATAAAAAGACATAAGTATGAGTATATTTTCAAAGTTATTCGGCAAAAAGAATGCTGAAGAGGCCGAAGGAACGGTACGTGTAGGCGGCATGGAAGATTTCATGACCCTCATCCGTGTATACTACCAGGCAGTGATGGCTGCACAATTGGGTATCAGTAACATCAATTTCCTGCCGGACATGGCCGTATTCAAACGTACCCTGAAGATTCCGACACAGAACAACAAACTGGGTATCGCCGAGAAATCACGCTGCAAGAAGATGGTAATGGAAATCTATGGCATCAATGAAAGTTTCTTCAAGGAAATTGATGCTTCCATCAAGAAAAACTGCAAGAATGTCAACGACATCAAGAACTACCTGTTCATGTTCCAAGGCTTCAGCCAAGACCTGATGATGCTTATCGGCAATCTGATGCAGTGGAAGTTCCGTCTGCCGGCCATGATGACAAAGTTATTGCGCAACATGACAGAAAAGACCGTACACGATATCCTGACCAAGACCGACTGGAAAGACGACGGTGTACGTAAAACCTGTGCCAATATCCGTCAATATCAGCATGCGCTGGGTTACTCGGAAGACTGGATCAAGGAATATGTCTATAACATCGTCCTGTTGGCCAAGAAAGAGCCGAAACCCAAGGCTTAAGCTATTCTCTTTTGACCTTATTCTCCTCACGAAGATGCAGCAGAGACTTCTGTCACCACATGTTCGTGAGGTTTTTTATCACCTGTTTCTATCATGACTGAACAGACTACCTTCATACCCACAGAAAATCATCCTTTAGAACCCTTCCTCCCCGCAAACGCGGTACTGCTGATGCTGGGCAGTTTCCCTCCGCAACAGAAACGCTGGAGCATGGATTTCTTCTACCCCAACCTGCAGAACGATATGTGGCGCATTTTCGGACTGATTTTCTTTAATGACAAAGAACATTTCCTTTTACCGGACCGGAAAGCATTCAACAAGGAACAAATCATCGATTTCCTGAAAAAGAAAGGAATCGCACTCTATGATACGGCTTCTGCCGTAAGAAGATTACAGGACAACGCCTCCGATAAATTTCTGGAAATTGTTGAACCTACCGACCTTTCGTTGCTGCTGAAACAGCTTCCGCACTGCCGGGCCATTGTCACTACAGGTCAGAAAGCGACCGATACACTACGCAGCCAACTGGAAGTGTCCGAGCCTCCGGTAGGTGGGAAAAGCCCTTTCAACTTCGAGGACCGTTCCCTGAACCTGTACCGGATGCCTTCCTCCAGCCGCGCATACCCGCTGAAGCTCGAAAAAAAGGCAGAGGTTTATCGTCTTATGTTCAATGACTTAGGGATAATACAAGCATCTACTGTTAAAATAATCCCTCAAAAGGCTTGCAGATTCAAAAAATAGCATTACCTTTGCAACCGCAAACACGGGAATAGCTCAGTTGGTAGAGCATCGGTCTCCAAAACCGAGTGTCGGGAGTTCGAGCCTCTCTTCCCGTGCCGTGATAGAAAGCTGTAACTGAACAAGTTGCAGCTTTTGTCCGTTTATGGGTCGGACAAATCAGGGGCATTCATTGTTCCTTGAACTGTTCCAACAAAAAAAACCGATTGGCAGAATAGATGAATTCTACTTCTGTCAACCGGCATCTTATCCTATACCCCCAATAAACAAAAAGATTACAAACTCTTGCTCCACTCAGCTATATCCTGAAGCACTTCCAGTGAACAGGTTTCTTCAATTTTGTAATAACCCATAGCCGAATCATGTTCGCAATGCTGAAACAGATGATTCAGTCCGGGATATTCCTTGATAAGGTTTTTCTTATTTCGGTTCTTGCGGCCGGTCAGGTTTCGCGGCTTCCCCAGGTTTCAAATCCAATGGGAACGACCTACCGAACTGGTTGAAAGTTCCTTTTATCGTTCCATCCGTCAGTTTACCTGTATAAGCCATTAATAGAGCTAACACTTCCAGACTGACAGAATCGGTTGACAGATATTTCAGATTCACCGGTATTCCCAAGGCTCCTTGTGCCGGAACATCCATTTTAGCCGTACTGTTTCCGTTCTCTTGATAATTGAAATGAAATACGATTTCCAATTCCTGATTTCCGGCATTCAATATACCTTTCCAGGTCCCATTCATTTCCTGTGCATACGATATTGGCACCATCAGGACAGCCAACATCAGTGAAATAATTTTCTTCATAAGTAATATCCAATTGAACATTTACAAATGTAAGAATTTTCCAGAGACACCAAACACATCAACGAGAATTGTTTTCTTTTCGAAAAGTATTGGACAAGAAACTTATTAAACAAATCATCTGACCATCAACAGTCTGAAAGAATCAGTCAAAGCTAATCTCAGAAACCCTTCCATTAACACAGAATGAAAGACATACTGAAACCATGATTGAATAAAAACTTGAAAAGCCGCCCTACCCACCCGGGTAAGACGGCTCCAAGCATAATCATAAACTATTAAAACTACCTATTCAAGCAGATTCATTACATGGCAGACAATTCGATGACGTGACTCTGAGTGGTAGCATAACCGAATACGTTCAGTCCTACTTTCATCAGATAATCACCGGAAAATACCTTACCGTTTGCTTCCAGCGTAGAAGCGACACCCGGCATCAGATTAATTTCTTCCACCTTGTACATCTTGTGAGGATCCAGTCCCTGCAACTTCACAGCCATCAGTTTTTCCTGGAAACGTGGGTAGATATCATACGCAAACAGCACTGCTTTGCTCAAGTCCTTAGTAACATAGTTCACAGCCATGTGGTTGCTGGTGTACGGAGAAACCAGACGATACTGATCACCATCCATTACAGCAGGCTGAAGGCGTTTCCAGTTGGCAACAGCAGTCTGACAGTAAGTCAATTCGTCGGAAGACATATCTTTCAGACCGATGTCGAAACCTAACTTACACATGGAAGCCATATCTGTACGGAATTTCACGGAAGTATTCTTGTTCCAGCTGGTAACATGAGCACACATAGCCTTGGCCGGGAAGAACTGAGAGAATCCCCACTGGATATAAGCACGTTCTACCGGATCGGTATTGTCGCTGCACCAGAATTCTGTGAAGTATTTCAGCGCTTCATAATCGCAACGGGCACCACCACCTGAACAAAGCATCATCGGAACATTCGGATAATTTTCCTTCACGCGTTTCATTACATTATACACACCACGTACATGATCGATATACAGATTGCCCTGTTTTTCCTTCAGATACGGAGAGTAGATATTGGTAATCGGGCTGTTGCAGTCCCACTTGAAGAATGCGATGTCCGGATTTTCCTTCATCAGTTTTTCTACCACACCGTATACATAATCCTGTACTTCCGGATTGCTCAAATCGAGTACCAGCTGGTTACGGTAATAATAACGGTCTCTATTTTCATCGTGGATAGCCCAGTCCGGATGTTTCTCGAACAGTTCACTTTTCGGATTCACCATTTCAGGTTCAATCCAGATACCGAATTTTACACCAGCTTCCTTAGCTGCGTCTACCAATGCAGGAACACCGCCCGGCAATTTACTGTGAGTTACTTCCCAGTCACCCAGTCCGGCCTTATCATCCTTACGCGGATACTTGTTGGCAAACCAACCGTCGTCCAACAGGAACATATCGACTCCCAGATGTTTTGCTTCCTTCATCAGTTCGGCCAGTTTCTCCTGATCAAAATCAAAACCGGTATTCTCCCAGTTATTCAACAATGTCAACCGGCTGCCCTTTCCATCTTTCAGGCTATAATTGCGTGCCCAATCATGCAAGTTACGGCTGCCCTGCGAAGCACCATCATAGCTCAATGTAAAAATGAATTCCGGTGTCGTGAAAACCTCGTCTTTTTTCAATTCATAATTGGAAGCATATGGATTGATAGCCGGAATTACGCGAAGATTTCCTACATTATCTACCTCGAAAGTAAAACGGAAGTTACCCGTCCAGCCTAATGTTCCCATCAGGACCTCCCCTTGATTTTCTGCCACAGGTTGTCCCAACCCTACTTCAAAGAACGGATGTGTGTGCATGGCAGCACGGCTTCCCAGTTTTGTATCAATAATTTTCTTACCAAACTGCAACTGCTGGCTACTCATCTGAGCTTCCTTGGCCCAGTCACTACTGAATTCTGTCAGATAATAAGAAGTACTGTTAAAATAAAGCATAGTAGAAGCGTATGTACTTAATATTACCGGACTCGCCTCCTGATGCTTGATTTCACTCCAGGTCTTGATGACATTTTCCTTCGGATAAGCCACATAATGCAGACTTACTTCTACCGGGTATTTGTCATCACGCAGATTGATGGTGGTTTGTGTTCCTCCATCCACGGCAGCCGTACTGGAAGAAACATAATATAAATAAGTGGAATTGTTTCCGTCATTGTGTGTAACGGCAATAGCAGGTTCGAAGAACTCTTCATTACCGGAACCACTATACACTTCCCAGCCACGCTGGCTGACACTGGCATCCGTTCCGGCATAAATATCCCAATCGAAATTCTGGATATCGCCATCGTTCAACAGTTTCTTACCCAAATACGTCTGATAAAGACGCCCATTGTCACCTACTTGAAGAATCAGGTCCGTCTGTTCTGTAGAGATACGGAACACCTTCTTTTCGGCTGCACCTACTTGCAGTGCGGACAACAGTAAGGCTGCCGATACAATCAATTGTTTCATGGTAATTAAAGATTTTCAGTATTGTAAAAATATGGTTATAGATTATTCAAGAATATAAAGGACCGATTTCCAAAGTATCCGGATTTATATTTACAAATATAATATCAGGCATCATTTTCCAGTTGCATCAGTAGACATAAAGTAGAGCCTATATATTAATCAAATCGTATAATCAACTAATAATCAGATGCTATTGGCCACTACATAGATAAGATAGAGTAGAAACCAACTTTCTATTTATTTCGAACAATATCCCGCAAGAATTGTATAATCAATAAATATTCGTTATTTTTGCTACCTGCCATACAGAACAATAAAAACCAAACCCATGAAGAACCTGCTTTATCTCCTCATTCTGATCCTTCCGGTTCAAACAGTTAATGCTACAGAAAACCTTCAACAGCTGTACCGCAGATTGGAGCAAGCTCTCAACAGCAGAGGCGCTATTGACCGCCAGAAAGAAGCACGGATTGACAGCATACAGAATCTTATCACCCCTGACATGTCTACCCAGAAACGCTTCGACCATTATCAGACCCTTTACCAGGAATACCTGACCTATAGGGCCGACTCCGCCCTTTTCTACATCGACATGGCAGAAGATATGGCGTTACGTAACAAATCCATCCTACAGCAGAATCAGTGCGGCATCGACCGTGCAAATCTGCTGGCAACGACCGGCTATTTCTCACAGGCTCTTTCACAATTACAGTCCATTCATAAAGAAGACCTGGACAGTACCTTGATAGTAGACTACTACAAAGCCTACGAATGGGTCTATAGCGTTTGGAAAGAGTATACAGACGATGAATATTTCGCCCCCCAATACCGGAAAAAGGAAATCCTTTACAACGATTCCTTACTACAAGTACTGCCATCCGGAAGCAATGAATATTATTATTGGCTGGGAGAATACAAGGCACGTACAGGAGACCAGACCGGGGCCCAAAAGGCATACGAGAAAGCACTTCAAGGTCTTCCGGTCAACAGCCGTCTGTATGCGCAGATTACTTGTGGCCTTGCATTCGCCCACAATCAACAAGGACGCCTGGAGGAATATGAACGCTACCTGATACTGTCTGCCATTTCCGACAATGTAGGCTCACTGAAAGAGAACCTGGCACTCCAGGAACTGGCCCTCCACATCTTCCGGCAGAAACCCGAATGGATAGAACGGGCCAACCGCTATCTGCAGTATTCCATGGAAGATGCTACTTTCTACAATAACCGACTACGCATGCTGGAAATCGCCCGGAAATTTCCGGCTATCGTCAATGCCTACCAACAGGAAACCGTCAAAGAAAGAGAGCACCTGACCGCCGCCGTCATATTCATCAGTGCCCTCACCCTGCTGCTGATTGTTTCACTGATAGTTATCCGCCGACAATTAAAGAAAGTCAGCCATGCCCAGCAGGCTCTTAGTGAGCTCAACCAGCAACTGACCAACCTCAACGACGAACTTCTCAAGACCAACCATATACGCGAGGAATATGTCAGTCTGTTTCTGGACCTGTGCGCTTCGTATATAGACAAGCTTAACCGCTATCAGGAACTGGTAAAACGGAAAGTCAAGGCCAAACAGGCAGACGACTTGCTGAAACAGAACAGTACCCGAATGTCCGAGGCCGATACCAAACGTTTCTTCGTGAATTTCGATACGGCCTTCCTGACACTTTATCCGACCTTCATTACTGAATTCAACGCGCTGCTTCGCCCGGGTGAAGAAATCTATCCACAGAAGGGAGACATTCTCAATACAGAATTGCGTATCTTTGCATTGGTACGTATGGGAATCAGAGACAGCGCACGCATAGCCACGCTGATGTTCTATTCCCCTCAAACCATCTACAACTACCGTACTTCTGTGCGAAACCGTGCTAAAAACCGCGAAGAGTTCGAAGAGCAAATCAAGCAGTTGTGTCAGACCGTACAATAATCTGACGGAACCTCTTCTGTTGTTAGATATTATTGGATATGAATCAGTTTGTGCGTCTGAAGACTCAGACGCCACTGTGGGTGTTTCAGAATATAAGCTACCACCTCGGCCGTATTCTGGCAGGAACAAGGCTGCAGGAAATAATGGGAAGCCGGCAAGGACAAATACGCAGAAACGTCCTGCCCTACATAAACCACCTTCACTTCATCCATCCGTTTCAACCGGACGGGAGCGTTCTCCTTCGGCGAACAAGTCACCCAGTCAATACCGGAAGGCAATTCCCGGGTACCGTTGGTCTCGATACAGACATATTTTCCGATGCGGTGCAACGCATCCACCAATGCCTCATCTACCCACAACCCAGGCTCCCCGCCTGTCAGAATCACCGTACGGCAAGGATATTTCTGCACTGCGGCCAGAATCTCTTCATCGGACATCTCCACCCCGGTTTCATGACGGGTATCGCAAAATCCACAACGGAGGTTACACCCCGAAAAACGAACGAATACAGCCGGTGCACCCGTATGGAAGCCTTCTCCCTGAAGGCTATAGAATATCTCATTAATCTTTCTCATAAACCACCGTATTTCCTGCCGACTCCTGTACTTCTACCTTGAAACAATGGGGAACACGATCGCATATCCAACGGGCGATATTCTCTGCCGTCGGGTTACAAGGAAGGACATCATTCAGATTCTGATGGTCAAGTTGCCCCATCACCACTTCCTTGATATGGGTAAAATCCACGACCATTCCATCTGCATTCAACTCCTCCGAACGGCAATACACCGTAATAATCCAGTTGTGACCATGCAAATTCTCGCATTTACTCCGATAAGAAAGATTCAACCGATGAGATGCCGACACCTCCATGCGTTTGATAACCGTATACATAAACTCACTTGTTTTAAATATTAGTATTGAATTTGCACTTCATGTCACCTCAGTGCCCGGCAAAAATACAAAGAAATCGTGAAACCAAGAAAGACAAGACTCCCAAGAGAAAAAAATAACTGCAATTCTGAATAAAAATGCGAAATTATCACGCAAATATTTTTGTGTTTCTTACCAATCCACTATATTTGTATACAATTTTGGTGTACTGATGACGGAAGAAGACAAAAGGCTAATAAATACTTTCGAAGGAAAACTGAGACATCTGATGTTCCTGTACGATGAACTGAAAAAAGAAAACGTCTCCCTTCGCCAGCTTCTTTCCCAGAAGGAAGCAGAACTGGCACGTCTGGAAAACAGCCGGAAAGAATTGGAAGAACAATACACCAACCTGAAAATGGCTCGCATAATCAGTATCAATGACAGTGAACTCAGAGATACCAAGCAACGGTTGGCGAGACTTGTGCGTGAAGTCGACAAATGTATCGCTTTGCTGAATGAATGATTTGAAAATTAACCGGTAAAGGATTCCATATGGACGACAAGATGAAGATTCACCTACTGATTGACAACGATCGGTATCCGCTTACTATCCGCAGGGAGGAAGAAGTGCTGTACCGCGAAGCTGCCCGTCAGATTGACTATAAGCTGAACAAATACCGCAGGATGTATCCTGAATTCACTACGGCAAGACATTGGGCAATGGCAGCCTTGGAACTGGCCTTTGAAAATGTTTCCTTGAAAGACCGTAATGATACACAGCCATACCTGGACAAGCTGAAACAGCTGGAAAAGGACATTGATGACTGCATCAGGAAAGACTTTGAATAACGTTCAGGTTATTACCAAAGAAATATCGCGCACAAGCTGAAGCCGGATTTCGGTCCGACTGAAGGTTTGTGCGCTTTTTTATTATATGTTTAATTAAAGAAAAATGAGTATAGGTATAACAATTGTCGTAGCCGTAGTGACCTTCCTGGTGGGAGGTGCTCTCTCATATATCTTTTTCAAGCATGGCTTGAGAACGAAATATGACAACATCCTGAAAGAGGCTGAAAACGAAGCCGAAGTGATAAAGAAAAACAAGTTGCTGGAGGTAAAGGAAAAATTCCTGAACAAGAAAGCCGACCTGGAAAAAGAAGTAGCTATACGCAACCAGAAGATTCAGCAGGCAGAAAACAAGCTAAAACAGCGCGAAATGGTGCTGAACCAGAAAAACGAGGAACTGCAGCGCAAACGGAACGAAACAGATGCCATCAAGGAAAACCTGGATGCACAACTGGTCATCATCGAGAAAAAGAAAGAAGAACTGGACGTCCTGCAGTCTAAGGAACGGGAAAAGCTGGAAGCCATATCCGGACTTTCTGCCGAAGAAGCGAAAGAACGCCTGGTAGAATCCCTGAAGGAAGAAGCCAAGACACAGGCTCAATCATACATCAACGACATCATGGACGATGCCAAACTGACCGCAAATCGCGAGGCAAAGCGCATCGTTATCCAGTCTATCCAACGGGTAGCTACCGAAACAGCCATCGAAAACTCTGTTACCGTATTCCACATTGAATCCGATGAAATCAAAGGACGTATCATCGGCCGCGAAGGACGTAACATCCGTGCGCTGGAAGCCGCTACCGGTGTAGAAATCGTAGTAGACGATACTCCGGAAGCAATCGTACTTTCTGCCTTCGACCCGGTTCGCCGCGAAATTGCCCGTCTGGCCCTGCATCAACTGGTAACTGACGGACGTATCCATCCGGCACGCATCGAAGAAGTGGTAGCTAAGGTACGCAAACATGTAGAAGATGAAATCATCGAAACCGGTAAACGTACCACCATCGACTTAGGTATCCACGGTCTGCATCCGGAATTGATCCGAATCATCGGTAAGATGAAGTACCGTTCTTCTTACGGACAGAACCTGTTACAGCATGCCCGCGAAACAGCCAACCTCTGTGCAGTAATGGCTTCAGAACTGGGACTGAATCCGAAAAAAGCCAAACGTGCCGGTCTGTTGCACGATATCGGTAAAGTGCCTGATGAAGAACCGGAATTGCCACACGCACTGTTGGGTATGAAACTGGCAGAGAAATACAAGGAAAAACCGGATATCTGCAACGCTATCGGTGCACACCACGACGAAATCGAAATGACCAGCCTGCTGGCACCTATCGTTCAGGTCTGCGATGCCATCTCAGGCGCACGTCCGGGTGCACGCCGCGAAATTGTAGAAGCCTACATCAAACGTCTGAATGATCTGGAACAATTAGCCATGTCTTATCCGGGCGTTACCAAGACATACGCCATCCAGGCAGGCCGTGAGCTCCGTGTCATTGTAGGAGCCGACAAGATTGACGACAAACAGACGGAAAGCCTTTCTACCGAAATCGCCAAGAAGATTCAGGACGAAATGACTTATCCGGGACAGGTCAAGATTACGGTTATCCGTGAAACCCGTGCGGTCAGCTTCGCCAAATAACACAAAAAGTTGATATATACTTGCAGCGGACGGTTCTGTTTGTGAAACAGTTCCGTCCGCTGCTTTTGTTTTATAGATTTCGATAATCAGACACTACATGGAAATGCGGGCACTACTTATCCTCCTGCCCTACTGCAACTTATTTCTCACGGTCCAGATACGGTTTCAACACCTTCTCCGCACACCGGTATCCTTCCTCATACAAGGCAGTCAGTTTCTTGATATCCTTTTCAATCCGGTTCACCGTAACCTTGTTTTCAGGACGAATGGCCAGAATCTTCCCTTCTGCCTCCAATTTCTCCACCATTTCCAACTGCTGGTTGTACACCTCACAGCGCCGGCTCAACAACAGACGCAGACGTGGATAACGCCGGTAAATGAAGCGAGGTACCCGTATATCCCGTTCCGTCTTACGGAAACCTTTATTCCGGGTCAGGACTACAACATTGTATTCGTACCCCTGTTCCATGGCACGAAGTACCGGAATCGAATCAACAATTCCTCCATCCAGCATCGGACGACCGTCTATATACGTTATCGGACACACATACGGAAGACTGCTCGAAGCCTTCGCAATCTGTACAAGCCGCTCCTTATCCGCATGTTCCTCCAGGTAGCAGGCACGTCCGGTCACACAATTGGTAGTAACCATTTCAAATCGCATAGGATTCCGGAAACAGGTTTCATAATCAAAAGGAAGAATTTCCTCCGGGAATATCTCATACAACAGACGTTGGTCAAGAATGCTATGCTGATACCACAAATGCTTCAAGCCGATATAGTGATACTTCGCCATCAAATCGATATTGCTGTATTTCGCGCGGCCACGCTGTCGGGACAGAAAGGAAAGTCCGTTACACGCCCCCGCAGAGACACCGATTCCATACGGGAATTCGATACCCTGATCCATCATATAATCCAAAACGCCACAGGTAAAGACACCACGCATACCTCCACCTTCCAGCACAAGTCCCATTTTCCGGAAATTTACCATCATAATTGTTCAGTTTTTGCATGAATAAACAAGTCCATCTGCGATATAATGTCGCAAATATACATTTTTCCGTTGACAAGCCTATTTTTTATCTAAAATTATTACTATTTTTGCATCATTGTTGACATAACAAGGACTATTAATTAAGATTTTATGTTTGATTCCATCATCTACCAGAAACGCCGTCAGGCTTTACGGGAAAAGATACAGAGCGGTATCATCCTCCTTTTAGGTAACAACGAAGCTCCTGCCAATTACCCCGATAACACATACAAGTATCGTCAGGACAGTTCTTTCATCTATTTCTTCGGTCAGTCTCACCCCGGATATGCGGGAATCATTGA
Organism: Phocaeicola barnesiae DSM 18169 = JCM 13652; assembly: GCF_000374585.1. GTDB lineage: Bacteria > Bacteroidota > Bacteroidia > Bacteroidales > Bacteroidaceae > Phocaeicola > Phocaeicola barnesiae. The sequence goes on from NZ_KB894647.1 coordinate 221,784, forward strand.
CGCCGACAACGGAGAAGATTATTTCTTCGGCGATGATGTAGATATGGATGACATTATCTGGATGGGACCTCAACCCAGCATCAAAGAACTGGCAGCCCAAGTAGGGGTTAGCAAAAGCTTCCCTACCGACAAGCTGAAAGATTTCATCGGAAAAGCCATCTCTCAGCGCCGGAAAATCCATTTTCTTCCTCCCTATCGTCACGATACGATGATGCAGTTGGAAGACCTGACCGGCATCCGTGCTTCCATGACCCGAAGTCATGCTTCTGTAGAATTGATTAAAGCCATCGTTTCCCTGCGTTCCGTTAAGGAAGCCTGTGAAATCGCTGAAATCGACAAGGCATGCAACGTAGGTTACGAAATGCATACAGCAGCGATGCGTCTGTGCAAACCGGGAGTATCTGAGCAATACATCGCCGGTATTCTGGAAGGAATCGCCGCTTCATACGGCAGAATGGTTTCCTTTGCCACGATTCTGACCCAACACGGAGAAACGCTGCACAACCACGACCACAGTCAACTCTTACAGGAAGGACGGCTGATGCTGACAGATGCCGGTGCCGAACTGATGAGTTATTATTGCTCTGACCACACCCGTACTGTTCCGGTAGGAGGAAAATTCACCAGCCGTCAGCGGGACGTTTACAACATCGTTTTAGCCTGTCATGACAAAGCGCTGGAACTGGCAAAACCGGGCATCACCTACAAGTCTGTCCACCTTGAAGTCTGCAAAGTACTGGCACAAGGCCTGAAAGACCTGAACCTGATGAAAGGAGACATCGACGATGCCGTTGCCGCCGGAGCACATGCACTCTTCCTGCCTCACGGTCTGGGACACATGATGGGTCTGGATGTACACGACATGGAGAATCTGGGTCAGAACTATGTAGGTTTCGACGATGAGGTGCAGCCGTCTACCCAATTCGGTCTCTCAGCCTTGCGCATGGGACGCCGCCTGCAGGAAGGCTTTGTCATTACCGACGAACCGGGATGCTACTTCATTCCTGCCTTGATAGACAAATGGCGGGCCGAAAAGCAGCATACGGACTTCCTGAACTTCGACGAAATAGAGAAATTCAAAGACTTCGGAGGTATCCGTCTGGAAGATGATATCCTGATTACACCGGAAGGTTCCAGATTCACCGGCGAAAAACGGATTCCGATAACCGTCGAAGAAGTAGAAGCCATCATGAACGAATAATTCAAATCAATCATAACCCTAAAAACTAAAAACAACCCATGAACAAATTCATTGCACTTGCAGCCTTGGGACTCTGTTTTACCAGCGTCTATGCGAAAGGTCCGAAGAAAGACAAAGCCGAAGAAGGTTTCGTATTCACTACTGTCAAGGAAAACCCGATTACTTCCATCAAGAACCAGAACCGTTCCAGCACATGCTGGTCATTCTCTTCCATCGGTTTCCTGGAATCAGAACTGCTCCGTCAGGGAAAAGGTGAATTCGACCTGTCTGAGATGTTTGTTGTACACAAGACCATGCAGGACCGTGCAACCAATTATGTACGTTATCACGGAGACGCTTCTTTCTCTCCGGGCGGAAGCTTTGCCGATGCCGTATACTGTTACGAAAACTACGGAATGGTTCCGCAGGAAGCTATGCCGGGTATCGCATACGGCGACTCACTGCCTAACCACAATGAACTGGATGCTGTAGCAGGTGCGTATGTAGAAGCTATCGGTAAAGGTAAACAAAGCAAACTGAGTCCGGTATGGAAGAACGGCGTAAGTGCTATCTACGATACATACCTGGGAGCATGTCCACAGGAATTCACTTACAAAGGTAAGACTTACACTCCGAAGACATTTGCCAACGAAGTTTTGGGACTGAACATGAAAGATTATGTTTCTCTGACTTCATTCACACATCATCCGTTCTATACACAGTTCAATGTAGAAGTTCAAGATAACTGGCGCAATGCTTTGTCATACAACCTTCCGATTGACGAGTTGATGGCCGTTATGGACAACGCCGTCAAGAACGGATATACCTTTGCCTGGGGAGCCGATGTCAGCGAACAAGGATTTACCCGCGACGGTGTAGCTGTATGCCCGGATGTAGAAAAAGGTGCGGAACTGACCGGTTCGGATATGGCTCACTGGTTGGGTCTGAGCCAGGCTGACAAACGCAAGGAATTGACCAGCAAACCACTGCCTGAAATCACCGTTACCCAGGAAATGCGTCAGGAAGCCTTCGACAACTGGGAAACAACCGATGACCATGGTATGCTGATTTACGGTATCGCCAAGGACCAGAACGGAAAAGAATACTTCATGGTAAAGAATTCATGGGGTGAGAGCGGTAAATACAAAGGCATCTGGTATGCTTCTAAAGCTTTCGCAGCCTATAAGACCATCAACATCCTGGTTCACAAAGATGCCATCCCGGCAGACATCGCCAAAAAGTTAGGTTTATAATTCGTTAAAATAGACTGATTATAAATAATTAATCGGCTCGTTCTACAAAATTAATGTGGAACAAGCCGATTTTTTCTTTCTTTTTTGTTACCTTTACACGTGAATAGCATCTGACGACATCCCTATTTTCAGACCCTATGTCTGCCGTTATTTCTGCCGTCACTGAACAGACTGTTATTCAGAGATAAGAAGAAAGAAAAAAAACATATATAATGAATTACAAATGGAACTATCAACCTCCCACTCTCGAACAAAGGGAAGCTGCCCGGGCTTTATCCAGAGAAATCGGTATCAGCCCCATCCTGTGTCACCTCCTACGGGAACGTGGCATTACATCGGCAGCCGAAGCCAAACGCTTTTTCCGCCCTCAACTGAGTGAGTTGCATGACCCGTTCCTTATGAAAGACATGGATATAGCCGTAGAGCGGCTGAATCTGGCCATGGGCAGAAAGGAACGTATCATGGTATATGGAGACTATGATGTAGACGGAACAACAGCCGTCGCATTGGTTTTCAAATTCCTTCAACAGTTCTATTCGAACATCGACTACTACATTCCCGACCGTTACAACGAAGGGTATGGCGTATCGAAGAAGGGAGTAGATTATGCGTATGAGACCGGTGTGAAACTGATCATCGTACTGGACTGCGGCATCAAAGCCGTAGAAGAGATTGCGTATGCCAAAGAGAAAGGCATCGACTTCATTATCTGTGACCATCACGTTCCGGACGAGGTACTTCCGGCAGCCGCCGCTATCCTGAATCCGAAACGGGACGATTCGACGTATCCGTATAACCACCTGTCGGGTTGTGGAGTAGGTTTCAAATTCATGCAGGCGTTCGCACAGAGCAACGGCATCGAGTTTCACCAGCTGACTCCCCTGCTCGACCTGGTTGCTGTCAGCATTGCGTCGGACATTGTACCGATTATGGGCGAAAACCGTATCCTGGCATACCACGGCCTGCGACAGTTGAACACCAATCCGAGCGTAGGTCTGAAAGCCATCATCGATGTATGCGGACTGTCTGAACGGGAAATCACCATGAGTGACATCGTATTCAAGATAGGTCCCCGTATCAACGCATCGGGACGCATCCAGAACGGCAAGGAAGCGGTCGACCTGCTGATAGAAAAGGATTTCAAATCGGCGTTGGAGAAAAGTAACCGGATTAACCGCTACAACGAGACCCGTAAGGACCTGGACAAGAGCATGACCGAAGAGGCCAACAAGATAGTAGACAACCTGGAAAACCTCTCCGAACGGCGTTCCATTGTCATCTATAACGAAGCCTGGCACAAAGGAGTCATCGGAATCGTCGCTTCCAGACTGACTGAAATCTATTACCGTCCGGCTGTAGTACTGACCCGTACCGACAATCTGGCTACAGGTTCTGCACGTTCTGTTTCGGGATTCGATGTCTACAAGGCCATCGAGCATTGCCGGGATTTGCTGGAGAACTTCGGTGGGCACACGTATGCTGCCGGACTCTCAATGAACGTAGAGAATGTTCCTGAATTTACCCGCCGGTTCGAGGAATATGTAACCGAACACATTCTGCCGGAGCAGACCAACGCTACCATCGACATCGATGCACAGCTGGATTTCAGAGACATCACACCGAAGTTCTTCTTCGACCTGAAAAAGTTCAACCCGTTCGGTCCGGACAACCACAAGCCGATTTTCGCTACCCTGAATGTATACGATTACGGCACAAGCAAGGTGGTAGGCCGCGAACAGGAACACATCAAACTGGAACTGGTAGACAATAAATCGAACAACGTAATGAACGGTATCGCCTTCGGACAGAGTTCGCAGGCACGGTATATCAAGACCAAGCAATCGTTCAACATCTGCTATACCATCGAAGAAAACACCCACAAGCGGGGAGACATCCAGCTTCAGATAGAAGACATCAAACCAAGCCGACATTAATCCATGACGGATTACCGAGAGATACTGAAACAGTACTGGGGATACGATAGCTTCCGGGGAATCCAGGAAGCTATCATTACCAGTATCGGTGACGGACGTGACACCCTGGGACTGATGCCTACGGGTGGAGGAAAGTCCATCACCTTTCAGGTTCCGGCACTTGCCCAACCGGGACTTTGCCTGGTCATCACTCCCCTCATCGCCCTGATGAAAGACCAGGTACGCAACCTCCGCGACCGGGGCATCAAGGCAGTGGCCATCTACTCGGGAATGACCCGCGAAGAAATCCTCATCGCATTGGAGAACTGCATCTTCGGCGACTACAAATTCCTTTACATTTCCCCCGAACGTCTGGACACGGAGATTTTCCGCATCAAGCTGCGGAGCATGAAAGTCAGTATGATTACCGTGGACGAATCGCATTGTATCTCACAATGGGGATATGATTTCCGTCCGTCGTACCTGAAGATAGCGGAAGTACGCAAACTGTTGCCGGGCATTCCTGTCTTGGCGCTGACCGCTACCGCTACGCCCGAAGTAGTGAAAGACATCCAGGCCCGACTGGCTTTCCGCGAAGAAAATGTTTTCCGGATGAGTTTCGAACGGAAGAACCTGGCCTACATTGTCCGGCGTACCGAAAACAAGGCCGAAGAGCTGCTGCACATCCTGAACCGGGTAGCAGGTTCGGCCATTGTCTACACTCGTAATAGGAAAAAGACCAAAGAAGTGGCCCAGTGGCTGAACCAACAGGAGATTACCGCCACTTTCTACCACGCCGGGCTGAGCAACGAGACCAAGGATGCCCGACAGAAAAGTTGGCTGAGCGGAGAGCACCGGGTCATGGTTGCCACCAATGCTTTCGGCATGGGTATCGACAAACCGGATGTCCGCCTGGTGGTACACATCGACTTTCCGGATTCTCCCGAAGCCTATTTCCAGGAAGCAGGCCGTGCCGGACGGGATGGAGAAAAAGCCTACGCCGTCCTGCTTTTTGCCAAGAGCGACCCGACCATACTGCGGAAACGGATTTCAGACACCTTCCCGGAGAAAGACTATATCCGGAAAGTCTACGAGGACATCAACTTCTATTACCAGATGGCTATGGGCGACGGACTGGGATGTACGTACGCTTTCAACATCGACGAGTTCTGCCACAACTTCAAGCATTTTCCCATCCAGGTGGATAGTGCCTTGAAAATCCTGACCCGTGCCGGATACCTGGAATATACTGACGAACAGGACAACGGTTCCCGGCTGATTTTCACGCTGAGGCGTGATGAACTGTACCGCATCCAGGAAAACAACCCCGATACGGAGAAACTGCTGCGTACCATCCTGCGTTCGTATACGGGTGTTTTTACCGACTATGCCTATATCAACGAAGATTCATTGGCCAGCCGTACCGGACTGACCCGACAACAGGTGTACGAAACCCTGGTCTTCCTGACCCGCCGTCGCATCCTGCATTACATCCCCGGGAAAAAGACCCCCTACATCATCTATACCCGCGAACGGCAGGAAACCGACCGTATCCATTTGAGCAATGAAGTATACGAGGACCGGAAGAAAAGTTACATTCAGCGCATCGAAGCCATGCTTTCGTATGCCGAAACCGACGACAAATGCCGGAGCCGCATGCTTCTCCATTATTTCGGAGAAAAAAACGAGCACAACTGCGGGCATTGCGACGTATGCCTGCAAAAACACGATTCCGGAGTCAAACGGAATGAGTTCGATGAAATCGCCCGAAAAATAGAAGAGCTGCTGCAGGAAAATTCCATAAGCGTTCCCACTCTGTGCGAACAACTGGAAACAAGCTGGGAAAAGAAACACATCCAACAAGTTCTCCACTACCTGCTGTCGGAAGAAAAAATGGAACTGACAGACGGACGGCTCCGATGGAACCCAAAATGACGTTCCGGTATCACATATCCCAATACTTGTCGCAACAGGCCAGATAATCCATCTCGGGACGGGTACCGAATACCAGTGCATAGAACGAAGTCCCCTGCCGTTTGGCACGCTGTATTTCTTTCAACAATTCTTCCGAGGCAGGAGGCATCTCAAAGTCGGAAATCATCACCACATCCGCCTGCTTCCAACCGTTGGTACGCAGCAGTTGCAAAGCCTCCGTCATGGCCGGAAGAATATCCGTCCCCCCGTCGAAACGTTGCTGAAGGAAATCCACCAGCCGGGGCATATCCGTACGGAGATTCTGAATCAGCATACAGGCTATCTCTTCGGCAAAATTGATGACATAGCATTTCCGGTGAGTCTTTTCAGTCAGCCGGGCAACGGCCAACAGAGCCGATTTGGCCAGCCGCTCCCGATCCCCTTGCATGGAACCCGACGTATCGATGCAGACAATGTAGGGTCCCTGTCCACTGCTTGGAGTCCGGTTCCGAGACGGTACCGACGCATCTTCCTGCGAACGGCAGTCGAACTGCTGCAACCGTTTCTCGGCATAACGCTGCACAAACAACGGATACAAGGCCTCATCCGCTAGGTAACAGTACTCCGTGGGAAGCAGACTGTTCAGGTTATCACCCAAAGTTACTCCCTGGATGTCACTTTGTACGGCATGATGTACCAACTGGTCGGTCTGTATACCAGCCTGTGGGTCAAAACGTCTTTTCTCCCCCCGGTACTTCTTCCCCAACAGACTGACCAGTTCCTGTATCTTGGGATGACGCTCCATCAGCTGTTCGTACGGTTGTACTATCCGGTAGAGTTGCGGATGATTCAGCAACAGCCACCGGACACGGGAGCCGCTGAGTGCCGCTTCCGTCTTTTCGCCCAACGATGTATCCAATACAATAAAATCACTGCACAGGGCATCGATATGCTGATACTGATAATCAAACTCTTTTCTTGTGAGCAGTTCGTGCCACTTATCCAGAAAGAATTCCTGCAGCTGCCTCCGCTCCGGACTGTCGGCAGGCAATGCTTCCATCCGTTCGATGTAATAAGTAATATCCAGTTCCGATAAAGTGTACCGCTTGCGGAAAGCCGTCTTCATCTGTTTCAGAAAAGCCAGAAAGTAAACCGGTGACACGGACTCCTGCTCGAAGAACACTTCCCATTCCGGAGTATAACGTGAATAGAATTCCTGCAAGGAAGGCACTGTCCGGCGGTAATAATCCCAGATTTCCTGTTCCAGTTCCCGGGGTAATACCGTCCGGTTCTGCAACGCCTCGTCCATCCGGGCAAAACTCTTAGCGCGAAGCCGTTCCCAATAGATTGTCTTCAGTTCTTTCAGACGGATATTCCTGGTTCTCTTTCCGGTATGCATGATTCAACTCCTCCCATTCGTTCCGATAACGGGTTACATCGGCCAACTGATAATCCAACATCTTCAGCAAAGCCTTCTTTTCTTTATCATCCAGAAACAAATGTTCCCGGCAATAGGCAGCCTCTGTATCTGCCCATTCCTTACAACTGCCTTCCACCCTATCCAGCAGTGTACCGATTTGTCGGAAACGGGCTGCAATATCTTCTTCGGGATGCACCTCGATGGGAGGCAGAGGAACACAATCGGGCGTACACAGCAGCGGATATTCATACTGGTTGATAAAGACCGAACGCCTTCCCCGCTTCACGGTATAGATTTTATTCTGCGGAACCTTGTTCCGCATAGATAAATCATATTTTTTCAGGATGAAACAATCTGTCTTATACTTGTCCTTATGCAGATAAAACAGTTTTCCGGTATCATCCAACTGCTGGTAATCCGAAGCGAACATCAGCAACCGGCCGGCCATACGCACCCGCTCTACCTGGTAATAATAGTTGTCCACCAGCTGCAGTCCCGGATCATGGCTCTCGCGTACCGTAGCCTGCGAATCCAGTTCCCTACGCAAGATCTTCAGTTCCCGGTCTACCTCCGTCAGATTCAGCAGGTAGCCCGAAGCACTCTGACGGACAGCGTTCTGTACCAGTTCGGTTACCGTATCTATCTGTGTCACCTCATCCCACAGACAATGAGCAAGCAGCAACAAATCAGACAAGTGTACTTCCTCTGCACCATTCAGAAAAGCAGCTGTACGCAGCAGCTTGACCAACTTCTTCCATCGACGGTCGGATACATACAAGGGTCTGTCCGTCCCTTCATCTTGCCGCAACTGTAAATTGTATTCTTCTATCTTTTCCTTCACGCCATGAATGACCTCCAACACAACATACGGTACGCGTACCTCTGCCAACTGCTGTTGCCAACCGACATATTCCACATCGGATACAGCCAGTTTCTCATCGACAACAGGGTCCGATTCATCCGTAGCCAGAATCATCCGGTCAAAATCGGCCGGTTCAGAAATACCCGTCACCAGCAGACGTATCAGGAAACGGTCCCACAAAGCTTCCAGTCCCTGCCCCAGTGCCGGCAGCTCGTTCGAAGCCGCTATCAGTCCTTTCATCGGAACCTTCACCGAGAACTGGCCGTTTCGGTAAATCTTTTCATTGATGACCGTCAACAGTGCATTCTGGATAGCGGGACCGGCTTTCCAGATTTCGTCCAGAAAGACCACAGTAGCCGAAGGCAGATACCCCGCCGTCAGACGCTCGTATGTATCTTCATTCTTCAGTTTCGAAATGGAAACCGGACCGAACAGCTCATCCGGGGTACTGAAACGGGACATCAGATACTCGAATGCTTCTCCCTGTCGGAAAGCCAGCTTCAACCGACGGGCCACCATACTCTTGGCCACTCCCGGAGGCCCCAACAGAAAAATACTCTCACCGGCCATAGCCGACAGCAACGACAAGGCAATGACATGTTCCTTGCCATATACCCGCTCATTCAGTTTCGCCAACAATGTCTCTATCCGATTCCTTACCTGTTCCATTTCCTGACTGATTGTTTCATTTCTCTTTTTCTTGTCGGGCAAAGGTACAAAAGAATGCACAAATCTTTACCTGACCGCAAAAAAATGGGACTCGACTTCGCAGTCTCATCCCATTTACATGTAGTAAAAGAACAAAATTATTTTTTGGTTATCTTGACCAGCAAAGTCTTACCTGCCGGTTTACCTTTCAAATCGAATGATTCCGATTTTACCAGCCCTACTCCCTTGGCATACCATTCAGTCACACGGACCGTAGTGGTCTTCAATACCACTTTGGTACGCTTCAAATAAGAGATTTTGACGCAATCGAATTTTCCGGCTGTCGTACTGACCTGTTCTTCTCCCAGACAAGAGCCTCCGGAAATAGTCACTTCTGTTTTCAACATTTTCGGAATATATTCATAATACCGGTCCGACATGGAAGAACCGGCAGCCGCATTTTCAGCCAACGACCAGGAATTGTCACCGTTGAATTTCTTTTCATCCAGCATACGCATACGCGCCTGTTCATTGTAGCTCTCCGGATCAGAATCTGAATCAATGTAAGGCCCATACATCAAATCCTCGGCACAAACGGTCTTTTCACCGTCGTAACTCCAATTATACAATGTATAAGTAGTATTATCCTTTACTTTAGTGGTCACGATCTTATCAAAGTAACAGGCCTTCAGCATATTTCCTTCCTTGCTGACATTGGTTACAGTAATGTTTTCATCCGAAATACCTTGCCCGGCACCGTCATAATTCACATAACGTAACTCGGTTCCCTCTTCCGAACAGAAATATTGGGCATGCATAACGTGAGAGGACAACAAAGCCACCACACACAACAGAAATTTTTTCATATCTTATCTTTTAAAGTTTTTAATCTCCCCTAGCGGTTTGAGTCGCAAACTTACAAATTTCTTGGCAGGAAACGATAAAAATAACGGAATTTTCACTTTACATCCGGTAAAGATTGTCCGAATCAAAAATCTGAAGCATAAACTGCCTGCCTCCCATCCCATGCTGACAATTGAATTCAGAAAAGAAACTTTCAGGAACTTTCTTTCCGGAACACCAAAGCTCCATAAATCACAATAACACCAAATAAAAGTATTTCATATTAAAAAGAATAAATTTCTACCATTTTGCTATCCTACCCATCAAATAAAACACTCAAAATAGAATGAAGTGTTAACGGACTTATCATTTCTATTTGATGATTTATCCATTAAATTACCGGAACAGTTAAAATCAAATCTAGTAATTAACAAATGAACCGATAAAAACAAACAGTCATTTCAAGAAAGACTCCCTGTTATCTTGATTAAGATGCCCTGTCATCTCACTTAAAACTTGAGCATGTCTTATTTTAATGCTGAAATCGGACTGAAAAACATACGTTTCTGCTCTAAAACGATTGATTCGGAATCAAGATTCACCATATCATAAAATCTACTTTTTTTCGATATTTCCAAACAATATTCAGTTTATAAAACCATTATAAAACAAAACCCACATAAATAACCACATTTACCTTCTTTTTGATTTAGTATAAAATTGCAAAATTATCATTTTTCCAAGTATCTGTTCCTCTATCCGGATTTTCGCGAATCTGATGCAATTGAATTATCATTTTGACAAAAAGATATTCACACAAATATAAATGGAACATAAGCCGTAATCCCGTTTTATCATCCGGAACTTCCAGTTCAGCGAAAAGGCTGTTCTGAAAAACATATTCAAAAAATATGAAACATCTATTAGAGGATTTCAAAAATTGTTTTTCTTATTTCGAAGCTCATTCATATCCTTTTTCATGAAGAACTTAAACGAGAATGTATATTTTTGTAGAAAAATCTTCCGAACTATTAATACATGTAACTTGAACAATTATAAACCATGAATAAAGACAATTCAAATTTCCCAAAAGATAAAACCTACCGCTACGATGATGCATTCAAAGCTAAAGCAAGAGCACATCAATTTGCTTTTTGCGAGAATATTCTGAATGATTACTATGAAGAAAAATACCCACAAGTCATATTAAGCCCAAGTGCAGCCCGACAAGGCTTGATATTCTGTGATACATACAGAAATTTGATACTGAAGAAAGTTAAGAAATTTGGTACATCTGCTTTATTCTCAAATATGTTGCGCAGCGAACACATACCATACAACCTATTTGTTCCAATGGAAGAAGATTTGGAAAATGCTAAACTGTTGTTTAATGAAATCATTGGAGGTGGTATTTCGAGTATCACTCACATCTATATTGAATTTGCCGGATATGCAGACAAAGCAATGTATCTGAATGATGGTACTTCATTTGATACATATATTGAATATCTGGACGATAGCAATCAAAAAGGAGCTATAGGCATAGAAGTAAAATACACAGAAAATGGCTATTCAATCGGTGAAAAAGAAGAGAAGGACATAAAAGACACTACCGGACGATATAATCAAATGACCTATAAATCAGGATATTTTATTTCCGATTTAGATATACAAATATTTCTTAAGGCTCACCATCTCAGACAAATATGGCGTAACCATTTATTAGGATTTTCCATGATTGAGAGAGGTGATATACAACATTTTCATTATATCCACCTTTACCCACAAGGCAATACTCATTTTCACCAATACGCAGTACCTGAATACAAATCTTTACTCACACCAAAAGGTAAAGACTGTTTTAACGCTCTGACCTACGAAAAATTATTTGAAATGATGAGTCAATATTTTTCTTCTGAAAAGCAAAAGGAATGGATAAACTATCTATATAAGAGGTATATGGTAAAGTAACTAAAAACATACAGCCTTGGTATTCATCAACAAAGTCATCCCGTGTCATTTCTCCCGTTTCATGCGGTATTTCCGCAGATTTTCCGTAAATCTGTATTAGGAATATATCTCTTTGAAATCAAGAGAGTTAGGAGAATTACCTCGTTTTGGGGTAATGAGTTGGCAACCGTCCTAATTGCCGTGGTCTGCATCGCTTTGCTTATTTGGGTAACTCTTTATGACCGCAAAAATATAAAACTAAATTGAGAAAACATTCCACTTGCATATAATTTATTCAAGTTTCGCAAGTACTCAAATAATGTAATAAAAAAGGCTAAAGAGTTTGATAATTCGATGATTATCACTATATTAATGTCGCCAAACAAAGGATATAGCACCCTTTAGCCATGAACAAAAATAGATATATTATCGGTGAACTCCAAGAGTTTTTTGCAAAGAATGACTCTAGCAAGGCAATAAACAGCATATCAACCATTATGAACAGCATAAGGATACAAAGCAAAGTC
>NZ_KB894648.1:0-71990 GCF_000374585.1 Phocaeicola barnesiae DSM 18169 = JCM 13652
GATGGGTGGCATATACGTCCGGCGCTTGCGTCGGGGACTTGGCACTGTTGCTTGAGAATCATGTTACAGGGATATATGAAAGGTATTCAGGTGACTATAGCACGAAGGTTCCACCTCTTCCCATTCCGAACAGAGAAGTTAAGCTTCGTCACGCCGATGGTACTGCGCAAGTGGGAGAGTAGGTAGTCGCCGTCTTGAGGCCCCGGATTCCGCAAGGAGGTCCGGGGCTTTTTTTGTGTCCCGTCGTGCCGTCGGTCCGCCGGACGCCCCGTACGGTCTTCCGCCGTGAATCCTCCCTTTACTTTCTTTTGTATCTATACTATTGTATAAATTGGCAACTGAATGATATATGATTTTAGCATGCATTCGGATTAATAGAAATAGAAAAGGAGGCAGTTCCTTATTCTTTGGGGAGAAATAGGAACTACCTCCTTTGTATTGGAGTAAAAAGATGAATTAATGTATCAGCGTATTGGTGCCTTCTACCATGTTTCCGGCAGCGAATACACAACGTACATTCAGTTTTTTGTCGAGAATCAGGATATCGGCATCCTTGCCGCGCTGGAGGGTACCCTTGCGGTCGCCTACGCCGATGATGTTGGCCGGAGTTTCGGAAGCCATGCGGATGGCATCGGCTACCGGAATGTTTGCCTTGAAGGCCATGACTTGAACCAGCTTGTCCATGGTGGCGATACTACCTGCCAGGGAAGAATGGTCAGCCAGCTTGCAGACACCGTTCTCAATGATGTAGCGTGGGTCGTCCACTTCGCCGTCGTAAGCGGCATATTTCAGAGCGTCGGTTACCAGACAGGTCTTTTCTACGCCTTTTACCTTATAGACCAGCTTCAGGATGGTAGCCGGCAGGTGGATACCGTCGGCAATGACTTCCACCGTCATCGGGTCGGTCAGGTAAACGCTTTCAACCGTACCTTCGTACTTGTATTCGCGGCGTTTGTGGAAGCCCGGCATGGCGTTATAGAAATGGGCGGCGTGGGTGAAGCCGGCCTGGTAGGCAGCCTTGATTTCATCGTATTCGGCCTCGGTGTGGGTGATGGCAGTCAGGATACCCCGTGAGGTGGTCTCATGCGCGAACTCGTGCGCGCCCGGCAGCTCCGGACTGATGTCCCAGCGCTTGATACAGGTGGTGCTGTCCAGCAACGGCAGGTATTCGTTGGGATCCGGGTCCTTTAGGCAGTCTTCCCATTGCTTGCCGGCCATCTTCCGGTTCAGGTACGGACCTTCGATGTGCAGTCCCTGAATCTGTCCGTTTCCGGCAGCCATGAGTTGCTCGCAGGTTTCTACCGCCTGGCGGATGGTATCGAAACTGGAAGAAGAGAGGGTGGGGAAGATGGTGGTGGCCCCGTGTTTCAGGTGGGCTTCGGTAGCTGCCTGGAAGGCTTCGGGGGTAGCTTCGGTGAAATCGTGTCCGCCGCCACCGTGGCTGTGCATGCTGACATAGCCCGGCACGATGTACATGCCTTTGGCATCAATCACTTTGGCGCCGATGACAGCCAGATCGCTGTTGGTCACTTCCAGAATCTTTCCGTCGCTGATGAGTACGGAACCGTCTTTCAACCACCCTTGCGGGGTGAGGATTTCTCCATTGATTATCTGTGTTAACATAGTCGTTCGTTTTTAAAAGAGTTGGTTTGTTCCTTCCACAATCTTACCCATTGCCCAGACAGCGCGTACGTTCAGGTCTCTGTCCAATGCCATGATGTCGGCATCCTTGCCGCGTTCGAGGGTACCTTTGCGGTCGAGTACGCCCATGATGCGGGCCGGGGTTTCGGAAGCCATCCGGATGGCGTCTTCCAACGGGATTTCGGCTTTCTGTACCATGGTACGGATGAGGCGGTCCATGGTGGCGATACTACCTGCCAGGGCCGAACGGTCGGACAGCTTGCATACGCCGTCTTCGATGATGACACGCGGGTCGAACGCTTCTTTGCTGTCGCTGTCGGCACAGGCCAGGGCATCGGTAATCAGGGCAGTCTTTTCGACTCCTTTTATCTTATGTACCAGGCGCAGGATGGTAGGAGGCACATGGATACCGTCGGCTACCACTTCTACGGTCATGTCGTCCATCAGGTAGATACTTTCTACCGTACCTTCGTACTTGTATTCGCGGCGCTTGTGGAAACCCGGCATGGCGTTATAGAAGTGAGTGGCATGGGTATAGCCGGCATAATAACCGGTATAGATGTCTTCGAATTCGGCCTGGGTGTGTCCGGCAGCGGCCAGCACGCCTTTCGAAGTGATGTATTTGGCGAACTGCATGGCACCCGGCAGCTCGGGAGCGGCATCCCAACGCTTGATGCAGTGGGTTTCTTCCAGCAACGGGATGTATTCTTCCGGATCGGGGTTCTTGATGTTTTCCGGCATCTGGCCGCCGGCCATCTTCATGTTGAAATAATGTCCTTCCAGGTGAAGTCCGAGTACCGGGCTGTCCGGTTCACTCATCAGTTTTTCGGTAGTAGCCGCTGCGGCGCGGATCATCGGGATAGTAGAAGAAGAGAGGGTAGGGAAGATACTGGTAGTACCGTGTTTCATGTGGGTGTGGATGGCGGTGCGGAATGCGTCTTCGGTGCCTTCCATAAAGTCACGGCCACCTCCTCCGTGTACATGGATTTCGATACCGCCCGGTACGATGTACATGCCTTTGGCATCAATCAATGTGGCTCCGACAACGGCCAGGTCACAATTTGTCACTTCCAGAATCTTGTTGTCACGGATCAGGACAGACCCGTCTTTCAGCCAGCCCTGAGGGGTCAGGATGCGGGCATTTATTATTTGGGTTAACATAATGGTGAGATAATAATTATTTTTATTTTAAAACTGCGTAAATATACTTAATTAAAATAAGAATCCGCCCTGTTGTCCGGTTTTTTTAAGAATCCGGCGGATATTTCTGTGAAAAGTGTTCCGTAGACGCCTTATTCCTTTTATATATAAGGCGATTGTAGCCGGTCGTAAACCGGCTCGGAACATTTTTTAGGAAATAAAAAAGGAATTTCTAGATAAAATCAATAATTATTTGTATCTTTGTCGCCCGATTTATATAGTATTGCGAATTGGGAAAACTTGCTAAATATAAGGTTGAACTGAAAAATATGCGCGAAGACGCATGCAGTTATGAGTACGAACTGACGAATCAGTTCTTTACAGACATCGATGCCAGCGAAATCCACAAAGGCCAGCTGAACGTACAGCTGAAGGTGAAGAAAAGCATAGGTGCCTATGTGCTGGATTTCCATATCACAGGTAGTGTGACGGTGCCGTGCGACCGGTGCCTGAGCGATCTGGAACTTCCGGTGGATACCGAGAACGTACTGAAAGTGAAGCTGGGAGCCGAGTTTTCCGATGAAGACGATATGGTGATTGTCACCGAAGAGGACGGCTATATCAACGTGGCCTGGTTCCTGTATGAATTCATCGAACTGAGCCTGCCTATGAAGCATGTACATGCGCCGGGCAAGTGTAACAAAGGTATGATGGGCGTTCTGAAGAAGCACATGACCCATGCTGCCGATGATGAAGAAGCACCTGTCTTTGACGATGAGGAGAATGACCTGCCGGACGGCGGGGAGGAGACTCCAACAGATCCGAGATGGAATGAACTGAAAAAAATATTAGATAATAATTAAATAAAAGTTTAGAAAAATGGCACATCCAAAAAGAAGACAATCAAAAACGAGAACTGCGAAGAGAAGAACTCACGATAAGGCAGTTGCTCCTACTTTGGCTATCTGCCCGAACTGCGGCGCATGGCATGTTTATCACACTGTTTGTGGAGCTTGCGGTTATTATAGAGGGAAAGTAGCAATCGAAAAAGAAGCTGCTGTATAATCGGCACGCTTCATTAACCTGTTTGCGTAATCACGGATAAAGCCGGAGGGCCTTCGGCTCCCCGGCTTTATCCGTTGAATGACGTGAATCAAAACTTGGAATGATGGAAAAAATTAATGCTGTAATTACAGGTGTCGGCGGTTATGTGCCTGATTATGTGTTGACCAACGATGAGTTGTCAAGAATGGTGGATACCAACGACGAGTGGATCATGACCCGTATCGGAGTAAAGGAAAGACGTATCTTGAACGAAGAAGGTCTGGGTACTTCCTACATGGCACGTAAGGCTGCCAAGCAGTTGATGCAGAAAACCGGATCAGACCCTGCTTCTATCGACTGTGTAATCGTGGCTACGACGACTCCTGACTTTCATTTCCCCTCTACAGCTTCTATCCTGTGCGACAAGCTGGGCCTGAAGAATGCCTATGCCTTCGACCTGCAGGCTGCTTGTAGCGGTTTTCTGTTCGCCATGGAAACGGCTGCCGGTATGATTCAGTCCGGACGTCATAAGAAAATCATCATTGTCGGTGCCGACAAGATGTCGTCGATGGTGAATTATGCTGACCGTGCCACTTGTCCGATTTTCGGTGACGGCGCCGCTGCATGTATGGTGGAAGCTACTACAGAAGACTATGGTATCATGGACTCTATCCTGCGGACCGACGGTAAGGGACTTCCGTTCCTGCACATGAAGGCCGGAGGTTCGGTATGTCCTCCTTCTTATTTTACGGTAGCCAACAAGATGCACTACCTGTATCAGGAAGGCCGTACCGTATTCAAGTATGCTGTATCGAACATGTCGGACGCTACCGTTCAGATAGCTGAAAGAAACGGCTTGAGCAAGGACAACATCGACTGGATTGTTCCGCATCAGGCTAATCTGCGTATCATCGACGCGGTGGCTTCCCGCCTGGAAGTACCTCTGGAAAAGGTGATGGTGAATATCCAGCGTTACGGAAACACCAGCGCCGGTACATTGCCGCTTTGCCTGTGGGACTACGAAAAGCAGCTGAAGAAGGGCGATAACATCATCTTCACTGCGTTCGGTGCCGGATTTACCTGGGGAGCAGCGTATGTGAAATGGGGATATGACGGTAGCAAATAATACGAAAGATAGTTAAATAACCGAATACAAAAAAACGCATCTCAACCTGATGCGTTTTTTTGTCTGTAAACGAACGGATTGATTATGCATAAAGCCGGATTTGTGAATATTGTGGGTAATCCGAATGTCGGAAAGTCTACATTGATGAACCTGCTGGTGGGGGAACGTATCTCCATCGCTACGTTCAAGGCGCAGACAACGCGTCACCGTATCATGGGTATCCTGAATACGGAGGACATGCAGATTGTCTTCTCTGATACTCCTGGGGTGCTGAAACCCAACTACAAACTGCAGGAGTCTATGCTGAACTTTTCGGAATCGGCCCTGGTGGACGCAGACGTCCTGCTCTATGTGACCGACACGGTAGAGAAGCCCGACAAGAACGGCGAGTTCATGGAAAAGGTGCGGAACCTGACTGTACCGGTCCTGCTGCTGATCAACAAGATTGACCTGACCAACCAGGAAACCCTGGAAAAACTGGTGGAAGATTGGCATGAACTGCTGCCGCAGGCAGAGATTATTCCGATTTCGGCCATTGCCAAATTCAATGTAGATGTGGTGATGAAACGCATCAAGGAACTGCTGCCCGACTCTCCTCCTTATTTCGGTAAGGACCAGTGGACCGACAAGCCGGCACGCTTCTTTGTGACGGAAATCATCCGCGAGAAAATCCTGCTCTATTACGACAAGGAAATCCCTTACTCGGTAGAGGTCGTGGTGGAGCAGTTCAAGGAAGAGGCCAAAAGCATCCACATCAACGCGGTCATCTATGTGGAACGTGACTCCCAGAAGGGAATCATCATCGGCCGCCAAGGAAAGGCACTGAAGAAAGTGGCTACTGAAGCGCGCAAGACCTTGGAGCACTTCTTCCAGAAATCCATCTACCTGGAAACTTTCGTGAAGGTGGACAAGGACTGGAGAAGCTCGGACAAGGAACTGAAGAATTTTGGATATCAATTAGATTAATGAACGGCTGCGAAGCTGTAAACAAAACAGAATATGGGAAATTTAGTAGCAATTGTGGGACGCCCCAATGTGGGGAAGTCGACACTGTTTAACCGCCTGACCAAGACGCGTCAGGCTATCGTGAATGAACAGGCCGGAACAACCCGCGATCGCCAGTACGGCAAATCGGAGTGGCTCGGAAAGGAGTTCTCTGTCGTGGATACCGGAGGATGGGTAGTGAACTCGGATGACGTGTTCGAAGAAGAAATCCGTAAACAGGTGGTATTGGCCATTGATGAGGCCGATGTGGTCCTGTTTGTAGTGGATGTAATGAACGGTGTGACCGACCTGGACATGGAGGTGGCAGGCATCCTGCGCCGCTCCAAGACACCGGTCATCCTGGTGGCCAACAAGACTGATAATATCGATCTGCAGTATAACGCTGCGGAATTCTATACGCTGGGACTCGGAGACCCTTACTGTATCTCTGCCATGAGCGGAAGCGGTACGGGCGATCTGCTGGACCTGGTGGTAAGCAAGTTCCGGAAAGAAACCGATGAGATACTGGATGAGGACATACCGCGCTTTGCGGTGGTAGGACGTCCGAATGCCGGAAAATCGTCTATCGTAAATGCCTTCATCGGCGAGGAACGGAACATCGTGACGGATATTGCCGGAACGACCCGCGACTCGATCTATACCCGGTATGACAAGTTCGGATTTGACTTCTACCTGGTGGATACGGCCGGTATCCGCAAGAAGAACAAGGTGAGCGAGGACCTGGAATATTACTCGGTAGTCCGTTCCATCCGCTCCATCGAGAATTCGGACGTGTGTATCCTGATGCTGGACGCTACCCGGGGTATCGAAGGCCAGGATCTGAACATTTTCTCGCTGATTCAGCGTAACCAGAAAGGGCTGGTAGTCGTGGTGAACAAATGGGACCTGGTGGAAGACAAGAGCGTGAAGGTGATGAAGACTTTCGAGGATGCCATCCGCAACCGTTTTGCTCCGTTTACCGATTTCCCCATCATCTTTGCTTCGGCACTGACCAAACAGCGTATCTTCAAGGTACTGGAAGCGGCTAAGGAGGTCTATCAGGCACGTACCTCACGCATTCCGACTGCCCGGCTGAACGAAGAACTGCTCCCGCTGATTGAGGCTTATCCGCCTCCTTCAAACAAGGGCAAGTATATCAAGATAAAGTATATCACTCAGCTGCCGAATACGCAGGTGCCTTCGTTCGTGTTCTTCGCCAACCTGCCGCAGTATGTGAAGGAGCCGTACAAGCGTTTCCTGGAAAACAAGATGCGTGAACGCTGGAAACTGTCGGGTACTCCGATCAATATCTTTATCCGTCAGAAATAGGCTGTGGCCTGCATCTATACAGAAAGGCATGAACCTGTTTCCCGTAAGGGGGCAGATTCATGCCTTTTCTGATGCTTATCGGTGCCGGAACGTGACGTCCGGAAATGATTTACCGTTGTTTCAGACCTTCGTCCTTTACTTTACGCAGCAGGTCGGATGCGAAGATGAAGTTGTTCAGCCGTTCGTTGGTGGCGGTGAATACATCGTTCTTGGTTCCTTCCCATTCCTTGTGTCCCTGGTAGATGTAAAGGATGCTGTCGCCGATGCCCATTACGGAGTTCATGTCGTGGGTATTGATGATGGTGGTCATGTTGTACTCGGTGGTGATGTCATGAATCAGGGCATCGATAACCAGCGAGGTCTTCGGGTCGAGTCCCGAGTTCGGCTCGTCGCAGAACAGGTACTTGGGCTGCAGGGCGATGGCACGGGCAATGGCTACACGTTTCTGCATACCGCCACTGATTTCGCCGGGGTATTTGTTCTGGGCATCGGTCAGGTTGACACGGTCCAGACAGAACTGGGCCCGTTTCACACGGTCGCGGTAGGTGTCGTTGGAGAACATGTCGAGCGGGAACATGACATTCTCGAGTACCGAAAGGGAGTCGAACAGGGCGGCGCTCTGGAAAATCATCCCCATCTCACGGCGGAGGGCTTTCTTCTCTTTCTTATCCATGGCGTTGAAATCGCGGCTGTCGTATAGGATATGCCCCTTCTCCGGAGTGAGCAGTCCGACGATACATTTCATCAGTACGGTCTTTCCGGAACCGCTCTGACCGATAATCAGGTTCGTCTTTCCGTCTTCGAACGAGAAATTGATGTCGTCCAGTACGGTACGTCCCTCGAAGGATTTATAGATAGATTCAAGCTTTATCATCCCATTAACAATTGAGTAAGAATTAAATCAGAAAACAGAATCAGTACGCTGCTGCTTACCACTGAATTGGTGCTGGCCTTACCTACCGAGATGGAGCCGCCCTCTACGGTATAGCCGAAATAGGCGGAGACACTGGCAATGATAAAGGCGAAGAACAGCGATTTGATGAAACTGCACCAGATATACCACTCGATGAAGCAGTATTGCAGACCGTATTCCAGGTCGGTGGCATTCATGATCCCGCCGAACCAGGCCGTGCAGAAGGCTCCGAAGATACCGGCGCAGATACTGAAGATGACCAGGAACGGAATCATGGTCATGAGCCCCAGAATCTTGGGCAGAATCAGGTACGAAGCCGAGTTGATACCCATGATGTCGAGCGCGTCAATCTGTTGGGTGACACGCATGGTCCCGATCTCGGAGGCGATGTTGGAACCGACCTTTCCGGCCAGGATGAGACACATGATGGAAGAAGAGAACTCCAACAGGAGGATTTCACGGGTGGTATATCCTACAACGAAGCGTGGCATCCACGGACTTTCGATGTTCAGCTTAATCTGGATACAGATAACCGCACCGATGAAGAAAGAAATCAGCAATACAATACCGATGGAATTGATACCCAACTGGTACATTTCATTGACGTACTGCTTGAAATACATGCGGAATCGTTCAGGGCGTCCGAAGACACGTCCCATGAGCATCAGGTATTTCCCGAAGGTTGTGATGGGTCTTATCATACAGTTTTTCTTATATTTGCGACAAAAGTACGCTTTTTTGGCTATATTATCCTAAAAGATAGAATGAAATTAAAGCTGTCTACCACATAACCCAAGATTTTTACTACTTTTGCGCCAAAGAATCAGAATATGGCAGAACAGGAAAACCTTCAAGAGACAAACGGACAGGCGGCGGAAGCCTTCGAATTGCCTGCCGACGGACGCATGGTGCTCCGTACGGAAAACCTGGTGAAAAAATACGGGAAACGTACGGTGGTGAGTCATGTCTCCATCAACGTGAAGCAAGGGGAAATCGTCGGACTGCTGGGGCCTAACGGCGCCGGTAAGACCACTTCATTCTATATGACCACCGGATTGATTGTGCCCAACGAAGGGCATATCTACCTGAACGATCAGGATATCACTTCCTACCCGGTGTACAAACGTGCCCAGAATGGCATCGGCTACCTGGCACAGGAAGCTTCGGTGTTCCGGAAAATGAGCGTGGAGGACAATATCGCTTCGGTACTGGAGCTGACGAAGACCTCGAAAGAATATCAGAAAGAGAAGCTGGAGAGCCTGATAGCCGAATTCCGCCTGCAGAAGGTGCGCAAGAACCTGGGAGACCAGCTTTCGGGAGGAGAACGCCGACGGACGGAAATCGCCCGCTGCCTGGCCATTGACCCGAAATTCATCATGCTGGACGAGCCGTTTGCGGGAGTAGACCCCATTGCGGTAGAAGACATCCAGCACATCGTATGGAAACTGAAGGACAAGAATATCGGTATCCTGATTACCGACCACAACGTACAGGAAACCCTGAGTATTACGGACCGTGCCTACCTGCTGTTCGAAGGGAAAATCCTGTTCCAAGGTACTCCGGAGGAGCTGGCAGCCAACCAGATTGTCCGTGAAAAATACTTGAGTAACAGTTTTGTACTGCGGCGGAAAGACTTCCAGCTGCGTGAAATCCGTGAATGACCCGAGTTGTCCCGTTTTTTTTAGGGTGACAGTTTGGTAGTTGACGGATTAAACACTATTTTTGCAACCTGTTTGGATAAAAGAAAAAGAAGTAACAATTAAAATAAAGATCGGAAATGAATATTTCATTGCAAAATGTTGACAAAGTAAGTGCTGTACTTACTGCTCAGATTGAAAAAGCTGACTATCAGGAAAAAGTAGAAAAGGCTCTGAAGACTTTGCGTCAGAGAGTAAATATGCCGGGATTCCGTAAGGGTATGGTTCCGATGGGACTCATCAAGAAACAGTATGGAACTTCTGTTCTGTTGGAAGAAGTAGACAAGCTGTTGCAGGAAAAAGTCGGCGAATACATCCGTGAAAACAAGGTGAACATGCTGGGTACTCCGCTGCCGAAAGAAAATAACATCAACTTCGAAACAGACGAAAACTTCGAATTCTCTTTCGATATCGCTCTGGCTCCGGAATTCAACGTAGAACTGTCGGCTGCTGACAACCTCGATTACTACGACATCAATGTAACAGACGAAATGGTAGACCAGCAGGTGAAGATGTATACTCAGCGTACCGCTAAATATGAGAAAGTAGAAGACTATCAGGACAATGACATGCTGAAAGGTCTGCTGGCTGAACTGGACGAAAACGGTAACACCAAAGAAGGTGGCCTGCAGGTAGAAGGTGCTGTCATGATGCCTTCATACATGAAGAACGATGACCAGAAAGCTATCTTCAACGGCGCAAAGGTAAATACGGTGTTGGTATTCAACCCGTCGGTAGCTTTCGACAACAACGAAGCTGAACTGGCTTCACTGTTGAAGGTGAAGAAGGAAGACGTTGCTGCTCACACCGGTAACTTCAGCTTCCAGATTGAAGAAATCACTCGCATGATTCCGGGTGAACTGACTCAGGAACTGTTCGACCAGGTATTGGGTGAAGGAAAGGCTTCAAACGAAGAAGAATTCCGCGCTCAGATCAAGGAAGCTATCGCTAAGCAGTTTGAAGGAGACAGCGACTACAAGTTCATGATCGATGTACGTACTTATCTGGCTAACAAGGTTGGTAAGCTGGAATTCGCTGACGGACTGATGAAACGTATCATGTTGGAAAACAACAAGGAAAAAGGCGAAGAGTTCGTAAACGAAAATTACGACAAGAGCCTGGAAGAACTGACATGGCACCTGATCAAGGAAAAACTGGTAGAAGCTAACGGTATCAAGGTAGAACAGGGCGATATCACAGACATGGCGAAGGAAACTACCCGCGCTCAGTTCGCTCAGTACGGTATGATCAATGTTCCTGATGAACTGTTGGAAAACTATTCAAAGGAAATGCTGAAGAAACGTGAAAGCGTAGAGGCACTGGTTAACCGCGTTATCGAATCTAAGTTGGGCGATGCGCTGAAAGCTCAGGTAACCCTGAACCACAAGGCCGTATCTGCAGAAGAATTCAATCAGATGTTCCAGTAATCTCTGATGAAAGCGGAATAAAGCAATTGCTAAAAAATATTAAAAGAAGAGAGGCTTTTGACCCGACTTTTTTCGTAGGAGACACGCGTTTTGTACCTTTGTTTCCTTCGGATGAAAGAGGTTGGAAGCCTCTCTTTTTAATATAAAAATAAGAATGGAAATGAAAGATGATTTTAGAAAGTATGCTACCAAACATTTGGGTATGAGTAGCATGGTACTTGATGACGTAATCAACTCGCAGGCCAGTTATCTGAATCCTTATATCCTGGAGGAACGCCAGTTGAACGTTACTCAGCTGGATGTCTTCTCCCGTTTGATGATGGACCGCATCATCTTCCTGGGAACTCCCATCGACGATTATACAGCCAACACCTTGCAGGCACAGTTGCTGTACCTGGACTCAGTAGATTCCGGCAAGGACATCTCTATTTATATCAACTCTCCGGGCGGCTCGGTATATGCCGGTCTGGGTATTTATGATACCATGCAGTTCATCAGCAGCGATGTCGCTACAATCTGTACCGGAATGGCGGCTTCGATGGCGGCCGTACTGCTGGTAGCCGGAAAAGAAGGAAAACGTTCTGCATTGACCCACTCACGGGTGATGATTCACCAGCCGATGGGCGGCGCACAGGGACAGGCATCGGATATTGAAATCACAGCCCGCGAAATCCAAAAGTTGAAAAAGGAACTGTATACCATTATCGCCGATCATTCGCATACTGACTTCGATAAGGTGTGGGCAGACTCTGACCGCGACTACTGGATGACTGCTCAGGAAGCCAAGGAATATGGCATGATTGATGAAGTCCTTTCACGCAAGCCTTCACTCTAACGGGGAAGGCCTGTGTATTTGTCGTTCATTTAAAACAGATTATTTTGGAAGATAAGAAATCAACAAAAGGCAACAAACGGCACTGCAGTTTCTGCGGCCGTTCGGAAGATGAGGTCGGTTTCCTGATTACCGGCGTCAACGGATGTATCTGTGACAGTTGTTCGGAACAGGCCCATGAAATCGTGAAAGAGGCCATGCGGCAGAAGAACAGCCCTAGTAGCTTGAACCTGAGTGAACTGCCGAAACCGAAAGAAATCAAGGACTTCCTGGACCAGTATGTCATCGGCCAGGACGACGCCAAACGTTATTTGTCGGTAGCGGTATATAATCATTACAAACGGTTGATGCAGCCGGTAACCAAGGATGATGTGGAAATTGAAAAATCAAACATCATCATGGTGGGAAGCACCGGTACAGGCAAGACCTTGCTGGCGCGTACCATTGCCAAGTTGCTGAATGTACCTTTTACCATTGTCGACGCTACAGTCTTGACAGAAGCCGGTTATGTGGGTGAAGACATCGAAAGTATCCTGACCCGTTTGCTGCAGGTGGCCGATTACAATGTGGAAGAGGCGGAACGGGGAATCGTCTTCATCGATGAAATCGATAAGATTGCCCGTAAGGGGGACAACCCTTCCATTACGCGTGATGTGAGTGGAGAAGGTGTACAGCAGGGCTTGCTGAAGCTGCTGGAGGGCTCCATCGTGAATGTTCCTCCCCAAGGCGGACGTAAGCATCCGGAACAGAAGCTGATTCCGGTCAATACGAAGAATATCCTGTTTATCTGTGGAGGTGCCTTCGACGGTATCGAACGGAAGATTGCGCAGCGCCTGAATACGCATGTGGTAGGATATGGCGCAGCCAAGTCTACCGTCAACATTGACCGCAAGAACATGATGCAGTATATCGCTCCCCAAGACCTGAAGTCATTTGGTCTGATTCCGGAAATCATCGGTCGTCTGCCGATTCTGACTTACCTGAATCCGTTGGACCGTACCGCCTTGCGGAATATCCTGACTGAGCCGAAGAACTCTATCATCAAGCAATATATCAAGCTTTTCGAGATGGATGGGGTGAAGCTGGATTTCGAACCCGATGTGTTCGAGTTTATAGTCGATAAAGCCATCGAGTATAAATTGGGAGCACGCGGCTTGCGCTCGATTGTGGAAACCATCATGATGGATACCATGTTTGATATTCCTTCGCGGAAAGTCGATCATTTTACAGTTACCTTGGACTATGCCAAGGAGCAGATGGATAAGGCCAATCTTTCTAGGTTGCAGATGGCCTGAACGAAAAAAGTAGAGAGAAAATACAAATCTTCAGTAAAATAATAGGCTGAAAATTTGTGTAATTTGGAAAGTTGTTTATAACTTTGTTATCATGAGATTCATTCTTACAAAGAGAAACTACTAATAAAATCTAGGACAATGACGGAAAATATCAATTTAGCGGAGCAACTGAAAAAATATTTTGGTTTTGATACCTTTAAAGGAAATCAGGAAGCCATCATCAGAAACCTGCTCGCCGGAAAGGATACGTTTGTATTGATGCCTACCGGGGGTGGAAAGTCGTTATGCTACCAGCTGCCTTCCCTGCTGATGGAAGGAACAGCAATTGTTATTTCACCGCTCATAGCCTTGATGAAGAATCAGGTGGACGCCATGCGTAACTTCAGCGAAGAAGACGGCGTGGCCCATTTTATCAATTCGTCATTGACCAAGTCGGCCATCGAGCAGGTCAAGGCAGATATCCTTGCCGGAAAGACCAAGCTGCTGTATGTCGCTCCTGAATCGCTGACGAAGGAAGATAATGTAGGCTTCTTGAAACATGTGAAGATTTCTTTCTATGCCGTGGACGAGGCGCATTGTATTTCTGAATGGGGACATGATTTCCGTCCGGAATACCGCCGCATCCGTCCCATCATCAATGAAATAGGGAAAGCGCCTATCATCGCGTTGACCGCTACGGCTACTCCGAAGGTGAAGATGGATATCCAGAAGAGCCTGGGTATTACAGACGCTACGGAATTCAAGTCGTCGTTCAACCGCCCGAACCTGTATTATGAGGTACGCCCGAAGACCAACAACGTAGATAAGGACATCATCAAGTTCATCAAGCAGAATCCGGAGAAATCGGGTATCATTTATTGCTTGAGCCGCAAAAAGGTGGAAGAACTGACCGAGATACTCTGTGCCAACGGTATCAAGGCACGTGCCTATCACGCGGGAATGGATTCGGCTACGCGAAACGCCAATCAGGACGCGTTTCTGAAGGAGGATATCGAGGTGATAGTAGCTACCATCGCGTTTGGTATGGGTATCGACAAGCCGGACGTGCGCTTTGTGATTCATTATGATGTGCCTAAAAGCCTGGAAGGCTATTATCAGGAAACCGGACGGGCCGGACGGGATGGAGGGGAAGGACAGTGCATCACCTTCTATTCCAACAAGGACTTGCAGAAACTGGAGAAGTTCATGCAGGGAAAGCCGGTATCTGAACAGGAAATCGGAAAACAGCTGCTGCTGGAAACAGCGGCGTATGCCGAATCGTCCGTATGTCGTAGAAAGGTACTCTTGCATTATTTCGGAGAAGAATATACTGAGGACAATTGTGGAAACTGTGATAACTGTTTAAATCCGAAAAAACAAGTGGAAGCTCAGGACTCGTTGTGTGCAGTGATTGAAACAATCATTGCGGTGAAAGAAAATTTCAAACAAGATTATATCGTAGATGTGCTGTTGGGTAGAGAAACTTCGGAAGTATTGGCCCATAAGCACGAAGACTTGGAGGTGTTCGGTTCCGGAATGGGTGAGGAAGACCGGTTGTGGAACGCGGTCATCCGTCAGGGACTGATTGCCGGATACCTGGACAAGGATGTCGAAAATTACGGCCTGCTTAAGGTGACTCCGGAAGGACACAAATTCTTGAAGAAACCCAAATCATTCAAGATTGTAGAAGATACGGATTTCGATGAAGAAGAAGCGGAAGAGACTCCGATGCGGAGCGGCGCTTCGTGTGCGGTCGATCCGGTGCTGTACTCCATGCTGAAGGATTTGCGTAAGAAGATGTCAAAGAAGCTGGACGTTCCTCCTTACGTCATTTTCCAGGATCCTTCGCTGGAAGCCATGGCAACCATCTATCCGGTTACATTGGAGGAACTTCAGAATATTCCGGGAGTGGGAGCCGGAAAGGCAAAGCGTTATGGTCAGGAATTCTGTGAACTGATCAGAAAGCACTGCGACGAAAACGAGATAGACCGTCCGGAAGATTTGCGCGTACGTACTGTCGCCAACAAATCGAAACTGAAGGTATCCATTATTCAAAGCATCGACCGGAAAGTGGCATTGGATGACATTGCTGTAGCCAAAGGTATCGAGTTCAGTGAACTGCTGGATGAAATCGAAGCTATTGTTTATTCAGGTACCAAACTGAATATCGATTATTTCCTGAACGAAATCATGGATGAAGATCACATGCAGGACATCTATGATTATTTCAAGGAATCTACTACCGATAAGATTGATGATGCAATGGATGAGCTGGGCGACGATTATACGGAAGACGAAATCCGTCTGGTTCGCATCAAGTTCATATCAGAGATGGCCAACTGATCATTGTCACGATAGCATACGTGTGGTAACAGGGTAGACAGAGGCTTCTGTCACACCCTGTTGCCACATTTTTTTCGGATACCGTCCGGTGTGTGGCAAATGAAGCGTAAATAAAAAAAAGATGTTAAGCATGCTTCTGAATTTGAATAAAAATTGTATATTTGCACGCAATAAATTCTAAAGCATAAAGCCCTATGTCATTTATTGCAGATAAAGTTGTAATGGACGGATTAACCTATGATGATGTATTGTTGATTCCGGCCTATTCTGATGTATTACCCAAAGCTGTCGAGCTCACGACCAGATTCTCCAGAAACATCGAGTTGAAAATTCCTTTTGTAACTGCTGCCATGGATACAGTTACAGAGGCCCAGATGGCCATTGCGATTGCCCGCGAAGGAGGTATCGGTGTGATTCATAAAAACATGTCTATCGAAGAACAGGCACGTCAGGTTGCCATCGTAAAACGTGCCGAGAACGGTATGATTTACGACCCTGTAACCATCAAGCGTGGGTCTACGGTAGAAGATGCGTTGAACATTATGGCAGAATATAAGATTGGCGGTATACCTGTGGTAGATGATGAGAATTACCTGGTAGGTATCGTAACCAATCGTGACCTGCGTTTTGAGAAGGATATGCACAAACGTATCGACGAAGTGATGACGAAAGAAAACATCATCACCACGACTCCGGGTACGGATATGGAAACTGCTTCCCAGATTCTGCAGGAAAATAAGATTGAAAAACTGCCGGTAGTCGACAAGGCTGGTAAACTGGTAGGTCTGATTACTTATAAGGACATTACAAAAGCTAAAGATAAACCGATGGCTTGTAAGGATGCCAAAGGACGTCTGCGTGTAGCCGCAGGTGTTGGTGTGACATCGGATACGTTGCAACGCATGGAGGCATTGATTAATGCCGGCGCTGATGCCATTGTCATCGATACGGCTCACGGACATTCTCAGGGCGTTATCGATAAGCTGAAAGAAGCCAAGAAGAGATTCCCGGATGTAGACATTGTGGTAGGTAACATTGCTACTGGCGATGCTGCCAAGATGTTGGTTGAGGCCGGAGCTGATGCGGTAAAAGTGGGTATCGGTCCGGGTTCTATCTGTACAACCCGTGTCGTAGCCGGTGTGGGGGTTCCCCAGTTGAGCGCGGTATACGATGTTGCCAAAGCACTGGAAGGTACCGATGTGCCTTTGATTGCTGACGGTGGTCTGCGTTATTCAGGCGATGTAGTCAAGGCTTTGGCTGCAGGTGCATACAGTGTGATGATCGGTTCATTGGTAGCCGGTACAGAGGAATCACCGGGCGACACCATCATCTTCAACGGCCGTAAATTCAAATCTTACCGTGGAATGGGTTCTCTGGAAGCTATGGAACATGGTTCAAAGGACCGTTACTTCCAGGCAGATACCGTCGATGTCAAGAAACTGGTTCCGGAAGGTATCGCAGCCCGTGTTCCTTACAAAGGTACTTTGTATGAGGTGATTTATCAGTTGGTAGGTGGTTTGCGTTCCGGTATGGGATATTGCGGCGCACACAATATCATGCAGTTGCACAATGCGAAGTTCACCCGCATCACAAATGCCGGTGTACTGGAAAGCCATCCGCATGATGTGGCCATTACCAGTGAGGCTCCTAACTACAGCCGTCCTCAGTAATTTTGAGATTAATCAGAACTGAACGATAAAGAATCGGGCACGAGTTACACGATGGAATACAGTGACTATTCCAGGGGTGTGATTCGTGCCTGTTTTGTCATTGAAGGAAATATATGAACAGCAAACGATTGTGGGGGTTCCTGTTGGGAATCGTCCTTCTGTACACTTTACCGATGTACGGTGCCATGCCGGACAAGACGCTGCTGCGTATCGGCGGGAACGAAGTTACCTCTTCGGAGTTCGAATCTTATTACCGCATGTACGCCGATTCTGCGATGGAGACACCGCAGCATTACCTGTCTCGTTTTGTCCTGTTCAAATTGAAGGTGGCCGATGCCCGTCGGCAGGGGTGGGATACGCTCCCAGATTTCCGGCAGGCATGCAGCGTACTTCAGGCTCAGGTCCTGAAGCGGGCACTGGTAGATGCCGATAAGAAAAAGGCTTTTCTGCGTGAATGTTATCAGCGGGAATCGGCACGGGTACAGTTGCGCCAGTGGGTGCGTATGGAGAGTGTCAGTATTCTGCTTCCGCAGTCCGCCTCCAGGAGTTGGTTGCGGCAGGCACAGGACCGGATGGAGGAGGTCAGCCGGAAGTTGCGCCAGGGAATGAGCCTGGAAGAAGCAGTCGGACAGTTTCCGCAGCAGAAGGACATCAGTCTCGTGGTGGATACGGATACACTCTGGCGTCCGGTGGCAGGACTTCTGCAGGAGTTCTCTGCTCCTTTGCTGGAAATGGACGCAGGCGATTATTCCGCTCCTTTTGTTTCTCCGTTAGGAGTTCATCTGGTCCGTCTGTTGGAACGGAAGCAGGAAGTCGGTTTCACACAGGCCTTGCCTTTACTGGAAAGTTACCTGGACAGATTGGGTGCCAGCTCACAGTGCCTGAACATGGATGCCTATACGGCTTGGAACGGCCAGAGTAAAGGGGCTATTCCTGAAGCGGTGCGTTTGGAACTGCAACAGGTAGCCGATGGCTTGCTGGCTGCCTGTTGGGATAAGCAGAATCACATCGGCGGTCATGCGGATGTGTCTGCGGCCGAACTGGAGCGGTATTTCGACCGGAACCGTTCGGAATATGCCTGGGCTTTCCCTCATTATAAAGGGGCCGTCGTTCATTGTCAGGATAAGAAGGCGGCCAAGAAAATCCGGAAGATGTTGAAGAAAATGCCTGAGAGTGAATGGAACGCGGCCATCCGGAAATGGTCGGAGGAACATCCCGACAGTCCGGCACAGATACAGCAGGGGCTGTTTCAGATAGGGAAGAATCCCTATGTCGATAAGCTGGCCTTCAAGTGCGGGGCCTATCAGCCGAAGGAAGGTTTCCCTTATGTCTTTGTGCTGGGGAAACGGTTGAAGGGACCGGAAGTTTATACGGATGTACGCCACGAGGTATTGGAGGATTTCCGGATGGCTCAGGAGGAAGTCCGTCTGGGTGATTTGCGGAAGCGGTTTGCGGTGGAAATCAATCCGGAGATTTTAAAAACCGTTAATTCTAGCGGAAGTAATTAATTTATAGTGTATCTTCGTTCACTCAATTGTCATTCATGAAGCTGAAAGAAGCATTTGGAGGGATTTTCGCACTGTCGCTACTGCTGTCCGGTTGCAGTCAGTCTGTAGACCATCATGGAAAAACTCCGTTGGTGGAAGCCGGTGGTGTGTTCCTGTATCGTGAAGACTTGCTGCCTGTTATTCCTCCTGCACTGAAGGGAAAGGACAGTGCCCGGTTTGCCGAGGCATACATTCGTGAATGGATAGAAGATGCCTTGCTTTTTCAGAAAGCTGAAGGGAATATTCCTGACAATGCCGCCATCAACGAACGGGTAGCGGCTTACCGGCGTGCATTGATTATGCATACTTACGAAGAAGAACTGGTGCGTCAGGAGGTCGGCGAATACGTTACCGATGCGGAGATTGAACAGTATTATCTGCAGAACAAGGAGCGTTTCCGGGCTGACCAGCCTTACATTCAGGGGCTGTTCCTGAAGGTCCCGCTTCATGCGCCGCAATTGAATCAGGTCCGTGCCTGGTGCAGGAAAGTTACGGCGGACAATATCGATAAGCTGGAAAAGTACAGCATTGGCAATGCGGTGAGCTATGACAGCTTTCTGGACGGATGGAAGCCGGTATCGGAATACGCAGGGAAACTACCGGCACGGACACTTACGTCCGACCCCGATTATCTGAACCGGAACCGGAACGTGGAAGTCCGTGATACGGCTTTCTGTTATTTCCTGCACGTTGAGAATTATTTGCCTCCTGGAGGCACATTGCCTTTGGAACATGCCAGGAATGAGATCAAGGAACTATTAATTAACCTGAAGCGGGTAGATTATATAAATCAGATGAAGAAGAATCTGTATACTACCGCTTCAGAAAACAAGGAAATAATCTATTATTGACTATTCGGATGAATAAGATGAATTTTACAAGAATTTGCGCTTGTCTGCTTTTTCTGCTGCTGGGAGTGAACATGTATGCTCAGGAAAATGTGATAGACGAAGTGGTATGGGTTGTCGGTGATGAGGCCATATTGAAATCGGATGTGGAAACCGAACGCCTGAATGCCCAGTATGAAGGGCGTCGTTTCGAAGGAGACCCGTATTGTGTGATACCGGAAGAACTGGCTGTACAGAAACTGTTCCTCCATCAGGCGGAGATAGACAGTGTGACGGTATCCGATCAGGAAGTTCTGCAAGAGGTAGACCGACGTCTCTCGTGGCTGGAAGAGCAGATCGGTTCGAAAGAAAAGATGGAAGAATATTACAACAAGACTACCACCCAGATTCGGGAAATGTTGCGTGAAAATATTCGCGACGGATTAACCGTACAGGAAATGCAGAAGAAAATTGTAGGTGATATCAAATTGACTCCTGCCGAGGTGCGGAATTATTTCAATAAGTTGCCCGATGACAGTATTCCGTATGTACCGATGCAGGTGGAAGTACAGATTATTACTCGTGAGCCGAAGGTGAAGGAAGAAGAGATAGAACGCGTAAAAAAGGAATTGCGTGATTTTACCGACCGTATCAACAAAGGTGAAACCACTTTCTCTACGTTGGCCCGTATGTACTCCGAAGACCCAGGTTCGGCCCGTAAAGGCGGTGAATATGGATTTACCGGTCGGGGCGAGTTGACTCCGGAATTTGCCAATGTGGTGTTCAACCTGACTGACCCGAAAAAGATTTCTAAAGTGTTCGAGACAGAATATGGTTATCACATCGCTCAGTTGATAGAAAAACGTGGTGACCGTATCAGTTACCGTCATATCCTCCTGAAACCGAAAGTGGATGAAGCAGAAATCAATGAGGCACTCGAGAAGCTGGATACCTTGGCCAATGATATCCGTAAAGGAAAGGTTACCTTCGATGAGGCGGCTACCTGGGTGTCGCAGGATAAAGATACGAAGAACAACCATGGCTTGTTGGCCAATCCGCAGAGTGGAACTTCCCGTTTCGAAATGCAGCAGTTGGCCGGATTCGTTTCTCAGGAGGTAGCAAAAGCGGTCGAGAACCTGCAGATCGGCGAGGTTTCACAGCCGTTTACCATGGTGAACAGCAAAGGCAAAGAGGTGTGTGCCATTGTCAAGCTGAAGAATCGGATTGACGGACATAAGGCTACGATTACCGAAGACTATCAACGCCTGAAGTCTATCGTAACAGCTAAACGCAGTGAAGAAAAATTGCAGAAGTGGATTGTTGAGAAACAGAAGAATACGTATGTCCGTGTTAATCCGGACTGGAGAAAGTGTGATTTCAAGTATCCGGGGTGGATTAAATAACCGCTGATACCTTGCTATAGAAAGGATATGTCTGATAAAAGAACAAAATATACATGGATAGGCGGGCATAGGATACTGGTATTGGGTATCCTATGCCTGTTCGGCTTTTGTCTGCTGGCTCAGCGTCCGGTGCAGAAAAAAGTGACAGGTACAACTGCGACTGCCCCGAAGAAAGATTCAGTGGCAAAGACGGGGAAACCGGCCAAGAAGGAAGAACCGAAACAGAAGAGTAAAGTTTATCTGCTGCATTCGGATATATTGAAAAAGACACTCGACCGTTCAGACGCACAGGTGGTGGTAGGAAATGTCATTTTCCGTCACGACAGCCTGTACATGTATTGCGACAGTGCCTATTATTTCGACCAGCGCAACTCGTTCGAGGCGTTCGGGAATGTACGGATGGAACAGGGAGATACCTTGTTCCTGTATGGCGACCATCTGTATTATGACGGTATGACTCAGATTGCCCAGATGCGTATGAATGTACGTCTGGAAAACCGTAACACGACGTTGCTGACCGATAGCTTGAACTACGACCGGGTATATAGTCTGGGATATTTCTTCGATGGGGGTACCTTGATGGACGAACAGAATGTACTGACTTCCGAATGGGGGGAATACAACACCCAGAACAAGCAGTCGGTATTCAACTACAATGTGAAACTGGTGAACCCGCAGTTCACGCTGACTTCCGATACCTTGCGGTACAATACGGCCAGTAAGGTGGCGAACATTGTGGGTCCCTCGGATATCTTGAGCGACAAAAACCACATTTATTCCGAGTCTGGCTATTACAACACCCAGACCGGGAAAGCGGATTTGTATCAGCGTTCGGTCTTGACAAACGAAGGAAAGCAGTTCACCGGCGATACATTGTTCTATGACCGTAATGAAGGAGTGGGTGAGGCGTTTCATGACATGGTAATGACCGATACTGTCAATAAGAACATGATGACCGGTGATTACGGCTTCTACAACGAGAAGACTAAATATGCTTTTGCTACGCGTAAAGCGGTTGCCATCGATTATTCACAAGGAGACAGTCTGTTTCTTCATGCCGATACCTTGATGATGAAGACCTTCCACCTCGATACGGATTCCATGTTCCGTGAGATGCGGGCTTTTCATAAGGTACGTTTTTACCGTACGGATGTACAGGGTGTCTGCGATTCGTTGGTCTTCTCTACCAAGGACAGTTGCCTGACCATGTATGACAATCCGATTCTTTGGAATGAAAACCAGCAGCTGATAGGCGAGAAGGTACTTATCTATATGAATGACAGTACGATAGACTGGGCACATATCATCAATCAGGCCTTGTCTGTGGAGCAGATTGATACGACGAAGTATAATCAGGTCACGGGTAAGGAGATGAAGGCTTTCTTCCGGGATGGTGAAATGAAGAAGGTGGAGGTTATCGGTTCGGTGCGTCTGGTGTATTATCCGATGGATTCAGACAGTACATTGATTGGTATGAATGTGTCTGAGACCAGCCAGCTGGATATCTATCTGGAACAACAGAAGTTGGACCACATGGTGATGAGTCCGCAGTCGAACGGTACACTTTATCCGTTGCCTCAGATACCGAAGGGAAAAGATAAGCTGGACAATTTTGTCTGGTTCGATTATATCCGTCCGCTTAATAAGGACGACATCTTTGAATGGAGAGCTAAGAAGGCCGGCGATGAGCTGAAGAAGAATATCCGCGGGCCGATAGAGCTGCCTAACCAGCATTTGTTTGACCAACAGAAAAAGGAGGAGTGATTATGGGAATGTTTTCAATGAGAAAGCCACGTGCGTATCACCATGAGTATATCTACGTGGACGAGCGTAAGGAAAAGTTGCAGAAGATAGAAGAGTCTGCCAAACGTGATCTGGGAATGCTCCCGCCCAAGGAATTTTCGCCGGAAGATATCCGGGGAAAGTTCATCGAGGGTACTACTTACCTGAAGCGTCGGAAGGAAAGCGGACGTAAGCCGCTGGCCTACGGAACTATTTTTGTAGCCATTGCTGTGCTTCTGTACATTCTGCATTACCTGATAACCGGAGAATTTACTTTCTAATCGTTAGTTGATTGGTAGACGTATGAGCGATATTATCCGTTTGTTGCCCGATTCCGTAGCCAATCAGATTGCGGCGGGTGAAGTGATCCAGCGGCCTGCTTCAGTAGTCAAGGAGCTGGTGGAGAATGCCATTGATGCCGGGGCACATCACATTGATGTCTCGGTGACCGATGCCGGAAAGACGTGCATCCAGGTGATAGACGATGGAAAGGGTATGTCCGAGACCGATGCGCGTTTGGCTTTCGAACGCCATGCCACTTCGAAAATCCGGGAGGCTTCCGACCTGTTTGCCTTGCATACCATGGGATTCCGAGGGGAGGCATTGGCCTCCATTGCGGCTGTGGCACAGGTGGAACTTAAAACCTGTCAGGAAGGTGACGAGCTGGGAACAGCCCTTACAATCGCCGGTTCGAAGGTAGAAAGCCAGGAAGCGGTAACTTGCCGTAAGGGCAGTAACTTTGCGGTGAAGAACTTGTTTTTCAATGTTCCTGCCCGCCGGAAATTCCTGAAGTCGAATCAGACGGAGTTGAGTAATATCCTGGCTGAGTTTGAACGGATTGCTTTGGTGAATCCGGATGTGTCCTTCACCCTGCATCACAACGATACAGAGATGCTTAACCTGCCGGCTACCCAGCTACGTCTGCGTATTATGGGCGTATTCGGCAGAAAGCTCAACCAGGACCTGCTGTCACTGGAAATCGATACCACCATGGTGAAGATACACGGCTTCATCGGGAAGCCGGAGACCGCCCGTAAGAAAGGGGCGCGACAGTTCTTCTTCGTGAACGGGCGTTACATGCGCCATCCGTATTTCCACAAGGCGGTGATGGATGCTTACGAGCATCTGGTTCCTGTAGGCGAGCAGGTTTCTTATTTTCTTTATTTTGAGGTGGAACCGGCCAATATTGACGTGAATATCCATCCTACCAAGACTGAAATCAAGTTCGAGAACGAACAGGCCATCTGGCAGATTCTGTCGGCTGCCGTGAAAGAGACCCTAGGGCGGTTCAATGCCGTTCCTTCCATCGACTTTGATACGGAAGGGATGCCGGATATTCCGGCTTTCGATGCTTCGCCTTATTCGGTGGTACAACCCCCGAAGACTTCGTACGATACTTCTTACAATCCGTTCAATACGTCGTCGGTAGTACCTCCTTCGGCCTATTCATCGTATACGCCGAAGCCTTCTACCGAATGGGAACCGTTGTTCCAGGGATTGGAGAAGAAACAGCAGGCTCCTGCCTGGCCTTCGGAGGGACCGGATTTTCCGGAAGAAGCGTTTCCGGAAACATCTGCTTCACTGGTGCCTGAGGAAGAACCGACGCTTTATGACGAACATCCGGCTGAGGCGGTCAAGGAAAAAGTGGCCCAGCATTATCAGTATAAAGGAAGCTATATCCTGACTTCCGTCAAGTCGGGTTTGATGATTATCGACCAGCAACGGGCGCATACCCGCATTCTATATGACCGCTATATGCGTCAGTTGGAGAGTCATCAGCATGTTTCCCAACGGATGCTGTTCCCGGATATGGTGCATTTTTCTCCGGCCGAAGTTCCGGTACTGGAGGAAATCATGAGTGACCTGAATGATTTAGGCTTTGATTTGAGTAGCCTGGGTGGTGGTACGTATGCCATCAACGGGGTACCGGAAGGAATCGAAGGGCTGAATCCGGAAACACTGGTGACGAACATGGTACAGACAGCCATCGAGAAAGGCTGTAAGGTGAAGGAGGAAATCCAGAGCCTGTTGGCACTTTCGTTGGCGAAAGCGGCTGCCATCGTGCCGGGACAGGTCTTGACCAATGAGGAGATGAACAGCTTGGTAGACGGCCTTTTTGCCGCGTCTACCCCTAATTATACTCCGGACGGAAAAGTGGTTCTTTCTGTCCTGAAGGAAGAAGATTTGGAGAAGATGTTCCGCTAGTAGGCTGTTAGACGATATGAAATACTGCCCGCATGTCTGAAGGAAATCCCGAAAGGCATGCGGGTAGCGTTTTTTGTAGCCTATATATCTTTTCCCGGATGGAGTATCGGATGTTGCTTTTTTCGGTAAGATTAGAAAGAGGCTTTATCCCAGCACGAAGTTCCAGTGTTTTCCGGAATCATCCGTGCCGCTGAAACGGAATCCTTCCCATTCGAATTTTTTCAGTTCTTCCGGTTGTTCTATCCGGTTCTTCAGGATGTAACGGGTCATTTCTCCCCGGCACATCTTGGCATACACCACAACGGTTGCCAGTTTTCCGTTTTTCCAGGTATGAAACTCCGGGGTGATGACCTGTACTTCACGGTTCACTTTTTCCCAATCAAACAAATCTTTCATTTCTCCGCTGGCCAGGTTTATCAGGATGCCTCCTTGTTTCCGGATGGGTTCGATGAAGTAATCGGTCAACCGGGGTTTCCAATAGTCGAAGAAAGACATTCCTCCCAGTTCCGGAAGTTTTACATCGCCTTCCAACCGGTAATTCTTGATGGCATCCAGCGGGCGCAATAATCCGTACAGGAAAGAAGTGATAAGCAGGTGCTCTTGCGCATACCGGAAATCGTCCTCGCTGAAATCTTTAGGATTGATGCGCTTGAATACCATACCGGTATAGGAGAGCAAGGCGGGCAGTGCCGGTGTCTCGTCCGAACAGAAATCCTGATAGCGCAGGTAGTTGGTGGCAGCCAGTTTGGAATTGATGCGTAACAGCTTTTCCAGCTCCTGGGTCGAAAATTGGGAGAGGTTCAGAGCGTGTTCTTTGGCTGCTGTCTCGAAAGGAGGCACAGTCGTGAAAGGAACCCGTACGTTGGAACGGGCAGTCATAGTCTTGGCGCAGGAGATGAAAGTAAGCATATTCTTTTTGCGGGTAAAGATAGTGGAATTTGCGGGATTCACCGAAAGTATTTTTATCTTTGTCAGTAAAATGATAAAAACGGATATTCGTATGAGAAGTGTTAGAATTTTCAGTCTGATAGGACTGATGTGGATGTTTATGTTGGGAGTGAACGCTCAGGGAGTGGAGAAAGTGAAGGCAGGTGATGCAATGCCGGCTTTTTCATTGAACTCGGAAGTGTATGGTAAGGTGACACCTGCCGATTTGAAAGGAAAGGTCGTATTGGTTTCCCTGTTTGCTACCTGGTGCGGTCCCTGTCAGTTGGAATTGGGTCAGGTACAGAAGGTCTTGTGGCCGAAATACAAAGATAATGCGGACTTCAAGCTGCTGGTGATTGGGCGGGAGCATACGGATGCCGATCTGAAGAAGTACAACGAACGGAAGAAATTCACCTTCCCGTTGTATCCAGACCCCAAGCGTGAAGTATTCTCCTTGTTTGCCGACCAAAGCATTCCTCGGGTTTACCTGTTCGGAAAAGACGGCAAGTTGGTGCATGCTTCCATCGGTTATACCGCCGAAGAGTTCCAGCACCTGATGGAAAGCATTGAACAGGAACTGGCCAAATAATTCTTCTGCTGAGATACAGCAGAGTACATAAAGGTCCATGGATAATCGTTATAGGTGGGTTGTCCATGGACCTTTTCAGCTTATTTTAGGGGTATATCCTGCTGCTTTCAGAAGTTCTGATAGTTGGTTTCACACTTTCACACACGGGTAACCGGTTGTTGAACAGGAACTCTCTGTGAAGGGTGATGTTTCACCGTGAAGGATGATGGTTCACTTCCGGTAGTGGAATGGCATTGCATCTATAAGATTATTCATTGAGGAACCATTGGAGAGTGGAGAACAGTGTAGTTAAAGGTACACGGTTGATAATTGGGGACTATCTGATTTTTGAGGATAGGAGCAAGCATACAAAACCGCATAAAAAAGGGTGGAACCTATGAGGCCCCACCCTTTTTATGCGATTTTAAATACCGTTCAAGTGCGGTTTAAAAACGGATTATTTGTATTCCTGCCAGCTCTTGATCTGAATGTCTTCCAGTTTGGTAGTGCAGAAGGCTTCGATGAAGGCTTTGGCCAGGCGGGCATTCGTCATCAACGGAATGTTGTGGTCGATGGCGCCACGGCGGATGCGGTAACCGTTGGTCAGTTCGCGTTTGCTGTGGTTCTTCGGAATGTTCACAATCAGGTCGAACTGATGGTTGGCAATCATCTTCATCACGTTGTTTTCAGCGTTCGGACGTTCATCCGGCCAGAATACCGGTGTAGTAGGAATACCGTGTGAGTTCAGGAAAGTAGCGGTACCGGCAGTAGCGTAGATGTGGTAACCTTTCTGGCTTAACATCTGGCTGGCATCCAGCAAATCTACTTTCGACTTGGTAGCTCCGGAAGAGAGGAGGACAGCTTTCTTCGGAATGCGGTAACCGGTAGCGATGAGCGCGTTCAGCAGAGCTTCGTCGAAATCATCTCCCAAGCAACCCACTTCACCGGTAGACGACATGTCGACTCCCAATACCGGGTCGGCATTCTGCAGACGGGCGAATGAGAATTGGGAAGCTTTTACACCGATGCGGTCGATGTCGAAAGCCGATTTATCCGGTTGAGTGTATGGAGCATCGAGCATGATGCGGGTAGCTGTTTCAATGAAGTTACGTTTCAGTACCTTCGATACGAACGGGAAGCTGCGTGAAGCACGCAGGTTACATTCGATGACTTTTACTTCGTTCTTCCGTGCCAGGAACTGGATGTTGAACGGACCGGAGATGTTCAGTTCCTGAGCGATGCGACGGCTGATTTTCTTGATTTGACGAGCTGTAGAGAAATAAATCTGCTGGGCCGGGAAAACCAGAGTAGCGTCGCCGGAGTGTACACCGGCATATTCGATGTGTTCCGAGATGGCGTATTCCACGATTTCGCCCTGATTGGCTACGGCATCGAATTCGATTTCCTTAGTCTCTTGCATGAATTGTGAGATAACTACCGGATATTCCTTCGATACTTCGCTGGCCATCTGCAGGAAGCGGGTCAGTTCTTCTTCATCGTAGCAGACGTTCATGGCTGCACCGGAAAGTACGTACGACGGACGTACCAGTACCGGATAACCTACTTTGGCGATGAATTGTTTCACATCGTCCAGGCTGGTCAGTTCCTGCCAAGCCGGCTGGTCGATTCCCAACTGGTCGAGCATGGCCGAGAACTTGTTGCGGTTTTCGGCACGGTCGATGGATACCGGCGAAGTACCCAGGATAGGCACAGACTGGCGGTGGAGTTTCATGGCCAGGTTGTTCGGAATCTGTCCGCCCACGGAAACGATGACACCACGTGGCTGTTCCAGGTCGATGACATCCAATACCCGTTCGAACGAGAGTTCGTCGAAGTAGAGGCGGTCGCACATATCGTAGTCGGTCGATACGGTTTCCGGATTATAGTTGATCATGATGGACTTGTAACCCAGTTTGCGGGCAGTCTGGATGGCGTTTACCGAACACCAGTCGAACTCTACGGAAGAACCGATGCGGTAGGCGCCTGAGCCCAGTACAACCACCGATTTCTCGTTCTTGTAGTAATTCACATCGTAACCTTCGGCATCGTAGGTGAAGTACAGGTAGTTGGTCAGTTCCGGATGTTCGGAAGCCACGGTATTGATGCGTTTTACAGCCGGCAGGATATTCAGTTTCTTACGGTAGGCACGTACCTGCAGGTTTTCTTTTTCCATGTTGCCGTTGTGCGGTTTCAGTACGAAACGTGCAATCTGGAAGTCGGAGAATCCCAGACGTTTGGCTTCGCGCAATACATCGGCCGGGAGTGATTCCAGGGAATCATAGCTCTGCAGCTTGGCTTTATAATCGACGATGTTCTTCAGACGTTCGATGAACCACGGGTCAATCTTGGTCAGTTCGAAGATACGCTCGATGCTGTATCCTTCTTCCAGTGCCTGGGCGATGGCGAAGATACGCAGGTCGGTCGGGTTGGACAGCTCGTCATCCAGGTTGTCGAAGCGAGTATGGTCATTGCCTACGAAACCGTGCATGCCCTGTCCGATCATACGCAGACCCTTTTGGATGATTTCTTCGAACGAGCGTCCGATGGACATGATTTCGCCTACTGACTTCATGCTGGAACCGATGCGGCGCGATACGCCTACGAATTTGGTCAGGTCCCAGCGTGGAATCTTACAGATGAGGTAATCCAGTGATGGAGCCACATAAGCCGAGTTTGGAGTTCCCATTTCACCGATTTGGTCGAGGGTATAGCCTAGAGCAATCTTGGCGGCAACGAAAGCCAACGGGTAACCGGTGGCTTTGGAAGCCAAAGCCGAAGAACGGCTGAGGCGGGCATTTACCTCAATGATGCGGTAGTCGTTTGTATCGGCATTGAATGCGTACTGGATGTTACATTCGCCCACGATACCTAAGTGGCGGATACATTGGCGGGAGAGAGCTTGCAAGGTAGTCACCTGTTCTTCTGACAGGGAGCAGGTTGGAGCTACTACGATGGATTCACCGGTATGGATACCCAGCGGGTCGAAGTTCTCCATGCTGGCTACCGTGAAGCAGTGGTCGTTCGCGTCGCGGATAACCTCGAACTCGATTTCTTTCCAGCCTTTCAGCGATTCTTCTACCAGAATCTGTGGTGAGAAAGTAAAGGCGCTCTCTGCCAGTTCGATGAAGGCTTCTTCGTTGGGACAGATACCGCTTCCCAATCCACCTAAAGCGTATGCAGAACGGATCATGACCGGGTAACCGATACGGCGGGCGGCTTCGAGTGCAGCTTCCATGGATTCTACAGCCTGGCTAACCGGAGTCTTCAGTGAAGCTTCGTTCATCTTTTTCACGAAGAGGTCTCGGTCTTCGGTGTACATGATGGCTTCTACCGAGGTACCCAATACTTCTACACCGTATTCCTGTAGAACTCCTGTCTGATAAAGTTCTGTTCCGCAGTTCAGGGCAGTCTGTCCGCCGAAGGCCAGCAGGATGCCGTCCGGGCGTTCTTTTTTGATGATTTCAGTCACGAAATAAGGAGTTACCGGCAGGAAGTATACTTGGTCGGCAATACCCTCGGAAGTCTGGATGGTAGCGATGTTAGGGTTGATGAGCACGGAGCGGATGCCTTCTTCGCGCAAGGCTTTCAATGCTTGTGAGCCGGAGTAGTCGAATTCACCGGCCTGGCCGATTTTCAAGGCACCCGAACCGAGTACCAGCACTTTTTTCAATGTCTTTTTCATACATATAGATTATTTGAATGTTTTAGAGCGGGGATGCAGTGCCCCGGATAGGGCTGTTACATCGTATGATGCAAAGAAACGATTTATTTTGAAGAAAACAAAGTAATTGTGTATCTTTGCTGCAATTTATAAACAAATGAAATACATACCCATGAAAAAAGAAAAGATTATACTGACCGGTGACCGTCCTACCGGAAAACTGCATATCGGACATTACGTAGGTTCGCTTCGTCGCCGTGTGGAACTTCAGAATTCCGGCCTTTATGACAAGATTTTCGTTTTCGAGGCCGACGGGCAGGCTTTGACCGATAATATCGATAATCCGGAAAAGGTACGTCAGAATGTGATAGAAGTTGCTTTGGATTATCTGTCTGTCGGATTGGACCCGAGCAAATCGACCATCTTTATCCAGTCTCAGATTCCGGAACTGTGCGAGTTGACCTTCTATTACATGGATATGGTGACCGTATCACGTCTGCAGCGTAACCCGACCGTGAAGACTGAAATTCAGATGCGTAACTTCGAGACCAGCATCCCGGTCGGTTTCTTTACTTATCCCATCAGTCAGGCTGCCGACATCACAGCGTTCAAGGCTACCACTGTACCGGTTGGTGAAGACCAGGAACCGATGATTGAGCAGGCACGCGAAATCGTCCGTCGTTTCAACCACATCTATGGCGAAACACTGGTAGAGCCGGATATCCTGTTGCCGGATAATGCGGCTTGTCTGCGTCTGCCGGGAACCGACGGTAAGGCGAAGATGAGTAAATCGTTGGGTAACTGCATTTACCTGTCCGATAGCGCTGACGAAGTGGAAAAGAAGGTGAAGAGCATGTATACAGACCCGACCCACATCAAGGTGACCGACCCGGGCCGTCTGGAAGGAAATACGGTATTCACTTACCTGGATGCATTCTGCCGTCCGGAACATTTCGGCCGTTATCTGACCGATTATGCTTCGCTGGATGAACTGAAGGCTCACTATACCCGCG
This sequence comes from Phocaeicola barnesiae DSM 18169 = JCM 13652, assembly GCF_000374585.1. Classification (GTDB taxonomy): domain Bacteria; phylum Bacteroidota; class Bacteroidia; order Bacteroidales; family Bacteroidaceae; genus Phocaeicola; species Phocaeicola barnesiae. The sequence continues at coordinate 31,354 of NZ_KB894648.1, forward strand.
GTGGTTTGGGGGATATGAAGGTGAAGAAGTTCCTGGCTGCCATCATGCAGGAAGAACTGGAACCTATCCGCAACCGTCGTAAAGAGTTCGAGAAAGACATTCCGGCTGTCTATGCCATGCTGAAACAGGGTTGCGAGGTAGCTCGTGCAGCGGCTGCCCAGACACTGGATGAAGTCCGCCGGGCCATGAAAATCAATTATTTCGATGATGATGCGCTGATTGCCGAACAGGCCAAGCGTTTCAGTAACGAATAAGTATCGATAAAAAAACGGACTCCCTTGAAACAGGAAGTCCGACGGGGGCTGGCCTTGTAAGCGGAAAACGCTTACAGCGCCAGCCCTATTGTTAACAGCATTCCGAAAATAAGGATGTTCCGCGAGGTTTCACCCAATATCGCGTTCAGGGCTTTGCCCTGATGGATACGCGCCATTTTCATGGTCGTCAGGATATGCGGTAACAGGTAAATCTGTGGAAGGATGGCGGCCAGGGGTTTACCCAGGCCGATGAAATAAAAGCAGCACCAGCAGGCAACAAGCCCCAACAGGAAATACAGGATGAGTCCGGCTTTGGCTCCCAGGCGGACAACCAGTGTTTTCTTCCCGCTCTGGCGGTCCTGGTCACGGTCGCGGAAATTGTTGACCATCAGCAGGGTGTCAATGGTGAGTCCGCAGGCCAGGGAACCCATGGTGACAGCCGTATTCCAACCGTGCCCCATGACGTAGTAGGTGCAGCCTACCGGTACAAACCCGAAAAAGACAAGTACCAGTACATCGCCCCAGCCATGATAAGCCAGCGGGTAAGGTCCGGCGGTATAGAGGAAGGCGAAAAGAATGCAGGCCAGACCCACCGGAATCATTTCCCAACCGCTGTATATCAACAGGCACAGGCCGCAGCAGGCCGCCAGCAGGGTGGTTATCAGGATTCCCTTCTTCATGGCGGGAACAGTTATCCAGCCTTGGGCGCAGGCCCGTTCGGGACCTAGCCGGTCTTCGCGGTCGGTTCCTTTCAGGAAATCGTACAGGTCGTTGATGAAGTTGGCATCTATCTGCATCAGGTAGGCGAAGAGCAGGCAGAGCAGGAATGGGGTAGCCTGCAGATGACCGTAGATGTAGGCCAGTGCGCCTCCTATCAGTACAGGTACGGAAGCGGCTGTCAATGTCTTGGGTCGGGCAGCCAGTACCCATGCCTTGAAAGAATTGGGAGTAGGATTCTGTTTCATGTTATGAATACTTTGTTTTGTCGTGGCAAAGGTAACGCTTTTTGCTTATTTTCGGGCTGAAGAGATAAAGTCAATATATGAGAAAATCTTTTGTTCATCCGGAATCCCGGGGGGACAAAAGGCATCCCCAAACAATCGCTTATGTTCAAACGAATAGGAATGGCATTGACTGGAGCAGTATTGTCGGCCGTATTGCTTGGTTCGTGTGCCACGGCTTCCTTTTCCAAGTATAAAGGAATAGGACGTATCAAACAGTATGATATTTACAGTGAGCAGCTTCCGGAGACCTTTGACAGCTTCCGGATAGCCTTTGCTACCGATTTCCATTACGAGAGCCGGTTTACTGCCAAGCGCTTGCCGAACCTCGTGCGTGCCCTTCAGTCGGTAGATGCCGATGTCCTGATTTTGGGTGGTGACTATCGGGGACGCGAAGGGGGTGATGTAGAAGAGCTTTTCAAGGCTTTGCAGCAGGTCTCAACGCCTTACGGAACGTATGCCGTGATGGGTAACCACGAGCGGGGAGAAGCGGATAGTCTGGCACGGAAAGCCATGAAGGATAGTGGCGTAAAGCTGTTGGAACATCGGGTGGATACGCTTTGGAAGGGAAACCGGTTCATCGAAATCTGCGGCATCCGGAACCCGTTCGATTTGAAGCGGAACGGTGTGTCGCCTACCTTGGCCTTGAAACCGGAAGATTTTGTCGTGATGGTGACGCACACTCCCGATTATGTAGAAGATGTGGACATCTCGCATACGGATTTGGCTTTGGCGGGACATACCCACGGCGGACAGGTAAGTCTGTTCAAACGATGGACACCGGCAGGTAATTTTTCCAAATACGGGAGCCGTTTCCTCACCGGACTGAAACACAACAGTCAGGGTATACCGGTAATTATCAGTAACGGATTGGGTACATCGCGGAAGGATATCCGTTTGTTTACCCCCAGCGAGGTCGTCCTGGTGATACTCCACTGCGGACCGGAAAAGCCGTAGCGGTCATTTCCGGTAGAGGTGGAGCTCCTTGATGAGGCGGTCTACTTCCGGATGAAGGAAGTAACGCATGTCTTTCCCTTCGCGGATGGCGGTACGGATAAAGGTGGAGCTGATTTCCAGCAGGGGGGTATGCACGGCCTTGACGCGGGGCGGTAGGGTGAGTGCTCCCAGGTCGTACCCCGGACGCGGATAAATCAGTACGTAATGTTTTTGCAGAATCTCCTCCGGCGATTTCCAACGGTCGAAGGCCGCCCAGTTGTCGGCTCCGATAATCAGGTAGAAATCCCGGTCGGGATATTGACGGGCCAGCTTGTCGAGCGTATGGATGGTATACGAAGGCCGGGGCAGGTGGAACTCGAAGTCGGAGGCCTTGAAGCGTGGATATCCTTCTACCGCAGCCTGTACCAGTTGCAGGCGGAGCTCGTCTTTCAGCAGGTCCTGATGGACCTTGAAGGGATTCAGCGGTGAGACGAGAAACCATACTTCGTCCACCTCGCCGTACTCACACAGGTAATTGGCCAGGGCCAGATGGCCCAGGTGAATCGGATTGAAGGAGCCTCCGAAGATACCGGTCTTTATACGAGTTTCTTCCATTTATAGAAATTGATGACCTGCCAGATGGCAACGAACAGCATACCTGCCGCAATGATGTATTCTTCTTTATAGACAGCCACTACACCAACCGCTACGGCTGCCAGTCCGATGACGATGCACAGGACCAGCAGCATACGGATTACTTTTTTCGGGTCTTTCACCATAAGGGATGTTTCTGTTATCGGTTCAGGAATTCGGTGATTACTTTCAGGGCCTCGGCCTTGGCTTTGTCAAGGTCATCGTTGACGATGACGACATCGAACCGCGGGGCGTAGCCCAGTTCGAATTCGGCCTTTGCGATGCGGCTTTCAATGACTTCCGGCGAGTCTGTGCCACGTCCGTTCAGGCGTTTGCGCAGTTCTTCTACCGAAGGCGGCTGGATGAATACCGACAAGGCACGTTCACCGTAATATTGCTTGATGTTGCATCCGCCTACCACGTCTACGTCGAATACTACATTCTGTCCGTCGGCGAGCTGTTTCTCCACCTGCGATTTCAGGGTGCCGTAGAAGCGGTCCTTGTAGACTTCTTCGTATTCCAGAAACTCGTTGTCGGCGATGCGTTGTTTGAATTCTTCCGGAGTCAGGAAGAAATATTCCACTCCGTTCTGTTCGGTTCCTCTCGGCGGACGGCTGGTGGCCGAAATGGAGAAAGCCAGGTTCAGGTTCTGGGTCAACAGGTAGTTGATGATGGTGGATTTCCCGGAGCCTGAAGGGGCTGAGAAGATAATCAGTTTTCCAGTCATAAGGTTCGTTTATGGATGAAGTTGTTTTTACATGACATTGAGCACCTGCTCTTTGATTTGTTCCAGTTCGTCTTTCATCTGTACCACGATGTTCTGCATTTCGGCGTGGTTCGACTTGCTGCCGGTGGTATTGATTTCCCGTCCCATTTCCTGGGCGATGAATCCCAGCTTCTTGCCTTGTCCGTGTCCGCCTGCCATCGTTTCGCGGAAATAGCGCAGGTGATTGGCCAGACGCTGTTTCTCTTCGTTGATGTCCAGCTTTTCGATGTAATAGATGAGTTCCTGTTCCAGCCGGTTCTTGTCGTAGTCTACGCTGATGGTTTTCTCCAGTGCGTCGGTGATGCGTTCACGGATTCTGGTGACACGTTCTTTCTCGTAGACCTCGATGCTTTGCAACAGGCGCTCGATGTTGTCAATCTTTTCTGTAAACTTCTTTTCGAGAGCCTGTCCTTCCTGTTTGCGGAAATCTACCAGATGCTGCAGGGCTTCGCTGACAGCCTGACGGACCACGGTCCATTCTTCTTCGGAAAGTTCCTGTACGTCTACACGGGTCAGTACATCGGGCATCCGCAGCAGGGTAGCGAACCAGTCCTGCGGTACCGGGATGTGGTAGGTCTCGGAAATTGTTTTAATCTGGTTGTAGTAGTTTTCTACCAGTGCGGCGTTGATGGGAGTCGCTGTTTCGGCGGCATCCTTTTCTACCCACAGGCTGAAATCTACTTTCCCGCGTTCCAGGGTCTGGGCGATAAGGTTACGTATTTCCATTTCCTTTTCCCGGTACAGGGGGGCGATGCGGGTAGACAGGTCCATCGCCTTACTATTTAAAGACTTGATTTCGACATTGATTTTTTTATCTCCGAATGAGGCGGTTGCTTTGCCGTATCCGGTCATAGACTGTATCATAACTAAATGTATTTTTTTGCAAAAGTAAAGAAAATATGGAAATGGAGTACAAATAAAAGTGTATATTTGCAAACTATCTATATAAGCGTAATTATGTCTTGCATTTTACATATCGAAACATCTACGGAAGTCTGTTCCGTTTCTGTCAGTCAGGACGGTGCTTCCATTTTTTCAAAAGAAGATTTCAAGGGTCCTTCGCACGCTACGGTATTGGGCGTGTATGTAGACGAAGCGTTGTCATTTGCGGATAATCATGCCATTCCGCTGGATGCGGTAGCCGTCAGCTGCGGGCCGGGCTCCTATACGGGGCTGCGTATCGGGGTTTCCATGGCGAAGGGAATCTGTTACGGACGTAATATCCCCTTGATTGGGTTACCCACACTGGAGGTGATGTGTGTACCGGTGCTGCTGCATCAGGATTTGCCGGACGATGCGTTGCTCTGTCCGATGATTGATGCCCGCCGTATGGAGGTGTACGCCGCCGTTTACGACCGTGCCCTGCGCGTGAAACGTGAAACGGCCGCCGATATCATCGATGAAAATTCGTATGCCGAGTTCCTGGACGCTCATCCGGTGTATTTCTTCGGTAACGGAGCTGCCAAATGCCGCGAGAAGTTGACACATCCGAATGCGCACTTCATTGAAGACATTTATCCGCTGGCCAAGTGGATGTTCCCGCTGGCCGAGAAGGCGATGGCAAAAGAAGATTTCAAGGATGTGGCTTACTTTGAGCCTTTCTACCTGAAGGAATTCGTTGCTTCGGTACCCAAGAAACTGTTATAGACTGATTGAATAGCTAAAAGTTAAAATAAAAGTATGGAGTATAATACCCAACAGCGGAGATTACCGCTTCCCGAATATGGACGCAGTGTACAGAATATGGTGGACCACGCCTTGACTATCGAGGACCGTGAGGAACGCCAGCGTTGCGCCAATACCATTGTGAACATCATGGGGGGCATGTTCCCGCATTTACGTGATGTTGAGGACTTCAACCATAAGTTATGGGACCATCTGGCTATTATGGCCGATTTCAAGCTGGATATTGATTACCCGGTGGAAGTGGTCAAGAAGGAGAGCCTGGAAGTGAAGCCGGATTGCATTCCTTATTCACAGAATAACATTCACTACCGTCATTACGGACGTTTTATTCAGGATATGATTCAGGTGGCTGTGGATTATCCGGAAGGTGAGGAACGGAAACAGCTGATTTCCATGATTGCCAACCACATGAAGAAGGATTACCTGAACTGGAACAAGGACGGTGTGGAAGACCAGAAGATTCTGGATGATTTGTATGAACTCTCAGGTGGCAAGATTAAGTTGACACCGGAGGATTTGAAACTGGTGGAACCGCGTACCTTTATTCCGCGGCGTCGCCAGATGAACAATAACAATAATAATCAGCGAAGAAAATTCTAACCCGATAAACGTGACATTATGGCTTCATTTGTAATAGAGGGTGGGCATAAACTGCATGGCGAGATTATTCCGCAGGGTGCCAAGAATGAAGTACTGGAAGTGCTTTGTGCCACATTATTGACTTCGGAAGAGGTGACTATCAGCAATATCCCCGATATTCTGGATGTGAACAATCTGATTCAGCTGCTCCGCGATATGGGAGTAAAGGTATCGAAGACGGATATTGAAACCTATACGTTCCAGGCCGATTTCGTGAATCTGGCTTACCTGGAAAGCGATGATTTCCTGCAGCGCTGCTCGAAGCTGCGCGGGTCGGTCATGCTGGTCGGTCCGTTGATTGCCCGTTTCGGACAGGCACTCATATCCAAGCCGGGCGGTGACAAGATAGGCCGCCGCCGTCTTGATACGCATTTTCTGGGTATCCAGAAACTGGGGGCTGACTTCGAATACGATGCGGACAGGAAGGTATACCGCATCGTGGCGGAACATCTGAAGGGAGCGGACATGCTGCTGGATGAGGCTTCGGTCACCGGTACAGCCAACATCATCATGGCAGCGGTATTGGCCGAAGGAACCACCACCATCTATAATGCGGCTTGTGAGCCATACGTCCAGCAGCTTTGCCGGATGCTGAACCGCATGGGAGCCCGGATTTCCGGTATCGCTTCCAATCTGCTGACCATCGAAGGGGTGGAAAGCCTGAACGGTTGTCAGCATCATGTATTACCGGATATGATTGAGGTAGGAAGCTTTATCGGCATGGCAGCCATGACGGGCAGCGAACTGACCATCAAAAATGTGTCTTATCAGAATCTGGGCATTATCCCCGACAGCTTCCGGCGTTTGGGTATCCGGCTGGAGCAACGTGGTGACGATATCTACATTCCGGCTCAGGAGCATTACCAGATTGAATCGTTCATCGACGGTTCCATCATGACCATCGCCGATGCGCCGTGGCCGGGACTGACTCCGGACCTGCTGAGCGTGATGCTGGTTGTGGCTACCCAGGCCAAGGGCAGTGTGCTGATTCATCAGAAGATGTTCGAAAGCCGTCTGTTCTTTGTCGACAAGCTGATTGATATGGGGGCACAGATTATCTTGTGCGACCCGCACCGGGCTGTCGTCATCGGTCATGACCGTAACTTCTGTCTGCGGGGCGGAAACATGTCATCGCCGGATATCCGTGCCGGTATCGCCCTGCTGATTGCCGCACTGGGCGCTACGGGTGTAAGCCGTATCCACAACATCGAGCAGATAGACCGTGGTTACCAGAACATCGAACAGCGTCTTACCGCGCTGGGAGCACGTATCACCCGTATTGAATAGAGCCGGTTATAATATGATAAGAAAAGAAGAAGTATTTAAGATAGGAGTCCTCAACAAACCTCACGGGGTGAAGGGGGAAATTGGTTTTACTTTCACGGACGATGTGTTCGACCGTGTGGACTGTGATTACCTCATCCTGTTGCTTGACGGGATTCTGGTACCTTTCTTCATCGAGGAGTACCGTTTCCGTTCGGACAATGTGGCCCTGGTGAAGTTTGAAGGTATTGATACGGCCGAACGTGCCCGCAGGTTTTCTAACGTGGAAGTGTACTTCCCCAGCAAGTATCTGGAGGAAGAAGATGGTATTTCCTCGTGGAATTTCTTTGTAGGCTTCCAGGTGGAAGATATCGCGCATGGAAATCTGGGCGAAATCACGCATGTGGACGATTCGACGGTAAATGTACTGTTTGTCATCGAACGGGACGGCCGGGAAATCTTGCTGCCGGCCCACGAGGAGTTTATCCGGGGACTCGACAAGAAAAAGAAGCTTCTGACGGTAGAAATACCCGACGGACTGCTGGAGGATTAACGAAGTCGGCACTGATTTATGAAACGGAGAGGAAGGAAAGCCTTCTGGCACAACATCAAGTTCAAGTACAAGCTGATTGTTTTGAACGAGAACACTTTGGAAGAAGTGGTGGGGATTCATGTGTCTAAACTGAACGGTATTTCGGTCTTGCTGGCTGCGTGTACGGTCATCTTCCTCATTGCCGCGTTCATCATCATGTTCACTCCTTTGCGGAACTATCTGCCGGGATACATGAACAGCGAAGTGCGCCGGCAGGTCGTGGAGAATGCCTTGCGGGCCGACTCCCTGCAGCAGGCCCTTGCCCGTCAGCAGCTGTATCTGATGAATATCCAGGACATCATCAGCGGAAAGGTGAAGGCAGATACTGTGCAGTCCATCGATTCGCTGACCGACGTCCGTGTGGAGGAGCTGATGGAACGCTCGGAAGAAGAAGAGAAGTTCCGGCAGCAATACGAAGAGAAGGAACGCTACAACCTGCGCTCTGTCAACGAAAACCACGATGCGGCCGGACTGATATTCTACCGTCCGGTACGTGGGGTGATGACTACCGGTTTCCAGCCGATGCAGAAACATTTCGGGACCGACCTGGTGGCGGCACCGAACGAGAATGTACTCGCTGCCCTGGACGGAACCGTGATTCTGGCCGCCTATACGGCCGAAGCGGGGTATGTTATCCAGTTACAGCACGCACGTAATTTCATTACCGTATACAAGCATTGCGGTTCGTTGCTGAAGAAGGAAGGCGACGAAGTAAAGGGCGGGGAGGTCATCGCACTGGTGGAAAACAAGGTGGAAGGTAATCCGGAAGGGGAACAGCCTCACCTGCATTTTGAATTGTGGCATCAGGGGACTCCCATCAATCCGGAAAAATACATTGTATTCTAATAATTATGAAGAAACAGATAGCTATTTTAGGTTCAACGGGCTCCATCGGGACACAGGCGCTGAAGGTGATTGCCGAACATCCCGACTTGTATGAGGCTTATGCGTTGACTGCCAACAATAAAGTGGACCTGCTGATAGAACAGGCCCGTCAGTTCCGGCCGGAAGCGGTGGTTATCGCCAATCCGGACAAGTATCTGCAGCTGAAAGAAGCGTTATCGGATTTACCGATTAAAGTCTATGCCGGTGCCGATGCGCTGGCACAGATTGTGGAATCCGGTCCGATAGATATCGTCCTGACAGCAATGGTAGGGTATGCCGGTCTGCGTCCGACCATGAATGCCATCAAGGCAGGAAAGGTCATTGCGCTGGCCAACAAGGAAACCATGGTGGTGGCCGGCGAGCTGGTCAATGCCCTGGCTGCCCAATACCGGGTGCCTATTCTGCCGGTCGATTCGGAACATTCGGCTATTTTTCAATGCCTGGAATTGAACAATCCGGTACATAAGATTATCCTGACCGCTTCGGGAGGACCGTTCCGTACGTTCTCGTTGGAACAGTTGCAGACGGTTACCAAGGAGCAGGCGTTGAAACATCCCAACTGGAGCATGGGGGCCAAGATTACCATCGATTCGGCTTCGATGATGAACAAGGGATTCGAGGTGATTGAAGCCAAATGGTTGTTCGGCGTGCGTCCGGAACAGATTGAAGTGGTGGTACACCCGCAGTCGGTGGTACACTCCATGGTGGAATACGTAGACGGTGCAGTGAAAGCCCAGCTGGGAGTACCCGACATGCGTCTGCCTATCCAGTACGCGTTCTCTTATCCGAAACGTGAACCGCTTTCCGGCGAACGTCTGGATTTCATGAAATGCAATACGCTTACATTCGAGGCACCCGATACCCGGCGGTTCCGGAACCTGGCTCTGGCATACGAGGCCTTGCACCGTGGAGGAAACATGCCTTGTATCGTGAATGCGGCCAACGAAGTGGTGGTGGCCTCTTTCCTGAAGGACCAGATTTCTTTCTTGGGTATGAGCGATGTCATCGAAAAGACCATGGAACGGGTGACTTTCATTCAGACGCCGACCTACGAGGACTATGTAGAGACAGATGCCTTGACCCGGCGTGTGGCAGCCGAAATGGTGATTAACAGAACTTATTGACAGAATGAAAATTAATTATTAACACAGAAGTAGATTGTAAATGGAAACATTTTTGATTCGTGCCCTTCAACTGATTCTCAGCCTTTCGCTGCTGGTCATCGTTCATGAAGGAGGACACTTTTTCTTTGCGCGCCTTTTCAAGATACGTGTAGAGAAGTTCTATATCTTTTTTGACCCTTGGTTCTCGCTGTTCAAGTACAAGCCGAAGAACAGCGATACGGAATACGGTGTGGGGTGGCTGCCGTTGGGCGGTTACTGTAAGATTGCGGGAATGATAGATGAGTCGATGGATACCGAACAGATGAAGCAACCCGCGCAGCCGTGGGAATTCCGCTCCAAACCGGCGTGGCAGCGTCTGCTGGTCATGATAGGCGGAGTGCTGATGAACTTCCTGCTGGCACTTTTCATCTATTCCATGATTCTTTATACCTGGGGAGATTCCTACATCGCCCTGAAGGACATGACTTACGGTATGAAGTTCAACGAAACGGCCAAGCAGATTGGATTCCGCGACGGGGATATCCTGAAGGCTGCCGACGGCGAGCCGCTGGAACGTTTCAACGTCGATATGCTCCGTAGTCTGGTAGAGGCCCGCGAAGTGACGGTGCTGCGTAACGGACAGGAGGAGAAGATACTGATGCCGGAGGTCAGCCTGTTGGACATCGCGAAAGAGGACCCTCCGTTTGTGGATATCCTTTATCCGAATGTCGTAGACTCGGTATGGGCGGACGGAGGATTTGCCAAAGCCGGTATTATGGCTGGCGATACGCTGCTGGCAGTCAACGGAGCGGCAGTGAACTCCTGGAATGATTTTGTCAATGAACTGGGTACCTTGCAGGCGAAGGCTGAACTGGAAAAGCAACCGAATGCGACTTTCAGTCTGGTTTATGCCCGTGGCGGTATACGCGATACGGTACAGGTACAGACCAATTCCAGCTTCAAGGTGGGCGCGGAAATGCACCTGGACTATAAGCCGACGGTACTGACCTACGGTTTCTTTTCTTCCTTCCCGGCCGGTGTGACCCTCGGTGTCAATACCTTGAAGGGATATGTGAACGACATGAAGTATGTCTTTACGAAGGAAGGTGCCAAGAGCGTGGGTGGTTTCGGAACCATCGGCAGTATTTTCCCGAAAGTGTGGGACTGGCCCCGTTTCTGGTCGATGACGGCTTTCCTGTCCATCATCCTGGCATTCATGAACATCCTGCCGATTCCTGCGCTGGACGGTGGACACGTGCTGTTCCTGCTGTATGAAATCATTGCCCGGCGCAAACCGAGTGACAAGTTCCTGGAGTATGCGCAGATGGTGGGTATGTTCCTGCTCTTTGCCTTGCTTATCTGGGCGAATTTCAACGATGTCTTGAGGTTCCTGTTCTAGCGGATTTTATTTCCTTAGATACTTTCTGAAGGGCGGCCGACAACTTTTCTCGGAAGTTTGCTATCTTTGTAACAAAAAATTATTAAAGTAGCACACATCATGAGAAAAATGTTGTTAGCCGCCTTTTTGTTAGGCGCAATCTGTTTACAGGCCATGCCGGGACAGGCACAGGAGAGACTGCCTGAATACCTGCAGGCCGAGAAGTTTACAGGGGCCAAGCTGAAGAACATGCTGTTTTCTACCACCGTAGACCCGCACTGGTTTCAGCAGGGCACCCGTTTCTGGTTTGAATACAAGACGAGTGAAGGGAAGTTCTGGTATGTGGTAGACCCTGCTGCCCGCAGCAAGACTCCGCTTTTTGACCGCGATGAACTGGCTGCCCAGCTGACCGAAATCGTGCAGGACCCGTTTGAGGCCCGTCATCTGCCTATCACCAACCTGAAAGTAAAGGAAGACGGACGTACCTTTACTTTCGAAGTGACTTCCAGTCGCGATGCCAAACCGAAGAAAGACGATGATAAGAAGAAGGACGAGAAGAAAAAGGAAGTGTTCTATTTCTCTTACGATCTCCAAACCCGTAAATTGACGCACCTGAAGGATGCGGAGGAAGAGCCGAAACGGCTGGAATGGGCATCTGTATCGCCGGACGGAAAGAGTGTGGTCTATGCCAAGGACTGCAACCTGTATCGCATGAGCATCGAGAATTACCGCAAGGCACAGAAGGACGAGAAGGACAGTACCATTGTCGAGACACAGCTGACTACTGACGGTACTCCCGATTTCGGTTACGGAATTCCTTACAGCATCCTGAATACCGATACCTTGTGCAACGGTAAACGCCGGGGCGTGTGGGGATGCTGGTCGCCCGACTCGAAATATTTTGTGACTATCGTTTCGGATAACAGGGCCGTCAAACCGCTTTGGGTTATCAATTCCATCGCCGAACCGCGTCCTACCTTGGAAACCTACAAGTATCAGATGCCGGGTGAGATGGAGGCTCCGGAAGACCATCTTTACTTGTTTGACATGACTTCCAATACACGGAAAGAAATCCGTACGGCTGCCTGGAAGAACCAGACGTTGGATTTGTCTTATCGTCCTTGGGAACAGAAACAGCGTGACCAGGAGCTGGTGCCCGCTATCTGGCAGGGAGACAATAACCGTTTCTATGTAACCCGCAGCAGCCGTGACCTGCATCGCATCGATGTCTGTACCTATACGGTCGGTCAGGATTCCATCGTACCGATTGTGGAGGAACGGATGAATACCTACCAGGAAACCCGCCCGATTCAGGTATTCAACGAAGGCAAGGAATTTATCCAGTGGAGTGAGCGTGACGGTTGGGCACACCTGTATCTGTATGATGATAAAGGAAACCTGAAGAACCGCATTACCAAAGGACCGTGGCACGTGGAGCAGGTGGTGAAGGTAGACGAAGCTACCCGCACCATTTATTTCACCGCCAACGGTCGTGAAGCGGGAGAGAATCCGTATTACGAACATCTGTATAAGGTGAATGCTGATGGAAGCGGTCTGAAACGTCTGACCGCCGGCGATTTCTTCCATCAGGTAGAAGTGGACGATGAGGCCCGTTTCATCGTGGACAACTATTCACGGGTGAATACGGTTCCCTGTACCGATGTGATTGACCGCAACGGGAACAAGGTGATGAGCTTGCAGGAGAGTGATTTCTCGGTACTGAAAGCTGCGGGCTATCAGTTCCCGGAACTCTTTACCGTAAAGGCGGCCGATGGAGTGACCGACTTGTATGGCGTAATGTACAAGCCTTTCAATTTCGATTCTACCAAGGTTTATCCGATTATCGACTATGTATATCCGGGCCCGCAGGTGGAAGCGGTGTATTATCCGTTTACCCGCATGAGTGTTCGTACCGACCGTCTGGCCCAGGCCGGTTTCATCGTGATTTCCGTAGGACAACGGGGTGGACATCCGAGCCGTTCGAAGTGGTATCACAACTATGGTTACGGAAACATGCGCGACTATCCGTTGGCCGACCATAAGGCTGCTGTAGAGCAACTGGCTGCACGGTATAAGTTTATCGATATTAACCGTGTAGGGATTCACGGACATTCCGGAGGTGGATTCATGTCAACAGCAGCTATCTGTCAGTACCCGGATTTCTACAAAGCAGCCGTATCGTGTGCCGGAAACCATGACAACCGGATTTATAACCGCTGGTGGAGTGAGACGCATCACGGGGTGAAAGAGGAAATTACCGAGAAGGGCGATACCATCTTCGCCTACAAGATTGCCACGAATCCGGAAATTGTGAAGCAGTTGAAGGGACACCTTATGCTGGTACACGGGGATATTGACAACAACGTGCATCCGGGTAATACCATCCGGGTGGTGAATGCCCTGATTCAGGCCAACAAGCGTTTCGAGATGTTGATCTTGCCGGGTCAGCGTCATGCGTTTGGCAATATGGATGAGTATTTCTACTGGCGCATGGTGGATTTCTTCTCGAAATACCTGAAAGGCAAGCAGGAGGATTCGGTAGATATCCCGCAGCGGTAGATTGATTCTCCGTTCGGCGGCAGTCCGCCCGAAAACGCAAGATAAGTTCTTGAACTACTTGGTCTGTAAGTAGTTCCCAAGGGGATAAAACAAATCGTCCCGCCTGGCTCCTGTTCATGGGAGCGGGGCGGGACGATTCTTTTTCAGCTTGTTTCAGCCTACAGCTTGGCGGCGTACTTACGTACCTGTTTCAGGCGTTCCATGAAAGTGGGGTCGGAGGCGGCCTGCTGCATGTTACAGTCGAGCTGCATCCGCATCAGCAGCGAGGCACTGATTCCCAACGCAGCTTCGAATAGCATGGCTGTCTGTGTCGTAACCGGCCGGCGGCAGTTGAGGATGTCGTTCAGCACCTTGTAGGAGATGCCCATCTGCTCAGCCAGCTTTCGCTGTGAGAGCTTACGTTCTTCAGTCTCTTCTTTCAGCAGTTCACCCGGATGTATGGGGCGTTGGCAGATGTATTTTCCCATGATTGTTTTATTTATAATGATTCGACAATTCCAAAATGTTACAGATGGTCACTACCGTTTCCTGTGAGATTTGTTTTACTGTGAACTCGATGCGGTACTGGTCATTCACCCGGATAGAGGAGATACCCGCTTTGTCTCCTTTCAATACTTCGTAATGAAGAGAGTGGATAGCATAAAGTTCCTCTATATTTCCGGCTTGCTCCAGTACTTTGATACGTAGCTGGTAGCGCGCTATGATGTGGGGCTGGAAGCGATGTTTTTTGTCCGTCGTTTTTCCTTCCTCATACAGCTGGCGCAAATACTCCTTATCAAAGATTATTTCCATTGTTTTCCGTATTGTTCACGAGACAAAGATGGTAACTTTTTTCCATATATCCACTATTTTAGTGGACCAATTCCCGCTTGATGCCGTTTTTTCTTCCGGTTTTTACCGCCAGCCTTTCGGGACGGTGAAAATTCCGGTGAATGGCGGAGCGAAAGGCCCAAGAAACTTCAGCGGAAAAACGAACCCGTGTTTCAGCGCAGACGAACGGACGTTTTACTGAAAACGAACGGATGGATTAAATTGAACGAACGTTTGTTTTTCCGATGAGCGGAACGGGCATAAAAAAAGCGCTGTTCATCTGAACACCGCCGGCCGCCTAAAGAACCCCCATTGAAGGGTTCTTGCGTCTAAACATCTAGTCATTGTGTCTGTTATCCTTTTTCCTTAAAAGCAATTTACCTAAAACCTATTTCAACCTAAATCCTGAAATCTTTAACCTTTTTACTAATACCTAAACTTTACCTATTAATTAACCTAATACCTAAACTAAAATTGCTTTTTACCTTAAATCTAATACCTAACTTTTTAATCTAATACCTTAAATCTAATACCTTAGTTATCTAGTTTTGTTTACGTTATTGCTATGTGATTTCACAACCACACTGCAAAGGTATTTCTTTTTTCAATCCCTGCAATAGCCGGAGAAAAGTTTCTGCAGAAAACCCGTGTTTTCTTGATTTATGTCATGTAACATAAAAAATAGGCCTTGCAGAAGGCCTATTTGAGGGGGATGATGCGCTGGTTGCTGCTTCCCCGGAAGGAAAGATGGGGGGAATAGAGGGTCTCGTCGAAACGTCCGTCCACCAGTACGTCGATGAATGCCAGCAGCGGTTTCCGAAGCGGGTCGGCAAGCAGTTCCTCGTAGGTATATCCGGTATAGCACCAGATGTTCTGCCCGGTCTCTTCCTGGATGCGCTTCAGCACACGGCCGAACTCCTGGGGATTGTAGAAAGGGTCTCCGCCGGAAAAAGTGACTCCGTCCAGCAGGGGATTGCCGTTGATTTCCCGAATCATGCCGGTCAATTCCTCGTCGGTCAGCGGTTTGCCGGCTTGCGGATTCCAGGATTCCGGGTTGTGGCACCCTTTGCAACGGTGGGCGCATCCGGCCAGATAGATGGAATAGCGGATGCCCTCACCGTCGACAATGGTTTCAGGATAAGTATATAAATAATGTAACATGCTCCCTCCAGGTGTGGATTATCCGTGCTTTACACGGTCGTGCTCTTCGGCGCGTTTGGCCGAGTTCCAACTGCTCAGGTCTCCGGTCAGGTAACCGGTGATACGGCGCATACGCAGGATGTTTTCGCTCCGGCAGATAGGACATTTGTCGTAGATGACTCCCTTGTAGCCGCAGTTGTGGCAGGTATCTACCGGATGGTTGATGGAACCGTAGCCGATACCCTCATCGTGCATTACCTTGACAATCTTGGCGATGGCCTTGATGTTCTTCTTGGCTTCTCCGTCCAGTTCCACGTAGGTGATGTGCCCGCCGCGGGTCAGGGCATGGAAGGGAGCCTCGCACTTGATTTTCTCGACGATGGTAATCGGTTCCTTTACGTCTACATGGAACGAGTTGACGTAATAGTCTCTGTCGTTCACGCCCGGGATGATACCGTATTTTTTCTGGTCTATCTTGGTGAAGCGTCCGGAAAGTCCTTCGGCCGGAGTAGCCAGGATGGAATAGTTCAGGTGATATTTGGCCTTATATTCATCGGCTACCTTGTTCATTTCCAGTACGGCATCGTACAGTGTCTGCCAGGCCTTCTGGTTATGGCCGTGACCCTGTCCGTACAGGGCTACCATGGCGTTGTGTCCGCCTATGAAGCCGATACCCAGGGTTCCTTGGTTCAAGACGTCGCCCACTTCATCGTTCGGATTGAGCTTGCCGCCTCCTTTCCAGACATCGTTACCCATCATGAACGGGAACTGGCGGGCGAGTGCTGTCCGCTGGTACTGATAGCGTGCGTAAAGCTGTTCGGCTATGAAGGAAGCCATCCGGTGTACCGATTCCAGGAACAGGCTGCGGGCGGTACTTTCCACGTCGGTGGTTTGTCCCTCATTCAGCAGCTGTTCTGCTTTCCGGCGGGCTTCGATGGCCAGGCGAGTCAGGTTCATGGTCGTGAACGACAGGTTTCCTCTGCCCAGCGAGGTCTTTTCGCCGTTCAGGTTTTCGAATACACGGGTGCGGCAGCCCATGGTTGCCAGTTCGTAGCGGTAGCGTTTGGGGTCGTCTGCCCGCCACGCCTCGTGCTTGTTGAACGGGGTGTCCAGGAACATGAAGTTCGGGAAGAGTGCCTTGGCAGTGGTGCGGCAGGCTTTCAGGAACAGGTCGAAGTTCGGAGCTTCGAACGTGACTTTTCCATCCATGGCCGCTTCGAAGTCTTCCATGGCCCGTCGGTAATCGGCCTCGGAATAGGAGACGCCGTCTTTAATCTTGAAAATCTGTATCGGGAAAACCGGCACTTCTCCACGGGTACCCAGGCCTTCAATGGTGGCATTCAGCAGTTCTTCGATGACCATGCGTCCTTCGGCCGAGGTGTCGGTTCCGTAATTGATGGAGCTGAATACCACCTGATTACCTCCACGGGAATGCATGGTGTTCAGGTTATGGATGAATCCTTCCATGGCCTGATGAGTATCTTTCCGGGTCTGCTGGTAGGCTTTGTCCAGGATATGCGTCAGTTCTGTTTCGCTGATGTCGCAGTGTCTGCTCTGCAGGGCTTCCTGCAGGGCAGCGATGACCTGTGCGTCCGGAAGAATGGTATGCAGTTGCTGGCGGACCAGTTCCAGTGCTTCTTTTTCGTTCAGGGTTCCTCCCTTCATCTCCAGGTAGAAGGAGAGGGTAGAGGCTACCGCCTTCTGATACGTTTTCAGCACGCCTTTTGCCATGAAGAAGTCGAAAGCCGGGATAGCCTGACCGCCGTGCTGTTCGTTCTGGTTGGTCTGGAAGATGATGGTGGCCAGGGTAGCGTAACTCTGGATGGACTGTGGTGTACGGATGCTACCGTTTTTGGTATGGAAACCGCGTTCGAACAGGTCGTCCAGATCGTACTGGATGCAGGTTGTCGTTTTGGTCGGATAGTAATCCAGGTCGTGGATGTGGATGTCGCCCAACTGGTGTGCTTCGGCATACGGTTTGGGCAGCAGGTATTTATAGGTATAGTCCTTGGTGACTTCCGAGGCGAAGGTCATCATCTGTCCGGCCGGTGTGTGGCTGGACATGTTGGCATTGCTCAGGTTGACATCGTTCTTGTCGATGGCCACGATGCCGTCCATGATGTGTTTGATTTGGGTCTTCCGGTCGCGTTCCGTATTTCTCCATTGGCGGTAGATGATGTATTTCTTGGCTACTTCCGGCTGTACCTTCATCAGTTCCGTTTCTACCAGGTCCTGGATGGCTTCCACCCCGATGGTCGGTTCCTGGAAATGGTTGATGACCCGCCGGGTAATTTCGTCAATCAATGCTTCCTGGTCGTTGAGTCCTGTCGCGGTAAAGGCTTTGCCGATGGCGTTCGAAATCTTGTGGGCCGAAAAGTTTTCCCGCTTTCCGTCACGTTTGATGATGCAGATGTCTTCTACGTTCATGGTTGAGAATGATTAAATGAATGTATTAAAAAATGCTTCTGCTTTTCTCGGCAGGTCTTCTGACTGATCTCTCCCCTCGGTCGTACCTTCCCACCGGCGCCGTGCCGGCAGTGGCTGTCTGGACATCGTCCGGGGTTCGTCAAGAATCACAGCAGCGGGTACTGTTGCCGAATCGCGCGGCATTCCCTTTTGAAACTTGTGAGTTACCCTGAAAAGCGAAACAAAGATAGGAAAAAGAATGAATCTGAAAAATATGCGGGGTGCGTATTCTGTCTAAATTGGGAGACTTTGGAAAAGAAAATCCCGTCTATACGCTTTTTGGAGCGGATAAACGGGAAAGTCTTATTTATATTGCTTTTTTATTTTGGAAATTCGAATATTTCTTTTATGGCTGTTCTCCGGATTTCTCGGCCGGTAAATTTACCGGTTTCAAGCCCATCTTTTCTGCCTTTTCCAGCATGTAGCTGAAGGCGGCATCGTGCTCGTTCGGAATAATGCCGTCCAGAATCGCGTCCTTGATGGAAGCCTTCAGTCGGCCGATTTCCTGACAGGGCTGCAGGTTGAACACATGCATGATTTCGGTACCGTCTACCGGTGGCTGGAAATTACGGATGCGGTCTTTCTCCTCCAGGTCTTTCAGCTTCTGGCGTACCAGTTTGAAGTTGTCGAGAAAACGTTGCTTGCGGGCTTCGTTCTTCGAAGTGATGTCGGCCTCGCAGAGCATCATCAGGTCGTCGATGTCATCGCCGGCCTCGAAAAGCAGGCGGCGGACAGCCGAGTCGGTTACTTCCTCGTCGGCAATGACGATGGGACGCATGTGGAGTCCTACCAGCTTCTGCACGTATTTCATCTTTTCGTTCATCGGCAGTTTCATTTTTCGGAAGATGTCCGGTACCATTTTCTCGCCGATGTAGTTGTGGTTGTGGAAGGTCCATCCGGCACGCGGTTCCCAGCGTTTGGTGCGCGGTTTGCCGATGTCATGCAGCAGGGTTGCCCAACGGAGCCAAAGGTTGTCTGTCACCCGCGAGATGTTGTCCACTACTTCCAGGGTATGGTAGAAGTTGTCCTTGTGTCCCCGTCCGTTCCGTACCTCTACGCCTTGCAGGGCTACCAGTTCCGGGAAGATGAGGGCCAGCAGTCCGCAACGGTCCAGGTCGACGAATCCTTTCGACGGGACAGGCGAGAGCAGTATCTTGTTCAGCTCGTCGGCAATGCGTTCGCGTGAAATGATTTTGATACGTTCACGGTTGCGTTCCAACGCCTCGAAGGTACTGTCTTCGATGTAGAAGTTCAACTGGGTGGCGAAGCGGATGCAGCGCATCATGCGGAGCGGGTCGTCGCTGAAGGTGATGTCCGGGTCGAGCGGTGTACGGATAGTCCGTTCCTTCAGGTCGTCCAGTCCGCCGAACGGGTCTACCAGTTCGCCGAACCGTTGGCTGTTAAGGCAGACGGCCAGGGCATTGATGGTAAAGTCCCGGCGGTTTTGGTCGTCTTCCAGGGTACCGTCTTCTACTACCGGCTTGCGGCTGTCGTGGCTATATGATTCTTTACGGGCACCTACGAATTCCACTTCTATGTCGTGGTATTTCACCTGGGCGGTCCCGAAATTCTTGAAAACTGCTACATGTGCTCCACGTCCCAGCTTCTTTCCCAATGCCTGCGCTATTTCTATGCCGCTTCCTACAACTACCACATCGATGTCTTTCGACGGGCGGTTCAGGAATATATCGCGTACATAGCCACCTACCGCGTAGCATTCCAGGCCCAGCTCGTCGGCTGTGGCTGAAATCTGCTGGAAAATCTTGTCAGTAAAGTGCTCTTTCAAATTCATGGTTGTTGTATTTGTTCGAAATCGGAGTGCAAAGGTACGAAAAAAAGTGTATTCTACGGTGGTCTGGAGGTGGAAGATGCCGAAGATTTCGGGCCAATCGTGTCAACGTTTCCGGAATATGTTGTATTTTTGCCTCATTGACAAAAAGATAGAAGAAAGACATGAAGAAAACAGGATGGATTGTACTGTCGTTGGCGGGACTGCTCACTGCCTGCAACGGCGATAAACAGAAAGCTGCCGGATTGTTGGAACGCGCCAATGCCTCGTTTGAAGCCGGCGACTATAACCTGGCTAAACTACAGATTGACAGTATACGTACCTTCTATCCGAAGGCATTCGATGCCCGGAAAGAGGGAATCCGGCTGATGCAGCGGGTGGATCTGGAGGAACAGCAGAAGAGTCTGGTGTATCTGGATAGCATGATGGCGGTGAAACAGGCGGCTCTGGATAGCCTGAAGACTCGCTTTGTCCTCGAAAAGGATACCGCTTACCAGGAAATCGGCAATTATTTCTATCCGACTCAGGTGGTGGAGAAGAACATCGGACGTTCGTTCCTGCGGGCTCAGGTCAATGAACTGGGAGAAATGTCGTTGACGTCCATCTATTGTGCCGGAGGAAATCTCCATCATACGGCTGTCCGGGTAAGTGTGGGCGATACGTATGCGGAAACTCCTGTATCGAACGACAGTTACGAAACGACCGATTTGGGACGTGCCATCGAAAAGGCCGATTATAAGGTAGAAAACGACGGTGGCGTAGTGAACTTCATCCTGGCCAATCAGGACAAGAAGAATATCCAACTGACCTTCCTGGGAGACCGGACTTACCGTACAGTGATGCAGCCGAATGACGTGAAGGCGGTAGTGGAGCTGGTGGAACTGGCTAAGGTTCTCTCCGGTATGGAGGAAATCAAAAAGGAACAGAACGAAGCGAACCTGAAAATCCGTTTTGTAGAGCGGAAGATGCAGGAGAATCAGGAAACTTCCGAGGACTAGCTACTGGATATTCGGATTTTTTATTCATGAAAAAGACGGTGGAGTGAAGAGGGGTAACTGGTACCTCATTCAATCCACCGTCTTTCTATATAAACAGTTGAATCGGTAATCGTGAGAATCTGGTCGCCTGTTCTCCATTACCTGGTCACCTGGTTATTCCATGGGTCGGAACGCGTCCTTGTACAATCCGCAGATAGGGCAGGTCCAGTCGTCCGGAATTTCTTCAAACGGAGTTCCCGGGGCGATACCTGTTTCCGGTGAACCGGTTTCCGGGTCGTAGATGTAATCGCAGGCTGTACATTCGTAGCGTTTCATTACGCAGCGTTCAGCCACTTTTTCCCAGTCTACCAGGTTCCAGAAAGCTTCGATGAAAGCCGCACGGCGGTTGCGGTAGTCAATATAATAGGCATGTTCCCATACATCGATGACCAATATCGGCTTTAATCCTTGGGTGAGCGGATTCCCGGCGTTCGGCGTACTGACAATGGACAGCTTGTGCTGCTTGTCGGATACCAGCCATACCCATCCGGATCCGAAGAGTCCCAATGCAGCCTTGGTGAATGCCTCTTTGAAGGCATCTACCGAGCCGAAATCGCGTGTCAGGAGTTCAGCCAGTTTCTCCGGTACAGCGGTCGGTTGCGGGGTCAGAGTCTGGAAAAAGAAAGTATGGTTCCAGGTCTGTGCGGCATTGTTGAAGACAGGGCCATCAGCCTTGCGGATAATCTGTTCCAGACTCATCTTTTCATACGGAGTTCCCGGAATCAACTTGTTCAGGTTGTCTACGTAAGTTTGCAGGTGTTTCCCATAATGGAAATCAATAGTTTCTTTGCTCATGTGTGGGGCAAGTGCTTCCGCAGCGTAGGGAAGTGAAGGCATCGGGTGATTCATAGTGATTGTTTTTTAAAGTGATACTAAAATGTCTGCTTCATTTTTTAAAATGTTTGCTTCTGTACTTTATAAACAAACGGTTTTTGAAAAAGTTTGACTTTCTTACAAAAATAATGAAATTCTTCCGAATCCAGTTCTTTTTCTCTCGTTTTTTGATTACTTAAACATCGTTGAAAATCGATTTTCTTTTCTTTCGATTGGAAAGTAAAATCCGTTGATTTGTTTCAGATTGATATTGTGTGTAATTTTTTCTAGGAAAAAGAAAGCATTTTTATTTGTATCATTTCAAAAAGCTATAACTTTGCATCAAACAAAAACAAAATAACAACAATACAATTAAATAGGTTTTCAAAAAGAAAGTTTTCAAGGGTAGTATGCAATACAACTGACGAGTGCTGCAATACAAAGAAAAGTGTGAATGAATCCGGATAAGACACGCTATGCAATGTTTAACTAAAACGGTAAAAGCAAATGGATAGAAAGGTAAAGACAGGTGCATGGCTGTTGGTGTTAGCCGCAGCGGTACCGGTAGGGGTACAGGCCCAGGGTAAAGTAGAAGCATCGGTAGGTGCAGATCTTGTATCGGGATATATTTGGCGTGGACAGGATTTGGGAAATGTAAGTATCCAGCCTTCCGCATCGATATCCTATCGTGGATTCTCTTTGTCTGGATGGGGTTCTGTAGGTTTTGAAAAAGAAGATACCAAAGAATTCGACCTGACTTTTGGTTATGCACACAAAGGTTTCAGTGTTTCGGTAACTGATTACTGGTTTAATTCTGGTCCCGGTTACTTCCACTACGGAAGCACAAATACAAGCCATGTGTTCGAAGTGCAGGTAGGTTATGATTTTGGTCTGCTGGCATTGAACTGGTATACGAATTTTGCCGGAAACGATGGCGTGAATAAGGATGGCGACCGTGCCTATTCATCTTATCTTTCAGTAGTTGCGCCCTTCAAACTGGGCGGGCTGGACTGGACAGCAGGGATAGGTGCTACACCTTGGGCGAACACTTTCTATAATGGGGGAGCGTCTGGCTTTGAGGTTTGTGACATTAGTGTCGGTGTATCGAAAGAAATCGGCATTACCGATTCGTTCTCGTTGCCGCTGTTTGCCAAATTCACCTGGAACCCGGCTACGGAAGGCGCCTATTTTGTAGGTGGTATCAGTTTCTGACCCTTATAAGAGATAGAAATAAACGAGCAAATACATGAACAAATACAATACAAGGTATGAAAAAGATTGAAGCAATTATCCGTAGAACCAAGTTCGAAGATGTAAAGGAGGCCTTACTGGCAGCCGACATTGAATGGTTCTCGTATTACGATGTAAGAGGTGTAGGTAAAACACGTGAAGGGCGTATCTACCGTGGGGTTGTGTATGATACCAGTTCTATTGAACGGATCCTGATTTCCATTGTGGTGCGTGATAAGAATGTGGAGAAGACCATACAGGCCGTCATGAAAGCTGCGCGTACAGGTGAAATCGGTGATGGACGTATTTTTGTGATTCCGGTGGAAGACTCTATCCGAATCCGTACCGGTGAACGGGGGGATATTGCTCTTTACAATGCCGAACAGGAGAAATAAGAATTTTATAAGCTACTATACAAAACATTTACAACTAAAACGAATGGATATGGATACAACTATGATACTAGATTCAGGGAACACGGCTTGGATAATTGTAGCCACCCTGCTCGTCCTATTGATGACTATTCCGGGTATTGCCTTGTTTTATGGTGGATTGGTCAGACAGAAAAATGTTTTGAGCATTATCATGCAGAGTCTGCTGATAGTAGGAGCGGTCAGTATACTCTGGATAGCATTCGGTTACAGTTTTGTCTTTGGCAGCAGTCTGATGAATACAGACAGTATCTGGAGACATTTCATCGGAGGTTTCGATAAACTTTTTCTACAGGGAATTACTACATCGACCCTGACTACAGGTAACATACCGGAACTGGTGTTTGTTCTTTTCCAGTGTATGTTTGCCATCATTACGCCGGCCCTGATTTTGGGAGCTTTTGCCGAGCGTATCAAGTTTGCTGGTTTCCTGGTGTTTACAGTACTCTGGAGCATTCTGGTTTACATGCCGATGGCACACTGGGTATGGGGAGGAGGATTTCTCCAGCAGATGGGAGCTATCGATTTTGCCGGTGGAACAGTGGTGCACATCAATGCCGGTATCGCAGCTTTGGTTATGGCTGTCCTGATAGGGAGACGGCGTGATTATAAGATCGGACATCCTATGGCTCCGCATAACATTACTTTCGTCTTCATGGGAACTGCCTTTCTGTGGCTGGGATGGTTCGGTTTCAATGCCGGAAGTGGCCTCTGTGCCGACGGTATTGCCGCCAACGCTTTTCTGGTGACACACCTGGCTACTTGTGTGGCTGCACTTACTTGGATGGCTATTGACTGGATTTATAACAAGAAACCGACTACGGTAGGTGCCTGTACTGGTGCTGTATCAGGATTGGTAGCTATTACACCGGCAGCTGGAAGTACCGATATCCTGGGAGCCTTTTTCATCGGACTGATAACCCCGATTGTTTGTTTTTACATGGTGGCTGTTATCAAACCTAAATTCAAATACGATGATACCCTCGATGCTTTCGGTGTACATGGAGTAGGCGGTATCATTGGTTCTATCCTGACGGGTGTCTTTGCCACTCAGTTCATCACTGGTGAAGGAGGAGTGAAGGGAGCTCTTTACGGTGATTGGCATCAGTTGGGTGTACAGCTTGTAGCTACCTTGATTTCCATTGTATTCAGTGCGGTTATGACTTATCTGCTGTTTAAGGTAACCGACAGACTGGTTGGTATCCGGGTAGATAAACGGGTGGAAGAAGAAGGATTGGATATCTATGAACATGGAGAATCCGCTTATAACCGATAATTGATACCGGAAAGGCTCAACGGTCTTTCCGGAGCAATAAAAGATAAATAACAAATATGAATAACAACTAACGAAAAGATTGAAACATGATGACAAGTTTAAGATTCAGTGTCGTTGAGAAGGCGTTTCAGGCCAAGCCGCAGCCAGTGGCTGTTCCTGATTGCCGACCGAGTGAATATTTTGGTAAATACGTGTTCAACCGTGAAAAGATGTTCAAGTATCTGCCCAGTACCGTTTACGCCCGTCTGGTGGATGCTATGGACAATGGAGCTCCGATGGACCGGGACATTGCTGATGAAGTAGCAGCCGGTATGAAACGTTGGGCCAGCGAATTGGGGGTTACACATTATACACACTGGTTTCAGCCGCTGACGGAAGGTACCGCCGAAAAGCACGATGCTTTTGTAGAACATGACGGAAAAGGTGGAATGATGGAAGAATTTTCCGGAAAACTGCTGGTACAACAGGAACCGGATGCTTCTTCTTTCCCGAATGGTGGTATTCGAAATACTTTCGAGGCTCGTGGTTATAGTGCATGGGACCCTTCTTCTCCGGTCTTTGTCGTAGATGACACATTGTGCATCCCGACTGTATTCATCGCTTATACCGGTGAGTCTCTGGACTATAAAGCTCCATTGCTGAAAGCCCTGAGTGCGGTCAATAAGGCAGCTGTAGATGTCTGCCATTATTTCGATCCGGATGTGAAGAAGGTAATGGCTTATCTGGGATGGGAACAGGAATATTTCCTGGTAGACGAAGGATTGTATGCCGCCCGTCCAGACTTGTTGCTCACCGGACGCACATTGATGGGACACGAGGCTTCCAAGAACCAGCAACTGGAAGATCATTATTTCGGAGCCATTCCGAGCCGTGTGGCTGCTTTCATGAAGGATTTGGAAATCCAGGCTTTGGAACTGGGTATTCCGGTGAAGACCCGTCATAATGAAGTGGCTCCGAACCAGTTCGAACTGGCGCCTATCTTCGAGGAATGTAACCTGGCAGTCGACCATAACATGCTTATCATGTCATTGATGCGGAAAATCGCCCGCAACCACGGTTTCCGTGTGCTGTTGCACGAGAAACCTTTCAAGGGAGTGAACGGTTCCGGTAAACACAACAACTGGTCATTGGGTACCGATACGGGAGTCCTGCTGATGGCTCCGGGCAAGACCGCTGAAGAGAACCTGCGTTTCATTATCTTCATTGTCAACACCCTGATGGCTGTCTACCGTCACAACGGACTGCTGAAGGCTTCCATCATGAGTGCCACCAATGCTCATCGTCTGGGAGCCAACGAAGCACCTCCTGCCATTATTTCTTCTTTCTTGGGCGACCAACTGAGTAAGGTGCTCGACCACATGGAGGAAAGTACAAGTGATGATCTGGTGTCTTTGGGTGGCAAACACGGGCTGAAACTGGATATTCCGCAGATTCCGGAACTGCTGATTGACAATACCGACCGTAACCGTACTTCGCCGTTCGCCTTCACCGGCAACCGTTTCGAGTTCCGTGCGGTGGGTTCGGAAGCCAACTGCGCCAGCGCTATGATTGCCCTGAATACAGCAGTAGCCGAACAGTTGGTTATCTTCAAAACAGAAGTGGATGCACTGATTGAAAAGGGAGAACCTAATATTTCTGCCATCGTACAGGTATTGCGTAAATATATCAAAGAATGTAAGCCTATCCGTTTCGACGGCAACGGTTATAGCGATGAATGGAAAGAAGAAGCTGCCCGCCGCGGACTGGATTGCGAAACCAGTTGCCCGGTTATCTTCGACAATTATCTGAAACCGGAAAGCATCCGTATGTTCGAGTCGACCGGCGTCATGACCCGCAAGGAGCTGGAAGCCCGTAACGAGGTGAAATGGGAAACCTATACCAAGAAGATTCAGATTGAAGCCCGTGTGTTGGGTGATCTGGTCATGAACCACATCGTTCCGGTTGCTACTGAGTACCAGAGCAAACTGATAGATAATGTATTCAAAATGAAAGGGCTGTTCTGTGAAGAAGAGGCTGCCAGCCTGTCTGCCGAAAACATCGCTCTTATCAAGAAGATAGCCGAGCATACTTCTTATATCAAGGAGCATGTAGATGCAATGGTGGCTGCCCGAAAGGTGGCCAATAAGATTGCCGACGAGCGTGAAAAGGCTATCGCCTATCATGATACCATCGCTCCGATGTTGGAACAGATCCGTTACCACATTGATAAATTGGAACTGATAGTAGACGACCAGATGTGGACTTTGCCGAAATATCGGGAGTTGCTATTCATTAGATAATCTTTTATTGATTAATCAGATTACCAGGAAGTTTATTTCTATTGGTCGTTTGATGGCCCGGGTTCTCCGTGAGGAAAGCCCGGGCTTTTTTATAAATAGATAAACAGAACTGCTGTTTTTATCGGCAAAATCAGACAATCAGTTCGTAGTTTCGTGTACCGATTCCGATGGCTTCGGCATGTTCAAGTCCGGCTTGCCAATTGGTATTAGGATGAATCAGGTGGAACTTGTCGCAACCGCACAAGTCCTCATGTTCGTGTTTGTTGGCCAGTACGTTGTTGCTGTGCAGCACGGGGGTGTTGTTTACCAAATCGGCACATGCCTGGTCTAATGCTACAGGATCGGTAGAGGCCAAGATACCCAGGTCTGGGATAATAGCTGCGTCGTTGTGGTTCCAGCAGTCGCATTCGGGAGAGACATTCATCACGAAGCTGATGTGAAAGTGAGGTTTGTCCTTCAGTACGGCTTTGGTGTACTCGGCAATCTTGTAGTTCATGTTTTCTGAGGTATCCCAACTGCCGACCACGGCACCATCGTGCTGGCACAAGGCTACACACTGTCCGCAACCCACACATTTCGTATAGTCAATTTCCGCTTTCCGATCGGCGTTCAGGTGGACAGCATCGTGGGCGCAATGTTTTACACAGATGTTGCATCCGATGCAGTTCTCTGTTTCAATTTTCGGTTGTGCCGATGCGTGCAGCTCCAGCTTGCCGGGAACAGCGGCGCTTCCCATGCCCAGATTTTTCAGGGCACCGCCGAATCCTGCCTGTTCGTGTCCCTTGAAGTGAGTCATGCTGATGACAATGTCGGCATCGGCGATGGCAGCCCCGATTTTAGGTGCTTTGCAGTATTGACCGTCGATGGGGATTTCCCGGTATTCCGTTCCTTTCAGTCCGTCGGCAATGATGACCTGGCATTGGGCCGAGATAGGGTTGAAGCCGTTTTCCATGGCACTTTCCAAATGGTCGACCGCATTAGACCGGCGTCCGGAGTAGAGGGTATTGCTGTCTGTCAGAAACGGTTTGGCCCCGTAGCTCCGCAACAGGTTGGCCAGACGTGCCGCATAATTGGGACGGATGTAGGCCAGGTTGCCCGGTTCGCCGAAATGTATCTTGATGGCAACAAAACTGTCTTTCAATGGCAGTTGTGCGATACCTGCCTTCTTGACCAACCGCTCCATTTTATCGAGCAGGTTCGAAGTAGGAGAAGTACGCAGGTCTGTGAAATAGACTTTTGCTTTTTCCATGTAGCTTTTAGGATTGGTGAATGTCTACAAAGATACGAAAAATGATTGTATGGGTTCTCAGATTTGGTGGTTTATCATTGTTCGGAGAGAAA
The DNA here is from genome assembly GCF_000374585.1 of Phocaeicola barnesiae DSM 18169 = JCM 13652. GTDB lineage: Bacteria > Bacteroidota > Bacteroidia > Bacteroidales > Bacteroidaceae > Phocaeicola > Phocaeicola barnesiae. Next base: position 59,661 of record NZ_KB894648.1, read on the forward strand.
ATAGTTCCGACGTTTTGTAGCTTTTCATACAGTGATGTGCCGACTGATTTCTTGACAGATTTTTAGTTCCTGATGGAGTATCGTTTGTTTTTCACCAATTTTGGAGGCTTGCACCCGAATCCGGTGCATCCGGCCTTTACTTTTGCCGAAAATCAAAAACGAGAAGAAGTATGAAAGAGATGACAGAAAAACTATCCCTTTTGTGGGGAATGATGCTTGCGGTAAACATGTATGTTTTGTTTGTCTGTTTGGGTGTATTCGGTGGTTTCGATTCTTTTATCAGAGGGTTGGATGGCCTGGAGATAATCCTTTCAGTGGGCACATTGCTGGCTGGCTATCTGTGTTGTGAAGGCTGTATGAAGCATTGGGGCGGAAAAAGAGTACGGAAAGTGTATCCGGCAAAGGTTTTCCTTGGCATGATAGTGGTAGCTGTAGCCTATTTGTTGGCCATAGTGATAAAGCCATCCAGTGGGAAAGACGAGTTGATACGGGCGATGTCTTCCTTCGATTTCTGCTTGTTGGTCTGTGTGGAGTTTGTATTCGGAACATTGATGGTTTTCATGATTCGATTTTTTGAAAGCCTGTTTTTGTCCAATGGAAGTGAGAACTAATTAAAAGAACCGTATATGAGAAAATGTAGTTTGATATGTCTGTTGCTTTTCTGCGTGCTGGCAGGAAAGGCACAAGTGAAGAAACAGGTATTAATGAATGTGTATGCCACCAATGCGGGGCTGGCAGCGTTGGATGGTGACGAGGCTCTTAGAAAGGCTCAGTTGGTTACCTCGAACGGTGCGACCATTGAGTATGACCTGGCGAAAAAGGAAATCCGTCTGCGTATCCATCTTCCTGAGAAACATGACTTGTTTTACATCGATAAAGTAGAAAAGGACAGCAATGGGAACACCGTCTACCAGTGTACCGGGGCCGCTCAGCAAGGTAAGGTTGAGATTGTAGCCTTTCAGTCGGGCGATGTGATATTGGCTGCGATTGACCGCGGTGTCATTTTCATGATTTCCAACAAATCCAAACTGGAAATGCTGGAAGGAGAGTGATGAAAGAGCCCGGTGAAAAACGAACGTTCGTTTTACATCAGACAAACGGATGTTTTACATCAAACGAACGTTCGTTTAACTTTATCTGTCCGTTCGTTTTTTATGTAAACAAACGGATGTGTTTTTTTTTGACCTTGCACACAGATTTGATGCAATATTCTCCTATTTTTGTGGAAAGAAATCTAAATTGCTGTACGATGAAAAACAGAATCAGTATATGGCTGGTGAGTCTGCTGCTCCGGCGCAAGCGGATTACGTTGAAAGACATTCAGAAGGCTTGGGAGGAGTATAGCGATGAATACGGTATCGAACTGCACCGCAATACCTTCATGAAATACAAACGTCTGGCCGAAGAGATGTTCGACATCAACATCGAGTGCGACCGCCGCACAAATGAGTATTACATCGATGCGCCGGAAGAAATCAACCGCTCACCGTTGAACCAATGGCTCATCCGGACTACTGCTTCTTCGGACGTGATTTCCCGTAGGAGAAAACTGGACGACCGGATTGTTCTGGAGATGACCTTCGGGGGCGAGGAACACCTGGATGTCCTGACCGAAGCGATGATGAAGAACAAGTGTGTAACCATCGTGTATCATTCCTATTGGGGAGAAGCCACAACCTTTACCGTGGAACCTTATTTCATCAAGTTCTTCAAGCAGCGCTGGTACCTGATAGGGTTCTGCCGCGAGCGTGAAGGGGTACGGGTCTATTCATTCGACCGTATGGACAGTGCCGAGTTGAGTACGGAAGGCTTCAGAATGTCTCCCGAACATACGCCGCAGGTGATGTTCAACGATACGTATGGCATCATCAACGACGATACCCGGGTGGAGAATGTCATCTTGAAATTCAATCTGAAGCAAGGTAACTACATCCGTACCCGTCCTCTCCATCATAGTCAGGAACTGGTGTCGCAGGACGAGGATTCGATGACCTTCCGGTTGAGGCTCAAACCTACCCTCGATTTCGTGCAGGAACTGCTTTCCTACGGTTCCACCTTGCAGGTGCTGGCTCCGGAATCCTTGGTTCAGGAGATGCGCAGAACGGTGAATGAGCTGTGTGCGTTGTACCGGCAGGAGGATAGGGGTGTAGAAAGCTGATAAAAAGCATAAAAGCGGATTTTTGCCCATAATAATATTCATGAAAAGAGCGTCATATTGAACAAAAAATGTATATTTGCAGAGCATCGGCCGGAGAAATGGCCGGTGGAGTATGTGAAAGCGTTTTTTGCTTTATCCTAAAATCGAAATCGCCAAATTTTAGTAGAGGGATAGAGACAATATGGCGCTCATACGTTTTGTATATGTATGTCTGTACAGCCTGTGCTGTATAGTACCCTTACATACCGGAACGGCGTGAGTATTGTTTCTTTATTCATTTCTACGGGGCGTTTGGCGATGCCTGATTTTGATGAGTGAGGTAGGCAATGGGCTCACGCTTTTTTAGTTTAGTGATTTTTTATGTTTGTATAATTCTAAAAGTTGTTCTTGTATGAAAGGTAAAGTCATTTGGATTGAAGATGGAGTAAATGAGGTTGTGGAATATGGAACAGGTTGCCATATTGATAATAGTTACAACCATTGGGTGTCTGCAACAGTGAGAGATAGACAAGGTGAAGAATATGATGTGGATATAACTGATGATGTTTACGCATATTTTGATTGTGAAAGATTGTCTAGAAGAATGATTGGTGAAGTTATAAACGGTTTAAAAGGGGTTATTGTTGATTTTTATGCCGAAAACGGAGCATACCCACCCACTCTGAACGGCTTAATCCATCCAGTTTTACCGCTAAATTGGCCTTGAAAAGTGCCTGAAAAACGGAGTATATCCGTTCATTTCAGCTAAAAACGCCACAAAACGCCATAAAAAACGGAGCATATCCGTTCAGTGGTTTTGGATTACGATAAAATGTCCGTTTTAGTATACAGAAATCGGAGTATATCCGTTCAGAGATAAGAATGTAATGATACAATAATAAGTTGTTTACATTCGAAAAACGGAGCATATCCGTTCACCTTCTCACAGAAACGACAATGCCTGCATAAAAAACGTGGTATGTCCGTTCACTTTCCACTCTTTCCCGTATCTTGTATGCAGAATATAATCTTCATACAATACGACTATGGCAGGAAAAAGTAAGAATATGAGCCAGATCAAACAACTTCTTCTACTAAAGAAGAGCGGAATCTCCAACCGCAAGGCTGCCGATATAATCGGCATGAACAAGGAGACAGTGAACAACTACATGAACAAGGTCAACGCTGACAGCCTGAGCCTTGATGAACTTATCAGGTTGGATGATCCCATTCTTGAGCACCGTCTCAAGGGCGGCAATCCTGCATATAGCGACAAGCGTTTTGAAACATTCAAAGCCCTTCTTCCATATCTTCAGGAGGAGATGAAGCGCAAGCACGTCACGCTGAAGCTGCTTTGGGAGGAATACCGTAATGAGCATCCGGATGACCACTACAGCCTGACACAGTTCCGTTTTCATTACAATCAGAACACAGAGGCCAGGAAGGAGTCGCCATCCACCATACTTGCCGACATGCGTACGGGCGGCGAAAAGCTTTTCCTCGATTTTGCCGGTGATACTATGGGATACGTTGACATGGAAACCGGTGAGGTCGTCCAGTGTCAGGCTTTTGTAGCCACTCTGCCTGCAAGCGACTACGGTTATATCCTCTTCGTACGTTCACAGCGTACAGAAGACTTTGTATATGCCATAACGCAGTGCCTGAAACATCTTGGCGGCGTACCAAAGATGCTTGTCCCTGACAACCTTAAAGCTGCTGTTGTCAAGACCGACAGATATGAGCCTTCACTTAACCGTGTAATGGAGGATATGGCCAATCATTACGGTACGGTCATCATACCGGCACGTCCCGTACACCCTAAAGATAAAAGCAACGTGGAAGGGACCGTGAGGCTTGTCTATATGCGTGTGTTTGCCGAACTCCGCAATGAAACCTTCTATTCACTGGAAGAGCTTAACTGGGCAGCCTCACTCAAAATGAAAGCGCACAACCAGAAACGCATGCAAAAGCATCCTTACACGCGTGAAGAACGGTTCCTTGCCGTAGACAAGCCAAATCTTATGCCACTGCCTGACAGAGATTTTGAAATTGTATCATATACCGATTTGAAGGTGTCAACCAACTGCTGTATCTATCTTGGACGTGACCAGCACTATTATACAGTACCGTATCAGTATATATCCAAAACCGCACATGTCGCATATACACGCACACTGGTAAAAGTATATGTGGACGGTGAACTTGTAGCCACTCACCTACGTGATTACAACAGGGGAAAGTATACTATCGTAAAGGAGCATCTTGCAAGCAACTCCCGGGAATACAGAGGGATGAGTGCAAAATCATACATAGAGCGTGCCGAGCGTGCATCCGGCATACTTGGAGATGTAATCCGCCGCATATTTTATTCTTCCACAATGCCTCCGGAGACTCATTACAAGACCTGCGACGGGCTTCTAAACCTGCAAAGGAGCAGTGATCCGGCCGTCTTCCAGAAAGCCTGCGAGACAGCCTTGGAAGTAGACAGATGCAGCTACCGCTTTATCCGTTTACTGGTAGAGAGCAAGTGTGCCGGTGTGGGGCAACCTTCATCTTCCTTTGCTCCTCCGCAGCACTGTAATATCCGTGGAAAAGCACAGTTCAAATGACAGACTTCTAACACTCAAAACCAATAACGATGGATGAAATTATCAATGCTCTAAGAAACCTTAAGATGCCCGGAATGGCCCATTACTGGGCTACCATGCAGGAGACGCGACAGGTAGAGTCGCTCTCCTTGAAAGACGGTCTGCAACTGCTTATACAGGCTGAACTGGACAACCGGAATCAAAGCCGGAATGCCCGTCTGATAAAAAAAGCACACTTCCGTTATCAGGCTTCCATAAGTGAAGTTATCTATGACTGCAAGCGTGGCGTGGACAAGCAGAAAGTACTTAATCTTGCCACTTGTGACTATGTGAAAAACGGGGTATCCATACTTATTACGGGTGCTGCCGGTACCGGTAAAAGCTGGTTGGGTACAGCGTTTGGTCATCAGGCCTGCATGAACGGATATAAGGTTGCTTATTATAACCTGTACAGGCTCTTCGAGGAAATAAGCCTTGCCCGCATATCCAGTACCCTGCATCGTTTCTTCGCCAAGCTGGCACAGACTGACCTGCTTATACTGGACGACTTCGGCATGAAAGTTCTTGACGGACAACAGTTACTTGACTTTATGGAGATTATAGAAGACCGCCATGGACAAAAAGCTACGATCATCATATCACAACTGCCGGTTGCCAACTGGTACGATGTGATGAAAGACAACACGACTGCAGCTGATGCAATATTAGACAGATTGGTACACACAAGTGTGCGCTTCGAGCTACAAGGCAGCAGTTTACGTCAAAAAAGACATCAAAACTGCAACGTTACAGACGAAAATCAATAAATTTGCATCGCCATAGGTAAAGAGTATGAAAAGTGAACGGATATCACCGTTTTGGGTGAACGGATATCAACCGTTTTCAGCAATTTTTATTACGATGAAGAAGACGAAGAGTATTTGCTTGATGGCGATTTGTCTGATTATATGTGAGTTTTGCTGAATAGGTAGTAGTGCTTCAATCAGTGGGCCCTGAAAATTACTCTGACCACTGATTGGAACACTACCCTTTGAATTTTTAATATTATTCGATTGCAGTCACTTCCTTTACATATTTTTTTATGGTACCATTGTCGTCTATGTATAGATAATTGGTAATTGGTTGGCTGACAAACAAATAAGTATTGTTAATCAGTGTCTCTGTCTGTTGAAACTTAGTTTCACACTCTTCTTTAAGTTTATTTATTTTATTTTTACTAAGAAATGAACTTTCTGCTTCTAGCTCTAAATACTTAAGCACATCATGTTTAACCATCTTGAATATTGAGACATAATTATTCCATGAACTAAGTTTAATTTTGGTAGAGGCATTATGCACATCTTCTGTTTTGTTAAGATTCATTGCTATTTTTAATAATATGATTTTGGCAAAGTAATTTAATAGTTCGGCACGCATAACAATATCAAAGTAAGTAAAGAAGCTACTTTCATTTAATTTTGATACTTTATTTTTAGCTTCTTCAAAATCATTCCAGTTTGATGTTACATTCAGGTCAATATTGTTTTCTAAGTTATTTTGATATGTGCCTAATGTGATTTCTATTTCATCTGCAGCATCTTCAGCTGATTTGAAATCTAAATCACAAAATTTAGTTTTACTATCAATTTCTTTTAACCTATTATATTTTGTTTCCAAAGTACTCAAATCCTTATTTATTGTATGACGTTCCATTTTTCTATTATGTTCATTTATCTTGTGCAACTCATTCCAAATACCATTCAGATAATATTGTGAGGTTAGAAGCGATAAACAGCTAAAAATAATCGAAGGTGCTAACTCACTTAATCCAACTTCTTTAAAGTTTGCTTGTTGCGAGATTTTTCCATTAGATGTAACGAATCCTCTCATAGCAGATGGATCTGTTGTAGATTTAGCCAATTCTGATAGTGGTATATCGCATTTAAGTAATCCAGAAAAAGAACCATTAATAATACTTGTTCTTACAAACTCACTACTTGTATTGCAAATCAATGATTTCCAATTATTTATTTCCGTTTCATCCATCGAGACTTCTTTAAAATTCTTTTCTAAATCTAAAGGATCTATTGACTCAACCACTACAGTATTGATAGTACCTTCATCATTATATTTAGTTATTGGCTTAGGTTGAGTTTCATCAACTTTCTGTTGAAGTGCTTTCTGTCCTTTAACTCGACATTTTTTTAATCCAATTCCTCCTAAAACAGCTAATCCTATGATAGCGATTATACCCTTTTTGTTGTTATTTTCCATAATTTAATATTTAAAATTTTTTATTATTTTTTTACTTAGCTCTTTAAAAGATTCTAGTGGCCTATCTTCTTTCAAGATATTAGATAATGCAACTCCTCCAACTGCACCAATAGCGGCAGAAATACCGGCACGTATTCCAGATGCAAGTAAACCAATCGGACCTGCAACTACACTACTTAAGGCTAAAGCTCCAAACAATAGTGTCCAAGTAGTTGTATTACTTTTCGTAGTAACTTTTTCTCCTGCATTCATAAGATATACCACCACAGATTTAAAATATGGGAAAGTCGATTGGTAATCGATAATATTATATTTTATAATATCTTCATATTCCTCTTCCGAATTTACATCTATGAATTGCTTTATTTGTTCAATCTCTGTAATGCGTATTATCTCGATTTTAGTCATTCGCATAACTTGGTCGAAACCAATACCTCGTTTTTTAAGAATTTCAGAAGTGTTTTGTGCTACCTGATAAATAGATTTGTATCGTTCTATATTTATTTCAAGAATATCAAAACACTTATTCAATGACTTCTCTGTTAAAGAGCCCTGTCCTTTGAGGTAGTTTCCTAATTGAGTAGGTGATGTCTCAATTAAACGAGCAAGGTTTGCTTGTGTCATACCACTCATTTTAAGTTTGTATGTGATGATTTCGTGTATCATGTTATCTTTTTTGTTTGTTTGATGCAAATATATATCATAATACGATATAATAATGAAATTTATAGTTAAAAATATTTAATATATTGGTTGGCCATTCTATTTCTTGTATCATGAACTTTTACCTTTTAGGAGAATGCTAGTGCATTTAGGGTATTAGAAAGTGATTGAATGCTTCAATGATTTTAAGGTATATTACTGTATTCGAATGGTGTCAATATACTAGAGCCAAGTTGTTGGGAGGGGTTGTTTATTTTTTTTGCTGCCTCATGGAATAAGTAATCCGATTGTTTTGAAGACCACAAGATAATTATACTGGAATTCTTGACTTTTGAATTGCTAGGGTATATTTATTCTGTAGGCCCTCATTAAGAATAAAAATTGTTACGGCATTATCAAGAAATTTCGTATACTTGCAACATTATATATCTTTTAAGAAACACTGATGATATATTCATACTCTAAGATAAAAACAGACCAGAATTACAATGAGGATTTCAAAACGTATTCTACACTTGGAGTGCTACAATTTCTTCCAGCTCAATTGTTTTGGAATATATTGAAGGCATCTGTAATAGGCAATCAAAATATGCCGAGTATAACAGGTGAAATGGTTCAAATCGACTTCTGGCCTAAATGGTATAACGTTCAAAATATTAAGGTTGTTTTGAATTCAACATACATTGAGCCTGATGTTTTCATTCGTTTTGAGAATTTTGATTGCGTAATAGAAGTCAAAAAGACCGATTCCTTTGGGCAACATTATGATCAATGGGAAAGTCAAATACAGGCATACCGTAACGAATATCCTGAAGGTAAGAAACTTATCTATATCGCACTTGGAGGAAACCAAATACTTGATGCTCCATCGCAAGAAAAATTTAGACATGTATATAAATCGACATGGCAACGGCTTATACGTGAGATTGACAAGGCTTTGCAAGAACGAGTTTCCGTCATATATAAGACAGAGACAATCAATTTAGAAATCAGAATTCTTCAATCCGTAATGGATGCCTTTGCCTGTTATAATGAATACGTAGTAGAGTTATTGGATACAATGAACATCCACTGTCAAGAAATTAAACAACCAACAAAAGAATCCTTGAAGCAATTATGGAAAATATAAATACATCTCAGGAACTCTTTGTAAATATCAGAAAATCAATCAGATTGTTGTATGAATATCAAAAGCGTATGCAAGGAACCATGTTCCATATTAAATCAGTTCTAAACCTTTCTCCGGCTGGACGAATTGAGGTTAATAAGTTATTTTCTTGTGCACCTCGTTTAAGTAAAGACTATGGAGAGACTCAACTTTCTAGAGGTAACTGGGCTTGGGACTATTTATACCCTATGGCCATGGAATATTATCTTGGAGAAAAGAAGGTAAATGGAGATGATTTCTGTTTATCTGCTATTCAAGTTACAGATGATGGATATTATAAAGCAAAACAACAAGATCTGCCAGTAGACAGGCTTGATACCTATACATACAGTTCTTCTGAAGACAGCAATAGTGTTGTTTTGTTTGTCATGGAAATTAAGCCAAATGATTCTTCATGGGCCAAGCGTTGGAAGCGTGATACGATGGAATATAACTTAAATAAGTGGATGATTGATTCTCGAACCATAATAGATGATATAACTAAACAGGGTAATCATTTTATTGTAATGAAGTTTTCTCTTACTGATTTATTGTCAGATACTTCTATATATAATGTCCTTTGTAAAATTAGCGAGCATTTACAAGAACTAACAGGAAAGGCCATAATTTGATCAGATACGGCAATGGCGTAATAGTATCTTGCTCTTTGAAGAAAAGAACAACAGATGCGAGTCCCCCTGTATGCGTATTCCAGTTGATATCCATTTAGCATTTCCGGTGATATCCGTTCAGTGTGCAGAGAGACTGTACTTGTCCCTTCCATGTCGTTTCCATGTTGCACATTATAATTGATTGTATAGCAAAGGTTGTACAAGCAACAGATAAGGATTTCAATCAAACAACGGCTGATCATTTTACATACAATTCATAACGATGCTAATCATCATTTCTTTCTCTTCGATGCGAGATTCAGCAATCATGATTGTAAGAGCAACCAGAGTATAGTCAGCTATTCGTTTGTTGCCATGCTCGTCGTAGAGAAATCCGTTCCTGTCCAGAAAATAGAGGAACAGAGTTGCTGCGATACGTTTGTTACCGTCACTGAAACTGTGGTTCTTGGTGACGAAATAAAGGAGTTTGCAGCTTTCTCTTCCAGAGACGGATAGACATCTTCGTCGCCAAAACTTTGATAAATGTTACCGATACTTCCTTTGAAAGAATCGTCTTTTTCATGACCGAACAGGTCTGAATCTGCATTGAAACGCATCTGGTCAATCAGCTTGCGGCATTCTTCATAGTTCAATACATAAATAGCTTTGTTGCCTTGCGGACGTTTCATGCACTGATGGTCATAATCGTCAAGTAAGGTGAGTGCGGTGTTGTAGTCTTCGATTACGCTGAGAATCTGTTGGGTGTCGGGATTGTTCTGTATACGTTTCATGATTTATATAGTTTTTTATATTCTTGTCAAACAGTACTGGCAGTAAATGCAGGTACTGTCGTACTATTTTCTGCAAAAATGAGTGAAGTCTGCACCTGAATTCGGTGCAAGCACCCCATACCTTTGCACACGAAATGAAAGCATAATTTGGTTAAACTAAGAATGACATACAATCATGAGCGCAAGAACACGGGTGAATTTGTTGGAAGCTATCGAACGGATAGCCGAGCGTGCGGAGGAATCCCAGCTAAGCAATGATTTTTTCGACAGTGTACATAAGGAGATGACGTATGTCTCTAATGTAATGGATTTGCATAACTATCAGGTTGCTTTGTTGTCTGTATTCATCAATCAGTGTTATGATGATAGAATAAAACTGAAGGAAATAGCCGAATACCTGGGTTGCAGGTTCGTGAAACTGCTTAAGTACCTGCATTACATTGATGATTTGGTGAAAAGAAGAATGCTGATATGCAGTAACCATCGGAAGAATGGAACGGCTACCTATCGTGTGCCAGAGGAGGTGGTAGATGCGTTGAGGCGGAACATTGTATATCAATATACCGTTCCTTCTGACTTGTCTGTCCATGAATTCTTTGAAGAATTGAGTAAAGTCTTCGAACGGAAGCGGAGTAACGAAAGTTCCTATGAGATGATGGAAGACGATGTAATGGAACTGCTAAAGCACAATCCGAAACTGGAATTTGTAAAGAAGTTCAAGGGGTTGAAACTGAAGAGTTTCGATCGGATACTACTCCTGTACATCTGTGTGCTGTATGTGGAGAACGATGACGATTCGGTGGATTTGTGCCAATTGGGGCGTATCACGGAAAGCAACTATCAGTTCAAGATGCTATCGAACCGGTTACAGCAGGGGCAGCATCCACTCATGCAGCGGGGGCTACTGGAATATGCTAATGAAGACGGCATGGCCAGTCGGGAGTCATTCAAGCTGACGGGACAGGCGAAGAGGGAACTGCTCTTCGGGGTACAGGGAGATTCTTCACTGAATACGGTCTATTCCGGCATGATGGATTATCGTACGTTACCCGAAAAGCAACTCTTCTACAATCCACAGGAAGCGGAACAGGTCCGCACACTGGCTGAATTGCTGGAGCAGGAGCATTTTGCAGGTATCTGTGCACGCCTTAAGGAAAAAGGGTTGCGCAACGGTATAGCTTGTCTGCTGTATGGGGCTCCCGGAACCGGAAAGACGGAAACGGTGTATCAGTTGGCCAGGCTTACCCAACGGGACATTATCCGGGTGAACATTCCCGAGATAAAGAGCTGTTGGGTGGGTGAGAGCGAGAAAAACATCCAGAAATTGTTCAGTCGGTACCGGACCATGGTGAATGAGTTAGAAAGGACTCCCATTCTGCTCTTTAACGAGGCGGATGCATTGATTAACAAGCGGATGGAAGGGGCGGAACGTGCGGTGGACAAGATGGAGAACTCTGTTCAGAACATCATCCTTCAGGAGATGGAGAGCTTGGAAGGAATCCTCATTGCCACTACCAACATTGTAGGGAATCTGGACAAGGCTTTCGAACGACGGTTTCTCTACAAGATAGCTTTCGAGAAGCCGGGGCTGGAGGCGAAGCGTGCCATCTGGCACTCCATGATACCGGAACTGACGGAAGAGGAGGTAGACAGTCTGGCTTCCACTTACGATTTCAGTGGAGGACAGATAGAAAACATCTGCCGTAAGCGTTCCATCGACCACATTCTTTGGGGAGATAAGGCATTGGGCCTTGATGCCTTGAAGGCGCATTGTGATTCGGAATTGCTGAACCGGAAGGACGAAGTTCGGAGAATCGGTTTCCGGGTATAGCCGTACTCTGGTGACTCCTTCGTGTATACATGACGGTATTTAGGACGCACGGGTCGTGCGTCCCTACTTGTCGACTTATCTTCCTTCTTTTCATATTCCGGTATGAAACGGCTGATTATTTCACATACAATTCATAACGATATTAATCATCATTTCTTTCTCTTCGATGCGAGATTCAGCAATCATGATTGTAAGAGCAACCAGGGTATAGTCGGCTATTCGTTTGTTGCCATGCTCGTCGTAGAGAAATCCGTTCCTGTCCAGAAAATAGAGGAACAGAGTTGCTGCGATACGTTTGTTACCGTCACT
>NZ_KB894648.1:72170-231092 GCF_000374585.1 Phocaeicola barnesiae DSM 18169 = JCM 13652
ATCAGCTTGCGGCATTCTTCATAGTTCAATACATAAATAGCTTTGCTGCCTTGCGGACGTTTCATGCACTGATGGTCATAATCGTCAAGTAAGGTAAGTGCGGTGTTGTAGTCTTCGATTACGCTGAGGACCTGTCGGGTGTCAGCTTCGTTCTGTGTACGTTTCATTATTTGCATAGCTCTTATATTTGCATATTCCGGTGGATACCTGTTCACTTCCCAATTAGTATTCAGTGTCGTTGGCAAGACTAACATCCATCTTGGAGTTGGTAAATCCTACAGTTCCGACAGCACATCTTCCCACAATTTATAATCGTCAAGTTCGCCGATGGACTTGAATGTTACATAAGACCATCCTGTGTTCATGATTAGAAAGTTTTCGCCTTCTTCTTCGAAAAACAGATCCAGGTCACTCACCAGAATCTTCTTTCCGGATATTTCATAATCACATAACTTGACATCCTCAAATTCATTAATTTTGGCATTGAAGACTACGTAATACAGTTTCCGTTCATTGATGAATGCAAGGTAGATGGCACCATTTCCTTCGGACAAGTTGGCGATATAGGCTTTGCCACCATATTTGCCGACCGGTTTGATATCCTTGAAACGTTTGTCCGGCCAGTATACATCGGCTTTATACCGTAAACCTCCGTCTTCCTGTAAGATAATCTTGTCTGTAATTTCATTGTGTTGCATGATGTTTATCACATCGTCCAACTGTTGGTATGAAGCCCTCTGCATCATCTTGCCATAACATAGATACAGCTCTTCCTGATGCTGTTCTATCTCCCAGGCGGAAAACCTGGTTATCAGCACTTTCCCCTTTTCCTCGAACAGCCTGATGACGGTTACATCGCCGCTTATCTGGTCTGTATACGAATAAGCCATGTCCTTTACTCCGTTACTGCATCCGAAAGCCATGAACATACATAGCATGGCGATTGTGTAATTCAATATCTTCTTCATCGTTTTAGTTTAATTTGTTGATTTCCTGCAAAAATAGCAGGTACCTGCACCTGAATCTGATGCAAGCATTCTGTTTCTTGAACGAATAGGGAGATTCCTCTTTGATACTTATTGGTTGTGGAATATTGTTTTGTCCAAAAATAGGTTGACTTCTTCAGTCGCAATTCATGTAATGAAAATGGAAAGGAAACATCATCTTTCACCGTGAAATATTATCTTTCACAGTATGCTTTTGTTTTTCAAACTATTGGATTTGTGTGAAAGCGTGAAACCAATCATCGGGAGAATCTTTTGTAGAATAGAAAGAACTTGATATACCTGTTTCTGGTGATGTCGAATGGATTTTGAAGGTCATTTAAACAGCTTTTAAAAGAAAGTAATATCAGCAGGATATAATTTGGATAATCTCTCAATTATCCTTATCTTTACAACTGATAATATATACACAGTTTTCTTATGAGTTCCATAGATACAGATAATATGTTATCGGTATTGGATAACTATACATTGGATAATCCCGATGATATTTCACGAGATATTGCCAATGATTTCCGCCGTAGGAGAGTAGAGAAAAACCTGACGCGGGAGGAGGTAGCCGCAAAGGCAGGGGTAGCTGTCAGTAATATTGTCCGTTTTGAACAGAAGGGATTGATTTCACTGAAGAATCTGATAGGGCTGGCTATTGCATTGGGATATGTTTCAGAACTCCGTAACCTGTTTGTGCAACCGAAATATGATACGATGGAGGAGCTTACCCAAATCCGGAAGAACAGTAACAAGAAAAGAGCGTACAAACAAGATGAAGATTGAAAAATTGACTGTTAACTATCACGGTATACCGGTAGGTGTCCTGTCTCTGACTCCGGACATTGTGTATATCATTGTCTAATCCGGTGTTGGATTATAGTAACCTGTTGGCATTGACTGGTTTCCTGACTCAAAATCCTGCTGATGTGGAGGAAATGTATCGTCGGATGATCTTCAATTACTTGACAGATAATAAGGGTGATCATTGCAAGAATTTCAGTTTTATCTGTAAACAGACTGGAAAGGGAAAATGGAGATGGGAACTTGCTCCAGCCTACGATTTGACTTTATGCACAGAAGGATATAATGGCGAACATGCTACTTTTGTCAACACCAAAGGAAATCCTACTTTGATGGATATGATAGCTGTGGGTATAAAGATTCGGATGAGTGAGCAGCATTGTCGGTATATTTATCAGGAGGTAAAATCTCGTTGCGGTGATTTGTTGCGACATGATATTCCTAAGGGATAAATATGTCCCGTTGAAAACAGCGGTAACCCACCTCCATTTCGGAAGGCAGGTTACCGCAAAACTATTGTATAGAAAAAGAATCTACTTAGCCCATTTAGCGATACGTTTCATCGCTTCAATGCAATCCTCCCGTTTACCGAAGGCTGTGAGTCGCAGGTAGCCTTCTCCGCTGGGGCCAAAGCCTACGCCCGGTGTACCTACTACGTGGACATCGTTCAGCAGACGGTCGAAGAACTGCCAGGAAGTGCAGTCTTGAGGGGTCTTCAGCCACAGATATGGAGAGTTTACACCGCCGAATACCTGAAAGCCGGCTTGCTGGAAACCTTCGCGCATGATGCGTGCGTTTTCCAGGTAATAATCGATAGTCTCCTTTACCTGTTTTTTTCCTTCGGGACTGTAAATGGCTTCGGCAGCTCGCTGGGTAACGTAGCTTGTCCCGTTGAACTTGGTACACTGGCGACGGTTCCACAGTCTGTTCAGCGAAACACGTTCGCCGTTGCTTGTCCGAGCCATGACTTCTTCCGGTACTACCGTATACCCACAACGTACACCGGTGAATCCGGCAGTCTTCGAGAAACTGCGGAACTCAATGGCACATTGCTTGGCGCCTTCTATCTCGTAGATGGAGTGGGGAACATTGTCTTCACGGATGAAGGCTTCGTAGGCAGCGTCGAAAAGGATGAGGCTGTCGTTGGCCAAGGCGTAATCCACCCATTGCTTCAGTTGTTCTTTCGTCAGAGTGGTACCGGTCGGATTGTTCGGGTAGCACAGGTATACCATATCCATGCGTATATCCGGAATCTGCGGAATAAAACCGTTCTCTGCTGTACACGGCAAGTAGGTGATACGGCTCCAGCGTCCGTCTTCCTGCAAGTCGCCGGCACGTCCACTCATCACGTTGCTGTCGATATAAACCGGATAAACTGGATCTGTTACGGCTACGCTGTTGCAGCCCTGTAAGATATCACCGATATTACCGGTATCGCTTTTTGCTCCGTCACTGACGAATACTTCCGATGCTTTTAACTGGACACCGCGGGGAGCAAAATCGTTGGCGATGATGGCTTCAATCAGGAAATCGTACCCCTGTTCCGGACCGTAGCCCCGAAAAGTCTCAGCGTGAGCCATCTCGTCTACCGCACGATGCATGGCTTCGATGCAAGCAGGGGGAAGCGGACGGGTAACGTCGCCTATACCCAAACGGATGAGTTTGGCTTCGGGATGAGCAATTTTGAATGCATTCACTTTCTTTGCGATATCCGAGAACAGGTAACTACCTGGTAATTTCAAAAAATTTTCGTTTACTATTGCCATAAAAGTCTGTTTCCTTGGTTGTTTTTAAATCGTTATTTCTCCATCGAACACGGTGGTAGCAGGCCCGGTCATGAGAATGCGGTTGTCTGCCGTCCATTCGATATGCAGAGTACCCCCATCCATCTCAATGTCACTGCTGCGTCCGGTTCTTCCAGTAACCGAAGCGGCTACGGCAGTAGCACAGGCACCTGTACCGCAGGCCAGGGTGATGCCGGAGCCCCGTTCCCAAACTCGCATACGGATACTTCCATCTTCACGGATTTGAGCGAACTCAATGTTGCAGCGTTCCGGAAAGAGGGGATGATGTTCCAGTTTCGGACCGATTTCGGTGAGAGGAATCTGCATGACATCGGGCACGAAGATGACGAAATGCGGATTTCCCATGCAGACGAATGTTCCTTTGAATGTCTGTCCGTCGGCTTTGATTTCTCCATCCATCATGCTTCCGGAAGCTGTTGCCAACTGTTGTTTATTTTCCAGCAACGGCTGTTCCATGTCTACGGTAACGGTATTGACTTTCCCTTCAGCTACATGCAGGTGGAGTGTCTTGATTCCGGAAAGGGTTTCCAGCGTGATTTCCGTGTGTTGGCTCAGTCCGTGCTCGTATACGTATTTCCCGATGCAACGGCTGGCGTTTCCGCACATCATAGCTTCCGAACCGTCGGCATTAAAAATGCGCATACTGAAATCTGCCTTTTCAGAAGGACCTATCAGTACAAGTCCGTCGCTGCCGATACCGAAGTGTGGGCGGCTCCATGCGATAGAAAGTGTTTCCGGATTGGCAACGGGATACTTCAACGTGTTTACGTAAATGTAGTCGTTGCCTGCTCCGTGCATTTTGGTGAATTGGATTTTCATTATATAAAGTTAGTTTTTGAGTTGTTCATTGTTCGTAAGCTTCTTCGTGTATGCCGGCTACAGCACGGCCGCTCGGTTCATTCTTTCCTTGGAAAGAAGCATCCCAGGCCAGTGCTTCGGCTGTCGAACAGGCTACGCTCGGCACACTTGGTACACTCAGCGCAGCGCTTTCGCTCGGGAAATATTCCTCGAAGATGCTGCGGTAATAATATTCTTCCTTGTTCATCGGTGTGTGGATGGGGAAGCGTTCTGCCGCATGTGCCATCTGTTCATCGCTTACCGCTTCGGAGGTGATCTGTTTCAACGTGTCAATCCAGCTGTATCCTACACCGTCGGAGAACTGTTCCTTCTGTCGCCAGGCGACGCTCTCTGGAAGCAGGTGAGCAAAGGCTTCACGAACCACTTTTTTTTCGATGGTCTTGCCCGGACACATCTTGCTGGCCGGATGGATACGCATCGCTACATCCAGGAATTCCTTATCGAGGAAAGGTACACGTCCTTCTACTCCCCAGGCGGAAAGTGATTTGTTGGCGCGGAGACAGTCGTACAGGTATAGTTTCGAGAGCTTACGTACAGTTTCCTCGTGGAAAGCCCGTGCATCGGGTGCCTTGTGGAAGTAGAGGTAACCGCCGAATACTTCATCAGCTCCTTCGCCGCTCAATACCATCTTGATACCCATGCTCTTGATAACACGTGCCAGCAGATACATAGGGGTAGAGGCGCGGACGGTGGTGACATCGTAAGTTTCGATGTAATAGATGACATCGCGGATAGCATCCAGTCCTTCCTGAATGGTGTAGTGGATTTCGTGGTGGACGGTTCCGATAAAATCGGCTACTTCACGTGCTTTGGCCAAGTCGGGTGAGCCTTCCAGGCCGACGGCAAATGAGTGAAGTTGTGGCCACCAGGCCTCTTTCTGTCCGTCTGTCTCGATACGTTTGGCAGCGAACTGTTTGGCGATGGCTGAGATGACCGAACTGTCCAGACCGCCTGACAGCAATACTCCGTAAGGTACGTCGCTCATCAGTTGGCGGCGAACGGCATCTTCCAGCGCATCGTGTACGGCTGTAACCTCTTGTTGGTATGTCTCTGAGGAAACGGTTTCCGGAAGAGATTCGTCATACTTCATCCAGTCGCGTGTATACCAGCGTTTCATCACACCTTCGCTGCCTATATAACAATGTCCGGGTAGAAAAGGTTCATAAGAATCGCAGAAACCTTCCAAAGCTTTCAGTTCGCTGGCACAGTATATTTTGCCTTCCTTATCACGGCCGATATAGAGAGGAATTACGCCAATCGGATCTCGTGCGATCAAAAAGTCATCCTTTTCTTCATCGTAGAGGGCAAATGCGAAGATACCGCTCAGGTCTTCCAGAAAATCAGTTCCTTTTTCGCGGTAAAGAGCCAGAATGACTTCACAGTCGCTGCCGGTCTGGAATTCATACCGTCCTTTAAAGCGTTCTCGGATTTCCCGGTGGTTGTAGATTTCCCCGTTGACAGCCAGAATCTGTTTCTTGTCTGGAGAATACAGGGGTTGTCCTCCGCTTTGAGGGTCGACAATCGAGAGTCGTTCATGGACCAGGATAGCTGAGCCTCCGCAATAGATACCGCTCCAGTCGGGACCACGGTGGCGAATTTTCTTGGCCATTTCCAAAGCTTTCTTACGTAATTCCTGAGTTTGTTCTTTTATCTTGAATATCGCTGCTATTCCACACATAGTTGTATCGTTTAAAAGTTGTTGTAATTTGTATGTAGTTTGTCCCGGCCGGAGTCGGGACAATATGAGAGCAGCCGGTTGGCAATTATTTGCCGGTCAGGTAGGCATCAATATCTGCGGCGGCTTTACGTCCACCGGCAATACACTTCACTACCAGACTGGCTCCTGTAGCTGCATCACCGGCCAGGAACACGTTCTCGGCATAGGCAGGATGTTCGGGTTTCAGAAATCCCATGGCCAGCAGGACGAGATCCGCTTTCAGAATTTCTTTCTTACCGGTAGGTCTCATGATGGGACGTCCGCCTTCAGGATTCGGTACCCATTCTACCTCTTCCACTTCTACACCGGTAACATGTCCGTTTTCTCCAATGAACTGATTGGAAGTGAGGCTCCAACGGCGTTCGCAGCCTTCTTCATGACTGGAACTGGTTTTCAGTACTACGGGCCATTGTGGCCACGGTGTTGCCGGATTTTGACCAACCGGCGGTTTGGGCATGATTTCTATCTGAGTGACACTGACAGCTCCCTGACGGTTGCTGGTACCGATGCAGTCGCTTCCCGTATCTCCACCCCCAATGACCAATACATGTTTGCCTTTGGCACTGATTCGTTCTTCTTTGCTGAATGTCTGTCCGGCCAATACCCGGTTTTGCTGGGCAAGCATTTCCATGGCGAAATGAATTCCTTTCAGGTCACGTCCTGGAATCTTCAGGTCGCGGGCTTCAGGAGTTCCTGTGCAGATACAGTAAGCGTCAAATCCTTCCGGCAGGTGATTCAGGTCAATGTCAGCGTTCGTTTGGAAAACGATACCTTCAGTTTCCATGACCTGGATACGACGATTAATGATGCCTTTTTGCAGCTTGAAATTTGGAATGCCGAATCTCAATAATCCGCCTACATATTCCTGTTTCTCGAAAACGGTAACTTCGTAGCCTTTCTGATTCAGCTGATTAGCAGCAGCCAGCCCGGTAGGACCGGAACCGATGACTGCTACTTTCTTTCCGTTTCGTTCGTACTGACGGGGTTGTACATAACCTTCCTGAAAGGCTGTTTCGATGACTGCACACTCATCTTCACGGATAGTGACAGGAGCGTCCATACTTAGTTTCAGTACACACGATTTTTCACAGAGGGCAGGGCAGATACGTCCGGTAAATTCAGGAAAATCGTTGGTCTGACTCAATATCTCGTAGGCTTCTTTCCAGCGTCCGCGGAAAACTGCGTCCTGAAACTCTGGCGGACGGTTGCCTAGCGGACAGGCCCAGTGGCAGAAAGGTACGCCACAGTCCATGCAACGCGAAGCCTGTAGTCTGCGATCGCTGACGTTCAGCGTCTGTTCCACTTCACCAAAATCGGCGATGCGGTCGTGCACCGGGCGGTATCCTGCCTCCTGGCGCGGTATAGTAAGGAATGCTTTGGGATTTCCCATAATGCTTATTTTCTATTGGTTATAATTAATAATCTCTCTGTACTTCGGCAATCTTCTGTTGTAGTTTCCGCATCTGTTCTTCGGCCAGTACGCGCTTGTATTCAATCGGAGTTACCTGGATAAACTCATCAATGTAGCGGTTCC
Organism: Phocaeicola barnesiae DSM 18169 = JCM 13652; assembly: GCF_000374585.1. Lineage (GTDB taxonomy): Bacteria > Bacteroidota > Bacteroidia > Bacteroidales > Bacteroidaceae > Phocaeicola > Phocaeicola barnesiae. The sequence goes on from NZ_KB894648.1 coordinate 79,881, forward strand.
AGTTGTCGAGCATAGTACGGGCCAGTTGAGAACCGGTGTAGAGATAGTGTTGACGAATCAGTTCGTGCAGTTCCTTGCGTGCAGTACTGTCTTCCAGCAAGGAAAGTTCTACCATTTCCATATTGCAGAAATAATCGAAGTTATGGTTCTTGTCCCAGACATAAGCTACACCGCCACTCATACCGGCAGCGAAGTTTCGTCCGGTTTCTCCCAATACGACTACACGGCCTCCTGTCATATATTCACAACAATGGTCACCTACTCCTTCTACAACGGCGATAGCGCCTGAGTTACGTACAGAGAATCGTTCGCCTACCCGACCGTTGATATATACTTCTCCACTAGTAGCACCGTATAACAAGGTGTTTCCTGCAATTGTATTTTTCTCTGCTTCGAAGTTGGAACGGACCGGAGGTTGTACGGAAATGCGTCCACCACTCAATCCTTTTCCTAAATAGTCATTGGCTTCACCTTCCAGTCTGAAACTGATACCATGAGCCAGGAATGCACCGAAACTCTGTCCGGCAGATCCTTTGAACTTCACGTTAATGGTCTGTTCCGGTAATCCGGCATTTCCGTACTTGGCGGCAACAGCTCCGGATAACATGGCTCCTACGGAACGGTCTGTATTGGCGATGGCATATTCTAACGATACTTCCTTACCGTTTTCCAAGGCTTCCTGACAGGCTGCTATCATGGCTACATCCTTCACCTGGCTGATTTCATGTATCTGGTCTGTTACGTTGTGGATCGCAGCTTTGCTGTCTACTTTATGCAGCATGCGGCTGAAATCAAGCAGAGAGGCTTTCGTCCCTGGTTGTTGAGGTTTCAGCTCAATCAGATCAGTGCGTCCCACGATATCTTCCAGACGGGTGAATCCCATTTCGGCCAGGTATTCTCGGACTTCCTGAGCCAGGAACTGGAAGTAGTTCACTACATATTGGTAATGTCCGCGGAAATGTTCTCGCAATTGCGGGTCTTGAGTAGCTACCCCCACCGGACATGTGTTGGTATGACATTTACGCATCATGACACATCCCAGTACAATCAGGACAGTCGTTCCGAAACCGAATTCCTCGGCTCCCAACAGGGCCATGCTGATAATGTCGTGACCGGTTTTTATCTGTCCGTCGGTTTGTAGGCGTACTTGTCCGCGCAGACCGTTTAGTACCAGTGTCTGTTGAGTTTCGCTCAGCCCGATTTCCGGAGAGATGCCGGCATATCGCATGGAAGAAGCCGGAGAAGCTCCTGTACCGCCTTCGGCACCTGATATGACAATCAGATCGGCTTTCGCTTTGGCTACACCGGCAGCAATGGTGCCTACACCGCTCTCCGCTACCAGTTTCACGCTGATTTTCGCTTTGGGGTTTACGTTCTTTAAGTCAAAGATCAATTGCGCCAAATCTTCAATGGAGTAGATATCATGGTGAGGCGGCGGTGAAATCAGTGAGATACCCGGAATGGAGTGGCGGGTCTTGGCGATGATTTCGTTTACCTTGAAGCCCGGCAATTGTCCTCCTTCTCCCGGTTTTGCGCCTTGTGCTACCTTAATCTGTATTTCTTCCGCATTTACCAGATATTCGGTTGTTACTCCAAATCGTCCGGAGGCAATCTGTTTGGTTTTGCTGGACAGGGAAATACCGTCGAATGTTTCATGGAAGCGATCAGAATCTTCTCCACCTTCGCCGGTGTTGCTGCGGGAGTCCAGTTTATTCATGGCCAGTGCCAGTGCTTCGTGTGCTTCCTTGCTGATGGCTCCGAATGACATGGCACCGGTGACGAAATGCTTCACAATGTTCTCTACCGGTTCTACCTGGTCGATGGGAATCGGATTTCGTTTGAAGCGGAAGAAGTCACGAAGGAAAATAGGCGATTCTTTATCGTCTACCAGATGAGTGAACTCCTTGAACTTCTTGTAACTGCCCAGACGGGTAGCCAGTTGTAGGGCAGCGATGGTTTCCGGATTCCATGCATGCTTTTCACCGTCTTTCCGATAAGAGAACTGGCCGATGTTAGGCAGCAGATCAGACATCTCCTTGGGAGTGAAACCGGCATCGTGGAAAGCGATGTAGTCTTTGGCTATTTCTTCCAGACGGATACCGCCGATAGAGGAAGTGCTGGTCCCGAAATAGGCATTCAGCAGCTCCTCGCTCAGACCGACTGCTTCGAAAATCTTGGCACCCCGGTACGAGCGAATGGTACTGATACCCATTTTACTCATTATCTTATATAATCCTTTCCGAATAGCTTTGATGTAGTTTTTCTCGGCTGTTTCGTAATTCATCTGTATGTCGCCTTTCGCTACCAGGTCGTCCAAAATAGAGAAGACCATGTATGGACAGATGGCGCTGGCACCGTAGCCTAACAATAGAGCGGCATGCATCACTTCACGGATTTCGCCGCTTTCTACAATCAAGGCAGTCTGTACACGTTTCTGTACGGAAATCAGGTGATGATGCACAGCACTGACAGCCAATAATGAAGGGATGGCGGCATGTTCGGCATCGATGCCTCTATCGGACAGGATGATGTAGTTTACTCCGTCGTTCACCGATTCTTCGGCTTTCTTGCATAATTGGTTCAGGGCATCCTGTAGACCGACTTTTCCTCTGCCGACCTCAAACAGCATCGGGAGTTTCACGGTGTTGAATCCTTTGTACCGGATGTTACACAGGATATCCAGTTGCGTATTGTTTAAAACCGGATGAGGCAGACGAACCATTTTGCAGTGGCTCTCGTTCGGTACCAGGATATTCATACCTACCGCACCGATGTATTCAGTGAGTGACATGACCAGCTCTTCGCGAATCGGGTCAATGGCCGGATTTGTTACTTGGGCGAATTGTTGACGGAAATAATTGAACAGCAGTTGCGGCTTATCAGACAAAACGGCCAGCGGGGTGTCGTTACCCATGGAAGCCGTAGGTTCGGAACCGTTGTTGCACATCGGAGTAATGGTCCGTTCAATGTCCTCGCGGGTAAATCCGAATGTACGAAGCATCCGGTCGTGATTCTCTACCTTATTCTGTACTTTACGTCCGCTACGCAAGGTATCAAGTTCAATACGGTTGGCAGACAACCATTGACGATACGGTTTGGCTGTGGCCAACTGTTCCTTCAATTCGCCATCATAATAGATTTTTCCTTCCTGGGTATCGACTAACAGAATTTTACCTGGTTGCAGACGCCCTTTTTCTTTAATGTCTCCCGGTTCGAAGCTGATGACTCCCGCTTCACTGGCAACTACCATTATGTCGTTCTTGGTAATCAGGTAGCGGGCAGGACGCAGTCCGTTACGGTCGAGCATACCACCGGCATACCGTCCGTCACTGAACAACAGGGCTGCCGGCCCATCCCATGGTTCCATCAGAATGGAGTGGTACTCATAAAAGGCTTTCAGGTCTTCACTGATAGGATTCTTGTCGTTGAAGGATTCCGGTACCAGCATGGCCATGGCATGTGGCAGGCTCAGACCGGACATTACAAAAAATTCCAGTACATTATCAAGCGAAGCGCTGTCGCTCATATTGGGCTGGATAATTGGTCGGATATCCTTGATGTTCCCTAATGCAGGGGTGGAAAGTACACTTTCGCGGGCTTCCATCCAGGCACGGTTACCACGGATGGTATTGATTTCACCGTTGTGAGCCAGCAGACGAAACGGTTGTGCCAAGCTCCAAGTAGGGAAGGTATTTGTACTGAAACGCGAGTGTACTACAGCCAGTCCGCTGGTGAAATAAGGTTGTGTCAGGTCCGGAAAATATTCACGTACCTGCATGGAGGACAGCATACCTTTATATACAATGTTCTTGCTGGAAAGCGAAACAATGTAAAAATCTTTGTGCTGGATGCGTTTTTCTATCCGTTTGCGGATGATATATAGCGTACGTTCCAGGTTGGCTGTATCGCTGGCTCCGGTGATGAATACCTGCTTGATATCCGGTTCGGTGGCCAGAGCGTCTTTACCCAGAATAGAAGAGTTGACCGGTACATTACGCAGATGCATCAATGTCAATCCTTCACGTTCTACTTCCTCGATGAGGATACTCAGGATGTGTTTCTGTTCTTCCTCGTCTTTGGGTAAGAAAATCAGTCCGGTTCCATATTTTCCCTTCTCGGGTACCGGGATGCCTTGTAATAGAATGAATTCATGCGGAATCTGCAGCATGATACCTGCTCCGTCACCTGTCTTGTTATCGGCTCCTTCTGCACCACGATGTTTCATGTTTTCCAGTACCCGAAGCGCTTGGTCTACCAATTCGTGTGACTTGTTTCCGTGGATGTCTACAATCATACCTACACCGCAGGCATCGTGCTCGTTTTCGGGGCTATAAAGACCTTCGGCTGACGGGCCGTGCTGTGTAGGATAAACAGACGTTGGATTGATAAAAAGATTCTCTTTCATTGTATTTGCTTACCTTTTGTATGTTATATTGTTTTATTTCTATTGTCGATTTTGCAAAAATACAGAAAATAGGTCAAAATGATTCTTTAGAACGGCTTTTTATGATATTCTTTTTTGTTGCATCTCTTCTGTTGTTACAACTCGTTTGGTTTCCTGTTTGTTTTCTTATAAAATGAAATATTTTATCCGCGTTAAGTATCAATATGAAACTAATGCCTCTTTTAAACGGTGAACTTGTCTATATTAAACCCTGTTTATAATGAAAATGTCTATTGCTATAGGGATTATTAATGAAATTTGTAGGATTATGTACAGTTTCGAAAGATTATTGGATAAACAGCTGTAAGATTTCAAAGAACGAGAAGAAAGTTATTTCTATAAGGAAAAAATAGAGATTGTAGCGTGGAAAAGTCCGTCTTTCGACGTATGAATCGAGAGGCGGACTTTGGAGTAAAGTGGATATGGATTTCTACTTTTCTAAAGAAAATCATAGAAATGACACAATAGAATTTTAAAAAGGGGGCGTTTAGGAGATTCAGAGCCGTTTCAATGCCAATTTAATAACTTTTTCAACTGCAGCTTCGGGTTCTTCTTTCAAGATAGCAGAAACTACTTTTTGTGAAGGAACTTGTGCAAAGCCCAGCATAGTCAGTGCTGCGATAGCTTCTTCGTAAACTTCGCTATGGGCGTGAGTGGCAGGGGAAACCAGTATATCGGAAGCTTCAATACCGGTTGTTCCTATCTTGTCTTTCAAATCGACAATAATGCGTTGGGCGGTTTTCAGACCGATACCTTTGACGGTCTTCAACAGTTTGTCGTTTCCGCTACTGATGACGTTACAAAGTTCCGAAGGGCTGAGGGCCGAGAGAATCATCCGGGCGGTATTTCCTCCGATTCCGGATACACTGATGAGGAGCAGGAAAAGTTCCCGTTCCTGCTTGGTGGAAAAACCGTACAAGATGTGAGCATCTTCGCGGATGGCTTCTACGATATAGAGTTTGATGTCTTTTTTGCCTTGGATGGCTGAATACGTGTTCAGTGATACGTTGATGCCGTATCCTATTCCATGGCATTCTACTACTGCCATGGCTGGAGTCAATTCTGTCAGTTCACCTTTTATATATTCTATCATAGTTATTGGGTAGATGAAAAATGTAAGCAAAAATAATTAATCTTCTTCAACAAATGCTGTTTTTTGCTATTTTGTTGCATGATTCTTTTTTGGAATGAGTCTAATTCTGTAACTTTGTCGGGTCAAGGAGATTCCTTGATTTTCAACTCAAACAATAACTTAAAACGTATGAAGAAAATTAGAGCTGCCGTAGTAGGATACGGAAATATCGGTAAATTTACATTGGAGGCGCTGGAAGCTGCTCCCGACTTTGAAGTAGCAGGTATCGTTCGTCGGAACGGTGATGCCGATAAACCTGCTGAGTTGGCTGATTATCAGGTAGTAAAGGATATTAAAGAATTGAAGGATGTAGATGTAGCCATTTTGGCGACTCCAACCCGTAGCGTAGAGAAATATGCTAAAGAAATTCTGGCATTGGGTATCAATACAGTAGACAGCTTCGACATCCATACACAGATTACATCTTTGCGTCGTTCGTTGGATGAAACAGCTAAAGAACATAAGGCTGTATCTATCATTTCGGCCGGTTGGGATCCGGGAAGTGATTCTGTAGTCCGTACTTTGTTGGAGGCTATTGCTCCGAAGGGTATTACATACACTAATTTTGGTCCAGGCCGTAGCATGGGACATTCTGTTGCAGTACGTGCCATTGCTGGTGTGAAGGATGCTTTGTCTATGACTATTCCGGTAGGCACAGGTATTCATCGCCGTATGGTATATGTAGAACTGGAAGAAGGAGCTGATTTCAAGACTGTAGAGGCTGCCATTAAGTCTGATGCTTATTTTGTAAATGATGAAACTCACGTTATTCAGGTTCCTTGTGTAGACGATTTGAATGATGTTGGCCATGGCGTAAATCTGGTACGTAAAGGTGTTTCTGGAAAAACTCACAATCAGTTGTTTGAATTTGATATGAAAATCAATAATCCGGCATTGACGGCACAGGTATTGGTATGTGTAGCTCGTGCTTCTATGAAACAGCAACCGGGATGTTATACCATGATTGAAATTCCAGTTATCGATTTATTGGCTGGTGACCGGGAAGAGCTGATTGCCCATCTGGTTTAATGGGGATTTATCGGTATCCGTATTGGTAAAATATACAGTAAGGTCTGTAGAAAAATGCTTAAGTCATTTTCTATAGACCTTATTTTATTTATGTGAATTAAAGTACTAATGAATATGAAATGATAAATATATATGTTAATAATATGCTTTCGTTATTAAGCATTACTAATTAAATGCCTATCTTGCATTGATAACTTTTTATAAGTTTACTATAGTTATTTAATTTATTTATAAACAAGACCATTATTAATCTTAATTGAGAGGCTATGATGAACTACAGACTGAAGAGTTTATTCTTTTTCTCATTGGCATTTCCGATGATGCTCGGTGCTCAGGTGCGTGTAGAACAGTTGTTGGAAAAGGGATGGAAGTTTACTCGCGAGGATCAGGCTACATTCAGTAATGAACAGCTCAATGACACTAAATGGCAGTCTGTGACTGTACCTCACGACTGGGCTATTTACGGACCGTTCAGTATCAACAATGACAAACAGCTTACGGCTATCACTCAAGACGGTCAAAAAGAAGATATGGAGCATGCCGGCCGTACAGGAGGTTTACCTTTTGTAGGAGTCGGCTGGTATCGGTTGAACTTTACAGTACCTAATTATGCGAAAGGTAAACAGTGTGTATTGCTTTTCGACGGTGCGATGAGTCATGCACGTGTATATATCAATGGTAAAGAAGCATGTTACTGGCCGAACGGCTATAATGCATTTGCCGTAGACGCAACTCCTTATCTGCATGCGGAAGGAACCAATACATTGGCGGTTCGTCTGGAAAATGAGACAGAATCTTCCCGTTGGTATCCTGGAGCCGGACTTTATCGGAATATCCGTTTGATTGTAACGGAAGATGCCCATGTCCCTGTTTGGGGCACTCAACTGACAACTCCGGTAGTGAACAAAGAGTATGCTCAGGCTGTATTGAAGACTTCGTTGGATGTGCCTGCTGGAAAATCGATAGCCGATTATCGCATTGTGACTGATATCAAAGATCCGTCAGGGAAGGTAGTGGCTACTCAGACTCAGCAGGGAGTATTCCATGAAGGAGTTGGAAACAGGTTCGAGCAGCAGTTTGATATCAACCAGCCACAGTTATGGTCGGTCGATACACCTTCTTTATATACAGCCGTATCGAAAATCTATGAAGGGGAAACTCTGAAAGATGAATATGAAACCCGTTTTGGCATCCGTTCCATCGAAGTGATTCCGGGAAAAGGTTTCTTCCTGAACGGAGAACGTGTTCAGTTCAAAGGTGTATGTAATCATCACGACTTGGGTCCGTTGGGAGCGGCTACCAATGAAGCTGCCTTGCGCCGTCAGATCCGTATTCTGAAGGATATGGGTTGTAATGCCATCCGTACCTCACACAACATGCCGTCTACGGAACTGGTGAACCTGTGTGACGAAATGGGTATGATGGTTATGGCTGAATCGTTTGATGAATGGAAGACGGCCAAAGTAGAAAACGGTTACCATAAGAATTTCGATGATTGGGTGGAAAAGGACCTGGTGAATCTGTTACATCATTTCCGTAATAACCCGAGTGTGGTAATGTGGTGTATCGGTAATGAAGTTCCTGATCAGTGGAGTGGTAAACAAGGTCCGAAGCTGACCCGTATGTTGCAGGATATCTGTCATCGTGAGGATCCGACCCGTCCTGTCACTCAAGGTATGGATGCTCCGGATGCAGTAGTCAACAACAACATGGCTGCTGTGATGGATGTACCGGGATTCAATTACCGTCCGCATAAATATATAGAGAATTATACGAAACTTCCGCAGGAAATCATTTTGGGAAGTGAAACCGCTTCTACTATCAGTTCACGTGGAGTTTATAAATTCCCGGTAGAACGTCGTTCCATGCAGAAATACGATGACCATCAGGCTTCATCATACGATGTTGAACATTGTGGCTGGTCCAATCTGCCGGAAGATGATTTCATTCAGCATGAAGATTTGCCGTATTGTATCGGCGAGTTTGTATGGACTGGATTCGATTATCTGGGTGAACCGACACCATATTATTCCGATTGGCCTAGTCATTCTTCTTTGTTTGGTATCATCGATTTGGCCGGCCTGCCGAAAGACCGTTACTATTTGTATCGCAGTCACTGGAATAAGGAAGCCGAGACCTTGCATATTCTTCCGCATTGGACTTGGGAAGGACGTGAAGGTGAAGTGACACCGATTTTCGTCTATACCAACTATCCTTCTGCCGAACTGTTCATTAATGGAAAAAGTCAGGGCAAACGTACGAAGGATTTGTCTGTGACAGTAGAAAACAGCGGTGACTCGTTGTCATTGGCTACTTTCAAACGCCAGAAACGTTACCGCCTGATGTGGATGGATACCAAGTATGAACCAGGGACTGTAAAAGTAGTAGCTTACGACAAAGATGGTAAGGCCGTAGCTGAAAAGGAAATCCATACAGCTGGTAAACCTCATCATATTGAGCTGATACCGGACCGCACCCAACTGAAGGCCGACGGTAAGGACTTGTCGTTTGTAACAGTGCGTGTGGTTGATAAGGATGGTAATCTCTGTCCAATGGCCGATAACCAAATTTCATTCAAAGTGAAAGGTAAAGGAATTTACCGTGCGGGCGCCAATGGTAATCCGGCATCGTTGGAATCTTTCCAGGAACCGAAAATGAAAGTATTCTATGGGATGATGACTGCCATTGTGCAGACCAGTGAAGAGCCAGGTTCCATTACGCTGGAAGCTACCGCAAAAGGTTTACAGAAGGCTACTTTAGAACTGACTTCCGAAAAATAATCTGTAACAACAGCATTTCTACGGGCCGGATGGGCGTTTCCATCTGGCCCGTATTGTTTCAGGAAGGTATATATTCATAAATTGAGTACCTTTTCCTGATTAAATAGAAGTATTTTTCAAGGGTAGCAATTTTTTTTGTTTCTTTGCGTATAAAAAATAAAAGACTATGATAGGAAGTATTGTCTGGGATGTCGATCCCGTTTTGTTTCATTTGGGCCCCCGGGAAATCCGCTGGTACGGTTTGATGTGGGGTATTGGCTTCATTTTGGCTTATAACATGGTAGCCAATCTGTTCAAGAAAGAAGGACATCCCGATAAATGGGTGGATAAATTGTTTGTATATTGCATTGTCAGCAGTGTCATCGGTGCCCGCCTGGGGCATTGTCTGTTCTATGAATGGAGCTATTATGGTGCCCATCCGCTGGAGATTCTGAAAATCTGGAACGGTGGTCTGGCCAGTCACGGCGGTGTGTTTGCCCTGATTCTGGCTTTGGTTATCTATTCTTATAAGGTGACGCGCAAGAGCGTCTGGTGGCTGTTCGACCGGATGATACCGGCTGTAGCCGTAGTCTGTATGTGTATTCGTTTCGGTAATCTGATGAATTCGGAAATCTTCGGTTATCCTACCACATTACCTTGGGGATTCGAGTTTGTCCGTTCACGGGAGTGGCAGCAATTATATAATGCTAACGGTGAGTCTTTACCTTGCCATCCTACCCAGATTTATGAAATGTTGTACTGTCTGGTAGCGGGTGTCACTTCGTGGGTGATGTACCGGTTCTATGGATTACAGAAGCATGTTGGTTTGATAACCGGTGTGTCATTGATTATTTTCTTCGGTGCCCGTTTCGGATTAGAGTTTATGAAGAATCCACAGGTAGCTCAGGAAGTAGGTATGACATTGAACATCGGGCAGTGGCTTAGTCTTCCGTTAATCCTGTTAGGAATTTATTTGATTTTTACCAGTGGAAAGCGGAAAGAAGCATTAGGAAACAAGTGAGGAATCGAGGCCGTTTCCTTGATTTTTGCTGAGGAAAGCCGGAGGTCGGAATGATTTTTTTGATATGAATCCGGTAGAAATACAGATGTGGAACAGTGGTTCTCTGTCTAAGATGAATTCGTCGGGAAAGCCCTTTACTTTCCCGACGAATTTTTTATACCCTTTTGAGCGTTTTCAGCCATTCAAATGAGAGTAAAACTACAGTTCTGATATCTACTTTCTTTTTGAGGGAATTTATAAATGGAAAATCTTTATAAAGTAGATATTTTGCAGTTTGTTATATGGATAAGTTGTAGATTATCAGATAGATGATTTATATAGTGTAGTAGACTAAAGTATATATCTTATACCTGAAGATTATGGTAAATAACTGTCTGTTGTCCTGCTTTCATCTACTTCCGGTCTCCTTGGTATCAAAAGTGATAGGTCAAGTAACATTTATGCAAGAGGCTGATGGAATAAGTCTCTATTTTTGCTTCACGAGAAATTCAAAAACCAACTATTAATGATTTATATTAATGCTATGAATGCAAGATTGAATCAACAGGAAAAGCGTATAAGTGCTGTTGTCTTCCTTTTGGCATGTGCATGTATGGGAGCTTTTGCACAACAACAAGATTCTACACAGGTAGCCAATCCTTCTAAAGAAGAGGGAAACCGTAATGTCATGTTGAATGCAGCCAGTGCCAATGGTCCTCGTGAAATCCAGATTGGACTACCTTCAGCCGATGTGAATGTACTTGAGAACGGTATTCCTGTTACGTATGCTACCAATCCTCACAGTGTAAATTCATTGTGGCGTGCTGATGCAAGCTTGAGCCATGTAGGATTGTTGAAGATTTCTGAAACGGCCATTACTACCGGTAATATCGGTTATGCGGTAAATTCTTTTACACAATTGGGAGAAAAAGGTTTTAACGGTACACTTAATTATAAGAGTAATCATTTTGGAATGCAGGAATTCTCATTGAATCTGAATGGAGGTATGGGAAAAGACTGGTTTTATAGCGGAAGCATTTATCAGGACTTTGACCCGGGTACTTTCAAGATTAAATCTACTCCTTTCCAAGACCGTACTCAGATTTACAAATTTGCCTTGACTAAGCGATATAATCAGAATCGGGGTGAACTTACTGCCATGTATCACTACAGTAACAGCCATCCGGTGTATATGTATGCTACTCAGTCTGCTCCGTTTGTATACGTAGGAGATGGTAGTGTAAGGGAGTTCGGCGATTTTTCACTTGGTACTACTTCTTATTTGCCGGTAGACAATGAAATGATTTATCGGGATATGCGTACAGGTGAATTGAAAAAGACCAGTCTGTATGATGCAGTTCAGAATAAAGGCAGTGAATTTACTTTGATGAATAATTATACATGGGATAATGGCTTGAATTGGAAGGCTATAATGAAGTACGACCATTCTACCGGTTCTTGTGTTTACCAGACTCCGATGTCGCTCGATAAGAATGAGGCCGGTATCAATTATATGTATGAAGATGCTGACGGTGGCATGAAGCCATATACAGGAGAATATGTGCAGAGCCGTATGTCTTGTCTGAACAGGGGATTTATTGATTCGTTCATGTTTACAACAGAATTGTCACGTTCTGTAGGGAACAGCACTTGGAGATTAGGGGTGAATGAATGGTATTATGATATTGATTACAGTTCGGCTACCACCATGTATGACCAGTCGGTCCCGACAGACGGTGGTTACCCTGTTCGCTTGTATAATGCAGATTATCAGACTTACGCAGACCGTACATACGGAGAAAACGGCTATTATTACGATTTTAACAAGAATGCCTCGGAATATTATAAAGGACATGAAAACAAGTTGGCAGTTTACTTTACTCATGACTGGAATATTACTGATAAGTTCAATCTTTATTATGGGGCACGTTTGGAATATCAGGCATTGCGAGGTGATAATGCGGCAGTCTTGAATGCTGACGGTAATTACGTAGGACGTTTTTCCAACTACTATTTGGGCGCTACCGCACCTGACGGTACCCAGATTGCACCGACTCCTTTCAGCTATGACTGGCTGAATTATGCGTTGACCGCGTCGGCTACTTATAAACTGAACAAGGAGTTCGGATTTACCGGAGACTTTACTTACATTACCCAGCATCCGAAACTGGAAAATTTTGCACCGGCAACTTTACCGAATACAGACAAGATTTCTGTACCTCTGGGACGTGCAGGTATCTATTTTAATAACAGCTGGTTGAGTTTGACTTCTCTTTTCTCTTATATTTCGAAGACAAACAATAACTCTACGTTGAATCTGCAGCATAAGACGGCTGCCGGACAAACTGAGATTATGGCTGCTCCGCTGACATACGATATACAGACTTTGGGATGGACCACTGACGTGGTAGCACATCCGTTTAAAGGTTTTGATTTACACTTCCTCTTCACTTATCAGAAACCGACTTACAAGAAGTATGAGACTTCTGTAGAATTCTCTGATGGCTATGTAGGCAAAATCAACGCTACAGGTAATATCGTAGCGGAAATCCCGCAGGTGATTGTAGAAATCGATCCGAGTTATATGATTACCAAGGATTTGAAAATCTGGACAAGTTTCCGTTATTTCAGCAAGACATATGCTAATATCAATGATGCCTATTATTTCAACGGACGCTGGGAAACCTTCGGAGGTCTGAATTGGCAGGTAAACAAACAACTTTCATTGGGCTGTACTGTAGTGAACTTCTTGAACCAGACAGGTGCAAAGGGTAGTATTGCAGGTGCAGAATTGGTAACCAAAGATGAAGCAAGTAAGTATGCCGGAACCGTGATGGCCGGTAGCTATATACGTCCGTTCACAGTAGAATTTAGCGCTAGTTTGAAGTTTTAAGTAATCGGGTATTTCAGGATTAAGGTAAAAGATTGTTTTTAATATACGGATAGGCGACAAATACTTGTCGCCGTCCGGATATGGATACTTAAAAAACAGTATATTTAAATGTCTAAAATATGATAACCATGAAAAAGAAATTCGTTAACCTTACATTGGTTTTGGCTGCAGTTTCAGGGTTTACCGCTTGTCAGCCACAGAAGAGTGCCATTAGTTTAGAGCATCAGGGTGATACCCTTACCATTGTACACATAACTAAACCTACCAAATATCTGATTCTGCCGATTCAGGAATCAAGTACTGAAGGAAAAGTGAAACTGGACACCGGCAGTCCTGCAGACATGGCGATGGATGTTCGTCTGGCTGTAGACAGTATTGAATATTATGTGCCGTTCGAGTTGCCTCAGGGAGCCAAGGAGGCTACTGTTACGATCGGAAAAGTAGGAGCTAAAGCCATTTGTTGGGATCATATTCAGTTGGCCGATACATTCGATACAAAAAATACTGATTATTATCGTCCTGTTTATCATCATACACCTTCTTACGGATGGATGAATGATGCTAACGGTTTGGTATACAAGGATGGAGAATATCATTTGTATTTCCAATATAATCCTTATGGTTCCCGTTGGGGAAATATGCATTGGGGACATTCAGTCAGCAAGGATCTGGTTCATTGGGAACACCTGAAGCCGGCTATTGCCCGAGATACACTGGGACATATCTTCTCTGGAAGTACTGTAATAGACCATAACAACAGTGCCGGTTATGGAAAAGATGCTATGATAGCTTTCTATACATCGGCTAGCGATGAACACGGACAGATTCAGTGTATGGCTTATAGTACTGATAACGGACGTACTTATACAAAATATGAAAAGAATCCTATTCTGACTCCGTTTGACGGATTGAAGGATTTCCGGGATCCGAAAGTGTTCTGGTATGAACCGGCACAGAAGTGGTATATGATTGTTTCTGCCGACAAGAACATGCGTTTCTATTCGTCTACCAACCTGAAGGATTGGGAATATCTGAGTCAGTTCGGTCAGGGCTACGGTGTACAGCCTAATCAGTTCGAATGTCCGGATTTCATCCAATTGCCGGTAGACGGTGACCCGAACAACAAGAAATGGGTGATGATTGTGAATATCAACCCGGGTTGTCCGTTCGGTGGAAGTGCTACAGAGTATTTTGTAGGTGATTTCGATGGTAAGGAATTCAAATGTGATACTAAACCTGAAGTTACCAAATGGCTCGATTTCGGTAAAGATCATTATGCTACAGTTTGCTTCTCTAATACCGGTGACCGGATTATCGCTGTACCTTGGATGAGTAACTGGCAGTATGCAAACGTTACTCCTATCCGTCAGTATCGTGGTGCGAACGCTCTGCCTCGCGAATTGTCTCTGTACACCAAAGACGGACAAATCTACATGGCTGCCAACGCTGTGAAAGAAACACAGGCTTTGCGTAAGGAGAGTCGGTCTGTAGACAATATGGATGTGAAAGATGAAGTCGTTATCGATGAGATTGTTCCGAACAATGAGGGTGCATACGAATTGGAAATGGATATCGTACCGGGTAATTCACAGCTGGCAGGTCTGGAACTTTATAATGCCAAAGGTGAGAGATCCAAGATTTATCTGGATCTGAAGAACAAGAGATTGGTTATGGATCGTACAGAAAGCGGTCTGACTGCTTTCGGTGAAAAATCAGAACCTCATGCCATTGAGAATCATGACGGAAGAAAAGTTAATTCCATCAATTATCAGAATGATTTTGCATTGGGTACATGGGCTCCGCTTTCGCTTTGCGAAGGTAAGACCTATCATCTGGATATCTTTGTAGACAAGTGTTCGGTTGAAATCTTTGTAGACGGTGGCCGTATTGCCATGACCAATCTGATTTTCCCTACTCAGCCATATAACAGTCTTCGTTTCTATACAGAAGGTGGCACAGCCAAGGTTGAGAACATGAAAATCTATAAATTAGGGTTATAATTGATTTAGTCACTTTTACAGGTATGGGCTTCGCAGGACGGAAGTCGCTCTGTGAGGCCCATTTCTAATTTATTATCTTTTTATCCAAGATTATTTATGAGTAAAACAACTTCCTTTTATGCGAAGCTGATTCCTGTGATGCTCTGCTTTTTTGCCATGGGATTTGTTGATCTGGTGGGAATTGCTTCGAACTATGTGAAAGCGGATCTGAACCTGAGTGATTCACAGGCAAATATTTTTCCGTCACTGGTATTTTTCTGGTTTTTGATTTTTTCCGTACCTACCGGTATACTGATGAACCGTATCGGGCGTAAGAAAACGGTACTTCTGAGTCTGATAGTTACTTTTGTGTCTTTGCTTCTGCCCATTTTCGGTGACAGCTACGGGCTGATGTTGTGTTCTTTCTCTTTATTGGGTATAGGTAACGCACTGATGCAGACTTCCCTGAATCCGTTGCTGAGTAATATCATTTCCGGTGACAAGCTGGCCAGTTCATTGACTTTCGGTCAGTTTGTGAAAGCCATCGCTTCTTTCCTGGCACCCTATATTGCCATGTGGGGAGCTACCTGTACCATCCCTCAGTTAGGATTGGGCTGGCGTGTACTGTTCCCTATTTACATGGTCATTGCCATTCTGGCTATCCTGTGGTTGAGTGCGACTCCGATCGAAGAAGAGAAACCCGACAAGGCTTCCGGTTTTGTGGATTGTCTGAAGTTGTTGGGAAATCCTTTCATCATTCTTTGTTTCCTGGGTATCATGTGTCATGTCGGTATCGACGTAGGTACGAATACCACTGCCCCTAAGATTCTGATGGAGCGTCTGGGCATGACGTTGGATGAGGCTTCATTCGCTACCAGCATGTACTTTATTTTCCGTACCATCGGTTGTTTCTCTGGTGCCATTATTCTACAGAAAGTTTCTTCGAGGCTGTTCTTCATCATCAGTGTCATCTGTATGTTGGCCGCTATGGTTTTGCTGTTTGTTTCCGATGCCCAGTATGTCATCTATACGGCTATTGCGCTGATAGGTTTCGGTAATTCGAATGTCTTCTCCATTGTTTTCTCACAGGCATTGCTTTCATTGCCTGAGAAGAAGAACGAGATTTCCGGCCTGATGATTATGGGACTTTTCGGCGGTACGGTCTTCCCGTTGCTGATGGGTTTTGCCAGCGATGCCATGGGACAGGACGGCGCTGTTGGCGTAATGACTGTAGGAGTTGTTTATTTACTTTTTTATACCTTGAAAATTAAACACTGATCATATGAATCACATGAATGAAATGGTAGTAGGAATGGGTGAAGCACTGTGGGATGTGCTTCCGGAAGGAAAGAAAATCGGTGGAGCTCCGGCTAATTTTGCTTATCATGTTTCTCAGTTTGGACTTCCGAGCCGTGTAGTCAGTGCAGTAGGTGAAGACAAACTGGGGTCGGAGATACTGGACAATTTCCGCGAAAAGAAACTGAACTGTATGATTGAACAGGTGCCTTATCCGACAGGTACGGTACAGGTGGAACTGGATAGTGAGGGTGTCCCTTGTTATGACATCAAAGAGGGGGTAGCCTGGGATAATATTCCTTATACTAATGCTTTGGAAGGTCTGGCTCGTTGTACCCGGGCGGTCTGCTTCGGTTCCTTGGCGCAGCGTAGCGTCGTGTCCCGTGAAACCATCAACCGCTTTCTGGATGCCATGCCTGTTACCGACGAGACATTGAAGATATTCGATGTGAATCTCCGTCAGGGTTTCTATACCAAAGAAATTCTGTGTAACTCGTTCCAGAAGTGCAACATCCTGAAGATTAATGACGAGGAACTGGTTACGGTAAGCCGTATGTTCGGTTATCCGGGTATTGACCTACAGGACAAGTGCTGGATTCTGCTGGCCAAGTATAACCTGAAGATGCTGATTCTGACTTGTGGCGTGAACGGCAGTTATGTATTTACTCCGGGTAAGGTATCGTTTGTAGAGACTCCGAAGGTGGAGGTTGCCGATACGGTGGGTGCCGGTGATTCGTTTACTGCAACTTTCGTTGCTGCCTTGCTGAAAGGTATGTCTATTACAGAGGCACATCGTCTGGCGGTAGATGTTTCGGCATTCGTCTGTACGCAGAATGGTGCTATGCCGGTTATTCCGGATTATCTGAAGGAACGTATGAAATGAGCTGAATCGTTATTTATCAGCAAGGGTCGGGGTTGTCTGGAAGCAATTCCGACCCTTCTTGTATTTAGGCTTTTCTGTCGTACGCCGTATATTTTTAGTTCGCTGTCCGGATATATAGGTGGAAACTGACGGTATTATTTTAAAAAGATAGGTGTGATAGGTGATATTTTCAATTCATGTGGATATAATCTATAGATTCCGTCGGCGTTTTTATAAACCACGTCGGGGTTTATATAAATGCCGACGTAGTTTATATAAACGCCGACGTGGTTTATAGAATTGATTTTGATGAATGCATGTTTCTTATTGTTCATTTTGGGGTAGTAGCTTTATATTTAAAATCTTTTTAATCAGCATTTAAGGCTTTGTTTTATAAAGAATGGAGGAATCTGTGCGGATATATTAATTTATTGATATTTAAATCCTGCCGTTTTATGGAAAATTTGTAAAAATGTTACTTTCTCTAGTAAAAATGTTTCATGCAACAAGATTGCTCGATAAAGAAACATTTTTTACATATCTTTGAGTTGCCGGATGATACCTTTGCAGTACCGTTTTGAACGGCGTATGGAGAAATGATTAATCAATGTTTAACTAAATCTTAATGCGATGGAAAGCAAAAAAAGAGCATTCTTTTTTACACTCCTGTTTGCAATGGTGTGTATGGTAATGCAAGCGCAGAGTTTGCAGGTAGAAGGAACTGTGATTTCCAAATCTGACGGAGAGCCTATTATCGGGGCAACAGTTCTTGAAAAAGGTACAACGAATGGTACAATTACCGATTTCGACGGAAAATTCGTTCTGTCAGTCAATCAAGGTTCAGAAATCGTTATTTCTTATGTGGGTTTTAAATCCCAGACCTTAAAGGCGCAAGGAGTTCTGAAGGTTTTGTTGGAAGAGGATTCTGAGGTACTTCAGGAAGTGGTAGTAACCGGTTATACCACTCAGCGTAAAGCCGATTTGACAGGTTCGGTAGCTGTCGTTTCCACAGAATCATTGAAAACAAATTCAGATCCGGATCCTATGCGAGCTTTATAGGGTAAAGTAGCAGGTATGACCATTACTGCAAATGGTTCTCCGAGTGGAACAGCTACAGTACGTATCCGTGGTATCGGTTCTTTCAATTCTTCTCAGGATCCGCTTTATGTAATCGATGGAGTGCCGACAAACATGGCTCTTAATTCTTTAAATACAAATGATATTGAGAGCATGCAAGTATTGAAGGATGCCGCTTCAGCATCTATCTATGGTTCTCGTGCTTCGAATGGTGTTGTTATCATTACTACGAAGAAAGGGAAAAAGGCTGATAAAGTAAAAGTAGATTTTTCTACAAACCTGACTGCTCAGTTCTATTCTTCTCAATCTTTGATGAAAGTATGTAATTCGTCTGAATATGCTACAGCGATGGCTCAGGCTGCTTTGAATGACGGATTGGATCCTGTAGCTTATGCCAACAATTATGGTTTAAATCTGAATGCTGCTTCTGGAACACCGATTACAGTATGGAATCCTAGCACAAACCAGTATGTAGATTATACAGTAAACGGTTTGTATGACGGATTTATCAACAGCAAGAAGACAATGCGTTATTCAGATACAGACTGGTTGGACGAAATCTCAAGAGTGGGATTCTCTCAGAATTATGACTTATCTTTGTCTCATGCAAATGACAAGCATTCTACGATGTTCTCTTTGGGTTATAAAAAGAATAACGGTATCTTGAAATATACAGATTTTCAGAATATCTCTGCCCGTATGAACTCAATGTACAATGTAAACAAATACATCACTATCGGTGAAAACTTCACATTGACTTATACAAGCCAGGCTGATTGCGCTCCGATGGAGAATGCTTTGAAGATGGCTCCGATTGTTCCGGTATACGAAGAAGACGGTACTACTTTCTCAGGTCCTGTTGGAGGTATGAGTGACCGTCAGAATCCGTTGCGTGAATTGTATCACAACAAAGACAATCATTTGAACTATTGGCGTTTGTTCGGTAACGG
Source organism: Phocaeicola barnesiae DSM 18169 = JCM 13652 (assembly GCF_000374585.1). Lineage (GTDB taxonomy): Bacteria > Bacteroidota > Bacteroidia > Bacteroidales > Bacteroidaceae > Phocaeicola > Phocaeicola barnesiae. Next base: position 99,302 of record NZ_KB894648.1, read on the forward strand.
ATATGTAGATATCAAACCTTTCAAAGGATTCGTATTCCGTTCCAATTTCGGTTTGGATGTTTATAACTCGTTCATCAACTCCATGAACCATACATACCATTCAGATATTGTGAACAATGACATCGCTAAAACTACGTTGTCTCATAGAAATGAAGTAAACTGGACATGGTCAAACACTATCAATTATAATTTCAATATTGCTAGCAAGCACGACTTTAATGTTCTGTTGGGTGCTGAACTTTCCAAGCAAAGCTTAGTTGATTTTTCTGCATACTCTGAAGGTTATGCATTGGAAGATGTAGATTACATGTGGCCGAATGCCGCTACTGGTGTTATGAAAAATACCGGTGCGAAGGTTGGTTACAGACTGGCTTCTTTCTTTGGTAAAATTGATTACAACTACGATGATTTGATTCTGGCTTCATTTACTATTCGTCGTGATGGTTCTTCTCGTTTCGGTAAAGGTCACCGTTGGGGTACTTTCCCGGCAGCTACATTGGGTTTCCGTATTTCTAAATTGCTCGAAAAAGAATGGATGGATGACTGGAAGGTCAGATTGTCTTGGGGACAGACTGGTAACCAGGCTATTGATAATAATGCACAGTTCGGACTTTATGTTGTAGATTATGGATTGGACCGTGTGACTTCTACAGCATACGACTTGTTGTTGCAAGGCTCTGGAACTTTCCCTTCAGGATATCGTGCTACACAGCTTGCTAATCCTAATCTGAAATGGGAATCAGCTACTCAGTATAACATTGGTACAGACTTCAACTTGCTGAACAACAGTTTGTATGGTACAATCGATGCTTATGTGAAGGATGTAGATGATATGTTGATTAATCCGGCATACTTGGGCGCAATCGGTGAAGGTGGTGCCTCTTGGCAGAATGGTCCTTCTTTGCGCAACTGGGGTATGGAATTCAGTTTAGGGTATCGTAAATCTTTTGCTTGTGGATTAGGACTGGATGTAACGGCAAATGCTGACTTTTTCCGGAATAAGGTGACTTATCTTCCTTCTACGACTACTGGATCATATGCACATACTTCTAAAGAGAATCTGGTAGAATCCGGTATGCCTTATGGTTCTTCTGTTGGATATATTGTAGAAGGTCTTTTCCAGAACCAGGCTGAAGTTGATGCTTCCGGACAGGCTAATGCACGTGTCGGTGGATTGAAATATGCAGATTTGGATGGAAACGGAATCATTACTGCCGATGACCAGGATTGGATCTACAACCCGGTTCCTGCTTTCTCTTATGGCCTTAATGTTTCATTGACTTACAAGAGCTTCGATATGACTATGTTCTGGCAGGGAGTATACGACCAGGATGTATATAACAACCAGAAAGCTCAGACAGACTTCTGGAGCATTACCGATGCTGGTTCAAACAAAGGTAACCGTTTGCTGGGTGCATGGAATACCAATAATACAGAATCTACTATCCCGGCTTTGACTACTAATAATACAGCTGATGAAGGTAGAGCTTCAAGCTATTATGTAGAAAATGGTTCTTATCTGAAATTACGTAACCTGCAGTTTGGTTATACAGTACCTACTTCATTCTTGTCTAAATTCAAGATGTCAAGTGCCCGGGTTTATGTATCAGGACAGAATCTGCTGACAATAAAGAGTAAAGGATTGACTTGTCCGGACCCTGAAAACCCGAACTGGAACTATCCGATTGCTACTTCCGTTTCATTTGGTTTACAGATAGGTTTCTAATAAAAATAATAATTATGATGAAAAAATATATATTACTGGCTGCTTGTACATTAGGATTGTCATTGTCAAGCTGTGAAGATTTCTTGGATTACACACCGACTGCTGTGGTTGATGAAGATAAAGCTTTTTCTGAACCTGAAAAAATGGTTAATGCTGCGTATGCTATGTTGGGTGACTGCTGGTATACTTATCCGTTCAATCTGTTCCCTTACGGTGATGTAAGTTCAGATGACTGTTTGAAGGGTGGTTCTGGTACTACCGATACAGGTTACCATGCTTTCGATATTTGGACAACTCTTACTTCTACTACTCCAGGTGAGATGGACGAATTGTGGTATCGTCTGTATGTAGCTGTTTCACGTTGTAACCGTGCATTACTTTCATTGGAACGTAATGGCGATGCACTTGGTGCAGATGTAAAGGCACAGCGTGTTGCCGAAGTACGTTTCCTGCGTGCGCATTTCTATTTCAAACTTATGACAGTTTTCCGTCAGGTTCCATGGATTGACGAACGTGTGGTAGAAAACAATGAGTATGAGCAGGTCAGCAATACTGCCTTGACTTACGAACAGTTGTTCCAAAAAGTAATCGACGATTTCCAGGCTGCTTATGAAACATTGCCTGTTAAAGGTCCAGGCGAAGATGGTAGAGCTAACAAAATTGCTGCTGCCGCATATCTGGCAAAATGTTATCTGACATTGGCTTGGGGTGATGGATATGAAGCTACTACAGGCGAAGAACATATCAATACCGAGTATATGCAGAAAGTGGTAGATTATACTGAGGATGTTGTTGCTTCTGGTTATGGCTATTTGGAAGATTATGGAGATATCTTCCTGCCGGAATACAAGAACAGCAAGGAATCTGTTTTTGCTGTACAGTGTTCAGATTATCAGAGTGATAATACAACTTATGGACGTGCCAACTGGTCGAATACACTGAACGGATGCTGGCAGATGTGGTCTTGCGGTTGGGACTTCCATAAACCGTCACAGAATCTGGTCAATGCCTTCAAGACACGCGATGGTCTTCCTATGTTTGATGATTATAATAACGAAATTGATTATCCGATCAATGGAAACCCAGACAGCCAGAAGTGGGACCCACGTTTGTTCCACACTGTAGGTATGCCTACTTTCCCTTACAAATATGAAGCTCAGTATACAATGACTACAGCCAATTCACGTAATCCGAACACTTACGGATATTATACTTCTTTGAAGGAAGTTCCGCAGCGTTCAAAAGGTGAAACTTATAATGGCTCCTGGCAGGCTTTTGCAATGAATGACTATGTATTCCGTTATACAGATGTTATGTTGATGCGCGCAGAAGCTTTGATTGAACTGAACAGACTACCGGAAGCATTGGATATTATCAACGATATTCGTAATCGTGCTGCAATGTCTATTGACAAACATATCAGTTACGCTAAAGATCAGTGTGAAATCGCTCTTTATCCGTCAGGATATTTCACATCAAAGGAAGTTGCTCGTAAATGCCTGCGTTGGGAACGCCGATTGGAACTGGCTATGGAAAATGGACGTTTCTTTGATTTGCGTCGTTGGGGTATTGCTTCTGAGACATTGAATGCTTATTTCTTGAGTGAACAGAATGATGTGTATGAAGGTCAGCCTTATGGACAATATTATAAGGATGCTCATTTTACTGCCGGTAAGAACGAGTACTTCCCGATTCCTTATAACCAGATGTTTTATATTCCAGGTCTTTATACACAAAATAAGGGATATGAATAATTTTCTAGTTTTGCCTGCCTTCCTGTCTGATGGGAAGGCATAGGCAAACTAATGAAAAACATTAAAAACAGGTTGCTATGAAAAAATATACTTATACAATAAAAACAGCATTTTTAGGGATGCTTTTGGGGATGACTGCTTCAGTACAGGCCGACTCTTTGTTTACAATTCGTCATATGGCGAACGAACAAAATCTTGTTTCCTTGAATGTCTCAGAACAATATCTGCTCCTTCCGATTCAAGAAAATGCTCCAGAAAGTAAAATAGGTATTATCAAAAATAATAAGCAGGAAGGAACTTATATGAATGTCCGCCTTGCTCGTGAAAGAGTGGATTATTATTTCCCACTGTCTTTATCAGCTTATAAGGGGCAGCATATTTCCATTGATATACAGGGCTTGCCGGAATCTTCACTTTGCTGGAAAGAACTTAAAATGTCTGATTCGTTCGACATGACAAACAAGGAGAAATTCCGTCCGGTTTATCATCATACACCTGCTTACGGCTGGATGAACGACCCGAACGGTATGTTCTACAAGGATGGCGTGTATCACTTGTATTTCCAGTATAATCCGTACGGTTCGATGTGGGGAAACATGCACTGGGGACACTCTACCAGTACAGACCTGACGCATTGGAACTATGAAGGTGTCGCTCTTGCACCGGATGCCTGGGGAGCTATTTTCAGCGGTTCGTGTGTGGTGGATAAGGAGAACACAGCCGGTTTCGGTAAGGATGCCGTTATCGCTTTCTATACTTCTGCCAAACCATCTCCGTGGGGAGACGTGCAGTCGCAGAGCATGGCCTATAGCCTGGACAACGGAAAGACCTTTACCAAATATGAGCATAATCCGATACTTACCTCTACGGAACGTGATTTCCGCGACCCGAAAGTGTTCTGGTATGCACCGGGCAAGCATTGGGTGATGATGCTGGCTGTAGGTCAGCACATGGAAATCTATTCTTCTGTCAATTTGAAGGAATGGAAGAAGGAGAGTGAATTCGGTGCCATGCAAGGGGCTCACGGTGGTGTTTGGGAATGTCCGGACTTGGTAGAAGTACAGATAGAAGGTACCAAGCAAAAGAAATGGGTCTTGATTTGTAACTTGAATCCTGGTGGTCCTTTCGGTGGAAGTGCAGCGCAGTACTTTGTCGGTTCGTTCGATGGAAAAGTATTTGTGAATGAATCGCCGACTCAGACCAAATGGTTGGATTGGGGAAAAGATAATTACGCTACGGTAACTTGGAGCAATGCTCCCGAAGGACGTTGTATCGCTTTAGGATGGATGAGCAATTGGCAATACGCTAACAATGTACCTACCCGGCAGTATCGGAGTGCGAATACAATAGCCCGTGATCTGACTCTTTATAGACTGGGAGAAGAACTGTATTTGAAGAGTACGCCATCTGCTGAAATCAAAAAAGCACGTACAGAGAAAATTAGTGTTCCTTCATTCAGTGTTTCAGGTCCATACGAAGTGAAAAGCTTGCTTCCGTCCAACGAGGGAGCTTATGAAATAGAAATGACTCTGAATAATGCGGGTGCGTCTAAAATCACTTTCAGTCTGCTGAATGATAACGGGGAAAAGGTAACCATGTATTACGATGTGTTGCGTAAACAGTTTGCAATGGACCGTAGTGAAAGTGGAGAGGTAAGTTTCAGCAAGGATTTTCCGGCCTTGACCGTTGCTCCCGTTGAGGATACAAAAGGTGATATCCGGTTACGTCTGTTTGTTGACCGCTCCAGTGTGGAAGCCTTTGGAGAGGATGGCAAATTTGCCATGACCAATCTGGTTTTCCCGTCTGCTCCTTACAATCGGATGGTGTTTGATTCCGGTACAGGCAAGTTTACGGTGAAGTCACTGACCGTTTATAAACTGCAGTAATTCTTTATTGTATGCATCGTGATAGAATGCGAATCTGTAATCTTATGTGTATTATTGTTTTTTAAAACGAATTTAAATGTCAAACAATCAATTGAAATATGCGAAACTTTTCCCGGTAATGCTCTGTTTCTTTGCCATGGGATTTGTTGATCTGGTGGGAATTGCTTCGAACTATGTGAAGGCGGATTTGAAAAAGCCGATTTTTTCCGTACCTACCGGTATACTGATGAACCGTATCGGGCGTAAGAAAACGGTACTTCTGAGTCTGGTAGTTACTTTTGTGTCTTTGCTTCTGCCCATTTTCGGTGACAGCTACGGGCTGATGTTGTGTTCCTTCTCTTTATTGGGTATAGGTAACGCACTGATGCAGACTTCCCTGAATCCGTTGTTGAGTAATATCATTTCCGGTGACAAGCTGGCCAGTTCATTGACTTTCGGTCAGTTTGTGAAAGCCATCGCTTCTTTCCTGGCCCCGTATATCGCCATGTGGGGAGCTACTTGTGCCATTCCTCAGTTCGGTCTGGGTTGGCGTGTACTGTTCCCCATTTACATGGTCATTGCCATCCTTGCCATCTTGTGGTTGGGGGCTACTCCTATCGAAGAGGAGAAGCCTGACAAGGCTTCCGGTTTTGTGGATTGTCTGAAGCTGTTGGGTAATCCTTTCATTATCCTCTGTTTCCTGGGTATCATGTGTCATGTCGGTATCGATGTGGGTACTAACACCACTGCTCCCAAGATTCTGATGGAGCGTCTGGGTATGACGTTGGATGAGGCCTCTTTTGCTACCAGCCTGTATTTTATTTTCCGTACCATCGGTTGTTTTTCAGGCTCTATTATTCTGCAGAAGATTTCTTCGAAGCTGTTCTTCATCATCAGTGTCATCTGTATGTTGGTTGCCATGGTACTGCTTTTCGTCTCAGATGCGCAGTATGTCATCTATACAGCCATCGCGCTGATTGGATTCGGTAATTCGAATGTCTTCTCCATTGTCTTCTCGCAGGCATTACTCTCATTGCCAGAGAAGAAGAACGAGATTTCCGGTCTGATGATTATGGGACTTTTCGGCGGTACGGTATTTCCGTTGCTGATGGGATTTGCCAGCGATGCCATGGGGCAGGACGGCGCTGTTGGCGTAATGACTGTAGGAGTTGTTTATTTACTTTTTTATACCTTAAAAATCAAACATTAATAATATGAATAATACAATCGTAGTAGGAATTGGTGAAGCACTGTGGGATGTGCTTCCGGAAGGAAAGAAAATCGGTGGAGCTCCGGCTAATTTTGCGTATCATGTGTCTCAATTTGGTCTTGACGGACGGACAGTCAGTGCAGTAGGAGAGGATAAGCTGGGTACAGAAATTCTGGAGAATTTTTATGAGAAGAAGCTTTACAGCATGATTGAACGGGTACCTTATCCGACAGGTACCGTGCAGGTAGAACTGGATGCAGAAGGCATTCCATGTTATGATATTAAAGAAGGTGTAGCTTGGGACAATATCCCTTATACTTCAGCGTTGGAAGGATTGGCTAAGCAGACTTCTGCTGTTTGTTTCGGATCGTTGGCGCAGCGGAGTGTCGTATCTCGTGAAACAATCAATAAATTCCTGGATGCGATGCCGGAAGGAAATACTTTGAAGGTCTTTGATATAAATCTTCGTCAGGGATTCTATACCAAGGAGATTCTGTGTAATTCGTTTAAAAGATGTAATGTCTTGAAAATTAACGATGAAGAATTGGTTACGGTAAGCCGTATGTTTGGCTATCCGGGAATTGACTTACAAGACAAGTGCTGGATTCTGTTGGCCAAGTATAATCTGAAGATGTTGATTCTGACTTGTGGTGTGAACGGCAGTTATGTGTTTACTCCGGGAAATGTATCATTTGTGGAAACTCCGAAGGTGGAGGTTGCCGATACGGTGGGTGCCGGTGATTCGTTTACTGCGACTTTCGTTGCTGCCTTGCTGAAAGGTATGCCTATTACAGAGGCACATCGTCTGGCTGTAGAAGTATCGGCATTCGTCTGTACGCAAAATGGTGCTATGCCGGTCATTCCGGATTATCTGAAGGAACGTATGAAATAAAGTGTTTTTAAGTTAGAGAGAGAAGATTGTTGGTGAGGGTCTGGATTGTCAGGATACAATTCCGACCCTCTTTCTTTCGGATATCTTTGAAAATATCAGAACTTATTTTAAAAAGGATATTGAAAATCAATATTCTTCTCCGACGCAAATCTGTGTAATTGTCAGTATTCTTTTTTGTCTCCCTGTCAAAATACAAATAAAAAATAGAGCTTGCTTGCTAGATTAAAGCTTATCGATTACTTTTGTGTTACTTTAAACCTCTCCTATGAAGCATAAAATTTTTATTCTGTTTTTTCTGGGTTTGTTTCTGTGCCTGTCGTTTTCCGCTTGTGAATCAGAGCAGTCTGTTTGGCGTATCGGAGTCTCTCAATGTAGTGATGATGCGTGGCGGACTCAATTGAATAGGGAAATAGAACGGGAAGCCTTGTTCTATCCGGGGGTGTCGTTAGAATTCAAATCGGCTCACGATGACAGTCAACAACAGATTAAAGATATTGAAACGTTGGTCAATGATGGAGTGGATTTGCTGGTTGTAGCTCCGAATGAGGTGTCTGCCATTACTCCGGTCATTGAAAAGATATATCAGAAAGGAATACCGGTGGTACTGGTAGACCGGAAAATTGATTCGGAGTCTTATACTGCTTATGTAGGAGCAGACAATTATGAAATGGGGTACGAGATAGGACAATACATTGTCAACCGACTGGGAGGTCAAGGAAATGTGGTGGAACTGACAGGGTTGAGCGATTCCAGCCCGGCTATGGAGCGTCATCGGGGACTGAAAGAAGCCTTGACCGAATCAGGACATGTTAATTTGTTGGCTACAGTAGATGCCGGATGGAGACTTCAGGATGCCGAACAGGTCTTTGATTCCGTATTGACTTGTTATCCGGAGATTAACCTTGTTTTTGCCCAAAACGACCGGATGGGAGTTGGAGCACGTAATGTGGCTGTCAGAAGAAACCGCAGTAAGGATATGTTATTTGTCGGTGTAGATGCCTTACCAGGAAAGGGACATGGGGTAGAGCTGGTTTCCGACGGACTTTTTGATGCAACGTTCATTTATCCTACAGGTGGTGACTGTGTTATGCAGGTAGCTATGCAGATTCTTCAGCACAAGCCATATAAACGGGTTAATCTGTTGTCTACTGCGTTGGTTAATCGGGAAAATGCCCGTATCATGCTGATGCAAACTCAGCATATCGAAACGTTGGATGGAAAAATAGAACTGTTGGATAAGCAGCTGGATGATTTTCTACTGCGCTATTCTTCTCAGCGGATGTTCCTGCTGGCCTGTGTTGTGATTCTGATATTGGTGTGTGTGCTGCTTGTCTTTGTTGTCCGGGCTTTCTGGACTAAAAAACGAATGAATGCTGAACTTTCAGCCCGGAAAACACAGTTGGAGGAACAGCGTGACCAGTTGATTGAACTTTCCCGGAAACTGGAGGAGGTGACTCATGCCAAGCTGGCTTTCTTTACCAGTGTTTCTCATGATTTCCGCACTCCGCTGACGTTGATTGCCGATCCGGTGGAACAATTGAAGCAGTCGGCTTCATTGAGCAAGAATGACCGTTATCTGTTGGACTTGATAGAAAAGAATGTGACGGTATTGTTGAGACTGATTAATCAGACCTTGGACTTCCGGAAATTCGAAAATGGAAAACTGGAACTGCATCTCAGTTCCTTTAATCTGGCCCAAGGTTTGAAAGACTGGACAGAAGCCTTTCGTACGCTTTCATATCGTAAGCATATACATTTTACAGTAGATGTACAGGAAGAGGCGAATGGAAAACTGTATGATGTGGTAGCCGATCCGGAGATGATGGAACGCATCACTTACAACCTGTTGTCGAATGCCTTCAAGTTTACGGCCGACAATGGAGAAATAGCCGTACGCTTGTCTGCTTTCCGGAAAGATGAGAAACCCTGGATTCGTCTGGAAGTTGCCGATACGGGAATCGGCATGCCTGAAGAACAGTTGGCCCATATCTTCGAAAGTTTTTATCAGGTGGATGTGCATGATTCCGGTTCCGGTATCGGACTGGCTTTGGTAAAGGCTTTTGTGGAGATGCATCACGGGAAGATACGGGTAGACAGTAAGGAACATAAGGGTACGACTTTTATCATTGACTTACCGTCGGAACAGGAAGGGGTTTTGAATCCTCAGGAGAAACGTGCCAATCTGCTGAATAACCTGAAGGAAGGGGCGGTTTTGGCGGCCGACCAGTCAGAAGTTCATATCACATACGAAGAGGATGCCCACACACCGGATAAAGAGAAAGAAACCGTACTGGTTATCGAAGACAATGCGGATGTCCGTCAATATATCCGGGCGCTTTTATCCGGGGAGTACAATATACTGGAAGCGGCGAACGGACAAGAAGGGGTGCAGCAGGCTACCAAACATGTTCCCGATGTCATCGTTTGTGATGTGATGATGCCGGTCATGGACGGTTTGGAATGTTGCCGGATTCTGAAATCGGAACTGCAGACCTCACACATACCCGTTCTGATGCTTACTGCCTATACCTTGGAGGAACAGAAAATCAAGGGGTATGAATGTGGAGCCGATTCCTATATTTCCAAGCCATTCTCGGCCAATTTGTTGAAAGTACGTTTACATAACCTGTTGGAGAACCATCGGAGGGTACAGAATTTCTTTGCAGACAAACCTGCCGTACAGAAAGAAGGGCTGAATCAGGTGGACCAAGGGTTTATCAGCAAATTGCGCCAGCTGATAGAAGAGGAACTGGGAAACTCGGAAGTGAGTGTAGAAGATTTGGGAGCCAGGCTGGGATTAGGACGTGTACAGCTTTATCGGAAAACCAAAGCGTTGACCGGTTATTCTCCCAATGAACTTTTGCGTATTGCCCGTCTGAAAAAAGCTGCTTCATTGCTGGCTTCTTCCGAGAAGAGTATATCGGAAGTGACTTATGAGGTCGGTTTTACATCACCTTCTTATTTTACGAAGTGTTACAAGGAGTATTTCGGTGAAAGTCCGACAGATTTCCTGAAGCGTAAAAGCAATTCCTGAGAAGCTTGGCGGGATTAGTCTGTCGTGCAGCTGCAGTCTATTTCTTAAATCTTCCCAATAAACTGGTCAGGAAAAATTTATTGTGTATCTTTGGCCCCGATTAAGCAGAATAAAATGAAACGATTGATTTTATTGATAAGCCTGTTTGTAAGTATTTCTTTGCAGGCACAGAATATGAAAGAACTGTTTGTTGCCATGCCCGATACGTTGGTTCCGTTGTTGACCAAGGTGAATCGGGAGGATTTCGGTGATTTTCTGGCCAGTAAGATGAAAGCGGAGGTACGTAACCGCTTTGGTAAGACATCCGAAATGACCGAACTGACAGACGATTATCTGTATCTGAAGATGACATCGGTCAGTTCGATGGAGATGAAACTGTTGCCGTTGAAAGACTCTTTGAAAGTCATCTGTGTTGTTCAGACTTATCAGGCTCCGGTTTCCGATAGTAAGGTCAGGTTCTATGATACGGACTGGAAACCGTTGGAGGCCTCCCGTTTCATTGACTTGCCGGCCGATTCCCTTTTCTTCCGTACACCGGCCAATAAAGTCCAGGCTGATTCGTTACAGAATCTGCGTACCCATACTGATATCAGTCTCCAGGAAGCTCGTCTTTCAGCCGATAACCGGACTCTTTTGTTCCGATATACTACTCCTGATTATTTGGATAAGGCAACTTCTGCCAATTTACAGGCATATCTTATCCGGAAACCGTTGCGGTATGTGTGGGAAAACGGACGCTTTATCCGATCCGGTGAATCGGAATAAAGATGATTCGGAAACCGAAGCCGGTATCTTATGAATTTTCTGAAAGGTAAGGTGCCGTTTTTTATGACAGAACATTCATTTTACTGCTTGATTTTGTGAAAAATAGGCTCGCAAGGAAAAATGTTGTAAAATGCATAAAAAAGGTTAATTCCCTTTGGCTGTCTGAAAAGAAAAATGTAATTTTGGCTCAACGTTTGCAAACCAGACGTTGCAAACGGTTCCTTAAAGTTGAATTGTTTCAAACCGGTGATGGTATTCTCATAGCAGACACTGTTTCCTGAGGTTTCCTTGTCTGTGTCTATACCTGCTGAAAAATATTATAAACGTAATGATTTTAAAATGTATTAGAACCGTAGCGTTAGCTGCACTGGCTTTGGTAAGTGTGAATGTCTCTGGACAGGATTTGCTCGCCCGCCAGGCACCTATCGACAGAAAATTAAAAGCAGTTGATTCATTGGCCTTGATTCGTCAGATTAAGGCAGAAAAATCGGTCTATCCGGCTTATTCCCTTTATCCGAACTGGAGCAACGAACGGGTACACGCCTATGGAAATACGGTAAATGTACCAGATAGCTTCCGGATTGATTTGACGGGATTCTGTATGCCGACCACTCATACACAGATTACATCCAAATGCGGACCGCGGTGGCGGAGAATGCACAATGGACTGGATATCAAGGTGTACATCGGAGATACGATTCGCGCAGCGTTCGACGGAAGAGTCCGGATGGTGAAATATGAACGCCGCGGTTATGGAAAATACGTTGTTATCCGTCACGATAACGGATTGGAAACTATCTACGGGCATCTATCCAAACAGATTGTAAAAGAAGACGAATACGTTAAGGCCGGCGACCCCATCGGTTTGGGAGGAAATACAGGCCGTTCTACCGGTTCGCACCTTCATTTTGAGACTCGCTTCTTGGGCGAGGTCATTAATCCGGAATTCCTGTTCGATTTCCCGAAACAAGATATTGTAGCCGACAATTACCTCTTTGTAAGAGGGGCTAACCGTTATGATTACCAGCGTAAGCGTCTGGATGTAGCCTTGAAGGAGGCTAAGGCAGAGTCTGTATCTTCGAAGGATAAGGCGACTTCACAGAAGCAGGCTGGGAATTCAATCAGATATCACAAGATTCGTAAAGGTGATACGTTGGGACGTATTTCCCGTATCTATCACGTTCCTATCGACCGTCTGTGCAAGATGAACGGAATCAAGCGTAATACGGTTCTGCGTATAGGACAAGTGTTGAGATGTTCATAATTCTTTAAAAGATTCTTCATAAAGGGCGGAAAGTGTACTACTTTTCCGCCTTTTTTATTGGGCACTTCGCTGAAAAAAAGTAACTTTGCCATCTATTCAGAGAGAAGATGGAAGATACAAAACAACAGTTTGAGCATGTCATAGCAATTTGTCGGGATCTGTTCGTCAAGAAGCTTCATGACTATGGGGCTGCGTGGCGGATTATGCGTCCTTCGTCAGTAACCGACCAGATTTTCATTAAGGCAAACCGTATCCGAAGTATTGAAATCAAAGGTGTTGCGTTGGTGGATGAAGGTATACGTCCTGAATTTATTGCCATTGTGAATTATGGTATTATCGGTTTGATTCAGTTGGAACTGGGCTGTGCCGATAAGGATGATTTGGGAGAGAAGAAGGCGGTGGAACTGTACGATAAGTATGCCAACCAGGCGTTGGAACTGATGTTGATGAAAAATCACGATTACGATGAGGCTTGGCGTAGCATGCGTATAACTTCGTATACAGATTTGATTTTGATGAAGATATACCGGACGAAACAGATTGAATCCTTGGGTGGAGAAACTTTGGTTTCGGAAGGAGTGGATGCCAATTACATGGATATGATTAACTATGCAGTTTTCGGGCTTATCAAATTGGAATTTGGCGAATAACAGATTCGTTTATAAGGCTATAGGAATATGGGCGAATGTATGCCGATTTGTGTTGGCTGCAGTCTTCCTGTTTTCTGGTTTTGTGAAGGCGAACGACCCGTTGGGAACAGTCTATAAATTGCAGGATTATCTGGAAGCCTGGGGATTACCGGAGTGGAAAGATACATTGATACCGTACATCGGTTCGATGGCTATGGGAGCTTTTGAATTTACGATGGGTATTTATCTGTTGTTCGGTATCCGGCGTAGGGTGTCCAGTATACTGGTCCTTCTGTGTATGTGTTTCATGACCCCGCTGACATTGTGGCTGGCGCTTGATAATCCGATTTCCGATTGCGGCTGTTTCGGCGATGCGGTGATTTTGACAAACTGGGAGACTTTCGGTAAGAATGTAATTCTGTTGATTGCTGCGGTCAGTGCTTACCGATGGAACAGACGGCTTGTCAAATTCGTGACCGATAAGGTGGATTGGCTGATTGGCTTGTACACCATTGGTTCCATTTTGTTCTTTTCGTTGTATTGCCTGACTCATCTGCCGATATTGGATTTCCGTCCGTATTACATCGGAGCAGATATCCGTCAAGGTATGGAAATACCGGAAGGAAAGAAACCACCGGTGTATGAAACCCGTTTCATTTACGAGAAGGATGGAGTACAGAAAGAATTTACAATCGATAATTTTCCTTCGGATTCTACGTGGAAATTTATCGATTCCAAGACAATCCTGAAGGAAAAGGGATACGAACCGCCCATCCATGACTTTACAATCGTATCGCAGGAAGATGGTAGTGATTTGACGGATGAGATATTGGATGACGAAAGCTATACCTTCCTGTTGGTAGCTCCTTGGTTGAGACAGGCCGATGAGGGCGCGATGGATTTGATTAACGAATTGTATGACTATAGTGTGATACATGGTTACCGCTTTTTGTGCCTGACTGCATCCGGAGATCAGGATATTGCTTTCTGGCAGGAGAATACAGGTGCCGAATATCCGTTTGCTTTGATGGATGAAATCACGCTGAAGACCATGGTACGTTCCAATCCGGGAGTGATACTGTTGCAGCAAGGTGTAGTGGTCAATAAATGGAGCGCTTCGCAGATTCCTGATGAGTATCAGTTGCACGATGCCCTGGATAAGTTGGATATCGGGCAAGTGAACCGGAAGACAGTGACTCATAAAGTTGTTGAACTGGTGGCATGGTTCGTATGTCCGTTGCTGTTCTTCACTTTGCTCGACTTGATCTGGTTGCGGATCAAGGCGGTCCGTAAGAAACGGCGTGAAGACACAGAACGGGAGGAAACAAAAACAGCTGAATAATATAAAAGTTATCTATTAACCCTTTAAAAATAAAATAGAAATGAGAAAAAACATTGTAGCAGGTAACTGGAAAATGAACAAGAACCTGCAGGAAGGTATTGCTTTGGCTAAAGAATTGAATGAAGTATTGACAGCAGACAAACCAAACTGCGACGTAATTATCTGTACTCCGTTCATTCATTTGGCTTCTGTTACTCCGATTGTTGACAGTTCTATCATCGGTGTAGGTGCAGAAAACTGCGCTGACAAGGTTTCAGGTGCATATACTGGTGAAGTTTCAGCTGAAATGGTAGCTTCTACAGGTGCTCAGTATGTTATCTTGGGTCACTCAGAACGTCGTGCTTACTATCACGAAACAGTTGAAATCCTGGCAGAAAAAGTTAAATTGGCTTTGGCTAACAACTTGAAGCCTATCTTCTGTATCGGTGAAGTATTGGAAGAGCGTGAAGCTAACAAGCAGAACGAAGTTGTAGAAGCTCAGTTGGCTTCTGTATTCTCTTTGTCTGCTGAAGACTTCGGTAAGGTTATCTTGGCTTACGAACCGGTTTGGGCTATCGGTACAGGAAAGACTGCTACTCCGGAACAGGCTCAGGAAATCCACGCTCACATCCGTTCTTTGGTTGCTGCTAAATACGGTCAGGAAGTTGCTGACAACACTTCTATCCTGTACGGTGGTAGCTGCAAGCCTTCCAATGCAAAAGAACTGTTTGCTAATCCGGATGTAGACGGTGGTCTGATTGGTGGTGCTGCTTTGAAGGCTGCTGACTTCAAGGGTATTATCGATGCTTTCAAATAATTGAATTATAAGTTTGGGAGTCTGTATGCAGCATTGGCTGCATACAGCTCCTTTTATTTCATCTTTTAAACGTATGGTTTTCATGAAATATCTGTTATCCATTCTCTTTTTCTTCGGAGTTTCTGTCTTGTATGCACAGCAACGTAATATCATTACGGAATTGCAGACAAGGAAGGCGGGTGAAGGGGTCATTACGATTCATCAGGACTCTCAGATAGCGAATCTGGTAGGTACTGTACAGCTTTCTTCGGCTTCTGCTTCGGATGCACGTACCATCAAGACACGAGGATACCGTGTACAGGTGTATGCAGGAAATAATTCCCGTCAGGCACGTAGCGAGGCGAACCGTGTGGCCAACAAGGTGAAAGAGCAATTTCCGGATATGCCGATATATACGTATTTCCAGCCTCCCAGATGGTTATGCCGTGTAGGTGACTTTAAGAGTGTGGAGGAAGCGCATAGCGCCATGCGTAAACTGAGAGCAACAGGTGATTTTAAAGAAGTGACTATTGTCCGTGAACAAATTAATTTACCCATAGAATGATTGATACAAATTTGATGAGCTGGCCGGAAGATAAGGTGCAGAAACTGATGGAGCATTATAAAGATATTCTGACCTTGTTGGGAGAAGATGCCGGACGTGAAGGGCTGTTGAAGACTCCGGAACGTGTAGCCAAAGCGATGCTGACATTGACACGTGGTTATGCGGTAGACCCACGCGAAGTCTTGAATTCTGCCAAATTTCAGGAAGAATACAAGCAGATGGTGATTGTAAAGGATATTGATTTCTTCTCGATGTGTGAACATCACATGCTTCCTTTCTATGGGAAAGCCCATGTGGCATATATACCGAACGGATACATTACCGGTCTGAGCAAGATAGCCCGTGTAGTGGATATTTTTTCACACCGTTTACAGGTCCAGGAGCGTATGACACTTCAGATAAAGGAATGTATTCAGGAAACGCTGAATCCGTTGGGGGTTATGGTAGTCGTAGAGGCTAAGCACATGTGTATGCAGATGCGGGGAGTCGAAAAGCAGAATGCCATCACAACGACTTCCGACTTTACCGGTGCATTCAATCAGGCCAAGACACGTGAGGAATTCATGAATCTGATTCGTAGCGGATATTGACAAGTCTTCTTTCGGTAGAAACATCTTTTGCTATAGCCTTTCGTTGAAAGGACTATAGCTTTTTTTATGTCATAATTTCAAGATGACCCGGTCGCCTGCCTTTTGTGCCATCAGACTTTGGGTCTCATGCAGTTCCTTGTATCGTTGCATCATTTCCATACACCGTTGCGGGTCATTGGCGATGTTGGGGTCTGCCAGGGAGCGGAGAATCTGTGCCAGTTCTTCCTCTACAATGGACAGTTTGAAGTCGAGCAGCAAACGTGGTATCAGTTCGTAGAGCCGTTCCTCATCGGTGATGATTTTCTGCGCTTTTGAGTGATATTTGCTTAACTGATAGCGGTCGCTTACCAGGTTGGCGGCCAATTGACTGATTTCGGCTTCCGGATGGGTTATGAAATAACGTTCAGCCGAGAAACCGGTATCCTGTTCATGCCGGATGGCTTCTTCCAGAATCCGTCGGTGCAAGGCATCATGGAAGCGGATGTTGTCTGCTTTCAGGTCGCTGTCTATGAGGTCGATGACCGTTCGTGGAACCGTTTCTCCGTCTTCGGTCTCTTCGTAACAGGCTACTTTCTCCCCGTATCGAATCAGCATGCGTACCAGCTCCTCTTCTTTGGCGTAGAAGAGTTTCTTCTCGTTACCCTCTGTCGGGATGTACGATTGGTAGCTATCCGGAACTTCGGGTATGTTTCCTTCGTTCTGAGGTGGAAGTATGGAGTCTGTCGGAGGCATGTACGCCTCTGCGGGAATAACTGATTTGTCCAGAACCGGTACTTCAGTGGGAGGAGGGAAATTTCCTTCGGTGTAAGCCGGTGCGGTTGAAGTTTCGGCAGAGGAGGGTAGGGCAGGGCTTTCCTGACGCTGGGCGTTCATGTCCGTACGCTGTTGGCGGAGTTTCTGCCGTTGCTGTTCCTTGAACTTGTTTTCTCTGGCCTGTTCTATCAGTTTGGCGGTTGCTTCTACCAGAATCTTTTCTTCCATTTGCAGCAATTGGCTGCATTCGCGGATATAGACGGACCGTACGATGGCATCCGGAATGACCGAAATGCTCCGTACGATACTGGAGATCAGTGATGCCCGTTTAATGGGGTCTTTCCCGGCCTCTTCCATCAGCAGGTTCGTTTTGAAGCGGATAAAATCCACCTCATGTTCGTTGATGTAAGCCTGGTAGTCGGTAGCGTTGTGTTTGCGGGCAAAGCTGTCGGGGTCATCTCCGTCCGGTAGCAGACAGACCTTGATGTTCATACCTTCTTCCAACAGCATGTCGATACCTCGGATACTGGCCTTGATACCGGCACCGTCGCCGTCGTATAATACGGTGATGTTGTTTGTAAAGCGATGAATCATCCGGATTTGTTCGGAGGTCAGGGCTGTACCCGATGAGGCTACCACGTTCTCGATACCGCTCTGATGCATGGAAATGACATCGGTGTATCCTTCTACCAGGAAACAGCGGTCCTGGCGGACAATTGCCTGTTTGGCGAAATAGATGCCGTACAGTTCCCGGCTCTTGTGGTAGATTTCCGATTCCGGTGAATTGACGTATTTCATCTGCACATTCTTGGTCTGTGCGCTCAGCACACGCCCTCCGAAGGCCACCACTTTGCCCGACAGGGTATGTACGGGGAAGATGACACGTCCCCAGAAACGGTCCCGTAAACTGCCGTCATCCTTGCGGTAACAGAGTCCGGTTTTGACCAGGAAGTCTTCCTTGTATCCCTTGCGGATAGCTTCCTTGGCCAGCGCATCGTGACTGTCTGTACTGTATCCGAGCTGGAATTTCTTGATGATGTCATCCCGGAAGCCACGGCCGCGCAGGTAAGTCATACCGATGCGTTGTCCGTCAATGTTGTTGTAAAGGATGTCCTGGAAGTATTCGGCCGCAAACTGATTGACGACGAAAAGGCTTTCCCGCAGGCTGTGTGCCTGCTTCTCTTCTTCCGTCAGTTCACGTTCCTTGATTTCGATGTTGTATTTCTTGGCCAGCCATTTCAGTGCTTCGTAATATGAAAGCTGTTCGTGTTCCATGATGAAATGTACCACGTTACCGCCTTTGCCGCAACTGAAACATTTGCAGAGTCCTTTACTGGGTGATACACTGAACGAAGGAGTCTTTTCGTTGTGGAAGGGGCATAGACCAATGTAGTTGACACCCCTGCGGCGGAGTGTAACGAATTCGGACACGACATCAACAATCTGTGCGGCATCCAAAATACGGTCTATGGTGGCTTGGTCAATCATGATTTGAAATTTAAAAGAAATGGAATATTCAATTCTTTAGCAGCAGTGTTTCCAACTCCTGATAGTCTGCTGCCAGGTAGGTAGCTCCGGCTTCTGTCAGTTCTTCTGCGTCGCCGTAACCGTAGAGTACTCCGATAGAGTCCAGTCCTACTTCGTTGGCTCCTATGATATCAAATTTCCGGTCGCCTATCATCACGATTTCTTGTGTATCTTCAATACCGAGAGTTTGGATGATGTTACGGATAACGTCTGCTTTAGTATGCAGGGTACCCGCTTCATCTCTGGCACCAATGTAATCGAAATAAGGAGCCAGTTTGAAGTGTTCAGTTACTCGTTGAGCCATGATGATTTTTTTCGAGGTAGCAAGGACTAGCACTTTTCCGGCATCCTTCATTTTTTGCAGAAAATTGAAAACGCCTTCATAAGGTTCTGCTTCATATGCTCCCAGTCTGGCATACCGTTCCCCATAGATGCGTGTGGCCTCATGTACTTGTTCTGAAGTGAAATGATAGAAGTTCCGAAAGGAATCTTCTAAAGGTGGACCTACAAACGGGCGTAAGTTTTCCAGATCTTCTATGTTGATACCAAAGTGGCGTAACGCATGTTGGGCACAGCGTTCGATGCCTTCGCCTGATTTCATCAAGGTTCCATCTAAATCAAAAAACAAGTATCTGTAATTCTTTCCGGTAGTCATTCTTTCGAGTGTTTTTTAAGCTATAGAAACAGAGTGTATACATAGTATACTCGCCAATATGTCTGCAAAGGTAGTAAAAAGGCCGAAAAAGAATAGTGAAAAGTAGAAAAACTACCAATTACTGTCGCAGGTCTATTCAATACAATAAAAAAAGAGAATTCTCTTTGTGGAGAATTCTCTTTATATAAAAGAACCGATGTTCAATGATTATTTGATGTTCGGGTTCAGCTTGTTCCATTCAGCTACTGGAGGAAGAACGCCCATAGCGATAACTTCGTCACGCAGAGCACACAAGTGTTCGTAGCTCTTGTCCAAAGCAGCCTGTTCTTCTGCAGTGCCATTCAGTGCAGCACAGTGGCAGCCGTCAGCTGTAATAGAAGTTTCCCAAGCCATCATGATATGATCGTACTTTTCGTTAGAAACATAAGTACCTGCCGGCCAGCGGAATGCTTTACCACCCATAGCAGCACCGATCATTTCGATAGAAACGTATGACGGACTCTGGAATGATGAACGACCACGCAAAGCAATGATGTTTGCGCCACCCTTAGTAACTTTCTGCTGGATTTCAGCCCACTGTTCTTTAGTCAGAGCGTCAGTGCCGATAATGTCAGTCAAAGGTTTGCCATTAACTTTTGCTGTTGATGCAAATACGGCCATCTGTTCGCCGTGACCACCGTAAGTACGGCAGTTTTCAACAGCGTCCATAGATACACCGAAGTGTTTAGCCAGTTCGCTACGCAGACGAGTAGAATCAAGAGCAGCCAAAGTAGTAACCTGACCAGGTTTCAAACCAGAATACAGCAGAGTAATCAAACCAGTGATGTCAGCCGGGTTGAAGATAACAACGATGTGTTTAACATCCGGACAGTACTGTTTAACGTTCTTACCGAATTCTTCAGCGATAGCAGCATTACCTTTCAGCAAGTCTTCACGAGTCATACCAGCTTTACGAGCTGCACCACCTGAGTTTACGATATATTTAGCACCAGTCAGCGCTTCTTTGATATCTGAAGTGAAGGTAACGTTAACACCTTCGAAACCGCAGTGGAACAATTCTTCAGCAACACCTTCCAAACCTGGAGCGTACGGGTCGTACAAACAGATGTTAGGAGTTAAGCCCATCATGATAGCAGTCTGAGCCATGTTAGAACCGATCATACCGGCAGCACCAACAATGGTAAGTTTTTCGTTTGTTACAAAATTCATAATGCTTATTATTTAAGTTATGTATATAATGTTTGCTTTTTTCTTCTTGCGCTACAAAGATAAAAAGTTCTTCTTGAAAACCCAATCATTTAAGAAAGGAAATATCAATGGAAAAAAAGGCTTTCTACTTGATTACGGAAAAATTTCACTATTTTTAAAAGAAGCATTCTTCATTTTGCTAACAGCAGGTAGCATTTTCTATGACTTTAGAGTTTGATAAATCTTATAGGTGTATTTTGTTTTTATTGGAAAAACGATAAGCGGAAGAATTTATTCGAGTTTATAACTTGAATGTATTTCTGGGTAATTATATCCTTTTTGCATAAAAAGAGTTTCGTTTTTGTTTGTTTTTTATGAAAGATGTGCTATTTTTGTAAAAAATTAAATCTATTACTAATAATCATAAATTTTTTATGGATTTGTTCTTTTTAAGTAGAAGTTTTATTAAGCGTGCGTCGCTAATGGGAATTGCTTCCATATTAGGCTGTCCATACATTGTGAATGCTGAGGTGAAGGCAGGAAACAATGCGGTGAGTATTGTTCAACAGGCAGTGGAGGTAAAGGGGGTAGTATATGATTCTACAGGTTTTCCTGTAATCGGTGCTTCCGTGGTAGAAAAAGGTAATTCAACCAACGGTGCCATTACCGATATGGATGGTAATTTTACATTGAATGTAGCGAAAGATGCTATTATTGTTATTTCGTACATTGGATGTGAAACACAGGAGATAAAAGTTACTCCGGGGAAAATACTGAATGTGACACTGAAGGAAGACAATCAAGTGTTGGATGAAGTTGTTGTCGTTGGATATGGTGTACAGAAGAAAGTAAATCTGACAGGTTCTGTAGCTACTGTAGAAGGTGATGTTTTGGAACAACGTCCTTTAGCCAATGCTACACAAAGTCTGCAAGGTATGGTACCAGGATTGTATATTGATAATACTAATGCTGGTCGTCCGGGTGCTACTTCTTCTTTGCAGTTGCGTGGTCAAGGAAATCTATCAGGTAATGCAGCTCCATACGTATTGGTAGATGGTGTAGAGATGGATTTGGCTGATGTCAATCCCAATGATATTGAGAATATTTCTGTCTTGAAAGATGCTGCTGCATCTTCTATATACGGTGCTCGTGCAGCTTACGGTGTTATTCTGGTCACAACCAAAAAAGGTAAGGAGGGTAAAACCCGTGTCAGCTATCAGGCTACATTGGGATGGACTTCGCCGATGTCATTACCGGATATGGCAAATGCTTACGAATTTGCTACATATTTCAATAAGGCGTGTGAAAATGCAGGTATGACATTGCAGTACAGTGATGAAAAATTGGCTCAGTTGCAACAATATATGAAAAATCCCGGTGATTTGGACCCATGGGCAGAATTGACACCGGGACAATCAATGGTAGGAGCTTTTGAAAACAGTGCCAAAGGTTTGGGGAATACGAACTATTTTGATTTGCATTATAAAGATGTTGCATTCAAACAGAATCATAATGTCAGTGTAAGTGGAGGTGGTGAAAAAGCACAATATTATGTTTCGGGAGGAATGTATAAGGAAGATGGGCTGTTACGTTATGCGGATATCGGATATAAACGTTTTAATTTCAGTGCAAATATAACTTCAAAGGTTACAGACTGGTTGAAACTGAAAGTGAATACCAAATATATGAATTCAGATAATGAATCTCCATTTGGTACAGGTGCTTTGAGTGAAGGATTTTACCATTCTTTGGCTCGATTCCGTCCTACTGTAAGTGTCATAGATCCGAATGGTTATTTTACTGAACTTTCTATGATTCCTTATCTGCAAAGTGGTACAAAGGCAAATACAGAGAACAATAATTTGACCATGACAGGAGGATTGGAACTGGAACCATTGAAAGGCTGGCATATTTTCTTTGATTATACTTATCGTTACAATACACGGGATTATTGGGCTTTGAAAGTGCTTCCGCAGATTCCGAATGAGTCAGGCGATTCTTATAATCTAGGTACTCGTTCTGAAGTGGTGGGTACGGCAAGCAATTCATATACCCGTTATGATATGAATAATCAATACCAGTCGGTCAATTTGTATACTAATTATTCACTATCATTGGCTGACAAGCATAATTTTACATTCATGTTGGGGTATCAGGAGGAATATTATAAATACAGATATCTGTATGATTCTGTAACAGGTATTCTTTCTACAAGTAATCCGAGTCTGGAGATGGCCGATGGTGACCGTACTGTACGTGATACTCGTTATGCTTGGGCTACCCGAGGCTATTTCGGCCGTATCAATTATGATTATATGGGACGTTATCTGGTGGAAGTGAATGGACGTTATGATGGTTCATCTCGTTTTGCGAAGGGAAGCCGTTGGGGCTTCTTCCCGTCTGTTTCTTTAGGATGGAACATTATGCGTGAATCGTTCATGGAAAAAACTCAGGATGTATTGTCTAATTTAAAACTACGTGTATCGTGGGGATTGCTAGGTAACCAAAGTGGGGCTGCTTACTATACTTTCGCTTCTACTATGGATCCTACATCTATTGGTAACTGGTTCTTCCAGAACGGACGAGACGGTTATCTTAGTCCTGGTGCCGTTGTAGATTCAAATACAACTTGGGAAAAAGTTGATCATAAGAATATCGGTATTGATTTCGGATTTTTAGGTAATGCATTGACTGGTTCTTTTGATGTATTCCAGCGTGATACACGTGATATGCTAGGACCGTCTGTTGCATTGGCCGATTTCTTCGGTGCTGTAGCTCCAGAAACAAACAACGCTGAAATGCGTAACCGAGGTTGGGAGTTGACGTTGCAATGGAGAGGCAAAATAGGTAAGGATATCAATTATTCTATCGGAGGTTCACTTTCAGATGCGACTTCAGAGGTAACTGCTTATGAAGGAGATGGATCTGATCCTGCCAATACTTGGTATGAGGGAAAGAAAGTGGGTGAAATCTGGGGATATCGTGCCTCCGGATTGATTCAGACACAGGAAGAAGCCGATGAATACAATGCTGCTCATGATTTGTCTTATCTTAGTGGTCAGGCGTGGATGCCGGGTGATGTAAAATATGTTGATTTGAATGGAGATAAGAAAATTAATAATGGAAGTAATGTGTTGGGTGATATGGGCGATATGACTGTTATCGGTAATACAACTCCACGGTATCAATATACTGTAAACGGTTCTATTTCTTGGAAGGGGGTTACTTTAAGTATGATGTTCCAAGGAGTTGGTAAGCGTGATTGGTCACCTGCTATGAATACTTCTTATTTCTGGGGATCGGGAGCTTATGCACAGGTGACTGTCTTTAAGGAGCATCTTGACTATTGGACACCGGATAATCCTGATGCTTATTATCCAAACCCATATACAGCCGGTAATGCAGCGGTAGGAAGATATCGTGCGAAGACTTCTCAGAAGTCTGACCGTTACATGCAGAGTGCGGCTTATTGTCGTCTGAAGAACTTGACTGTCAGCTATGATTTGCCAGAAGCATGGATTAGTAAACTTCATCTGACTAAGGCACAGGTCTTCTTCTCTGGTGAAAATCTGTTGACTTTCACTAAGTTGAGTAGCATTTTTGATCCGGAAGGCTTATTTACAAACAACAGTTATAATAATTCTCTTGAGCAGGCTGGTAAGAATTATCCGATGACCAGAGTATTTTCTGTCGGAGTTATTTTAAATATGTAAAAAACAGAGAAAAAGATTATGAAAAAGATACATTTGCTGATTGTTTCAGCTTTATGTTTGGGAACGACTTCTTGCTTTGATATCAATCAAGAACCCCAAGGAGAAATTTCTACGGTAGGTGCATTTACAACGACCAGTGAAATTACCATGTACCTGAATATGTTTTATCAAGGAAGTGTTCCTGTAATGGGAGGAGGAACAGTGAATAATTCGGCCATCAAAACCCAGTCCAGCGGTTCTACCAACGGCATTGCTTTCGGAGATGCAAACAGTGATAATTTGTATCCTAATGCAATTGATTCGCGTTTGGCAGGTGAGACTTCACTGAGCAGTGCTACCGCCATGTATGACTACAAGTCGATTCGTAATGTAAATTTCTTGCTTCAGAATATCGGGAACTGTGAGGACAAAGGTTCAGAATATGAACAATGTTTGGGAGAGGCTTATTATTTCCGGGCTGCATATTATTATCATTTGTTGGTAAACTATGGTGGTGTCACCTGGATAGAGGATTTGCTTGATCCGGATGCCGGTCAGATGAAACTTCCACGAAATACCCGTACTGAGATAACGGATTACATCTTAAAGGATTTGGATCAGGCCATTACTTATTTGAATGAACAGAGTAACAATGCTTCCCGTCGTGTTCATAAAGATGTAGCACGGGCATTCAAGAGTGAAGTTGCATTGTTTGCTGCTACCTGGGAGAAATACCATCGTGCAAAGAATGATCCGTTTTATGATAAGACATTATCGGATGCCGAGGCTAAAATTCAGGATTGGTTGAATCAGGCTGTAAAGGCAGCTGGTGAAGTGATAGAACGTAATGTATGGAGCATTTATTCTACAGGCAATCCTCTGACCGATTATCGGGATATGTTCATTGATATTGACTTGAGTGATAATCAAGAGGTCTTGTGGTGGAAAGAGTATAACATTTCTGCTGGTATAGGTCATAATGTTACCTATTATTCTTGTCAGGGAGGGGGACAGGTTGGTGTATCTGCGTCGTTAGTTGATGATTATCTGACAAGAGATGGAAGACCGTTTATAGGAACCGAGAAGCTAGAGGCAAAACGTACTTATGGAGTTGAGCTGAATCCGGATTTGCGTGACCCTCGTTTGTCGCAGACTGTATTTATGCCGGGCCAACAGATGCAGAGTGATGGTACGTTATATGAGTGGCCGCCTTTGGACGCTACTAACTATCATCAGAATACAACTGGTTATTCCATGTTGAAATATGAAGAGTTCAATGCTGCAAATTCGGCTGCTTACACTACAGAAAGTCGTGGACAGGCACCTGCCATTCAGGTTCGTTACGCTGATATTCTGTTGAATTATGCTGAGGCTTTGGCAGAACTGGATGGAGCAGGAAATGCTTCAAAGATACAGGCTGCCTTGAAACCTTTGCGTGACCGTGTTGGAATGCCGGAAGTAGATTTTGACCGTGAGTATAATACGGATGTTGATTATCCTTTCCATAATTTGGACAAATACATTCAGGCTGTTCGTCGTGAACGTCGTGTAGAAAAAGCCTTGGAAAATTGTCGTTTGACAGATATTCTGCGTTGGGCTGCTGCTGACGAACTGATTGTAGGTAAGACTCCAACAGGCGCTTTGTATACGGGAAGCACTTTAGGTGAACACTTTTCAGGTATTATGACAGAAGGTTCTAACTTATGGTTGAAGGATGGTTATATTGTTTCGTTTAACAATACCAATTATCCGAATGGTTGGCAGTTTAATGTGAACCGTGATTATTTGCTGCCTATCCGTCAGGAAATGGTAGGTAGCCTAACTGGTGGATTATGGGAACAAAATCCAGGATGGTAACCAGATAGCATTTTATTTTGTAACTTATTTTATATAGAAATAGGTTAGAGTCCAGGAAGACTATATATGGTTTTCCTGGATTTTTTTATATTAAATAGTTTCCATTCAGATGATGTGTTACCCTTTCTGTATGGAAGAAATGTGGCGTAAGCGGATTGTTAACAAGATGAAATCTGTAAGAAATATTCGTGGCATATTTTTGCGGCTGTAAAAGATATAGAGCATGATAAGCACGAATAAGATGATTTTGGCAGCCTCTATGCTGGTGACAAGTCTCAGCGCGCAGGCTTTTACAGTAAAAGGAGTGGTGATTGACCGTTCGACGAAAGAACCGCTGATAGGAGCTACCGTCCAGGTTAGCGGTACTACAGTTGGGGCTATAACTGATATGGACGGACGTTTCGAACTAGACCGGATTGCTGGTGAAACTTGTACATTGGTTGTACAATATGTTTCATATAAGACCGAACAGATTCAGGTACAGAAAGGGCAGTCGCAGGAACTGGTCATTGCTTTGGCGCCTGATAATCAGCAGTTGGATGAGGTGACTGTGGTGGCTAAGAAGAATCTGGAAAATGAACGTGCCTTGATGATGGAACGTCAGAAATCAAGTGTAGCTATCGAGAACATTGGTGCCAAGGAAATGAGTGCCAAAGGCATCTCGAATGTAGAGGAAGGTGTCAAGAAGATTACCGGAGTTTCCATTGCCTCGGCAGGACAGATTATTGTGCGTGGATTGGGCGACCGCTACAGTACGACTACTCTGAACGGACTTCCCATTGCTTCGCCGAATCCGGACAACAAGTTGATTCCGTTGGATTTGTTCCCAACTTCTACTGTAAAGAATATTACAGTAAGTAAGGTGTACGAGGCAAATGCTTTTGCCGATTATTCAGGTGCACATATCGATATCGGGACGAAAGAGCAGACGGGTGAGGATTTCTTCAGTGTTTCGTTCAATACCGGTGGAAAGTTCAATACGTTAGGAAAAGAAATGTATCGGATGGACCATGAAGGAACTTTGTTTAAGACTCCTTCGCTGGATAGCCGTTTGCGGGATATGGAGTTGGCCGATTTTGAGGATTATGCTCAGACGAATCCGTTGTTTAATACCAGTTTTGATGTTTCCAGAAAACATGCATTGCCGGAGTTTGGTGGAAATGTCGGTTTCGGTAAGAATTTTGATTTGGGAAGTGGTAAGTTGAGTGTCCTTGCATCGTTAGGTGTCAGTAACGAACAGCAGGCTATGATGGATGCCAGTGTACGTACGCTGGAAGCTACCGGTACTACTCTGAATGATTTCACTTATGACAGTTATTCGAATGAACTGAAAATAGCCGGTTTGGGAAGTTTGGGATATAGTTTCCGTGGACAGGACCAGTTGAGTTATACCTTTTTTTATGCGCGGAATGCCATCGATAATTATATGCGGCGTGAAGGTTATGACTATGAAGACCATAATCTGTTGGGTAGCAACAGCGTAACACATATTTATGGTTTGCAGAATCACCAACTGAGTGGAAAACATTTCTTCGGCGATAAATGGGGATTACATTGGGGAGGTTCTTATAGCAAAACTACCAGTGATGAACCGGACCGTAGGCAGATAATGTTTATCCGGAAAGATAATACATTAGAACTGTTCAAACTGAACCGCCAGGAAACGATGCGTTATTTCGGTACATTGGATGAGAAGGAATGGGTAGGTAATCTGATGGGTGAATATAAGTTTGGTGCACAGAATAAATTGCAGGGAGGATTTACTTACAAAGACAAGACTCGCGATTATTTCTCTACCCGTTTCTATTATAACCTGAACAAGTTGAATCCGACTATCAGTAGCGAAGAAGACATCTATACACCTTCTGATTTTCTGAATCAGGAAAGTATCGAAAACGGCGAAGTTTCCATTACCCGTTCACAGCAGCCTAAGGACAGGTACTCAGCTGGAAACCGTATTTATGCAGGATATCTTCTGGCTGACATCTATCCGGTGGAAGCCTTGCTGGTAAATGTCGGACTCCGTTATGAAAGCAGTAAACAGTGGGTCAATTATGCTGAAGACGGGGGTACCTTGCAACGAAGAGACCTGAACAGCAACGATTTGTTTCCGGCCATGAACCTTCGTTATCAGTTTAATAAGGAAAACAGTCTGCGTTTTTCATTCTCACGTACCGTAACCCGTCCTTCGTTTATCGAAATGGCTCCGTTCCTGTATCAGGAATCTTATGGATCAGCTCAAATCCGAGGTAATGCCGATTTGCAGAACGGATATAACTATAACCTGGATTTGCGTTATGAATTGTTTAAGGAAAACGGAAACATGTTCTCTGTAACAGCTTATTATAAGCATCTGGAGAATCCGATCGAACAGATACAGGAACTTTCAGGTGGAGCTACAGTACATTCTTTCCAAAATGCCAGCAACGGTATGGCAACCGGACTGGAAATTGAGTTCCGTAAAGAGTTGCTTCGTGAACTTCGTTTGGGCGCAAATGCTTCGTTCATGTATACCGATGTGAAACTGCCTGAAGGTGGGGCATATACCAATACACAGCGCGCCTTGCAGGGAGCTTCTCCTTATTTGGTGAATGCAGATATAACCTATAGTCCGCGTTTTGGTGAAGACCAACAGCTGAACGCAGCTCTGGTATATAATCTGCAAGGACCCCGTATACAGTCAGTAGGTATTTCAGGTTTGGGTGATGTGAAACAGCAGCCTGTACATACATTGAATTTTGTAGGAAGTTTTACCTTCAGTAAGAGAGTAGCAGTTAAGCTACAGGTGAATGATTTGCTTAATCAGCCGGTTATCTTCAAGCAGGAGGTTCCTTCTACCGGCGAGAAAGTAGAGGTGGAACGTTTCAAGCGGGGTAGTAGTTTCGAATTGGGAATAACGTATACTTTGTAATATAAATTCAGATAACTAACTATTAATTAAAAGTTTTGTATATGAAAAAGAACTGGAAATTTGCAACGATGGCTTTGGTTGCCGGAATGTCACTGTTTGCTGTATCTTGTAGTGATGATACACCGGCTAATGAAAATGGCGGTGATAATGGGGGTAACGAAGAAACCTATGTGCTTGATAAGGATATCACAGAAAATCTGACTTTGGAAACAGGAAAGAGTTATACGCTGAATGGAGGTATTCATGTAAAGCCAGGGGTAACACTGACCATTCAGCCGGGAGTGACTCTTACAGCCAAATATGACGATAAGGTAGATTATATTCTGGTAGAACAGGGAGCAAAGATTGATGCGCAGGGTACAGCTTCTCAGCCTATCATCATGACTTCAGAGAAGAAAGAACCGGGAGCATGGGGTGGTCTGCATATCTGTGGTTATGCACATACCAACAACGGAACAGGAAGCTCTGAGATTGGAAATGCTGCATACGGTGGCAGTGATGACAGCGATAATTCTGGTATCTTGAGATATATCCGTCTGGAATATACCGGATATGCTTTCGATGAAGAACACGAAGCCAACGGTGTTTCATTCTACGGGGTAGGAAACGGTACGACAGTAGAACATTTGCAGGCTTACATGGGATCGGATGATGGTTTCGAATTCTTCGGAGGTTCGGTAAATGTGAAATATCTGGTGGCTACTGACTGTAGTGACGACTCGTTCGACTGGACAGAAGGTTGGAACGGTAAAGGACAGTATCTGGTAGCTTATCAGGCCAATGAAAATGAACTGGGTTATGCCTGTGATTGTCTGATGGAATGTGATAATAACGGTACGAACTATGCAGCATCGCCGGTAGCACATCCTGTTCTTTCAAATATTACATTGGTAGGAAACGGCAGTGACAGTCAAGGTATGCGCTTGCGTGCGGGTACCGAAGTGGAATTGTATAATGCCATTATTGTAGGAAAAGGCAAACCGCTGACTGTTGAGACGGCTGAAACAGAGAATGCCTTGAAGAATGGTACTTCAAAATTGGAATATGTAACTATCAGTGGAGAACTCTCTTCGAAAGAAAACATTTATACGAATGCAGATTTTGTCGGAATCGAAACAAATCAGACAAATGTCACTCCTTTACTGACCAATTATTATGTGGGTACAGTAGCTGGAGGAACAAAAGTGAACGATAGTTTCTTTGATACAGCTGAATACCGTGGAGCTGTTCCGGCCGATAATGACTGGACAGCAGGATGGACATTGACCAGTGGAACAGAAGCAGCAGTAGAACCGGAAACTTTACAGGGTGAACTGACAGGAGAGAAGACTTTGTCTCAAGGACAGACTTATTACCTGACGGGTGAATATACCGTAAAGGCTGGAGCTACCTTGAATATAGAACCGGGAGTGACACTGATAGCCAAGCATGATGATGTAGTAGACTATATCCTGATTGAACAGGGAGCAAAAATCAATGCAGAAGGTACTGCTGATGCACCGATTGTCATGACTTCCGAAAAGAAAGAACCGGGAGCATGGGGTGGCTTGCACATCTGTGGCTATGCACATACGAACGCTGCCGGAGGTACAGGAAAATCTGAAATAGGTAATGCTACTTATGGTGGCAATGACGACAATGATAATTCTGGTGTGCTGAAATACATTCGTTTGGAATATACAGGATATGCTTTCGATGAGGAACACGAAGCCAATGGCGTTTCGTTTTACGGTGTAGGAAATGGTACGACGGTGGAACACCTGCAGGCTTATCAGGGATCTGACGATGGTTTCGAATTTTTTGGCGGATCTGTGAATGTAAAATATATGGTGGCTACGGATTGTAGTGACGATTCATTCGACTGGACTGAAGGCTGGAACGGAAAAGCACAATTCCTGGTTGCTTATCAGTCAACGGAAGATGAGTTGGGTTATGCCTGCGACTGTCTGATGGAATGCGACAATAACGGTTCAAATTATGCTGCTACTCCGGTTGCTCATCCGGTTATTGCCAATGCGACTCTTGTCGGTAACGGTGGCGATGCACAGGGAGTACGTCTGCGTGCCGGTACACAGGTAGAACTGTATAATACCTTGATTACCGGAAAAGAAAAACCGTTGACAGTAGAAACTGCCGAAACTGAAAATGCCTTGAAGGAAGGTACTTCCAAACTGGAATATGTAGCTATCAGCAAGGAACTGACATCGAAGGAAAATATCTATACAAATGCTGATTTTGCACAAGCTACCGGAAACCTTACCAACCAGACATTCTCATGGACAGATAAGTATGTAGGTATTGCAGATGGAGGCAAAGACTTGTCGGCTGATTCCTTCTTTACAAAAACAAATTATAAAGGTGCAGTAAAGGCCGATGAAGACTGGACTGCAGGCTGGACATTGTAAGTTGTTTCTGATTAGGGCATAGTTGATTTTTAGTTAGGGGAATGTGGGGCTCGGTGAAGAGCCCCACATTTGTTTGTATTGATAGGTATCAGATTGGTATAACGGGTGGTATGAATATAAAAAAACACCCGAACTTATATTTCGGGTGTTTTGTAAATCCTTTAATTATCAATGTCTTTTTTCGTGGAGCTGGAGGGAGTCGAACCCTCGTCCAAACGAGGAAGCCATACGCTTTCTACATGCTTATCTCTGCCTTCGGTTTTCGTGCATAAGCAAGACCAGAGCCACCCACTTATACCTTAGTCCCTAAAACTTCATCCCGGCCTCGGAACCCGGCCGGAACTATTCCCGAATTTACTGCACCGCTGGACCAAACGCTTCGGAACAAGAGCTTTTGAGCGATGTCTCGTTCCCGTCACTGTGACGGGAATAAAGTTAATCTACTATACTTCGATTAAGCAGCGAGAGCATAAGATTCGTTGCCAGATAATTGTTCAGTAACTGAGATTATAGTGCAAATCACTGACGCACTGCATGCTTACATACCACATCTCTCGCTGTCAAAACCAAACAACCCCAAGTCTGTGATAATATCTGAATGCAAAGATACGAAATATTTGTGATTTTGCCAAAATGTAATGGATTTTAATTATTTTTGAAAGCTTTTACAGAAAATCAAACCATAAGGAATATGAAGACATTGATAGGTGTATGTATGGCCGCTATGGCCTTGACAGGAAGCAGTTGTATGGGAAGTGCCAAACAGACAGAGGCTGTTTCTGCAGAGAATACAGATTCGTTATATTATCTGCTGGTGGGAAGTTATGCCCAACCGCAGGAGGAAGGCATCCGTGTGTATGTATTCAATCAGGAGACCGGGAAAGGAACATACCGGAGCGGATTCTCCGGTATTTCGAACCCTTCATTTCTAACTCCTTCGGCCGATGGGAGCCGGGTGTATGCAGTGTGTGAGGATGAAGGAGTGACTTCTACCGCCAACGCATTGACTTTCGACCGTGAGAAAGGAATGCTTTCTTTGGTGAATACACAACCGACGAAAGGAGGGGCTCCTTGTAACATCGTGTTGAGTCCTAAGGAAGATTACGTGTTGACTGCAAATTATATGGGAGGGAATGTAACAGTATTCCCGGTAGGGAAAAACGGTGAACTTTTGGAAGGCGATACACTGGATTTTTCCGGACACGGTCCCGATAGTGAACGACAGGCTCAACCGCACTTGCATTGCGTACTCTTTACACCAGATAACCGCTTGATGTTGGCCAATGATTTGGGTACTGACTGTATTCATGTTTTTCCGGTAAACGATAAGCAAGGTAAGGGATTGTTGGATCGTACAGCTGCATACGATGTCCAGTTAACTTCGGGAGCAGGTCCACGGCATACTTGCTTTGCGCCCGACGGGAAGCATGCGTACCTGATTACGGAACTTTCAGGAGATGTCATTGTGCTTTCTTACGATGAAATGAAGTTGGATACCATCCAGACCATCAAGGCTGATACGCTCGATGCACGGGGTAGTGCGGATATCCACATATCGCCTGACGGTAATTTTGTTTATGCTTCAAACCGTTTGAAGGGAGACGGTATTGCTATTTTCTCGGTCAATCCGGAAGACGGTACCTTGGATAAGGTGGGATATCAGTCTACGGGAATTCATCCGCGTAACTTCATCATCACGCCGAACGGTAAATTTCTGTTGGTAGCCTGCCGGGATACCAATGAGATTCAGGTATTTGCCCGCAATACTGAAACTGGATTACTGGAGAATACCGGCGAAAGAATTGAAATGTCGAAACCGGTTTGTCTGAAATTCGTTTCCATGAATTGAAGTTACAGCTCCGGATTATAGGAGATGAAAAGAGCTTGACACCCACAGAGGAAATGTCAAGCTCTTTTTATTTATGGAAAACGTCCGTTTGTTTCAGTCAGAACGTCCGTTCGTTTGAATGAGAACGTTTAGGCGTTTGAGGTAAAACGTCCGTTTGTTTTTTATTTCTGGTCTGTCATCTGGTAAACCAGTGTACCACCTTTCATGATATCGGCGTGTGAGATGAAGTTTTTGGTATACGGTTCGCCGTTCAGTGTGATGCTCTTTACGTACTTGTTGGTTTCAGAGAGTCCTTCTGCCTTGATGGTGAAGGTCTTTCCGTCGGCCAGGTGAAGTACGAATTCCGGCATCTGAGGGGCGCCAAATACATATTCGCCGCTTACCGGATTCACCGGATAGAATCCCATGGCTGAGAACATGTACCAGGCAGACATCTGACCGCAGTCGTCGTTTCCGCACAGACCGTCGGGTTCCGGACGATACTGGGTGTCGAAAATTTCACGGATCAGTTCCTGGGTACGTGCCGGTTTGCCGGCCAACGCATAGAGGTAAGTTACGTGATGGCTCGGTTCGTTACCGTGGGCATACTGGCCAATCAGACCGGTTACGTCGGCCTGGGTGGTTTCCAGTTTCAACGTGAAGAAGGTATCCAGTTTGGCAGTGAAGGCATCAGCACCTCCCATCAGTTCAATCAGTCCCGGAACATCGTGCTGTACATGCCAGGTATATTGCCAGGCATTTCCTTCGGTATAGTCGCCACCGGTACTTTCAGCATGTCCTACCAGACTGGGGTTGAACGGAGATTTCCAGCTTCCGTCAGATTTGCGCGGACGCATGAACTTCGTTTCAGGGTCGAACAGATTTTTATAATATTCAGCTCGTTTGCCAAAGTAGGCTGCGTCTTCTGTCTTGCCCATACGGGTAGCCATATCGGCGGCTGCATAGTCATCGTATACGCTTTCCAGTGAAGAAGATACTGATTCGGCTTCAGTCAGGTCGGTCGGGAAATAGCCGTACTTGGTATAGTTTTCCCAGTTGGATTTCAGTTTGTGCGAGATGGTCTGGGTACGCTTGATGGCCTGGAAGGCACGTTCGGCATCGAAACCTTTGAAACCTTTGGCATATGCTTCTGCCACGATGGAAACGGCGTGGTTGGCTACCATACAGTAGTTTTCCTTGCCCCACAGTCCCCAGATAGGCAGGAAGCCTTGTACATCGGCCTGGTCTACCAGGGAGTTGACGAAACCGTCTACACGTTCCGGAGTAACGATGGTGTAGAACGGATGAGCGGCGCGGTAAGTGTCCCATGCAGAGAAGGTAGAATAGAACTTCCCACCGGTAGCCTGTACGATGGAATCAGCTGCGTTACGGTATTTGCCGTCTACATCCGAAATTTCGTTCGGCTGGATGAAGGCGTGGTACAGTGAAGTGTAGAAGTTGGTTTTCTGCTCGTCGGTTCCCTGTACTTCGATGCGGCTCAGGTAGCTGTTCCACTCATCCTTGGAAGCCTGGCGTACAGCTTCGAAGTCCCAACCCGGAATCTCGGCCTTTAAGTTGGCTTTGGCTCCTTCGATACCGGTGGTAGAGAGAGCTACTTTCATCTGTACGGCTTCGCCCGGCTGTACCTGGAAGGTAGCGACGATGCGTTTCCCTTTTTCGGTTTCACCCATCGGCAAATCGACTGTACTTACTACCGGACGGTCGAACTGCATGGCAAAGAAATAGTCCTGGTCTACCCATACACTGTTGTTTACGTGACCGGTCAGTGTACTGTCATTTTCCCACTGTACTTCGCAACTGCGTACATGTGAGTGATATTGGTTTTCGTTCCAGGCCGGACCGTGCTGCAGGTCTATCAGGATAGAAGCAGAATCAGCCTTGTTATAGGTATAACGGTGCAGGGCTGCATGGATGGTAGAAGTCAGTTCTGCCTTTACGCCCGGTTCATCGAGGGTAACGGTGTAATATCCCGGTGTAGCGCTCTCGGTGGATTTCTGGAAGCGGCTGCGGTAGCCGTCCCAGTTGCGCTGGCGGTTGCCGGTAACCGGCATTACCAGAATATCGCCCAGGTCCATACAGCCGGTACCGTTCAGGTGAGTCTGGGTGAATCCCCAGATGATGGAATCACTGTAGACATATTCCGAGCAGTAACGCCATCCCACTGCTCCGGTTACGGGGCTGGTCTGTACCATCCCAAAGGGACGACAGGCTCCCGGGAATGTATGACCGTTGTCGGCTGCTCCGATGAAAGGATTGACGTATTGGGTATAATCTATTGGGGCGGTTTCCTGCTGTGCGGTGGAACAGCCTGCCAGGAAACCTGTGAATGCCAGACTGAGCCAGAATGTCGTTGATTTTTTCATGATAAAGATTCGTGTATATAAAAAGGCCATTCAGACCACTGTTCCGTTCCGGGCTGGTATGTAGCCGAAGGGTACAGGGTCTGAATGGTGAAAAATAAAGATTATACGTAAGTTTCCAGGAATTTGACTTTACCTTCCGGAACTACTTCCAGAGAACGGGTTGTAGCCGGGAACAGGACAGATTCACCTGCCTGCAGGCTGATGGTATTTCCTTCGTTGTCGGTTACGGTGCAGGCACCTTCCATGCAGATGTAGATGACGAAAGAGTCGAGCTCGCTGTAATCCATGCTCATCTTTTCAGTCAAATCGTATACGGTTGTAGTGAAATACGGGCAGGTTACCAGTTCTACTGGTTCGTTTTCTTTCGGTGTATAGTTGGTGCGGTAGTCATCGTAAACGGTATAATCGATGGCATCCTTAGAAAGTTCGGTATGCAGTTCGCGGGTATTACCGTTCTTGTCTTTACGATTGAAGTCGTAGATACGGTAAGTTACGTTGGAAGTCTGCTGGATTTCGGCGATGAATGAGCCGGCACCGATGCTGTGGATACGTCCGGCAGGCAGGAAGAATACGTCGCCCGGTTTGATGGAATAATCCTTCAAGGCGTCGCAGATAGTGTTGTCGGCAATCATCTGGGCATATTCGTCTGGCGTAATGGCTTTAGACAAACCTGAACGCAGGTGAGCGTCTGCAGTAGCATCTACTACATACCACATTTCGGTTTTACCCATGGAGTTATGGCGTTTCATGGCCAATTCGTCGTTCGGGTGTACCTGGATGGACAAATCCTGCTGGGCATCGATGAATTTGATGAGCAACGGGAATTTGCCGTTGAAGCGTTTGTAGTTGGCTTCGCCTACCAATGCTCCTTTGTATTCGTTGACCATTTGTGTCAGGTTCTTGCCTGCATCGGCACCGTTGGCTACGATGGATTCGTCGCCCGGAACGTCAGAGATTTCCCAGCTTTCGCCTACTTGTGTCTGATTGCTGTCCAAATGTTTGAACGGAATGATTTTTTCACCTCCCCACAAGGTGGATTTCAGAATCGGTTGAAATTTTAATGGATACATAGTGACTCAAAATAAAATGTTTACTTATCTATTTGCAAAAATAGAAAAAATAAATTAAGAATGAAGAATTAACTAATGGAAATGAAGAATGAAGAGCGAAGAACTAAAAAAAAACGGAAGGACAAAAGGGACGGATGCTTGTTCTGCCCTTTTGTCCTTCCGTTTCAAGGAATATATTCTTCTGTCGGTTTATCAGAATTTGTCAATCCACTGATAGACTCCGCTGCAGATACCCAGTAGGACGATACCGATGAGGCAGACAACCAGACTGGTACGCATCAGTGCTGAGGAACGGAATGCAGGTACGGGATGCTCGTTCGGAGTGATGTACATGGCTTTTACAATCAGCAGGTAGTAATACAGCGAAATGATGGTGTTTACCAAGGCCAGGAAGACTACCAGCCAATAGCCGGTGTGGAAGGCTGAAGCGAATACGAAGAACTTCGAAAAGAATCCGGCGAAAGGCGGAATTCCGGCCAGTGAGAAGAGAGCCAGTGTCATGACGAAGCTCAGTTTCGGATTGGTCTGATAAAGTCCGTTATAGGCTTCCCGGTCTACCCGACCGTTGGTTTGCTGTTCTACGGCTCCGATAACACCGAACACAGCCAGGTTGGCTACGATGTACACAACGATGTAGTATACCAGGGCTGTCATTCCCTGTTCGCTGCCAGCCAATACAGCCAGCAGGATGTAACCCGCCTGCGAGATACTACTGTAGGCCATGAATCGTTTCAGGTCTTGCTGCAGGATGGCGAAGACGTTGGCGATGGTGATGGTGAGTACAATGGTGACACTCAACATCAGTCCCCATTCTTCCGTCATTGGAGTAAAGACTTTCAGCAGGATGTTCATCAGGGCGAATGCGGCGGCTCCTTTGGAAATAACGGACAGATATCCGCTCACCGGAGTCGGAGCACCCTGGTAGGCATCCGGCGTCCACATGTGGAACGGAACGAGACTCAGCTTGAAGCCCAGACCGGCAAAGAAGAAGACCATCGCCATCAGTTGCAGGGGAGTACCTGTCAATGCTTGAGGCAGGTCGGCAAAATAGGTGGTTCCGCAAGTACCGTATACCAATGACAAGCCATACAGCATCAATGCAGAAGAGAACATGGAGCTCAGAATGAATTTGGCTCCGGCTTCGGCACTGTGATGACGGTATTTATCGAAGGCTATCAGGCAGACCATCGGAATACTGGCCAGTTCCAGTCCAACATAGAAAAGAATGAAGCTGCCTGCGCTGACCATGAAATACATACCCAGCAAGGTACTCAAAGTAAGCAGGTAGAATTCTCCGGCTTTGTGGCGGGTGTCCTCACCGGACAGCCAGCGTCCGGATTGCATGAATACCAGCAGGGTACCGGCTGTAAGGATGGTTTTCACTACCGAAGCCATGGTGGTGCTGTTGTACATACCTCCGAAGAGTTCCTGATTTACCGGTACCAGATTCAGTATCAGTTGTACTACCATCAGTGTGCAGGTCAGTGTCTGCAGGGCTTTGTGATGCGGTGCCTTCAGTATCAGGTCGGCCAGCAGGATAATGATGAGTATGACCGCCAGGCTGATTTCAGCTTGCATCGGGAATAATGCTGTTATATTCATAATTCAATTAATGTATGAGTTGTGAGATGATAGGTTCCACGCTACCGCTGATGAGGTGACTTACCCAGTAAGGTGCCAATCCCAGTTCGGCAACGGCTATAATCAGGCAGATGACCGCAAAACGTTCGTCCCAGGTGGCATCCGTCAGTTTCAGGTGTTCCGGGTTCTGACAGGTACCATAAAGGATTTTTCCTACTACACGCAGGATATACACAGCCGTAATGACGATACTGGTTGTGGCAATGATGGTGCAGGTACGGTGGAACAGATCCGGATTCTGGAAAGAACCGACAAAGACTGTCATTTCGGCCACGAATCCACTCAGACCCGGCAGACCGAGGTTGGCCAGACCGGCTATCACGTAACCTACGGCCAGGAACGGCATGATTTTCATCAATCCACTCAGCTGTCGGATGTCACGGGTGTGGGTACGGCCGTATATCATACCGATGAGGGCAAAGAAGAGGGCGGTCATCAGTCCGTGGCTCAACATCTGCAGGATGGCACCGGTAGCACTTACGCGGGTCATCATCAGCAAGGCAAAGAGTACCAGTCCGCAGTGGCTTACAGAAGAGTAGGCGTTGATGTATTTCAGGTCGGTCTGTACGACGGCACTGAAGGCACCGTATACAACGGAAATGGTGGTCAATACCAGAAAGAAGTCGCCCCAGATAGCGGCTCCGGTCGGCATCAGATACATGGCGATGCGGAAACAGCCGTAACCACCCAGTTTCATCAGTACCCCGGCATGCAGCATACTTACAGCGGTAGGGGCTGAAGCATGACCGTCAGGGCTCCAGGTATGGAACGGGAAAAGGGCACCCAATACGCCGAATCCCAGGAATACCATCGGGAAGAAGATGCGTTGCATTTCGGTCGGTATCTTCTGTTGTACGATTTCCAGAATGTTCATGGTTTCGCCTCCGGCACCGTAGTAGATACCCAGAATACCGATGAGCAGGAATGCGGAACCTCCCATCAGCATCAGAGTCAGCTTCATGGCTGCATATTCTTTGCGGCCGCTTCCCCATACGCCGATAAGCAGGTACATAGGAATGAGCGCCACTTCATAGAACATGAACATGGTGAACAGGTCGGTGGAGATGAAGAAACCGAATACACCGGTACTCAACAGGGTAAACCACAGAAAGTATTCTTTGGTGAGCGGTTTC
Organism: Phocaeicola barnesiae DSM 18169 = JCM 13652; assembly: GCF_000374585.1. GTDB lineage: Bacteria > Bacteroidota > Bacteroidia > Bacteroidales > Bacteroidaceae > Phocaeicola > Phocaeicola barnesiae. Next base: position 138,757 of record NZ_KB894648.1, read on the forward strand.
AGTTTCCACGAAGCGAAGGTTCCGGTGAAGACGATGATGGCACTCAGCAGCAGCATGACTACCGAAATACCGTCTACGCCGACCGAATAGCAGATGTGCAGCGGTGCGTACCAGCTGATGCTGTCTGTGAAGAGCATTTCTTCGGTGGCACCGGCTTGACGAAGTCCGATATACGACACGGTGAGGTAGGCGGCCAGTATGAGCAACAGCGATGAACCGGCTACCATCACGCCTCTGACTTGGTTTACGTTGCGGGCTATCCAAAGGCCCAGCAGCATGAGCAGAGGTATCAGAACGAATAGACTCAATAGATTCATATCAGTTTATTTTTTCTTTTCAATGATTAGAACAACAGAAGTACCAAAGTCAGCAGGATGATACCACCCAGGAACCACATGGTATAGGTCTGTATACGTCCGCTTTGGGCTGGCTGTACGGTAACACCGAAAGCCTGTGTACACCAGGCCATGAAATTCATGAACTGGTCGATTACATGGCGGTCGAACCAGGCCAGCGGGGTAGAGATGCAACGGAAGATGATGCGTTTGGTAACGAACATCCAGACTTCATCCATATAGAAACGCTTGTAGGCAGCCCGGTGTAGACCACTGTAGCGGCGTGCCAGCATTTCGGCCACGGGTTGTTTCTCGCGGGCATACATCCAGGTAGCCAGACCGATGGCAATGAGTGCTACTACGATGCTGGTGGCAGCTACCTGTATATCGAGGTGGATGTCATAGCTTTCACCGTTTGCCGATACAAAATGTCCGAAGGGGATAAAACCGGCTATGAGTGTAACGGCAGCCAGGAACATCAGCGGGAAAGTCATGTTCAGCGGACTTTCGTGCGGAACATGAGCTGCATGAAGTTCTTTGTTCTCCTTACCCCAGAAGATACAGTAGTACAGACGGAACATGTAGAATGCGGTCATACCGGCAATGATTGTCATTACCCAACCGATGACCGGGCTGAACTGGAAGCAGGCCGTCAGAATCTCATCTTTTGAGAAGAAACCTGAGAACGGCGGGATTCCCGCAATGGCCAGACAGGCTATCAGGAAGGTGATGTGCGTAATAGGCATGTATTTGTGCAGACCTCCCATGGTTTCCATTTCGTTGCTGTGTACGGCATGGATGATACATCCGGCTCCCAGGAAAAGCAGTGCCTTGAACATGGCGTGAGTGAACAGGTGGAACATACCGGCCATGTAACCCAGACCACCTTCGTGCGGGTTCATGGAAGTACATACACCTAAAGCTACCATCATAAATCCTATCTGTGAGATGGTGGAGAAGGCGAGTACACGCTTGATGTCGCTCTGTGCACAGGCTACCGAGGCGGCATAGAAGGCGGTGAAAGCACCGATGTAGGCTACCCAGTGCAGTACACTTGGAGCAAATCCGATAAAGAGCGGGAACATGCGGGCTACCAGATACACTCCGGCTACAACCATGGTAGCGGCGTGGATGAGGGCAGATACCGGTGTAGGACCTTCCATGGCATCCGGCAACCAGATATGCAACGGGAACATGGCACTCTTACCGGCACCTCCTACAAACATCAGTCCCAAGGCCCAAGGCAGTACCATACCGGCTTTCATCAACTGTTCTTCCGAAGGGGTGAAAGTAAAGGTCTGCATGTAGTAGCCGTAAATCAGGATACCGATGAGGAAGCCTAAATCGGCAAAACGGGTAACGATGAAGGCTTTCTTTGAGGCCAGGATGGCTTCCGGTTTGGTGTAGTAGAAACCGATAAGCAGGTAGGAAGATACTCCCACCAGCTCCCAGAACACATACATCTGGAAGATATTGGTGGCTACCACCAGTCCTAACATGGAGAAAGTGAAGAGGCTCAGGAAAGCGTAGTAGCGCTGGAAACCTTTTTCACCTTTCATATAGCCGAAAGAATAGATATGTACCATCAGGCTGACGGTAGAGATGACAATCAGCATCATCACGGAAATGGGATCCAGCATGATTCCCATGTCGATGTGCAGCTGTTGGGTGAACGGCAGCCAGTCGATGTTCCACGGGGTAAGGGTCGGGTAGGTTCCTTCGGCTGTCCGTTCGGCTGTAAAATAGCTGAAGGCCGTCAGGTAGCTCAGTACAGCTACGGCTCCCAAGGAGAGGGTACCGATAGCTCCGGCCACGCGGTGCGGCATCTTCATGCCTGCCAGCGCCAGCACCAGAAAGCTGAGTAGCGGCAGGGCGAGTATTAGAATCGTATAGTCCATAAACTTGTTTGTTGAATCGTTAAGCGTTTATCCTTTCAGGTCGGTGATATCATCGGTCAATATATGCTTGACGTTGCGGTATACATTGATGATGATGGCAATGGCTACGGCAGTCTCGGCGGCTGCAATGGCGATGCCGAACAGGCTGAAAAAGTGTCCTTCCAGTTGCCCCGGGAACAGGTAACGGTTGAATACGGCGAAATTGATGTTCGTGGCATTCAGCATCAGTTCCACAGAGATGAGGAGGGCAAGCAGGTTCTTACGGGTGAAGAATCCGTACACGCCGCAGAACATCATCACGGTACTGATGACCAGGTAATGTATGACATGTATTTCTATTTCCATTTTTTTCTCTTTTTTTATTTTTAGACAGAAGTACCGAATACATGCTGGTGGTATCCGTCTATCGGCTGACCGACAGCTTTTCGGTTCCTGTCTAAAAGAGTTTCATCAATCCTTTTTTTCTTCCTTTCTGGCTATCAGTATCGCGCCTATCATGCAGGCAAGCAGCAAGAAGCTGACTACCTCGAACGGCAGTACAAACTGATATTTGTCCGTTCCTATCAGGGCTTGGCCTATCTGTTCTACAGGAAGCTCATCGCCTTGCGGAATCAGATTTAATGCGAATCCGTTGGTTACCAAAAGGAAGAGTACCAATCCGGCCCCAATCAAGGTCGTGAGCAGTACACTCACGAGTTTGCCGCGACGGATGTGGTATTTCATATCTTTATCCGACTGAGTGAGCAGGATAGAGAATACATACAGCACCACGATACCTCCGGCATATACCATCAACTGTACTGCGCTCAGGAAGGTGTATCCCAGAATTCCATAGATGGCTCCGGTACCGAAGAGTACGAACAGCAGATAGGTGGCCGCCCGCAGGATTTTGCCGGTGGTTACGGCCAATACTGAGCAGACGATGATACAGACGGCTACGGCATAGAATGCGATTTCTTGAAGTGTAATTCCCATAATCTTCTGTCATTTGGCGAGTGATGACCCTTCGTGGTTCAGTGTGAGCAGCAGCTTTTCTTTTTCGAATACAGCATTTTCAAACTCGTTGCTGAAACGGATGGCATGTTGCGGACAGACGTTCACACAGACTTCGCAGAACATGCACGAGCCCAGGTTATACTCATATTTAACTAATACTTTTTTCTTTTTCCCCTCTCCATCTTCTTGCATTTCGGTAGTCAGACGGATGGTACCGTTCGGGCAGTTCATCTGACACAGGCCGCAGGCTATGCAGTGGTGATGGTTCTCCTCATCGTGTGGCATGACGAGCATGGCACGGTGACGTTCGGCGATGTGGAGGGTGGTATGACGGTTTTCCGGATACTGTTCCGTCACCTTTTTCTGGCAGAACACCTTCATCGAGGTGCGCATGCCCACCAGCAGACTCTTGATTCCGCCGGCATATCCTTCCAGATATTCTTTCAGTGTACTCATGATCATTCAATTGACGTTAAAACACCAGCCCAAAGACCTTGCAAACGGTCATGAGCAGTAATACTACCAGTGATACCGGCATCAGGTACTTCCACTCCAGTGTCAATACCTGGTCGATACGCAATCGGGGGAAAGTCCAGCGTATCCACATCAGCAGGAATACCACCGCAAAGGTCTTGCCCACGAACCAGACTACACCCGGTATGAAATCCATTACCTGATTGAATCCGTCCAGGCCGCTGATATGTAACGGCATCCAGCCTCCCAGGAAGAGTGTCGTAGCAATACCGGCTGTGATGAACAGGTTCAGGTACTCGGCCAGGTAGAAGAAACCGAAGTGCATACCTGAATACTCCGTATGGTAACCGGCGGTAAGTTCCTGTTCGGCTTCAGCCAAGTCAAACGGACCACGGTTCGCTTCGGCGTTTCCTGCTATCAGGTAGATGATGAAAGCGGCTATGGCTATGATGTGTCCTTTGAACAGGTTCCATCCGTCGGCTTGGTTGGCCACAATAGCCTGTATGTCCATTGTTCCGCTCAGTACTACCATTGTGAGTACGCAGATACCGATGGAGAGTTCGTAACTGATAATCATGGCTCCACTTCTCACTGCACCGATAAGGGTGTATTTGCTGTTACTACTCCATCCGGCCAACAGGATACCTAGTACACCGATGGATGAGGCCGCCAGTACGAAGAAGATTCCAATGTTCATGTGCAGGATTTCTCCTCCCTTGTTCCAAGGCAAACATGAAAAAGTAAGGATGGAGGCCAGGATAACCAGGAAAGGTGCCAGATTATAAAGGAAACGGTCAGCGTTCTTCAAGGTGATGATTTCCTTCGTCAGTATCTTGATGACGTCGGCAGGTACCTGTAGCAGACCGCCTTTTCCACCTACACGGTTCGGACCGATACGGCACTGAAAAGCCGCACATACCTTGCGCTCCATATAGATGAGGATGATCGCCAGCACGGCATACATGATAAGGATGAATACTCCTACCACAATACCTTCCAGCGTCAGGGCCAGCCACTCCGGCATCCATCCGCATAACCATGTATGGATGAGGTTCAGTAGCGGGGTAAGGTCGTAATATTGTTCCATATGCTTTTTTTATTTTTAGTTTTTTAGTTTTCAGGCTTGTTGGAAGATTGCCGTCCGGACGGACGGCCTTGGCTTGTTGCCATTTTCCAGGTCCTTAAACGTAGGTCTTGAACAGAAATAGCCTGCAGACCAAAGATTCAAAGACTCAAACAAACCTAAAATTTTATCTGTCGATGTCCGGGATTACGAAGTCCAGTGTACCACCGATGGCTATTAGGTCCGCGATTTTCTGTCCGCGGCATACCGTATCCATGGCATGTACCAGCGGCATACCTGTAGACCGATAGTGCAGACGGTACGGGGTCTTGTCGCCATGACTCTCCAATACGACATCGAATTCACCACGACTTGTTTCTACCGAACTGGTAAATACACCTTCGGGAAGTTTCAGGATTGGTTTTGTCTTTACCTTGTATTCACCGGCTGGAATGTTGTCTATCAACTGTTCGATGATGTGACAGGATTCCATGATTTCGTCCATACGCACCATGTATCGGGCGAACGAGTCTCCTTCGGTATAGGTAATTTCCTTGAAATCTACCTTATCGTACAAGGCATACGGGTGATGCTTACGTACATCGTTGGCCCAGCCTGAAGCTCGTCCTGTTCCGCCGGTACAGCCCAACGAAATGGCATCTTCACGTGAGAGGATACCCACTCCTTGCAGACGGGTACGTGCGATGACGTTTCCTGTGAAAATGTCGTGATAGTCCTTGATGACGCTGCGTAGATGGGCGATGAACTCTTTTACCTTAGTGCAGAAGGTAGGATGGATGTCGGCTTGTACACCACCTATCATGTTGTAGTTCTGGATAAGTCTTCCTCCTGTTGTCTCTTCGAAAATATCGAGTATCATTTCACGTTCGCGGAATCCGTAGAAGAAAGGAGTAAGTCCACCCATATCCATTACCAGACATGAATAGAACAGCAGGTGTGAATCGATACGTTGCAGTTCATCCATGATGGTACGGATGTACTGAGCACGTTCGGAAATTTCGATACCTGCCGCCTTCTCAATGCACATGCACAAGGCATGGCGGTTCTGGTGCGCGCTCAGGTAGTCCAGTCTGTCTGTCAGAGCCAGTGTCTGAGGGTAGGTCAGACTTTCGTTCAGTTTTTCGATGCCCCGGTGGATGTAACCCAAAATAGGGTCTACCTTGCAGATATTCTCACCGTCCAGCGAAGTACGCATACGCAGCACACCGTGTGTAGACGGGTGTTGCGGACCGATGTTTACTACAAAGTCCTTCTGGTCGAACACGATATTCTTTTTATCGGCTATTGTGCCGTCCGGTTTCAGGAAATATTCATCGGTGATATCGGCATTCACCTCGTTCTCCATATTCAATGGATTCGAGTTCATGTCATAATCTTTGCGGAGCGGATATCCTTTCCAGTCTTCGCGCAGGAAGATGCGGCGCATATCCGGATGGTTCAGGAAACGGATACCGAAGAAGTCGAATACTTCCCGTTCTTTGATGAGGGCGGTTTTCCACAGGTCGGATACCGTAGGCAGGAAGGCCTGTTCGCGGTCGGCTGTTACAGTCTTCAGGATAATGCGGTGTCCGGTCCGTGTCGATTCCAGGAGGTAGAGGGCTCCCAGTCCTGTTTCGCCCCAGTCCATACCTACGATGTCGCGCAGGTAATCCATGGGATGTTCAGAATCTGCGTAAAGAGCTTCTGCCACTTGGTGCAGCTCTTGTGCGCTGACGCTGACTACAGGTTCTCCGTTTTCGGAAACAGTAGCATCTGGAGCTGTCTTTTTAATCTTTTCAATGAGTTCCATGCTTATTCTTCTCCTTTCTCTTCAGGTTTCTTCTCCTGGCGGTTCACTCCGCCCAGGAATTTCTCAACTTTGATTTTCCGTTGCAGCTGCATCATGCCGTAATAGAAGGCTTCAGGACGTGGAGGACATCCGGGGATGAAGACATCTACCGGAATAATCTTATCAATACCGTTCACTACGTGATAGGATTTGATGAAAGGACCGCCACTGATGGTACAGCCACCTACAGCCACTACGTATTTGGGCTCGGCCATCTGGTCGTACAGACGCTTCAGTACAGGAGCCATGCGGTAAGTAATGGTACCCAATACCATGATCATATCTGCCTGACGGGGGGAGTTTCGGGTTACTTCGAACCCGAAACGGGCCATATCGTAGCGGGCTGCTCCCAGGGCCATGAATTCAATGGCGCAGCAACTGGTACCGAAGGTCAATGACCACAAAGAGTTGCTACGGCCCCAGTTGATGAGTTCGTCTACTGTACCTAGTATGATTCCGGCTCCGTCCTGATTCAGCTGTTGTACCAGGCGTTCCAGGTAATCGTTGTTCTTGAAATCCTCATATTCCATCGAGCGGATTTCTGTACGTTTCTTTAATTCCATTCCAACGCTCCTTTCCGCCAAGCGTAAGCCAGGCCTAAAATGAGGATTCCCAGGAAACAGGCTGCCGATACCAATGCGTAAGTACCTGCCGATGCAGCTACAACAGCCCACGGGAAGAGGAATACAGTCTCGATGTCGAACATCAGGAACAGGATTGCGAACAGGTAATAGCCTACGCGGAACTGTACCCATGATTCCCCACGAGTAGGGATACCACATTCATACGGTTCGCCTTTCTGTGGGTTGAAAGACCGTGGGGCAATCAGATGGGCGATTGTCATGGCGGCTACAACTAAGGCTACTGCCGTAAGAATAACGACAATAATAAATGTAAAGAACATATAGTAAAAGTTTTGTAATGATACAAAGAAATATCCGGTACCCAATATCAACTATGGAGTACCGCATGTTGTTGACCATTTGTTTGACAGGATGGTCTGAGGGGAAGAAAAGGTTGTTGGCTAAATCAGAAGCTTTTGTAGCCCATATACATAATAGTCTGTTGCTCTTCCCGAAAGAGGATGGCGCCAGATCCAGCCTTTGTGTTGTTGGGAGGGTAAAGGCGATTTGAATAGTAGAGACACTTCTCTAGGTATATGGGGAAGTAATTTCCCGAAGGAATTGTCTGTCAGAACATAGTAGCTGACTGATTGTGGATAAGCTACCTGACTGTTGTATAAATGACGGATTGTTCTGTCTAAAGGTATGTTTCCTGATTCCTGTACACACTCTCTCCGTTGGCAGGTGAAATGCTGTTCTTCCGTAATTTCCTCCGTATACAGGTGCTGAAAGGCAGGAACTCCCTTTCCTGTCAGCATACATGCCAGGAAGAATAGAAGTAATATGACACCTTTTTTACGGATTTCCATGGATACAGTTTTCTGTTGCGGTTGCAAAGTTAGGCATTTATTTTGACTCATGAATCAAAATAAATGAAAAAAAGCAAAGTAGACCTGTTTAAATTGCCAAATCTACTTTGCATTTCTAACGGAATTTTCAATTGAAGAATTTTTCCAGTTTCTTTATCATCATCCCTAAACAGAACACGACTACATGGTCGTTTTCTTTGATTAAGGTGTTACCTGTCACCAACATACCTTCACCGTTCCGGATCAGTCCACCGATGGTGGCTCCTTTAGGCAGTCCGATGTCCTTTACGGGGGCTTTCGTTATGTAGGCATTGGGCTTGACGGTGAATTCGGCTACATCGGCATTGGCGAAGGTGAGACATTTGACGTTTGTTACATCGGCATCCAGCATCATCTGATAGATGTGGCTGGCAGCGATGAATTTTTTATTGATGACGGTACCGATGTCCAGGCTTTCGGCCATGCTGATGTAATCCACGTTTTCTACTTCGGCTACCGTCTTGGTGACTCCCATGCGTTTGGCTGCCAGACAGGCCAGGATATTTGTCTCTGAGCTTTCAGTCAGTGCTACAAACGCTTCCGTATTCTTGATTCCTTCCTCCAGCAGTAGTTCCATATCCCGTCCGTCACCGTTGATGACCATTACGCCGTCGTCTACCAGTTCCGTCAAACGAGTACAGCGGCTAGGGTTGCTTTCAATGATTTTACAGTGGATATAGTTAGGCATGTATTGGGTAGCACGTACGGCGATACGGCTTCCTCCCATAATCATGACGTTCCGTACATCCGCTTCGTTTTCTTTTCCTGAGATTTTCCGGATGTATGGGATGTATTTCTTGGTGGTGGTGAAATAGACGATGTCATTCAATCGGATACTGTCGTCACCGCGGGGAATAATGGTTTCTGCTCCTCGTTTGATGGCTACAATGTGGAAAGGGATATTCGAACCTCCCATTTCGTGTAGCGGTACGTTCAGGATTTCTGCCGTTTCGCGCATCTTGGTTCCTAACAGAATCAGTGCGCCTCCGGCGAATTCCCACCACTGACGGATCCAACTCATTTTGACGGCATCTACAATGTCTTTCGCCGCCAGCATTTCCGGGTAGATAAGCGAGTGAACTCCCAACGTCCCGAAAAATTCTTTGTGCTTAGGCAGCAGATACTCATAGTTGTCAATGCGGGCTACGGTTTTCTTGGCTCCCAATCGGGTAGCGATCATACAAGCTGTCATGTTTTGACTTTCGTCGGGTGTGACAGCAATGAACAGGTCGGCGCCGGCTACACCGGCTGCCTTTTGTCCGTTGATGGAAGTAGGCGAATGGTTGACGGTCATCAGGTCAAGGTTATTGCTGATTTTTCCCAGTTTTTCTTCGCTTTCATCCATCAGAATGATGTCTTGTTTCTCTCCGGATAAAAGCTTGGCCAGATGGGTACCTACAGCTCCTGCTCCTGCAATGATGATTTTCATATAGTTACTATCTGTGTTAATACTTGGTAGATACCGGCCTCATCCATTCCGCATATTGCATGGAGGTCCTTGACAGGACCGTGCTGGATGAAGCGGTCGGGAATGCCGATTCGTTTCACTTGGGGGGAATAGCCGTTGTCGGACATGAACTCCAGGATGGCACTGCCCATACCTCCTTTCAGTACTCCGTCTTCTATTGTAACAATCCGGCTGAAATTTTTCCCGATTTCATGCAGCATTTCTTCATCAAGGGGTTTCAAGAAGCGGAGGTCGTAGTGGGCAATACTGCAACCGGTTTCTTTTTCTACCCGTGAAATGGCTCGGGCGGCAGTGTTCCCGATAGGACCGATACTGATGAGGGCTATGTCTTTTCCGTCTTTTAATTTCCGCCCTTTACCTACTTCTACGGCTTCAAGCGGACATTTCCAGTCTGGCAATACTCCTCTTCCCCGCGGATAGCGGATGACGAAAGGACCTTGATCCGGAAGCTGGGCGGTATACATTAACCGGCGCAGTTCATGTTCATCGTAGGGTGAAGCGATGGTCAGGTTCGGAATGGGACGCATGTAAGCCAGATCGAATACTCCGTGATGGGTCGGTCCGTCTTCTCCTACCAGTCCGGCACGGTCCAGGCAGAGTACGACATTCAGCTTTTGAATCGCTACATCGTGTATCACATTGTCGTATGCCCGTTGCATGAACGAGGAATAGATGTTACAGAACGGGAGCAGACCGTCTTTAGCCATGCCTCCCGAGAAGGTTACGGCATGTCCTTCGGCTATGCCGACATCGAAAGCACGGTCCGGCATCTCTTTCATCAGTATATTCATGGAACACCCTGTCGGCATGGCGGGTGTAACTCCTACAATGCGGTCGTTCTGTTTGGCGAGTTCCAGCAAAGTCTCTCCGAATACATCCTGAAAGAGGGGAGGGAGTCCTTGGGTATCTGCGATGAAGCGTTTACCGGTTTCCTTGTCGAATGTACCGGGGGCATGCCAAACGGTAGCTGCTTCTTCGGCTTTCTTGTAGCCTTTTCCTTTGACGGTGTGGATATGAAGCAGTTTGGGGCCCTTCATGTCCTTGATTTCCTTCAATACCTTGGTCAGTTGCAGTACATCGTGTCCGTCTATGGGACCGAAATACCGGATATTCATGCCTTCGAAGATATTCTGTTGCTGCATGAGCATTGATTTCAGGCTGTTATTGAAGCGGATAAGACTTTTCCGGCGTTCATCGTTCAGAATACCCCATTGGTAACACTTGCGCGCAATGGCATTCCGCATCCGGTTATATCCTTGAGAAGTGTGCATGTTCAGCAAGCACTGTTTCATGCCTCCTACGCTACGGTCGATAGCCATGTTGTTGTCATTCAGGATAATAAGTAGGTTGTTCGGAGTAGATGAGGCATTGTTCAGACCTTCGAAGGCCAGTCCTCCACTCATTGAACCGTCACCGATGACGGCTACTACATGGCGGTCTTCTTCTCCTTTCTTGGCGGCAGCTACAGCCATTCCCAATGCGGCGGAAATGGAATTGGAAGCGTGTCCGCAGGTGAAGGTATCATATTCGCTCTCTTCCGGGCTGGGAAACGGACGTAATCCGTTCAGTTTCCGGTTGGTACAGAATTGGTCACGACGGCCTGTAAGAATCTTGTGGCCGTATGCCTGATGGCCTACGTCCCAGACAATGCGGTCGTAAGGGGTATGGTAGATATAATGAAGGGCAACAGTCAGTTCAATCACTCCCAGGTTAGAACCGAAATGTCCCGGATTCCGGGAGAGCTCATCGATAATCTTGTTCCTGAGCTCGGCACATACTTCCGGCAGTGCTGTAACAGGTAGCTTCCGCAAATCGCTCGGGCTATCTATTTTATTCAACAATTCGCATGAATTTTGCTGTTCCATCCTGTTTTCATTAAACATTAGTTGCACAAAAATAGTATAAATATATCTAATCTGCTTACATTTGTGCAAAATTTTAACGTATCAGAGAGGCTTATGGATTTTCGTACAAAAGTAGAATTGCCTTTGGGACAGGTCTCTATCGGTCATGCCGACCCGATGATGCTGTGGGGGTCCTGTTTTGCGGAGAATATCGGGAAACGTTTGACCGATAATAAGTTCTCCTGCGATGTCAATCCGTTCGGAGTGTTATATAATCCGTTTTCCATAGCAGAGGCGTTGAGCGAACTGCTGGAAGGCAAACCGTATACTGCCGACCGGTTGCTGGAACATCAAGGTGTTTGGTTTAGCCTGATGCATCATAGCGTCTTTTCTTCCCGTTCGCAGGAAGAGTGTCTGGCACGTATCAATGGTCGGTTCAATGCGGGACGTGTGCATTTGCAGCAGGCTGATTGGCTGTTGTTCACATGGGGGACTTCCCGGGTATATCAATGGAAGGAAGACGGGCGTATAGTCGGTAATTGCCATAAATTGCCCGACCATTGTTTTGTACGCCGATTACTATCGGTTGAAGAAATTGTTTCCACCTATCTGGAACTTCTGGAGGATTTGCATCATCGGAATCCCCGGTTGAATGTGTTGTTTACGGTTAGTCCCATCCGTCATGCAAAAGACGGAATGCATGGAAATCAGCTGAATAAGGCTGTCCTTCTATTGGCTGTTGAAGAGCTTTGTATCCGGCTTCCGTATTGTCACTATTTCCCTTCGTACGAGATTCTGATGGATGAACTCCGTGATTACCGTTTTTATGCAGACGATATGTTGCACCCTTCTCCTGTGGCAGTAGATTATATTTGGGAATGCTTCTGTGAAACCTGTTTCAGTCCTGCTACCCGACAGATTATGCAGGAGTGGGAGAAAATCCGCAAAGGGTTGGAACACCGTCCTTTCGATGCCCAATCGGATGCTTACCAGCGTTTTTTAAGTCAAATTCTGTTAAAAATAGATGCGCTAAAAGAAAAATTACCGTACTTAGATGTGCAAAATGAAATCGAGTTATGTCAAGCACTATTGAAGAAATAGGTTCTATTATTGGAGCCCAACGCAGCGGAAACACCCCGGCTGCCATTGATTGGATACTGACAGACAGCCGTTCGTTGTGTTTCCCGGAAGAGACTTTGTTCTTTGCCTTGAAGACCAAACGGAACGACGGTCATAAATATATTCCTGACCTTTATACAAGGGGGGTACGCAATTTTGTCGTAAGTGATTTGCCGGAGAATCTGGCAGATTATCCGGATGCCAATTTCCTGCAGGTAGCCCAACCTTTGAAGGCTTTACAGCGGTTGGCGGCCAAACACCGGGAGCAATTCCAGGTTCCTGTCATCGGAATTACCGGAAGTAATGGAAAAACGGTGGTCAAGGAATGGTTGTACCAACTTTTAGGCCCGGACCGTGTGGTCACCCGTTCTCCGCGTAGCTATAATTCTCAGATTGGGGTTCCTTTGTCTGTCTGGATGATGAATGAACAAACAGAATTGGGAATTTTCGAGGCCGGCATTTCGGAGATGGGCGAGATGGAGGCTTTGAAGCCGATTATCCAGCCTACCATTGGTATATTGACGAATATCGGTGGAGCCCATCAGGAAAATTTTGCTTCTACCCAGGACAAATGCATGGAGAAACTGCAATTGTTCAAGGATTGCGATGTGATTATTTATAATGGTGACAATGAACAGATCAGCAGTTGTGTTTCCAAGTCTTTGTTTACGGCCCGTGAGATAGCCTGGTCTATGAAGGATACCGAACGTCCGTTGTTTATCGAGCATATCCAGAAGGATGAGACCGGAACCACTATCAAATACCGTTATTTGGGATTCTTCAAGGAATACCGCATCCCGTTCATTGACGATGCTTCCATCGAAAATTCGTTGCATTGCCTGGCTGTGGCCTTGTATCTGATGGTACCTCCTGAAACGATTGCCGAACGGATGTTGCATCTGGAGCCGGTAGCCATGCGTCTGGAGGTGAAAGAGGGGAAGAACGGATGTGTGCTGATAAACGACAGCTACAATTCCGATTTTGCTTCGTTGGATATCGCATTGGATTTTATGGCTCGACGTACCGAAGACAAAGGACGCAAGCGTACACTGATTCTTTCAGATATCCTGGAATCGGGTCAGACAGGCAGTTTGCTGTACCGGCAGGTAGCCGATTTGGTACATAGTCGGGGGGTCGATAAAATTATCGGCGTCGGTCCGGAGATTTCTGCGGCTTCTTCCCGTTTTGAACTGGAAAAACATTTCTTCCGTACAACGGCAGAACTGATTGATTCCGGTATTCTGAATGGGTTGCGCAATGAGGTGGTACTGATTAAAGGTGCCCGTGCGTTCCATTTCGATGCGATAACTGATTTGCTGGAACTGAAAGTACATGAAACGATTCTGGAAATCAATCTGAATGCGTTGGTGGATAACCTGAACTATTACCGTAACCGGTTGAAACCGGAGACCAAGATGGTCTGCATGGTGAAGGCTTCGGCCTACGGAGCCGGTTCATTCGAGATTGCCAAGACCTTGGAGGACCAACGGGTGGATTATCTGGCTGTAGCGGTGGCTGATGAAGGGGCCGATTTGCGTAAGGCAGGTATCAACAGTTCCATTATCATCATGAATCCGGAGGTGACGGCTTTCCGTACCATGTTCGATTACAAGCTGGAGCCGGAAGTTTATAGTTTCCATCTGCTGGATGAGCTGATAAAAGCGGCCGAACATGAAGGAGTCAGCAATTTCCCTATCCATATTAAAATAGATACCGGTATGCACCGGTTGGGTTTCTTGCCCGAAGAGATTCCACACTTGGTAGATCGTCTGCACCGTCAGTCGGCCGTGATTCCCCGTTCGGTATTCTCACACTTGGTGGGAAGTGATGCGGAACGCTTTGATAGTTTCACCCGTAAGCAGATTGAGACATTCGAACAGGCTTCTACTGCCTTGCAGGAGGGTTTCAAACATAAGATTCTGCGTCATATCTGCAATACGGCAGGTATCGAACGTTATCCGGGAGCTCAGTTCGATATGGTGCGTCTGGGTATCGGCCTTTACGGCATCGATCCGTTTACGAACAAGGTATTGCACAATATCAGTACCCTGAAGACGACCATTCTCCAAATACATGATGTCCCGGCCGATGAAACGGTAGGTTACAGCCGCAAAGGGACCTTGCAACGGGATTCGCGTATCGCCGCTATTCCTATCGGGTATGCAGATGGATTGAACCGTCACTTGGGCAACGGGCACGGTTATTGCCTGGTGAACGGACAGAAGGCTCCGTATGTGGGGAATATCTGTATGGATGTCTGTATGATAGACGTGACTGGCATTGATTGTAAGGAAGGAGATAAGGTGATTATCTTTGGTGATGCTTTGCCGGTTACGACATTGGCAGAGTGGTTGGACACCATTCCATACGAGATTCTGACCAGTGTCTCTAACCGTGTAAAACGGGTATATTATCAGGATTAGTTGGTAAGTTTAGTATATGTTGTAGGGACGCACTTCATGTGCGTCCCTTTACATTAGAGCATGATTGCTCATTATCATTCTTTCTTTTTTATTTTCTCAGTATCCATCATTTTGTTTCATGCTTTCGCTGTACCGCTGGACAATGGATTCCGGAATCGGGAAAACCGTGGTATAGCCACTGGCTTCGTTTTCCAGTTGCGGACGGGAATGGTAAGCTCTGGTAAACTGCCCGAAGCGTATCAGGTCTTGTCTTCTCCAGCCTTCCCAGGCAAGTTCCAGTTGCCTTTCGGCTAAGATATTTTCCAAGGTAGCCGTACGCGTTTCTTCACCAACCCGTTGGCGAACGGCATTCAGCTCGTTATCGCCGTTCTGCCCGTTCCGTACCTTGGCTTCTGCCTGCATCAGCAATGCGTCTGCATAACGGAATACTACAATGTCATTGTCGAAGAGCTTGCCGTCTTTGTAGGCTTTGGTATCTACTTCGTATTTCTTCATCCGGGCTCCGGCCGTTTTTTCGTAAGTTTCCCCTGAGACATCCAGTTTGACGTTCCAAGGTTCGTAGACCAGTGGAGTGACTTTGTCGTCCAGGTAAATCTGGTTACCCGACAGGTCTTTCACCGGACCGGCAAAGTAGCAGTAGTCGAAGCGGGCGTCCTGTTGCGGGGTATCGTAACCGAAGGTCTCCAGCACTTCGATGGTGGCACTTGAACCGTTTTCGCCGCCCAGTCCGTAGGCAGCCGCATGGTTGTAGTTGCGTGAACGGAACAGGTAGATATACTGGTTGGTATACAGGTTCTTGTCCATCGGGATGATGAAGATGTTTTCTGTAGATGATTCGTTGAATACGGCGAAATTGGCGGTATAGTCCGGTTCCAGTATGTAGCCCATGGCCGTGAGTCGTTCGCAATAATGGATGGTGGTTTCCCAGGCATTCCTTTCCGTACCGTCTATATTGAACATGATTTGTTTACCATCGGGACGCTGGCCATCGGTCCAGTTGTCATCCGTATAGACTTCCGCGTTGAGTGCCAGTTTGGCCAGCAGGAAACAGGCTACCCCTTGGGTCATCCGTCCGTAATATTCGCCCGGCCAGTTGCTTCGTTCGGAGCTGAGTAGGGGAAGTGACTCTTGTAGTTCTTTCACAATGAACCGGAACAGGACGCTCCGTTCTACCTGTTTCATATCTGTTCCGGTATTGTCGTGGCTCACTATCAGTGGAATTCTCCCGAAAAGGTCCATGGCATAATAATAGAACATGGCCCGTAATGCCCTTACCTCGGCCTGTAAAGCTGATACATCGGTATCCGGGTGCTGTACTCCAAAATCTGCGATACCTTTCAGTGAACGGTTACACAGGATGATGGTGCGGTACAGGTATTCCCAGGTGTTGAGGATGGCATCGTTGTTTACGCCCCATTTGTGGAGGAACAGTCCTTGCCAGAATCCGCCGTCGTACCAGTCGCCTCCACGGGTCGGCATGATAGCCTCGTCGGTGGTGAAGGTATTCAGATCGTAGATGCCTCTGCCGGTACCTTGTATTCCTTCGCTGTCTGCGTTTCCACCTACATGGGTGTAAAGCATCAGTACGGCATTATTCAACAGGTCTTCTTGGGTACTGTGGGCTATTTCTTCGGGAAGCAGGTTCTGAGGGTCTTCTTCCAGAAAGCTGTTGCAGGAGGTTAAGAAGAAGGTCAGTATCGTGGCCAGAATCATAGGATATGTCTTCATAGTCGAAAATGTTAAAGGTTAATGCTCAAGCTCAGGGTGTAGGTGCGTGAAAGCGGGTAAGTCCGTTTATCGTCGATACCCAGGGTACTTCCTACTTGCGAGCTGTTAATCATCGGAGTAAGTCCGGAATAGCCGGTAATGGTTCCCAGATTGTTGACGGTAAAGGCCAGCCGGAGTCCTTTCAGTAATCCTTTGGAAGGAGTGGGCATGGTCCATCCTATGGTCAGGTAGTCGAAGTTCACGTAATCGCCTTTTTCCAACCAATAGTCGGTAGCTGTCTGGTCCTTGATGTTCTGATGAGGGGCGTCTGCCATGACGTTATAGTCGGGGAAAGAACCCATGTTCATGTAGGAAAGGGAAGTTCCGTTGTAAATTTTGTGTCCGAAGGCTCCGTTTATCTGCAGGGACAGGTCGAACTGCTTGTATCGGAAAGCGATATTCGAACCGAGTACGACTTTCGGTACTGCCTGACCGGCAATGTAGCGGTCTTCTCCGTCTTCCAGGTTGACTCCGTTTCCGTTCAGGTCGGCCACTTCGTAGATGTAGCCGCCGTTTCCGTCGGGTTTCAGACCGGTGCAATGAGGCAGGTAGAACACGCCTAGCGGCTGGCCTACAATCTGATATACAATGTTGTTGTAACCTCCATGGAATCCGGCTCCGTTCAGTCCTCCGATGGCCGTATATTCCGGAGCAGATACGTATTCTCCGTTATACATGCCGCTCAGTGAGAGCAGCTTGTTCTTCTGGAAGGTCAGGTTCGCGTTGATGTTCAGTTCCATGTCCTTGGTCTGTAGCGGGGTGATTCCTACCGCGATTTCCGTTCCGCAATTCCTCATTGAACCCAGATTGGCCAGCAGGGTGCTGTAAGGGAAAGGAGGAACACTTACATCGTAGTTATAGAGCATGTCCGTCGTTTTGGAGTTGTAGTAGTTGACGGAGAGCAGCAGGCGATTACCGTATAAGGCCAGGTCGATACCGGCATTGAAGGTACGGGTTACTTCCCATTTCAGGTCAGGATTGATGTTCAGCATCTGTTCGTAGGTAACGATGGGAGAGTTGCCTACCGGCGCAATGCCGTTCGGACGGAGCAGGGCCAGGGTGGTATACGAATCGATACCTCCCAGGTTTCCGGCTGTTCCGTAGCCTACGCGGAGTTTCAGGTTGTCGATAATTGGCAGATTTTTCATGAAATCTTCTTGGGTGATGTTCCAGGCTGCCGAGACGGAAGGAAAGACTCCCCATTTATGGTTTGTTCCGAATTTGGACGAAGCGTCAGCACGCAGGTTAAAGGTAAGGATGTATTTTTCGTCGTAGGCATAATTGGCACGTCCCAGGAAAGAGGTCAGGGTCGGTTCGTCGTAATACGAGCCGGTTCCTTCCCACGGACGGAGAGCCCCACTCTGCAGGTTGTTGTATCCCAGTGCATTGCTGGAGAAGTTGGTAACTGTTGTATGGAATCCTGAATAGGTTTCTTTCGAGAGTTCACCCAGTCCTAACAGGTCGATGAAATGCTTGTTGAACCGCTTGTTGTAAGTAAACATCAGGTTGCCCAGCAGAGCCTCCGAGCGTTGGCTGCCTCGGTAAGCCTGACCTTTCGCCCAGACGGAAGTCGGCAGGTATTGCTTGTCTTCCGAATTGTTGTAGGTGTAAGAACCGAATAGAATCAGTTTCAGGTCTTGCAACAGGTTGAGCGTCAGTTTGGCATGGGCACTGAAGTATGAAGCCTCCCCCTTGTTGTCCACTTCCATCCAGGCCAGCGGATTGGTTATCTGGCTGGCGGCGGTTATTTGGTCCCAGGCACCGGTAGTGGGGTTCTTGAAATTCGGGAAGGTAGGATTGAAGGTTGCAGCCGAGTAGAAGGTTTTTTGCAGGTCGAACAGGGTTCGTTCGCGTTTGACGGAACCGAACAGTCCCAGCTCACAATCGATGAGGCCATCCAGCAGTCGTTGTGAAAGATTCATGTTGGAGGTGAACAGCTTCAGGGATTCGTTGTCGATGATTCCTTTGCGGTCGATGTATCCCAGCGATACACGGTAATTCGAGTTGTCACCTCCCCCGTAGAAGGCTACATTATGGTTCTGTTGCAGGCCGGTCTGTTCAATTTCTTTCTGGAAATCGGTGTTGTAACCGCGGTCCAGAATCGAGATACCGTTTTCCTGTGCCACTTTCCGGTAGGCATCTCCGTCCAGCATGTCGATGTGCTTGTAGGCATGGGCGATGCCGAAACTTCCGCTGTAATTCACCCGGGTCTTTCCGGCGATACCTTTCTTGGTTGTGATGTTGATGACTCCGGCCGCTCCCCGGGAACCGTACTGAGCCGTTTCGGCGGCATCCTTCAGGATGGTGAAGGTTTCAATATCGGTAGGATAGATGGAGGTCAGCAGGGTAAGGTCTCCCAATACTCCGTCCACGATAATCAACGGTTCGTTTCCGCTGGTCAAGGAAGTGGTACCGCGCATTCGCACGGATTCCAGAGCTGCCGTCCCGTTGTTGCTTTTCTGGATGGTCAGTCCGGCCACTCGTCCTTGGATAGCCTCCAACGGATTCGTAATCTGTTCCTTGTTCATCTGTTTTTCCGTAATCTGTTCTACCAGACCGGAGAGGTTCTTGAGGTTTCCTACGGCATAGCCTACGTTGACAACAGAGTCTTTCGGGACTTCTGTTTCTGTAGGACCGTTCTGCGCGAATACTGGCAGAAAGCCCGACAGGGCCAGTGTGCAACATAATAGATGTTTCATAGTCTTTAAGATTTCTGAGGTTTTACCAAGGTCTTTGTCATTTATCCGGAGAAGGGACAATCCTTCCGGATAGATATAAAACATTTGTCGAGTCCGTTTTGTTTCTGTCAGAAAAAAGAAACGACAGGTAGTGTCGGTTTCAGACACCCCTGTCGTTTAAACAAAGTTAGGAAAATAAAATGAGATTTCCAACGGACGGTTTGTTTTAATTTGTTGCCGAGGAGCTTTCCTTGATAGTGACATCAAACCCTTAGTCAACAGCTCCAAAGAACTTTATAACTGGTAGTCCCACTGCTCCAGTGCGAACGACCAATGCTTTTCAACCAGTTCTACGGTTTCCGGTTTGTACTGGTATTTGTTCTTCTTGTAGCCTTTCTTCTTGTTGACATAGGCTTCGATGGCCGGACGTGCCTCTTCGAATCCCGGCAAAGAGAGTTTCCGATAGATGTCCTGTGTCATATCGAAGGCATTTTTTTCGTAATCTTCGAAACGGACTTCTACCAGGTTACCTTCCGGAATCAGGTGCTTGTCGGCTTCATACTTGTGGTATAGCTTGGCGTATACCGACAGGATGTTTGCCTGGATTTCCTCGTTGCTGATGTCCTGCAACTTCAGCGGTTGGATGGTGTTGGTGAAGAAACTCCGGGTCGATTCGAATACCGTATACGGATTACGCATCAAATAGATGAACTTGGCGTTCGGGAACATTTTGACCAGCTCTTTCACACGTCCGGTGTGAGGCGGGTTTTTGCTCAGGAACTGGGTACCGTTGGTATTCCACAAAGAAATCTTGATGAGTTTGGTGAAGGTCTCTTCAAAGATTTTCAGTTCTTCAGCACTGATGTCCTCGAAAAGCAGGTATTTGTCGGCGTATTCCTGGGTATATTTCGGAAGGAACCAGAAATTATAGTAGGTATACGGCATCATGTTGGCCAAGGCAAACTCTTCTTCTTGCGGAAGGTCTACCGCCAGCTCCATGTTGTCGGTAGGACGTTTGTCCGGCATCAGCCAGCTCATGTTCTTCTTGAAGAAGGGTTGTCCCCACATCATCAGGTGCGGGAATACGGTCTGGTAGGTCGTGTTGTAACCGAAATGCTTGTCGCACGAGAATACATTGTGCATGAAGGTAGTACCGCTGCGCCAGTGTCCCAGAATGAATACCGGGTCGTGTTCCAGCGGTTTGTCGGCCAGCAACTTCTGGTAACGGCTTTCCTGCAAGGGGGTAAGGGTGGAAAGCAGACGGCATACGGCCTTGGTCAGGCGGTATTTGCCTTTGTAGGCCGGGTCGATGGTTCTGCCTCCGGTAATCTGCTTGAAAGTTTTCCAGTCGGCTCCCACCAGGGTATTGATAGGTAATTTACTGAATTCTAGTAATCCCATGATATTTCTTTAATTAGTTTTTCTTGATTTCGATGGCGATACCTTGACGTTCCAGTTCCTTCACGGCACGTTCAATGGCGTCGTAGTGTTCGGGAGCGATACCCAGTTTCGGCAGGTTCAGCACAGGCAATTCCATGGTGTTGTGCATGTCCTTATCGTCTACCCGGTTGAGAATCATACCTACTGCGCTGGTATTGTTGCTGATAGGGTCAATCAGGATAAACGAACCGGTAGCCTTGTTCTGGTTGTACGGGTCGAAGAACAGCTCTTTCGAGGAAGTGAGTACCACACGGGCAATCTGATTCAGCTGCATCGGTACGTCTTCTTTCTTCAGCTTGCCGTTTTCTACGCTCAGGTGTTCCATCGTATTGATGTCTACCTTGTATTTGATGCTATCGATGCGGGTACGGCTAGTGTTGGTGGTCTGTTTCAGGAAGAAAGATTTCTCCAGGTCCATCTTTTCTTCGTCCATCCATACCAGCATGGCTTCGAAGTTCCGTCCGACGGTTGGTACATTGTCCGGGTGAACCAGCATTTCTCCGCGTGAAACATCGATTTCGTCTTCCAGGGTCAGGGTTACTGACATCGGAGGGTAGGCATAGTCGAGCTCTCCGTCGTAGGTGACAATACTTTTGACGTGCGATTTCTTGCCGGAAGGAAGCGCCATCACTTCATCGCCCTTACGGATGATACCCGAAGCCACCTTGCCGCAAAAACCACGGAAATCGAGGTTCGGACGGAGTACGTACTGAACCGGATAACGGAAATCGTTCAGGTTATGGTCGTTGCCGATGTGTACGGTTTCCAGGAATTCCAGCAGGGACGGACCTTCGTACCACGGCGTACGGTCGGATTTCTCTACTACGTTATCGCCGTCGAGGGCAGACAACGGGATGCAGTTGACATCGGGAATACCCAGCGGGTCGATGAAGGCCCGGTAGTCGGACACAATCTTGTCGAAGACTTCTTTCGAGAAGTCCACCAGGTCCATCTTGTTGACCGCCAGTACTACGTGCTTGATACCCAGCAGGGAAACCAGGTAGGTATGACGGCGGGTCTGGGTGATGACACCGGTACGTGCGTCAACCAGGATGATGGCCAGGTTGGCGGTAGAACCGCCGGTAATCATGTTTCGGGTATATTGTTCGTGTCCCGGAGTATCGGCGATGATGAATTTACGGTTGTTGGTCGAGAAGTAACGGTAAGCTACGTCGATGGTGATACCCTGTTCGCGTTCGGCCTTCAGACCGTCCAGCAGGAGGGCATAGTCGATGTGCTCGCCGGCGTTACCCATACGTTTGCTGTCACGTTCCAGGGCATCCAACTGGTCTTCGTACAACTTTTTGCTATCGAACAGCAGGCGTCCGATGAGGGTTGATTTCCCGTCGTCCACCGAACCGGCCGTCAGGAAACGCAGCAGGTCCTTCTGTTCGTCTTTCTTCAGGAATTCTTCGATGGACAATGCGCCACGGCTTTCTCCTTCCATCGGATTCCCGGATTTGCTTTTATCTAGTTCTTCCATGATTCTTTCTGAAAATTGGTTAGAAATATCCTTCACGCTTCTTCTGTTCCATGCTGGCTTCCTGGTCGAAGTCAATGACACGGGTGGTACGTTCACTCTTGGTGGTGGTCATCATTTCCTCCACAATCTTTTCGATGGTGTCGGCTTCGCTTTCTACGGCACCGGTGAGCGGCCAGCATCCCAAGGTACGGAAACGTATCTTCTTCATTTCAATCTTGTCGCGGTATTTTTCCGGCAGGCGGTCGTCATCCGGCATGATGAGCTGTCCGTCGATGTTTACCACCGGACGTTCCTTGGCGAAATAAAGCGGGACAATGGGGATATTTTCCAGACGGATGTATTGCCAGATATCCAGTTCGGTCCAGTTGCTGAGCGGGAATACCCGGATGCTTTCTCCCTTACGGATGCGGGTGTTGTAGATGTCCCACAATTCCGGACGCTGGTTCTTCGGGTCCCATTGGTGGAATTCGTTGCGGAAGGAGAAGATACGTTCCTTGGCACGCGATTTCTCCTCATCGCGGCGGGCACCACCGAAGGCGGCGTCAAACTTGTATTTGTCGAGGGCGTGAAGCAGGGCTTGTGTCTTCATCAGGTCGGTATGCACCTTGCTACCGTGGGTGAACGGTCCTACTCCTGCGCGGAAGGCGTCCATGTTGCTTTCCACAATCAGGTTCCAGCCGTATTTCTTGGCATATTCGTCGCGGAACTGAATCATTTCCTTGAATTTCCATTTCGAGTCGATGTGCATCAACGGGAACGGAACCTTACCCGGTGCGAAGGCTTTCTCTGCCAGGCGGACCATGACGGAGGAGTCCTTACCGATGCTGTACAGCATGACCGGATTCTCGAATTCGGAAGCCACCTCACGGATGATGTAGATAGACTCGGCTTCGAGTTCTTTCAAGTGGCTCAGATTATAAGTTTCTTTCATGATGTATGAATTTTGTTTGTTCTTGGTTGGCGGATTACCGGAGTAATCCTTTGGGTTATTCGGCCTTTACGCGTGGCAGAATCAGTTCCAGCAGGCGGTTGACCGATTCCTCTACCGAAAGTTTGGAGGTGTCCAGTGAGAGGTCCGGATGTGCGGGAGCCTCAAACGGGGCAGAGATGCCGGTGAAGTTCCGGATTTCCCCCTTGCGTGCCTTGGCATAGAGTCCTTTTACATCGCGGCGTTCACATTCCTCCAGGGGAGTGCTGACGTAGATTTCCAGGAAATTCTCTTTCCCGATGATGCGGGAGGCCATCTCGCGCAATTCGTTGTTCGGGCTGATGAAGGCGGCCAGGGTGATGATTCCCGTTTCTACGAAGAGTTTGCCCACTTCTGCTATGCGGCGGATATTCTCTACACGGTCTTCGGCCGAGAAGCCCAGGTTGTTGTTGATGCCGCTACGGATGTTGTCTCCGTCCAAGATGCGGCACAAAAGTCCCCGCTTCTGCAATTCACGTTCCAGGGCGATAGCGATGGTGCTTTTCCCCGAACCGCTCAATCCGGTGAACCATATCATGACGCTATGCTGATGGAGGAGCGCTTCCTTGTCGGCACGTCCTAACATGCGGTCGAATATCGGATAAATATGATTTTCAGCTTGCATATATCGTTGTTTTATTGAATTCATGAATACTTAGAAAGGCCATATCTGCGGAATCAGGAAGACTGAAATCAGGAAGGTGATGATGTTCAGCGGTAGTCCTATCCGCACAAAATCGGTGAACTTGTAGTTTCCGATACCTTGCACAATCAGGTTGGTCTGATAACCGATAGGCGTGGAGAAACTGGCCGAAGCCGCCATACAGATGACCACGAAGAACGGCATCGGGTCTACTCCCAGTTGTTGCGACAGGGAGAGAGCCAACGGGAATGAAAGGGCTGCCGCCGCATTGTTGGTTATCACTTCGGTAAAGATGTTCGTTATGATGAAGATGGCCGCCAGCAGGATATACGGACCGTGGCTATGGCTCAGGTCGATGATGTAGCCGGCCAGCAAGTCGGCCACTCCCGAGTTCTCCATGGCCTTGCTGATGGCGAAGGCACACGAGATGGTAATCAGAATATCCCATGAGATGTATTTGGTATATTTCTGAGGCGGGAAGATTTTGGTCCAGGCCATGATGACGGTGGTTACCGATACAAAGAAAAACATGTCCAGCTTGATGCCCGGAGGAAGCATTTCCTGTACGGCAGGAAGTTCGCCGATGGTGGCTCCTGCAATCATGATGAACAGAAGGGTCAGGGCAAACCAGCGTTTCTTCTTTCCGGCGGGTTCATATTCCTTGCCGTTGGCCAGCATGATGAAGACTGAAGATTCTCCCCAGGTCTTGATGAAGCTGTCGTCTGCCATGACAATCAGCGTATCTCCTTCGCGGAAGCTGATGTCGCCGAACGAGGTATAGGTACGTCCGCTCCGGCGTAGTTCCTTGATCTTTGCACCGTAATGCCGTTCGAAATCGAAGTCGCTGATGCGTTTGTTGATACCCGGGAAACGGGGACCGATGACGGCTTCTACCGGATGAAGTCCGCTATCTACGTTTTCCTCATCGTCGGTCGCTTTGTCCGGTCGCTCAGCCGGAAGCAGGCGTTTCGAGAAGAAGAACAGGTACAGGATGCCCGCTATGGCCACAAAGATACCTACTTTACCTAACTCGAACATGCTGAACCCTCTTAGTCCGGCATCTATCATCATACTATGTACCACCAGGTTGGTGGATGTTCCAATCAAGGTACAGATACCACCCAGGATGGTAACGTACGACAGGGGGATGAGGAAGTAGGTGGCCGGAAGCTTGACATAGTTCGCCCATCGTTTGATGATAGGAGCGAAAATGACCACTACCGGCGTATTGTTCAGGAAGGCGGAAATGAAGGCGATGGAAGGCAGGATGCGGACCTGTGCCTTGAAGACCGAGGTACGTTCCTGGGGAAGTAACTTCTTGATGAGTTGCGTCAGGGCGCCGCTTTGACGGATTCCTTCGCTTACCAGGAACAGGAGGGCGACGGTAATCATTCCTTTGTTGCTGAATCCTTCCAACATTTCCTTCGGGGAAAGGATTCCCGTACAGAGGAACAGGACTACTACCGAGAACAGGATCATTCCCGGACGCATCTTGTCCATAATCAGAGCGGCCAGCATACCTACCAGCGCCAGCAATACGATAATTATCTCAAAAGTCATGACGTGTATTTATTGAGCGATGAACCAGGGGTTCAGCAACTCTTCTTTGTTATACTGTAGCGGTTCCTGTTTACCGGCCTGGTAGACCTCCTTTCCGGCGGCACGGATGATGGCGTGTCCGGCGGCGGTGTCCCATTCCATGGTCGGGGCAAAGCGCGGATAGACATCCGCTTCTCCTTCGGCGATGAGGCAGAGCTTCAGGGAACTTCCCTTCGAAACGGTTTCTACCTGTGCGTGGCATTGCTTCATTTCGTTGATGTAGGCTTCGGTTTCCGGAGTCAGGTGAGACCGGGAAGCGACAATAACGAAATCCTTCCGGGGAGCGGCATAGGGAAGCCGTTGCCCTTGATTCATCAGTGAATCGAGGGTCGCGTCGGCCGGTAACTCGGTAATCGAACCTATCTTGTAGGCACCGTATGCGCAATCGGCGAAGAACAACTCCTGTTTTACCGGGATGTAGATGACTCCGGCTTCGGGGGTTTCGTTCTGCACGAAGGCGATGTTGACCGTAAATTCACCGTTCCGTTTGATGAATTCCTTGGTACCGTCCAGCGGGTCTACTATCCAAAGCTCGTTCCAGTTTTTACGTTCCTCTACCGGAATCTGTTTTCCTTCTTCGCTGAGCAGGGGATAAGGAGTCTCTTGCAAAGTCTTTGCAATGACAGCATGCGACTTCCGGTCGGCAATGGTCAGCGGGGAATTATCCGCTTTCTTTTCTATCTCGAAGTCTGAATTCGGGTCGGTGTAAACGGCCATAATTTCTTTTCCGGCCTCCAAAGCAGCCCGGATAGCCGTCAATAATATCGTTTTATCCATAATGTTAACTCTCTAAAGAATTGCAAAATAACGGCTTTTTGGTCAGTTATCATTGGTTGATTATTCGTTTTTTCTGTTCTTAAGCATGTCTTATAACATTCTTTAAGGATTATTTTTGTATTTTGGTAGGGGAAAATGTGAATTAGGTAAAAGTGGAGGGTTTAGGAGGAAAAGCGGAATCCAGCTCTCTGGCTTTTGATTGCGATTTGACGAATTCACAAATTTCAATGGGAAGGTGAAGGAATTTTTTCCCTTTTGCAGGAACGGACAGGCAGTGCATTCCTGCAAAAGGAATGACAGGTTAGCTGATTTATTTATAATGGTTCATCATCAGGCAGCGCTCTCGTGGGTCGTCTTCCAGATGCGGTACATGTAGAAGGCGCAATGGGTAAAGGCAAAGACGAAGGAGATGATCAGAAGCGTCATGTCCTGGTCCCATCCTACGGTCTGCTGGTGCCAGAGTCCGGTGATGACACTCAGCACCGCCAGTACCAGACCCAATACGTTGAGTACCATGGTTCCTTTCCGGTGTGGCATGTCATGTTCCAGTTTGCTGTGCTTGATGCCGTAGCAGGCATAGACATCCAGTCCGATGAGCATCCAGAGTACCAGCCGGATCCATGTGTCGGCAGGCAGGAAACACATCATGCACAGGCAGGTCAGGATGCCCAGAATAGGAATCAGCGGTACAAACGGAGTCTTGAAGGCACGGGGAGCGTCCGGCATTGTCTTACGGACTATCAGGACGGCCGCACATACCAGGGTGAAGGCAAGCAGGGTACCGATGCTGGTCATTTCTCCCGCTACCTCCGCCGGGATGAATCCAGCCAGCAGGCTTACCAATATCATGAACAGGAAATTGCTATGTACAGGGGTACGGAAACGTTCGTTGATGCGTGAGAAGAAGGGTGGAAGCAGGCCGTCGTGGCTCATGCTCAGGAAGACACGGCTCTGTCCGAGCAATGTCACCATGATGACAGAGCAATACCCGAAGAGGATGGCCAGGATGATGGCCTTGTTCAACCACGGATAGGCCGGCTGGATGACGCCTGAAGCATCGGCCGTTCCCATGTGCTCGATGGCTACCGCTACGGGGGCGATACCTACTTGCCCCTGGAAATCGGTGTAATGTGCTACTCCCGTCATGACATGGGCGAAGAGGATATACAGGATGGTGCAGACCAGCAACGATACCAGGATACCGATGGGCATGTCCCGTTTCGGATTCCGGGTTTCCTGGGCAGCCGTGCTGACCGCGTCGAAGCCCAGAAAGGCGAAAAAGACAATGGCGGCTCCGCGCAAGATGCCCGAGAAGCCGTATTCGCCTACCTTCCCGGTATTTTCCGGAATGTATGGTACATAGTTTTCGGCTTGGATGAACTTCCATCCCAGAATGACGAAGACCAGGATAACGGCAATCTTGAGGAAGACGATGAGTCCGTTGAAGAACGAGCTGCCCGCCGTTCCCCGCATCAGGATGAGGCTCATCAGGACCACGATGACCATGGCGGGGATGTTGACGATACCTCCATCCCACGGACAGGCCGTAAAGGCATGGGGCAGGTCGATGCCGATTCCTTGGAGGAAGACCACCAGGTACCGGCTCCAGCTGATACTCACCGTCGTGGCGGCTACGGTATATTCCAGCACCAGGTCCCATCCGATTATCCAGGCGATGAGTTCACCCATGGTGGCGTAGGAATAGGTATAGGCACTACCGGCCACCGGAATCATGGAAGCGAACTCGGCGTAGCAGAGTCCGGCGAAACAGCAACCGATGGCGGCAATGATGAATGACAGGGTGATGGCAGGACCGGTATAACCGGCGGCTACCGTACCGGTGATGGAGAACAATCCCGCTCCGATGATGACTCCTACTCCCAGGGCCACCAGACTGACGGGCCCCAATACTCGTTTCAAGGTTTGTTTGCCCGACTGGTTGGCTTCCGCCTGCAGGGCTTCTATGCTCTTACGAATGAATAATCCCATGAATTTTTCTTTGATTAGTTGGTTTATAACTCGATTCGAAGCGCAAAGATAGCAATCAATTAAGATTTGGCAATTAAAAATTGAAAGCGAGTCTCCCTATTCCAGATAATGTGCAATCTTCCCGCTTATCTGGAGCAAGGATATTTCGCACATTTTCGTATCGTATTCGGCAGAGAGGATGCGCTCTTCGGCGTCCAGCAAACTTTTCTGGGCTTCACGCATTTCGATACCGGACAAATCTCCCAACAGGTAACGTTCCTTGGCGATTTCGTGGTTCTCCTTGGCCGAAACCAGGTTCTGGCGTTCCAGGTTCAACAACTGGAGATTGTTCCGGTAAGCCTGCCACAAGTTGCTCAAGTCCGCCCGGAGTCCCTGTTCCAGTTCCTCCCGTTCCAGTTGTGCGTTGCGGATGGCCAGGCTGGCGTTCCGTTTTTCGCGTCGGCGGTTTCCGTCGAACAGGTTGAAACCTACGGTGATACCTCCGTTGAATCCCCAATTGCTCCGTTGGCGGGTAGCGTTCACGTCATATTTGTTGAAGGTATAGCCATAGCCGGCGTTCAGGCGCAGGTACGGATAGTTGCGTGAGAGTACCTTCTTGTAATCCAGTTGGGCAAGAGTCGTATTCTGGTCCGCCTTCAGCAGGTTGGCGTTGGTAGCGAGCGTGCTGTTCCACAATTCGGTGAAGTTCAGCTTGTCCGTCACGTCGATGATGGAATCCTTTACCCGTATCGGCCGGTCTACATCCTTTACCGCCATCAGCTCATTCAGGTTGATGCGGGAAGTGTGTACCAGTTCCTGTTGTTTCATGTACTGGGCACTATCGGCATTGAAGTCCACTTTGGCCTGTTGGTAATCCAGTCGTGAGAAGTTACCGATGTGGTACCGTTCTTCCACGATGCGCAGGCGTTCCTTCGAGAGTGAAACCGCGTACCGGAAGTTCTTCAACCGGATTTCCTGCTGGATGTAATTGTAGTATTCGGCCGTCAGGCTGGCGATGAAGTCCTCGATGGCGATGCGGGTATTCGTGGCTCCCTGGCGTTCCAGTTCCTGCAATTGCTTGTACGTGGTACTGATGTTGAATCCGTCGAAAACCGTCCAGTTCAGGTCGATACCGGCGTTTAAGGTCTGGTCGAAGACTCCCCGGCTGGTTTCCGTCAATCCGCTTTCGCGTAATTTGCTGTCCGTGTTGTCTACGGTTCCGGAATATCCGGCGGTCAGGTCTACGGTAGGCAAGTAACCGGCATTGGCCAGGGTCGCGTTGTTCTTGCTTATCTGCTCCTCGTTACGGGTGATGCGTAGCAGGTAGTTGTTGGCCAGCCCTTCTTCCAGGCATTGTTGCAGGGTATAGTAATATTGTGCCACCGCCGGGAGAATCCATCCTCCCAGCAGGCAGACGATTAAGATGATTCGTTTCATGCTTCTTCCTCCTTTTTAAGACGGTTGGTTGAAATGTAGGAATAGATGGCGGGTACGATGAACATCGTCAGGAAGGTAGATACCAGCATACCGCCCACTACGGCATTACCCATGGCGATACGTTGGTTGGCTCCTTCTCCGCTGGCGAACATCAATGGGAGCAAGCCCAGGATGGTCGAGGCACTCGTCATCAGAATGGGGCGTAGACGTTGCAGGGAAGCATCCTTGATGGCCTGCATCTTGTCTTCACCCGCTTCCTGTTTCTGGTTGGCGAATTCCACAATCAGGATACCGTTCTTGGCTACCAGACCAATCAGCATGATGATACCGATTTGGCTGAAGATGTTCATGGTGATGCCGCCGAAGTGCATGAACACCAGGGCACCGGCGATGGCCAGCGGTACGGTGAGCATGATGATGAGCGGGTCTTTGAAGCTCTCGAACTGGGCGGAAAGAATCAGGTAAATCAATACCAGAGCCAGGATGAAGGCGAACATCAGGCTGGAGGAGCTTTCCCGGTAGTCTTTCGAATCACCCGACAGGGCGGTACGGAAAGTATCGTCCAAAGTCTGGGCCGCTATCTTGTCCATTTCTTCCAGTCCCTCGCCGATGGTCTTTCCTTCGGCCAGTCCGGCAGAGATGGTGGCAGAGATGAACCGGTTATAGTGGTAGAGTTTCGGAGGAGTGATGGATTCCACGAAGTCTACCAGGTTGTCCAGCTGGATCATTTCTCCGTTGTCGCTCCGGATATAGATGGACTTGATGTTCGACGGCTGGTTCCGTTGCTGGCGGTTGAATTGGCCCAGAATCTCGTATTGCTTGCCGTTCATGTAGAAATATCCCATACGTTGGCCGCTCAATCCGTATTGCAGGACCGAGGCGATGTCTTTTACGGTGACGCCCATGGTTCCGGCCTTGTCGCGGTTGATGTTCACACGCATTTCCGGGCTACTGAACTTCAGGTCCACGTCCGCCATCTGGAAGGTCGGGTTGTCATATACCGCATTCAGGAATTTGGGCAACACTTCTTCCAGCTTTTCGATGCTGACCGCCTGGAGCACGTACTGGATAGGCATGCTACTCCGCCGGCCTCCGAACGAAGATTGTTGCTGGACGAAGGAACGGGCTTTCGTCTTGGTCTTGATAGCCTTCGAAATCTTTTCGGCTACTTCCATCTGGGTATAGTCACGGTCTTTGATGTCCTTCAGGGTGATACGGATGTTTCCGCTACCGCTCGATACACGGGCGGTGACAGACTGGGCGTCGGGAACAATGGAATCTACCAGCAGGTTGATGTCTTCTGTATAGTCGCGCAGGTATTCGTAGCTCACTCCTTCGGCTCCTTTCGTATTGATGTTGATTTGCGAACGGTCTTCCAGCGGAGCCATTTCGGCCGGAATCTTGTTCCAGAGATAACCGATGAGCACCAGGGTGAGGAGGGTGAACGGAATGGCAATGACCCTTCGTTTCAGGAAACTTTCCAGGGCCTTGGAGTAGACGCGGTTCAAGCCTTCGAAGAACGGTTCCGTCTTCCGGTAGAACCAGCTCTGTTTTTCCCGCTTCAGCAGCAGTTTGGTGGATAGCATCGGGGTAAAGGTCAGTGCCACGAAAGATGAGATGATGACGGAACCTGCCACTACGAAGCTGAACTCGCGGAACAGACGTCCGCTGGTACCTTCCATGAAGACGATAGGCAGGAACACGGCCACCAGGGTGACGGTGGTGGAGATGACGGCGAAGAAGATTTCCTTCGCTCCCTCGATACCCGCGTCGAAAGGTTTCATGCCCCGTTCGATGCGGATGTAAATGTTTTCGGTCATGACGATGGCATCGTCCACCACCAGACCTACGGACAAGACGACGGCCAACATGGTAAGCACATTGATGGAGAAGCCCGCCACGTACATCACGAAGAAGGCACCGATCAGGGATACCGGAATCACGATGCAGGGCACCAAGGTGACACGCCAGTCGCGCAGGAAGAGGAAGATGATGATGATTACCAGTACAAATGCCTCGTAGACGGTACTCTCTACCTCGGCGATGGAGGCCCGGATGAACTTGGTGTTATCGAATCCGTAGCTGAAGTCTACGTCGTCCGGTAAGTCTTTCCGCATCTGTTCCATACGTTCGTATACGGCATCGGCTATCTCGATGTGGTTTGCTCCCGGTTGAGGGATGACTACGACACCCACCATCGGCACGCCGTTCATCTTCATGTAACTCTTCAGGTCGGCAGCACCCAATTCGGCATAGCCGATATCGCTCAGACGGATAATCTGGCCGTCCACTTCCTTGATGACTACGTTGTTGAATTCTTCGGCGGAGTGCATCTGTCCCATGGTACGCAGGGTAAGTTCCACGGTATTTCCTTCGATGCTACCCGATGGAAGTTCCACGTTCTCGTTGTCCATGGCGTTTTTGATGTCCACGGGGGTGATGCCGTAGCCTGCCATGCGTACCGGGTCCAGCCAGAGACGCATGGAGTAACGTTTTTCTCCCCAGATGGATACACTACTTACATCCGAGATGGTCTGGAGTTGCTCCTTCACGGTCAGGTCGGCTATTTCGCTCAGTTCCAGAAGCGAACGGCTGTTGCTCTGGATGGCTACCATCAGGATAGGGCTGGCGTCTGCATCGGCCTTCGACACGGTAGGAGGGTCGCAATCGCGGGGCAGGTAGCGCTGGGCACGCGAAACCTTGTCGCGCACGTCGTTGGCGGCCGTTTCCAGGTCGACGGACAATTCAAACTCTACGGTAATGCGGCATTGTCCCTGTTGGCTCACGCTGGAAAGGGAACGGATGCCCGGAATACCGTTGATGTTCTGTTCCAGGGGTTCGGTTATCTGGTTCTCGATGACGTCGGCATTGGCTCCCGAATAGCTACAGGTTACGGAGATAATCGGATTGTCGACCGACGGGTATTCACGTACTCCCAGGGTGGTATACCCAATCATACCGAACAGCAGGATGATGACGGTCAATACCGTGGCGAGTACGGGTCGGCGGATACTAAGTTCGGAAATGTTCATAAGGCTCCCGGTTTAGTTGATGTTGTCGAGGATGACCGGCATGCCGGTACGGAGTTGCAGGGTACCTGTCGTCAGGATGGTATCACCGATGGCCAGTCCGCGCAGAATCTGAACCTCGGCTTCGGTGCGGATACCGATTTCCACGTCCACCGGTTGGGCCAGGCCGTTCCGGTAGACGAATACCTTGTTCTGACCCATTTCCGGCACGATGGCTTCGGACGGGATGGCGATGGCATCCTTGATTTCGTTCTGACTCAGTTCGATGCTGGCATAGCGTCCGGGAAGGAGTTCTCCTTGTTTATTCGGATAGATGGCACGTACGTTCAAGGTATGGGTAGAGGGGTCGATACTGGATTCGGTGGCGTAGACCTGTGCCTGGTAGGCATCCAGTTTCCCTTCAACCTTGAAGGAGAGGTTGGCGCCTTTCCGGATTTGTCGGGCATAACGTTCCGGCACGGCGAATTCCACTTTCAACGGAGTGATTCGGGTCAGTTTGGCCACCACGACACTGGGTGAGGCGTATGCTCCCGTACTTACCTGGCGCAGACCGATGACACCGTCGAACGGGGCACGCAGCTCGGTCAGTTCGATGCTGGCTTTCACGTTTTCGATGTCGGCATTCAGGGTTGCCAGTTCGGTTTTCACCTGTTCGTAGGCTTCCTTGCTGACCGCGTCACGCTGGAGCAGGGCATTCTGGCGGAACACACGGTCTTCGGCCAATGGCATCTGGGCTTCCAGACGGTCCAGTTGGGCCTGTAGCTGACGGTCGTTCACCTTGGCCAGCAATTGTCCTTTGTTGACAAAAGTACCTTCGGTGAAGAAGATATCCACAATTTTTCCGGAGGTTTCAAAAGACAGGTCTACTTCCTCGTCCGGTATCAGTTTACCGCTCACGAACAGTTTGTCGGTCAGCAGATGAGGCTTGATAATTTGGGCGTTGACGTTGAGTGAGTTTTTCTTGGTAGTGGTCGGCTTCTGTTGTTCCACTTCGGCCAGTTCGTCGTTGGTTCTCGGTACGAAGGTATGGATGGCCAGTCCGATCAGGCCGATACCAATCAGTGCGACGATTCCCCATTTGATTCGTTTATCCATGTGTTTTTCAGGTATAGATGAAACAATATATTAATTCTAACCGATTATTCAGAAAAGGTTACGGAAGCGGTCTGGTTGTTCCAGAGAGCTGCCGGAATTGGAAACGAACGTTTGTTTGACTTGAAACGAACGTATGTCTTGTCTTAAACGAACGTTCATTTTACTTGAAACGAACGTTTGTTCTGTATCAAACGAACGTTTGTTTTTCTATTTTTTCAAATGTCCACACTTCGGTAGATTCCGTCTTTAGTGTTTCTTTACTGTCAAAAAATCTCCGTCAGGTACGGAACATGTTTCATTTCCGCCTATTTTCTGATTTTTTTATGATGATAAAGGTAGTGAAAGGTTTAAAAGAAATCTCCTGTTTTTACATTTATTTAGCATAAAGTTGTGGAGAATAAAAGAAAGACCGCCCTTCTCCGGGGAAATTACCGGGAAAGGACGGTCGTGTACGTCTTTATCGGACGGGATTATTTCTTGCTGGAAGAGAAGTCTTCGTTGGCCATTTTCCACATGCCGAGGAAAGAAGCCTTGGTGATTTCCACCAGTTTGTCGTAGTTGATTTTATCGGCTTCGTCGCCCGGCAGGTGATAGTCCGGATGGCCGTCGGTATGATACCACATGATGGGGATACCCAGTTTGGCGAAAGTACCGTTGTCGCTACCTCCCACCGGATTGTCCCATGGACGGTAGTCCGGTTCCAGTTGCAGGCTGTATTTCTGGACGTCCTGTTTCAGCCAGTCGCCGAAGGCCGGTGTGCTTTCGGTGTAGAAGTAAACCACATGTTTCGGTTTGGCTTCATTGTTGTTGCGGCCTACCATGTCGAAGTTCAGGTAACCTTTCACTTTCTGGATTTCAGGGTAAGTCATGGCAAAGTAGCGTGAGCCCAGCAGCCCTTTTTCCTCGCCGTCCCAGAAGGCGAAGATAACAGTACGTTCCGGTTGTTGTCCGGTAGCCAGGAAGGCACGTACAATCTGAAGTCCGGCGGCTACACCCGAAGCGTTGTCGTCCGCACCGTTGTAAATCTTGTCACCGTCCAGCATCGGGTCGTAGCCGATGTGGTCGTAATGTGCGCCCAGGATAACGATTTCGTCGGTCCGTTTTCCTTCAATCTTTACCAGGATGTTGCGCATGTTGTATTTCTGGTGTACGCCTTTGGCCTTGATGGCGGCGATAGAGTCCGGATGAATCTGTAGTTTGCCCGGTCTCTGACGTTCCACGCGATAGGCTTCGAACGGCTGGAAGTAGTCGTCGAACACGGGTTGTAATCCCCATTGTTGCAACAGCGATACGATGTAGTTTCCAGCGATGCGTCCGCCTTTCCAGCCGGCTTCGCGGCCTTCCAGTTCATCGGAGGCAAGGAATCCTACCAGTGATTGGGCACTCAGTTTGTTGATGGAAGCCAACCCTTTTTCTTCGGCGGTCGGTTTCTTGGGCGATGCGGCTTGTAGCTGCGGTGCCGCCAGTAGACACGCAATTGCGATGACTAAGGTGTAAATCAGTTTGTTTCTCATATTTTAATAGTTGTTTTCTTTAAGTTGGTTGATTGGAATGGCATTGGCTGGGAATCTTCTTTCAACGGCTCGAGAGCCTCCCCAGGTATTCAGCCTTCTTTAAAAAGCCGAACGGTATTTCCCTTCCTCCTTGTCTTCCAGAATGTTCAGGTATGAGTTATAACGCGACTGGCTGATGTAATGGTTTTCCACCGCCTCGCGTACCGCACAGCCCGGCTCGTGGCGGTGGGTGCAGTTCCCGTACTTGCAACGGGCCGAAAATTCGAAAATCTCCTTGAAGTAATGTCCTACTTCCTCGTCCTTCATGTCGAAGGTACCGAATCCTTTGATGCCCGGTGTGTCGATGATGTAGCCGTTTTCGCCGAGGGGATACATTTCAGAAAAAGTGGTGGTGTGCATACCCTTGTTGTGTACCGATGAGATTTCCCCTGTCTTGAGTTGCTGGTCGGGGAGCAGGTAGTTGATGAGGGTTGATTTCCCAACGCCCGAGTGTCCTGAGAAGAGGGTTATTTTGCCTTGCAGGTCTTCTTTCAGTGCATCGACACCTTCGCCGTTTGCGGCCGAAATCCGGTAACACGGATAGCCGATGTGTGTGTAGAGGTTCACCAGTCCGTCCAGGTAGCGCAGTTCGTCTTCGGAATACAGGTCTACCTTGTTGAATACCAGATTGACCGGCACCCGGTACGCTTCGGCCGAAGCCAGGAAACGGTCGATGAAAGTGGTCGAGGTTTCCGGATAGTTCACCGTGACTACCAGCATGCACGCGTCTACATTGGCCGCGATGATGTGCGATTGTTTCGAGAGATTCGAAGCCCGTCGGATAATGTAGTTCTTGCGGTCTTCTATTTCGGTGATGAACGCGGTGCCTTCGGCGTTCGGAACGATACATACCCGGTCGCCCACGGCTATCGGGTTGGTGCTGCGGATTCCTTTCAGACGGAAATTACCTTTGATTTTACATTCCACCAGGGCTCCGTCGTCGGTCTTTACCACGTACCAGCTTCCTGTATTCTTGATGACTAAGCCTTTATCCAATGCTGTTTCAGATTTTTAGGGATGATATATTTCGGTCAACCATAAACCGACAAAAGCCGGCTTCCGGATGAAAGCCAGCTTTGTCGGTCGGGTTATGCGTTTATACGGTCATGATTTCCTTGTCTTTGGCAGCCAGCATGTCGTCTATCTGTTTGATATACTTGTCATGCACTTTCTGTAATTTGGCTTCGCCGTTTTTCTGCTCGTCTTCCGGCATACCGTCTTTTACGGCCTTTTTCAGGGCATCGATGGCGTCACGGCGTGCGTTGCGGACACTTACTTTGGCTGTTTCGGCTTCACCTTTACATTGTTTGGCCAGTTGTTTACGGCGTTCCTCGGTCAATGGAGGAATACCCAGACGGATGATTTCACCGTTGTTTTCCGGCATGATTCCCAGTTCGGAGTCGATGATGGCCTTTTCGATGATGCGGAACATGCTCTTGTCCCACGGCTTGATGGCGATGCTGCGTGCATCGGGAGTTGTAACAGCCGCTACATTATTGATAGGTACCATGCTTCCGTAAGAGTCTACGCGGATGCCGTCCAACAGACGGATATCGGCTTTACCGGCACGGATGTGAGCCAGTGCATCGTCCAGATACATCACTGCCATATCCATTTTCTCTTCAGCTTCGCTGATAATAGTCTTTGAGTCTGCCATATATTCTTCAGTTTTTTAAAAGTTATGCAATTATAAAATAAGATTTTAGGTGAACAAAAGTAGGTTATTTTTTGCTCTTTTGCAACACTTCCACTTATTTAATCGTTGCATCTTGTGCTTTCAAGGCCTGAAGTTTCCGTTAACGTCTTTCTTCCGAAGCGGTTAGTACATCTCTTCGATACCTTCGGCCGAGGTCTCGATGCCGAACATAATCCGTTTCCAGCCCAGGTAGAGCAACCAGATGGAAATCATGGAGATGAAGGCGCTGATGGTAAGGCCGTACTCCGGAATGAGGATGGTCAGTGCGCCGATGACAAGCAGAATCATGCTGGTTTTCAGGTTGGCTGCTCCCCGTTGGCCTTCAGTACCGATGGCCAGCGAATTACGCAACGAGCAGTAGCCCGAATATTGTACGATGAAGGCGAGGGTAGCCAAGGTAACGGTAACGACGGTTCCTATCCAGGGGACGAAGCGGAACAGGATACCGATGATACAGAGGGCTACGGCAATGGTCAGCTTGGTCACGCCGGCCAATCCTGCGCTATCGAGCGAAACCTTGATTTTTTTCAATCCCACCAGGTAGATGATTAGTCCTACCAGTGCGGCTACGTGGGTCAGGAAAGAATTGCCTATCATGTCGAAAATGTAGAGCAGTACCGCCATCGAGATGAGGTAAGCTCCCTGGGTACCCCGTTCTTTCCACTTGATATGCAGACTCTTTTCACTCATGCACAGGGCGATGATGAGCAGTATCAGTCCGGCATATTCCATCCAGATGGGTAGCCCGATGGCTGATACCAGTACGATGATAAGTCCCAGTCCCGAGATAGCCATGAAGCCGGTGGAGATGTGTTTGGAGCCTTGCATGGCATACAGTTGGTAAAGGGCTCCTCCTCCGGTGATGGTCGCGATAATCTTGCAGGCAATCATCGGGAGGTTGAAGTTGTAGTCGAAAAGGAGTTGCATGAAGTCAAACTCCGGCAATACGGTCAATGCTGAAAACAGCATGCTGAATTGTAACTGGATGAACAATTCTTTTTTCAGTCGGTCCATAATTTTCTCTTTATAATGAATAGTTTAGTTTAGCCTATGTCTTGCATACATAATCAATTCACCGGTGCTTTTGTTTGGACTTTCAGACTTATTAAGAAACCGGATTTTGGCGTTTGTCCGCTTTTGAGTTTTCATGTATATTGACGGGTTGACTACCAGGTACAGGTTCGTCAGATACTGGCTTTGGGGATGGGTTGTGTATCTTGTAGAGGTGAGGTTGGTTCCCCGGAAAGTTTTCGGATTGAGCGGGCTTTCCGTTTTTGCTTTTAATTTTTAACTCTTAACTTTTAACTGATTCTTTCCTTTTGTCTATTTTTGAAAAAAAATGAAGCGATGATACAGATGTATTTGGCCCGTCACGGGCAGACAGAAGAGAATGTGAACCGGATATTTCAGGGACAATTGCCCGGACGGCTCACGGAAGAAGGGAAACGGCAGGCCGTAGCGATGGGAGAGGAGTTGGCCGGTGTATCCCTGGACGCGGTGGTGAGCAGTGATTTACAACGGGTGGTCGATACCGTACAACTGGCCGTGGGTAACCGTAACTTGCCGTGGGAGAAAAACTCTTTGCTCCGTGAGATAGATTGGGGCTCGTGGACCGGACGTCCCCTGGATTCGGTGGACCGGAAACATCTTCCGTCTGATGCTGAGACCAAGGAGATGTTGTACGAACGTGCCGGACGTTTTGTGGAATATTTGCGTAAGAATTACGAAGGAAAAAAGGTGCTCGTGGTGGCACATGGACTGGTGAACCGCTCTATCCAGGCACAGATATTGGGTGTTCCTGCCGACCAGTTACATACCTTGCCTCACATGAAGAATGCCGAGGTACGGTATTTTGAGATAAATTAATAATGAAAAACGGAGTTCCCAGTGCCTGATAAACCCACTTACCTGTTCAAAATCTATACGGGCGGGTCAACCCCGCCCATACATTAAAATCTTGGTTCCTGGTTCCCGGTTTCTGATAAACCAACTCGAAAACTCACAAACTTAATTGTGTACCAATGTTCCGATGTTTTCGCCGGACATCACTTTCTTCAGGTTGCCTACCGTATCCATATCGAACACGATGATAGGCAGGTTGTTTTCCTTACACATGCAGGTAGCTGTCAGGTCCATCACCTTCAGTCCGCGTGCCAGCACTTCATCGTAGGTGATGTCATCGAATTTCGTGGCCGTCGGGTCTTTTTCCGGGTCGGCGGTATAAATGCCGTCCACACGGGTACCTTTCAGCATCACATCGGCTTCAATTTCGATACCTCTCAAGGAAGAACCTGTATCGGTGGTGAAGAACGGGTTACCTGTTCCGGCAGACATGATGACTACTTCACCGTTTTCCATGGCTTCGATGGCTTTCCATTTCGTATAGAATTCACCGATAGGTTCCATGCGGATAGCTGTCAGAACACGGGCCTTCACGCCGGCGGCTACCAGTGCCGAGCTCAGACCCAGGCTGTTGATGACCGTAGCCAGCATACCCATCTGGTCGCCTTTCACGCGGTCGAATCCCTTGCCGGCTCCGCTCAGTCCGCGGAAAATGTTTCCACCGCCAATGA
Source organism: Phocaeicola barnesiae DSM 18169 = JCM 13652 (assembly GCF_000374585.1). Classification (GTDB taxonomy): domain Bacteria; phylum Bacteroidota; class Bacteroidia; order Bacteroidales; family Bacteroidaceae; genus Phocaeicola; species Phocaeicola barnesiae. Next base: position 178,402 of record NZ_KB894648.1, read on the forward strand.
CGATACCTATCTGTACCCCCATTTCGTGGATTTCCTTGATTTGCTGGGCATATTCACCCAGACGTTTCTCGTCGATACCGTATTTCTTTTCGCCCATCAGACTTTCACCGCTGAGCTTTAACAGGATGCGTTTGAATCTTGCCATAATCGTTGTTGTTTGGTTAAAATGTTCATTATACGCAAAGTTAACAAGAATTGTCAGACAGGCAACGGAAAGTGTCGTTTTTTCTCAACGGATACCCGTCCCCGTCAGCAGGTGGCGTCCCCATACGGCCTGGAGGATTCCCCGCAAAGCCAGGTAGACGATGAAAGCCAGCCAGAGTGCATGGTTTCCTCCTGTATGCTCGAACCCGAAGTACAGGGCGAAGAAGCTGACCGAAGCGACTGCCATGGAGCGGAGCATCAGTCCCGTAGCCGTGGCACCGATGCAGATACCGTCCAGCAGGAAGGCGGTGAACCCTGCCAGCGGAATAGCCAGCACCCAATAGAAGTACGCGCCGGAGGCTTCGATGACGGTGGTATCGTTGGTAAGCAGCCCCAGAAATCCCTTGCCGCCTATGGCATAGAGCAGGGTGAACGCTACGGAGAGTCCGATACCCCAGCCGAACAGGTGGCGTACCGTCTGCCGGAGTTCGGTTGTGTTCCGGGCGCCGATGTTCTTGCCTGTCAATGCCTCACCTGCGTATGCAAAACCGTCCATGATGTAGGAGAACAGGGTGAAGAGCTGCATCAGCAAGGTATTGACAGCCAGGATGACATCGCCGTAGGCCGCTCCCCGCGAGGTGAAGAACACCGTGACGGCCACCAGGTACAAGGTGCGCAGGAAGATGTCACGGTTCACCTGAAAGAAACGGCGCAGTGCCGTACGCTCCAACAGGTTGCGGAAACGGAGGTATTTGCGTAACGGCTTGTAATAAGTGAGATACAGGCCGGCAGCCATCAGCAGACCGGCGTATTGGGCTATCAGAGTACCCAAGGCTACCCCTTCTACTTTCATCTTCAGTACAAAGACGAAGAACAGGCTTCCCGCTATGTTGACGATGTTCTGGGTAAGGGCGATGAACATGGGGAACCGTGAGTTCTGCATTCCGATGAACCATCCGATAAAGCCGTAGAGCCCCAGGGTGGCCGGAGCTCCCCAGATACAGATGTGAAAATAGCGGGTGGCTAATGCCTCGATTTCCGGGCTGGCATCGATACAGGCGAATGCTATCAGACGGATAGGGTATTGCAGCAGTATCAGGCCTAGGGCGAGTGCCGTGCTCAGGGTGAGGGAACGCAGCAGGACATCGCTTACCTCCTGCAGGTCATGGCGTCCGTAAGCCTGTGCCGTCAGACCACCTGTTCCCATGCGGAGGAAACCGAATATCCAATAAATCATATTGAAAAGCATGCCACCGATGGCGATGGCACCGATGTATGAAGCGGCTCCCAGGTGTCCCACGATGGTCACGTCCACCAGTCCCAGCAGAGGGACGGTGATGTTGGAAACAATACTGGGTACGGCTATGTGCAGAATGCGTCGGCTGGTAGGATTCATCATCAGAGCACGTAACTTACTTCCTTGAACATGTATTCTCTCCGGAGTCCCGTTTCGTCCTCCAGAATGAGCTTTCCGATAGGTTCGATGTCTATGATGCGGGCCTGGAAGATTCCGGCTTCGTCCTCATACGGGTAGAATCCGTCTCGCCGGTACAGTACTTCCTTGTAACGTCCGGCTATTGTTTCGGCGTCGCCTGCTTTCAACAGCTCGTAATAGCAGGCGGCCCTTTCCAGTACCTGTTCCAGGATGGGGCGCTGTTCGTAGCGCTTGCCTGTAATCTGGAAGAGTGATACCGGATTCGGGATGTGTGCCGGGAATTGTTCCTGATTCAGGTTGATGCCAGTTCCGGAGATGGAACGGCTGATACACGTACCCGTCAGGTCGTTCTCTATCAGTGTACCGCAGAGTTTTCGGTCTTTCCAGTAGATGTCGTTCGGCCATTTGATGGTGACGTCCGGGGTATAGGCCGACAAGACTTCCTGGAGGGCCAGGGCGGTGACCTGCGATAACAGGAACTGGCGACGTGCCTCCAGAAACTCCGGGAACACCACGAAACTGAACAGCAGGTTGGCGCCTGCTTCCGATTCCCACGTGTTGCCACGCTGGCCTCTTCCGGCACTTTGGTAAGTGGTATAGACGGTGGTCATGTCCGGCTGGTTCTGCCGGTCGCACAAATCCGCCAGGTAGTTGTTGGTCGAAGTTGTTTCCGATACAAAGATAGGTTCAGGATAGTTCATGTCTTCTTCTATTACGTTTTTGGATGTGTTCGGGATGGAAATCCGCTTTTCCGTCTACCATACGGGCGGGAGGAAAGCGTCGCGGATGTGCTCGATGTGGAAGGGTGCTTCGTTACCCGTCAGGGTGATGATGTCGAAGCGTACCGGGAGGTCGAGTCCGAATTTCCGCAGGTAGGCGTCTGTCGAATCGACGATGCGCCGTATCTTCCGTTCGCCTACGGCTTCTTGTGGAAGTCCGTAGTTCAGGTTTTGGCGGGTCTTTACCTCAACTACTACCAGTTCGCCGTCTTTTTCGGCTACCAGGTCCAGTTCCTTCTTCCCGGAACGCCAGTTGCGGTGGCGGATGACATAGCCTTGTGCCTCCAGGTAGGCGGCTGCCTGGTTTTCCCCGTTTTTCCCTAATTCATTGTGTCCAGCCATTTCTTTCCATTCTTTCTGCAAAAATAGCCAATTTTATGCTGTCATTTGACGGAAGTCACGTAAATTTGCGTCGTATATGGTAAATAGAGGAAAAAAACGTAAGAAAGTACCTTCATCGGCTCCTCCCCGTAAGAGACGGATGGTTTGTCTGTTGAGCGAAGAAGAAGTACAGATTGTCAACCGTTACCTGGAGACTTATCAGATAACGAACAAGGCACGCTGGCTTCGTGAGACCATATTGGCCTTTATCCACGAGAACATGGAGGAAGATTATCCTACCCTGTTCAAGGAACATGATATGCGCAGATAATCAGAAAAGAATGGCGGACGAACAATTTTATATGCAACAGGCGTTGCAGGAGGCGCGGAAAGCGGCCGAGGCGGGCGAGGTGCCCGTGGGTGCCGTGGTGGTTTGTCGTGACCGTATCATTGCCCGGGCACACAACCTGACGGAGACCTTGAACGATGTGACGGCACATGCCGAAATGCAGGCCATTACGGCCGCCGCCAATGCTTTGGGCGGAAAGTATCTTACTGACTGCACCCTATATGTCACGGTGGAGCCGTGTGTGATGTGTGCCGGTGCCATTGCTTGGTCGCAGATGGGGAAACTGGTTTTCGGTGCCGTGGATGAGAAGCGGGGCTACCGTCGTTATGCTCCTCAGGCATTGCATCCTAAGACAGAGGTCGTTACAGGTGTCAAGGCCGAGGAATGTGCACAGCTCATGAAAGATTTCTTCAAGAAAAAACGATAAGGATTTTGAATCTTCAGTTCTTGTGTCTTGAAAATCTTACGTTGAAATTAACTCAAAACCTGGTTAGTCTTTAATTTCTTCGAATTCGATGTATTCCCCTTCATCGTCATCGAAAATCTTCTTCCGTGGACCTTTGGATGATTTCCGGCGGTAGTTCCCGGACGAGGTCGTTTCTGTGTATCCGGTGTCGGAATCGGTGTAGTCCTGTGGTTTTTCGTAGGCAGATGTGCGGTCGGTTCCTGTCATTCGTTTACCCGCCTTGATGACGGTACCGATGATTTTGGCCAACAGAGACAGACCAATGATAAGGATGATAAAGACAAAAAATAGTATAAAACTTAGAAATCCAAACATAGTTATTGTTTTTAGTCACTCATAAACAACAACCGTGCCACCCCAAAAGCATGACGGTTTATGATTTTTTACGAGTCAGGATTGACAGGAGGATGTACCAAAGGATGACTGCCGCAAATCCGCTCAGCTGGAAAATAACTAGCAAAGGAATGCTGACAATCAGGAAAATATAGCTGATTTTATTGTGTCCCCAGGATAAATCCTTGAATTTGAGTGAGAACATGGGTAATTCGGCTACCAGTAACAATGACATGACGAGAACCAGTACCAGCAGGTAGAGCGCGTTGAAGTTCTCGGAAACGAGCCAGGCATGTTCGCCTACGACCAGTGAACCCCAGAACAGGGCGTTGGCCGGTGTGGGCATTCCAATGAAGGAAGTGCTCTGCCGTTCGTCTAAGTTGAATTTTGCCAGGCGGAGGGCCGAGAAGACGGCTATCAGGAAGGCGGTATACGGGAGCAGGTGCGATATGGATTCGAGCCATGCCGGAAAGTGTACTTCCTTGAACAGGGAGAAGGCGATGGCAGCCGGAGCCAGTCCGAAAGTGATGTCGTCGGCCAGGGAATCCAGTTCCTTGCCGATGGGCGACGATACGTGAAGCAGGCGGGCAGTCATGCCGTCGAAGAAATCGAAGACAGCGCCCAGCACGATGAACAGAAGCGCGTATTCATACTTGCTCTGGAAGGCCATGTAACTGGCTATGCATCCGCAGAACAGGTTGCAACTGGTGATGCTGTTCGGCAGATTCTTCACGATAACGTTTGCCATGTTTTTTCCCCTTTTCCTTTATTTAAGTTTTGCGATGATGGTTTCGTTTCCGGTGGTCTTCTGTCCCATGCTGACACAGACTTCTGTTCCCAGCGGGAGGTAGACGTCTACACGAGAACCGAACTTGATGAAGCCCATGTGCTCGTCGATGTAGCAGTCTTCGCCTTTTTCGGCATAGGTAACGATACGGCGGGCCACCGCACCGGCTATCTGTCTGGCCATAACCGTTTGTCCGTCGGGCGTTTCGATGACTACCATGGAGCGTTCGTTTTCGGTGCTGGCTTTTGGGAGCCAGGCCTTCATGAAGCGTCCGTTATGATGGTCGACGTGTTTGATGACTCCGTCTACCGGATACCAGTTGGCATGTACGTTGGTAATATCCATGAAGATGGAAATCATGAGGCGACGGTCATGGAAATATTCGTATTCATCCACTTCTTCGATGACTACCACTTTTCCGTCGGCAGGCGCTACAACTATCTTTTCGGTTTCACCCTTGAAAAGACGGATGGGACAGCGAAAGAAATTCACCATGAGCAGGTAGAGTATGATACTGGCTACTGCTATAATATAAAAAGGTATTTTACACTCAATTCCCCAATACAAGGCGCCGTTGACAGCCAGCAGCAGGATGGCACTGGTAATCAGTATGTGTGTACCTTCGTGGTGTATGCGGATTTTTTTCAGTTTCTTTATACGGTTCAAATTGGCCATGACACAGTTTCATTTATCACGCAAAAATACATTTAATTTGAAAACTCTGCAAAAAAACGCTTAGAAAATGAACGTTTGTTGCATGATATGGCCAAAACGGCCTGCTCGGGATAGCGGGAATCCGGTGGTTAGGTGACTGGTTGTTGCTGGTTTAGCCGCTGGGAAGTTCATTGGAAGCTGGATTTTTGATTTGTTAAAACGTGAGAAAATAAGTTCTTCCCGTCCGGGAGGTTGGTTACTTCGGAAAAAGGCGGTATCTTTGATACGTTTTTCAAACGGGAAATCATAAGGAAATATACAATATATGCAGGATTTTGTTCATTTACATGTTCATACGCAGTATTCCATTCTGGACGGACAGGCTTCTATCCCTCGTCTGGTGGATAAGGCGATAGCCAACGGAATGCGGGGAGTAGCCGTGACCGACCATGGCGACATGTTCGGTATCAAGGAGTTCTTCAATTACGTGAACAAGAAGAACGGAGGTACGAACGGCGAAATCAAGGACTTGAAGAAGAAGATTGCTGCCCTGGAGAGCGGAAAGGCCGAGTCGGAGAATCCGGAAGCGGAACTGGCCGCCTGCCGCGAACAGCTGGAAGCGGCCAAAAAGCGGTTGTTCAAGCCTATCATCGGATGTGAGATGTATGTGGCCCGCCGGAGTCTGGAACTGAAAGACGGAAAGCAGGACCAGAGCGGTTATCACCTGGTGGTGCTGGCCAAGAACCTGAAAGGTTATCATAACCTTATCAAGCTGGTGTCGAAGGCCTGGACCAAGGGATTCTATATGCGTCCGCGAACCGACCGTACCGAACTGGAGAAATACCACGAGGGACTGATAGTCTGTTCGGCTTGTCTGGGTGGGGAAATTCCCCGGCGTATTACTGCCGGTCAGTTCGCCGAGGCCGAAGAGGCCATCGAATGGTACCGGAACCTGTTCGGCGATGACTTCTACCTGGAGCTTCAGCGGCACAAGGCGACGGTACCCCGCGCCAACCACGAGACTTATAAGCTGCAGGAGGTGGTGAACAAGAAACTGATGGAATATTCGAAGAAATACGGTATCAAGCTGGTCTGCACGAACGATGTGCACTTCGTGGATGAGGAGAATGCCGAGGCTCACGACCGGCTTATCTGTCTGAGTACCGGAAAAGATCTGGACGACCCGAACCGTATGCTTTACACCAAGCAGGAATGGATGAAGACCCGCGAAGAGATGAACGAGCTTTTTGCCGATGTGCCGGAAGCACTGGCCAATACCGTGGACATCTGTGACCAGGTGGAGTTCTATTCCATTGACCATGCCCCCATCATGCCTACCTTTGCCATTCCGGAGGATTTCGGTACCGAAGAGGAATACCGGAAGAAATTCACGGAGAAGGACCTGTTCGATGAGTTCACGCAGGACGAGAACGGCAATGTGGTGATGGATGAGGCTTCTGCCAAGGCGAAGATAGAACGTCTGGGCGGGTACGAAAAGCTTTACCGTATCAAGTTGGAGGCCGATTACCTGGCGAAACTGGCTTACGACGGGGCGAAGCGCCGCTACGGCGAGCAGCTGACGGATGAGGTGAAGGAACGTATCAAGTTTGAGCTGCACATCATGAAGACCATGGGTTTTCCGGGATACTTCCTTATCGTACAGGACTTCATCTCTGCCGCCCGCAACCAGTTGGATGTATCTGTCGGACCGGGACGTGGTTCGGCGGCCGGTTCGGCGGTAGCCTATTGCTTGGGTATCACCCAGATTGACCCTATCAAGTACGACCTGCTGTTCGAACGTTTCCTGAATCCGGACCGTATTTCCTTGCCGGATATCGATGTGGATTTCGATGATGACGGACGTGGACGCGTGTTGAACTGGGTGACCGAGAAGTACGGACAGGAGAAGGTGGCCCACATCATCACTTACGGTACGATGGCCACCAAGCTGGCCATCAAGGATGTGGCCCGGGTACAGAAGCTTCCGCTCTCGGAATCGGACCGCCTGTGCAAGTTGGTTCCCGATAAAATACCGGACAAGAAACTGAACCTGCCAAATGCCATTGCCTACGTGCCTGAGCTTCAGGCTGCCGAGGTATCGTCCGACCCGGTGCTGCGCGATACCATCAAGTATGCGAAGATGCTGGAGGGAAACGTGCGGAACACGGGGGTGCATGCCTGCGGTACCATCATCTGCCGTGATGACATTACGGACTGGGTACCGGTAAGTACCGCCGATGACAAGGAAACGGGTGAGAAGATGCTGGTGACCCAGTACGAAGGTTCGGTCATCGAAGATACGGGACTTATCAAGATGGACTTCCTGGGTCTGAAGACCTTGTCCATCATCAAAGAGGCTCTGGAGAATATCAAGCAGAGTAAAGGGGTTATCCTGAACATCGACGAAATCCCCATTGACGACCCTGCTACCTATAAGTTATATAGTGAGGGACGCACCATCGGTACGTTCCAGTTTGAATCGGCCGGTATGCAGAAGTATCTGCGTGAACTTCAGCCTACCACGTTCGAGGACCTGATTGCCATGAACGCCCTCTACCGTCCAGGACCGATGGACTACATTCCGGATTTTATCGACCGTAAGCAGGGACGGAAGCCCATCGAGTACGATATTCCGGTGATGGAGAAGTATCTGAAAGATACGTATGGTATCACGGTGTACCAGGAGCAGGTGATGTTGCTTTCGCGCCTGTTGGCGGATTTTACCCGAGGCGAATCGGATGCCTTGCGTAAGGCGATGGGTAAGAAGCTCCGCGACAAGCTGGACCACATGAAGCCGAAGTTCATCGAAGGAGGAAAGAAGAACGGACACGACCCGAAGGTGCTGGAGAAAATCTGGGCAGACTGGGAGAAGTTCGCTTCGTACGCTTTCAACAAGTCGCACGCTACCTGTTACTCGTGGGTGGCTTATCAGACAGCCTACCTGAAGGCAAACTATCCGTCGGAATACATGGCGGCTACCATGAGCCGGAACATCTCGAACATTACTGAAATCACCAAGCTGATGGACGAATGTAAGGCGACTGGAGTGAATGTGTTGGGACCGGATGTGAACGAAAGTAACCTGAAGTTCTCTGTGAACCGCCACGGTGATATCCGTTTCGGACTGGGTGCGGTGAAAGGAGTAGGCGAGGCCGCCGTACAGAGTATCCTGGAGGAACGTAAGAAGAACGGCCCGTTCCGGGGTATCTTCGACTTCGTGCAACGGGTGAACCTCTCGGCGTGCAACCGGAAGAACATCGAGAATCTGGCGCTGGCCGGTGGTTTCGACAGTTTCCCGGAAATTAAGCGTGAGGACTTCTTCGTAAAGAATGCCAAGGATGAAAGCTTTTCGGAGGTATTGGTACGTTACGGCAGTAAATATCAGCTGGATAAGGCCGCTGCGGTGAATTCTCTCTTCGGAGGCGACCTTCAGGTGGAGGTGGCGACACCGGAAATCGTGAAGGCACCGGCCTGGAGCGACCTGGAACGTCTGAATAAGGAACGTGAACTGGTAGGTATCTACCTCTCGGCTCATCCGCTCGACGAGTTTGCCGTGGTATTGGAGAACGTGTGCAACGTGCACATGACCGAACTGAGCGACCTGACTTCGCTTCAGAACCGCGACCTGGTACTGGGAGGTATCGTGACGGGAGTGCGTGAAGGCTATACCAAGAACGGGAAGCCTTACGGAGTGGCGAAGGTAGAGGATTACTCCGGTGTGGCGGAATTCGCCTTCTTCGGTAACGAATGGGTGGAGAAGAAGAATTTCTTCTGCGAAGGGATGTTCCTTTTCATGCACGGCAAATGCCAACCCCGGCAATGGAAGCAAGATGAGTGGGAGGTGAAAATCAATACCATCGAGCTTCTGCCCGAAGTGAAGGACCGTGTCATCGAAAGACTGACGGTAACCGCTCCGCTATCGGCCGTGGACGACGAGATGATTATGGAACTCGCTTCGCTGGTGAAGGCTCATCCGGGCAATGCCGAACTCTGCTTCTTCATCCGCGATGAGGACGGGCAGATGCATGTCAACCTGATGTCGCGTACTTTGAAGGTCAGCGTACAGAAAGACCTGATGAATTATTTAAAGAGCCAACCCCTATTGGAGTATAAAATAAATTAGTATATTTGCCGTAGATAATTTTTAAAACATTGATTTGAATTATGGCACTGAACATTAAAGATGACAATTTTGAAGCAATTCTGGCTGAAGGCAAGCCGGTAGTGTTGGATTTCTGGGCAACTTGGTGCGGTCCTTGCAAACAGATTGCTCCATACATCGAAGAGTTGGCAGAAGAATATAAGGATAAGGTCAATATCGGCAAGTGTGATGTAGACGACAATGCGGATCTGCCTGCCCAGTTTGGCGTTCGTAACATCCCTACAGTCCTCTTTATCAAGGACGGTAATGTAGTCGACAAGCAGGTAGGCGCTACTACCAAGGCTGCTTTACAGGCTAAGGTAGAGAATCTGCTGAAGTAATTATATCTGTTAAACCATTAAAACGTATACGGCTATGGGAAGCGAAGACGATTTCTTGTTGGAAGATGAGGATGATGAAAAGACGGTAGAGTTCATCAAGAACTATTTGCCTCAGGATTTGAAGGACAAGTTTACAGACGACGATCTGTATTACATACTCGACCTGATTGTGGAGTATTATACCACCAGCGGCTGTCTGGATGCTCAGCCTGATGAAGAAGGTTATATCAACATTGACCAGGATGAAATCGTAGATTTCATAGTCAAAGAGGCTGCCAAGAACGAAATGGGTCCGTACGATCCGGAAGATGTATTCTTCGTGGTACAGGGCGAAATGGAGTATGGCAACCAGTTGGGTGAAGTGGAATAATCTTCTGACAATAAAAAGATTTGGAAAAGGTGTATCGGTTTTTTATCGGTACACCTTTTTCGTGTATTGACCGGTTACTCTGTTTAAATTTCTCCCATTCACTTTTAACTGATTAGGGGAATCTGTATTTTTGTAGCGGGAACGAGGCTTGATTGGCGGAGTCCCGGAAAACGTCTGGGCGTTTTGTTGAAAACGCGAGGATGTTTTATTCAAAACAAACGGACGTTTGATGCAAGACGAACGTTCGTTTCAAGCAAAACGTCCGTTTGTTTTCCGGAGATTCCATTTCCTCTGACCCATTCACCTTGAACAGATGTAAGAAAACGATATGAATCTACCCGAATTATTTGTGGAACGTACCCGTCGGCTGATGGGAGAAGAGATGTGTAACGCCTTGTGCGAGGCGTTGGAACAACAGGACACGCCGGTGAGTGTACGCATGAACACGGCCAAGTGGGAGCATGTACCGGCGCACCGGTCGGCAGTACCTTGGTCGGAACAGGGATATTACCTGGACGGACGTCCTACCTTTACGTTCGACCCGCTTTTCCACGCCGGATGCTACTACGTGCAGGAGGCTTCCTCCATGTTTGTGGAACAGGCGCTCCGGCAGTATGTGACGGAACCTTCCGTCATGCTCGACCTGTGTGCTGCTCCGGGCGGAAAGTCTACTTTGTGCCGCTCCGTATTGCCGGAGGGAAGTCTGCTGGTAGCCAACGAGGTGATGCGCAATCGTTCGCAGGTGCTGGCGGAGAATCTGGTGAAATGGGGACATCCGGAAGTCATCGTGACGAACAACGATCCGGCCGATTTCACACCGCTGGAAAATACCTTTGATGTGATGCTGACCGATGTGCCCTGCTCGGGAGAAGGCATGTTCCGTAAAGACCCTGTGGCCGTATCGGAATGGAGCCTGGAGAACGTAGATACCTGCTGGCAACGCCAGCGCCGCATCCTGCGTGACATCTGGCCTTGTCTGAAGCCGGGTGGTCTGCTTATCTATAGCACGTGTACCTATAACCGGGAGGAGAACGAGGATAATGTGGCGTGGATAGCCGAAACATTGGGTGCGGAGGTGCTTCCGCTGGAGGTACCGGAGGAATGGCACATTACGGGCAATCTGACGGGGAATGCCTTTCCGGTTTACCGTTTCCTGCCGCATAGAATGCAGGGCGAAGGCTTGTTCCTGGCTGTTCTGCGTAAACACGGAGAGGCCGTTGAGGCCGAGGTTTCGGAAACTTCTGTCCGACGGGAAAAACCGCGTAAGGGAGCGAAGGAAAAAGGTGGAAAAAAAGTACAGACGCTTACGGTCCCTTCTTTGGTGAAGCAGTGGCTTCGCGAAGATGAGGCGTACGATTGCCGGGTGGAAGGAACGGTCTGTTTGGCTTTGCCGAAAGCCTGGAGTGCCTTGTACGACCGTTTGAAAGACCAGCTCCGCATTTTGCATGCTGGTGTAGAACTGGGCGAACTGAAAGGGAAGGACTGGCAGCCTCATCATTCGCTGGCCATGAGTGCGGCATTGAAGAAGGAGGCTTTTCCGGAAGCGGAACTGACGTATGAGCAGGCTATTGCTTACTTGCGTAAGGAGGCGGTGACACTGGACGCTTCGGTGCCGAAAGGATATGTCTTGCTTATGTACCGTGGAGTGCCGCTGGGATTCGGAAAGAACATCGGTAACCGGGTGAACAACCTGTATCCCAACGAATGGCGCATTCGGAGCGGCTACCTGCCGGAAGAAATCGTTCTTGTGGATTGAAAGAAAAGGCCCTATCCGAGTTACCGGGTAAGGCCTTTTTTGATTTCCTTGATTCTCTATGTATCTCAGTTTAGAACGGTTTCCGGAAGGTACAGCCGTTTTTCCACTCGGAACATCCGTAGGCGGTTTTCCCTTTCAGAATGGTCCCCTTTCCGCAGAGCGGACACCGGCAACCGATGATGGCATCGCCTTCGGGCAGGGCTGGAGTAGCCGGTTCTTCCTTCGGTTTCGGGGGAGAACCCGTTTTCGGAGTCGTTTTCGAGGCGGCTTTTGGAGTGGACTTGCGGGTCCGTTTCTTCGGAGTCTCCGTGGTTTCCTTGGCTTTCGGGATGGAGACCGGCTTGTCTTCTACCACCGTCACCCGGCGGTTGCTGTTGTCGCTCAATACGCTATAGACGATTTCCGTTACCATCTGCTTCAGTTCGGTGAGGAAGGTACCTGCATCGTAGCTCTTCCGTTCGATTTCACGCAATTTCTTTTCCCAGATACCGGTCAGTTCGGCCGATTTCAGCAATTCTTCGTGGATAAGCTGAATCAGTTCCACTCCGGTGGGGGTAGCTATCAGGTTTTTCCGTTCCTTGCGGATGTAATGACGTTTGAATAGGGTTTCGATGATGGCGGCACGGGTAGACGGGCGTCCGATTCCGTTTTCTTTCATCGCATCGCGGAGTTCGTCGTTGTCTACCAGTTTTCCGGCCGTTTCCATGGCACGGAGCAGGGTTGCTTCGGTATAGGGACGTGGCGGTTGGGTCCATTTCTCGTTCAGCATGGGTTCGTGTGGGCCGCTCTCTCCCTTGTGGAAGACGGGCAATGTGCGCTCTTCTTCGGTGTTTTCCTTGGCTTCGTCCTGTTGGTCCTTGGCGAAGATGACCCGCCATCCCGGGTCGAGTATCTGTTTGCCGGTTACCTTGAATTCTATCTTGTCTGCTTCTCCCAGTACGGTAGTGGTAGAGAACTTACAATCCGGATAAAAGACGGCAATGAAGCGGCGGGCTATCAGGTCGAACACCCGTTTCTCCATATCGGTGAGGCCTTGCGGTTGTACACCGGTAGGGATGATGGCATGGTGGTCGGTTACTTTGGAATTATCGAATACTTTCTTCGATTTTATCAGGGGAGCTCCCGCCAGCGGAGCCGTGTAAGCCGCATAGTCCTTCAGTCCCGCCAGAATGTTGGGGCATTTGGGATAGATGTCGTCACTCAGGAAGGTGGTATCTACACGCGGATAGGTGGCCACTTTCTTTTCGTAAAGTGACTGGATGAGTTGCAGGGTCATATCGGCCGAGTAGCTGAACTTCTTGTTGCATTCCACCTGGAGGGAGGTCAGGTCGAACAGACGGGGCGGAGCTTCCGTACCTTTCTTGGTCGAGATGTCCGTTACCTCGAAGGGTACCTGGCGGATGCGTTCCAGCAATTCACGTCCGGTCTGTTCGTCGGTAATGGGAGGGATTCCCCGGTTTTCGACGGGTTGAGCTTTCTTCTTCGCAGGGTTCTCCTTTTCGGCTTCCTCGGCCAGTTCTTCGTCGCTTTTTCGGACAATGGCGGAAAAGACCGTATCGCGGTAGACGGTCTTCAGTTCCCAATATTGCTTGGGAACAAAATGCTCGATTTCCTGTTGGCGCTTCACAATCAAGGCCAGGGTGGGAGTCTGCACCCGCCCGATGGAGAGCACCTGTTTGTTTTGTCCGTACTTCAAGGTATAGAGGCGTGTAGCGTTCATCCCCAGCGTCCAGTCGCCGATGGCACGGCTCAGTCCTGCCTCGTACAGAGGTTGGAATTCGGATTGGTCTTTCAGGTGTGCGAACCCGTCACGGATGGCCTCCTCGGTCAGCGATGAAATCCAAAGGCGCTTCACCGGACATTTGGCTCCGGCCTTTTGCATTACCCAGCGTTGTATCAGCTCTCCTTCCTGACCGGCATCCCCGCAATTGATAATCAGGTCGGCTTTCGACATGAGCGATTCGATGATGTGGAACTGTTTTTCGATTCCCGGATCGTTGATGAGCTTGATGCCGAACCGGGGTGGAATCATGGGTAGGCTGCCCAGACTCCAGGTTTTCCAGGAGGGCGTGTATTCGTGTGGTTCCTTGAGCGTACACAAGTGTCCGAAGGTCCAGGTCACTTGGTACCCGTTCCCTTCGATGTATCCTTCTTTACGGTTTCTGGCACCCAGCACTTCGGCGATGTCGCGTGCCACACTGGGCTTTTCGGCAATGCAAACTATCATAATCTGTCTTTTAGAATGGACAAAGATACGGAAAGGTACGTGTAGAGGCAAACGAAAAACCGAGTTTTTCAGGCCTGACTCTTCCGAAGCATATCCTGTCTTACCTAAAGGTGGTGGAATGTCAAGGTTCATCTTCCATTTTTGTATAGGAACATTCAAATTCTATAATATACGTCAAAATAAAGTGACACGTATTGTCGGAATCGTCACTTCTGCTTATCTTGGCAAAGTATTTGTATAGAGATTACTGGATATTAATTTGAAAAGAATTTTTTTATTATGATGTTAAGTTGGGTAATATTTATTGGCGTGGCCATTCTGAGTTATCTGGTGCAGGCCAATCTGAAAAACAAGTTCGAACGATATTCGCAGATACCGCTTTCCAACGGAATGACGGGACGCGACGTAGCCGAGAAGATGCTCCGTGACAACGGTATTTACGACGTGCGTGTCATCAGTACTCCGGGAATGCTGACCGACCACTATAATCCCGCCAACAAGACGGTGAATCTGAGCGAGGATGTGTATGGAACGTGTAGTGTAGCGGCCGCCGCCGTAGCCGCCCACGAATGTGGTCACGCCGTGCAGCATGCCCGTGCTTATGCTCCGTTGCAGATGCGCTCGGCTTTGGTTCCGGTAGTTCAGTTCTCTTCATCCATCGTGCAATGGGTGTTGCTGGGAGGTATCCTGTTGCTGAATACTTTCCCGCAATTGTTGCTCATCGGTATCTGTCTGTTTGCCATGACTACTTTGTTCAGTTTCATCACCTTGCCGGTAGAAATCGATGCGAGTCGCCGTGCGCTGGTATGGTTGAACAGTGCCGGTGTGACAAACGCCTTTAATCATAACCAGGCAAAGGATGCCTTGAAATCGGCCGCCTATACGTATGTGGTTGCCGCCTTGGGTTCACTGGCTACGCTGGTTTATTATATCATGATATTCACCAACCGCCGGGAGTAATACCTGTTTGACGGAAGAATTTAAGAATAAACAAGGCAGAAGCACGTAAGGATTAATTTTTATGTGCTCCTGTTTTGTTTTGGGAAACTTTGTTTTCTTTTGTGTCTTCACATTCAGAAAGTTTGTCTCATTGATTTTCTGTATCAAATATTTCATGTACTTTTGCAGGTAGAATTTAATGACAAATGAGTTATGGCAACAAAACCAGGAATTCCTAAAGGAACCAGAGACTTTTCGCCGGTAGAGATGGCGAAACGTAATTATATATTCGATACCATCCGTGAAGTGTTCTACCGGTATGGCTTTCAACAGATTGAGACTCCTTCGATGGAGAACCTGTCTACCCTGATGGGAAAATACGGGGAAGAAGGTGATAAGTTGTTGTTCAAAATCCAGAACTCCGGTGATTACTTTTCGGGACTGACCGACGAGGAATTGTTAAGCCGTAATGCCGCAAAGCTGGCCAGCAAGTTCTGTGAGAAAGGACTCCGTTATGACTTGACCGTGCCTTTTGCCCGTTACGTGGTGATGCACCGTGACGAACTGACTTTCCCGTTCAAGCGTTTCCAGATTCAGCCGGTATGGCGTGCAGACCGTCCGCAGAAAGGACGTTACCGGGAATTCTATCAGTGCGACGCCGATGTAGTGGGTAGCAATTCGTTGCTCAACGAGGTGGAACTGGTACAGATGATAGATGCCGTGTTCCAGAAATTCGGCATCCGGGTGTCTATCAAAATTAACAACCGTAAGATTCTGACCGGTATCGCCGAGATTATCGGGGAAGCCGATAAGATAGTAGACATCACCGTAGCTATCGATAAGTTGGACAAGATTGGTCTGGACAATGTGAATGCCGAACTGGCTTCGAAAGGGATTCCTCAGGAGGCTATCGACAAGCTCCAGCCGATTATCATGCTGAGCGGGACAAACGCTGAAAAGCTGGAGACCCTGAAGACGGTATTGGCGGCTAGCGAAACCGGTCTGAAAGGGGTAGAGGAAAGTGAATTTATCCTGAATACCGTGGCTCGTCTGGGTGTGAAATCGGAAGTAGAGCTGGATTTGACCCTCGCCCGTGGCTTGAACTATTATACCGGTGCCATCTTCGAAGTGAAGGCGCTCGATGTACAGATTGGTAGCATCAGCGGTGGAGGCCGTTACGATAACCTGACCGGTGTATTCGGTATGGACGGTATGTCGGGAGTAGGTATCTCTTTCGGTGCCGACCGTATCTACGATGTATTGAACCAACTCGATTTGTATCCGAAGGATGCCGTGAACGGTACACAACTCCTTTTCGTGAACTTTGGAGAGGCCGAGGCAGCCTATGCGCTTCCGATTCTCCAGCAGGTACGTGAGGCTGGTATCCGTGCCGAAATCTATCCGGATAGCACGAAGATGAAAAAACAGATGAGTTATGCCAATAGCAAGGCTATCGCTTTTGTGGCTATCATCGGCGAGAACGAAATGAAGGAAGGTAAAGTTACCTTGAAGAACATGGCTACCGGTGAACAATCGCTGGTATCGCCGGAAGAATTGATTGCAACAGTAAAAGCTTGAATCTCTAACAGATAAGCCGTGACGCAGGGAAGAGGAAGGCCGGTGGAGACACCTGTACCTTTTCTTCCCGCGTCTTTTTTGTATAGATATGGAACCAAGAAATGTAAAACAGGTTATCGTCATGCGTAAGGACCTGAATATGCGCAAAGGAAAGATGATAGCCCAAGGAGCCCATGCGTCGGTCGACGCGTTGCTTTCGCTTTTTTCGGAGCGGGAAGAGTCGGGAAAGACCACGTATACCCTGACCTACGGTGAAGATTCTCCGCTGGCCGAATGGTTGGGAGGCATGTATGCCAAAATCTGTGTGTATGTGAACTCGGAAGAAGAGTTGATGGGAATTTATGAACGTATCTGTCGGGAGAATCCTGAGATTCCTGTAGCCCTTATCGAAGATGCCGGACTGACGGAGTTTCACGGTGTTCCTACCAAAACCTGTCTGGGAATCGGTCCCTGGTGGTCGGAAGAAATCGACCATTTCACCGGTGACTTGAAATTGTTATAACTCTTACATCGGATTGTTATCAGTCCGTTGTGAACCTGTAATATGAATCCGCTTCTTTTGTATCAGATAAGAAAAATTATTGAACTGAGATTATGGATTCTAGACCTTATTATCGGACAATTGTTCTGTCGGATATTCATTTGGGTACTGCCTACTCGAAGGTAACCGAGGTAAGTGACTTTCTGAGTGGCGTGAATTGTGACCGTCTCATCCTGAACGGAGATATCATAGACGGGTGGCACCTGCAGAAATCGGGGGTAAAGAAATGGAAGTCTGAACATACCCGCTTCTTCAAGATTCTCATGAAAATGATGGAGAATTGCGGAACTGAGGTGATTTATGTCCGTGGAAATCATGATGATTTCCTGGATAACCTGGTTCCTTTGCAATTCGGTGGTATACAGATAGTCCATTCGTACGTGCTGGAT
The DNA here is from genome assembly GCF_000374585.1 of Phocaeicola barnesiae DSM 18169 = JCM 13652. GTDB lineage: Bacteria > Bacteroidota > Bacteroidia > Bacteroidales > Bacteroidaceae > Phocaeicola > Phocaeicola barnesiae. The sequence goes on from NZ_KB894648.1 coordinate 195,952, forward strand.
AGCGGGAATAAGCGCTATTTTGTGACTCACGGTGATGTATTCGACAAGATAACTTCCGGTATGAAGTGGTTGGCTAAGTTGGGTGATGTGGGTTATACCCTTCTGCTCAAGTTGAACGGTTTCTATAACCGCTATCGGGCTCGTTGGGGAAAACCGTACTATTCGTTATCGCAGGTCGTTAAGCAGAAGGTGAAACGGGCGGTATCGTATATCTCTGATTTCGAGTCGGTCCTTGCCGGATTTGCCCGCGACCGTGGATGTGACGGTGTGATTTGTGGTCATATTCATCATCCGGAAAACCGGATGGTAGAAGGTATCCATTACCTGAATTCCGGCGATTGGGTAGAAACCTTGTCGGCCTTGACCGAAGATGCCGAAGGACAATGGAACGTTGTCTATTATACAGACTGGATGCTGGCTTCCGGTCGGAACGAAGAATCGCATGTCTTACCCATTATCCCTGTAGCCTCATGAAATTCCTGTTTATCGTTCAAGGGGAGGGAAGGGGACATCTGACCCAGGCCATTACCCTGGAAAGTATTCTTCGCCGTTCGGGACATGAAGTAGTGGAAGTGTTGGTGGGTAAGAGCGAATCCCGTCGTTTACCCGGTTTCTTCAACCGGAGTATCCAGGCTCCTATCAAGCAGTTTGTAAGTCCTAATTTCTTACCCACGCACAACAACAAACGGGTGAATCTGACCCGAAGTGTCCTTTATAATTTGATGAAACTACCCACGTATGCCGAGAGTATCCGTTTCATCTACCGGCGTATCTGTGAGACCAAAGCCGATATGGTCATCAATTTTTATGAATTACTGACGGGTCTGACTTATTTTTTCTATCGTCCTTCTGTCCCTCATATCTGTATCGGGCATCAGTATTTGTTTCTACATAAGGATTTCAAGCTTCCTCAGGCTTTCCGGAAGAAATTGCTCTGCCTGAATTTCTTTTCCCGCCTGACCGCCTTGGGAGCTTCCGAACACCTGGCTCTTTCATTCCGTTCGATGCCGGACGATTCGACTAACCGCATCCGGGTGGTTCCTCCGTTGTTGAGGCGTGATGTATTTCAGGTAGAGCCTGTGGCTGGCAATTATATCCATGGCTATCTGTTGAATTCCGGTTTTTCGGAGAGTGTACTCCAGTGGCACAAGGCTTGTCCGGAAGTTCCTTTACGTTTCTTCTGGGACCGCTGGCAGGAACCGGCGGTCAAACAGGTGGACGATACTTTGAGCTTCTATCAATTGGATGATGTAGAGTTCCTGCGCCAGATGGCAGGTTGCAAGGCATACGCCAGTACGGCCGGTTTCGAATCGGTGTGTGAAGCCTTGTATCTGGGTAAACCGATATTGATGGTGCCCGCCCACATCGAACAGGAATGCAATGCGTATGATGCGATGCAGAGTCGTGCCGGAATCGTGGATGATAAATTCGATTTGGGAAAACTTCTTGGTTTTGCGGAGACATATCAGCGGAACGAAGAGTTTGCCGGATGGGTGGAATCGGCCGAAACCCTTATCCTGAACGAGTTGGAACGGATGATTCCCGACGATTTCCTGCAACACATGTATCTGGTGGAGGAATATGTTTGAAAACATGTTATCTATTTAAGAATGAGGATAAAACTACTTTTTTGTAAATTTTCTTGTCGCTGAAACATCATTGTCACACTTATTTCTTTTCTTTGCAGAAAAAGAAGATAAGTATGGCACCAAAGAAAAAACAGAATCCGTATTTGGAGCGAGATATCAGTTGGATGTATTTCAATCATCGCATTTTACAGGAAGCTACCCGTCCGCATGTACCTTTGCTGGAACGGATGGCTTTCTTGGGTATTTATTCGAATAATCTGGATGAATTTTTCCGTGTCCGTATGGCTACGCAAAGCCGGGTGGCGGAGTATACCGACAAGTCGGCGGCCAAGGAGCGTGAACATGCGAAAAAGCTGATTCGGGAGATCGGTAAAATCAATGCCCGTTATGTGAAGGAATACGAACAAGCCGTACACGATGTTATTGAGGAATTCCGTAAGGAGAATGTATTCTTGGTCAATGATACGGAGCTGACACCCGAACAAGGCGAGTTTGTGCGTGCGTATTACCGTGAAAAATTGAATGGATTCATCGTTCCGGTCTGGTTCTCAGCCATCAAGTTGCTGGATAGTGAGACCGACGAAAATATCTACCTGGCGGTGAAGGCGGCCAAGGAGAATGGAAAGGCAAGCGTAGATTATGCTTTTCTGGAACTTCCGGTAGGAATCTGCGGACGCTTCGTCCGCTTGCCGGATAGTGACGGAAAGAGTTACCTGATGTATCTGGACGACGTCATCCGTTATTGTCTGCCGATTGTGTTCGAAGGATTGGGATATACCCGTTTCGAGGCCTATGCCTTCAAATTTACAAGGGATGCCGAAATGGAAATCGATAACGACTTGCGGAGCGGTACGTTACAGAAGATTTCGAAAGGAGTGAAGAGCCGGAAAAAAGGTGAGCCTTTGCGGGTAATTTATGATACGTATATGCCGAAAGACCTGTTGAAACGGGTATTGAACAAGCTTGACTTGGATAGCTTGGATACGGTGTTAGGTAGCGGACGTTATCAGAACCACAAGGACTTGATGCGTTTCCCCGATTGTGGACGGCATAACCTGAAATATCCGGCTTGGCCCTCTATCCTGAAAAAGGAATTGGATGGTCCGGAAAGTGTATTGGAGAAAATTCAGCACAAGGACCGTTTCATCCATGTTCCTTATCATAGTTTCGATTCTTTCATCCGTGTCTTGCAGGAGGCGGCCGTAAGCAAGCAGGTACGGAGTATCAAGATAACTCTTTATCGCTTGGCCAAAGAATCGAAGGTTGTCAAGGCCTTGATAGGAGCTGCCCGAAACGGGAAGAAGGTGACGGTGGTCATCGAGCTGCTGGCACGCTTTGATGAAGCTTCCAACATCAACTGGTCCAAACGGATGCAGGATGCGGGAATCAAAGTCATTTTCGGAGTGGAAGGTCTGAAGGTGCATTCCAAGATTACTCACATCAGCATGAAGAATGGACCGGATATCGCTTGTATCAGTACCGGTAATTTTCATGAAGGGAATGCCCGTTCGTATACCGATTGTATGCTTATGACGGCTTCCAGCCGTTTGGTGAAGGATGTGAATGCCGTATTTGACTTCATCGAACGTCCGTATAGTCCGGTCAAGTTCAAGGAACTGCTGGTATCGCCTAATGAAATGAAGAACAAGTTCGTTACGCTTATCAACAACGAAATCAAGAATAAGAAAGCTGGAAAACCGGCTTATATCAAAATCAAGATTAATCATATCACCGATCCGGTCATGGTCAACAAACTTTATGAGGCTTCGGCAGCCGGAGTGGACATCGACCTGGTAGTCCGTGGTAACTGCTCGTTGGTGACCGGTATTCCGGGGGTAAGCAGCAATATCCGGATTCATGGTATCATCGACCGTTACCTGGAACATTCGCGGATTTTTGTCTTTGCGGCCGGAGGTGAGGAGAAGGTCTTTATCGGTTCTGCCGACTGGATGCCGCGTAACCTGGATAACCGGGTGGAAGTGATTACACCGGTTTATGATCCGGCTATCAAGGAAGAGATGAAACGCGTGGTAGAATACGGATTGGCGGATACCATGCAGGGACGCATTGTCGACGGTAGAGGCGGAAATGAATTCTGGCCATCGGCCGACGGTACTTTATTCCGTTCACAGGAAGCCTTGTATGATTATTACCTGGCAGAGAATCAGAAAGATTGAATATATTAACGTAAAAGAAAGAGAGCTATGTCTAATGAAGGTTCATGCGGCGCAAACTATGCGGCCATTGATATCGGTTCGAACGCCGTTCGTCTGCTTATCAAGAATGTGAAGGAAGGGGCTGACGGTCCTAAGTTTTCGAAAGTCCTGATGTTGCGTGTACCGTTGCGTCTGGGGTTTGATGTATTTGCCAAAGGAAAGATTACTGACCAGCGTGCAAGGAACATGATTCGACTGATGAAGTCATACCGTCATCTGATGCGGATTTATGATGTGGAAGATTACCGTGCCTGTGCCACTTCGGCCATGCGTGATGCCAAGAACGGTCCGAAAATCATCAAGCAGATAAGGAAAGAGGCGGGTATACGTATTGATATCATTGACGGTCAACAGGAAGCGAAGATGGTATACAATAACCATATTGAGTGTATGGAGGACCGTAATGGGAATTATATGTATGTTGATGTCGGAGGTGGTAGTACAGAAATCAATCTGCTTTCGCAGGGCGAGTTGGTATGCAGCCGTTCGTATAATATCGGTACCGTTCGTATTCTGAATCGGGTAGTACGTGACTCCGAATGGATGCGTCTGAAAGAGGATATGACGGAACTGGCTCAGTCTTATCCGGGAACTAATATTATCGGTTCGGGCGGTAACATCAATAAATTGTATCGACTGGCCGAGAAGAAAGACAAAAAGAACCTGCGCATGTCTATGGCGACCTTGCATGAATTGCACGATGCGCTGAAGAAACTGACCGTGGAAGAACGTATGGAGAAGTTCGACCTGAAGCCTGACCGTGCGGATGTAATTGTTCCGGCAGGTGATATCTTCACTACCATCGGTGACATCATCAAGGCGGAATATGTCTATGTACCGGTTATCGGTCTGGCCGACGGTATCATTGATGAACTCTATGCCAAACATAAGAATAAAATCGTAGGCGTGATGTAAGCTTCCGATGTAATAAAGAAGAAATGTCCCCGATTGCTTCAGAAATGAGGCGGTCGGGGACATTTCATTTTTAAAGAGATATCCGATTTATTCCGGAAGTGTAGAGGGGGTGGGATTGTCTTCCGCCTCATTGTTGTCAAGGAAGCGGGGAGCGAATTTTTTCTTGGGGGTGATACCGAGTCCTTTCAGCATTTCGGCCTGACGGATGACGTTTCCTTTTCCGGTGGACAGCTGGCCGAATGCCGCATTGTAGGCCGCCGAAGCCGTATTCAGGGTATCGCCTATTTTCGCAAAAGTTTCGGTGAAGGAAACCAGTTTCTCGTACAAGGCCGTTCCCCGGTTGACGATTTCCTGGATGTTCTTTTCCTGGTATTCCCGTTTCCACAGGTCGAGGGCCAGACGCAGGGCGGCAATCAGATTGGTGGGACTCATCAAAACCACTTTTTTCTGATAAGCATAGTTCCAAAGATTCGGGTCGGTCTGGAGTGCCAGTACATAGGCCGGCTCGTTGGGGATGAACATCATGACGAAATCGAGGGCTTTCGTGGTATAGTGCGAATAATCTTTCTTGCTCAGTTCGTCGATGTGGGCCTTGACCGAGGCCAGGTGTGCGCGGAGATACTGTTCCCGTTCCTTGGGGTCGGTGCTTCCGGTATAGTTGGCGTAGGCGGTAAGTGATACCTTCGAGTCGATGATAACCTGGCGGTTGTCCGGATAGACTACGAGTACGTCCGGTTGCATTCGCTGGCCCGATTCATTCTTCAGGACTTCCCCTTGTTCATCTTTCAGAAATTCCTGGCGGAAATATTCTTCACCTTCGCGCAAGCCGGAGTTTTCGAGGATGGATTCCAGAATCATTTCTCCCCAGTTTCCTTGTGCTTTCGAGTCGCCTTTCAAAGCTTTTGTCAGGTTGTTCGCCTCATCGCTGATTTGTTTGTTCAGCATGGCCAGTTCCTTGATTTTCTCCTCCAGCGAGAACCGTTGCTTGGATTCCTTGTCATATACTTCGTTCACCTGGTGGCGGAACTCCTTCAGGTTGTCGTCGAAGGGCTTCAGGAGAAGGGTGAGTTTCTCGGTACTTAACTTGTTGAAGCTTTCGGTCTTTTGCTGGAAAATCTTGTTGGCGATGTTCTCGAATTCCAGGTTGAACTGCTTATGCAGGGTTTCGATTTCCTGTTTCTGGTTCTGAAGACGTTCTTCCAGTGCCTTCTTTTCCGTCTGAGAAACGGCCAGTGCCTGTTGCGAGGCACTCAATTGGGTAGCCTGTTGTTGGCTTGTGCGAAGCAAGTCACGGTCATGTTCCTGTAGCATGGCCAATTGGGTGCGTAACAGGGCTGTCTTTCGGGCCGCAATCAGATAGCCGATGAGGCCTCCGGCAATGATGCCGATAAGGATGTATACGATTTCCATAATGATTCGGTTTTTTGAGGTTCGGAAAGCAAATGTACGAAAATAACGGTTCCGGAACAAAAATTCCCTTCTTTCGTCCAAGGAACTGATTCATCAGATGAAAGAAGGGAATTTTTGTCATTTCGATACAGACCGATGAGGATTATTGCGCTCCGCCGATGCTTCCTTCACTTTCGCCACCGCCTGCCTTCACATCGTCGTTGCTGATGCTACGGGCGGTTTTCTTCACCTGAGCCTTCAGCTCGCCGAAGCGCCAGCTGATGCTGAGTCCGTAACTTCGTGAAGGCGATTTCGATTCGTTCCAGGAACGGAATGTATCGGTTACGGTTTCGTTGGAGTAGGTGAGGTATTTCGAGAATACGTTGCTGGCATAGGCCGACAGGGTCAGACGTTTCTCTTTCAGGAACGAACGGCTCAGGTTGAATCCGTAGTAATTGTATGAAGAACCTTTTCCTTGCAAGGAGATGTAAGGAGTACTTCCTCCACCGTAGACACTGAAACGTAAATCCCATGGGAGTGTCTGCTGGATATTCCCGAAGAAATTCCCTTGGAAACCGTGGTTTCCGGCAGCATACTCACTGCTCTTGAAGTCGGAATACGAACCTCCGGCATTAATGGAAATACGTGTTTTGCTTCCCGGGTTCCAGTTCATCCAGAGCGACAGGCGGGTACGGTTACTCTTTCCGATGTTACCGTAAGTACTTTCCATGACGCCGTTGTTCACAAACGAGTATCCCTCAATGCCGTTGTTGATGAACATGTAGCTCAGGTTGAGGTTGACGCTGAACTTGGCCGAGAAACTGCTGAAGGTCATTCCCAGGTTGTGTGCCTTTTCCGTATCCAGGTTTGGATTACCGTAGCTGATGGAAGTCGGGTTGCTGACATCGCGGAACGGATTCAGGTACCAGATACCCGGACGGTTGATACGGAGGTTGTAGTTGGCTCGCAGGGACATGGACGTACCGAACATGTAGGAGAAATTGGCCGATGGTACGATGTCGTCGAAATTTGCGTTGAAGTTCCGGTCGGGCATATAGGCATATTTCACATCCATGATGGTATGTTCGTAGCGTACACCGGCCTTGAAACCGAGTTTTTTCCATTTCAGCTGATAGTCGGCGTAAGCGGCCAGGATGTTCTGTCCCTGGTCGAACTTACTGCTCAGGTCTTCGGCCGGTTGCATGGCGCCGTTGTCGTCTTCCCGGTAATACTTGCTGTCGCTGGCATTCAACCGGTAGATGTATTTCAATCCGGCATCCACATAATGCATGTCGTTGATGGGGTTTACGTAGTCCACCTGTGCGGTATGTTCCGAGGTATGTGCATCGTTGTCATAATATTGTTTGCGGAGCTCTCCGTAAAGGTCTGTTGGATAATTGTCAATATCCTGGTAGGAGGTTGTAGCCTCGCCACCGTCGGGTGAGTTGTTGAACTTGTAGGAGAGGGTGAGGTATTCCCCTTTCTTCTTGAACGAGTGCTGATAGTCGAAGTTCACCCCTAGGTTACTGAAATTAGACGTGTTGTCCGATAAGGTACGGTAGCTGTAAGTATGTTCCCGTGCATCGTTCAGCATTTCGGTAAAGGTATTGTTGTTACTTTTGAATTTTCCGCCGAACAGGTTGGCCGAGAAGGTAATGAGGTTCAGCGTATCGATTTCGTAACTTCCTTCCAGGTTACCGAACTGGAAATTACCTTTGCTGTCGTTGGACGCTTGGCTGTTCAGGTAGTGGAAGTCCTTTGAGGTGAAGTCCTCACGGGTACTCTGGCTATAGCCTGTCGGCTGGTTGTTGTAGTTATACGAATAGTTTCCGGTGACGGTGAATTTACCTACCTGTACTGTTCCGTAGGCACTTCCGCCGATACTTGTGTTGCTGGCCCGTCCGCTTACGGTCACGTTATAGCCTTGCATCTTGGCATCGTCCGTGATGATGTTCAGGATACCGCCGATACCTTCGGCATCGTACTTCGCCCCCGGTTCGGTAATGACTTCGATGGATTTCACCGAGTTGGCCGGCAGGCTTCGCAGGACTTCTTTCGGATTGTTGCTCATCAGGGTATTCGGCTTTCCGTTGACGTGTACCTTGAAGTTGCTCGAACCGTTTACCTGGATGTTGTCTTCTCCGTCTACGGTCACCAAGGGAACTTTGCGGAGCATTTCCAGGGTCGTATTCGTTTTTGAGTCCGGGTCGTCTTCTATGCTATAGGAAATTTTGTCGATTTCGGCTTTCACCAGCGGTTTCTGAGCCACTACTTCCACTCCTTTCAGCATTTTGCTGGATTCGGCGGTGAAGACAGTTCCCAAATCTACCAGCTTCCGGGTGTCGGAAACCGAGAAGTTACGGGTCACGGTAAGTTTCCCCACCGAGGTAAAACTGATAATGTATTCTCCCGGTGCGTTGAGCTTTTCGCTGAATTTCCCTTGTTCATCGGTGACAGACAATTTGACAGCCTTGTCGGGAGTCTGTACTTTCGAAATTCGGATGGTAGCATAGGGTTCGCTCTCGTTGAGGATGGAGTCTGCCAATACTCCTTTGACGGTGTAGGCTCCGCCTTGTTTTTGTGCGTATGCCATGCTGGCAAACAGGCATAGCAGGATGCAGAGCACTCCGTTGTAATACTTTGTCTTCATAATATAGGTTGGGTTAGAAATGCCGTATGTCCGGTTTGTTTCCAAAATGATAAACAATGGACCGAAAGTAATATATTTTCGGTTCCATTGTTTATTGTTTGTCGTGTTTTATGTTGGTAATTTGTTTATCTTAACATCCGTTTATAAAGAAATACGAAAAAATCGGATGCGGCTTATTTATTTTCCTTTAGGAACTGTTGGTAGAGTGCCGAGATTTCCGAAACCGGAATGTCCAGCAATTGCATTTGCCGGAACATTTCTGGAAGGCTTTCGTTCAGGAACGATTCTTTCCGGAGAGCGATGATTTTTTCACGTGCGTTTCCGGCTACGAAATAGCCGATTCCCCGTTTGTTGTAGATGATTTCCTGATTCTGAAGGTAATCGTAGGAGCGTACCATGGTGTTGGCATTCACCTCTACCGTAGCGGCGTATTCGCGTACGGAGGGGATGCGTTCCTCTTCCCGGTAAACGTTGCACAGGATTTCATCCATAATCCGGTCGGCTATCTGCAGGTAAATGGGTTTGTTCTCCTTGAAATTCATCGTCTGAAAAGTTTTCGTTCGGTGATTTGTGATGTTGCAAACAATTTGTAACTCAATCCCCAGTTGAGTACGGTCAGCAAGAGGAATAAGCTGAAACCGATACTCAGGAAGGTATTGGCAGCTTGTGTAGGATTTGCTTCTGTCCAGTCTTCCAGCCATTTGATAAGTTCTGGTTCAGTCCCTTCGAAAATCTGGACGAAGAAATTCCCGAACAAGATCATCAACAGGAAGCAGAGCCCCATGGTCTTGATGAAAGCTTTTTTCCGGAAAAAGGAACCTCCCAGGATGTATAAGGAGTGACTCCATGTGATAAGTACTGTGAAGAACATTATCAAGAGCGTATAACTATAGTCCGATTCTCCATAGAAAGTAGGTTCCTGGTTTTCGGCCAGTATCCGATGCCATACATCGGCGAGGCAGAAACGGCCGAATTCTTCCGATATACCGAGTATCGGCACGAACAGAAGGCGCGTAAGTTCAGCCATCAGAAGTCCGCAACCGAAGATTATCAGGGTGCCTATCGTGACATACAGGGCACGGCTCACGAATTTCTCGCCGAGTGTGGCCGGCAGCATCAGGTAGGAGATACGTCTCTCTTTTGTTCTCATTGGTTCCAGAATCAGTGAGGCGAAATAGCACATATAAAGGTTCAATGCGATGTATATGATACCTGTCACGTTGCCACAGAACCGTTCGTAGAAGTATTCTGCCGAGCTGCCTGAGGAATGATTCATGCCATACATCATGAAGATGAAAATCAGACCGAAGATGATGTAGCAAGTAAGTATTCGGTAAAGGTTTGTCTTCCAGTTCTCTACCAGGTCGCGTTTGATGACTGATACCAGTCTTGAAAAGCTGAAATGTATAAGGTGGTTCATGGTGCTCTTTGTTTTATCGGTTGAATAAGGTTTGTATTTTTTCGTGTTCTGCCAGCATGGCATTGAACAGCACTTCCAGATTCAGCGGGCTTTCTTCGCCATAGGTATTCGGCAGGATGAGGCTGTTTCCGGCTACCGAGGGCTGGATATAGAGGGCACCGTCGGTAGGTTCGTTCATGCCCTGTTCACAGAAGTAGAGTTTCTCGGTGATGGCCTTTACCGGCTGGTTCAGCAGGATGTCCGTCCCTTCGATGATGACGACATGGTCCAGCAGGCGGTCGATGTCCTTCACTTGGTGGGTCGATACGATGACGGTCTTTTCGTCGGTCATACCGGAAGCGATGGCTTTCCGGAACTGGCTCTTCGAGGGGATGTCCAGTCCGTTGGTCGGCTCGTCCATCAGTAGCAGGGCCGTATTGGTGGCCAAGGCAAAACAGAGATATGCCTTTTTCTTCTGTCCCATGGAGAGTTCTCCTAAATGGATGTCCATGTTTAAGTCAAAGTCCTGCAGGCAGGCAGACAGGATTTCCTGGCTGAATCTCGGATAGAAACCGGCATTCAGTTTGACGAATTGTTTCATCGATACGTTGGGCAGGTTGAACTCTTCGGGAACCAGGTAAGTTTCTGAAAGGGTGAGGGGTAGGCGTTTCTTTACGTCTGTACCTTGCATGGTGATGGTACCCTGTTTCGGCCGGAGCAATCCGCAGATAAGATATAATAAGGTGGATTTTCCGGTTCCGTTCTTTCCCAGCAGACCGATGATTTCTCCGGTAGGAATGTCCAGGTTGAATTGGCTGAAGAGCGGAGCCTTTCTGCGGTAGCCAAAACTCAGGTTGTCGATGTGAATCAGTGTTGTGTTCATGTTACGGCTGTTTTTATTTCGTTTATTAGTGTGTTAGTTTAATAGTACACTGCAAAAGTAGTGATTGTTTTGGGATAAACAAACGTTCGGATGATTTTTTTTGAAAAAAGTTTGGAAGGTAGAGTCGATGGAAGTGTCTGAAAAACGTTCGGACGAATGAATCAAAACGTCCGGACGTTTTATGTCAAACGAACGTTTGTTTGGAGTAAAACGAACGTTCGTTCGGAGGGCTTTGTCCGTTCGTTTTTGCTTTCAGTCCGTTTGGGGATAAAACAGGACTGCCATCTTGGTGCCTTATCCGTCAGGCTCGGCCGGCATTCTGTCAGTTTGTCAGCAAGACATGTTTGGCACGCTTTTGGCAGTAGGGTTATCGCTTGTAAGAAGCAAATAACATGAATAATAACAGAAAAATATAACAACTATGAACATTAAACCATTAGCAGACAGAGTCCTGATTCTTCCGGCTCCTGCAGAAGAAAAAACAATCGGTGGTATCATTATTCCTGACACAGCTAAAGAAAAACCATTGCAAGGTGAAGTAGTTGCCGTAGGTAACGGTACAAAAGACGAAGAAATGGTCCTGAAGGTAGGTGATACCGTATTGTATGGAAAATATTCCGGTACTGAAATCGAACACGATGGCGTGAAATATCTGATGATGCGTCAGAGCGATGTATTGGCAGTTCTGGGATAAACATTTAATGAATTCATAAATAAAATAGAAAGGTAATAAGTATTATGGCAAAAGATATTCTCTTCAACATCGACGCTCGCGATCAGTTGAAAAAAGGTGTAGACGAATTGGCTAACGCCGTTAAAGTAACTCTGGGTCCGAAAGGACGTAACGTCATCATCGAAAAGAAATTCGGTGCTCCTCACATCACAAAGGACGGTGTGACTGTAGCTAAGGAAGTGGAATTGGCTGACCCTTTCCAGAATACCGGTGCACAGCTGGTGAAGTCAGTTGCTTCAAAAACTGGCGACGATGCGGGCGATGGTACAACAACCGCTACTGTACTGGCTCAGGCTATCGTAGGCGTAGGTTTGAAGAACGTTACGGCCGGTGCAAATCCGATGGATTTGAAACGTGGTATCGACAAGGCCGTTGCCAAAGTTGTTGAATCTATCAAGTCTCAGTCTGAAACTGTAGGCGACAACTACGATAAGATTGAACAGGTAGCTACCGTATCTGCCAACAATGATCCGGTTATCGGTAAACTGATTGCCGACGCCATGCGTAAGGTTTCTAAGGACGGTGTCATCACCATCGAGGAAGCAAAAGGTACTGATACTACCATCGGTGTAGTAGAGGGTATGCAGTTTGACCGTGGTTACTTGTCAGCTTACTTCGTAACCGATACCGAAAAGATGGAATGCGTGATGGAACATCCGTATATCCTGATTTATGACAAGAAGATTTCTAACCTGAAAGATTTCTTGCCTATCCTGGAACCGGCTGCTCAAAGCGGACGTCCGTTGTTGGTTATCGCTGAAGATGTAGATAGCGAAGCGTTGACTACATTGGTAGTGAACCGTCTGCGTGGCCAGTTGAAGATCTGTGCTGTGAAGGCTCCGGGCTTCGGCGACCGTCGTAAGGCTATGCTGGAAGATATCGCCGTATTGACCGGTGGTGTAGTTATCAGCGAAGAAAAAGGCTTGAAACTGGAACAGGCTACCATCGAAATGTTGGGTACTTGCGACAAGGTAACTGTTTCTAAGGAAAATACCACTATCGTAAACGGTGCAGGCCAGAAGGAACTGATTCAGGAACGTATCAACCAGATCAAGGCTGAAATGAAGAATTCTACTTCTGACTACGACAAGGAAAAATTGCAGGAACGTCTGGCTAAGTTGTCAGGTGGTGTAGCTGTCCTGTACGTAGGTGCTGCCAGCGAAGTGGAAATGAAGGAAAAGAAGGACCGTGTAGACGACGCTTTGTGCGCAACCCGTGCCGCTATCGAAGAAGGTATCGTACCGGGCGGTGGTGTAACTTACATCCGTGCCATCGACGCATTGGAAGGCATGAAGGGTGACAACGCTGACGAAACAACCGGTATCGAAATCATCAAACGTGCCATCGAAGAACCGCTCCGTCAGATTGTAGCCAATGCCGGTAAGGAAGGTGCTGTTGTGGTTCAGAAGGTTCGTGAAGGTAAGGGTGACTTCGGTTACAATGCACGTACCGATGTTTACGAACACCTGCATGCTGCCGGTGTGGTTGACCCTGCTAAGGTAACCCGTGTAGCTTTGGAAAATGCGGCTTCTATCGCCGGTATGTTCCTGACTACCGAATGTGTTATCGTAGAAAAGAAAGAAGACAAACCTGAAATGCCGATGGCTGCTCCGGGAATGGGCGGTATGGGCGGCATGATGTAATCTTCCCCTTAACCATATAAATAGTTATAAATGAGTTCCCTGTCTGGAGGTTTCCCTTCGGGCAGGGAATTTTTTATATGGAGGAAAACAAGCGTGGAGAAATATTTTGCCCTTGTGCGGTAAAAGAAATTTCAGGAATCAGGGACTTTGTATGTCGTTTTTTTATATCTTGCTGCCAAAAACTGATTGATATGACAAACGAAGAATTGATGCGGAAAGCCATCGAACTTTCCAGAAAGAATGTAGCGGAAGGCGGAGGTCCTTTCGGGGCTGTCATTGCCCGTAACGGGGAGATTGTTGCAACCGGAGTGAACCGGGTGACAGATTCGTGTGACCCGACAGCCCATGCGGAGGTGAGCGCTATCCGGGCGGCTGCCAGTAAACTGGGTACATTCGACTTGAGCGGCTGCGAAATCTTTACCTCTTGTGAACCTTGTCCGATGTGTCTGGGGGCCATTTATTGGGCACACCTTGACCGTATCTATTACGGAAATACCAAACACGATGCGGCGGCCATCGGATTCGACGACGCGTTCATCTATGAGGAACTGGATTTGAAACCGGAGGACCGGAAACTTCCTTCGGAACATCTGTTGGGTAATGAAGCCATCCAGGCATTCCAGGATTGGGAACAGAAGGACGATAAAGTACGTTACTGATTAAAACCAACAAAGGCTGCTTTGACATCTTCGTCAGGGCAGCCTTCTTCATTTTCTTTGCTTTCTTTTGCTTTCTATAGATACACTGTAAAGTTTTACATCCTAATGATGTACGGATTTATTTGTTATTCAACTTCCAAGCCTGGAGTTCGTTTTCTCCCATGTGCTGGAGGCCTCTAACAAAGAAATTTTTCATTTTTTTAATCATATTGTCTAGTTCCTTATGTTTTACAGCACAAATTTACGGCTAATTTATATCCGTTATTCTCCGAAGGTCTGAATTCTTACAAAAAAAGCCTAATTCTTGATTTAAATCAAAAATCAGGCTTTTCCCGTATTTCTTGCGGGGCGTAAGCTGGATGGACTGTAAAGATTGCTGATTCTTTTCAGGCCTGTTTGCTTTCGGTGGTCTGGAGTTCCGTAGCCAGTACTTTGTGGAATTCGTTTTCGAAATTCGGGGTGAAGATTCCCTTTCCGAGATTCGCTTTGATTTCTTCTATCGGCCAGAAACGTCCGTCTGCGACTTCTTCGCTGGGGGTAATCGGACCGTCGTATACGGTTTTGTGGGCAAAGACCAGTTCCTTTTCACGGTTGGACTCGAATACATAATGGGTCAATCGGACAGGTGTGAAATCTGTAATTCCCAGTTCTTCACGCACTTCCCGTTTCAGAGCCATCTCTACGCTTTCACCCAAATCGATATGTCCGCCAACGGCTGTATCCCATTTGCCGGGTTGGATATCCTTCCAGTCGGGACGCTTCTGCAGATAGAGTTCGCCACGGCTGTTGAAAACATGCAGGTGGACAACCGGATGCAACAGTTTGCTTCCGTTGTGACATTCGCCTCGTGTAGCGGCTCCCGTGATATTCCCTTCTTCGTCTACGATGGGGAACATTTCTTCGTTATTATCTCTCATGATGGATTCTATGCTTGGTTTCTGCAAAGGTACGGATTATTTGGAAAAGTCAGGGAGGAGGAAAAGATATAAAAAAGAAGAAGAAGTTACCGGACTTTCCTGTACCGGCAGCTTCTTCTTTATGGTTCTGTTTGAATGTTCAATTTTCGATGGTCAGTTTATTTGTCATACTGTCCATACATAGCTCTTGCGCTCCACTCCAAGTTCTTCTTGACAGTACGGAGCAAACTTTTTACTTGTCTCATAATAAAACTCCTTTAAAACGTTTAATTAAATTGTTAGTTGTCTGCTTTCTTCTCCCGAAGAAGCTTGTTGTTATCCTTT
The DNA here is from genome assembly GCF_000374585.1 of Phocaeicola barnesiae DSM 18169 = JCM 13652. Taxonomy (GTDB): domain Bacteria; phylum Bacteroidota; class Bacteroidia; order Bacteroidales; family Bacteroidaceae; genus Phocaeicola; species Phocaeicola barnesiae. Next base: position 211,269 of record NZ_KB894648.1, read on the forward strand.
TCTTTTTACCTGTGGATTGAAGTCTTTTTCCAATCCGTTTCATTGTTTTTATGTTGTACGACACAAATGTAGGGCCTTTTATCGGAATTCAAGCGTTTATTGGAAGGAAAATAAGAAAAGAACCGCTTTTCTTGACCTGTATCAAGAGAAGTGGCTCTTTTGTAATTGTAATGAAATATCAGACTGCCAAAGTGTCGCCTGAAGTATGAACTGTCAATCTTTCTGTCAATCTTTTCTGTTAGGGAATTAACAAGGAGGAATCACCATAGCTCAGGAAACGGAAGTCGTGGGCTAGGGCGTAATCGTAGATGGTATGCCAGTCACCTTTTACAAAGGCAGAAACCAGCAACAGTAAAGTGCTCTGTGGCTGATGGAAATTGGTGACCATCTTCTTTACAATCTTATAGGTATATCCCGGTGCGATGATGATTTGCGTACTGGTATGCAGGGTATCCAGCTGATGACGGTTCATGTAATCCAATAAGGATTGCAGAGACTCTACGGTGGTCAGTTCAGGATGAGTTTCGTAAGGCTGCCATTGCTTGACGTGTAGTTCCTCCTGACTGGCATCCGGTTGCATACGCGTGGTTACACCTATATAATATAGGCTTTCCAGGGTACGGACTGACGTAGTTCCTACCGCTACGGCTTCGCCACCATGAGCCAACAATTTCTCTATCGTCTGTTTGTTGACAGAAATGTATTCGGTGTGCATTTCGTGACCTTCTATCTCTTCGCTCTTTACGGGTTTGAATGTTCCGGCTCCTACGTGTAGGGTGACTTCTTCCAGGTCGACACCCTTTTCTTTCAAGGCATCCAGTACTCGTTCGGTGAAGTGGAGTCCGGCGGTCGGTGCGGCTACCGAACCTTTTATTTTTGAATAGACGGTCTGATAGGTTTCTTTGTCACTTTCGGTTGTTTCCCGGTTCAGGTAGGGAGGAATCGGTAGTTCACCGAAGACTTCCAGAATATCGGCGAAGGTAACTTCCGGATTGTCCCAGGTAAAATCTACCCAATGGCTGGTTCCCATACATTTTCCGCGGGTAGCGGTCAGTGTCAACGGTTTCCCTTTGACGGTCATTTCCCTGTGTAGCGGGCCTTCTTTCCATTTCTTCAGGTTGCCCACCATACACAGCCAGGCTGAATGTTGGGTTTGCTGGAAATTCAATACGTAATCGTTCGGCTGGATGGGTTCCAGGCAGAAAATCTCGATGAGGGCACCGGTTTCCTTGCGGAAATGCAGACGCGCCTGTATGACCTTGGTATTGTTGAAAATCATGAGTTCGCCCGGCTCCAGGTAGTCTGGTAATGAGGTGAAATGAGATTCGCTGACTGCTCCGTGCTGATAGACCAACAGCTTGGACTGGTCGCGTACAGGGAGGGGGAACTTGGCGATGCGTTCGTCGGGAAGGGGATAATTATAATCGCTTATCTTAATATGTTTGGTTTCTTCCATGGTTTGTTTCATTATCTTGGCAAAAGTACTTACTTTTGTAGAAACAAAAAAACGAAAGGTATGAAAATAGGTGATAAAGTCCGTTTCCTGAGTGAAGTGGGGGGCGGAACCGTGCGTGGATTTCGTGGGAAAGACATTGCCTTGGTGGAGGATGAGGACGGGTTCGAGATACCGATGCTCATCCGCGAATGTGTGGTTATCCAGACCGATGAATATAACATTCCGTTGAAATCGACAAAACCAGCTGCTCCGGAAGTCGAAGCAGAGGAAGAGGAAGAAGAGGAGGAAAAGCCGATTACTTATCGGGCTCCCGAAATCCGGGGTAATGACGTGCTGAATGTGTTGCTGGCGTATGTACCTCAAGACATTAAGGCTATTTCATCGACTCCGTTCGATGCTTATCTGGTGAACGACAGTAATTATTTCATCGATTACTTGTATCTGGCCTCCGAAGGCAAGGAATGGAGACTCCGTAGCCGTGGAACAGTCAAACCGAACATGAAGATGCATCTGGAGGAATTCACGAAAGGCGATTTGAATCAGATGGAACAGATTGCCGTACAGCTGCTGGCTTATAAAGATGACCGCTCGTTTACGTTGAAGCCGGTCATCAATCAGGTGTTCCGGTTGGATGCGGTGAAGTTCTACAAGTTGCATACCTTCCAGCCGTCTGATTTCTTCCGTGAACCGGCCTTGGTCTATGAGATTGCGAAGGACGATGAACTGGCTCAACCGATGGTCGTTTCGCCCGATGACATTAAAGAGGCTTTGCTCCAGAAGAAGGAAACGGATATTCCTGCCAAAGTACAACGGAAACAGCATCAGGTAAAGAACGAAATCGTGGAAGTGGACTTGCATATCCATGAACTGTTGGACGATACGACAGGAATGGGAAATGCAGAAATGCTGAATTACCAGTTGGATGTGTTCCGTCAGACATTGGAAGAGTACAAGCATAAGAAAGGACAGAAAATCGTGTTTATCCATGGAAAAGGAGACGGCGTGCTGCGTCGTGCCATCCTGGATGAATTGAAACGGAAATATAAGACTTACCAAAGCCAGGACGCTTCGTTCCGCGAGTACGGTTTCGGAGCTACCATGGTTACAATACATTAAGAAGCGGAATGAAGACACTGAAAATGATGATAGAGGACGATTTCGCCACAAGCATGGGCATCGAAGTGATGACAATCTGTTCGGGTTACGCTAAGTTGCGTATGAAAGTGACGGAGAAGCATCTCAATGCGGGTGGCGTGTGTCACGGAGGAGCCATCTTCACCTTGGCCGATCTTGCTTTTGCGGCCGCTGTAGACAGCCATCTGAAACTGACCCTTTCGCTGAATGCGATGATTACTTACTTGAAGGCGGCAAAACCCGGTTATGTGTATGCCGAGGCGGTAGAGGTCTCCAATCATGAGAAGATTCCTTATGTAGAAGTGTCTGTCCGTGATGAGGCCGGAGAATTGATTGCCCGTCTCATCAGTTCCGGTTATCGCAAGCGGGAAGATATGGATGTTTCCGGATTGATGTAAATGAAAAGCTTCTTTCTTTCAGCCAGAAGCGAAGCGGCTGAGGGAAAGAAGCTTTTGTTATTTGAAGGAATGAGAGGGGATATTCTTTTATCGAATAATCTTCAGGAAATTCTCTACATCCTTTTGAATCTTTTTATACAACGGTGAATTCTTGTAGTTCGTGTTTTTATGGATGACCGTTTCTACTCCTAACTGGCTGCGTTGGTAACTGGTCAGCTCGTTCTGTAGCTGCATGTCGTGTAGGGCCAGTTGGTGAATCTGTTCCTCCCTTTCTCTCCGTAGAACTGTACATACGGGGATGAGCAGACGCATGACTACGTTGTCCATGATGTGGTGTCCTTGGATAAACATGTAGGTATTATCCGGATAGACTCCCAGCTCTTTCAGCTCTTTTTTCATCGCCTCTATTTCTGCGACTCCTTCCGGATGCTTATGTTCCAGGTCTTTCAGTTTCCGGTTGACTTTTTTGGCCATGACTTCCAGGCTTCTCTCAGGATGCCGGGTGCTGACCTGGTCTAATTTGACGTATGAACAGAAATCGAGTAACGAAAACTCTGAAAGGTTATGCTGGCGATAGAACCATACCGACCAGATGAAGAGTGGATATGCTATCTGCGAATAGAGTTTCATGAATGCCGGAAAATCGATCAGCATGTGGTCATTCAATGTTGCCATGACACACACTTCGTGTAATCCTTCGGCGTAGCAATGATAATTCTCGATGGCATAGGCATAGGTCTGTAGTACGTACGAGCAGTTGATGATGTATCGGGAAGTCTGGGTACGTCCTTGTAGCAGGTAGTCGTAATCGCTGTCTACACAGGCTATCATATTTTCTCCCAACTGGTTGCCCAGCTGGTTCATCAGAACAGTTTTCTTTCCTTTGGCCAAGGAACTTTGTGAAGGCAGCATTACCTCGAAGTAACGGGTATTGTCTTCATAATCGGCCAATAATGAGCGCCAGAAGGATATATCGTCGTAACTTTCTACGTAGGCTACGATTTTTCTTCTTGCGCGCTTGGGCTTCAGGCTATTGGCGGCCCCTATATAAAGGGAAGAAAGGTTTTCGGTCAGTCTTTTTCCCATAGTTATAAAGGTTTATCAGGTTGTAATGTCACTTACTTCGGTCACAGCATCCAGCCATCCGTTCATGATGACGGCCGGCGAATGGGTGGTCAGGATAATCTGTACGTTCGGATTCAGGCTCCGAATCAGAGAGATGAGCTGCTGTTGCCACTCTACGTGGAGCGAAATCTCCGGCTCATCCATAAATAGGGTGTAATGTTGGTTATCCTGTACCAATACGGTCAGCAGAATGACCAGCATTTGTTTTTCTCCGGAAGAAAGCTGATAGGGCGAAAGAATGTCTCCATCCTGCTCAAACTGGATTTCATTGCTTTTCCGGATAATTTTCTTACCGGTCTCGCTGAACAGTTGGTCTATCAGGTTCTGGAATTTGGTCTTTGGATGCGATACTTCGGCTGCTTTGGTTTGTCCGTCCGGGATGCCGCTTGTCAGCAATTCGATGATACGGTTGCCGATGTTTACCTGATAGTCCAGGTATCTCCGCTGCAACTGGTACAGTTGCCAGTCAAGTTCACTTTTGACGTTCTGATTGCCGATTTTCTCCAGAAGGCCGGAATCGATGAGAGGGCGGTCGAAACTGCGGATGACATCGAAATGAACGAATGTAGCATCTTCGGGTGAGAATACGAAAGAAACTCCCGGTTGGCTGTGGTTGGTCAGTGCTTTTCCTTCCAGTACGTCCAACATACGTACGGAGTTGTTCAGAATGGTACTTTTCCCGATTCCGTTAATTCCACTTAAGATGTTCACATCGGGGCGTAGGTCCCACGAAATGTTCTTGCGTCTTCCCCAAAGGCTTTTTATTTCAATGCGCTTGATATAGTCTGCTTGTTTCTTCATGACGGTATCAGTTTTTGTCGGTAGAACACTAACAAATTTAGGTATTCTCAGGGAATAAATCAAAGCTCTCACCTGTTTTTTTGAAAAACCTTGTACCTTTGTAACATAAAATAAGGTAAAAAGAAAATGGATATAAGAATTGCTAAAGGACATCTTTCTTTGCTGGCTGCTGCCAGTATGTGGGGATTGATGTCACCGATTGGAAAGGCGGCAATGGATGCCGGTATAACCGGACTTCTGTTGGCCAATATGCGTATGATTGGAGGAGCTGTCTGTTTTTGGGTGGCTTCGATGTTTGCTCCCAAAGAAAAAGTTTCTTCCCGCGACTTGCAACTGTTGTTTTTTGCTTCGCTGTTGGGTATCGTCTGTAACCAGGGATGCTTTACATTCGGACTGTCTTTGACCTCGCCGGTTGATGCCTCTATTATGACTACTACCATGCCGATTATCACCATGGTGTTGGCTGCATTGTTTTTGAAAGAACCGGTTACTTCGATGAAGGTTATCGGTATCTTTTTAGGTTCCATTGGGGCTTTGGTGTTGATAGTCAGTAATGTCGGGAATGTGCAGGAAGGAGGAAGCATCGGGGGAGACGTGCTCTGTGTGGCTGCCCAGTTGAGCTTTGCCTGTTACCTGACCATCTTCAAGAAACTGATAGCCAGATATAATGTCTTTACGCTGATGAAATGGATGTTTACCTATGCGGCTATCTGTTTCATTCCGTTTTCATACAGGGATTTTACGTCAACCGACTTTTCCATGTTTACATCGACGGTCTGGCTGGAAGTAGGATTTGTAGTCTTCTTCGGTACGTTTGTTGCGTATCTGATGATGGTGGTCGGACAGAAGACGTTGCGTCCTACGGTGGTCAGTATGTATAATTATGTACAGCCGGTGGTAGGTTCCAGTGTGGCTGTCTTTATGGGGCTGGCTACTTTCGGTTGGGTAAAAGCGCTTGCAGCTATCATGATTTTTGTCGGTGTCTATGTAGTGACACAAAGCAAGTCTCGCGCTCAGGTACTGGCCGAGCGGAAACAACAGGAGGGACTTTCTAATTGCGGAACAGATGATGAAGGAAAGTAATGCTCAAAGTTTCAAATCGCCTGTCCTTTGGTTACAGCATCACTACGAGTTGTTGCAGATGGAGTATGCTTATGAAAAAGAGCAATTCCGGCAACAGACGGAACTGATGGGAATTGGTCGGAAAATCAAGCGGGGAATGTGCTGGTATCCGATTAATGTGGGGCGGAGTTATTACAATGCCTTGAATCAGTTGGTTGTAGAAGTAGAGCGCCGTGAGGACAAAGAAATCGAACACTTGTTTGAATACGGTCGTCCTGTATGTTTCTTTACTCAGGAATTATCCGGCAAATTGAATTACCTGAACTTTGTTGCTACAGTCAATTATGTAGATGAAGACCGAATGGTGGTGATTCTTCCTAATGTGGATGCACTGTTGATGTTGCAACGGAGTGAAGTCTTAGGGGTACAGCTTTATTTCGATGAAACCAGTTACCGGCTGATGTTCGAGGCCTTGAAGCAGGTGATATCGGCGAAAAACAACCGGTTGGCAGAATTACGTGATATTTTTCATGGTACACAACCGGCTTCTACTTTTTCTTTTCAGCCGGTTAGGTTTCCATGGTTGAACTGTACGCAGGAGGAAGCAGTCAATAAAGTGCTTCACGCAAAGGACGTGGCCATCGTACACGGTCCTCCGGGAACGGGAAAGACGACTACTCTGGTAGAGGCCATTTATGAGACTTTGCATCGGGAGAATCAGGTATTGGTCTGTGCTCAAAGTAATATGGCCGTCGATTGGATTAGCGAGAAACTGGTAGACCGGGGTGTCAGCGTTTTGCGTATCGGCAATCCGAGCCGGGTCAATGACAAAATGCTTTCCTTCACCTATGAACGTCGGTTTGAATCGCATCCGGATTATACGCAGTTGTGGAGTATCCGTAAAGCTATCCGTGAACTTTATGGCCGAATCAGGAAAAGTTCTGACCGTGAACAGATACGGACGAAAATCAATTCATTGAAGGACAGGGCTACCGAACTGGAAATCCGCATCAATGAAGCGTTATTCAGTGAAGCCAGGGTGATAGCTTGTACCTTGGTAGGAAGTGCAAACCGTATCTTGACCGGGCAGAAGTTCGGTACTGTATTTATCGATGAGGCCGCTCAGGCATTGGAAGCTGCTTGCTGGATTGCTATCCGGAAGGCTGATCGGGTTATCCTGGCAGGAGACCATTGCCAGTTACCTCCTACAGTGAAAGATCCACAGGCATTACGGGCCGGATTGGGATATACATTGATGCAGTCTATTGTAAAGAACCGTCCGGAAACCGTTTCTTTATTGAAGGTACAGTATCGGATGAATGATGAAATCATGCGTTTTTCTTCCAATTGGTTTTATGGAGGTATGTTGGAATCGGCGCCAGAGGTCAAGTATCGGAGTATCTTGGATTTTGACACTCCGATAGAGTGGGTCAATACTGAAGGCATGGACTGTAATGAAGAATTTGTTGGCGAGAATTATGGCCGTATCAATAAACCGGAAGCAGAGTTGTCGGTTGCCCAGTTGAAAGCTTATATTTTGAAGATTGGAAAAGAGCGTTTCCTAGAGGAGAAAATCGATGTTGGGCTGATATCACCTTACAAGGCACAGGTGCAATACCTGCGCCAACTGATACGGAAAGATAATTTCTTTAAGCCTTATCGGTCGGCCATTACGATTAATACCGTAGATGGTTTCCAAGGTCAGGAACGGGATGTGATTCTCATCAGTCTGGTGAGAGCCAATGAAGAGGGGCAGATAGGATTCCTGAATGATTTGCGACGGATGAATGTGGCTATTACCCGTGCCCGTATGAAGCTGATCATTCTGGGAGATGTCTCTACGTTGACTCGTCATACTTTCTATGCGGAACTGTATCGTTATATCGAAGACCTCCATTGAATATCAGTCAGCAGGATTGTGTGATATACTGAAATAAGTTGCATGTAATCCGATAGATAAGGTTGTAGAATTCGAGTGTTTTTGCTATCTTTGACTCCGAGTTCTATAACCTTTTTCTATAATTTATTATTCATTACATTTTATGTTTTTCGACTTACTACAATCGTCTTATTTTTCTGTCTTCTTGATTGTGGCCTTAGGTTTCATGTTGGGACGTATCAAGGTGATGGGATTGTCTCTCGATGTATCGGCCGTAATTTTTATCGCCCTGGCCTTCGGGCATTGGGGGGTAACCATCCCGAAAGAATTGGGTAATTTCGGGTTGGTCTTGTTTATCTTTACCATTGGCATCCAGGCAGGTCCGGGTTTTTTCCATTCTTTCCGTAGCAAAGGAAAGACGTTGATTCTGATTACTCTATTGATTGTGGCTTCTGCCTGTCTGACAGGAGTAGGTATGAAATATCTGTTCGGTATTGATACGCCGAGTCTGGTCGGTTTGATAGCCGGTGCGTTAACCAGTACACCAGGGTTGGCTGTGGCTATCGACAGTACAAACTCTCCGTTGGCTTCCATCTCTTACGGTATCGCTTATCCTTTCGGAGTGATTGGAGTGATTTTATTCGTCAAATTACTTCCAAAACTGTTACGTGTGGATTTGACTGAAGAAGCGCGCCAGTTGGAGAAAGAGCGGAGAAGTCAGTTTCCTGAACTCTCCAGTGCCATGTTTAAAGTAACGAATCCTTCCATCTGCCAGCGTACTTTGCAACATCTGAATTTGCGTGGAATGACGGGAGCAGTCATTTCGCGTTTGAAACACGAAGGTGAAATTACCATTCCGAAAGCACATACTGTATTGTCTGAAGGAGATTTTGTACAGGTTGTCGGTAGTGAGGATGCTTTGAATAAATTCGGTTCCTTGGTTGGTGAGCGTGTGGAAGGTGAGATTCCTTTCGAACAGTCACAGGGAATTGAATCGTTGCTGTTGACTAAGAAAGAAATGATAAACAAGCAGTTGGGTGACTTGAATCTTCAGAAGAATTTCGGATGTACGGTAACCCGTGTCCGTCGAAGCGGTATCGACATTTCTCCATCGCCCGATTTGGCTTTGAAATTCGGTGATAAGCTGATGGTAGTAGGTGAAAAAGAGGGTATACAGGCAGTTGCCCGTTTGTTGGGAAATGATGCCAAACGTCTGTCAGATACCGATTTCTTTCCGATTGCCATGGGTATCGTTTTGGGAGTACTGTTCGGAAAACTGAATATTTCTTTGGGAGATACCGTATCGTTCTCGCCGGGATTGACAGGTGGCGTTTTGATGATGGCATTGATCTTGAGTGCTATAGGAAAGACAGGTCCGATTTTGTGGTCGATGTCCGGGCCTGCCAATCAGTTGCTTCGCCAGTTGGGATTGTTGCTGTTCCTGGCAGAAGTGGGAACTTCAGCGGGAAAGACGTTGGTTTCTACCTTTCAGGAGAGTGGTTTCCTGTTGTTCGGTGTAGGGGCATTGATAACATTGGTTCCTATGTTGCTTGCGGCGATAGTCGGGAAATTTGTCTTCAAGATCAGTACGCTGGATATGCTGGGTACGATTACAGGAGGAATGACCAGTACTCCAGGTTTGGCTGCGGCGGATTCCATGACAGACAGTAATATTCCGGGAGTGGCTTATGCTACGGTGTATCCGATAGCTATGGTTTTCCTGATTCTGTTCATTCAAATCATCGCTTCGGCTGTTGTATAAAAAAGTTACTGATAATAAGGGAATGGGGTATCGGTCGATATCCCATTCCTGTTATATAGCGATGAGATATTGGTCTATCCATCTTTTTTATTTCAGTTTGCTCATGAACCGGCAGATATCTACGATGTAACGGATATGTGTACCTTCACCAACGATACCCTGGCTGTCAGTCGCTTTTAGTCTGAATGTCAGTTTTCTTCCTTCCACTTCTTCCAGTACGGCAGTGGCTGTCACTTCTTCTCCCAGTGCCGAAGGTTTGATGTGTGAAGTCTGGATTTGTGCGCCTACGGTAGTGGAACCTTCCGGAAGGTAGTTCTCTACGGCCTGTTTGGCAGCATTTTCCATCAATGCTACCAGAGCGGGGGTAGCGAATACTTCCAGGTCGCCTGAACCCATGGCGATAGCTGTATTGTTTCTGTTTACGATGGTTTTACTGGTGTAACTAAGTCCTTTTTCCATAATAATATTTTTATTGTCTGTTGATAAGTCGTTCGGCTTGAATGTCTGTACCTGCAGGTCGTTGGAAGATACGTAGCCCGAATGCTGGCATGACAGCTATCAGATGATCGAACAAGGCACTTTGGATATTTTCGTATGGTATCCATTCGGGAGTGTTGGTGAAACAATAGATTTCCAGTGGAAGTCCTTCGGTGGTCGGGGCCATCTGACGTATCATTTGTGTCATGTCATGATTGATGTCCGGATGTTGTTCAATGTATTGTTGTACATACCGGCGGAAAACATAGAGATTGACCGTTTCTTTTTTCATTTCTTCCTCCGTAATCCATCCTTTCCGGATAAAGGTTTGTTTTTCCTCTTCCGTACAGAAGCGGACGGTTGTCATGTCAATGTAGAGTGAACGTTTGATGCGTCTTCCTCCACTTTCGCGCATGCCCCGCCAGTTCTGGAAAGAATCACTTACCAAAATATATGGTGGGATGGTTGTGATGGTCTTGTCAAAGTTCTGTACTTTGACAATGGTCAATGAAACCTCGATGACGTAACCGTCGGCTCCATATTTGGTCATGGTTATCCAGTCGCCCGGCCGTAGCATATCGTTGGCCGAGAGTTGTACACCGGCTACCAATCCCAAAATGCTGTCTTTGAAAATCAACATCAGTACAGCTGCCGAGGCACCGAGTCCTGCCAATATGGTTGTTGCATCCTTATCTATCAGGATGCTGATGATGAGAATGATACCTACTCCAATAGAAATCAGGTTAATCATCTGGTAAATACCTTTCAGCGGACGATTCTTCAAGGCCTCGTGTTCGTTGGATATTTCATAGAGTGAATTCAGAAAAGCTCCTACAAGCCGTACGGTAGATATTACCAGATAGATTAGACAGGCTTTCAGCAGGATGTCCAGCAGCAAGGGAACATTTTTGAATACGAAGGGGAGCAGAATGTAATATACGAGGGGAGGAATCATCCGGCAGAAACTGGTCATCATCTTTTCATTGAAGATGTAATCGTCCCAGGTAGCCTTGGTTTTGGCTGTGATTTTTTGTACAACCGGAATCACCAGATGTTTGAATAATTTGGTGATGATATACGAAATCAGGATGATGCCGAGAACCAGAAGAATCTGCGAACTCCAGTCGATATTTTCTTTGTCAATGCCCATATTCAATAACAGATGGGCGATACTTTGATTGATTTGTTCCATATTCTATTTGCTTGTCTGGGCAAAGATACGAAAATTTGTTATCTTTGACTATTCGATATAAATTGTTAGCCTATGATGAAAAAATGTTTTTTTCTGCTGATAAGTGCCCTGTTTATACTCGGGGCTTGTACTTCAAAGTCGGCAAAGGAAAGTGAAGTAATCACTGAAGAACGTATGACTGAAGTGGAGTCGGATACTGTTCCGAAGGCTACAGCGATTCTATGGATTGATTTTGACTTGCGGGGAAATTCTGCTTTGGGAAAGATTGTATTGAACGTCAAGACGAAAGTGGATATTCTTCCGGATGGAACAGTCAATGTATTGGAATATGCCCAGCAGCCTTCGGTGGTTGTTGAGTCATATATCCGTAAAACATTGAAGCGTTACCGGGTGAAGCAACGGTTCTTCGAAGAAGGTTCAATCAAGCCAGGTGTACAATATGTTTATTTGAGGATGCTTAAAGAACAGATATAATGAACCGATTGGGATTTGTGCTGCTGATGTGGTTGGGATGTATCTCCTGTATCCGGGAAAATGTAGGGGAGAGCATTCAGTATGTACAGCCGGGAGATAGGTTGCCGGATTTTACTGTCGAATTGAGCGACGGTACGATACTCAGCCGTCATTCGTTGGTGGGTAAAGTTTCCGTACTTGTATTTTTCCATACGGAATGTCCGGATTGTCAGCGGGAGCTTCCGGTTGTTCAGAAACTGTATGAGTATTACCGGGAGGATGCCCGTGTGGAAATCGTCTGTATCAGTCGGGAAGAGGCGGCTGATGAGGTGGCCATGTATTGGCGGCAGCACGAGCTGACACTCCCTTATTCGGCTCAACCGGATAGAAATGTATACGCTTTGTTCTCGGAGGAAGGGATTCCTTTGGTGTATATCTCTGATGCGGATGGTATTGTCCGTTATCTTTTCACGGACGACCCGATAGCCTCCTATACCGACTTGTACGAGGCTGTCTCTGTGTTGGTTGAACAGGATTTGCCTCTTCCGCTTTGAAACTTTTTTGTTTTATCGTTTTGCATAACAAATGGTTTCATTAAATTTGCCATCAATAAATTACTAATACCAAAAAAATAATCTAATGAGTTTGAAAATCGTAGTTTTGGCAAAACAAGTTCCCGATACGCGTAATGTAGGGAAGGATGCCATGAATGCTGACGGTACCATCAACCGTGCGGCGCTTCCGGCTATTTTTAACCCGGAAGACTTGAACGCCTTGGAACAGGCACTCAGACTGAAAGACACACATCCAGGCTCTACTGTCACCATTCTGACAATGGGACCGGGGCGTGCAGCAGAAATCATTCGTGAAGGACTTTACAGAGGGGCAGATAACGGTTATCTGTTGACAGACCGTGCTTTTGCCGGTGCCGATACGTTGGCTACATCGTATGCGTTGGCTACTGCCATCCGTAAAATCGGTGAGTACGATTTGATTATCGGTGGCCGTCAGGCTATCGACGGTGATACGGCTCAGGTAGGTCCGCAGGTGGCTGAAAAACTTGGTTTGCCTCAGATTACTTACGTAGAAGAAGTAGAGGAAGTAGCCGACGGCCGTATCCGCGTGAAACGTCACATTGACGGAGGCGTGGAAACCGTAGAAGGTCCGTTGCCGATGGTTCTTACCGTAAACGGAAGTGCTGCTCCTTGCCGTCCGCGTAACGCGAAGCTGGTGCAGAAATACAAACGTGCCTTGGGTGCTCAGGAAAAAGCGGCCTTGACGAAAGAAGGTGCTGAACTGGCATACGCCGAACTGTATGAGAAACGTCCGTATCTGAACATTGTGGAATGGAGTGTAGCCGATGTAAACGGCGATACCAAGCAGTGCGGTCTGTCCGGTTCACCGACCAAAGTGAAGAAGATTGAAAACATCATCTTCCAGGCAAAGGAAAGCAAGACCATTTCGGGCAGCGATGCAGACGTAGAGAACTTGATTGTTGAACTCTTGGCTAACCATACTATCGGATAAAGACTATGAATAACGTATTTGTATATTGTGAGATGGAAGGCAACCACGTTGCCGATGTCAGTCTCGAACTTTTAACCAAAGGTCGTAAGTTAGCCAACGAACTGGGATGCCAGTTGGAAGCCATTTGTGCAGGTAGCGACCTGGCCGGTGTAGAAAAACAAGTTTTGCCGTACGGAGTAGACCGCGTACATGTATTCGACGCTCCGGGGCTGTTCCCTTATACTTCTCTTCCGCATACTTCTATTCTTGTCAATCTGTTCAAGGAAGAAAAACCGCAGATTTGTCTGATGGGCGCTACCGTTATCGGTCGTGACCTGGGTCCGCGTGTGTCTTCTGCTTTGACCAGCGGTCTGACTGCCGACTGTACGCAGTTGGAAATCGGTAATCACGAAGACAAGAAGAACGGTATCACTTACGAAAACCTGTTGTATCAGATTCGTCCGGCTTTCGGCGGTAACATCGTAGCTACCATCGTAAATCCGGAACACCGTCCGCAGATGGCAACTGTCCGCGAGGGTGTAATGAAGAAAGAAATCGTAGACGCCAATTATCAGGGTGAGGTTATTTCACACGATGTAGCGAAATATGTTCCGGAAACGGATTATGTTGTGAAAGTGATTGACCGTCATGTAGAAAAGGCGAAACATAATCTGAAGGGTGCTCCTATCGTAGTAGCCGGAGGTTACGGTATGGGTAGTAAGGAAGGTTTCGATATGTTGTTCGAACTGGCCAAGGAACTTCATGCCGAAGTAGGTGCCAGCCGTGCTGCTGTCGATGCCGGTTATTGCGACCATGACCGTCAGATTGGTCAGACTGGTGTGACTGTTCATCCGAAACTGTATATCGCTTGCGGTATCTCCGGTCAGATTCAGCACATTGCCGGTATGCAGGATGCAGGTATCATTATCTCTGTCAACAATGACCCGAACGCACCGATCAATACCATTGCCGATTACGTCATCAACGGCACCGTGGAAGAGGTCATTCCGAAAATGATTAAGTACTACAAAAAGAACAGCAAGTAAAGATTATGGCAAACTTTTATACAGAACATCCGGAACTCAAGTTTCACTTGAACAATCCGATGATGGAGCGTATCTGTCAGTTGAAAGAACGCGATTACAGAGATAAAGACGAGTACGATTATGCACCGCAGGATTATGCCGATGCCATCGACTCTTACGATAAAGTATTGGAAATTACCGGCGAGATTACCGGTGAAATCATTGCGGCCAATGCGGAAGGCGTGGACGAAGAAGGTCCTCACTGTGCCAATGGCCGTGTAGAATACGCATCAGGTACAAAGGCCAACCTGGATGCCATGGTGAAGGCCGGTCTGAACGGTATGACCATGCCGCGCCGTTTCGGAGGTTTGAATTTCCCGATTACACCGTACACCATGTGCGCTGAAATCGTGGCTCAGGCCGATGCCGGTTTCGGAAACATCTGGTCATTGCAGGACTGTATCGAGACCTTGTATGAGTTCGGTAACGAAGACCAGCACAGCCGTTTCATTCCGCGTATCTGCGCCGGAGAAACCATGTCTATGGACTTGACCGAGCCGGATGCAGGTTCCGACCTTCAGAGCGTGATGTTGAAGGCTACCTACGATGAGGCCAACAACTGCTGGCGTCTGAACGGTGTGAAACGTTTCATCACCAACGGTGATGCTAATCTTCACCTCGTATTGGCCCGTTCGGAAGAAGGTACACACGATGGCCGTGGCTTGTCTATGTTTATCTACGATAAGAACGACGGTGGTGTAGATGTACGTCGTATCGAAAACAAATTGGGTATTCACGGTTCTCCTACCTGTGAGCTGGTTTACAAGAATGCTAAGGCTGAACTTTGCGGTGAACGCAAGTTGGGTCTGATTAAATACGTCATGGCGCTGATGAACGGTGCCCGTCTGGGTATCGCTGCGCAGTCAGTCGGTCTGAGTCAGGCTGCCTACAACGAAGCATTGGCATACGCCAAGGAACGTAAACAGTTCGGTAAGGCAATCATCGAATTCCCGGCTGTATACGATATGTTGGCCACCATCAAGGCAAAATTGGATGCCGGCCGTGCTTTGCTGTATCAGACTTCCCGCTATGTGGATATCTACAAGGCCTTGGATGACATTGCCCGTGAACGCAAGCTGACTCCGGAAGAACGTCAGGAGCAGAAACGTTATGCGAAACTGGCCGACAGCTTCACTCCGCTGGCTAAAGGTATGAATTCGGAATATGCCAACCAGAATGCGTATGACTGTATTCAGGTTCACGGTGGTTCCGGTTTCATGATGGAATATGCCTGCCAGCGTATTTACCGTGATGCCCGTATTACCAGTATCTATGAAGGTACTACCCAGCTGCAGACTGTGGCTGCCATCCGTTATGTAACCAACGGTTCGTATGCCGCTACGCTGCATGAATTTGAATCGGTTCCTTGTGCTCCTGAATACGAAGGCTATATGAACCGTATCAAGGACATGACCCGTAAGCTGGAAGCATGTACCAATGCGGTGAAAGATGCTCAGAATCAGGAATTGCTGGATTTGGTATCTCGCCGTTTGTACGAGATGGCTGCCGTTTGTGTCATGAGTCACCTGCTGCTGCAGGATGCTACAAAGGCTCCTGAAATGTTCGGTAAGTCATTGAATGTATACGTGAACTATGCAGAATCTGAAGTAGAAAAGCATTTCAATTTCATCCGCAAGTTTCAGGCTGATGAATTGGCCAGCTATCGTAATTGATTCTGTCTGTTAGAATAATGAATAGAAAAAGGCCGTATCCGGTATAAAGCTGGATATGGCCTTTCTTGAATTTTATAGGTTGGATGATGAATTATCCAAGAACCGGAATTTTTTTCTAAGCCAATGATTGAACCAGGCCAATAAAGGAAGAGCCATTATCATGGGCAGGTAGAAAGTCAGGTTCCGGAGTTCAGAAAACTGCAACGACAGGTTCTCACGGATATGCTGGAAGTCCGGTTTGAACAGCCAGATGAGCCAGGCACACAAGCCACCTATCATCAGCACACACAGAATAACCATCAGGATGAACAACCGTTTTTCCTGTTGTTTTTCCTTCCGGTAGATTTCTTCATTGATTTGCTGCATCATCCGGTAGGTAAAGTTTGTCGGAATCCGGTAAGTAGGCTGTTTCCGGATGGCTTCTTTCAGTCCTTTATCTTTTTCTGTCATAACTTTAATCCTCCTCTTGCATCCAGGCTGCCAGTTTCTTGCGCAGTCTGTATAGTTTAACTTTTACATTTCCTTCCGTCTGTCCGGTGATGACGGCTATTTCACTGATATTTTTCTCTTCTTCGTAGAAGAATGTTATCAGTGCCCTTTCATCGGCCGGAAGCCGGTCCAGTGCCTCTCTGAGCTTTTCAATCCGATTCTCCGAAGTGTCGTCCAGCAAATCATCGGTTTCTGTGTCCGAGAGGGTATTCCACAGTTTCTCGTCAGCGGTCAGTTCGATATTCTTTTTCCGGAGAGCAGTCAGAGCTGTGTTGTAAGCTATGCGGTAAATCCATGTGGAGAACTGGCTTTTCCCGTTGAACGAAGACAGGTGTTGGAAGGCTTTCAGAAAGGTGTCCTGAGTCAGTTCCTCGGCATCACTTTCTGAACCTGTCATGCGGACAATCAGCGTGAATACCTGTTGTCCGTATGTGTCCAGAAAGTAAGCGAATTCTTCAGTCTTTCCGGCCAGTATGCGTTCTATTTTATGTTGCTCTTCTGTCTTCATTTGCTCTTTAGACGAGCACTCGTCCGAAAGGTTACACAGGTTACAGAAAATTTTTTTTGCTTGTTTAGCTGTAACCTTTTTAGTAACCTTGCATCTAAAGGACAAAGAAACTAATTTTTTAAATTTAAAACAGTAGAAATATGGAAGAATTAATGGTTGTTGCCAATGTGGCGATTATATTTGGTGTAGTTTATAAATTGTTTGAGTTGTTTGTCGGCAAGAAGGAACGGATGATGCTGATAGAAAAGCTTTCCAGTGAAGAGTTGATGAAGGGGGGGGCTAAGCGTCCTGGTTTTAATTTTTCTACCTTTACTTTTTCGTCCTTGCGTTTCGGCTGTTTGATGCTTGGCTTGGGATTAGGACTTTTAGCCGGATTCTTTATCGGTTTGGGAACATGTAATGCTTATCCTAATTATCAGAATGTTTATGAGATTACTTCCTTGATTTATGGAGCCTGTGTATTGTTAGGTGGAGGATTGGGCTTATTGGTTTCATTCTTGATAGAGTGGAAAATCAGTAAAAGAGACTCGGAATAAAGTCACCGAATTGTAATGTGTAGTACTCCGTTTTGTAATCTGTGATGATGAACTTTGTGGTGTCTTAAAAATAAGGAGGAACACATTATGGAACCGTTTGATAACTGTAGTTATGTAGTGGAATGTACCCCGGATGGTACCTATTATGCTTATCTGCTGGACTATCGTCAGTGTTGTGCGTATGGTGAAACAGAAGAAGAAGCACTTGACAATCTGGCGGATGTTGCGGAAGATTTCTTCGGTGAAGTCAGTTCCGTCTATTATCTGGAAGATTATGCTTGACTTTAAACGTGTTGTATATATCTAGCATTGAGAACTCTCTTTCTCTGGGGCCATGTCCGTGTGATACGGAGGTGGCTTTTTTTTATAGCATCAATTGTTTGCAATGAAAATAGGGTAGCCTGCTTGTTTGTTCAGACTACCCTTTGTTGTGTGTTATGGTTGACCTATTGAATCTGTTTATTTGGTTCTGATTTTATAACCGGCCATTCCGTAATACAGGATGAAGAGGAAGCACGGCACGCAAATCCAGTATGATGTCTGGAAGCTGGTTGCATCCTGAATGACACCTCTTACCCACGGCATGACTGCACCACCGGCTATCGCCATAGTCAGCAAGGAAGAACCCGCTTTGGTGAATTTTCCTAAATCAGCCATTGCCAGCGGCCAGAGTGCCGGCCACATCAGTGAGCATCCCAATGCCATGAAGAAGATACAGTATACAGACCATACGCCTGGCAGGATAGCTACAAGAACAGAACCTATCAGAGCGATGATAGCGCAGAATTTCATGGCGGCAGCTTGACTCAAGTATTTCGGTATCAGAATAACTCCTGCTATATAACCTACCACCATACCGATAGAGGGGATGAATCCGTAATTATCACCTTCCAGGTCCAGCGCTTTGGCGTAACCGGTTGCGGTAGCCAGCGAGATGGTTTCTACGCCTACATACAGGAACAGGGCGAATGCACCTAACAGCAGGTGAGGAAACTGCATGATGGAAGTCTTGTTGGCTGCATAGCTGCATTGGCTTTCCGCTTCATTTTCATCGGCTGGATCTTCGCCGGCGGCTTTCACTTCAGGCAGCGGTGCCATCAGGGCAATGATACCCAGTATGATAAAGATACCGATGATGATTTCGAACGGGAGATAAAGGTCTTCCATCTGGATGTCTGCCAAGCCTTTTCCAATCACCAAAGTAATGAATAAGGTCGTTGCAGGCCAGGCCAGCTTGTTACAGATACCCATGATAGAAATACGTTTGGCGGCCGATTCCAACGGACCGAGGATGGTAACGTACGGGTTGACGGAGGCCTGAAGTACGGCGTTAGCAGCTCCTGCTACGAATGATGCTATCAGGAACCAGACGATTGATGCGGTAGCGGCTGCCTGGATGAAAAGTCCGAAAGCGGCTGCAAAAAGAACGAATGACAAGGCCATTGTCCGTTTGTAACCGATATGTTCGATACATTTGGTGGCAGGGATACCGAAAATCAGGAAAGGTACGAAAGTTGCCGCCAGTAGCAGATTCGATTCTGCCGAAGACATTTGCAGGGATTTTTCAAGGACAGGCATCAGGAATGAATTGATTCCGAGCGCAAAACCAATGGCAAAAAACATTACGCCGACAAAAGCCAATGGTACCATGAAGTTTGTTTTCTGGGTGTTCATTTTTTCTTAGTTTTAGCTATGCAGTAGGTGGTTGACACAATTGCATACGGTTAATAAATTCTGTTAATTGGGCATATTGACTGCAAATTTAATAAATAAATTGATTCTTAAAGCTTTTGTGAAAGAAAATTAAGTATCCGATAAAAGTTTACAATATTCTGTGGATATTATGAGTTTTTTTTGTCTATGAAAGGGTCTGCTGTTGAGTATTTGCGAAAATTAAGGCAGGTGTATATCTGTTGTTTTCCAGCAATCGAAAACGTCCGTTTGTTTGGATGAAGATGTCCGTTCGTTTTCAATAAAACGTGCGTTCGTTTGGATGAAAACGTCCGTTCGTTTGGATGGAAACGTGCGTTCGTTTTTGCTTGCCTATATACGCGCGTGCGCGAAATTTATATGGTGTCATTCTTTGACCTTTTGATTCTGAATCTTGAAAATTGTTGAATTTTATTCTTTTGTTTATCAGGTATTTGTGAATTAATTCCAGAAAATGTTTCAAAAAAGTTTCGAGGAATGCTTGCAGGTTCCGCAAAAGTCTGTACCTTTGCAACCGCTTTCGAGAGGGAAACGCGCTAAAGAAATGAAATTCTGATGACAGAGTGTAAGCCGGATGT
>NZ_KB894649.1 GCF_000374585.1 Phocaeicola barnesiae DSM 18169 = JCM 13652
AGCAAAGAACTGCTCATCACGCTGCTGAACGAACTGCTGGCAGGGGAACACCAGATAGAAAACCTGACCCTGCTGGACAAGGAGAACCACTCCGACAGCATAGCGGACGCAGGCATCATCTACGACCTGTACTGCCTGACTACTACGGGAGAGTACATCATCGTGGAGATGCAGAACCGCTTCCACAGCAACTTTCTGGACCGTACGCTGTTCTACATGTGCCGCGCCATAGGCAGACAGGTGGAGAACATCCGCGAGAAACGAAAAAAGGAACGTGAACTCCGCACCGATGAGCCGATGACCGAGGAAGAAAACGACCTTATGCTCCGCGAAGAGAAAGCGGATTACTACGGAGCCAGATACAAGCTCTCTACCGTATACGGTATCTTCCTGATGAATTTCCGTGAACCGGGACTGGAAGCCAAATTCCGTACGGATACGGTGATAGCGGACCGGGAAAGCGGAAAGACGATAAACCCGCACTTCCGCCAGATTTATCTCCAGTTCCCTTATTTCGAGAAGGAGCTGAATGAATGTGAAACACTGTATGACAAACTGATTTATACACTGAAAAATATGCAACACTGGAACAGAATGCCCGACGCACTGAAGGAACAGGTGTTCAACCGCCTGGAGGAACTGGCTGCCGTAGCCAACCTGTCAATGGAAGACCGAATAGCCTACGACAAGGCTCTGGACCGCTACCGGGTAAGTCGGATAGTGGAAGAAGATGCCCGAAGGGCCGGATGGAAACAGGGACTGGAAGAAGGACGGGAGAAAGGACTGGAAGAAGGTCGTGCCAAAGGAATGGCAGAAGGGCTGGAGAAAGGAATGGAGAAAGGAATGGAGAAAGGTAAAAACGAGGAAAAAAGAGCCATTGCCCGCAACTTGAAAGCGCTGGGACTGACATCCGAACAGATTCAAGCCGCTACCGGACTTTCTGCCCAAGAAATAGACCGGGTATAGGAAACCTTCTCATGGCAGGTAGGAACGTAATAGAATGAGGTACCTGCCCATCCTTCAGACCAACAGATTGACGCATGAAGCATAACCAAAACCATAGAAAATGAAAAATTATCAGATAGCAGTAGCCGGAACGGGCTACGTAGGACTTTCGATCGCTACGCTGCTGGCGCAGCATCACCCGGTAACAGCGGTAGACGTGATTCCGGAGAAGGTGGAGAAAATAAACCGCCGCATCAGCCCGATACAGGACGAGTACATCGAAAAGTATCTGGCCGAAAAGGAACTGAACCTGAAAGCTACCCTGGACGGGGCTTCGGCCTACCGGGACGCGGACTTCATCGTAATAGCGGCACCGACCAACTATGACCCGGTGAAGAACTACTTCGACACGAGCCACGTGGAGGAGGTAATCGACCTGGTGCTGGAGGTGAACCCGGACGCGGTGATGGTAATCAAGAGTACCATCCCGGTGGGATACTGCCGGAGCCTGTACGTGAAGTATGCCCCGAAATTCGAGAACACGCCTGCCTTGCAGGGCAAGAAGTTCAACCTGCTGTTCTCGCCGGAATTCCTGCGGGAGAGCAAGGCGCTGTATGACAACCTCTACCCCAGCCGCATCATCGTAGGCTACCCGAAGTTCATCGACGGACAGGACGAAGAGAACGAGGCCATCCGGGCCATCGCCGGAGAGCAACTGGAAGAGAAGGCGCATGAATTTGCCGCCCTGCTGCAGGAAGGTGCCCTCAAGGAAAACGTGGATACCCTGTTCATGGGACTGAAGGAGGCAGAAGCGGTGAAGCTGTTCGCCAATACGTACCTGGCACTGCGGGTATCGTACTTCAACGAACTGGATACGTATGCGGAGGTGAAGGGACTGGACACACAGGCCATCATCCAGGGCATCTGCCTGGACCCGCGTATCGGCACGCACTACAACAACCCGAGCTTCGGCTACGGAGGCTACTGCCTGCCGAAAGAC
Source organism: Phocaeicola barnesiae DSM 18169 = JCM 13652 (assembly GCF_000374585.1). Classification (GTDB taxonomy): domain Bacteria; phylum Bacteroidota; class Bacteroidia; order Bacteroidales; family Bacteroidaceae; genus Phocaeicola; species Phocaeicola barnesiae. The sequence continues at coordinate 1,946 of NZ_KB894649.1, forward strand.
ACGAAACAGCTGCTGGCCAACTATCAGGATGTACCGGAGAACCTGATTCACGCCATCGTGGAGTCGAACCGGACCCGCAAGGACTTCATTGCAGACCGGGTACTGAAGATGGCGGGATACTACGATTATTACAACCGGGGGGACTATAATCCGTCGGCAGAGAAAGAATGTATCATCGGGGTGTACCGCCTGACGATGAAGTCGAACAGTGACAACTTCCGCCAGAGCAGCATCCAGGGAGTGATGAAACGCATCAAAGCGAAAGGAGCTACCGTCATCATCTACGAACCGACCCTGGAAGACGGCACTTCGTTCTTCGGTTCGAAGGTAGTGAATGACCTGGAGGCTTTCAAGGCACAGGCACAGGCCATCATCGCCAACCGCTATGACACTTGTCTGGACGATGTGAAGGAAAAGGTGTATACGAGGGATATTTTCCGGAGAGACTGAACAACGTTGAGAGTCTGGTTAATCGATATACGCTGTTCCGGCAGACCGCATTTCTGCACCGGAACAGCGTTTTTTCTTCTGCCTGCCAGCTACCGGAATCAGAGCCGGGAGAGGCAGACCTTCAGGGATTCCATCCAATAAGGGATGTGAAGCCCGAAAGTTTCCTTGATCTTGGTCTTGTCGAGCACCGAATAGGCCGGACGTTTCACGGGACTGGGGAACTCGTTGCTGTGGCAAGGCCGGATATCGCAGGAAGTATGGCCGGACAGGGCGGCTATGACCTTGGTGAAATCGTACCAGGAGCAGACTCCTTCGTTGCTGTAATGGTAGATTCCGGTCTTGGAATAGCCGGCGGAAGGCTGTTCGGCCTCGTAGTCGCGTAAGATGGTCACGATGGCTGCTGCCAGGTCGTATGCATAGGTAGGGGTACCTGCCTGATCGAACACCACATTCAGCTGGGGTTTGGTGGCGGTCAGGTTCAGCATGGTCTTCACGAAGTTCTTGCCGAACTCGGAATAGAGCCAGGCTGTGCGCAGGATGACATGATCGCATCCGGACTGGCGGATGAACTCCTCTCCTTCGAGCTTGGTCTGTCCATAGACTCCTGTCGGGGTTCCCTGCTGGTCTTCGCGGCAAGGGATGTTGTAGGGATCGCCTCCGAAGACATAATCGGTAGAGACGTGCACCAGCAGTCCGTTCACTTCCTTCATGGCGATGGCCAGGTTCTGCGGGGCCTTTGCGTTCAGTGTCCGGCAGAACGCTTCATCCGTTTCGGCCTTGTCCACGTTAGTATAAGCCGCACAGTTTACGATGCACTGCACGCCCTGTTCCTTCACCAGTCGGCGTACAGCCTCCAGATCCGTAATGTCCAGCAGAGTGGTTTCCACACCCTCCGGAGTGGTTACGTCTGTAAAAATATAAGTGTCGTTGGTCTCCCTGGCCAGGATGCGCATTTCATTGCCCAACTGGCCGTTGGCACCGGTAACTAAGATTTTCATGTAACTAATGAACAATGAATAATGAATAATGAATAATGAATAATGAATAATGAATAATGAATAATGAATAATGAATAATGAATAGTGAATAACAAAAAGAACGGTTTGCTCCTGTCGTTTTTAATTTTTAATTATTCATTAAATAAATGGTGTCTCAAAATCCTTCAGCAGCGGATGTCTGGTATCCTTTTCGCTTAGAATGGCTTTTTCTATAGGAATCCGCCAGTCGATGCCCAGACTTTCATCCAGGATGCTGATTCCCCCGTCCGCTTCGGGATGGTAGAAATTATCGCACTTGTACTGGAAAACCGCCGTTTCGCTCAAGACGGCAAATCCGTGGGCAAAGCCCTGGGGGATGAAGAACTGGCGGTGATTGTCTTCCGTGAGCTCGACAGCCACGTGCTGTCCGTAGGTAGGGCTTCCCTTGCGGATGTCTACCGCCACATCGAGCACGGCTCCTCTGACACAACGTACCAGCTTGCTCTGTGTATAAGGCGGACGCTGGAAATGCAGTCCGCGCATCACCCCGTAGGACGACATGCTTTCATTGTCCTGCACGAAGCGGACAGGTTTCACTTTTTCATCGAACTCCCGCTGCGAGAAAGACTCGAAGAAATAGCCTCTCGCATCCTTGAAGATTCGTGGCTCGATGATGACCACGCCTTCTATTGCTGTCTTGATTACTTCCATAGTCGCAAAAATAAGTTAGCCGATATCCTCCCGCTCCAGAATGGAACTATGTGCCAGATAATCGGGCGACTCGGCATAGATAAAGATGACACTTCCTCCTTTGATGGCATCGATGATGGGCTTTGACAGATTCTTCGGAACAGCCGGACAACCGAAACTTCTTCCCAGACGACCGGCAGAACGGGCTACGGAAGGGTCGGCGTATGCCGCACCGTGTACCACGATGGCACGTTGGCGGGCACGGTCGTTGATTCCTTTCTCCAGGCCGTCTAACAGCAAGGAGTAACCGTTCTTCCCCTGGTAAGGGCTATCGGTGAGATAGAAGCCCAGGGAGCTCTTGTAGGAGCCGTATTCGTTGGAAAAAGAGGTGGCGTAATTTCCGCCGCTGTTCTTACCGTGTGACACCACCGAATGGAAAAGCAGTTTCTTCCGGTCCATATCGAACACGTAGAGACGCTTCTCGGTGGAAGGTTTCGAGAAATCGATGAGCGTAAGGATATTCTTCTTCCGTCCGGAAATCTTGTAATAACCGGTGACGGCCTGGCGGAACGCCTCCCAATTGACAACGCCCTCGAGCTGCATGTCGTGATACAGGGAGGAACACAGGGTTGAACGTGCCGGGGCATTGACTGCCGGAGCGGTAGGGCCCCCACAGATCCGGTTGCCTGTCAAGGTAAAAAACGAAGGAAGAATAAACAGAATCAATAAACTTACAATACGCCGCATAACAAACTATCTGAAAACGGTTGCAAAGGTAGCCATAAAATCTGAGTCCGTTCACTGACAGAATGTTAAAAAGTAGAAACTTATTCGATGACCACCACGAGGGACTGCTCCACCGGAGCCCAGTCGAACACGAACTTGGCATGCGAGGTGGCATTCCGTACACACATGTGCGAACGGGGCGTCGTGCCCAGCGTGTAGCTGTATTCAATCATGGCCGTGCGCGGGACGTTGACCGGTACGCCATGAATGTAGGCACCGTTGGTAAACCGGCTGGCATACGGAGCATATCCGCCTACCGCCGAGGAACCGTCCTTCAGGAAGACCATGCGTGACTTCTTTTCCTGAATCAGGAACAGGCCCAACGGGGTCTCCTGCCCGTAAGGCGGGTTATGCAGGCCGGTGGTGGCCGGATTCACACTGCGGATGAACCAGGTACCCCGCTCCTTCCATTCCAAGGTAGCAATGTTCTGGTCTTTCCGGTCCACAAACACCACGTGACGGAAAGAGACGCTGTCCGGTAAAGGCTTGAGGTATCGCTCGGGAATCAGCCATTCCTCATCGATCGTGACCGGCTTCACCTTGTAGAATCCTCCCTGGCGGGAAAGGACTTCGGCCAGGGAACCGTCGCGTCCGTAACGGATGGGAGTCACGGTATCGGCCGGCAGGTAGAGCGGAACAGACTGGTAGCGTTCCACACCGAGTGTATCGGACACTCTCCGGTAGACATTCCGGCGATAGGTGGCCACCAGAGGAGCCTCTCCGTTCCGGTTCTTGTAATTCTGGAAGACTCCCCAGGCGGCAGGCTGTTCCTGCATGTTTTCGATGAAAGCGAGACTCTTGCGCACAATGTCCCATTTCACGACGCGCACCGTATCGCGGTAGGGATAGACATCGTCGAGGGTGTACTTGTCATACAGCAGTTCGCGGAGGAGTACGATATCGGATTCGGACAAAGGCTTCTCCTGAAACGGCAACTCACCGGGCTCCACAACAACCAAGGCGGAATCCTGCTGAACAACGGGAACCTCCTGTACCTGTCTCTCCGAGTGACTACAGCTTCCACACAAGAAAGCCGAAAGCACTACCACCGTATGAAATATCCGCTTCATAGCCAATGTCCTGTAGGTTTTACAAAGATAACATTTTTTATATTACTTACAAATTAGTAAACAAAAAAACCCGCCGCAAAGTTCACGAAAGGAACACCTTGCAACGGGATATCGGCAATATATGACTATGTTCAGAAACGGACCATCATCTCGACCACAATCTTATCCTGCTCGGAAGCCTTGGCCAGCGAATTGTTATCGTAGAAATACTTTTCGTAGTTCAACCGGAGGTCGGCCTGGAAGGGCTTACCGAAACTGAATGTCACCCCACCGGTGATTCGCTTACGGGCATAATCGGTAATGGTGAGCAGGCCTTCACGGTCGGAACCGGCCTCTCCGTAAGTGGTTCCGTCACTATGGTCGCCCATGTAATCGAAACGGCCCAGGAATGAAATCTTCTTGAAAGGGAAATGTTTTTTCCGGATGAACCAGTCGTAATTGACGAAGGCATCGACTGCCCATACATCGGAAAACATGTGATTATCATAATGCTTATACAATCCTTCTACCTCGAAGTGCCAGTTGTTCCATTCGTAATACGTACCGGCATCGTACATGTAGATATTCGTTTCGGCTGGGCGGATACGCTGGGTGCTCAAAGACAGGTTATAATTTTCCCACGGCTTCAGTTGCAATTTGGCCGAATAACAAAGAATGCGGTGCCACTCCTTCTGCTGCGTCAAGCCTGAACCACTGAACAATCCTCCCTCAATGACCAGCGGGAATCCTTCACGGACCGTATATCCCAGTGTAGCGCCGACATCGCGTACATTACCTACCTGCTTGGCAATAAAGGAACGGTTGGCAAAATACTGCTGATGCGGAGAACGGTGTGCATCGATAGTAAAAGGCACACGCATCTGTCCGATGGTTATATTGAAATCCTTCACCGGAGTAACACGGGCATAGGCATCCAGCATCTTGATCTGTCCTTCGTCCGACAAATCGATTTCAGCCTTGTAACCTACCAGCTCGTGCACCTTACCGTCGAGGCTGATACGGGCATTACGTACCTGAAAGCGCTGTTCATCGGTTGTTGTCTGGTATTCATACTTGCCACGTATCGTTCCATGGATATTGGGCAGATAATCCTTCCAATCCTGTGCCTGTACTCCGATGGCCAGGGATACGACACAAATCACTGAGAAAAGTCTCTTAATCATATACATCAATGGGTCTTTGTTTCCTGGCACAAAAGTATATGATAGCGGCAACCTGTATATGACAAACGTATTACAAAGCTGTTACATCGTCATCGGGGAAACGCAGGGTCTCCACTTTCTCCAACCGGCTCCGCAACCTGTCCATACAGGATTTACGGATCCGTAGGGTCATCCGGCAATCCATGTCGTAGGACTGCTCCAGGATTTCGGGTCCTTCTTCCTTGACAATCCGCATCACATCGTTCATAAACGGATATTCGAACATCACGGTAATGTCCTCGTCCACTGTCTTCTCAATGACGACGGCCTCTTCCAACGCCTGTGCCGCCGCCGTACGGTAAGCCACAATCAGGCCGCTCGTGCCCAACTTGATACCGCCGAAATAGCGCACCACGATGACCAGCACATCGGTCAGCTCCTTCGAGAGGATCTGTCCCAGGATAGGCTTTCCCGCCGTACCCGAGGGCTCTCCGTTGTCGTTTGCCCGGAAATCCTTCCGTTCGGGCCCCAGCATGTAGGCATAGCAGACGTGGCGGGCATCGTAATATTTCTTCTGGTATTCCTCCAGACATGACTTGATTTCGGACAGGGTACGTACCGGAAGAGCGATCGCAATGAATTTGCTCCGCTTCTCGGTATAAATGGACTCAGACCTTCCTTCAATCGTCTTATAAGTATCTTCTTGCATCATGCAGGCAAAAATAATAAAATTCTCCGGATATGCGGCACAAGTTCCGCTCCGAGAACCGGGAGAGTGAAAAAAACAGGCTCCCGCATCGACAGAGACACAGGAGCCTGCAACAAATCTAATCATCTGAACCCCACGGACAACCTTTCGGACCGTGCTTCCGACCGTTTACTCCAGCTTGTGGATAACCAGTCCCGAACGTAGCTTCGGCTCGAACCAGGTAGTCTTGGGAGGCATGATGTTTCCGCTATCGGCAATATCCATCAGCTGCTTCATGGACACCGGATACAAGGCCAACGCCATAGCCATCTCGCCGCTATCCACCCGTTTCTTCAATTCACCCAAGCCACGGATTCCTCCGACGAAATCGATACGCTTGTCGCTCCGCAGGTCTTTAATGCCCAGGATTTCGTCCAGAATCAGGTTGGAGGAAATAGTTACATCGAGCACCCCGATCGGGTCGTGATCATCGTATGTACCTTCCTTGGCGGTCAGGCTGTACCATTTTCCGGCCAGATACAACGAGAAGTTATGCAGGGCTACCGGCTTGTAGATTTCCGTTCCCTTCTCCTCTACGACGAAATGTTTCTCCAGCGCTTTCAGGAATGCCTCGGGCGTCAGTCCGTTCAAGTCCTTCACCACCCGGTTATAGTCGATGATAGTCAGCTGGTCGGCCGGGAAGCAGACCGCCATGAAGTAATTATACTCCTCATCGCCCTTGTGGTTGGGATTCTGTTTCGCCTTCTCTGCACCTACCAAGGCAGCAGCTGCGCTCCGGTGATGCCCGTCGGCAATGTACAGCGCCGGCATGGACGCGAAGGCCTTCGTAATAGCAGCGATGTCCGCATCGTCATCGATCACCCAGAACTGATGACCGAAACCGTCGCCCGGCGCAATGAAATCGTATACCGGCGGCTTGGCCGTGTAGCGGGCTACCAATGCATCCAGCTGCGCATTCTCCGGGTAAGCGAAGAATACGGGTTCGATGTTGGCATTGTTGACGCGCACATGCTTCATCCGGTCTTCTTCCTTGTCCCGGCGGGTCAGTTCGTGCTTCTTGATGACACCGTTCATGTAATCGGGTACATACGCGCCTACTACCAGACCGTATTGCGTTTTTCCGTTCATGGTCTGCGCATAGATGTAATAACATTCCTTGTTGTCCTGTACCAGCCAGCCTTTATCCTGGAACGCCTGGAAATTCTCGACCGCCTTATCATAGACACTGGGATCGTGCTCGTCAGTACCCTCCGGAAAATCGATTTCCGGCTTGATGATGTGATACAGGGATTTCTCGTTACCGGCAGCTTCCTGACGTGCCTCTTCCGAATTCAATACATCGTAAGGACGGGAAACGACCTGCTCCACCCATTCCTGGGGAGGACGGATTCCTCTAAATGGTTTTACTATTGCCATAACGTTTCAGATTATCTTTAAAAATCCGACCATGAAGATGAGGGCCATTTTCATGGTCGGTAAATTCAAACTTATTTATTTACACGGAATTTCTCACAGCCGTCTCTCAAAAAGCCTACAATCTGCCGGGCAGCCGCAATACCGGCATTGATATTGGCTTCGGCCGTCTGTGCCCCCATCTTTTTCGGGGTAGAGAAATAACGGCCGGGGAATTTGGCGGCAAAGATCTCGTTTGCCACCGGCATGATATCCGTAATATACTTCAAATCGGCACGTTCATCCATCAGCTGGATGAGTTCGGCCTCGTTGATGACTTCCTTACGGGCCGTATTCACCAGAATACCGTTCTTCGGCAAGCGGTTCACCAATGCGTAGTTGATGGAGTTCTTGGTTTCGGGAGTAGCCGGGATATGGAGTGAAACGATGTCGCAGGTAGCATACAGTTCTTCGGCAGAATCCAGCGCCTTAATACCGTCGGCTTCCATCACTTCCTTCGGGCAATACGCATCGTAAGCATAGATGTCCATACCGATACCCTTGGCGATACGGGCTACGTTACGTCCCACATTACCGTAAGCGTGAATACCCAGTTTCTTGCCCTTCAACTCTGTACCTGACTTGCCGTCGTAGAAATTACGGACAGCCATGATGAGCATACCGAATACCAGTTCGGCTACCGCATTCGAGTTCTGTCCCGGCGTATTCATGACGCATACGCCATGAGCTGTGGCAGCTTCCAAGTCTACATTATCGTAACCTGCACCGGCACGTACCACAATCTTCAGGTTCGGAGCGGCATCAAACACTTCCTTATCGATGATATCACTTCGGATGATGATAGCGTTCGCATCCTTTACGGCATCCAGCAATGCCTGTTTCTCTGTATATTTTTCCAGTAAAGCCAATTCATAACCAGCAGCTTCCACTTCCTTACGGATACCGTCTACCGCAATCTTTGCGAACGGTTTTTCTGTAGCGACTAATACTTTCATAGGTTTCAGATTTTAAAGAAATAAGGACGTGCATACTCTTTCTCCACACGTCCTTATCCCGGTTATATTAAAAAGGGATGATTAATGCAATTTTTCAAATTCCTGCATACAGTCTACCAAAGCCTGTACACTTTCTATCGGCAAAGCATTGTAGCAGGAAGCACGGAAGCCACCGACTGAACGGTGTCCTTTGATACCGACCATGCCTCTCTCTGTAGCGAACTTCAGGAAGTCGGCTTCCAGATCCTTGTATTCATCGGCCATCACGAAGCAGATGTTCATCAGCGAACGGTCTTCTACGTTCGTTACGGTACCACGGAACAACTTGTTACGGTCTATTTCATCGTACAGCAGTTTGGCACGGGCCTGCGCTCTGCGCTGCATCTCTTCCACGCCACCCTGAGCCTTCACCCAACGTAAAGTCTGCAAAGCCACATAGATAGGAACTACCGGAGGAGTATTGAACATAGAGCCTTTATCCACATGAGTCTGATAATTCAGCATCGTCGGGATGTAACGGCTCACCTTACCCAACGCATCGTTCTTCACGATAACGAAAGTCACGCCGGCCGGAGCCAGGTTCTTCTGGGCACCTCCGTAGATACAGATGTATTTGGAAACATCGACCGGACGAGAGAAGATATCCGATGACATATCGCCTACCAACGGAACATTGACATCCGGATCGGCATGCAATTCTGTACCGTAGATGGTATTGTTGGTCGTAATATGGAAATAGTCCGCATCGGCAGGAACTTCATAATTCTTCGGGATATATGTGTAGCCGTCTTTTTCGGAAGAAGCGACTTCGATGGTCTCGCCGAAGCCTTTGGCTTCCTTCATGGCCTTCTTGGCCCATGTACCGGTATTCAGATAAGCGGCTTTCTTTTCGAGGAAATTATAGGGAACCATACAGAATTCCATGCTTGCACCACCTCCCAGGAACAGTACCGAGTAACCTTCCGGGATATTCAGAAGTTCCTTGAACAAAGCGACAGCTTCGTCCACTACCGGCTGGAAGTCTTTAGCACGGTGACTGATCTCCATCAACGAAAGTCCCGAGCCATTGAAATCAAGAATAGCCTGTGCTGCATTTTCAATCACCTCGCGTGGCAGGATAGAGGGTCCCGCATTAAAATTATGTTTTTTCATGGGAATATTGTTTTGGTTAAACATTCAGTTCTTAATTCTACAGATGCGAAATTAGCGATTATTTTGATACTTCCAAAGATTTATGTGATAAATTTCCAATAAAATCAAAATTTCTCTTTCAATTTACGAAAACAGACTTTCTTTTTACTATCAGATTGACACATATCAGCAATGCTATGAAAGAAATTTGAATGACATTACCTCTGTTTTGTCCGGCTTCGCCTCCATCCTGTTTGACTTTGCTCACCGAACGCCAGAAAAAACGTTCCAAACTTTTTCACAGCCCTTCACCCCGGCACGGTACCCTGAGAAGAACTCACCGGCCTCTATTTGGCTGGTTCAATCAGTGTCTTGACTCCCTTGATCTTTTCGTTCCGGATAAGCGCCAGTACCTGACGGGCCTTTTTCCGCGAAATGGCGGCAAAGGCATAATGGTCTTTCACATCGACCCGACCGATTTCTTCCCGGTTCAGTCCGCCCTTCTTCGAAAGGAAGCCCACGATATCCACTTTATTGATTTTGTCTTTCTTGCCTTTTCCTATATATAAGGTAAGAAATTCCGGCAACTCCGGTTGGGGCAACGGTTCGGGGAAAACGAAAGTTTCGATATCGGCCGGAACAAAATCAGGCATCGTCTCTTCAGGACCCAGAATCAAGTAGGCTTTTCCTTCCGCATCCCAACGGGCCGTACGTCCGTTCCGGTGGATGTAACCGTCTTCGGCGGCAGGCAAGTGATAATGTACCACATTTTTGATTTCAGGAATGTCCAGGCCACGGGCAGCCAGGTCGGTAGAGATAAAGATATGGCAACTCCCGTTACGGAACTTGTACAAGGCACGTTCCCTGTCCTCCTGCTCCATTCCTCCGTGGAAGGTCTCGCAATACACTTTCACGGAATGAAGGTACTTCCCTACCCGATCCACACTCTCGCGGTAATTACAGAATACCAGGGTCGGTTCGTTACCTACCGAGCAGACCAGCCGGTAGAGGGTTTCCAGTTTATCCTTAATGGGAGAAGGTACACAATAGACCTGTAAGGAAGCGGCTGCAGGCGTTTCTTCGTCCGTCAGGAAGTTCAGCTTCCGTGTACGGCGGTCCACACCGGTAAACCGGGGAATCTCTTCGGCATCGGTAGCCGACAACAGGAAGCGCTGCTTCAGCCGGGTCAATGCACCGATGACTGCCGCCATCTCTTCCTGGAAGCCCAGCTCCAGGCTCTTGTCGAACTCATCGATGACCAGCAGGCGGACCGTCTCCGCATCGAAATTCTGCTTGTTCAGGTGGTCGTTCATACGTCCCGGGGTACCGATAATGACATCCGGGTGCAGGCTGTTCATCGTCCGGTGTTCCTCCATGGCCGGACGTCCACCGTAACAGCTCATCACCTTAAATCCCGTACCCATGGCCTTGAACACCTGCTCTATCTGAAGAGCCAGTTCACGCGAAGGTACCAATACCACCGCCTGTACCCCATTCATACCCGGACGCAAAGCCTCAACCAAAGGCAACAGAAAAGCCAGGGTCTTACCGGTTCCGGTAGGTGAAAGCAAAATCAGGTCATCTCCTTTTCTTCCAGCCTCCCACACACGTTGCTGCATCGGGCTCAACTGTTCGATATTCAATCGGGTCAGAATAGTCTGTAAGTTTATCTCCATATTCAGTTTTAGATGTAATCATTTTCACAAAGATAGTAAAAGTATTCAAAAACCCATACAAATTCCCCATGAATCTTGCCTTATCCCACGTTTTCACGGAATATTTTTGTATTTTTGCCACCGGTTAGAACTTTTAAAATCGGGAAACAAATGGCAGACAATTACATTGAACGGCAATACGACGCGTATCAGGCAAAGAAATCGGCATGGGAACAGTCTCATAAATCCGCACGAAAGAAATCGTCCCGTCCGGAAGGATTGCACAAGCGGGTATTCATTACCGGAGGCGCATCCGGTATCGGAAAAGCGCTGGTACGTGCCTTCGCAGAACAACGGTGCCAGGTAGCCTTCTGCGACATTGATGCTACAGCCGGCAACCTGACCGCACAAACCACCGGTGCCCGTTTCTTTCCCGTAGATGTCTGTCAGGCGGAAGCACTGGAGGATTGCATGCGCCAACTCTTCGAAGACTGGGGCGACATCGACATCGTCATCAACAACATAGGTATCAGCCGCTTCTCTCCGCTGACCGAGACCAGCATCGAGGAGTTCGACCGGATTCTGGCCACCAACCTGCGTCCGGTATTCATCACTTCCCGCCGACTGGCCCTTCACCGGAACAGCCTGCCGGAGCCCAATCCGTACGGACGCATCATCAACCTCTGCTCCACCCGCTACCTGATGAGTGAACCGGGCAGCGAAGGATATGCGGCCTCCAAAGGCGGCATCTATTCGCTCACCCATGCGCTGATGGCTTCGCTGGCCGAACAGCACATCACGGTAAACGCCATCGCTCCCGGCTGGATACAGAACACGGACTACGAAGCGTTGCGTCCGGAAGACCACCTGCAACATCCGTCCGGGCGGGTAGGAAAACCGGAAGACATCGCCCGTGCCTGCATCTTCCTCTGCCAGGAAGAAAATGACTTCATCAACGGACAGACGATTACCATCGACGGAGGGATGACAAAGAAGATGATTTATATCGAATAAGATTCAAGCTTCATTTAGCAGAAGGACGTGTCTTGAAAGACAGGATATAAGCCGTCACACAGATGGCCATCACCACCATACCTATCCTCAGCCACCACGATTCAAAAAGCAGAACGGCGCAATGCAGAGCCGTCAGCCAGAGTAAAGAAATGGAAACGATTTTGGCCCGCAAAGGAATCATCCGGTCTTCGCGGAAGCTCCGGATATACGGTCCCAGGTATTTGTGTGCCAGCAGCCAGTCGTAGGCCCGCGGGGAACTCCGGAAGAACAGGGCAGCCGACAACAGCAGGAAGGGCGTGGTAGGCAGGACGGGCAGGAAAATACCTATCACTCCCAATATCAGTGAAAGAAAGCCTATGAACAAGTAGATATATTTCATGCCGCAAAGATACGGTTTATACACTTTACACCAAGAATTTATCCTTGAAAAACATTTGTCTTCACACATCCGGACCCGTATCATTCCCATAGCCGTGTAACATCTTTTTACATAGCAAGCCCACCAACTTTGGCATTTTTTCATACATTTGTATTCGAACTAGTCTCATAACAAACCGTTCGAACCTTATGCCATTGAATCTAACCGAAGAACAAATCATACAACTCGCCCCGGATGCCGCCTCGGTAAAGGCCGGTAAAGGACTGGCTGTTCCGGGGAAATGGGTCTTGCTTGCCTGCAGTGAACGCGCCGTATGGGGACACTGCCAGGGCAGCGGAAAAAATCCTTACCAGACCGCCATCGACCTGAATGACATTGCTTTCAAATGTTCCTGTCCCAGCCGGAAATTCCCTTGTAAACACGGATTGGGGCTGCTGCTTCTGTTCGCCGCCCAAGCCGACCTGTTCGAAAAGGCGGAAGAACCTGACTGGGTAGCTACATGGCTTTCCAAACGGGGAGTAAAAGCAGAAAAGAAAGAACAGAAAGCCCGGGACGAAAAGCCGGTAGATGCGGCCGCACAAGCCAAGCGGCAGGAAAAACGTCATCAGAACGTGCTGAACGGTATAGAAGACCTGGAAACCTGGATGAAGGATCTGGTACGGAACGGGCTGGTCAATGTTCCGGAACGGGCCGACAGCCTGTTTGAGAACATGGCCCGCCGGATGGTGGATGCCCATGCTCAGGGACTCGCCGGCCGCCTGCGAGCCATCGAAGAAATCAGTTTCCTGGGAGATGAGTGGAAGTACGAGCTGACGGACCGTCTGGGAAAACTGTACACCCCTGAAATGAAGCAGATGGGACTGGAAGAGGTCAGCCCCAACAAGAAGGAAAAAGACGAGGCCTACCTGTTACGCCAGTTGGCCGAACGGGTTCCCCTCCGGTTCTGGATGGAATTCTTCCAGTGTCCGGCCGAACAGGCGGTAACCGGCGCCTTGAACCGTTCTTCCCGCCGGAGGAATCCCCGTTACAACGAGATTGACTGGAAGACCACCATCACCAAGAACCTGAAGAACTACCAACCGGAATACAAGACCATCATTCCCGAAATACGCATCGGCTACGGCCGGAAACGGAAAGCGCTGAAGGACATCATCCTCTGTCTGGACCAGAGTGGTTCGATGGGGACATCGGTCATCTACTCCGGCATTTTCGGAGCGGTACTGGCTTCCCTACCCGCAGTCAACACCCGCATGGTGGTATTCGATACGGCAGTAGTAGACCTGACCGATGATTTACAGGACCCTGTTGACCTGCTTTTCGGCGTACAGCTGGGAGGCGGGACAGACATTGCCCGGGCCTTGACCTACTGCCAGGAAATCATCTCCCGTCCACAAGACACGGTACTGGTACTGGTAACCGACCTGTACGAAGGTGGAGAGGTCCGTGACATGTACAAACGGTTTGTCGAACTGGTGAACAGCGGCGTGCAGCTCATCGTCCTGCCTGCCCTGAACGATGACGGTGCCCCCGCTTACGACAAGACCCATGCCGCTTTTCTGGCCGAACTGGGTGTACCGACCTTTGCCTGTACGCCCGACAAGTTTCCAGACCTCATGGCAGCCGCTCTCAGCAAACAGGATATCGGGATGTGGGTATCGCAAAACATCAGCCAGTGAATGCAAGATGTTCGATTATCATCTATCAGAAGAAGTGCATTTGTGGCACATCTTCTGATAGGCCATCGAAATTGAGAAATACTCAGCCTTCACAACGACTGCTTCTATATGCAGAAGGGGTCACTTTCAAGATACGCATTACATATCGACAGAAATAAGAGACTGATGCAAAATTCATTCTCTCCGAAATCTCCTTTAAGGTCAGGGTCTTGTCGGATAGCAACCGAGTTATCTCGGTAATGGTAAACCGGTCTATCCAGAAATTCGCATGAAAGCCACTCACTTTCTTGCTTACTTCGGTAAGGTATTTGGGAGTGATACACAATTGTGAAGCATAAAAGGATACTTCCCTGTGAGTTTTGTATTGTCCGGACCCATGGACTGGAGAAGCCTGGTCAAACCGGCCCAATAAATCCGGTTGCTTCAAAAAAATTATTTTTGCTCCTCAGGCAGAACTGAAATCTTCGGTCCCGTCTGAGGAGCAAATGTTTTACACCTTTTATCCTTCGTAATAGAAATCAGGATAGATTTATCGTTACAGTTCATATCAACCGATTCATGCTCTAGTCCACCCTCAAAAAATATTAAATCCGGCGATTTGTTACCGTTTTCCAATCTTTTCTTATACCTTTGCCGCTAGTAGAACAAAGGGGTGCCCTACCCGACGGGCTGAGATCATACCCTACGAACCTGATACGGATAATTCCGGCGAAGGGATTGTTAGCTATGACTTTTCTTTTTTCCATCCATACGGACTACCTCTTTGGTTTACATACCCTTTAATTGTACGCTTATGAAACTGACTGTAAACAACAAAGAGACCGAGCTCACACAAGGCAATACAGTAGCCGATCTGGCCAACCAACTGGAACTCCCGACCCAGGGAGTGGCCATCGCTGTAAACAACCGCATGATTCCCCGTACCCAATGGAGCGAACAGGTACTGCACCCCAATGACAGCCTGGTAATCATCAAAGCCGCTTGTGGAGGATAAGCTGATGGAACTGCAATTCATTACCCATTTTACCGACCGTTATTCGTATTACGATTCGGCACGCCTGGCCTTGGAAGGGGGCTGCCGATGGATTCAGTTGCGCATGAAGGATGCTTCGCCGGAAGAGCGTGAACAGGAAGCCGTACGTGTCCAGGAGTTATGCCGTACCTACGGAGCAACATTCATCATCGACGACGACGTGGAACTGGTGAAGAAACTGAAAGCCGACGGAGTTCATCTAGGCAAGAATGACATGCCGATAGCCGAAGCACGACACATCCTAGCAAAGGACTTCATCATCGGCGGTACGGCAAACACGTTCGACGATGTGGTCTCACACTACCGTGCGGGAGCCGACTACATCGGTTGCGGTCCTTTCCGCTTCACGACAACCAAGAAGAACCTGAGTCCCATTCTGGGGCTGGAAGGCTACCGTAACATCGTCCGACAGATGCACGAACACGGAATCAATCTGCCGATAGTGGCCATCGGTGGTATCACCTGTGAAGATATCCCGGCCATCATGCAGACAGGAGTCAGCGGCATTGCGTTGAGCGGAACTATTCTGCGGGCAGAGAATCCGGCAGAAGAAACCAGAAAAATCCTCGAGGAGTTAAAAAGTAAAAGTTAAAAGTTAAAAGTCAGAAACGACTTATCTCTATGACTTTCATTTTATTGGCTCATATTAGGCGCAAAGAATTTTAGAACTTCTCTAAGAACGAAAAGCGGAAAAGCATTTTATTCGCGCGACGAAAAGAGAAAGACACTGCGATTTCGCCCAAAGGCGAAGAGCGACAGCCAGCCCCAAAATCCCGGCCTCAGTTTTGAGGCGGCGTTTTTTCTTTTTGTTACCTTTTTCTTTTTGACGCCAAAAAGAAAAAGTAAAACCCCGACATTCAATCAAAACTTAAAAACAACATAAAAAGCATGAAGAAACTGATCATTGCGGGAAAAGAATTTGACTCCCGCCTCTTCCTGGGAACAGGAAAATTCAACTCCAATACCTTGATGGAAGAAGCCATCAAAGCATCCGGCACCGAAATGGTGACCGTAGCCATGAAACGCATCGAACTGGGTGACAAGGAAGACGATATGCTGAAACACATCATCCACCCACACATCCAGCTGTTGCCGAACACCTCGGGTGTACGTACCGCCGAAGAAGCCGTATTCGCCGCACAGATGGCTCGCGAAGCCTTCGGTACCAACTGGCTGAAACTGGAAATCCATCCGGACCCGCGCTACCTGTTGCCGGATTCTACCGAAACACTGAAAGCTACGGAAGAACTGGTGAAGCTGGGATTCGTGGTACTTCCTTACTGCCAGGCCGACCCTACCCTGTGTAAGCGTCTGGAAGAAGCGGGAGCCGCTACCGTCATGCCATTGGCTGCCCCTATCGGTACGAACAAAGGCTTGCAGACACGGGATTTCCTGCGCATCATCATCGAGCAGAGCAATGTACCGGTAGTAGTCGATGCAGGCATCGGAGCCCCGAGCCACGCTGCCGAAGCCATGGAGATGGGTGCTGACGCCTGTCTGGTCAACACAGCCATCGCCGTTGCCGGTAATCCGGTAGAAATGGCCATCGCCTTCAAAGAGGCTGTCATCGCCGGACGCCGTGCCTACGAAGCCGGACTGGGCATTCAGGCCACCAACCTGGAAGCATCGGCCTCATCGCCGCTTACCGCATTCCTGAACGATTAATTTTCATCCCGACGTTTTTTTATTACTAACCGGCAGGATCCTCCTGCCAGCTAACCCACCAGAAAACATGGAAAAAGAAAAAGATAAAGCCTACGCGCACGCCGAGAAAGCCTACATGCAAGGACAGATGTTCCCGTTCATCCGTGTAGGAATGCAGAAAGTCAACCTCACTCCGACCGTCACCATCGTAGACGGTCAGAAAGTGATGACTCCGAACGCACCAGTCTATATATACGACACCAGCGGTCCGTTCAGCGACCCGTCCGTTACCATCGACCTGAAAAAAGGCCTTCCGCGTATGCGTGAGAGCTGGATTACCGAACGCGGCGATGTGGAGCAATTGCCTTCCATCACTTCGGAATACGGAAAGATGCGCCGAGACGACAAATCGCTCGACCACCTGCGCTTCGAACACATCGCTCTCCCCTACCGGGCCAAAGCAGGACACTGCTGTACACAGATGTATTATGCCAAGCAGGGCATCGTGACTCCGGAAATGGAATACGTTGCCATCCGTGAGAACATGAACTGCAGGGAACTGGGTATCGACACCCACATCACTCCGGAATTTGTGCGTGACGAAATCGCCGCCGGACGTGCGGTACTGCCGGCTAACATCAACCATCCGGAAAGTGAACCGATGATTATCGGCCGGAACTTCCTGGTGAAAATCAATACCAACATCGGCAACTCGGCTACCACATCGAGCATCGAAGAAGAAGTGGACAAGGCCGTATGGAGCTGCAAGTGGGGAGGCGATACCCTGATGGACCTCTCTACCGGTGACAACATCCACGAGACCCGCGAATGGATTGTCCGTAACTGTCCGGTTCCGGTAGGTACCGTGCCCATCTACCAGGCCTTGGAGAAAGTGAACGGCAAAGTGGAAGACCTGACCTGGGAAATCTACAAGGACACCCTTATCGAACAATGCGAACAGGGGGTAGACTACTTCACCATCCATGCCGGTATCCGCCTGCACAACGTACACCTGGCCGACAAACGTCTGTGCGGTATCGTGAGCCGTGGCGGAAGCATCATGAGCAAATGGTGTCTCATCCACAACCAGGAATCATTCCTCTATGAACACTTCGACGACATCTGCGACATCCTTGCACAATATGACGTTGCCGTATCTTTGGGTGACGGTCTGCGTCCGGGGTGTATCGCCGACGCGAACGACGAAGCCCAGTTCGCCGAGCTCGACACATTGGGAGAACTGGTACTCCGTGCCTGGGACAAGAACGTACAGGCCTTCATCGAAGGTCCGGGACACGTGCCCTTGCACAAGATTCAGGAAAACATGGAACGTCAGATCAAGCATTGCCACAACGCTCCGTTCTATACCCTCGGTCCGCTGGTAACTGACATTGCTCCGGGTTACGACCACATCACTTCGGCCATCGGTGCCACCCAAATCGGTTGGCTGGGTACCGCCATGCTGTGCTACGTCACTCCGAAGGAACACCTCGGCCTGCCGAACCGCGAAGACGTGCGCACCGGTGTCATCACCTACAAGATTGCCGCTCATGCAGCCGACCTGGCCAAAGGCCATCCTGGTGCCCAGATCCGTGACAATGCCCTGAGCAAAGCCCGCTACGAGTTCCGCTGGCGCGACCAGTTCCACCTGAGTCTCGATCCGGACCGTGCTCTGGAGTATTTCAACGAAGGCCGCCATACGGACAGAGAATACTGTACCATGTGCGGTCCGAACTTCTGTGCGATGAAACTCAGCAGAGACCTCTCTGAAATTAAAAAGTAAAAGTTAAAAGTTAAAAATGAGATACTTATGGGACACAGTGTAGTTTATGGGAAATCACTGAATTTTGCCTTACGCATCGTCAAAGCATACCAGTACCTGAGTGACGAAAAAGGAGAACATATCTTGTCGAAACAGCTGTTGCGAAGCGGCACAGCCATAGGAGCCATGGTTTGCGAGGCCGAATTTGCGGAAAGTGCCAGCGACTTTATCCACAAACTGCACATTGCCCTGAAAGAGGCTAACGAAACCGCCTACTGGCTGTTGCTGCTCTACAAGTCTGATTACATCGAAGCTTCCTCTTACGAATCCATCGACCAGGATGCCAAGGAACTCATCAAGCTCCTGGTATGTATCATAAAGACCAGCAAGGAAAACAACCAGAAGAAAAAACAGGTCGAGAAGATGTAGCCTTCCACCTACATCCATTTTTAATTTGAGACTTTGAATTTTAACTTTTAATTTTTAATTATTAATTATCGAAATGTTTAGTGACGAATTAGAAAAGATAAGCTGGGAGGAGACGACCAAGGCCATCTACTCCAAGACAGAGGCTGACGTAATCCGTGCCCTCGGCAAATCAAAGTGTGATGTGGACGACTTCATGGCGCTCATCTCACCGGCAGCCGAGAAGTTCCTGGAACCCATGGCACGCCTCAGCAAGAAATATACCGAAGAACGCTTCGGAAGAACCATCTCCATGTTCATTCCGCTGTATATCACGAACTCATGCACCAACTCATGTGTGTACTGCGGTTTCCACATCAGCAACCCGATGGCACGTACCATCCTTACCCCCGAGGAAATAGAGAATGAATACAAGGCCATCAAGAAACTGGCTCCCTTCGAGAACCTGCTGCTGGTGACCGGAGAGAACCCTGCCAAGGCAGGAGTACCGTACCTGGCTAAGGCACTGGATCTGGCCAAGCCGTATTTCTCGAACCTGAAGATTGAAGTCATGCCGCTTAAGGCCGAAGAATATGCCGAACTGGTAAAACACGGACTGAACGGTGTCATCTGTTTCCAGGAAACTTACAACAAGGCCCGCTACAACGTCTACCATCCGCGCGGCATGAAGTCAAAATTCGAATGGCGTGTAAACGGTTTCGACCGCATGGGACAAGCCGGAGTCCACTCTATCGGAATGGGAGTCCTCATCGGACTGGAAGATTGGCGTACGGATGTGACCATGATGGCCTATCACCTACGTTATCTGCAGAAACACTACTGGAAGACCAAATACAGCGTAAACTTCCCACGGATGCGTCCGGCAGAAAACGAAGGGTTCCAGCCGAATGTCATCATGAGTGACAAGGAACTGGCTCAGGTTACCTTCGCCATGCGTATCTTCGACCATGACGTAGACATCTCCTACTCTACCCGCGAACCGGCCAATATCCGCGACCACATGGCAACATTGGGCGTAACTACCATGAGTGCAGAAAGCAAGACCGAACCGGGCGGCTATTATACCTATCCACAGGCATTGGAGCAATTCCATGTCAGCGATGAGCGTACCGCCGTTGAAGTAGAGAAAGCCCTGAAAGCCATCGGACGCGAACCCGTATGGAAAGACTGGGACGCTTCATTCGACCGGATTGCCCCTTTAGCCCGATAACCCGTAACCCTAACCCTATATGGATTTGAAAGAACGTTATAACCGCCAGCTGATTCTACCAGAAATCGGTGAAGAAGGACAAGCCCGTCTGCAGCAGGCGCGTGTACTGATAGTAGGCGTGGGAGGACTCGGTTCTCCCATCGCCCTTTACCTGACCGGTGCCGGCGTAGGCACCATCGGACTGATAGACGACGATGTGGTGAGCGAAAGCAACCTGCAGCGCCAGGTACTCTACAACGAGAAAGAAGTAGGCCTGTCCAAAGCCGAAAAAGCCCGTGAACACCTGCAGGCCTTGAACAGCCATGTCTGTATCAAAGCTTATCCCGAACGGCTGACTGCCGAGAATGCCGAGGCCATCATCGGACAATACGACCTGGTATTGGACGGCTGTGACAACTTTGCCACCCGTTACCTCATCAACGACACCTGTGTCCGACTCGGGAAAGTATATATATATGGTGCCATCCGTGCCTTCGACGGACAAGTTTCTGTCTTCAACTATCAGGGAGGCCCAGACTACCGCCGCCTTTTTCCCGATGAAGAAGAGATGTACCGCATGCCTCATCCACCCAAAGGTGTATTGGGTGTAACTCCCGGTCTGATAGGATGTGCCGAGGCCAACGAAGCCCTGAAAATCATTGTCGGTTACGGCGAAGTACTGAGTGGGAAACTCTGGCAAATAGATTTGAAGACGTTGGAAACTTTTACAATTTTAATCTAAAGATTAGGAAAATTTGCAATTGCTTGCTAACTTTGCCGCACAATTACCATCGCGCATGAAGTTAATAGTGATAACACCTCCCACGTATTTCGTGGAAGAAGACAAGATTATAACTACCCTATTCGAAGAAGGGTTGGACATCCTGCACCTGCGTAAACCAGATACAGCACCGGTCTATGCGGAGCGTTTGCTGACCCTTATTCCTGAAAAATACCATAAACGCATCGTCGTACACGACCATTTCTACCTGAAGAATGAATATGCCCTGAAAGGCATTCATCTGAATCATCGGAATCCGGTAGCGCCGGACTACTATTCAGGCCACATCAGTGCCTCCTGTCACACACTGGAGGAGGTGGAAAGCGACAAACGGACCTGTGATTATGTATTCCTGAGTCCGATTTTCGACAGCATCTCCAAAGAAGGATATACTTCCCATTTTACCCCCGAAACCATCCGCGAAGCCGTGCAGAAAGGTATCATCGACAAGAAAGTCATCGCCTTGGGCGGTGTGGATGAAGAGAACCTGCTGCGTGTCAAAGATTTCGGATTCGGAGGCGCCGCAGTCATGGGAGGACTCTGGAACAAGTTCGACCCGGCTTTCGACTATAATTATCAGGAACTTATCGCTCACTTCAAGAAACTGAAGAAGCTGGCAGACTGATTGTCATGCAATTTTATGAGAGAAACGTTTGTTTGACTTGAAGAAATGCTGTACCTTTGTAACTAATTAAAGGCAATATATCGTATAACAATGAACGCAACAACACCGTTTAAAGTTTTCTCGGGCACAAACTCGAGATATCTTGCAGAAAAAATCTGCAACAGCTTGGGTTGTCCCCTTGGTAACATGAACATTACCCACTTCGCCGACGGCGAATTCGCGGTATCCTACGAAGAATCGATTCGTGGCCAGCACGTATTCCTGGTGCAGTCTACGTTTCCGAACTCTGACAACCTGATGGAACTGCTGCTGATGATTGATGCCGCCAAACGTGCATCTGCCAAGAGCATCATCGCCGTTATTCCTTACTTCGGATGGGCCCGTCAGGACCGTAAGGACAAACCTCGTGTTTCTATCGGTGCCAAACTGGTAGCTAACCTGCTGAGCGTAGCAGGTATCGACCGTTTGATTACCATGGACCTGCACGCCGACCAGATTCAGGGATTCTTCGATATCCCGGTAGACCACCTGTATGCTTCTACCATCTTCGCACCTTACATCCAGTCTCTGAAGCTGGAAAATCTGGTAATCGCTACTCCGGACGTAGGTGGTTCAAAACGTGCCAGCACGTATGCCAAATTCCTGGATGTTCCTTTGGTATTGTGTCACAAGACACGTGAAAAAGCCAATGTGGTAGCTTCCATGCAGATTATCGGTGACGTAAAAGACAAGAACGTAATCCTGATTGACGATATGGTAGATACAGCCGGTACCATCACCAAGGCTGCCGACATCATGAAGGAAGCAGGAGCTACTTCTGTACGTGCCATCGCTTCCCACTGCGTAATGTCAGGACCGGCTTCTGAACGTGTTCAGAACTCACATCTCGAAGAGATGGTATTCACAGACAGTATTCCTTATTCTAACCGTTGCGCGAAAGTGAAACAGCTTTCTATCGCCGACATGTTCGCTGAAACCATCCGTCGTGTGATGACCAACGAATCCATCAGCTCACAGTATCTGATTTAAGGATAAGATATTGAACAGCGGGGTTGCTCAATGAAAACCTCGTTTCACAAGCGAAGAATCTTTAGGCCACTGACCGGAAGATTCTTCGCTTTGATATATCACCCCTTCCCTTTTTCCCTAACACTTTACCCCTAGACATTTCATGAAAATCCTCTGGCTAGACCTGAACAGTTCGTATGCGCACGCCTCCTTGGCTTTACCGGCTCTCCACGCCCAGTTACTCCATCAGGAAGACCTGTCGTGGGACATTGTATCGGCTACCATCAATGAAAATCCGGGTATGATAGCCGGAGAAATCTACCGCAGACAACCCGACCTGATAGCCGCTACCTGCTGGCTTTTCAACCATGAAATGCTGATGCACATCCTGGGGCGCGCCAAAGCTCTCCTGCCGGAAGCTTCCATCGCTTTAGGGGGTCCGGAGTTTCTAGGAAACAACGAAGTATTTCTGCGGAATCATCCTTTCGTACACTGTGTCTTCCGGGGAGAAGGAGAAGAAGTCTTCGCCCAGTGGCTCGATGTATGGAACACTCCCGAGCAATGGAATTCCATCGAAGGACTCTGCTACCTGGACAGCAACGGGCAATACCGCGACAACGGCTTGGCACGTGTCAGCGGTTTCGACCGTCTGACCCATCCGGAACAGAGCCGTTTCTTCAACTGGGAGAAACCGTTTGTACAGCTGGAAACTACACGCGGCTGTTTCAACACCTGTGCCTTCTGTGTCAGTGGAGGAGAAAAACCGGTCCGTACCCTGTCTATCGATACCATCCGTGAGCGCATCCGCACCATCCATGCGCACGGCATCCGGAACATCCGCGTGCTGGACCGTACCTTCAACTACAACAGTAACCGGGCCAAAGCTTTGCTGGCTCTTTTCCGAGAATTTCCGGATATCCATTTTCATCTGGAAATCCATCCGGCTCTATTGACCGATACCTTGAAAGAAGAACTGGCAGACATGCCTGCCGGACTTCTCCACCTGGAAGCCGGTATCCAAAGCCTACGGGAAGAAGTACTGGAGACCTGTCGCCGAAAAGGAAAGCTACAGGACGCTCTGGAAGGTCTGCGCTACCTCTGTAACTTACCGAATCTGATTACCCATGCCGACCTGATAGCCGGACTTCCCCTGTATCATCTGACACAACTGGTAGAAGATGTACGGACATTGGCAGCCTACCGTGCCGGAGAAATCCAGCTGGAATCGTTGAAACTGCTCCCAGGAACTGAAATGCGGAGACGGGCAGAAGAGCTCGGTATCCGGTATTCGCCATTTCCTCCTTACGAAGTATTACAGACTCGGGAAATTACCCCCGATGAGTTACAACGGGCACGCCTGCTGTCACGCCTGCTCGATGCCTACTATAACACCTCGGCCTGGCAGGACATCACCCGCCGACTGATTACAGAGCAACCTGATTTCCTGCTCCATTTCCTGGACCATTTAATAGCGCGGAGTGTCATCGACCAACCCATGAGTCTGGAACGAAGGGGAATCATCCTGTATGAATACTGCAAGACCTGCTATCCCGACTATACCTTAGCGGTCAGCCTGGCTTGGATAGAAGCAGGTATGTCTCTGAAAAAACAACCCGCCGAACGGGTACGCACCAAGCATGTTACTCCACCGGCTGACTGGCAATGCTGTTGGGGAACCTATCACGAAGGCCTCCGTCTATGCAAACTGGAGGACGAGTCCACCCACCGCTGCTACTGGTACGGTTTCGAAACCGAAAAGCAGGAGACACAACCCTGCCTGAAAGCTGTCAGCATCCTTGCCTGAAAAGTCCTGAATACCTTTCGAAGGGCCCATATACTGTCAGTACATCCGAAAACGGTTACCAGTTGCCATCCATACAGGCTCAGTCGACAAAAGCCGGAGATTGGTCGATTTCGTTTCCACTTCCGGTTGTTTTATCCTAGCTTTGTTCTGTAATCAAAAACTGAACATTATGAAGAAACAACTGAAAAACGTCTGCTTCGCCGCAGGAATCGCTCTAATGACTACTTGCCTGACATTTCCCAGCCAACTCATGGCACAAGAATCAGCCCGTACCGAACGTCGCGAACTGCCGAACGCAGAGCGCAGTGCCAAACAACTGACCGACAAGATGCAGCACGAGCTGGGACTGACCGATAAACAATACAAGAAAATCTACAACTTGAATCTGAAAGAACAGAAAAAGATAATCGAACTGCTTAAAGAACGTCCGCAAAGGAATTTCCCACCCGAAGAAGGAGGCAGACCGCAAGGTCCCAGACCTCCAATGGGAGGGCCACAGGGAGAGTTCGGCAGACCGGGTAAACATCCGGACATGAAAGGTCCCCATCCGGCAGGAAACCAAGAACTGGAAAAGCTGCGGGAAAAGAACGAAAAGAAACTGAAGAAAATCCTGACGGAAGAACAGTATGCCAAATGGAAAAAGATACAGCCACAAAAGCCTCCAAAAGATTTCTCCAGAAAATAAGAATACATCATCCATAGACAAGCCGGCTCCGAGTGCCGGCTTTTTTCTTGCTACAGGTTCCGGAGAGGATATCCGAAGATGGTTAAAAACGCCCATTTTCTGTTGTTTTCCTACCCGATATTCCAAAAGTTTACTATATCTTTGAAAAAACAAAGAAAACACTTATATACCATGATTACATTTCCCAATGCAAAGATAAATCTCGGACTGAACATTGTAGAAAAGCGTCCGGACGGATATCATAACCTGGAAACCATCTTCTACCCGATCAACCTGCAGGATGCACTCGAAGTGAACCGGATGGAAAACAGTCAAGTACCTTACAAACTCCGTGTGAGCGGAACAGCTATCGAAGGAAGCCCAGAAGAAAATCTGGTAGTGAAAGCCTATAACCTGCTCCGTGAAAAATATGAACTGGCTCCGGTAGATATCCACCTCTACAAACATATCCCGATGGGAGCCGGTCTGGGAGGCGGATCGGCCGACGGTGCCTTCATGATTAAAGTACTGAACGAGAAATTCCGGCTGGGCCTCAGCATCGAAGAAATGGAAAGCTATGCGGCCCAATTGGGAGCCGATTGCGCGTTCTTTATCCAGAACCAACCGGTCTTTGCCACAGGTATCGGCAACGTATTCGAACGTATCCGCCTGTCACTGGGCAGTTACCGCCTGGTACTGGTGAAACCGAATATCTCCGTATCGACCAAAGAAGCGTATGCCAACATTCAGCCCAAACGCCCGGAAGTATCGTTGAAAGAAATCGTACAGCAACCGGTAGAGACCTGGGCTACCTGCATGAAGAATGACTTTGAAGACAACGTATTCAAGCTCTATCCGGAGATAGCTGCCATCAAGGACAAGATGTACGATTTAGGTGCTGTCTATGCTTCAATGTCCGGTTCCGGTTCTGCCGTATTCGGCCTGTTCAAAGAAAAGATAGAGAATGTGGACGAGAAGTTTGCCGGTTACTTCTGCCGCCAACGCGAAATGATTTAACCTCCATTCATGGAAAATACTGGGAACGAAACGCCTCATACCGACGGAAGCCGGAGCCCCCGGCTTTCCGCCGACGGATATATCCATCCGTTCATCCATCCGACCGACGGCATCGCTTTACCGTCGGCCTTTACTTATCCTTTCCATTATACGCCACATCCTTTGACCCGACTGGCAGCCGAAGAAGTTCAGAATTATCTGAAGACCCGTTCCGACTGGCAGGAAGAGCTCCAGAACGGGAAAATGTTCGGTGTGCTGATTGTCCGTACCCCGGAGGAGAAACTGGGATACCTGGCCGCTTTCTCGGGTAACCTGGCCGGAAGCAATCATCACGCTTTTTTCGTTCCACCCGTATACGATTTGCTGCAACCGGACGGTTTCTTCCGAATAGAAGAAGCTGAAATTTCTGCCATCAACCACCGGATAGCAAACGCCTTGCAGAGCGATGTTTATACCGAACTGAAAGCACAACTGGATGCCTGTCGGGAAGAAACGGACCGACAGCTACAGGCAGCCAAAGAAAGCATGAAACGGGCCAAAAACGAACGGGAAGCCGCACGCAGCCTAGGAGTCAGTCCGGAAGAAGAAGCCCGCATGATTCGGGAAAGCCAGTTCCAAAAAGCTGAATACAAGCGTCTGGAACGGAGACTGAAAGAAGAACTGGCTGTCAAGCAGACTGCTCTCAGCACCTATGAAGCTACCGTGCAGGCCTGGAAACAGGAGCGGAAACAACGTTCGGCTGCCCTTCAGCAACGTCTGTTCGTACAGTTCCGGATGTGGAATGCCCGGGGTGAAGTCAAGGATTTGTGCGAACTCTTCCGTGACACCCCCCAAGGGACCCCTCCGGCAGGGACCGGCGAATGCGCCTTACCCAAACTCCTCCAGTATGCTTACCAGCATCATCTGGAACCTCTGGCTATGGGAGAATTCTGGTGGGGACAATCGCCCAAGAATGAAATCCGCCGGCAAGGAGAATTCTATCCGTCGTGTACCGGCAAATGCGCCCCTATCCTGAAACACATGCTCATCGGATTGAACGTAGAGAAGAATCCCCTGGAAGAAGACCGACATCGGGAAACTCCTCTGCCCATTCTTTACGAAGACGAATGGCTGGTAGTTGTCTGCAAACCCGCCGGCATGTTATCCGTGCCCGGTAAAAACGGCCTCGATTCCGTATATGAACGGCTGCACGCACGCTATCCGGAAGCTACCGGTCCGTTGATAGTACACCGTCTGGACATGGCCACTTCCGGACTGTTGCTGGCAGCCAAGACCAAAGAAGTCCACCAACACCTGCAGGCCCAATTCGAGACACGCAGCATCAAGAAACGTTATACAGCCATCCTGGAAGGACTTCCTGCGGCAAAAGAAGGAGAAATCCGCCTTCCTCTCTGTCCGAACCTGCTACACCGTCCGCTCCAGTCGGTCGATTTCGAACACGGGAAGCCCGCTGTAACGCGCTATCAGGTTCTGCAAAGCCTGAATAACCGGACATTGGTCGCCTTTTATCCGCTGACAGGACGTACCCATCAGTTACGGGTACATGCCGCCCATCCGCAAGGGCTGAATTGTCCCATCGCAGGCGATGAACTTTACGGGAAAAAGGCCGACCGTCTGTATCTGCATGCTGCCGAACTGACTTTCACCCATCCCGTGAATGGCAAGACCATCCACATCGAGCAGGAAGCGGATTTCAAGCTATAAGCCATCGCTCAACAGCAAGGTCTGCGCACTCCAGGAATCTGACAACAGATTTCATAATCATTCCAAAAGTGCTCTCCGCCCATCCCGCCAGAAACGGTAGCCGATAAGCAACAGCACAAAGACCGTTCCTCCGATACAGACCCAACCAAACAACTCCTTCAAACTGGTCAGGGTAGTCTGAAGCACCACCTGTCCGTACAAGTCTGTCAGGGAAACATGCGGCATCCACTCACGGACCTGGTCCATATTCTGACTCAGTTGACCGATATTGTCTTGCACAAGTTTCCGCATCCAGCGGTTCAACAAGGCAGTCCCTAATGGTGTAGCGATACTGGTCCGGATAAAACTCAATACACACAGCCCCTGAAAGAAATGCTTGAACGGAACACATTTGGCTACATAGATGGTCAGCGCGATATAAAGAATGCCATGCCCTATCCCTCTTAAAAAATTCGGAAGATACAGACTTTCGATATTCAGATTCGGGTGAATCAGGAAGTACATGTAGTATTCGTATGCAACTATCAACGAAAATCCTATCACAATCAGCAACTTGAATCCCTTGTGGAGAACGACACGCCGATAAAACACCGCTCCTGCTCCACACAAGATACCGGAAAAGACATACCAGTTCAACGAAATGGCATTCAGCCGGTCGTACTTCAAGATGGATTTCATGAACATCTCCTGAAGCACGGAGGAAGTAGCCAGGAACAGACAAAGCATCAGGAACAAAAAAAGAATGGTCGGGAAATGCCGGTAACGCAACACCTGCATCTCGATGTATGGCCGGCGCAGCGTCTGCATCCTCCTCACATTCACCAACAGAGCAACTGTAGCCAGAACAATGCATCCCCGTATTTCAACGCTGTCCAGCCAATCGTAGAATTCGCCATAAATACACACATAGACGATGGAAAACAAGACCACGACCCACAGGATCCCCCCAATCCAGTCGATACCATACAGAGGCACTTTCTTGCCCACGCGTACCCGACGGGTCAGAAAATAAACACAGCACCATACCACGGCCAGCATAAACATGACAAAGCCATGCATGTAGCGCCAATGCACCCAGTCGGTCAGATGGATAGCCACAAGTCCCGACAACTGGATACTCTCCAGTACCACTATATAGATGAAGGGATAGAACACCGAGAAGTTTCCCGAAGGAGTCACACTCAGGCGCATGTTGGAGAAGCACTCGAAAGTTCCCCACATCCGGAAGAAACCGGAAATGAAACACGTAACAACCAGGACCGGAAGAATATCCGTATGCATGGTAATCCAGTTGCAGGCAATCAGAATGGGGCAGACAGTCAACAGAATGGAACGGGTGGTAAAGCGGGACTTCAGCCGGAAGAGTATGGGAAATATCACCGTCATCCCGATGAACGATGCATATCCGGCCATCATCACATCTTCCTGGATACAGCCCAATTCACTGGACATCTGCACAGCTACCGGCAGAAAGACACCTCCATTGAACTGGAACACCGTGGCAAAACACATGGAGAGGAATATACACACCGGCGTAGGCAGAAATTCCTTGAAATAGGCGACACGCGGTCGATTTACAGCCATCTGCACCTCCTCTTAAAAACTCACCGTACATTCCACATTCATTCCGGCACGCAGACGTTCCAGGTCTTCAGCCCGGTTACGGGCTGTAAATTCGATACGCACAGGAATACGCTGTTCCACTTTCACAAAGTTTCCCGCAGAATTGTCCTGAGGAATCAACGAATAAAAGGAACCGGTTGCATCGGATATGGAAGAAATACGTCCTTCGAACGCTACTCCCGGCAAAGCATCCACCTGGATGTCGACCAGCTGGCCTTTCTGCATTCGGGTGGTCTGCGTTTCCTTGTAATTGGCAATCACCCACTTCTCGGTACCGTCTACCAAAGTAACCAACGTCTGTCCCTGCTGTACCAATTCGCCTTCGTGGATTTCCTTCCGTCCGGTTACCCCATCGGCCGTTGCCAGAATAACGGTATAGGAAAGATTCAGACGGTCCAGCTCCAGCTCCGCTTCTGCCAGCTTAATGGCAGATTCGTTCTGGTCCAACCGTTGGGTCTGCTCCTGCTTTACCAGCGAAGTAGACTGTTTCTGACGCAACAACTGTTCGTAACGGGCTTTGGTAGCCTCATAGTCCGTCTTTACCCGGTCAAACTGCTGCGGTGTCACCGCCTCTTCCTTCAGCAATCCTTCATAACGCTTGAAATCAGCTTCGGCATTCTGCAGACGTACGCGCTGTTCTTCGATGGCAGCATCGGTTACCAGAATGTTGTTCTGCGTCGTATTGATTGTCGTGTGCATGGCGGTTTTACCTGCCAAAGCGCTCTGATAATCGGCCTCAGCCTGTGCCACTTTCAGCCGATACTCCGTATCCTCAATAATCACCAGCGTATCACCTTTCTTGACCCGCTGATATTCATCGAAGCAGATTCTTTTAATGAAACCCTGTACCCGGGTATTGACAGGAGTCAAGTGCTGTTTAACCTGAGCGTTATCGGTAAACTCCACATTTCCCCAGTGGATAAAACGTCCGAAAGTCCAGCCGATACCGATAGCCAGGACCAGCAAAATGAAAAAATTAGGGATAGCACGTCTTTTATTTCTAATCATACGAGTAAATTTTAAAGGGTTAAAGGGTTCCGGTTATCTTCTTCAGCAAATAATACTGGTATAGAATCTCAATCTGGTCGTTGGCCAGTTGCAGTTCGGTATCCAGCTGAGTATTGCTGGCATCCAGCATGTCGGTAATCAGTGCCAGACCATTCAGATACCGCTGACGGACAATGTGGAAGTTCTCATGGGCCAACTGAAGACTTTTCTCCTGTGTACGCAGACGGATATAAGCCTCTTTCAAATCAACATACGCTTTGTGAATGGTATGATCGAGTTCCTCGGCCACCAACTCCTGTTGAGCCTCCATCTTCCGGGTATGCAACTTGGCCTGTTGCAATTTCCGCTTACTCTTAAACAAGGCATCAAAATTATAGGAGATGCCCACACCGGCATACCAATACGTAAAATTCTTGTCCAATGGAGGGACTTCTACCAGGATGGGGCCAGTAAAATCGTTTGCTGCCACCAGACTGATGTGAGGCCTCCGTTCAGAACGGATAAGCTGCTGGCTGTTTTTTCCCAGTTCCACCTGCAAACCTGCAATCTGCATCTGCGGAGACGATTTTGCCTCCGACTGCCAGAATCCTTCCTGCTCGGCATCCACAGACAACTGCCGCAAAGCCGTCGTATCCGGAACCAGGTGAACACCCGGTTCCAGGCCAAGGGTAGTTACCAACCGGTGATTCAGCACATCAATCTGATTCAGCGTAGACGTAAGACCAAGTTCCAGGTTCTGCAGCTGAAGTTCGTACCGGGTAATGTCACTCTTCAGAGCCGTACCTTGCCGGTAAGCAGCCTGCATATCCTTCACCAATAACCTGGTCTGCTCGATATTCTTCTGATACACCACCTGCTGATTATGCAACTGATAAAGATCCAGGTAATGCCCCAGAAGCAGGAAACGGACATCCTGCCGGTTTTTCCGGTATTCCAATTCGGAAACCTGCCGGTTCAGTTCAGCCTGCTCAATGCTCCGTGAAATCCTTCCTCCGGCATAGACCACCTGTGAAGCTTTTACTACAAACGAATTTCCATAATGCGGCATATCGGCATGTATACCGTTCGTAAAGTCACGGTCGGTCATACACCCGTCGCCGATATACTTAAACTCCATGGCTGCCTGAATGGTAGGCAACTGTCCGTTACGGGCTACCCGGACAGCCTGTTCCGCCTCATCGACTGCCAATGCATGTAAATTGATACTCTTGCTGTTGCGGTCGGCCAACTGGAACATTTCATCCATACGGAGCAGACGCACCTGTCCGCTCATCAGACCGACTGCCCCCCAGCACATTACTCCGATCATCCAATGTCGATTCTTCATCTTACTGTTATCCTTCTTTTCCTTATTTCATAGAATTATAGTGTCATTCTTTCCTGACGTCACAGAGAAAACTACTGACAACTTTCATCTTTCTACCAAACTTATTGGTTGTGCAAAATTAATCGATTATCTTTAGACCGAAATTGCATATTATGCAATAAGATTACCAATTTAAGCCAAAATAACGCCATGAATCAGGAACAAAAAGCCTATATTTCGCTCATCAACGAGTCTTCCGAAGAAAGTATAGTCATCAAAAAAACCGGTTGGGAGGAAATCAGCCTGTCGGTACACACCCATCAGAAACATCAAATAATCTATACATTATCAGGGACTCTCCATATTCAGATAAATGAAGCCAACTACTTTGTCCCCGAAAAACACATCGCCTGGATTCCTTCAGAATGCAACCATATCCTGTCCAGCAACAACCGACGTGTATCGCTGGTCATCTTCTACCTGAATCTGCCGAAGGAAACAGGAAAAGACCCTTACGGAGAATTTTCCGTTTACAGCACCCACGCCGTAGTTGCCGAAAACCTGCGGTTCATCGCGTCAAAAGGACCTTTCATTGAACGGCTGCATACCCCGGACCTATACGATTTTGCCATCAGCTTCTTCCGGTTGCTACCCACCATGAATCCCCACATCGAAAACCTGCTGAAAACAAAGGTAATTCCAAACGACGAACGTATCCGACCGGTATTGGAATACCTGATACAACATGCCTATGAGAATCTGAAAATCGAAGAGGTAGCCGAACGATTCAGCTTTTCCGTCCGGAACCTTAGCCGCCTGCTGCATGACTCCGGCATTCACTTCAACCGTTATCTGAACCAACAACGCATTACCCGAGCCATCGAACTTTTTGCCGACGGCAAGAAAAGCATACAGGAAGTCGCTTACGAAGTAGGATTCAACACTCCGAACAACTTCAACCGGGTATTCAAACAGCTCACCGGTATGACACCGAAGAATTATGGAGGAGAAATTACGAAAAAGAGTCATACCAATGTATGACTCTCTCTTGTCGGGGTAGCGGGATTCGAACCCACGACCCCCTGCTCCCAAAGCAGGTGCGCTAACCGGACTGCGCTACACCCCGAATATGTAATCTGAATGACTTGTCTGTCTCTGTCTCCGTCTGTCGGGGTAGCGGGATTCGAACCCACGACCCCCTGCTCCCAAAGCAGGTGCGCTAACCGGACTGCGCTACACCCCGGGGTCTTTTTTTCAAAAGCGATGCAAAGGTACGTCTTATATTTGAAACATGCAAGTTCTCGGGTAATTTTTTCACATAAAAACAGATTACAGAACAGAAATAGGGTAAAATCAAAAGAGAAAAAACAAAATTTAGCTACCCGACAAACTTTTCTTATGAAAGGATGTTATTATGGTACATGATACCTGAAACACTTTTTTGAGAACATAACTAGATAAACTAAACAATGAAACAAACTAGACTTTTCTGTCTGGGCCTGACTATGGCCAGCTGCCTGAGTGCTTTTGCAGCAACTGACGAACCGCAGAACGATACGGACAAGTACGCGGTAGTAACAAACAGATTCAATGCCAATTGGTTCATCGGTGTAAACGGTGGTGCACAAATGTACATCAGTGACGGTTTCAAACTGGATGACAACAAATGGAAACTTGTGACACCTGCCGTAGAAATCAACGCAGGCAAATGGTTCACTCCAGGTATCGGTCTGCGTCTGGGTGTAGCCGGTTATCAGGCCAAAGGCTTCTCATGGAGCCCGAATGTAGGACATGTATACAAGGAAATCAAACCGGGGGTATACGGTACAAAATGGGGGATGATTCAAACTCATGCCGATGTGATGCTGAATTTCACCAACCTGTTCCTGGGCTACAAAGAGAACCGTGTGTATAACGCCATCCCCTATGCCAGCATAAGCTATCTGCGTGGCGTAGACCAGAGCAAAGAAAACGAGCTGGGAGTAGGTTTGGGATTCATCAACAGTTTCCGGGTAAACAATTCTCTGAACATCAATCTGGAGCTCCGTGCTACAGCCGTCAACGACCATATGGACGGTATTGTCGGCGGGAAAAATTACGAAGCCACCACAGCTGTACTGGTCGGCGTAAGTTATAAATTGGGCAAGAAAGGATGGAACCGGCCTAACCAGGTTTCCGGAGAAGAGATTGCAGCCGTACAAAGCCGCCTGAAAGAAATGCATCAGGAAAACCAGCTTCTTAGAAACCAGATTGGAGAACTGCAACAGGATCTGGCCAACGCTACACAATCGAACGGTGTCCTTCCAGTGGCAGCCTGTCCGGCAAATCTGGCCAATTATGTAGTGTTCTTTAATATCAACAAGGCTGATGTCAGTCAGAAAGAAGAAATCAACCTGAAAGAAATAGCCGACAAGATCAAACAATATCCGGCAGCCAAATTCCGTGTAACCGGTTATGCCGACGAACAGACCGGTACAGCGGCATACAATGAAGCGCTCAGCAAGCAACGCGCAGAGGCCGTATACAATGTATTGGTAAACAAATATAACGTAAACCCGAACCAGCTGATCCTCTCCTACAAAGGAGGCGTAGCCGACCTCTTCGACGGACAACCCAGATTGAGCCGTGCTACCATTGTCAGTGTTTCTGAATAATCAAATGAAAATGTGAAAAAGGCTGCCAGGAAATCTCCTGAGCAGCCTCTTTGCGTCTTGTATATCTTGATAAGCACTTATTCCACGTAAAGGACCAGTCCCTTCAGATACTCCCCTTCCGGATGATAGATATTTACCGGATGGTCGCCCGGCTGTGTCAACTGGTGCAGGATACGCACGCTCCGTCCACTCTGTGCAGCTGCCGTAAAGACAGCATTGCGGAAATCCTGCTTGCTGACTACCTGAGAACAGGAGAACGTAAACAGAATACCTCCCGGACGAATCTTCTCGAACGCCTTTGCGTTCAATTTGGTATAGCCTCGTAAAGCATTCCGCAACGCATCACGATGTTTGGCGAAAGCAGGCGGGTCCAGAATAATCAGATCGTACTGGTCGCCCATACGGTCAAGGTACTTGAAGGCATCTTCGGCATACGCCTGATGACGATCATCTCCCGGGAAATTCAACTTGACGTTTTCATTGGTCAAATCGATGGCCTTGGCCGAACTGTCGACAGAATGTACCAGTTTGGCCCCTCCGCGCATGGCATAGAACGAAAAACCTCCGGTATAACAGAACATGTTCAATACACTCCGTCCATGAGCATAGTGCTCCAGCAAGGCACGGTTCTCACGCTGATCGACAAAGAAACCGGTCTTCTGCCCCTTCAGCCAGTCTACGTGAAACAGCAGACCGTTTTCCATAGCCACATTCTCCGGGCTACCGCCTTTCAGGAAACCGTTCTCTGTAGCCACCAAATCAGCCTTATAAGGCAAAGTAGTCTCACTCTTATAATAAATATGTTGTACCACGTCGCCCATCACGGTATCCAGAGCATCGGCAATCGCCAACCGGTCCATGTGCATGCCTGCCGAATGAGCCTGCATGACCGCCGTATGATCATACACATCGATAATCAGTCCCGGCAAGTTATCTCCTTCGCCATGAACCAGGCGATAGGTATTGTTTTTCGGGTTACCGATCAATCCCAGTGCCACACGCAAATCTTTTGCCACCTGCAACCGACGCTTCCAGAAATCCGCATCAATGGTCTCTTGCTTGAAAGACAATACCCGTACAGCGATACTGCCAATCTGGTAATGTCCACAGGCAATAAATTCCTTCTTGGAAGTATAGACATCCACTACCTCCCCTTCTTCAGGTTCACCTTCCACGCGTGCCAAAGCTCCGGAGAAGACCCAGGGATGGAACCGGCGGAGTGAATCCTCCTTGCCCGGTTTAAGAAATACTTTTTTATAAGCCATATATAACTATAGGTAAATAATCCATTTATCAGTTCAAGTCCTCACTGCCCACAGCCGGGACGGAATCCTCCACTTTTTCGATGACATAATTTCCTGAAGCACGCAAATCCTCCAAATATTCGTAGATACGGACGCAGGCCCAGGCATCTGTTGCCGCATACAACTGCTGTGCTTCGGTCAGCGTATCAGCCTCCCAGTTGGACAAGCGCTGGTTTTTCGAAATCTTCTGGCCAAAGAGCAAGGCATAGATTTTCTGCAGGCTCATTTCCTCAATACCGAAACGAGGCACATAGTCCTGCAGTTCAATCCAATTTCCCACCCGCAGGTCTTTCTGGTTTCTCCGACGGAGCATGGCAAAATCATCCTTCAATGAAAGACCGACCTTCAACACATCATTCAGCAGGAAATCCTCCAGAAAGTCAGGTAAGCCCAGGCTGTTCAGCCGGAACAGGAAACAAGTATCATGCGTAGACACCTGCAGCAAAGCCACTTTATTGACCGAGCCCTTACGGAAAGAAGGACGTGTCTCCGTATCCACTCCGACAATGGTCCGGGTGTTCAGGTATTCAACCGCTTTCCGTGCCTCCGCTTCTGTATAAATGACAAAGATACGCCCCGGAAAAGTCACTTTCGGGAGCTCCGCTATTTTCTTTTTATCTATCTTGTTCTTTAATAAAATCATGGTTCATCCTGCTTTAAGGTTCATCCTCACCCATATCCAACCCTTCGTATAACTCCTCTTCCGTACAGTTATCCTCGTAGATATCTTCCGAGTCATCGGCCTCCTCCCAGGAAGCATTCCGGCTGTATTTCAATTCATGCAACGGACGCATCACATTCACCAGCCGTTGTCCCCAGTATTCGGCGAACCGTTCCCGGCATACCGCCAATGCATCGTTCATGGTCTGAGGCAATCCCAACTGATAGACACAGATAAAATCCTTCAACACCTGATAGATGTCTGCCAGACCTTCGGAAATCTCCTGACGGATAGGAGAGTCGCTGTATGCCATGTCATCAAGGAACACTTCCAGATAATCGTCTCCATCACCCAACAAAGCCGCTATTTCGGAGCGGAGCTGATTATAGTCGGACTCTGTCACAAACGTCTCCACGTCATCCTCTTCCATGCGTTCACAAACCGGAAGCAGAGAAGCCTTCAAATAAAGCAAGGGTAATACCTTCAACAACTTATCGACAAAGTCACTACGCTTCTGCAAAGAAGTCCGTTCCAGGAATCCACACAATTCAGCCGCTACAGTCACAAATTCAACGGTATTCTTATCAAAGATGGGTTGTATACTTTTTTCCATAATTAAGCATAATAGGCAGGCAAAGATACGAAAAAAATTTTTCATTTTTAGTTTTATTCGTACATTTGCATGATTCTAACTGATAAAATGCATACGACTATGATAAAGAAAAAGAAAGAGACAAAGGCCTCGGAAACACACGAAGAAAGCCTCTTCTCCAAAGAAAAAATTGTCACCGCCATGAAAGGCGAGAGCATCCATTTCGCCCTAGGATTGCTTATGGTGATTTTCGGCGTATACCTCCTGCTGGCTTTTACATCGTTCTTCTTTACCGGAGGAGCAGACCAAAGCCTGTTGGAGCATCCGGAACCGGGAGAACTGGCACGTACGGACAACCAGATACAGAACGTGGCTGGACCACGGGGAGCCCAATTGGCTCAATTCCTTATCAACGGCTGTTTCGGTATATCAGCGTATGCCATCGTCGTGTATCTGATTGTAGCCGGCATGAGTCTGATGAAAGCCTATCAGTTCAACCTGTTGAAATGGTTCATCGGCTGCAGCATCGTCATGATCTGGTTGTCTTTGGCGCTAGCCTTTGGAGTCCAACCGTTCCTGACCGACTCTTTCATTTACCCGGGAGGCCTGCACGGTTACAATGCCTGCCAGTGGATTTCGTCACAGATAGGAATGCCGGGAATGTTCCTGCTACTGCTGGTCACTGCTGTCCTGTTCGCCCTTTTGCTGACCCGTAAGACCATTTGGGTGGTCCGCAAGGCGCTCCGCCCCGATTTATCACGTTTCAAACGCAAAGGAAAGGTACAACCGGAAGCGACTGAAAATTCCGGGAACGATGCCATACATCCAGAATCAGCCGAAACCGTCGAAGAACCTGAGTTGAGACAGCCCGAAGAGCAACAAATGTCCTCTCAGGCTGTAGCGACAGAAGAAGAGGAGAAGGCAGAAGAGGCATCCGAAGATACAACGGCACGCCCTTTTGAGCAAGAGGAGGATGAAGAACCTTCTTACCTTCATTCCTCCCACTCCAATGACACCCGTGATGCACGGGTAGTCGAACTGGAACCAACCATTGCCGAACCGGTTGCCTCCAGACCGACTGTGACTGTAGAGACAACTTCCCAACCGTCCGAGCCCTCGTTTGAAATCAGCGATGAGATACACGAAGACGATGAAATGTTACATGGAGAACTGACCCAGCCGTATAATCCTCGGTTGGATCTGGAACATTACCAGTTCCCGACTCTCGACCTGCTGAAAAATTACGATGACAACGTACCGGCCATCGACATGGAAGAACAGAATGCCAACAAGGACCGCATCATCAAGGTGCTCCGCAGCTTCGGCATTGAAATATCTTCCATCAAGGCCAGTGTAGGTCCCACCATTACCCTCTATGAAATTACCCCGGCCGAAGGAGTCCGTATCTCCAAAATCCGTAACCTGGAAGATGACATCGCCCTCAGCCTTTCAGCCTTGGGCATCCGTATCATCGCTCCGATTCCGGGAAAAGGTACCATCGGTATCGAAGTGCCGAACGCCAATCCGCACATCGTCCCGATGAGTTCGATCCTGGCCAGCCGGAAATTCCAGGAGACGACCTTCGACTTACCGGTAGCTTTGGGTAAGACCATCACAAACGAAGTATTCATGGTTGACTTGGCCAAGGCCCCCCACATGCTGGTAGCCGGTGCAACCGGTCAAGGTAAGTCTGTCGGACTGAATGCCATCGTAACCTCACTGCTTTACAAGAAGCACCCGAGCGAACTGAAGTTTGTCATTATTGACCCCAAGAAAGTGGAATTCGCCATCTATGCACCGATAGAACGCCACTTCCTGGCCAAGCTTCCCGACGGTGAAGACGCCATCATCACCGATGTTACCAAAGTGGTGCAGACCCTGAACTCCTTGTGTGTAGAGATGGATACCCGTTACGACCTGCTTCGTAAAGCCGGCTGCCGAAACATCAAGGAATATAACCAGAAGTTCATCAACCGCCAGTTGAACCCGGAAAAGGGACATCATTTCCTGCCTTACATCGTCATCATCATCGATGAGTTCGGCGATCTGATTATGACAGCCGGCAAGGATGTAGAACTTCCGATCTGTCGTATCGCCCAGTTGGCACGTGCTGTGGGTATCCACGCCATCATCGCCACCCAGCGTCCGACGACCAACATCATCACCGGTACCATCAAAGCGAACTTCCCGGCCCGTGTAGCCTTCAAGGTAGCCTCCATGATGGACTCACGCACCATTCTGGACCGTCCGGGCGCTCAACAGCTCATCGGTAAGGGTGATATGCTTTACCTGCAGGGCAATGACCCGGTACGTGTACAATGTGCGTTTGTCGATACACCGGAAGTGGAACGGATTGCAGACTTCATCAGCAAACAGCAAGGTTATCCTACGGCCTTCATGCTGCCGGAATACGTCGACGAGAACAGCGACTCAGGTAGTGTAGCCGATGTGGACATGAACCGTCTGGACCCGTTGTTTGAAGAAGCAGCCCGCTTACTGATTTATCATCAGCAAGGCTCTACTTCACTGATTCAACGTAAGTTCTCTATCGGATATAACCGTGCCGGACGTATCATGGACCAGTTGGAAAGAGCAGGTATCGTAGGTCCGACCAACGGAAGCAAGGCACGCGAAGTTCTCTGCATGGACGAGAACGATCTGGATATGCGCATGAAAGGGCTGAAGGAGTAACCCTCCCCTACCCTTTCTTGCATGAGACCAACAGGAAACTGGAAACCTGAAAAACAAAAACCAATCAAGACATTAACCCAAAAACAAGAAGTATGAAACGAATTTTTCTGATAGGAATCCTGTGGCTGTCTGCCCTTGCAGTGACCTATGCCCAGCAAGATACAAAGGCCAAGAAACTGCTTGACCAGACTACTGAAATCTACCAGAACGCAGGAGGTGTGAGCATTCATTTCACCGGCTCACAAAACGGAAAGCTGCTGCTGGACGGCAACCGTTTTTACCTGGAATGTGGCGGTGTGAAAAGCTGGTTCGACGGACGTACCCAATGGAGTTACGTAAGCCAGAACGAAGAAGTAACCGTCAGCAATCCCACCGAAGAAGAGTTACAGACCATCAATCCATACACCTGGATTTCCATGTATAAACAAGGCTTTAACTATCGGTATGCCGGGCAGAAGACCCTGAAAGGCAAAAGCGGTGAAGAAATTATCCTGACTCCTCAGAAGAAACAGGATATCAAGCAGATTACCCTATTGATTGGAAAGGACCATGTTCCCCAATACATCTGTATCGAAAACCGTCAAGGAGACAAACAGGAAATCATTGTCCAGTCCTACCGAAGCAACCAGAACTACAATGATGCTACCTTCCGCTTCAATGAACGCCAATATCCTCATGCGGAGATCATTGACATGAGATGATATCCGTTTATTTACGAGAAGTTATCTGATAGAAATAAAAAAAAGAATTACATTTGTTATCGAATACTTAAAAAGCAATCAGAATTATGACAACAGAACATGTAAAATGCCTGATTATCGGATCAGGCCCAGCAGGATACACTGCGGCTATCTATACAAGCCGAGCTAATCTTTCTCCAGTACTTTACGAAGGCATTCAGCCGGGCGGTCAGCTTACCATCACCACCGAAGTGGAAAACTTCCCGGGTTATCCGGAAGGCGTAACCGGTCCGGTACTGATGGACGACCTGCGCAAACAGGCAGAGCGTTTCGGTACTGATATCCGTAACGGCATCGTTACGAAAGCCGATTTGAGCCAGGCTCCCTACCGTTTCATCGTCGATGAAGAAAAAGAGATTACGGCTGATACGGTCATCATCTCGACAGGTGCTACCGCCAAATACCTGGGTCTGGAAGACGAAAAGAAATATGCCGGTATGGGTGTTAGTGCCTGTGCCACTTGCGACGGATTCTTCTACCGTAAGAAAGTAGTGGCCGTAGTTGGAGGTGGAGACACTGCCTGCGAAGAAGCCATCTATCTGGCCGGTCTGGCCCGCCAGGTTTATCTGGTAGTGCGCAAACCGTTCCTCCGTGCTTCTAAAATCATGCAGGAACGTGTCTTGAACCACCCGAACATCAAAGTGCTGTTCGAGCACAACGCCGTAGGCCTGTATGGAGATAACGGTGTGGAAGGTATGCACGTAGTAAAGCGTATGGGCGAAGCCGATGAAGAACGCTACGATGTTGCCATTGACGGTTTCTTCCTGGCTATCGGACACCAGCCGAACTCAGCCATCTTCAAGCCATGGGTACAGACCGATGAAGTCGGTTATATCATCACCGAAGGAAATACTCCACGTACCGGAGTCCCGGGCGTTTTTGCCGCCGGCGATGTAGCAGATCCTCATTACCGCCAGGCCATTACTGCTGCTGGTAGCGGATGCAAAGCTGCCATTGAAGCAGAACGTTATCTGTCGGCCAAAGGCATGCTCTAAAAAGTTCAAGTCCGCCTTTCTGTAAGACGGACTTTATTTATAATCTATACACTATTACCTTATGAGAAAGCACTCATTCAGAAGAGCAGTCGTTGCCGTACTGTTCTTCGGTGGTATCGCCACCGCATTTGCCCAGCAAATGCCCCCTCTTCCAACCGACCCGAACGTCCGTATCGGTAAGTTGGAAAACGGCTTGACTTATTACATCCGTCACAATGAACTCCCCGAAAATCAGGCCGATTTCTACATTGCACAGAAAGTAGGTTCTATTCTGGAAGAAGACAACCAACGCGGTCTTGCACACTTCCTGGAGCACATGTGTTTCAACGGCACGGAAAACTTCCCGGGATCTTCCCTCCGCGACTGGTTGGAAACCATTGGCGTAAAATTCGGAGCCAACCTGAACGCATATACTTCGGTTGATGAAACCGTCTACAACATCTCCAACGTACCTGTCATCCGTGACGGTATCGTAGATTCCTGTCTGCTGATTTTGCATGACTGGGCCGACGGTCTGACCCTTGACCCGAAAGAAATCGACAAGGAACGCGGAGTCATCCACGAAGAATGGCGTACCCGTACCGGAGCCATGATGCGTATGTACGAGAAAACATTCCCAATCCTGTACAAGGACAGCAAATACGGTTATCGTCTGCCCATCGGAACCATGGAAGTGGTAGACAATTTCCCACACCAGGCACTTCGGGACTACTACGAGAAATGGTATCGTCCGGACCAGCAGGGAATCATTGTAGTAGGTGACATTGACGTAGACAAGATTGAAGCTAAAATCAAGAAAATCTTCTCACCGATACAGATGCCTGCCGACGCAGCCGAACGCACTTATTTCCCGGTACCGGATAACGAGGAGCCGCTGATTGCCATTGCGAAAGACAAGGAACAGCAGGTGCCCATCATTTACATCTTCCACAAGCATGAGGCTTTTCCGAACGACCAGAAAGGAAATGTAGGTTATCTGGCGGTCAACTACATGTCTTCCATGATAGCCAATATGCTGAATGCCCGTCTGAACGAAATCATGCAGAAGCCGAATCCTCCGTTCATCCAGGCCCTCGCTGAAGATGGGGATTATCTGGTATCCAAGACCAAAGGAGCCTTCACCGGTATTGCGGTAGCCAAAGAAGACGGTATTTTAGGAGCAACAGAAGCTTTGATGCGCGAAATAGAACGTGTCCGTCAGTTCGGATTCACAGCCAGTGAATATGCCCGTGCCAAGGCAGACTACCTGCGTAGCCTGGAATCAGCTTATAACGAACGCAACAAGCAGAAGAATTATACCTATGTCAATGAATATGTCCGTCATTTCATCGACAACGAACCGATACCGGGTATCGAGAACGAATATGCCATCATGAACCAGCTGGCACCGAACATTCCGGTAGAAGCCATCAACGAAATGATGAAACAGTTCATCGGTGAAAAGAACATTACGGTTGGTATTTTCTGTCCTGAAAAAGAAGGTATGAAGTATCCTACAGAAGCCGAAGTAAAAGCCGTCATCAATAAAGTGAAGGCCGAAAAGCTGGAGGCTTACGTCGATAAAGTATCCGATGAACCTTTATTGAAAGAAAAACCGCAGGGTGGAAAAGTAGTGAAGACAGAACAGGGAGCTTTCGGCTCTACCGTCCTGACTTTAAGTAACGGCGTCCGCGTCATCATGAAACCTACCGACTTCAAAGCCGATGAAATCCACATGCAGGCATTCAGTCCGGGTGGAAACTCTTTGTTCGAGGACAAAGATGCGCTTCAGTTCTCCCTGATGAATGAAGTCGTTGATTTGGGTGGTTTGGGCAATTTCAACAACGTAGACCTGGAGAAGGTACTGGCTGGAAAAAGAGCTTCGGCTTCTTCTTTCGTAAATACTTATTCAGAAGGATTGAGTGGAAGTTGTTCACCGAAAGACCTGGAAA
This sequence comes from Phocaeicola barnesiae DSM 18169 = JCM 13652, assembly GCF_000374585.1. Classification (GTDB taxonomy): domain Bacteria; phylum Bacteroidota; class Bacteroidia; order Bacteroidales; family Bacteroidaceae; genus Phocaeicola; species Phocaeicola barnesiae. The sequence goes on from NZ_KB894649.1 coordinate 45,195, forward strand.
CCATGATGCAGCTCGTTTACCTGCGCTTCACCGCGCCACGTATGGACAAGGACGCATTCACTTCTTTCATCACCCGTACGAAAGCTGCTTTGGTCAACCAGGCAGCCGACCCGATGGCAGCCTTCCAGGATACACTGACCGTAGCTCTGTACAATCACCATCCGCGTGCCATCAGCCTGAAGGCCGAACACATGGACCAGGTAGATTATAACAAGATTATGGCTCTGTATCAGGACCGTTTCAAGGATGCCAGTGACTTCACGTTCATCCTGGTAGGAAACATCGATCCGGCTACTGCCACTCCGATGATTGAACAATATCTGGGAGCATTGCCGACCATTAACCGCCAGGAAAATTTCCGTGATACGAAAATGAATATCCGCCAGGGCGAATACAACAACAATTTTACCAGAGTACTGGAAAATCCGAAGGCAAGTATCCTGATTATAAACAGCGGAAAATGTACGTACGACATGAAGACCCGTCTGCAGATGAGCATGCTCAGCCAGCTGCTGGACATTCTCTATACACAGACTGTCCGTGAAGACGAAGGTGGTTCCTATGGAGTAAGCTGTAGCGGTTCCATCAGCAAATATCCGCAGCCGAAAGCCGTTCTCCAGATTTATTTCGACACAGACCCGAACAGACGGGACAAGATGATCGGACTGATCTACAAAGGTATCGACGATTTCATAGCCAACGGTCCGAAAGCAGAAGACCTGAACAAGGTAAAAGAATACATGCTGAAGACCTACCAGCAGAACCAGAAAGAAAACGGATACTGGTTAAACATCCTGAACGAATATTACTGGGACAACCTGGATATGAATACCGGTTATGAAAACATGGTCAACAGTATTACCGCCAACGACCTGAAAGAATTCGCCAAGAATTTCTTCGGCCAGGAGAACCGGATTGAAATCAGCATGAGTTCACCCGACAACCAATAAGACCAAGAGCCGTGTTATACACTGATATACGCAAACTTCAGAAACTTGACGCAAAGCGGAGTCCGATGTTCGACAAGAACCGCTTTGCCAAGTTCCTGATGTATTTCGCCGTCGCATTCTGGGCAGCATACCTCATTTTTTTCGGGGTCATGCTGTCCTTTGCTTTTGAAGAGGATTCCCCGAACATGGAACCCTATCATGTATTGAACCAAGGTCTGATCATCTTTTTGATTCTGGACTTCCTCATCCGCTTCCTGTTTCCAACACCCGTGCAGGCCATCAAGCCTTTCCTGCTGCTTCCTGTTCCGAAACGGAAAATCATGAGTATCCTGCTGATAGACTCCGGATTAAGTCTGTTCAACCTTTTCTGGCTGTTCTTCTTCGTCCCGTTCGCCCTGATTACTGTCACCCGTTTCTACGGACTGACCGGTGTAATAGGCTATGCGCTTGGCATCTGGCTGCTTATGGTCTTCAACAGTTACTGGAGCATGCTCATCAAGGTACTGATCCGACAGAAATTCCTCAATATCCTGTGGATCGTTCCGGTATACGGTATACTGGCACTCATCGAGTTTCTGCCGGAAACAGGATGGCTGAGCACCTTTACCATAAATCTGGGCGAGGCATTCATCTTTTGGAACCCCCTCTCCTACCTGGGTGAACTGGCCGCTATTTTCCTGATGGCCTACATCAACTATCGGGTACAGTTGAAGCTTATCCACAACGAACTGTCACGCAAGGAAGATACCCATGTCAGACACATCAGCAGCTATAGTTTCTTCGACCGTTATGGCAATGTAGGCGAATACATGCGGCTGGAGCTGAAAATGCTTTTCCGCAACAAATCGCCGAAAAGTCAGTTCTGGATGCTGATGGCTTGCGTCGTTATGTTCGCCGCCTTCCTTACCTTCAATGTCTACGGAGAAAACAGCCTGATGAACGATTTCATGTGCCTGTACTGCTACATCGTATTCGGTATCATGACACTCATCCAGGTCATGGCCATCGAAGGGAACTACATCGACGGACTGATGGTACGGAAAGAAAGCATCTACAACATGCTGCGGGCCAAATATTACCTGCAATGCATCTTCCTTCTGATTCCGTTCCTGCTCTGTCTGGTTCCTGTCATCAAAGGTTCCATGCCCTTGCTGATGTCACTCAGTTACCTGTTCTTCGCCATGGGACCGGTATTCGCCTGCCTGATGCAGATGGCAGTTTATAACGACAGGACCATGCCATTGAACGTAAGCATGATAGGGAAACGACAGAACAACAACAAATATCAATCAATCGTTTCCATAGCAGTCATGACCATACCCCTCCTTATCAACCAGGTATTGACTTCCATATTCGAACGTAATACAGCTTACATCATCATGATTCTGCTGGGACTGGCAGGTTTCCTGACACACCGTTACTGGATATACAACATCTATGTACGGTTCATGAAACGCCGTTATCAGAACATGGAGAATTTCAGAAACACCCGTTAACGAAAGATTTGACTTATGGATATTATTTTAGAAAAACTCAAGAAATGTTATGGCAGCCATGTGGCTCTGGACATTGACCAATATACCCTTACCGGAGGCGAAATTGTAGGATTGGTGGGGAACAACGGTGCCGGAAAGACAACCCTCTTCCGGCTCATGCTCGACTTGCTGAAAGCAGATGAAGGTCACGTATGTATCGGCGACATCGAGGTAAGCCGCAGCGAAGAGTGGAAGGAGTTCACCGGTGCATACCTAGATGAAAGTTTTCTGATAGATTACCTGACACCGGAAGAATACTTCCACTTTATCGGCAAGATATGCGGACTCGATGCGGCCACCGTAGACGAACGGCTGTCTGCCTACGAACGTTTCATGAATGGAGAAATTCTGGGACAGAAAAAATTCATCCGTAACCTCTCTGCCGGAAACAAGCAGAAAGTCGGGATTCTGGCAGCCCTGCTCAATCGTCCGCAACTGTTGGTATTGGACGAACCGTTCAACTTCCTCGACCCGAGTTCCCAATCAGCCTTGAAACACCTGCTCCGGGAATATCATCAGGAAACCGGTGCCACCATTCTGGTGTCCAGCCACAACCTGAACCATACGGTAGACATCAGCTCGCACATCATCCTGCTGGAGCACGGCGTAATTATCCGTGACCTGAAAAATGAAGAAGGCAATGCCGAAAAAGAACTGGAAGCCTACTTCGAGATCGAGCAGTGAACCAGTCGGTGAAAACCGCTTTGCCGGCAACGGATTGGAAGATGCATAGCCTGAAACACTCTCAAGTCAGCCTGATTGGCGTGCCAATCAGGCTGACTTCTTCTATCCAAGGATTAAAAAATCTTTGATAAACGGCTATACATTTAAATAACCCAAATTTGCCAGACACTCTTGGCAACAGTTTTCCCTTTTATCGTATATTTGTTAATGAATGAAGACAGAATTGCTTATGCACTATAACACATACATACCTGGCAGACTTCTGATAATGGGAGCATTCATCACACTCCTTTTATCTTCCTGTGGAACGACACGTACTCCACACTATAATTTTCAGGAACTGGCCCGTGCTGCCATCCGCCTGGAAATGGATATCGATGAAAAAGACAATCATGCCCTTTACGTGGAATCCTCCAAATGGCTGGGAGTCCCCTATCGGTACGGTGGAACCAGCAAACGAGGTACAGACTGTTCCGGTCTGACTTATTCCATTTACAAGAAGGTATACCATAAGAAACTGCAACGCAGCTCGGAAGACCAGCGCACCGAAGACTGCCGGAAAGTAACCAAGCGCAACCTGAAGGAGGGCGACCTGGTGTTCTTCCACAACGGGAAAAAGAAACGGAAAGCCAGCCATGTAGGAATCTACCTGAAGGAAGGGAAGTTCATCCATGCCAGCAGCAGCCAGGGAGTGATTGTCAGCGCACTGGACGAGCCTTACTACCGCAGATGCTGGATGCAAGGAGGAAGAATATCCGATTAATTCCGACACACACTCATGAAACATCTGCACATACACGCATTACGTCCCTGCATGCCTTTCATCTTATGCAGCGCCTCCATCCTGCCGGCGGCAGCCCAACAGGGGCAAGACCAAGAGCTGAAACTGAACGAGGATGCTATCAAGATGATTCAGTTTGACTTTACACGTCCTACGGAAGAGATAGCCAAACCCCTGGAGTCACCGCTGGAAAAGAAATGGATGGAATTCCGCACCGACATCAAGATGCCCCGGAGCCTGACGGATACCACCACTGTCAAGAAAATCATCGGTTACATCCGGGCGGAGCCCTACACCATCTGGACCAAATTCGGTGAAGACCCGGTATACGATGTATTGGTAACCGGACGTCCGAAAGAATGGAAAATCTATTGGACACTCAACCCGTTTGGACCTAAGCCGGAAGAGTACGGACGGAGCATGCCTGTCATGCCGGGAGCCAACTACGCCCGAATGGTAGCCCCAATCGGCCCCAGTGCGAGTATCAGCGGAGATATCAACGGATTCCTTTATGATGTGCTCAGCCCACGTGGACGCATGCTTGCCCACAACCGTAAACATGCCAATGCCTGGAAAACCTACAAAGACTACCAGCCTACCAAGGAGGACAGCCTGAAATTCCCCACCTATATCCAGCATGAAAAGGATAAGGTAGAAACAGTGGCCGAGCCCGTTCTGGCAACCCGTTTCGCAGGAGACCAGACCCTCCCCATCTACCAACATTCTGTTGAAGAGAATGACTCACTGACCCAGGTCCTTATGGATTCCTTGAAGGCAGAAACAGCCCAGCGCAAGGACTCCACTGAAGCGCCCAAGCCGCAATCGGGAGACAACGTAGCCGACTGGTATGACGAAATGCGCCAACAGAAGGTTCAGGATTCCCTACGCCGACTTGAATTCTTCCGCAGGGACAAGACATACCGGAATCAGTATGATGTAGAAAAGGAACAGCGCCGGTTCAAGGAAAAGCAGAATTGACGGAATATTCCCATCAGATATACAGAAAGCCGCCTCATCGAGACGGCTTTCTGCACATGTATCTGAAGGATTAATTACTTTTTGAATACAAAATAAACGGCCAGAATCAGACAGACAAAAGCTGCCAGATGATTCCATTTCAACTCCATCTTGAAAGCGATGACCGAGAAGACGGTAAAGACTACCAGCGTAATCACTTCCTGAATCACCTTCAACTGCATGATGTCGAACGGTCCCCCGCTGTCACGGAATCCCAAGCGGTTGGCAGGAACCTGCAGACAATACTCAAAAAAAGCAATGGCCCAACTGAAGGCTATGACCCCAATCAGCGGCAACGATGCAAACCAGCTGAATTCTTCCCGCATCTTCAGATGACCATACCAGGCGAAAGTCATGAAGATGTTTGAGAAAATCAGCAATACTACTGAATAAATACCATTTGATAGCATATCTCTATTTCTTTAATCATTCTTTTTTATACCTTTTCTTGTTCTCCGACCTCCACCGGCAACAAATCAGCCTGCACGTTGTTCATGCTACTCCATAGACTGAATCTCGCTTCAGGATTCATCGCCTCCAGCCGTTTCAGCACGTCCTTCATTTCCGAACGGTGCGAATCCTTTTCATACGGACAATTCTTGATTTGCTTGCGATACCCTCTGAAGGCAGCCATTTCCACCAGATCCGATTCATGCACCAGACACATCGGACGGATAATCGTCATATCGAACTTGCGCATCACCAACCGCGGAGGCATCGTACTGAAAGCCCCTTGAAAAGTCATGTTCATCAGCAAAGTCTCCAGAATGTCATCCATGTGATGCCCCAAGGCAATCTTGTTACATCCCTGCTCTTTGGCCACTGTAAACAAGGCTTTCCGACGGTTCCAGGAGCAAAGGAAACACGGAGACTTGCGGTTGTCCGTCGAAGGGTCGAACGATGTCTCGTAACGGACGAAAGGGACTCCCAATCCTTCGGCATACGTACGCAGATAATCCATATCCGACTCGTAGGCAATGTTCGTCATAACTACATGGACAGCCACCACAGAAAACCTCGGCTTATAAATCCGGGAACGGCGGGCCAACAGCTCCAGCAGGGCCAGCGAATCTTTCCCTCCCGACAATCCCACCAGAATCTTATCCCCTTCTTCAATGAGACCGTACTGGACAATTCCTTTCATAAAACGCTGTTCGATGCGGCGCATCAGCTTTGCTTCTTCCGTCAGTTTTCCCATAAGCTTTTCAAAATCGGCTGCAAAATTACATGAAAAGAATGATTTACTCAAGAAAATGAAAAATAGAATCTGCCAAAAGAATGAAATTCCAATATTCTTTGTATTTTTGAATAAATTTCTGACAAAATCTAAACTGAACCCATCATGATGAAAAATAAAACATATATCTTGACTTTAAGCGGACTCCTCCTGGCCGGAGGATTATCGGCACAGACACTCAGCGAAGCACAGAAAATGTTTCTGAACGGAGAATTTGCCCAGGCCAAACCGGTATTCCAGCGTCTGGTAAAACAATCTCCTTCGAACGCCAACTACAATTTCTGGTATGGAGCCTGCTGCTACGAAACCGGAGAACTGCAGGAGTCCATCCCCTACCTGGAGAAAAGTGCGGCAAGAAAAGTCATCAATGCCTACCTCTATCTGGGCAAAGCCTATTACGATACGTACCGTTTCGACGAAGCGGTAGACAACCTGGAGGAACATATCTCCTGGTTGGAGAAGAAAAAGCGGGATACAGCAGAAGCAGAAGAACTGCTGGAGAAATTCCGGATCGGCTCACGTATGTTCCGCGGAGTAGAGAAAGTGGCAGTCATCGACAGTTTTGTTGTCGACAAGACAGATTTCCTGCAGGCATACAAGCTAAGCCCTCAGGCCGGTGAAATCAAATTTACCGGCGAAGGTACCTGCACCAGCTTCACCAACGAGATGGGTGACAAGATGCTGTTGGCCAAGGAAAACGAAGAGGGACAGACCCAACTGTATGCCCAAAGCATGCTCATCGACCATTGGGGAGACCCTGAACGGCTGAACAGCCTGAACGAGACAGGTACGAACCTGAACTATCCGTTTGTCGATTCAGACGGCATCACGGTCTATTATGCGGCACAAGGAGGAGACAACCTGGGTGGATACGACATCTTTGTAACCCGGTACGACTCGGAAGACAACACCTACCTACGGCCGGACAACATCGGTATGCCGTTCAACTCGCCGTACAACGACTACATGTACGCCATCGATGATTTCAATAACCTGGGCTGGTTCGCTTCCGACCGCTTCCAACCCGAAGGGAAAGTATGCATCTATGTATTCGCTCCTAACGATTCGAAAGAAGTGTATGACTATGACCTGACCGGTGAAGAACAACTGGCTACCTACGCTTCCCTGAAGAACATCCAGGCGACCTGGGGAAATGCTGACAAGGTACGGCTGGCCAAACAACAGCTGGCCAAAGCCATGTACCAGCAACAGCACGAACAAAAGGCAAAAGGTGATTTCACCTTCATCATCAATGACGGAATTACCTATCATGTGCTGGACGATTTCCAGTCCAAGGAGGCACGGAAACTCTATCAGGAGCTGTCGCAGAAGCAGAAGGACCTGGAGGCGATGAAGCGTTCCCTGAACGAACAGAGAGACACTTACGCCTCTGCCCAGAAGTCAAGAAAAGACAGCATGACTCCGGCTATTCTGGATCAGGAAAAACGCATCCAGGAGCTGTACAAGGAAATAGAGAAATTGACTTTTGAAGTACGTAATACCGAATTGAAAGCCCGTTCATAAGGCTTTCAATTCCTGATTAATCACTTTTAAACCACTGGTTATGGATATACTGATTCTATTTGTCTTGATTATCGGTGGACTGCTTCTCTTCATTACCGAGGTATTTCTGATACCGGGATTCGGTGTGGCAGGCATTGCTTCTGCCGCCAGTCTGCTGTATGCAATCTATTTTGCGTTCGACACCTTAGGCACCCAAGCCGGATGGATAACATTGGGAGTGGTATTTCTGGGAATCGTCGCCATTACCACCTGGTTCGTCCGCACGAAAACGGTAGACCGGCTGGCAGTGAAGAAAAGCCTGGATTTCCGGCCCGACCCATTGGCAGGCACCGGCCTGAAGGTAGGCGATACGGGAATCGCCCTCACCCGTCTGACCCTGATCGGCAATGCCGAAATCAACGGACACCAGCTGGAAGTCCAGTCGGCCGACGGTTTCATCGACGAACGGACCCCGATTCAGGTCAGCCGCATCAGTAACGGTGTGGTATATGTACAGCGTATCAATCATTGATTTTTATTTACCTTAAATCACAATGCTTTATGGACCCCATGTATTTTCCGATCATCGTCGGCATTGCAGCCGTTGTTTTTCTGGTGATTTTCTTCCATTATGTACCTTTTTTCCTCTGGCTGTCGGCCAAGGTATCAGGCGTACACATCTCGTTGGTACAACTCTTTCTGATGCGTATCCGTAATGTACCTCCTTACACCATTGTACCGGCCATGATTGAAGCCCACAAAGCCGGACTGAGCAACATTACCCGCGATGAGCTGGAGGCACACTACATGGCCGGCGGACACGTAGAGAAAGTGGTCCATGCCCTGGTATCGGCCTCGAAAGCCAACATTGAACTGTCTTTCCAGATGGCTACCGGTATCGACCTGGCTGGCCGTGACGTATTCGAAGCCGTACAGATGTCGGTCAATCCGAAAGTCATCGACACTCCTCCGGTAACAGCAGTCGCCAAAGACGGTATCCAGCTGATAGCCAAAGCCCGTGTCACGGTCCGTGCCAACATCCGCCAACTGGTAGGTGGTGCCGGTGAAGACACCGTACTGGCCCGTGTAGGAGAAGGTATCGTATCTTCCATCGGCTCGTCCGAAAACCATAAGTCCGTACTGGAAAATCCGGATTCCATTTCCAAGCTGGTACTCCGCAAAGGGCTGGATGCCGGAACAGCTTTCGAAATTCTCTCCATCGATATCGCAGACATCGACATCGGCCGCAACATCGGTGCTTCCCTCCAGATAGACCAGGCCAATGCAGACAAGAACATCGCACAGGCCAAAGCCGAAGAGCGCAGAGCCATGGCAGTAGCCTTGGAACAGGAAATGAAAGCCAAAGCCGAAGAAGCACGGGCCAACGTCATCCAGGCAGAAGCGGAAGTACCGAAAGCCATGGCCGAGGCTTTCCGCAACGGAAACCTGGGCATCATGGACTATTACCGGATGAAGAATATACAAGCCGATACGGACATGCGTTCCAGCATTGCCAAACCGGACAGTCATCCGGCCAGCAACGAACCAATCGGTAAATAACCCCTATAAATGCTGCAATTATGAAGACTTATTTTGCTCCTTCGGAACTGCTCATCAACGAAGACGGTTCCGTTTATCACCTGCATGTCAAGCCCGAACAGTTGGCAGACAAAATCATCGTGGTGGGCGACCCCGCACGTGTTGACCTCATTGCATCGTATTTCGATGATGTGGAATGCCAGATTGTCAGCCGTGAGTTCCATACCACGACAGGGACATACCGGGGAAAGCGCATCAGCATCATCTCCACCGGTATCGGTTGCGACAATGTAGACATCGTATTGAATGAAATCGATGCGCTGGCCAACATCGATTTCCAGACCCGCGAGACCAAGGACCGGTTGCGCTCCTTCGAAATCGTACGCATCGGTACCTGCGGTGGACTCCAGCCAGACACTCCGATAGGAACCTACATCTGTTCAGAAGTGTCCATCGGTTTCGACGGGCTGCTCAATTTCTACCAAGGTCGGAACGCCGTCTGCGACCTGCCGATGGAACGTGCCCTGCTGAATCATCTGGGATGGAGCGGTAACATGTGCTGTCCGGCTCCTTACGCCATCCATTCCGACAAGGAACTGGTGGAACGTATCGCCCGTACCGACATGAAACGAGGCATTACCGTAGCCTGCGGCGGTTTCTTCGGTCCGCAAGGCAGACAACTGCGTATTCCGTTGGCCGACCCGCACCAGAATGAAAAGATTGGCAGTTTCGAATACGACGGCCTGCGCATCACCAACTATGAAATGGAAAGTTCCGCATTGGCAGGTTTGTCACGGTTGCTCGGACACCGTGCCACCACAGTCTGCCTGGTTATCGCCAACCGCGTAGCCCAAGAAGCCAACACCGATTATAAGAAATTGATGAACAACCTGATACAGATGGTTCTGGAACGCATCTGACAGATTCTTTTTACAATGACATGGAAGCAAGTTTTAAACTAGACAACTCCTGCAGCAAGGAGACCCGTTATCAGACATTTCTTGAACAGTTCGTTCCACTTATACAGGACGAGAAAGAAGAAATCAGCGTATTGGCCAATACCTCCGCGGCCTTGAAAGAAGCTTTCGGTTTCTTCTGGGTAGGATTTTACCTGATTCGCGACGGACAGCTTGTACTCGGTCCGTTCCAGGGAAGTGTGGCCTGCTACCGCATCCGAAAAGGAAGAGGCGTATGCGGAACAGCCTGGGAGCAGCAGACTACCCAAGTAGTACCCGATGTAGACCAGTTTCCGGGACACATCGCCTGCAGTTCCCTCTCCCGTTCCGAGATTGTAGTCCCCATCATCAGCCGTGGAGAAGTGAAAGGAGTACTGGATATCGACAGTGATCGGCTTAACTCATTCGACGAAACAGACCGGGTATATCTGGAGAAACTCGTCAACCTGTTAACCGATACACTCTACTGATGTCTTTACCTGAAGCCATTGAATACCTGTCAAACAGGTAAAAAGACAAACGTTTGTTTTGAATCAAACGAACGGACGAACCAATCAATCCGTCCGTTCGTTTACAGTAAAACTTCGTTCGTCTTTTACCCCCGTCAATGATATCGGAAATTTCCAAAGAAAAAGAGTGAAGAATCCTGCGCTTCGAAGCAAGTCAAGATTCTTCACTCTTCTTTTTATATACTGTTCAGTCCGAATTATTTCTGAGCTTCCTGCTGCTGTTTCAGTTTTGCCTCAATCGGGTCTTTATACTGCGTCTGCAACTTCACCAGTTCAGCCTTCAGCTCTTCCGTAATCTTTTCATATCCCGGCTGGCCGAAGAGGTTATGCATTTCGGTCGGGTCCTCCTTCAAGTCATACAGTTCCCATACATCGATATCGTTGTAGAAATGAATCAGTTTGTAGCGGTCTGTACGTACACCGTAATGACGTTTCACCATGTGTTCTGCCGGATACTCATAGAAATGATAATACAGAGATTTACGCCAGTCGGCCGGTTTCTCACCCTTCAGCAACGGAACCAGCGATACCCCCTGGATGTCTTCCGGTATCGGAGCTCCGGCCAGTTCCAGGAATGTCGGTGCATAGTCGATGTTCTGTACCATCTGCGGAATGTCTCCCTTCGCCTTGAAATCCTTCGGCAGATGCATAATCAACGGTGTATGCATGGATTCCTCGTACATGAAGCGTTTGTCGAACCAGCCATGTTCACCCATATAGAAACCTTGGTCGGAGGTATAGACCACCAGGGTATTGTCCAACAGGCCCTTTTCCTTCAAATAGTCCAATACACGCCCTACGTTGTCGTCCAATGATTTCACCACTTTGGCATAATCGCGCATGTAACGCTGGTATTTCCATTCCGCCAGTTCTTTTCCCTGCGGATTCTTCTTGTAGAAATCTTCAATCAGCGGCTCGTAGAAGGCGTCGTATACCTTTCTTTCTTCCGGATTCAACCGGCCTACATACGCCTCGTAAGCCCCTTTCAAGCGCGTATCCTTATCTTTACGATACATCTTGGTATCATAAATAATATCCATATCTTTCAGGATATTCATCTCTTGAGCAGCTGCAGCCGGACGTCCCTCATAATCGTCGTAAAAATTATCAGGCATCGGGAATGTCTTGTCTTCATACAGCGACAGGTACTTCAGTTCCGGCAACCAGTTGCGGTGGATGGCCTTGTGATGGATGAACAGGCAGAACGGCTTACTCTTGTCACGCTGGTTTTCCATCCAGTCGATACTCATATCCGTAATCAGATTCGTAATGTATCCCTGCTTCTGAATGGTATCGTTATCCATGGTTATGAAGTCCGGATTGTAATAATCACCCTGTTCCGGTACAATCTCCCAATGGTCGAAACCGGTAGGCAGGCTGATGAGGTGCCACTTACCGATGATGGCAGTCTGGTAACCGGCCTTCTGAAGCAGTTTCGGCATAGTCTGCTGAGAACCGTCGAACACACAGGTCGTATTATCCGTAAAACCGTTGGCATGGCTGTGCTTACCCGTCAGCATACAGGCACGGCTCGGTCCACTGAGCGAATTGGCTACAAAACTGTTGGTGAACTTGACACCATCGTTGGCGATACGGTCCAGATTCGGTGTTTCGATATACCGCGTATCGTAACAGCTCATCATCTGCGCCGTGTGGTCATCTGTCATGATATACACGATGTTGTACTGTTTGGCAGGTGCTTTCTTTTCGGTACTGCACGAAGCGGTTGTAGCGGCCAGTGCAGCTGCCCCCAAACACAGAATCTGTCCTCCATAGGACTTACTAAATAAATGTTTCATGATATGTTTAGATTTAATTCATGGTCTTCTCTCCTCATTATTTCACACCGGTTGGCGAGTGAGGAGCTATTAGATTTATAACAACTCTAATCAACAGAGCAAAGATATGAAATATTTTAAAAAAAACACGGGTTTTAAAAGAAAATTATTTATTTTTGTAGCCGAATATAATAATATATACCATCGCTTATTATGAAAAAGACACAGTTAACGACATGGGCGGCCAGAGCCTTTCTGGTGTGCTGCCTGACTGCATGTTCGCAGAAAGAAGTTAGTCTGGGAGACCTGAATGTCATCCCACTCCCCCAAGAAATTACAGAGGCAGCCAATGCCGCTCCGTTCGTCATCAACTCATCCACCGTTATCTGCTATCCGGAAGGCAATGAAAAGCTGGAACGTACAGCCCATTTCCTGGCTTCCTACATCAAAGAAGTGACCGGTACGGAAGTACAGGTCTCCACGAAGGCAGGAAAGAACGGCATTACCCTGAGCGTGGACCCAAGCGTCGCCACCGCCAAAGACGGGTATGAACTCAATATCTCTTCCGAAGGAATTACGGTAAAAGGAAATACCGAAGCCGGTGTTTTCTACGGTATCCAGACCATCTACAAGGCACTGCCTATCACCGAAGGCAAAACGCTTGCTTCTCTTCCAGCAGGGACAATCAAAGACTTCCCGACTTATGATTTCCGCGGTTTCATGGTAGATGTAGGCCGTCACTATTTCCCGGTAGATTACCTGAAGGAAATCATCGACATCCTGGCCATGCACAACATCAACTACTTCCACTGGCATCTTACCGAAGATCAGGGATGGCGTATCGAGATTAAAAAATACCCGAAACTGACAGAAATCGGTTCCCACCGTAAGGAAACAATCACAGCTCCCGGTTCCGGTGAATTCGACGGTACACCGGTCAGTGGTTTCTATACCCAGGAAGAGGCCAAAGAAATTGTAGCCTATGCAGCCGAACGTTTCATTACTGTTATTCCGGAAATCGATATGCCGGGACACATGCTGGCAGCATTGGCTTCTTATCCGGAACTGGGCTGTACAGGCGGTCCGTATGAAACCGCAACCAAATTCGGTGTCTTCCGTGAAGTATTGTGTGGCGGTAACGAAAAGACCCTCCAGTTCGCAAAAGATGTCATCAATGAAATCATGGATATATTCCCTTCTCCCTACATACACATAGGTGGCGACGAATGTCCGAAATACGAATGGGAAAGATGTCCGAAATGTCAGGCAAAAATCAAGGAACTGAAACTGAAAAGTACACCGGAACACACCAAGGAGAACCAGTTGCAGGCTTATTTCATGGGTGAAGTAGAAAAAGAAATCATCAAGCGTGGCCGCAAGATGCTGGCTTGGGATGAAATTCTGGAAGGTAATCCGGCCAAGAGTACTACAGTCATGGCCTGGACCGGTATCAAGGCAGGAATCAAGTCTGCCCAACTGGGCCATCAGACCATTATCTGCCCTATCAGCCACCTGTATTTCAGTAATCCGGGTTACAACCGCCTGAAAGGAGTCAGCAGCGTAGAACGCGTATACAACTTCGAACCACGCAACGAAAAACTGACAGCTGAAGAAAAAGAAAATATCATCGGGGTACAGGGATGTATCTGGACCGAATGGACCAAAGACAGTGTCAAGATGGAATGGCAGATGATGCCACGTATCGCCGCACTGAGTGAACTGCAATGGAGCAATCCGGAGAAGAAAAATCTGGACGGTTTCCTGAAACGCCTCCGCCATCAGCTTGACCTTTATACACTGAACGGTTATCACTACAAACAGGATATCGAAGATGTAACCATGGATATCAATCCGGTAGGCGAAGGCGGTAAAGCTGCAATTACCCTGAACACTTTCGACAATGCTCCGGTTTATTACACGACAGACGGTTCGGAACCAACCGCCGCTTCACAGCAGTATAACGGACCGGTCACCCTCGATGGCAATACTGTCACAGTAAAAGCCAAGGCTATCCGAGACGGCAGAGAAAGCAATACAGTAGAAGAGACTCTGCAATACAACCTGGCGACCATGCGTCCTATCCAGTTGGCATGCACACCCGACCCGAACTATACTTATAAAGGTGCCAATCTGCTGGTAGACGGACTGAAGGGAGATGACAACTACCGTTCCGGACGCTACATCGGTATCTACGGCGAAAATCTGGATGCCACCATCGACCTGCAGGAAGAAAAAGAAATCTCTGCTGTAACCATCGGTACTTATCTGGTTCCGGGCGATTACATCTTCGGTCTGACGGGAATCGAAGTCTATGCATCGGCCGATGGCAAGGACTTCCGCAAAATAGCTTCCAACACCATTCCGGTATTGGAGAAAGGCAGTAAGAACAATGTCCTGGAGCGCAAGGAAATCAAGTTCGACAAGACTCCTGCCCGCTATGTACGCGTCGTCGGTAAGAATACTCCTGTTCTTCCGAAATGGCACTCAGGTGCAGGAAAGAAAGCCTATATGTTTATTGATGAAATAGAAATCTTCTGATCTTGATCAGATAACAGAAAATACCCTATCCTACTCAGAAATATACTGAACGGGATAGGGTATTTTTTTCTTCTTTCGGACAGCTTTGTTATTTCTAGACAGAATCATTAACTTTGGGGAACCTAAAAGATTCACAACCATGAAGAAAATCAGAATCACCGTTATGCGGATGGCCTGCTACAAGGACTTGATGGAAGAATACGAAAACCCGATGGAACATGCCTGCGACATGCATGTGGGACAGGTATTCATTGCCAACGGATGGGAGAAACCCGAAGGACTCTGCGAAAGCGCCTGGCAGAGTATGTCTCCCTTTGTAATGACACTGGCTCACGGAGGTACCAATATCTACGAAGGATGGATGAAGAACGAGAAATCGGCCATGATTTCGTGCAACGACGGCTTCCGGCCGGTCAGCTTTCTGCTGGAGGTAATAGAATAACCTCACTTCAATAAGCGATAAAAACAAAGCCGTGCCAACCTTTCATACAAGGTACCGACACGGCTTGAGACTTTCCCTGTTACGGAAATCAGTTCATTTCCAATGCTTTCGTTTCCCAGTTATAGATAATCTGATAGATTTTCCCCGATTCAATAGTTTTTCCTTCATCAGAGCCATATGAACCGGTCTGCGTAAACATGCCGTCTGCTTCTTCCTTGCTGGTTACCTTTAACGAATAACTGAGGACATCTCCTTTCTGATAATCGAAATATATCACTTCATCTTCCTTCAAGCTGAATGTCTCGGTAGCAGCACTCTTACCGATGGAGAAGGTATAGTCGGAAAACCAGACCGAAAAGTTATCCGGCAGACTTAATGTAACCCCGTAATTCACCATCGGGACTTCCAGTGACAGGTATTCCACCTTTCCTTCCTTTATCTCAACCGTTGTCTCCGCATAATACTTGGCAGCATTCGTCGTATTGTCTTTGTAGGCAGCATTGTAGGCTTTCACCGTACAAGTCCCTGTAGTCAGTTCTATTTTGGCTGGTACTGCTTCGGGATTGTATGTTGTTGTAGCTTTTGTATCGGTTATTTCCACATACAAATCCGCGTCTACGGCACGTGAACCTACGGAAATCTGTTCTGCCTGCTGAAGAGTCAGGTCTTCTACTGTCAGATAACCCACCTGATTACTTTCTGTAAGTGACGGTTCTTCTTGGGTACAGCCGGTCAGAAAAAACAGTCCTGCTATAAAGTATAGTATCGTTTGTTTCATGATTTCAGTTTTTTTACTTATCGTAAACTAAGGAAATGTCGTCGATTTTCAACACACTTCCCATGTGTACAGTCCAATTTCCAACAACAGGATATGTGATAGTCGTACCTTTCTCAAAATCATCTTCAGAAAGTGATGTCTTATTTGAGGCCAAGAACTGTACACATATCGTTGTAGGTTTTTCCATTTCATCACTGTAGTTAAAATCAACCGTAGCTTGAATATATCCATTATCTTCTTCTGAATAAGCTTGCGGCTCATACGTACCTGTTGCAATCTCTTTTTCACCATTCTTCAAAAAAATAACCACTTTAAATGCATCAGTGTTATATGGCTTATACTTATACCAGAAAGACAACGAAGTTGGACGAGAAGCAAAGCCATGCCCTTGAACTATACCTGAATTATAAGAGCCAATGAACAGACTTCCTACCATTGCTCCACCCACATAAGTGACAGGTGTATTAGCATATCCGTCTCCACAGCCGGATACATACATGAGTGCAGCTTTGGAACCTTCATGAGCATCCTCCGTATAGCTCACACATGAAGCAAAGCAACCTTCATACCAAATACCTAAAGCATAAGTTCCTCCTTGGGCCTTATCATTGTTCGTATCCCACCAAGAAGAATCTCCTGCACCTTCGGTATAAGGATGGTATGTATAATATGTTTTATCTTTAAAAGGCCATGTACCAGATTTCGTTTTAGTCTCTATATACCAGTCTTCCATTCCAGAATTCGGCAATTGTGTAGGAATTTCTAATTCTACATTATTAATTTCTGATACTATTTCATTTCGATACACAGCACGTACTAAATAACTTTTTGTCTCAGGACATACGTCAAAAAATTGTCTCCGTGTATCATTTAAATCTTTCCAGGAGCTACCCTCATCATCACTATATTGATATACTAACTTCTCTTTAAGAGTATTCAAATCTCCTTTTCCTTCTTCCACAGTAATCTCTTCCACTGTAAACTCCTTTGTCCAGATATTTCCAGGAAGTACCGATACCGTAAACTCCGGCTTATGTGTAGCGATGGTATAAGTCAAAGCACCGTCTGCATTGGTACGGTCATTCGCCTTGACACTTTTCAGTGTAAAGGTATTGTTCACTACCCCTTCGTTGGTTGCCAGAAGCGCACCGGTCAATGTATTGGAGAACCTCACAGAAGGTTTATTTTCCCCAATAATTGGTATATCAATACCGGCATTGATAAAATCCAACCGTTGCTCGTTTGTTAAAGCAGACAAGGTATAATCCCCGTTCAGTGATTGCAAGTTCTCATCTGCAAAGTTTACCGAAAAATCCATGTCTTGAAGCGGTGAAGACAAATCGAAATCAATGCTTGCTTCTGTTGGAGCAGTTTCATACACATCCAGGGTTCTGTTCTCGCTGAAACCGGTCGCACTTACCTTCGGAGCAGGCAACCATTCCATTGGAAGAGTTTCCGAAACAGTCACAGTATCTACTTCTGTCTTGACAATGGTAGGAATGATACCCGGTACCATTTCCTTCAATGCCAAAGTAAGCCGACAATGAGCCTTGGCAGCAAAAGTAGCCGGATCGCTGAGTGTCTTATCCTCCAACAGTGCTTCCACCGACTTTCCGTTCGCTTTTAAAACCCCTTTAAAGGTAAAAGTCGGCTTCGAGTCAGCCCGATAATAGGCACTTCGCTTGTCTCCGTCCCCCAGCTTCAACGAAGAGTTCTCTACAGCCACTTCCACGGCATAACTGGAATAAAGTTCTTTGAATTTGTCTGAATCTTCGAAAGTTACCGAAGCCAACGCATTGGCGACAGCACATTCCACAGTTACCGAAGCGGTATCTCCCTCTTCGATGGCTATATCTTCCTTCTTTCCTTCATAATACGGAGCATCGTAAGCCAATACCGCATTGTCTCCGAAAGAGGCTGTCACATCATACACACCGGCAGAGGCCTTGATAATGTCTTTGGTGTAGCCTGCGTCATAGATGGATTTTCCAGTCGCGCTGTTCGCTATTTTCAATTTGAACTTGTCCACAGTAGGTTTTCCCAGTTCTTGGGGAGTGGAGCGGGTTTCGGTAACAGAAGGTTCGTCCACCAATGCAACCTTGAAACCAGTAATAGCTTCTACGCCCAAGCCATCTTCATGCTGGCAGGAATATCCCAAGGATGCTACCAAAGCCATACCAATCCATAATTTCTTTGTTGATAAGAACATATTCATAAGTTATTTCTTAATGCTATTCCATATAATCAATTCCACATTACCGGTTCTTCACCGTATACCAGCTCAAAATCGTCCAGATACATTGTACTACCATCTCCTCCAGTGAAGTAGTCTCCGTATTTACTGGAACTAGCCACCAATATGAGGTACATATCCTTCGGACAATCCAAAGTTTTATACTTCAAATCGATGGTAAACTCTTTCCATTGCCCACCGGTATCGACGCATTGATTAGCAGGTAACTCTCCGTAAGCGATAATATTATCATCCGTATCAAACTGGATGAAAGTACTGGTATCCGTATTATCAATGGTATAGGTTTTCTTCGCCAATGCGATGTAAATAGAACAGATATCCGGATCGTCCTTACCCACCGTACCACCTGGCTGATTACTGCCCACATAACCGATAGATTTAGGTGCATATTGGAACCAGCCATGCAAAGCAGTTGGACGGGAAGTAAAAGGCTGTCCAAAATTAATCTTCGCACCACTTAAGCCAACCAATCCCCCAAACGAACCTGCATATAGACTGGCTGCCGCAAATTTAACCTTATATTGCGATTTCAACTCAGCGGATTTACCTCCAGGAGTATGCACAACAGAACTATTACCTTGAGTTGGATTAATATTCACTAACGACCCAGCTCCCTGTGTGGTACCCGGATTGCTGGAATCCCAAAATGAACCTTTTGTAAAATCACCTTCTGATACAGCATACCACGTATTACCTGACTGATACCAGGAATCAAAGTTACCATTATATAAAGCAGTAGCGGATTCAGTAGTAAAATCAGAAGTTACTTGAACATTCCCCTCCTTATCTTTCATCCGACAAGTATAAGTCGTACCAGAAGAAAGCCCTTTCAAGGTTGCTTCACACAGATTTCCATTCACATTTGTATTTACAGAACTCCAAGAGTCTTTTCCTTTTACCGAATACTCTGCCGTCCATCCATCAGCAGAAGTTGCTTTCACAGAAACGTAAGCATGTTTGCTCCAGGCATTAACAGACAGTTCATTAGTAGTAGGAGTCGATGTTCCCCCTCCTTCAGAATTTTTCCGAACCTTTACTGTCCATGCGGTTCGCACTGCATCTCCTTCCCAATTGTAACGCACATAAAAGGTTTGGTTGGTAGAATAGTCTTTAATTGTAGTCGGATCAGGATATACTTCCCCATATTCTCCTCCCAAGTCCAATTTATTTACTTGCAAATTGTTTAAATCCTCGGTATCAGCAACCCAAATCAATACGGTATGTGTACTCTCATCGATTACATAATCAGTCATCCCTACAACATCTATCTCACGATTGATTATCTGCTGTACAAATACGGTCCACACGTAATCCTGATAAGTACGCAAAGTAAACATCACCGGATTGGTAAAATCCATTCGGGTATTCGAAGAAATAGGAATGCTGTCCAAAGACGAAAATCCTGTAGAAGGAAACTTTGACTCATCTTCACACAGACTTCCATCTACCAACAATGTAGCATTTGTCGGGTTACAAACCAATTGAGTAATCTTCAGACGGGAAATATCTACAGAATCGTTTACATAGAGAGTCACAGTGCGCGCCTTTGCATCAATGTTAGCCGCTATATTCTGTTCACCTTCAGCAGCACGCTGACCCTCCACTGTAAAAGCAGTAATACGACCTTCCACAATAGGATATGGAATATCATTTTCGATAGCGCACGAAACCACAGTCAGCAACAACACCAATGCTCCCACTATCCGTTGTCCATCTACATTCCTTTTGATTTTCATCCAATCAAAACAATATCTCATTTTCATACTTATCATAAATAAAACGTCATACCGATGTTAATGGAAAACAGATTAATTTTAAAGTTACCGGAAGAAGTACGACGTTTACCGGTTTCTACCTGGTTGGTCTGCTGTTCCACCCACTTGAAATCAAAACCCATCACATCCATCGAAACTTCTACAGCCGCAAAGTTAGTCACAAAAGCGGTCAGTCCCGGAGCAATACCAATCTGTACACTATTAGTAGTCTGGTAAGTACCATCATATTCTGTCCCCGATCCCGTAGAGTTTTTACCTTCACCGTAACTGTAAGTCAAACGGACTTCGTTGAAAAGTCCGAAAATCTTACTGTTCCCGATAGGCATATATGTACGCAAGAAACCGGAAGCCGAATATTTATGCTCCAAGTAATACAAATCCTTCAATGAAATAGTCAAATCTCCCAAGTCAATATCCGCATTTCCCAAATCCAGATAATCGCGACTATATGTAAAACGCACACCAGCCGCCATGTTGTCACGGAAAAAGTATCCTACGTAGGGACTCACCTTGAAATCATAACCCAAAGCCTCGAAATCTTTCAATACCAGAAAATTCAGGTTATCTTCCTCGTGTTCCGAATAAGAAACACTACCTCCAGTCATCCATTGGCCTTTGGGAATAAATACCCGCTCCTGCACCTCACGATCAATCCGCTGTATTTTACGCTTCTGTGCAGAAGCTACTAAAATGCCCACTATCAAGAATACACAAACCAGCAATATGTTTTTTTTCATTAACAAGTCTTTTATTTAAAATTCAATCCATCTATATTACCTCAAAAGCCCTTTGGTCTTCCTATAAAGAAAAGCCAAAGGGTTTTGTATCTTACAAAAAGATATTCATTATTTCCACATCACCGGTTCATCACCATACACCAGTTCAAAATCATCCAAATACATTGTACTACCATCTCCTCCAGTAAAGTAGTCACCGTATTTACTAGAGCTAGCCACCAATATGAGATACATATCTTTCGGGCAATCCAATGTTTTATATTTCAAATCGATGGTAAATTCCTTCCATTGTCCGCCGGTATCCACACATTGGTTGGCAGGTAATTCTCCATAAGCGACGATATTATCATCCGTCTCAAACTGAATGAAAGTACTGGTATCCGTATTGTCAATGGTATAGGTTTTCTTCGCCAATGCGATGTAAATGGAACAGATATCCGGATCCCCTTTACTTACTGTACCACTCGGCTGATTATTGCCCACATAACCGATAGATTTAGGCGCATATTGGAACCAGCCATGCAAAGCAGTTGGACGGGAAGTAAAAGGCTGTCCAAAATTAATCTTCGCACCACTTAAGCCAACCAATCCCCCAAACGAACCTGCATACAGACTGGCTGCCGCAAATTTAACCTTATATTGCGATTTCAACTCAGCGGATTTACCTCCAGGAGTATGCACAACAGAACTATTACCTTGAGTTGGATTAATATTCACTAACGACCCAGCTCCCTGTGTGGTACCCGGATTGCTGGAATCCCAAAACGAACCTTTAGCAAAATCACTTTCTGCTACAGCATACCACGTCTTTCCAGACTGATACCAGGAATCAAAGTTACCGTTATATAAAACGGTAGCGGATTCTGTAGTGAATTCCGATGATGCCGACTCAAACACATCTCCACATACCATCCGGTAAGTATAAGTAGTAGCAGGCTTCAATCCAGAAATTTTAGCTGTATAATCCTCACCTTCTTGCACCGCTGATACAGATGACCATTCCTTGGCTGAATTTTCCTTATATTCAAATTTTACCTGAGCTGGATCAATTGTTATCCCACTACCAACGGTTATATTATTTGCCTCCACAAACACAAAATTGCTCCAAGGATTTGCTACTAACGAAGCTTGATTAGTTGCTTCTGGTGATACAGCAAAAACATATTCGAATTTATTGGTGGTAGGGTCAAGTGTAACCGTGATATTAGTTTTCCCGGACTCCGCTAATTTATAATTCAAGATATAATGATCACGAGCTTTCACTTCAGAAAACACTTTTTTCAATTTATGGCTAACTCCATCATTATTACGTACCGCAACCTCTGCAAACAAAGGAGCAACTGGGAAATATGCTGAACGGGTTTCACAAGTATCAAATAAAAGGACATTCTTTCCTAACGTATCACCGACCTGCACTGATACAGATTTGAATTTACTGACAAACTCTTTATCAAATTTAACTGTCACCTTTACATTGGCTAAAGTACAAACAATTTTTTTGGTCACTTGCTTTCCTTTCTCGATAGTTACAGTTTCTGAACCAACATAATAAGGAATATCAAACCCAGCAGCTTGTCCATCAAAGCCATTTGAAGATGCTTTGATGGTATAAGTCCCTGTATTTAGAGTCAACAACGAATCCTTCCACATTTCCCAATCATCTGTCTGTTTCACCACCTTATTTTTAGCATTCAATATCTGAACTGCAATTTGTTTAGGCTGGTAATTTTCTGGGACTTCACTTCGACTATTAGTAGAATTACTTTCTCCAATATTAAGACAAAGATAACCTACGGAGTCACTTAAGAATTCTTCTTTTTGGCATGAAGAAAAAAGAAAAACTGCAATTAATATATAATAAATACGGCTCATAGTATCATTTTACAACCTTTACCTTTAAACTTGATCCTTTTTCATTCTCTTTATTATCCTTTACAGTAATAATAAATTCATGACCAGATGTCTCAGTTGCATCTAAACTAGAAAGGGCCTCAAAAAAAGCGCCAACAGGGAAAATATATTCAGTGTCACCTGCTGCTGGAACCTTTAAGCCTGGAGCTATATATGATAATATTTCTTCCAAAGAATTATTACCAACTAATTCTACGCCAGTTGAAAAATTTACTCCTTCCAATAATCCTAAAGCATCTTCAAAGCTATTATTATCTGCCTTTATCACAACCATTACACTTTTTATTCCAGCTTCAGCCTTAATCGTAACATTTGCATTTTTCGAAGCATCATCTGGTAATATGTATGTGCTTTGTGGAATAATAACAGAAGGACCTTCTTCTTCTGAATCTTCCGTATCTTCTTCATCTCCTGGTTTCTCCGGCTCACTAGGTTCCGTTACTTCATCATCACCTTCCACCGGAATCTCTACAGTCTCATCTTTTTCTGTAAAAGTAATTTCCACTTTAACCTCTATTCCACCAACGCCGGTATTCGCATCCGGATCCCCAGGCGTCATAGTGATCTTCAGGTCGTCTGAACCGCCCCAAAATTCAGAATCTGCATCTTCAGGTTTAGAAATCAAACGGGTTTCAGAAACCTTTACACTGTCTTTAGTTATCGCCTCTATCTGTACTTTAATGGCAGATACCCCTTCTTGAATCAACCAATATTTTGCTTTTGGATTTTTATCGGCTTCTGTGTAAGTCAAAATATGCTGACTACCATCTGTTACAGTAATATCCCATGTATCAAAGGTATTCAAGAATTCTGTATCATAAACCATCTGAATTTTGGTATTTTCCATCTTACACACCACTTCGGCTGTCTCTGTTACATCCTTCTTAATGGTTAATGGAGTCTGACCGCCATAATAGGGGTTATCCATCACTGCTTCCAAAATACCATTGGTATGTGCTGTAACCGTATAGTTTCCAACCGGCAAAACAATCGGTGATTCCTCCAACATTTTTTCATAACTTTCAAAAATCTTGGTATACTCTACATCTGTTCCCACAATCTCAACAGGAAAATCGTTGGCACTAACAGAAGAATCCTCTGCACGAGAAGAGCCTTGCCCAACAGCGACTCCCAAATCCAGATATCCCACTTCAGAATAAACAATCTCTGTATTACCTTTCAGCTCATCTTTCATTTCACATGAAGCCAGACCGGCCGCCATCAGCATACCGGCTACATATATCATTGTTTGAATTTTTTTCATCAGTATTATTTTTATTTTGTTTCAACTTTCTCGTCTACCCATTCTGAAGGAATCTCAATATCCACTGGAATATCATTGGTGGTTTCATCAACATCGATGACAATACCCAAATTACCTTGCGATACAGTTGGAACAATCTTCATCTTTAAAGCTTCATTGGGGCTCAATTCGTATGACTTATCAATTGTAGTAGTTTTACTTTTCTTGTCTACCAATGTAATCACAGCTTTCACTGATTCTTTCTGACTAACCTTTAAATAAACAGGATCTGTATTAGTCTTTGTCCAAACAAACGAAGCATCCAGATCAGCATTCTCATTCGCTATCGCTAAAGTATGGAAAGCAACCGAATAATCCTGATAGTATTCAGCCATTTTTGTATCAAATTCTACTTTCACACGTGCACAAACAGGCTGACAAGTCACTTCTACTTGTGACTGATCACTATTAACATTGAACGTCTTAATACCTTCAACATACATCCCGGTAGTAGAAGTAGCCTTGTCTTCTCCATAGAAAGCTTTCAGTTCATAACCTCCATTAGTCAATTCTATCACTTCCTCCGGTATATCAGCATATTTCCACTCCATACCACTAACCACCTTTCCATCTTTCAAAATTTGCACCGTATAATTATCCAGATTGGAATAAGCTGATTCATCCACCGCTCTGGATTCAAACTGTGTATCGGTTAAAATATTCAGACTGACAGTTCCATAACCATCGTTATTCATTGGACTGTCCTCCGTCGAAGAGCAGGAAGCCATCAAAGAGAGCATCGCACATACTCCCACGGCATTTAAAAAGACGTTTCTCATCATTATTTAAATTTTCTCTATTTTTCTCAGTTTTTCACGGTGCAAAATAACGACAAACCACTCATCCCTACAAGGTCTGTTTTTTTTATTTTTCGCCAATTTTTCGAGAATCTACCCACGAAATCAGGACCCCAATTGTTCCATTTTTCATTTTCGGGGATTTTCAGACAAGAACTCTCCACACAAAAGAACCGGACTCTCTGCTATTTGAAAGAAACACTTTCCATCGACTTTCAACATCGCAACATCCCCCTATTCTTTTTCAACCGGCTGTTACAAGCTGAACAGGTCCAACCACTTAGCCAGCTGTCAATCAGAGTATTTTCATCGCTATCCACGCACAGGCCTCCGCATCGGCCAAGGCATGGTGATGATTCTCCAACCGGTAACCGCAAAGGGCCGCTACCGTATGAAGCTGATGGTTCTCTGCTTTCGGGAAGGCACGACGGGAAGCCCAAAGGGTATCGTAGAACGTATAATCGGGATAATCCATGCAATAACAACGGAACACCGCTTTAAGGCAACCTTCATCAAACGATTTGTTGTGTGCTACCAGTGGAAGTCCTTCTATCAGCGGAGCGATCTGCGCCCAGACCTTCGGAAAAACCGGAGCAGAGTCGGTATCTTCCCGGCAGAGTCCGTGCACCCGCGTACAGAAATAGGTATAATAGTTCGGCTCCGGCTGAATAAGGGAATAGAAGGAATCCACTATTTCGCCGTTACGTACTACGACTACGCCTACGCTACAGACACTCGTCCGCTCGCTGTTGGCGGTTTCAAAATCAATCGCTGCAAAGTCTTTCATCGTTTGGTATTCTTATGTATTAACGTTGCTGTAAAAAACAACAATCATAATTCCGGCTCTATCACATGAAAAAGCTGTTTTTCCATAATAGAATAGAACTGTAACAACAAGAATCATGGTTCCGGCCTTAGTTTTGAGGCGAAAAAGCGAAGAATCGTTTTCCGGCGAAAAGAAACGCAGGCTGTCTGAGCGAAGCGAGTTCCTGCGTTTCCGACGGAGAACAATTCGTAGCCGCCTCAAAACGGAAGCCGGCGGTTTTTCTTTTTGTTACTTTTTCTTTTGGCCGCCCAAAAGAAAAAGTAAAAGCAATTATCTACCATCAGTCAAAGGTAGCGAATAAAAACGGATTTATCAAAGAGAAAAAGCTGACACAGAAGTTTTTTCATCGGAGAAATTGACACTTTCAGAGATTCTGAGTACTTTTGAAAAACTTAAAATAAAAGAATCATGCTAGCCTATACCTATATCGAACACGGCAAATTCTCCCTGCTGGAGAAACCCGTTCCTCAACTGAAAGACCCGAAGGATGCTCTGGTACGCGTCACCCTGGGAAGTATCTGCACCAGCGACCTCCACATCAAACACGGAAGTGTACCACGTGCCGTACCCGGCATTACGGTAGGCCATGAAATGGTGGGTGTCGTGGAACAGGTCGGCGCAGACGTACACAACGTAAAACCCGGCGACCGGGTAACCGTCAACGTAGAAACCTTCTGTGGAGAATGTTTCTTCTGCCGGCACGGATACGTGAACAACTGTGAAGACCCGGACGGCGGATGGGCCTTGGGTTGCCGCATCGACGGAGGACAAGCAGAATATGTCCGTGTTCCCCATGCCGATCAGGGACTGAACCGCATCCCCGACGAAGTAACCGACGAACAGGCGCTTTTCGTAGGCGATATCCTGGCGACCGGATTCTGGGCGGCCCGCATCTCGGAAATCAAGGAAGAAGATACGGTACTCATCATCGGAGCCGGCCCTACGGGCATCTGTACCCTACTCTGTACCCTGCTGAAACATCCGGAACGCATCATCGTCTGCGAACAATCGGAAGCACGTGCCCGCTTCGTCCGGGAACATTATCCCGATGTTTCCGTAGTCGGACCGGAAGCCTGCAAGGAATATGTCCGGCAGCACAGCAGCCACGGGGGTGCCGATGTGGTGATTGAAGTGGCCGGAGCGGAAGATACGTTTCGCCTGGCGTGGGAATGTGCCCGTCCGAATGCCATCGTCACCGTTGTAGCCCTCTATGACCAGCCACAGATACTTCCGCTACCGGACATGTACGGCAAGAACCTTACCTTCAAGACCGGCGGCGTGGACGGATGTGATTGTGCCGAGATTCTCCAGCTGATAGCTGAAGGGAAGATTGACACGACTCCTCTCATCACCCATCGTTTCCCACTGAATGAAATTGAAGAGGCTTACCGCATTTTCGAAAATCGTCTGGATGGGGTGATTAAGGTTGCGATAACGGGGGTATGATTTTACTTTTTCTTTTTGGTGTCAAAAAGAAAAAGCTAACAAAAAGAAAAAACACCGGCTTCCGTTTTGAGGCGGCTCCGGAACAGTTTTCGTCGAAAGCGCAGGAACTCGCTTCGCTCAAACAGCCTGCGCTTCTTTTCGCCGAAATCCATTCCTGCACTTTTCGCATCAAAACTAAGGCCGGATTTTTTATCTCATCGAATCCCTGCAAAATGCACGATTCTAATAATTCATCGAAACAATCTTCATTGTTCGTCAGAATCTATTCCTACACTTTTCGCATCAAAACCGAGGCCGGAACCTTTTGTCTTTTTAAGCGATTCCCAACAGTTCGATTTCGAAAATCAGGGTCGAACCGCCGGGAATACCGGGTTGTGAGAACTTGCCATATCCCATTTCGGAAGGGATGTAAACTTCCCACTTATCGCCAACGCACATCTGCTGCATGGCAATAATCCACCCTTCTATCAAGTCACTCAACCGGAATGCGATGGGAGCTCCACCCCGACTGCTGTCGAACTTCTTGCCGTTGATGGTCCAACCGCTATAATGGGCTGTCACGATGCTCCGGGGAGTAGGATGCTTGCCATCGTCGGCTCCCTTCGTCAATACCTTATAATAAATGCCTTTGGGCAACGGTTGCACCCCTTCTTCGGCAGCCTTGGCCGCCAGCCAATCTTTGTTGGCCTGGATGTATTCTTTCTTTGCCATATTTGAATAAATTGAAAAACGTGGATAAAGATAGGCATTTTTCACTACCTTTGAAACTGGAAGACGTAACGAATATTGAAACCAGAAAGAAAATCCATGCGGATGGTCTGTCAGGTTTCCCCGTCAACTCCCTGTTGAGAGTCATCGGATACGGGCTTTACATGTCTTTTAAACGACGGATAAAAACCTTTTAAATACAGTTTCTATGAGAAAGAATTTCGGATCAAAAACCTGGTTGTACCCCATGCCCGTATTCATCGTGGCTGCGTACGACGAGAACGGTGTCCCCAATGCCATGAACGCGGCCTGGGGCGGTATCTATACAGACAATGAAGTGGGCATCTGCCTGTCCGAAGGCCACAAGACCACGCAGAATATCCTGGCCACCAAAGCCTTCACCGTAAGCATGGGCACGGCCGAGTTTGTGACCGCCTGCGATTACGTGGGTATCGTTTCGGGCAACAAGGAGCCCGACAAGCTACAGAAAGCCGGCTTCCACACCCAGAAATCAATATATGTCAATGCTCCTATCATCGAGGAACTGCCGATGACACTGGAATGCGAACTCCTCTCGTACGATCCGGAAACCTGCCAGCTGGTAGGAAGCATCGTCAATGTATCAGCTTCCGAAGAAATCCTGGATGAAAACGGGAAAATCGATCCGACAAAACTGAAGCCGATTACATACGACCCCATCCACCACAAATACCTGGTACTGGGCGAACAGGTTGGCAACGCTTTTGCCGACGGGAAGAAACTGGTATAATCCTTTTTCGAATCATTACTTTTGAAACTGACCGAATATGCCATGCTACCTGCTGAGCAAGGACGAGCAAAGCCATACCCACGTCGTTCCGTTATTGACCCGTAAAAAATAAACAGATACATGGAAAACAGAAGACTGTCGGCTTCCATAGCCCGAAAAATCCAACGGATGCTGGAGGGAGAAACCCTTCCTTCCAGTACCCTTCCCTCCTGGATAGCCCAGGAACTGCTGGAAGAGGGGTTGCTCAGTGTATTGTCCAAAGGCAGCCGGAAATCTTACCGCCTCATTGATGCGGAGGCTTGCATGCAGTACATCGGCAACCGGTATACCGGCGGAGCGACGCTGTCCCGATGGATAGAAGCATTTCGGCGATTTCGACCTGGCGGGTATCCACATCTACCTGACTGAATTCTATCGGTTCCTGGGAAACCGGGCCTCGTTCTTCGTACCGACAGATCTGGAAGAAAGGCTGAAGAACGGCAACAGTACATTGTACAATAAGCAGTACGCCTACTATAAAGAGATGAAAGTCACCGACCCTCGTCTGGAACCGCTTGTAGAAATGATCCATCGCTACCGGCGGGTCTACGAACAGGAAGGTTACCTGGAATAAATGATGCCCGGACATTGCCGGAATCTCCCCAACAATCCG
This sequence comes from Phocaeicola barnesiae DSM 18169 = JCM 13652, assembly GCF_000374585.1. Taxonomy (GTDB): domain Bacteria; phylum Bacteroidota; class Bacteroidia; order Bacteroidales; family Bacteroidaceae; genus Phocaeicola; species Phocaeicola barnesiae. The sequence continues at coordinate 74,620 of NZ_KB894649.1, forward strand.
TACCTTTGCCTCCTCATGCGATAAACTTATGAAACTGACCTATCTTTTCCATAGCGGCTTTGCCCTCGAGACAGACCGGTGCATCCTGGTATTCGACTACTGGATGGACCCTGCCCACGTCGTCCCTCGGCTTCTGAAGTCGGATAAACCGATGTATGTCTTCTCCAGCCACTTCCACGAAGACCATTTCAACCGTGACATTTTCTCCTGGAAAGCCGAAAAGTCCAATATCCGATACATCCTTTCGAAAGACATCCTGAAACGGCGCCGCGCGCGGAAGGAAGAGGCCGATGTGTGGCTGGCCAAAGGTGGAACCTGGCAGGACGAATGCCTCCACGTAACCGCTACAGGCAGTAACGACAGCGGTGTATCATGGGTCATCGAAACGGACGGACGCTTCGTCTTCCATGCAGGCGACCTGAACAACTGGTATGCCCGCTTCCTGACCGACGATTATCAGGGAGGCCTCATCCATAGTCCCGAGTTCGGTACGGACATCGACCCGGAAAAGGAAGAGAAACTGTTTCTGGGAGAGCTGAAGGATATCCGGAAACTCACGGACCGTTTCGACATAGCGATGTTTCCCGTAGACGGACGCATCGGCAACGGTTATACCCGGGGCGGACGACAGTTCATCGAACGCTTCCAGGTAGGATTGTTCGTTCCCATGCACTTTGTGGCGAGCGGTTTCGAATCGGCTGCCCGAATGAAGGAATTTACTGATGCCCGTAACATTCCCTTCTGGAGCATCGACAAAGAAGGAGCTTCCATGGAATACTAAACACGAATAAAAACAGAACATGAAACAGATAGAAGTAGTAGCGGCGGTCATCTGCCACAACGGAAAATTTTTCGCCACCCAGCGCGGTTATGGCGAATTCAAAGACTTTTGGGAGTTCCCCGGAGGAAAAATGGAACCCGGTGAAACACGTGAAGAAGCTCTGAAACGGGAAATCCGCGAAGAACTCGATACGGAAATTTCAGTCGATACTTTCCTCACCACGGTAGAATACCCCTACCCTGCTTTTCACCTGACCATGCACTGCTTCTTCTGCTCCGTCCGCTCCGGTCACCTGGAACTGAAGGAACATGAGAATGCAGCCTGGCTACGGTTGGAGGAACTGGACAATGTAAATTGGTTGCCGGCCGATGTGGAAGTGGTGAAGGCGATAAAGAATCATTGATGCTTCTCCTGATATTCATTCTGCGAATTCTGATTTCCGGCCTCAGATGGATAAAGTCACTGATTTTTTCACCTTAAAACAGCAAACCAAGTTTCTTTTGCTGATGAGTCATCGTTCATGGTAGGGACGGGGTCAGCCTGCCCGAATGCATCCATATTACTGAACAACCCTAAAATCAATTTACCACATTTCCTACCAATTTCCCTCCAAAATCGCCCTTCATATCATTATATTTTGTATTTTCAGCCGATAAATCCGATTATTATGCTGAAGAAGGGGATATACGAAAACATCATCAATCAGAGAATGGAGCGGGAGATACGCACTGCCGAAACGGAAAACCTGGTTTGTGTACGTGAAGAGATAGACAATACCGAAGCTCCACAAATGCTGGCGGACTACCTGGCCAAAGCCATCCGGCAGAAGCTTCAGGAAACGGAAGACCTGCAGGACCGCATGGCAATCATCAACCGCATTCTGACAGAGTACGGACTGATAGAAGATGTACAGATCACCGACACCTCGAACCTGCTGATGGAAGTGATGACACAAGAAAAGAACCTGCTCCAGCAAAACAGCCGTTCCGAAACAATCCGTCCCCAATCAGGTTTCCGGGTAAGCAACCTGTTTACCGGCGGAAACAGTGCCCTGTCACTGGGAGAAGAAATCAGGCGGGAAATAGCCAGTGCGGATGAAATTTACTTTATCGTCTCTTTCCTGAAAGTGTCCGGTCTTCGTCTCCTTCTTGAAGATCTGAAAAAATTCTGTGAACGCGAAGGGACCCGCCTGCGTATCATTACCACAACATATTGCGGTGCCACCCAAGGCAAGGCCATCGAGCAGTTGTCCCAGCTTCCTCATACCGAAATCCGAATTTCTTACCAGACCGAAATCGAACGTCTGCATGCCAAAGCTTACATCTTTGTACGGAATTCCGGTATGCATACGGCCTACATCGGTTCATCCAACCTGTCCAAGTCCGCCCAGACCGACGGACTGGAGTGGAACATGCGCGTCACCAGCGTAGAAAATCCGCACATCATCAAGACCGCCCTGGCCACTTTCGATATGTATTGGAACAGCCCGAATTTCGAGGACTTCCGCATCGGAGGCATCCGGAAATTCAACGAAGAACTCCAACGGAACAGCTTTCGGGAAAAAGCCGATAGCCTTGTCTACCAACGTTTCTCCCTACTTCCGCATCAGAAAAAAATACTGGACCGTCTGAAAGTGGAACGCGAAGAACGGCAGAATTTCCGGAACCTGATTGTGGCCGCTACTGGAACCGGAAAAACCGTCATTTCCGCTTTCGATTACCTGACCTTCCGGCGACAAGCTGTACAAGAAAACCGTAAGAGCCGCATCCTTTTTACTGCTCACCGGGAAGAAATTCTTCGTCAATCCCTGAAGACTTACCGCAGTGTATTACAGGATACTAATTTCGGCTCTTTGTGGGTGGGCAACTACCAACCGCAATCGGCAGAAGACTACGGACATCTCTTCGTATCCATCTCCATGTTCAATTCCCGCTTCGAACAGCTGTTCGCCCAATTACCGCCGGATTATTACGACTACATTGTCATCGATGAGGCCCATCACAGTCAGGCAGACAGCTATCGGAAGCTTCTCTCGCACTTTCATCCACGGTTACTCATCGGTCTGACCGCCACTCCGGAACGTATGGATGGCAAAGACCTCCGACCGGACTTTGGAGGACGTATCAGCGCAGAGATACGTCTGCCCCAAGCTCTCCAAGCCGGTCTGCTCACGCCTTTCCAATACCTCTGTATTGCCGATGATACCGATCTGAGCGATGAATCACTCTGGAGCGGACAACGGTACATCACCGAACGTCTGGCCGACAAGCTCTGTCTGCCGGAACGGGCCGGACACATCGTAGAAGCCCTGCACCGTTACCTGGCCGACGAATACACCTGCCGGGCTCTGTGTTTCTGTGTCAACAAGCGGCATGCGGATTTCATGGCCGAACAATTCCAACGGTACGGATTCAACGCCCGAAGTCTGACCAGCGATACTCCACAGCCACAACGGAAGCAATTGGCCGAAGACCTCCGTAACAGCAGGATACATTACCTCTGCGTAGTAGACATCTTCAACGAAGGTGTGGACATCCCCGAAGTCGATACGGTATTGTTCCTCCGCCCCACCGAAAGTCTTACCATCTTCCTGCAACAATTAGGTCGTGGCCTACGCCTGTCCCCAGGTAAAACGGAACTGACTGTCCTCGATTTCGTAGCACAAGCCAATCAGCAATACGATTTTGCCGGCAAGTTCCGTGCCCTCTCCCTTCGACCGGAAAAGAATATTATCCAACAGATAACAGATGGATTCACCTTCCTGCCCGCAGGATGCAGTATCATCATGGAGAAGGTGGCCCGTGAACATATCCTGAACAACATCCAACAGGCTATCTACAACAAGTCACGACTGATAAAAGAAATAAACACATATCATCAGTTGCCCACCCTCACCCAGTTTCTGGAAAACAACGGACAAGACATCCGCATCCTATATACGCAGAACAAATGCTGGACTTCGCTCAAACGTGCGGCTGGACGAATCAGTTACCAAGATACTCCGACCACCCGTCGACTGGAAAAAGGAATGGGTAACCTGGTACATCACAATACATCCTCCTTCCTTCACTTCGTGAAAGACTTTACCCAAGGGAGCAAGGAATATCTGAATAAGAAGAACTTATCTTACACAACCATGCTCTACTACGACCTGTATCAGGAACGAATCGACAAGACCGAGTTCAAGGACGCAGGCATGTATAAGGCACTGGACATCTTACACGAAGAAGAGTACAGATACTTCAAGCAGGAAATGGCGGAAATCGTTTCCTACCGTCTGGAAAATCTGGAGATCACCACCTCTCCGTTAGGTGATACCGTCTTACCGGGTATAGAGTTATACGGATGTTATACACGTGAGGAAATCTTTACACTCACCGGTCGCCAGACTGAAAACCGAAGGATGCAAGGTTCAGTATCAGGAGTATTCACCCTACCGGAGTATAACACAACCTTGCTGTTTGTGACGCTGAACAAATCGGACAAAGACTTTTCTCCTTCCACCCAATACGATGATTACATCATCAACAAGGATTATTTCCATTGGCAATCCAAAAATACGGACGCACACAACAATGCGGGAGGCCAAATCTATACCCGACAACCGGAGAAGCACAACAAGATTGTGCTGTTCGTACGCGAAGAAAAGAAAGATGGTTTCGGAAATACTACACCTTTCCACTGCTTCGGTCTGGTAGATTATGTCTCTTCACACGGCAATTTTCCGATGAACATCACCTGGAAGCTGCATCAGCCCGTTATGGCACAATACCTGAAAGTAGTATAACGCTTCCCTATCTGTAGCTGTTGGAATCCTCGAATCACCTACGGATAACCAACATGCCACGAGCTATCATTCTATCACTAAACAAAAGGAATATCCGACATTTTTCCCATAATTCACCCAAATCAACAACCTGAGGTTCATCCAAAATCCATCAATCAGTACAAGAACGTTAATATCCAGTTTCCCGTAGCTGCAAATATCAGAAGTATAATAGCCTCATCTGTTAAACACACACATTTAATTAACATATCCAGCAAAGTTTCTCCCACGGAAAACGATTAGACAGATGCAGTTAAACGCCTAATTCTTTCCGCTTAAACCCGAAGATACATGCAGTCAAACATCCGGACGTTCTGGGATAGAAGCAAAATGAAGTGAATCTGGATCTGGAACAAGCAGATTCCGGAGCGTTCTTCAAATTACATTTTATCTCATATACGACCATAAAATAAGCACACGAACATCACTTTCTAGCCGTCTATCGGACATCATCTATCAATACGTCCATTTACCTATCTTTTCAGCAACACACCAATTCATGAGAATACGATTTTCATATAAAGCCTTGAGTTGGGGGTAGAATTTCGGATGTACAGGTAGGTAGAATTAACAGAATGACAGAACGACACGTTACTATACAACTGTTATTTACTACCCCGACCAATGAATAAACCAAACATCCTTGCCTAACAAAGGGAAGAAACATAAATTACTGAAGGAATATCTCAAAATATCGAATCAAATCCTTGTCCAAGTAAAATTCAGACCTTTTTTCAAACAATCCAATCTTTTCTTCCTATATTTGTACATATCATCACATATACCTGTTACTAACCAGTTATTGTAAGAAGATGATTAAAAAAACGGAATTTGTTAGTAACCAAATAAAAACCGCTATGAAAAAAGTTATTTTATCACTTATTCTTGCTACATGCACAGGCATGTTCTGTTCCTTAAATGCTCAAGAGTACAAGATACCTGCCAAGGTAGTCGTAATTACCAAACAAGATGTCAACATCCGCAAAGCACCGCAAACATCGGCAGCTGTCGTGGAAAAAGCCTCAACAGGAGCCATGTATGAGTTAATCAGCCAACAAGGCTCCTGGTATGAAGTGAAAGACATAAAGACCGGAAACAATGTTTATGTATCAGCAACAGTCGGACGTCTGGCTACAGGTAACCAGATTAGCAGGACAGATAAAGGGCTGGTAGAAAAAGAAGAATCCACGGATTTTATTTACCAGAAACAGAAAAAGATGCAGAACGGGGAACAAACCACATCTTACGCATTCTATCAGAAACAGGAAAAGAATATAATTTACGCTACTGTATCACAGACAACCGCTTCAATGACAGGAAGTATGTTTACCCAAGAAGTGTATTATAAAGGCAAACAGATGGGATGGTACCTGTTATTCAACGAAACAATTGACATGGACGGAGCCGTACAAAGCCAACTGGAACAACCGGTCATTGTTTTTGCCAATGGCTCACAAGGAGTAATCATAAACGGAGAAAGCTATAAAAAGGTCAGCAATAGTTTCTGAAAATCTATGTTTCTCAATATGAGAAAACCAATATCCGTTCCGGCTTTGATTTACCAGTCATCAGCCGGAACGGATTTTATATACCCTATTCGATTAAGAGATACGACAACAGCAGTGAGTCTTCCACATCCACATGAACCGAAAACCACGCTACAAAGGAGATGTACCTGATTCGAGAGACAGAGAACACGAAGTCAACAAGCAGAAGTATTGAGAGAAAAAAGATGCTACACATCCATATCCGAACTACATAAAAACATATGCTGACACATGATTTTTCTGTAGGAAGATGTATCTTTGTGGGACAACTTCCTGGGATAAAATGTATATGCCGTGCGTAAAGGATTATACATCAAGACCTAGCAAGTTGAGGATTCAATAGACATTAACCACTAAACCAACATAACTGACATGCGAAATTTCATTACGACACGAGCCGGTGCCTCATTTTATGCAGGCGAAAGGTATACTTTCGTAGTCCGGCAAAACCACCTGGAGCTGGTAATCAAAGTCGGAAAAAATCTGTACGGTGTGGTCTGTATACTGCTTACCGGTCCGGAAACCGTCAGTCTGACATGTAATTGGGGGCATTTCTTTGACCGCGTATATAATCACAAGGAACCGAAAAAGCTGTTGTCCATGTTACAGAAGACCTGCCCTACTGTTTGTGAACTCTTCACCGGAGAAACGCCATACGACTGCATCACACTACCCGATGAAGACCAGCTGGATGCAATATCCATCAGCCTGAAACGGAATATGGAACAAAAGAGTATCTTCTCCCTGCTGGACAATAAAGAAGTGCTGCATGAAGCCGAAAAGCTGTTTGATTTCTGCTGTAAACTGTACAACGAAATCAAAGAGAAATGTCCGTTTGAAGGATGGAAAAAAGGGTTGATGGAAATCTGAAACAGGGAACAGACTCATTCCGCCACCACATATAAACAATCACCCAAGACATCAGCAATATGACAAATATAAATTCAGAGAATCTTACCTCAATCATCGAGGCATACAAGGTCTATTTCAAAGAGTATTTTTCCTTTGAAATCTATAAATGGAAAGCGGTGGAATACTTTCAGACGTACTGGAATATTGAAGCCGTCAACTTCAAAGAAATGCTGGTACAGGCCTTTAGCAAGACAAAAAATCTGCTGAGTTCGATGAATAATTATCCTCAAAAAATGCTGCAGGAATTCTGTGAAATAGACGAAACAAAAGTACGCGAAATGTTTCGGATGTTGTTTGACGAAAGCCAGCAGGTCGTATTCCGGATAAGCCAATTCCGTAAAAGTGCTGATGAATTGTTGAAGCAGTGGGGAAAAGGTAAGCAGCATTATCAGACGCTCAATGCAATGACCACGTATCTTTGGCTTCGTTACCCAGACAAGTACTACATCTATAAGTATTCTTGCGCCCAGAAAATGGTGAGGGAACTGACTCCGTCAATGGTACTCAAGAAAGGAAGCGGAGCAGAAGAAGCTATCAAAGTATTTCAGTTATATGACGAGGTTGCTGAAGTGCTTCGGAAGGATAATGAGATAAAGTCAATGCTGTCCAGCATTCTAACGGACGATTGTTACCCGGACAAAGAACTGAGAACAACTGTTGTGGATTTGGCATATTTCGTAGGACGGTTCTACCATCCCAAACATGAAACACAGCCTGTTCCAGGGACGAAAGTACAAACCTGGATTTATTCTCCAGGAGAGGGTGCCCGTAAATGGAATGAATGTGTGGCCAACGGAAAGATGTATCTAGGCTGGGATGATATGGGGGATCTTGATCCGTATGAGAGCCGTGAGGAGATGAGAGAGCGGATGAAAGAACTGTACGGAGAAGAAAAGGATTACCGGAATGACAGTCTGGCCACCTGGGAATTTGCCAACGAAATGAATGTGGGTGATGTCGTATTTGCCAAGAAAGGCCGCGGATGCATCATCGGACGAGGTGTAGTAACAGGAGATTATGAATACGATGAGAGCCGGACGGAATATATGCATGTCAGAAGTGTGAAATGGAACAAGGTAGGTGAATGGACTTTACCGGATGTGGTTGCCATGAAAACATTGACGAATTTGACATCCTATACAGATTATGTAAAGAAATTGAATGAACTGGTGGAAGGTGAAACAGAATCAGAAGCCATACACAACTACTGGTGGCTATGCGCCAATCCTAAAATCTGGAGCATGGCGGGCTGGACGGTCGGTGAAGATCAGGAGTATACACTTTATAATACGGCAGGAAACAAGCGTCGTGTGTTCCAACATTTCCTGAATGCACGAGTCGGAGATAAGGTGGTTTGTTACGAGGCAAACCCTACCAAGCAGATTACCGGTCTGGCGGTCATCTCGAAAGAAAGTGACAGTGAAAGAATCTGTTTCCGGAAAGTTGAAACATTGGCTTCACCCATAGATTTGTCGGAAGTCAAAACGGTGCCGGAACTGGCGGATATGGAATTTCTGGTGAATCCGAACGGTAGTTTCTTTCACCTGACAGAAAAGGAATATACAGCGTTGCTCAATCTCATCCGGGAAGAAAACGATAGCATCCAACCGATAAAATCTATCGAAAAATACACGAAAGAAGATTTTCTGAAAGAAATGTTTATGGGTGAGCAGGACTTCAATACCTTAAGCCATCTAATCCGGACCAAAAAGAATGTCATCCTGCAGGGGGCACCCGGAGTGGGAAAGACTTTCTGTGCCCGCCGCCTGGCACAGGCCATGATGGGTGAAAAGGATGAAAGTCGTATAGCCTTGATTCAATTTCACCAGAACTACTCCTACGAGGATTTTGTAATGGGATACAAGCCATCGGGAGAGACCTTCGAACTACAGAAAGGCATCTTCTACAAATTCTGCATGCTTGCCACCAATCATCCGGAGAAAGAGTATTTCTTCATCATCGACGAGATTAACCGGGGAAATTTGTCAAAAATATTCGGGGAACTGCTGATGCTGATTGAAAAGGACTACCGGGGTGAGAAACTGACGCTGGCCTATAAAGACGAGAAATTTTCAGTACCTGAGAATCTGTATCTCATCGGGATGATGAACACAGCCGACCGAAGTCTGGCATTAATCGATTATGCGTTACGCCGTCGGTTCAGTTTTTTCGAAATGTCACCAGGTTTCAACTCGGAAGGCTTCAAGACTTATCTGAAGGAAAAGAACAATACCCGTTTGGACGAGCTGGTAGAACTTGTCAAGGAACTGAACCGTCAGATTGCTGCCGATGATTCGTTGGGACGGGGATTCGAAATAGGACACAGCTATCTGTGTACGAAAGGAACCGTAACGGATGAATGGCTGAAAGAGATTGTAAACTACGACATACTTCCGATGCTACGGGAATATTGGTTCGACAATAGGCCGGAAGTAGATAGATGGTCGAACAAGCTGAACGACATTTTCCATGACTAGAGATAGGAATATCTGGATACGCAACGTGTATTACATGCTTTCGTATGCCTTCGAGGAACTGAAAAAGAACAACTATGAGCAGATTGCCCGAGAAGAATTCGATCGCATACAGGATTTGTTTGCCGAAATCCTTTTCAAGGGGGTATCAGCACAGCTGAAGCGCGGACTGTACCGGGAGTATGTAACCCGGACGGAAGATCTGCCGTTACTGAAGGGGCGTCTGGATATACGGGAAACCATCAACAACCGGATGCGTTGCCGGAATGTATTGCGTTGTGAGTACGATAATCTGTCGGAAAACAACCTGTTCAATCAAGTGTTGAAGACAACGTTGGATGTCCTGTGTCACGAACGGAGTGTGTCGCCCGTACAGAAGGCAAAACTAAAGCAACTGATGCCTTTCTTCTCAGAAGTAGACAAGATAGACATCCGGAACATCCGATGGAACAATTTTGTGTATCAAAGAAACAATCAGGCGTATCGGATGCTGATGAATGTATGCTATTTCATCATCGATGGTATGCTTATGACAACAGAGACCGGAAAGTATAGGATGGCTACTTTCTCGGACGAACACATGTGCCGCCTGTTTGAGCGGTTTGTGCTGGAATACTATCGTGTGCATCACCGGGAATTGTCACCCAACCCTGATCGGATTGAATGGAATATCTGCCCGGAAGAAGACTCGATGATTGATTTCCTGCCTACCATGCGGAGCGACATCGTCCTACACCGGGCAGACTGGACACTGGTCATCGATACAAAATATTACAGCCATGCCATGCAACATCATTTTGACAAGCCTACCATCCATTCTGCGAATATGTACCAGATATTTACCTATGTGAAAAATCTGGATGTGGAAAACGCAGGAAAAGTAAGCGGCCTGCTTCTATACGCAAAAACAGACGAAGAGATTACGCCTGATCTGTCAGCCTCATTCGGCAAGAACCGCATTCGGGTAAGGACGCTCGATTTGAACCAAGAATTCTCTGGCATAGCCCGACAACTGGAGGAGTTTCTTGAATGGTGAATATATCAGCTTTCATCCCAAAACAACAAAAAACAGCCAAAAATGAGTTTATATCGGGGAAAAGCAGTAACTTTGTACGAAGCAAGCATACCGCTACCATTGAAACAATGGCCCAAAAAGAAGAGACAGACTGAACAGTCATAACCCTAAAAATGAATGAAAGCTACGACCTTTCTGCATCTGAAGAGGCTTTGTCCGACTTTGAGGTACAGAAAAGCCGTTTTTAATATATGGCAATGAAAGCGAAACCCTTTATCAAATGGGTTGGAGGTAAAAGCCAACTCATCGAGCAACTGGATTCTTTATTACCAGCTGACTTTGATAACCGTAGAAACGTTACTTACATAGAGCCTTTTGTAGGTGGTGGAGCCATGCTCTTCTACATGCTACAGCGTTACCCGAATATCAGACATGCTGTCATCAACGACATCAATCCGGACCTCATCGGCTGCTATCGGACCGTCAGGGATTTTCCGGAGGAATTGATAGCGTCGTTACAACAGATAGAAAAAGAATATCTCGAATTGGGAACTGAAGAAGAACGGAAAGATTTCTTTATGACTGTCCGGACAAGATACAACCTGAAAAATCTTGATCCTGTAGAAAATACGACGCTCTTTTTCTTCCTGAACAGGACTTGTTTCAATGGGCTCTACCGGGTAAACAAGTCCGGTGCATTCAATGTCCCCTTCGGCAAATATACAAACCCGACTATCTGTGACGCGGATACCATCCGCATCGACAGCAAGTTGCTGCAAAGGGTGGAGATCCATCAAGGTGACTTCGAACAGACATTCGAATACGCTGAGGGAGACACCTTTTTCTATTTCGATCCGCCTTACCGGCCATTGAGCGATACTTCCAGTTTCAATGACTATACAAAAGAATCATTCAATGACGCAGACCAGATAAGGCTGAAAGCCTATTGTGACAAGATACATAAAGCCGGTTTCTCCTTCATGCTCAGCAATTCGGACTGTAAAGGGAAAAATGAAACCGATAATTTCTTTGACAAACTGTATCAGGATTATATCATAGACAGGGTATGGGCCTCCAGAAGTATCAACGCCAACCCGAACAAGCGCGGAAAGTTGACAGAAATTCTTGTACACAACTATGCTCTGACCAAGAAAACTGAACAGGAACCCATACTTGAACTCAGATTATTCGCCTAATGCCTATGAAAGATTTCAACCGATTCATGTCTCAACTGCAGGAGACCAATCAGACATTGGATTTCTTCTGTGATTTCGACAAGATTTCCCAAAACGTTGAAGACATCAAACTCAGTCTTTGTATGCTCAACAGCCTGATTGGTGCGACTGATATGCGCCAGGCCGTCGAAACAATCTGGAGAAGAGACAAATCTGCCTTCAACGTAATGGACATCCTCATCGCCGTCAGAAGTGAAGGAAAGAAAAAAGTTCTCAATTCACTCGGACAATGTGTTGTGTTAGACTCGTTGTTCAGTTCTGTTGAAGGTGTCATGGAATTTCTGAAGGACACAGGTCTGACAGAAGTTTTCCAGCAACAGAAGATAAGGAATCTGGTGGACTATGTATTCGGTATAGAAACCGGACTCGATACCAATGCCCGCAAGAACCGGAGCGGTCATGTCATGGAAGCCACGATCGCCCGCACGTTTGACAACAAAGGAATCATATACAGGCAAGAAGTGTATTCCAGCGAATGGCCTTCTATCTCACAGGTACTCGGAGATGATGAGAAGCGTTTTGATTTCGTCATCCAGACACTGCAGAAAACCTATCTGATAGAAGTCAACTTTTACAGTGGAGGAGGATCTAAATTGAACGAAGTAGCCCGATCCTATTCGGATATCGCTCCCAAAATCAATTCTGTTCCTGGTTTCGAGTTCGTGTGGATTACTGACGGAATCGGATGGAAAAGCGCAAAGAACAAACTTCAGGAAGCCTACAACATCATTCCGAGTATTTACAACCTGACCAATCTGGAAGATTTCATGAACCTAGTAAAAGCCTGAGAAATGAAAGAGTTTACCGCATTTTGTCAATCATTCAAAGGAATAATGGACAGGCACCCGCAATTGGATATAGAAGGTGCAAGAGAAATAATCCAACAGATTAACGAATTCCTTTACACGACCCACCCACATATCGGTACAATTGAGAAATTCGGAAACACATTCAACTATTTTTCCGATTTCCATAAGTTCTGGCACAAGCACCATCAGGAAATTCTGAATTGCGAGATAGACGAATGCAAATGTGAACAAGTAGCCGATGCCCTTCATGCCGTTTTTGTCCAAACACACGGTGCCGCATTTACCTCAGTTTATGACACATGTGACCTCCCAAATGAAGATATATGTCGTATACGCTTTCTGACCGCCAACCAAGATTTCAGAGGTTCACGCAATTTTTCTTTTCTTGCAGAAGTTTTCAGCAATGACAACTCCATCTTTGACGAAAACAACATTCTGGCCGATCCGGATGATTTTCTGAAGAAAATCGAAGTCGGTAACTTGTCCCAAAACGACAAAAGACTGAAATACGCTACAAACATTGCCCAATTTCTACTTTCGCATGAGTGTACCCCTTACAGACTCATCGATAAATATCACCGGAACATCTATGCCCTACGAAACGATTTGATAGCCTGTAACGCAGGCTATGGAAACAAGAAGGCAGACATGTTTGTACGAGATATGGTTGTGCTGGGAATATGGCAGAATGTTACAGATTTCGAACGCATCAATGTGGCTAGCGATGTCAATACAATTAAAGTCGCATTGAAAACAGGAATCATCCGAACAGCCATTCCGTTGGTATCAAGTTTCCTGGACATCTTCTGTTACCAATATGAATACATTGATGACATGAATGCCGCTGCCTGGCGACGTGTCTGGGAAATCTGGAAGCAGAAATATCCGAAAGAAAGCATCTCAAGCCCGTGCCTGATGGACTACTTTGTCTACAACGTAGTAGGACGCCAATTCTGCAAAGAAAGTCTTCCTATCTTCACATGCCCTAACGGTCATATATTCAGATGGCATTCTGCCAAAAACACGACCTGTCAGGTATGCTACAGACAAGGAATCCGAAGAGTTTCTGCTTCTATTATCAGGAAATGTATGCCCTGTGAAGATGAAGAAGGAGCTATCGCCATACTGAATACTGAATATGTAAAATCCTTGCCTGAAGGACAAAAAATCACAAGATGCCCCTTTGCAGATATCTGTAACGACAAGAAACATTTGAGACCTCCGAAATCCATCAGCATCATGGGACAGACAGGATGGCAATCTGCCTATACGAACAAAGGAGAAGGAGGTGGTGGCTTAATGGCCTGACAACAATAAAAGATTATGATTGAACCTTACTATAAATCAGCAAAAAACGATTTCCTATTGGCCAAAGGAGATACATTCAGGCTACTTCATGAATTTGACTTCAAATTCGATATGATATTTGCCGACCCGCCTTATTTCCTGTCCGACGGAGGTATAAGCTTACAGTCCGGACAAGTGGTATGTGTCAACAAAGGGAAATGGGATGAATCCAAGACTCCGAAAGAGATGGAAGCATTCAATAAGGAATGGTTGCGTTTATGCCGTGACAAACTTAAAGATAATGGAACCATCTGGATCAGCGGAACATATCACAATATCTTCTCGGTAGCCAACTGCCTGACAGAACTCGGCTATAAGATTCTGAACGTAATCACCTGGCAAAAGACCAACCCGCCGGCAAATATCTCCTGCCGCTTCTTCACCTACAGCACAGAATTCATTATCTGGGCCAGGAAATTCAAGAAAGTACCACACATTTACAACTATGAGCTGATGAAAAGTATCAACAATAACAAACAGATGACTGATGTGTGGAGACTTCCAGCCATCGGACGTTGGGAAAAGTCATGTGGAAAACATCCCACACAAAAACCGCTTTCTGTACTGGTCCGTATCATTCTCGCGTCCACTAATGGAAACGCCTGGATATTCGACCCGTTTGCAGGTAGTAGCACAACCGGTATCGCTGCCAACTTGTGCGGAAGACGCTTCTGCGGAATCGAACAAGAAGAAGAATTCTGTGTCATGAGTAAAGCCCGACGGGAAGAACTGGAAGACAATACTATCCGAAAAACACTTCGTCATCATATAGTTGATTTCAAGGTCATCGATTCACTCCCTGCAACCGATATACCCTCGATACTTTGTGAAGAGCATGCGGTTGAATACGGTAAGCTACCTTTTGAATAATATTTACATTACTATAAAAGTACTTACATTGCCGGCTCGGCAGCCATTGCCACCGGTTCATCTTCAACGGTCTGGTACGGCAAGCCCATAGGGCTATCCTGTAGTTCCCCGCGCAGACGCTCCTTCAGTTTGGTATTGCGCTTGTTCACCGTAAGGTTACGGATGGCATAGGCCAAGGCTTTAGGTTGCCCTATCAGCACACAGATCTTTTTTGCCCGGGTAATGCCTGTATAAATAAGATTGCGCTGGAGCATCACGAAATGCGTCATCAGCACAGGAATCACCACGATAGGATATTCAGAGCCTTGCGATTTATGGATGGTAGTAGCGTAAGCCAAAGTCACCTCATCAAGTTCCGAAGCCTCGTACTCTACCAGACTACCGTCGAAACGGATGCAAAGCGTACGGTCTTCCATATTGACCTTTTCAATGATGCCGATGTCACCGTTGAATACATTCTTATCATAATTGTTACGGATCTGCATCACCCGGTCGCCCAACTTGTAGTTGATTCCACCCCGGCTGATCCCCAGCGTAGAAGTGTTGAGCGCCTGCTGGAGGAGCATGTTCAGATTCCCCGCCCCCACGACACTCCGTTGCATAGGCGTAAGTACCTGTATGTTGCTCAACGGCTGGTTGTACGCCTTGGGCAGCCGATGCTTGACCAGCTTCACAATCTCCTCGGCCACCTGCTCAGGGTCATCCTTTCTGATGAAAAAGAAATCAGTATCCTTGCCATTGCTGGTATCAGGATAACGCCCCTGGTTGATGGCATGGGCACTCATCACGATACGGCTGCTTTGAGCCTGGCGGAAGATACGGGTAAGACGAATGACAGGTACCTGCCCGGAGTCGATGATGTCTCTCAACACATTGCCGGCACCGACACTCGGCAACTGGTCGATGTCGCCCACCAGAATGAGCCGCATCTGTACCGGAATCGCTTTCATCAGATTATACATCAGGATGATGTCTATCATGGAACATTCATCCACGATGAGCACATCTCCCTCCAGGGGATTATCATCGTTCCGCTTGTAGCCGTCCTGCGGATTAAATTCCAGCAGGCGATGAATGGTTTTTACCTCCATACCGGTAGCCTCACTCATACGCTTGGAGGCACGTCCGGTGGGAGCAGCCAGCAGGACACGAAGACCGGCCGCTCTGTAGGCGGCTATGATACCTTGGGTAGTCGTAGTCTTACCGGTACCCGGACCACCCGTCAGCACCATCACCCGGGACCGGACCGCCTGCCTGATAGCCGCCACCTGCACATCATCGTATCCGACACCCGTAGCCTTCTCGATGGCCTGGATATCGATATTTCCTTCGAATAGAGCGGAAGACCTGGAAGTCATCAAAGCAAGCAGCCTTCTGGCCGTTCCACGTTCCGAATGATAAAACGGAGGCAGATAAATGGCCTCCTGTTCACGGATAAGATCTTCGGAAGCAATCATCCCAGCCATGGCCTGCACGATGGGCTCCCGATCGGCCTCCAACAGCTTGCCGGCGGCTTCGATAAGTTGCTCCTCTACCGCATAGACATGTCCCTCATCGGCCAGTTCGTTGAGTGTATACTGTATACCGCTCCTGCACCGGCGCAAGTCATTCTTTCCGTATCCCATCTTTCCGGCTATGCCATCGGCCGTCTTGAATCCGATGCCCCAGATATCGTCAGCCAAGCGATAAGGGTTTTCCTTCACTTGATCAATGCTTTCCTTGCCATACTGCCGGTAAATCTTGGCCGCATAGGCTGTACTCACGCCGTACTGTTGCAGAAAGAGCATCACATTCTTGATGTCCTTCTGCTTTTCCCAGCTTTCGCGAATCTTCTCCACACGCTTCTTACCGATACCGGGCACTTCATAAAGACGTTCGATATCCTCCTCGATGATGTCGATCGTTTCTGTACCGAAACGCTCCACGATCAGATGGGCGAACTTAGGGCCGATGCCTTTCACCAGTCCGCTTCCCAGATACTTCTCGATACCATATACCGTAGCAGGCATGACTTCTTCCCACGTCTCGCAGACGAACTGGCGTCCGTACCGCTTGTCCATCTTCCACACGCCGTCGCATAACAGCACAGCCCCCACCGGTACATCCAGCAGGTTGCCTACCAAGGTCACAAGATCCGCATAATCCTTGACCTTCACCCGCATCACGGCATATCCGTTCTCCTGGTTCTGGTAAGTAATGTGTTCTACTACGCAACGTAACTTCATCATAGCCATTCTCTGTATTACCGTTTTACTTTATCCGAAAACAAGGAATCACCGGAGCAGCGCATCAATCGCTTCTTCCGGGACCTCCGGCAAGATACTCCGGAACTGAGCCAGCAAGCGCTGACGGGATTCTTCGGGAGTACGTTCCGGATGACAAGCCTCTCTACCGAAAAGAGCTTCAGGGGTGGTCAGCAACGACCATCCCCACCCGTATTCCCTGCCATGACGGTCATGCGGATAGACGAAATCTTCGGTCACGATGTAGCCGCCCATCTCCAGACGCGTCAGGTAGGCATCGAAACGGCTACGCATCTTCGGTCCCGTAAAGCCACAGGCGGCACGTAGTTTCCGGGTTATCAGACTACCGTATTCCTTCAGCGTGACCAGGATAATCTCTTCGATGCTTCCTTCTTCCGGTTGCGGATAAAGGCTGCGCCGGTAATTGCAGAAATCGGGCCACCATTCCCGGCTGATGAAACCGGCCTTGCGCTGGAAAAACTTCCCGTAGGCACAGCCACTTTCCTGCAGAATCGGACCTTTCCATTCCCACAACGGCCATTCCCAGCCTCCGTCCGGAAGCCTCGTATACTGGCAATCCTCATCTGCGACCTCCTCGGCCGACCACCCTGACACTCCCATCGCCAGCAAGGGCAGGAAACCCACCTGACCGATGTAGTCTATCAGCTCCTGACACGTATGTATCTTTTCCGCTTTCATTTTCCCAACTCTCCATTCATTCTTTTCCGGACAATGGAATAAGCCTTCTGGAAAAGGGCGGAATGCTCCATCGTCTGTAACATCTCCCGGAAACGGCTCATGGGGATGGTAAAGCTCAGCTCGTCGGCCGGAACCAACGGCCGGGCCGACGGATCCAGCATACCGAGGAAGCAGCTCCGTCCGCCTCTCCTGTTTTCCTGTACGGCAAAAGCCACAATGCTACAGCATCCCGAAGCGAAACGGGTACAGACGGCATCGTCGGCATCGTTGTCAAAGAAAGCCCAGGAGCACAGGCCGGAAAGCCTGTCGGGCGTAGCGAAGAACAAGATACCTTCCACCGAATCGAAATCCGTCAGACGGTCCATCCGGACAAAGTTCAGAAACAGCTTCTCCGTCAGACGGATATCCAGCTTATCGATGAATGCCTTCACCTGTTCCCGGGTCTGCTTGTAGTGCTCGGTTTCGGACACAAAGGCCGGAATCCGCTCCTGCATCGGAGCGAACGCGGTATAGAGGCTCCCCCCGCCGCACAACACATTCTGAGCCGTCAAGGTCAACGGTTCGCCTTCGCATACTTTCCGTATGGCTCCGATCATGCAACGGGGTACCTTCTTCCCTTCTACGGCCGGTGTATCACTGTAGCCAAACGCTATCGGAAGAGGCGCCGCCTCGCCGAAAGCTTCTCTATATTTTTGCAGGAATCTCTGTATCATACCACACCATTTTACTTCTGAAGAACCTTCACAAAATCATCGGGCAAAATCACATTTTTCACCTCGAGCGCCTCCGAGAACAAGGGAGCGATTTCCTTCACGGTAAACCCCGCGATACCACAACCGATACGGGTCACATAGAAAGTCAGCTCCGGATGACTACGTGCGAAACCGATGAACTCATCCACATAAGGGCGGATGGTCTCTACCCCACCCTGCATGGTAGGAATCGCGTAACTCTGTCCCTGCAGACCGACGCCTTGCCCCCAGACCGCCCCGAAACGGTCGGCAGCCAAACGGGCAGCACCTCCGGCATGCATACCGGCCAGGTTACTGCCGAACACAAACACTTCATTGTCCTTCAACGCCGAGATTCGCTCGGGTGTATACATCCTGTCATACATATACTGTTCCTCCTTGATGATTTTATTTCCATACTTCTGTTCGAACTCCTCCACCACCTTCCGCAAGGAATAAGGGAGATACCCCATCCCCTTCTTGCATAATTCCTCCGGAATACCGAAGAATGCCTCGGCAATGGAACCCGTGATACATGCCAGCGTATCGCTGTCACCCCCCAGGCTGATGGCATTACGGATGCTGTCTTCAAAATCCTTCCCGTCGAGGAAGGCGACGATGGCTTGCGGCACCGTGTCCTGGCAGGTGGCCCCCCAACCGTAAGACTCGCGGATACCGTCGCAGGTAAAGCTGAGGTCGTAACCGAAACGGGAAACAACTGCCGTCCGTATCTCCTCTTTCGTCGCGCCAATACGGGCCATGAAGATGCACAAGGCCGTCGCCTGCGCTCCCTTGATACCCTCCGGATGATTGTGCGTACAAGCGGCCGATGCCTCAGCAGCAGCCAGAACCGTATCGATAGTCTGGAACGCCCATCCTACCGGCCCCACCCGCATGGCACTCCCGTTTCCACAACTGTTGTAAGGTGCGAAATCGCCGGTCGCTGCCCGCTTGACCCAGCGTATGAAACTGTTTCCATAAGCGCCCATCGGATGCGGATACCGGGAGGCATAACGGAAGTAATACGGTCCGCTATCCTTCGTCCCTGCTCCGTCCAGCAACCATTCGGCGGTTGCCACCGTCAGAATGCTATCGTCTGTATATTCTCCCCGTTCCGGAAAGAACGGAAAATCCTTAGTCTTGATGTTGTGAAATTCGTAGATACTGCCCACGATGTCACCGATAATACTTCCTAACATATTCCATCAATCATGCATGAATCGAATTCTATCTTCCATTTACAGCTGATAACCGTTCCGCCTGAAATCCGGTTGACCGGCTACCAAACTTCAGCAAGTTACGACACTTTCCTGAAACCACCAAAATCTACGGTAAAATTTCCGACGGATACATATCACTGAGGTGTATAAAATGCCCCGTAACAGGACAGTCCACATCCCCCAAAGACCGCTTTCCAGAACAGGAACTTATGGAAACAGATCCGATTAAGCATCATTAACAGAAATACTGTAGTGGTTTTTCATCCAAAGGCTGTTTTCAAGTAAAACAAGTTCCTATGAAAAAATTAATCTACACTTCATCAGCATGGACAGGCTTTTTCTTTTTAGCAGCAACACTAATTCTATGCTCCTGTCACAAAGACGAGTACTCGCCCATATCGGCCACCAAACAGCAAAGAGGAATCCTCCTTACCTTCAGTAGTGAAAGCAATAAGAAACCGCTGGATGACAACAGATTCGTAGCAGGTATTACTGTTTTCGGAAACGAATCGCAGGCACAATTGCCCTGCACCGTCAAAAAAATAAACGGGAAACCGTATCTTTTCTTTGTAGCCGATTTACCGGATGCAAAGAACATGAAATTTACAGGAGACCAGAAGAAGGCTACCGCCATGACGGAAATCACTCTGAAAGTGAATAAGGAAAAGGCCACTCTGAAATGCTATTTCCAATACCAGGATGCCAGTAAACCACCTATGCCCACAGCCAGCAACACGTCCATTATCCTTGAAAGCATTACACTGGACAGGAAAACCATCAAACGAGGGAACAAGACCGTCATTGACGGGAACCTGGTATTTCCCTTACAGATGGACGCGAAAGGAAAACTACACTAGTGAGAAACAGACTTAATCGCATACATAGACTCATTCACAACAGCCTTATGACAAGAATCATTTTACCGTTAGATTTTTTCCTGCTGGGAGCAACCTGTTTCCCTTCATACGAGGGCGAAGGAGCGGCAGCCGACCTACAGCCTTCAGGCACCATTCTGCCTAACGTGCCCAACCAAGAAGACTCCATCAGCCAACCTTAAAACGCTTATCCAATGACCAATCATGTAAGAATCAGATACATTTTCACAGCCATATTGCTTCCATTCATCTGGGAGAATGTAGAGGCTAAGGAACCTCAAAAGGTTACCCAAAGCGAAACGAAATTTCATGTGACACTGGACTACCACTACAACTTCGGGCTGGCAACCAAAGAAAAATGGTGGAACAACGGTGAACGGCTGGGTGGACATTCGCTCCACCTGACAGCCTTATACAATATTACACCCAGAATCGCTACAGGTATCGGTATCGGAGCCGACCGGTATACCCATCCCGACTTCAACACCATCCCCATTTATGGAACCTTCCGTTACAGCCCAATTACCAAAATTCCGAAAGGTTATCTTTACACCAACCTCGGATATGGTTGCTTCGCCAACGAAGCCATATCTTCCGGATGGATGTGGGACTTAGGAATCGGTTACACAAAAATGTTCCGGAAACATTTCGGGTTGAATTTCCAGATAGGATATAACCTGAAAGAGTTTGCGGACATTCCATCTTACAGATACGATATCGATTCCGAAAATACAGTTATAACCTATTTAGGAAAGGTAAAGGATTTGCGTCATTCGCTCTCATTCGGGATTGGTATGGTATTCTAACTCCAGTCATCCACATTCCTATCCCATGGACCGACCTTTGCTATCTTCCAGGAGGAGCAATCACCGGCGAACCACCCTGCCGTTTGTCACTGATGACATTCCGAAGTACTTCAAACAGGATTCCACCGACATCAATCCCCAAATCAAACTTGTTGAACTTGTAATGAGGCACCACGACAGGTACGGTTTGCCACCCACGCTGGGGATCGTAATAACGCTGCACACCAACATCCACGCCGAATCTGTCCGTAAAATCGTAACCGATGGTAGCACCGTACGCATCCCGGTTAAAACCATACAGGTTACGCGGAGTATAGGAACCAAAAGCAGTAATCCTGAATCTGTCAGTCGGATGATAAACCAGCGCACCGGAAAATCCCAAAGACTGACCGACGCTCATCGGCAAACTATACTTGACGGCATTTACCCCTGCCTGAATATCGAAATAATCATTTAGCGCATAACGAAACTGGAAAGAAGCCTGGTTGATTCGCCCAAGTCCCGGCAAGGTACTCTGCGAACCGCTGCCGTAGAAGTAAGGAGAAATCCGTCCGCCTGTCTGATAATCCCCATAAAACATCGGAGACGGATTCGTATAATAGGGAGGCAGGAAAAAAGGCTTCTGCAATTTCCATTCCACGTTTGTATTAACCTTGAGGGTATCCATCAGGTTATCCACCTCTACCCCTTTCGTCCCTGCATAGGAAGGAGAAAAATCGGGAGAAATGTTTTGCCAACCGGGAATGGTCTTCAAACTATCTTCAGACAGTCTGATACTGTCTTTACTGATACCTTCCTGAGCATAAACACCCATCGGCAGACAACCTAGCAGAGAGAACCACAGATATCCGAACTTCATAAGCCTCCAGTTTTAGTATCTTCAAATGTAGTAAAAATACTTGAATTTCATGACTAAAAAAAGATTTATTCATCATTAGACGACAACCGACCTGCCTCACCTAATCACAGGCTCGGCAGGTTGGAAGATCGCAATCTATTCATGTAGAATCACTTTAATGGTTTCATTCTTATTATACGGATTACATGTCAGGCTGGCACAACCCGAAAAGTATAGTACCATAATACAAAGTACAATCCAAACAATGAACGGTCCTTCCTGAAAGAGTCTGTTCTGCATAACACATCTGGTTTTAATTCATCCTTAAAGATTCAGCACATTCTAAAACAGGTGCTTTACCTTAAAGACAACCCTGAACAGAAAAACCACTATCCGTATATCCAACTTTTTTGTATTTTACCCCACAAAATTTCCCAAAAGTTTGCGCAATCTACAAAAAGTCCCGTCCTTTGCAGGAGAAATACCGCAAGCTTATGGCAGACAATTACACAGAACAACAATACGGACGGAACCAGGAAGAAAAAGCCCCCCTGGGAAAAGGGCAGAATGACAAAAACGAGAAAAAGGAATCTACGGGCATCCACCGGCATCCGGGAAGCTTCCTGCAGAACCAGACAAAGAAAGTCGTTGCCGTCCACGACCTTTCTGGTGTAGGACGGGTATCGCTGATGGCCGTCATCCCCATCCTCTCGTCCATGGGTTTCCAGGTATGTCCACTTCCTACTGCCGTATTGTCGACACACACCCAGTATCCTACCTATTCCTTCCTCGACCTGACCGAAGAAATGGAACACATCATCGAGAACTGGGAAAAACTGGGAATCCGTTTCGATACCTTTTACACCGGCTACCTCGGTTCGCCGAAACAGGCACAGATTGTCGAAGCATTCATATCGAAATTCCGTCGTGAAAACGACATGGTGGTAGTCGACCCTGTGCTGGGAGACAACGGTCACCTGTACAAAGGGATTACCGGAGAAATGGTCACCGAGATGAAAAGACTGGTTCGGCAAGCCGACATCATTACCCCTAACCTGACCGAACTGTATTACCTGCTGGACATGCCTTCTCAGGAACATATTACAGATGCAGAACTGAAAAAGGCATTGAAGGCACTTTCCGACCAAGGACCGAGCATTGTCATTGCTACCAGTGTACCTGTCAGCGGAGACCCACGGTCTACATCCGTCTATGCCTACAACCGCCTAGGCAACCGCTACTGGAAAGTGACCTGCCCTTACCTGCCGGCACATTATCCCGGTACCGGCGATACGTTTACCAGTGTCATTACAGGTTCCTTGATGCAGGGCGACAGCCTGCCTATCGCACTCGACCGTGCTACACAATTCATCCTGCAGGGTATCCGTGCGACTTTCGGTTACGAATATAATAATCTGGAAGGTATCATGCTGGAAAAGGTATTGCACAACCTGAATATGCCGATTCAGGTAAGCAGCTACGAACTGGTGGAATAAACCATCCGGAAGCGGATACTTTCCATCAGATGTTTTCCCCAGTAGCCAGATTCATCATTCATTCCGGCAACCGAAATTCAGCGGAGATAGCTTTCCATTTCAAACAGCTTCCTGGAAGCTGTTTGAAATTTCTTGGCTAAGATTCTATCAGAGGTTCTTCCGGCAGTTTATTTACCTGGTTCCCACTGGTAATAACGTACCCAGTCTACATGCATCTCCACTGGAAGGTCAAGCGTATCGACCTTACCTACCCAATTGCCACCCAACTGCATATCGATAAGCAGGTAATAAGGTTTGTCGAAGGGGAACTGTCCCTCCTTATCGGTTTTTATACGCGGATAAGAAAAAGTGCGGCAATCGTTCACATAGAACACAACACTGTCCGGATACATCTCGACGGCATATACATTGTAATCATCCGGACGAATGGCAGCTGTATTTCCCTGCGGCGGATTGTTCCTGATATTCAGATGCTGGGTATAGACAGAATGCACCGTTTGATAGACTATGGAATCGTAATTCAACCGTTCCATGATATCTATCTCACCTCCCGTAGGCCATGGGTATTTTTCCTCTTCAAAAGGCTTCAGCCAGATAGCCGGCCATGCTCCACGGGCACCTTGCAATCTGGCTTTCACTTCCAGTCTACCGCCATGAAAGGCTCTCTTGTATTTGGTATATACCCCTCCGGTTATGTACATCGCCGTATCGGCTTCCCGATTGGGATTCATCACTCCTTTCAGTATCAGGTTCCCGTCTTTCACTTCGTAACAGCATTCATTGTCCGACATGTGACGGGCCCATTCGGGATGCCAGCGAGGGATTTTCGACCATGTCAACGTATCAAAGGTTTCACCTTCAAAACTATCTTCCCAAACCAATTTCCAACCGGACGAATGTTTCTGCGAAGTACAGGACATCATCCCGCCGAAAACTGACAAGGCTATCGCTCCTATAAAAAACTTCTTCATGATTCTCTTATATTCAAACACAAATACAAAAGTAACAGATTATCTTTATTCCGTGTCCAGTATGCCACGAATAATCGCCTGATACATGGACTTGTCTTCGCAGATTCCTTCCTCGTGGTAATAGAGATTTTTCTCTAATGTTGTCTGATAAATACGAATAGATAAAGAAGATTCATCTTCCCGAACAGGCCGGATAATGATACTGAGTTCTGTACGTCGACCTAAAATGACACTCAATAAATTCTCATTTTTCACATACTTCTTTGCTTTGATAAAACCGGATGTAGTATCTACACAATCTATAAAATACTGATTTTTATGCAAGTAACCTATAGTCTTATGGAATAGACTATCCTTATTCTGATCAACTGTATACGGTTCCAAGGTCTGGGCATCTACATTGCCAACATACAGGTTCAACAGGATAATGCTGATAAAAAATAGAGATTTCATAGTCTGTCTGTGTATTTATTATGATTCATTTAAACGATATTCAAAAGGACTTTAAATCATGGTTCAATGGCCGAAACGCGAAGCATCTACTTCCTTCTTTTCCTTGTTGATACTACCTCCAAAACGGTAAACGAATTTCACTGAAACGGTACGGCTGTATTGCCCCATGTTCAAGTCGATGTGCTGACCGGCATAGCGGTTTCTAACCTTCATACGCATGGTATCGAACAGGTCGGAACAGTTCAGGCTCAGGCTTGCCTTGTCGTTCAGAAAATTCCACTGCGCACCTACATTGACCGTAAAGACAGGCTTCGTATCGCTGATACCGGAAATCATGCTTGAACGGTACATTGCATCCAGGTCAAATCCGAGGTCGGAACCCACCGAAAAATGATTCTGCATGGCCAGCATACCAGCCCATTTGTTTCGGTCGAAAGGAATATCCCAGAAGTTATCGCAGCGGTTACGGTCATTCAGGACAGTAGCATTCACCTGCGAGGAAAGCCAATTGCCAATACTGAACGGAACATTGGCACTCATGCCGAAGGACTGATAATAGTTCCAGTTCTGCGTGCGGTACACAAGCGCCAGACGGTCTTTCGCCTGATACATATCCATCGTGAAATAATCGTTGGTTCGTTCATAGAACAGCGACAGCATGTACTTCTGAAGGAAGAGATAATTGGCTTTCACACTATACACATTGGCAGGACGTAATCCCTCGATGGTCTGAAGCTCTTCGTAGGCATTCATATAGGTGGTACTGGTCTGCATGTCCCAATAAGTAGGATAATCCTTTTCAGACGATACACCCAACATAAACGTATGTTTTTCCGAAGGCGAATAAGTCAGGCTAGCCTGCGGATAGACCGCCCATTTATGATAGTTCCCGATGGAATAATACTCACCGGTTGCCGAAAGAGAAAGGGACAGCCCGTTTTCAAACTCCTTGTCGAAGCCGGCATAAAAGTTGGTAATCTGTTCATACAGGCGCGAAGAAAAATTATCCACATCTTCCTTTCCCTCAGCCTGATCGAAGAACTGACTATTCCTGTTATCAGTATAATCATAGCGGACACCGTACTTCAATGTCCAATCATTGGCAAGAGCGTGATGCTGGTCGGCATACACTGAAAACCTGCGTATCTTCTGGTCCGATGTATAATCAAGCAGCTGACGAGTATTATCTGTCAGTCTGCTCTCCAGACGATTGTAGTCATTCATCGAATAGTCTGTATAGTCCACTCCAAGATCAAGTCCGAAGCCGGAAGAATAACGGGCAAAAACATTGTGCAGCCGGCTGTCCTGCAACTTGTCGTTGTGACTGTTCTGGAAGTTTCCGTTTACATCAATCGCCCCTTTACCGTTGTTCGACACAGCACCGTTGTAACCTACACTCAACTCATTATCCTCGTTTATCTGATAACCGTATTCGGCATAGATGTTATGCCTCCAGCCCTTCGTGTTAATTTTCTGTATCTGCGTGATGTCATATACCTTCCCGTCATAATTGTGTTTGGAAGCCAGGTCCATTACAGTCATGATATGCGAATACCCCGGATTATAGGAGACATTCAGCGATGACTTGCCTTTCGTCATCAGGAAGTTTACATTACCGCTGTAACTGCTGAAATACTGGTTGCTGTAGCTGGCCGAGATCTCACTCTGAAGGGTATTTTCTGAAGCCTTGGCCGTTACGATATTAATGGCAGCACCGCGTACATGATATTCTGGCGGCGTGCTGTACATCACTTCGGCTGTCTGGACCTGTGAAGCAGAGGTGTTCTTCAACAGTTCGACGAGCTGTTCCTGGGTCAGTGTACTTGCCTTACCGTTCAGAATCACCGTCACATCCTTGGCCCCTGCCAAGGAAAGTTTACCGTTCCTGTCCTGCACTCCTGGTAGCTTACAGATGGCCTCGTAAGCGTTATTTACAATATGCTTTTCCGTGATAGCCGAAATATCATAATTCAGTTTCCCCTGTTCCACGGTAACGAACGGACGTTCCCCCTCGATTACCACTTCATCTAAATTATAGTCTTTCGATTCCAAAACAATAATGCCGGCATCATGCGTCTGTCCCTCAACCAACCTGGTCTGATAAAGCAGATGCTGGACTATAAGCTGATAACTCTCTGGTTCGGACTCAAGTACGAATGTACCGTCAGCTGCAGATATGGCTGCACCCAGATAGGTTGAATCAGGCAACTGCATGACGATGGTAGCACCTTCTATCGGCTGCTGGTTGATATCTACTATTTTTCCTGTTGTCTGGTTCCCATAAGTTCCGCATGAATCGGATGCCGTTCCCGATACAAACGTACTGTCAGACGAATTCAGAACGGCCACATTCACCAATGGCAAAGCCATGTTTTCTGTATCTACCTTACCAGACAGACGATGCTGGGCCTGTACCGGTAATGTCAGCATACTGCATAGCAATATGCCAATGTCGTGTGTTTTCATCAGCTAATTGTGTTTAAGTTTCTACAAAAGAATGAAGAAAAAAGAAACAGTCAAATCCTTCTTACATTTTTTAGTTTCATTTCATGTAAATTATCCGGAACCCTTTCAAATTCCGGATAAATAAAAGGTTCTAGTCAGACAGCCCTGCCTACTTGACAACAAAAACCAACAATACCTATCTCCGCTTGTTCTCATTGTATATTGAATTCAATGTACAGCTTTCCGTAAACCACATAACCGGAATAGCTGAACTGAAGCGTTTCATCCACTCGCTGAGTCCCGGTAAATGTAAAACGTACCGATTCACCTTCCGTTTCTTGAATCAAGGTAAATTCTTCGATTTCGAGGGATGCATATCCTTCAAAGAAATTTTTCAGAACCATATTTCCGGTCTGCAAATCCTTCGTATGGAAGGTGACTGAAGCCTTTTCGGACACCTCCTTCCCGTTGATGGTCGCCGACAGATGACAGGCATCATCGGTCGGTGTATAATTCCCATCCAGATAACTTATCAGTTCAAAACCTTTGTCCGGTGTATCATCGCCACAAGAAATAGAACTCATAGAAATCATTCCTAAGGCCAATAAGCCCAATACCCAATCTAGTCTCATAATATTTTACTTTTTTATTTGATAAGAATTTTAAACATACTTCCTATTTAAGAACGGATTTTAAATCCACTTGGACCGACCGGCTTTGCACACCACCTACAATACCTGTCCCGCCTGTGATATTGGAATAGTGAGGAGAGGGTTCCACCAGTCCGAAATCCACCAGATTACCGTTGACAGACTCCTCATCCGTATTGAAAATACCTGTCAAATAATGATAATAGGCCTCCGACAGTGAATAAAGGATGACTTTACGGGGACGTGAGTCATCAGTATACAAAGGAGCCTTTTCTACAATCTTCAGCGTGTATCGGTTTCCATTGAACAAATCATCTGTAAACGTTCGCCCTTCATTTCCATAGATACCTGTATCCGTTGTGACTCCATCAATAACGCCCTGTTGTGTCAGAAAGACATCATCGTACGAATAGTCAATCGTTTCGGCGGCTATTCCGTCACCACTTTCTATTCGGATGAAGTAAAAGTTACGTTCCTCTGAGGGGTCGGTAAAAGTGATGTAATAGGTCACTTCGTACGACTTTCCATAGGTGACACCGTCGGGAGTCCAGTACATCTGGTCAGGATCGTCAAAAATACGGGCGGTCAGTCTGACACTTTCTATGGATACCGCTTCAGGAATAATTCCCTGTCCGGACACATGCCCGAGGGGACTATCTGCTTCCAGACTGATGAGTTCACCGACCAAGGGACGATAATCTGACAAATACATCCGACCCGTTTCATCATAACGCAATGTTTCCACAAACCTGCCGTTCACACTCATTCTTACTTCAGCATCCGCTATATTGGTATCTGTTTCCCGATGGTCGGTAAAAAACACCGTACGGGCTATCTGTACCCGGACAACCGTATCGGGTGAAAGTATGCTGTTAAGCACAAGGGTCGGTTCAGGACGATACTTTTCCAGATCGATGTCCTTGTAACAGGCCGTCAGTGAGAAGCCTGCCAGTACCGCCCAAATACAAGGATGAAAATGTATATTCATATATCTAGTGTCTGTTAGAATTTATACGTATAAGAGACAGAGGGAATGACTGGGAACAAAGCAAACTGCCGGAAGCGGGGAGCCAACGGTGTACCGTCCATACTCTGTTTCTGGTTGTTCTTCTCTATCATAATGGGGTTCATACGGGAATAGGCATTATAGAGTGAGACGTTCCATATCCCGGTCCGTCCGCGTCTTAACGGACGATAGATATTGATGCCCACATCCAACCGGTGATAGGCCGGCAGACGCACATTGTTCTTCCCTGCGTAATAATCGAGCATTTCCTCATCTTTATGTGGATAAGAGGGAACAATGTCCGTGGGATAACCGTCCGGATAGGAATAGTTCTCAAGCGACAGCGTAACCCTGTTCCCGGTCATAAATACCCATCCGGCATTCAGTTCCACCCGTTCGGAACATTTCCAGATAGCCGACAAGGTTACCTTATGACGGTTATCGTATTTCGACGGGAAACGTTTTCCTCCATTCAGGTCAGCAAAAAGCCGGTCGCTCCACATCAGCCCGTAACCGATGAAACCGTGCAGTTTTCCGAAATCGGCTTCTGCCTGAAAATCGGCTCCATAAGCTCTGCCGCTTCCACTGGTCAGTCTGTCTTCCCAAGTAGCAACCTGTAAATCCTTGTAATTATCCCGGTACTCCAGCAGATTGTTCATCTTCTTATAATACCCCTCGACGGAAAAAATATACTTTTTGCCGGGCGACACATAGATACCAGCCGAAACCTGGCCGGAAGTCAGCGGTGAAAAATTCCGGGTGATGGGGAGCCAGTAGTCGGTAGGCAAAGAAATGTAATTGTCGCTTACCTGCTGCACAAACTGGCTCATCCGGGCATATCCGGCTTTCAGACTGACCACCGGACTCAGCCGGAAATCAGCCGAGATACGTGGCTCGAAAACCTGATATTGATTTCCTTCCACCCGAAAGAAAGAACCATGCAATCCGGCATTGAACCGCAACCAGCGAAAAACTTCAAGGTCACCCTCCAGATAAGCGTTCCACTCGTTGGCAATTACCCGACTTTCACTGTTCACATTTTCCGACGGTAGAGAGGTGGATTCCCGTACCTTCTCTTCCGGCGCATAACGATGGTGTGTGTATTGCGTTCCCAGACGGATGATGATCCGGTCGGACGGGATAAACACCAAAGATGCATCTACGCTAAGGTCGTGAATGGCATTTCGGTTCTCGTTTCGAGACCCGTTGTTTTCATAGCCGTTCTCACCCTCCCGACCCGATACCGTTTCTACCGTCTTCCTGAAATCAGACTGATAGCGTGTATAAGAAGCCTTCATGTTATATGCGAAGAGAGTATTGATAGGAAGGTGCCACCTCAGTGAAGTCAGCATATTCCCCCACCCCAGCCGGTTTTCATTTTTATGGAAATAAGGACCCGTATCTTCCCCGTCACCCGAAAAACGATGTTCCCCCATCTTGAGGCGGTCATGCCCATAATATCCCAGCAGGGAAAGTGTACCGAAACGTCCCAACCGTTGGCTGAGTTTCAGATTAAAATCCGTAAAATTATAACCGGCTATAACCTTCTCACCGGATTTCTTTTTCGAGGCGTTGATGATAGCCAGAGCCGGTACGGAAACCAGTTCCAGCCAGGAACGTCTGAGTGCAACAAACATAGAAGTCTGGTCTTTCACTAATGGACCGGAAAAACTGACATTGGCCGACGTCAGTCCCACCGTAAAGTTTCCATGCCAGTTTTCATAGTCTCCGCTTTTCATGGAAAGGTCTGTCACACTGGAAAGCCTTCCTCCGTAACGTGCCGGGAAAGTACTCTTGTAGAAAGTCAGATGACTGACTGCATCGGCATTAAAAGGAGAAAACAACCCACCCAAGTGATTGGTCTGGTAGACGGGACATCCGTCAACAAGAAACAGGTTCTCATCATTTTCGCCTCCCCGGACAAACATACCGGCAAATCCTTCCGTACCGGCAGATACACCGGGTTGAAGTTGAAGCGCCTTGATGACATCCGGTTCACCCAAAAGTGTCGGTACGTTTCGGATAGCGTTATAATCCATTACAGTTATCCCCATTTGCGAGTTCCGGAGCTTATCAATATGAGGGGCAGTCTTGACTACTTCCTGCAAATAAAAATTACGCACTGTATCTTTTGTGACTGAATCCGACAGATTCTCCAATTTATATCTTGACAGCTTTTTCCTCTTGATAATCAGTTGATTTCCACGTTTTACAAACATGAGTCCATACCGTTCCAACGCATCTTTCAGAATGGCATCCAACGGTTCGTTTTCATAATCCAAATGAATTTCTTTTCCATTTTCCAAATCGGATTCTTTATAGGCAATCCGGCAACCGGTCTTTTCCCTGATCAGTTCCAAAAATCCGGTAGCATTATACATTCCTTCGATGGAAAATACAGTCTGATTCAAATGTTGGGCATACAAGGTACTTCCTGCCATAAAAGTAAACAGGCATGAGAGTAAAAATTGTTTAGTTTTCATCGTGTCTTCAGTGTTTTATACAAATAGTAATCATTTGGTTGTGACCGGTTCTCCAGGTAAGGCGCTCATCCAATACGCAAAGAGTTTCCAGTACTTCTCTGACGGTAACCGTCGAATCGAATTCAAGGGTATATCTCTCTTCCGAAGTACCTTCCAGCCTGATTGGAATATTGAATCTCCGTTCAAGCGAATTTCTGATTTCCTCTAAAGTAGCGTTCCGGAAATACAAGTAAGGAGGTTTTCTGGTAGAAACGTGTATCTGATGTGTAGCTTTGTCGTAGACGAAATACTCGCCGGGATGCAACACAAGTCGTTCTGGACACGCTGTCGTAGATACTTCGATGATTCCCGTTTGCAGGTAGGCAGTAGCCTGTTTATCTTCCGGATAATCATTCACATTGAATCGGGTGCCCAGTACCCTTGTTTTCAGATTGCTACTTTTCACAATGAAAGGCTTGTCTGAAAGATGGACTACATCGAACCATGCCTCCCCTTTCAGACTAATCTGGCGGATGGTATCATCAAAAGCTTTCTGAAAAACAATTTCGGAAGAAGGACTCAAACAAACCGTAGATCCATCCGGTAAAGTGAAAGTCTTCACTTCTCCTTTTTCGGTGGTGACTATCTGTGTAAAGGAGTCTTCTCCAAAATTCCATAGCCAAACGGAAACAGCCAGTACACAAATCAGCAATGAAGCGGCATACCCATATCTGAGCCAATGACTCCTTGAACTTCTGAAACCCAACCGACCAGAAATCTGCCCCCATGCATCTTTCATATTCCGACGGCCGGAAACGGTTTCTGTTTCGTTCCAACAATGAAGCAGTGCCTCTTCTTTAAGCGCTGCGTTTTCATCCTCACAAAGCCAATGCTGTATCTTGTTCTCCAAGCTTCGTGGATACCGACGGTTAAAGTATCGTCTGATAATTTCGTGAACATAATTCATAGGTTTCTTTTTCTACCAAGTACAAAGACAGATGACTACACTCACGTTCACAAGACAAACAATTAACTTATGATAACATACAGAGCCAAAAGATAAGATAGGCAGCAATAGCCTCTCTGATTTCCTTCAATGCCAGACTGACCTGATTCTCCACACTTCTTTTACTTATTCCCAATCTATCGGCAATTTCTTCATTGCTCAATCCTTGCTCCCTGTTCATCCGATAGATACGTTGCCGCTGTTCGGGCATCTCCGAAACTACCATTTCTATCAACAAAGCGATTTCTTTGGCAAAGAACGTATCTTCTACCATATTACCTGTACTGACATCAGCTTGCGCCTCCAGCGGTTCCGATGAAAAGACCATTTCTTTCTTCAGGTAGTTAATGGCCGCATTGCGTGATGAAACGAAGATGTAGTTCTGTAGACTTCGGGTGGCGTCCAGTGTCTTCCGGTTAATCCATAAATTGACAAACACATCTTGTGCCAAATCCTCGGCAATATCATGCTTCTTAATGATTCCTGTAATAAAAGTCACCACTCTTATGTAATAAGCCTGATAGAGTCGTTTGAAGGCATGTTCATTATCCTGCTGTATTTGAAGAATCAGATTATCCATCGGTATCGTAACACATAAATATGCAATTCAAATTAGAATTTTATCAAAGATAGAATAAAATCAAGATATAATCTTTTCGCAAACCTGCGGTTTAAGATATTTTACGTTTACCATGAACTGACCATATTCAATATTGTGGTTTAATCAAAACTTGAAGATATAAGAAACCACAACCGCCTTTACACCTCCATCTGGATATTTTTCTTTATAATACTCCGTAAGGTCCTTATAGAAATAGAGATCTGGTGTAGGCCCTGCACTTCCTGATTTAGTGGAACAACCTAAAAACACATCAAATGAAGGGTAGTTCGTCTCATTTCCTGATTCATCCAGAAACGACCATTCCATGAAAGCTTGTACTTGTCCTTCCGGAGGCATCAGATTATATATCTCCGGAATCTCCTCAGAATTTCTATTAATACCTTTTATGAGACCGGGACCCCATACGTTGGTATCGTCTTTTATTGCAATCCATTTTCCTAAATATTCTTCATCAAAACCGGAATACAACAAATAATGATAATCTAACGGCAGAATGGGGTAAGTCTTTAAATCTTCTTCAACCACCGCTTTATTATCGGCTTCAACCGCATATCGGTACATCGGTAAAGGCTGCTCCTCATAATACCACTTGGGTATCAAATGTGAAGGTAAATCCTTTGAGTCTCTTTTTTCTTTAGACAATATCTCGAGTAAATCATATTCTGTCCAGGCGGGTTGCCCCATACGATAATCCAAGTAACTTGTTCCGCTGATTTTTATTTTGTATTCATACCCTTCTTCAAACTCAAAGCCATCAATAGAAACAAGAGCTTCCCAATCCTTGGTATCATCCTTCTTTACAGCATATACATCAGACAAGTAATTAAATCCATCAGACCAGCCGGTACCTAGTATTTTTTCTGATGCAACCGTCAAGACATACTCCTTGTAACCTGTCACTTTTCTCCCTTCTTCATTTTCTTTATCACAACTGATAAAGATAAATGCAAACAGGAACAACATCAGAATCCCCAATAGATCTTTAATTTTCATCCCTTTAATTTTTGAGACTATAATTTCGTTTTTACTTTCATTTTCTCTATCGTTTCCCACTCGTCATACACTTCCATATCATTCGTACACTCCTTCGAAATGATATACTATTTTCGGAAAATCTTCATATTTATCGCCGTTAATCCACAATTCCATAGGAGAAACATTGAATGCTATAAAATTTGCATTAACCAAGGCATCACCACCATAGTTTTTTGAAAATACAATTCTGATGGTAGGAGGAGCACCATATCCCCCCAATATCTCAACATCTTTAGGATTCAATGTAAAGTTTATGGTGCTATCATCCCGCTGGTCAAAATAATAACCAGCAATGACTTCTATTTCGCCTATCTCATTGAATCGGTCTGACAGGACTTCATCCGATATTAATTCCATATATGGTTGTAATGACAGATTAAACTTTAGAGAATCATATGAGATTGTCATTGCGTTTTGTAATGTTTGGTCAAAACCATTCGGACCACTAACATGCACAGTACCATGATAAGTACCTTTCATTTCAAACAGTGCTTGCTGGATATCTTCTTTTGAGAAACCATTTTCGTCTTTATCGCAACTGATAAAGGTAAATGCAAACAGGAACAACATTAGAGTTCCCAATAAATGTTTTGTTTTCAGAAATTACGAAAAAGGTCTAAGTGATTGAAAATGAGTTGCAGTTACCAACTCATAGTAGTAATAGGTTACGAATTAGTTAGTTATCTGCTGTTTTATTCTTCTGCGCGTTGCGTAACCTTCAAAGAACTCTTCGTATGCAAAAGTAGCACTTTAATGGCATATATTGAAATAAAAATCCAGCTTTTTAAGCTCCACAGACAAGTTTTTCCGTAAAAGCGAATTTATTCGTAGGAACATCATCATCAATAAATTGACGACCATGTTCCTACTATTGCATAAGCATAGAAAAGGGCTTTGCGTCACGCCTGAACCATGTCCAGACTGATGATGCAAGGCCCCTTTCTTTTTTTTTGCTTATGCCACAAGCGGTGCTTTTACGGCTGTTACCTGTTGATTTTCTTTTTTTGTCGGTTCCTCTAATCGAAAACGGAATGTTTGCCGATTTCACGTTTTCGCCGCATCCTTTTTTTGACATTTCCTTTCTTTCTTTTCCCGGAACATTTCATATCCAATATGCCTTCACATCCGTTTACCTCCATTTTGATGGTCTTTCAGGCAGTCGCATCAGGTGGATCGTTCCCGTTCTGGGTGCAAAGGTAAATCCGGGATTGGGATGCTCAATGGTTTTTAGAAAAAATCTCCAGCCCTGCGGGTAGTATTTTTTCTTTGAAAACCCTTGCTCTACCCACTCCCTACCTTTTTGAAGCACCCGAAACGAAAACGACCGAAGCGACAGAAAGACGCATTAAAAAAAATGTCGGATAAACGGGAGGCATATAATGTTGGAAACTCAACTCCCTCAGCTCTTGAATCCGCATTAAAAATAAAAACAAATGGATATGGAAGCAGCAGTAGCAACAAAATTCGTGAAGTGGGAAGTTCCGACATTGGAAAGCCTACATGAGTGCAAGGTTTACAGACTTCGTATGAAAGTGAACAATGGCGAGGTGCTGAACAGAGAGGAAAAGAATTGGATAACCGAAAAGGTAAAACAGCAATACCTATTTCAAAAGTGCGATACCATTGCAAGGATGGCGGTTTGACTTCTCCGACATACTGAGGACATTCCTTGTAAGCCAGTACGGACAATGGAGAGAATACAAGGCTATGGACAAGACGGCACTCCGCAAGATATTGTACGGAAGAATTGACAGAATAGTAGAACTTGACAAACGACACCCAAAATGACAGCAGCAATGAACATAAGACAGACAGCGCAATCCGTTGGACTTGCAGTATTCACATTTCTGTTGCGCTGTTTCCTTTGGATAGTCAATATCCTTTGGTACATCATCAGAGAAATAGTCTGTGGAGTATTCCGAATGGTTATCAATGTAATGGTATTCATCATATTCCTCATTGCCATTTTCGGCTTTCTCCTATGGCTACTGACACTTTGAATTAATTCCCAAAAGCATAACATTATGAAACGATACAGCAAGACAGCAGCGCAGCAATGCAGATTTTACGAGGTGGACAACATCTTTGAGTATATGGTGGAAACCTACATCAACGGCAACCATTCAACCCTAAGAAGGCTATACCACGAACTCAACAAGGAAGCGAGAAAGGATTTTATCGGTTTTCTTTTGGTGGAATGCCCCCCACAATACCACACGGAGATTTTACAAGAGATTGTCTGACCACATAAAGGAACGGATATGAACAGGACAACGGAAAAGATACCCACATGGAGTTTAGCCTACATCATCAATGGCGATGCAACCGCACTCACAGACGATGAAGTTCAGACAATAGACAGATGGATGAAGCAATGGCAAGTACAAGATGTTTCACCCCTCACAGATGAAGAAGGGAACGCACAGCCTTATTTCACCCATTACCCCCTTTTCGGACTTCCCACAGAAGTGGAAGATTGCGAGATACTTTATTTGAACGACAACCCGACTAAAATTTGAGATTATGAAAGGAACAGACCATTTCAAACGAACCATACAGATGTTTTTGGAGCAGAGAGCAGCGGAAGATGAACTATTCGCCAAAAGCTACCGCAACCCAGCTAAGAACATAGACGATTGTGTCACATGCCTGGTTGCTATTGTTTTCTGTTTCATGCGGTTTACCTCATTTTGTTTATAATTTCTCCTATGAAAATGCAGCCCGCTTACCTTGCGGTAGCGGGCTGCGGTGTCTGTATGATGTTGCCGGGCACAAAAGCTCCCGCCCGGAACGGGAGTTTATTGATTATTCTTGACCACAAAATTATCTGCAGTAAATCCAACCCGTGTTACCCAATCGCTACCCTCAAATGCAGTCTTCATGTCTGCATCTTTCACATAAATGGTTATCTTGCTCTTTTCGAGATTATAGAAAGGCGACTCGCTATCATCACCTGGAGTATAATTGAAGGTCGGTACAGCCTCGCAAAGAGACAGGTCTATGGTTGTCAAAGAACTGCACCCGACGAAAACTGTATTATTGAATACACTGGTTTCCGGTCCGAATGATACGCTTGTCAAACTGCTACAATTGCGAAATAAGGCAGCTTCTATGCTGGCGACTTTCGTTTTACTCAAGTCAATCGTTGTCAGACTCGTACAGCCCCAGAAAGAAGAGAACTCCATTACTTCCAGTGTGGATGGAAATTCCACAGACTGTAATGCTGTACATTCAGAGAACGTACTACCATTCCAAGAATCACCAATCACTTTTAATCCTTCGGGGAGCTTGATGGAAACCAATCCTGTTATTTGCACAAAAGCCCGGGCTGGAATGGAGGCGAGCTTTGCCCCCTTAAGGTCGAGTGAGAGCGTTGCATCGGTATTATTTGTCATATATTTCTTCAAGGCGGCAATGTCCGCATCATTCATCGGGCCTGATATGGCAAGGCTTCCATCCGTACCGATAGCATCCACTATCAATTGGGGATTTTCTGCAATCTGTCCTTCTTTGTATGTCGTAATGCTATTATTGTTTTTATCAACTTTTGGATCCTTCTGTTCCTCAGCTTCACCTTCTCCATTATCCGCAATAACAGGCCCTCCGTCATACCAGTTCTCTACCGTAACAGACGAGATGGTAATCATGTTCTTGCCCACCGTCAGGGCGTAGGTATAGCTGTTCGAGGCAGACAAAGCGGGTATGCCTTTCACAAGAAGCTCCTTTGTGTCGTCGCTGTCGTCTGCCTTTACCGTCACGGAGAGGAACGTTTCCGACTCATTCAGCGTGGTAGGACTAAGCAGGGCGTAGAACTTCCCGTTGTCATCCTTATAAGCATTTACTGCAATGCCGCCGGTTTTCGGTGTTCCGTTCTCATAACCGGACGTGTTGCCATGCACGGAGATAGCGGTGACGCTGTATCCGGTCTTGTACTGGTCGAGGAACTTAATATCGCCGATAACCACACGTGCCATCTTGCGTGTCAGATTGAGCGTTATGCTTCCGTCCGCCGAGGCCGGCTTGGTCTGGGCTCCGGAATAGGTCATGTAGTCGGCGTTCCCAATGGCTTCGAGCGAGTTTTGCTCCTTGGGCACGTCGAAGGTGGTCATGGAGGCATTGTTCTTGTCAACCGGGTAATAGGCGTTGAAAGTGAGCGACGAGCTTGTCCACTTCAAGTAACCGCTTTCGGGACCCCAGTCCGCGCCTTCCTTCGTGTAGATTACGGCGTCTTGGCCTTCTGTTCCGACAGATATCCGGTCGCCGTCCTTGAATGCGGTCTGTTGTGTGTCATCGGTCGGAAAACTTCTGGTAATCACGTTCTTGCCGGCCGTAGCGTTGACACGCACGGCGAGCGGGTCGTTTGGATAGGAGATATTCTCCAGGTCATCGTTGCTGCAAGCGGCAAGCAGGGCAAGCAGGGCAGCAGCTCCAAAATATTTCATTCTTTTCATTTGATATGTCATTTTGTATGTTATATGTGTTTATTCAGTCTCCAAGTTCCCGTTGTCATCGGTTGTCCACTCGGAAGCGGAAATATTTTCGATGTTCGTGATGTCTTTGCCCACAAGCAGGTTAAGCGTATAGGCGTTGCCTTCTTTGAAGGCAAATTCCGCATTGTTATAGACAAAGGTGCGTTCATCATCGACAATGAAGGTTATCGTGAAAGCCGCCGTCTGCGGCACAAGGATGGCTTCGGCACTCTTGCTGTAGCCTTCAACGGCAGCGTCGGAGAGCATCATCTTGATTTCCGATTTGCCGCCTGTGGCACTCACGCTGCCACTGGTAAGGTTCATAGTGTATCCGGTCTGGGTTTCACCCAATGTGACGGAGTTCAGCGAGGGTGTTGCACCATTCTGCGTCATCTCCGTGCCGTAGCGGATATTCACTGTCAGCTTGCTCAGCGCATGCCCCATTTTTACGTTCAGCTTCTTGGTGTCGGTATCATAATAAATGTCGTTGCCTGTCTCCGGTGCATTGGGCGTGACACTGGCGGCGGCGTAGAGTACGTCCGACTTTCGGCCGTTCTCTTCGATTGTCTGGTCCGATTCCACATTTCCGGTAAACTGGTTACTCAAATTGGTATTTTCGTTATATGGGGCGTATGCCGTCACATTGACAGGAGTGGACTCGTTTTGCCAGAGCATCAACCACGGGGTAGTCTTGTCGCTTTTATAGGAAGCCCATATGCCGGAATCGTCCTTTTTCATATACACGTTGCTGAATGTGTAGGTGGAGTTGTTTTCGTTCTCCACGAACAGCCCAAATTCTGCCAGCCCGTTTTCGGCATAGCCTACTGCACGGGTCTGCATATTGTTCACTCCGGCTTCCAACCGAATCACGTTGTCATCGGGCAGCACGCTTTGCTGTGTACCCGTAAGCTCGTCGTCGTTCGAGCAGCCTGTCAGCACTGTGGCGGCAAGGACTGCAAGGGTCAAAATGTTTGCTTTTTTCATTTGAACTATTTTCTGTTAAGTTGTTAATTATTTATCTTTCAAAGATTCCTTTTTCGGATGGAACCGGAATTCCGTCCGACGGTTTATTTTTCCTCCAATGTCGGCAGCGCTCCGTTGAGTACGTACTTCCAGCTTTCAGAATTCAATGCGGCGTTCATCTGTGTAACGGCATTCTGCCAGTCGCCGTCCGTCACCTTGGTGGTTTCGCCGGTACCTACCTGGTCTTCACCGATGCCTTGTTCCTGGCCGTTGTCTCCCCAGTAGCAGGCGGTGATGATACCGCCATACGGCATGAGGCCCTTGAAGTTCCGTCCCGCCACGCCGCCTGTGGCTCCTCCCGGGCCGCTGACAGTCCCTTTGGCATGGTAGCAGGCAGTCAGGGTGCCTAAATCGTTGCTTCCCGTTACGCCGCCTACATAGACGGTGCCGCTTCCGCTACCGGTCACGCTGCCCCAGGCATAGCAGGCTTTGAGGGTGCTGGATGAGCCGTTGTTTCCCACTACACCGCCGGCAAAATAGGAGCCTGTACCGCTACTTTCAATGGTCACGTTGCCCGTGGCATAGCAGGCGGTCAGGGTGGCACCACTATTCGTAGATCCCGCTATGCCGCCGGCATAGGTCACGCCCTTCACTGTGGCCGAGGAGCTGCATCCGGTAAGGGAACCGCCCACTTGGAAGCCTACTACACCGCCTGCGATGCTATGACTACCGCTACAGCTGACGCTGCCCGACACCGAGCAGTTTTCAATGTTGCCATAGCTCCATCCCGCCACGCCGCCGACATCGCTCGTACCGTTATCGCTTTCTATCTGTACGTCCTTCAGCGTCACGTCCTTCACCTTGCCGCCGGAGCCGATGCAGCCGAACAGGCCCACATAGCGGTCACTCGTCGTAACGGTCAACCCCGTGATGGTATGGCCGCCGCCGTCGAAGGTGCCGGTGTATGGGTTGTCATAGGTTCCTATCGGCGTCCAGTTGATGCCTGTCAGGTCGATGTCGTTGTCGAGGGTGATGTTGATGTCGGTATTACCGCTGTTCACCTCATCTGCCGCTACCTTCAGTCCTTCACCGCTGTAAATGGTGATGGTTCGGGTATTGGAATCGTATGAGTAGGCTTCGGTCGCTTCTGCGCCATCAATGGAAGTACCGTTTTCCCAGTCCGACACGCTGATGCCCGCATCGTCCAGTTTGATGTTGTCGCGTCCCAGCACAAGGTTCACCGTAGTGTATCTGCCCGGTTGCAGGTCTATGCCTGAAGGGTGGGTATAGGTATATACCTTGCCGTTCTCCAGCGTGACGTTGATGGTGCGGAACCCGCTCTGCCCGGGAATCATGATGCCGGCAAAGCTGGCGGATGTGCCCGTGAAGGGAATCACCACAAGGTTTTGACCGGTGGCCGGGGTTACCTCGACAGGATTCTCTAAATAATTCACGGTGGCTTCGGTGCATGCGACTGCCGTTACCGAAACCACTTCGGGAGCAATTGTCCACTCGTTGCGGAACGAAAGGTTTACCACGAGCTTTGCCATTACATGCTCAAACTCCAGTTTCACGGCAGAACCGGTGGGCTTGGCCGTGGTCCTCGCCACCAGCAGGTCGCTCGCGGTCTGGTTATTGAAGTCCAGCGTATAGGGGTCGGCATCGTAATCGGTAGCTCCGTTGCGCTCGGGATAGATGCCGAGGAAATAGTGGTCGGACGTATTGTCGGCCCAAAGCATCTGCGGCTCGGCGGTCCATGTGCCGTCGCCGCCTAATGTATTGATGGAGTTGTCCACCACAAGCCGCTGCATGTCGTTGTCGGCTCCTAACCAGGCATAGACACTGATGCGGTCATTCGTCTCGAAGGTGGTCGAGTTGCCGCTATGGACCACACGGGTCATGGCTCCCACGGATGCCGTTACCCTTATCTGTCCAAGGTCTTGCGGTGGCAGTACATCGCTGTCGGTGCTGCACGCAGCCAACAGGATAGCGGTTGTTGCCAATAATAGATTCTTTATATTCATACGTTTGCTGTTTTAATCAGTTATAAATATATAGTCAGCACAGCGGTTTACGCACCCGGAAAAAATATGTTACCGCCATAGTCGCCTTCGAGCGGAGCCCAGTCGGTGATGGTGATGTCACCCACCGTCAGTTCCGGGTCGGGGTCGGGTTCCGGCCAGTATGGCGGAGGAGTAGGTTCAGGGTCAGGAATCTCTATGGTTCCTTCCATTTGCAGGGTGCTTCCTGCACTCAGGTCGGCCAGTTTGTCCGTCACGTCCAGACTGAACGTCACAGTCCTTCCGTCTGTCAGTTCCAGGCGGAAGGACAGGGTATTCCCGGCTTTCGGAAAGGCTCCCAGCGAACACAGGAACAGTTCCAGCCCCTGAATCTTCTCTGCCCGT
The DNA here is from genome assembly GCF_000374585.1 of Phocaeicola barnesiae DSM 18169 = JCM 13652. GTDB lineage: Bacteria > Bacteroidota > Bacteroidia > Bacteroidales > Bacteroidaceae > Phocaeicola > Phocaeicola barnesiae. The sequence goes on from NZ_KB894649.1 coordinate 116,831, forward strand.
GAGCGGGTGAGCTGTTTCACCTGGAAGACGGCGGTCACCGCTTCGCCCGTCGGTGTGCCTTCTGGCAGGAGGACAGCCCCCGTCATACCCGTCAGGGTGATGTCGCCTTGTTCCTTGATTTCCACCGCTTCATCCAGCGTCAGGCTGATGCGCAAGGTGCGGGTCCGTTCGTGCATGCGCAGTGTCACGTCCGTAGTGTCGCCTGCCGTCACACAGTAGAGGGTGTCTGCCGTCCACAGCCGTTCCGGCATTGACAGCAGCTGTCCCGCCTCATCCAGTTCCAGGGTGGCGAGTCCGTCGGACGTCACGGTGACGGCTTCGGGGATGTTCCATGCCGTTATGTGGTATTCACCCGCGGTCAGAGTGTCCGGGTAGAGACAGGGAGTTCCGGCAGGAACGGTGAGCGCCTTTCCGGCCAGGTTCAGTACAAAGTCCGCAGGCAGGTCTGCGGTGCCTGCCGTCTGTTCCCAGAGAGGAGTGAAGACCAGACAGCCGGCCGTGGGTGCGGGTTGCGGCTCAGGTTCTGGCTCCGGTTCTGGCTCCGGTTCGGGCTCCGGTTCCGGCTCAGGCTCGGGCTCCGGTTCCGGTTCCGGCTCGGGTACAGTCTCCTCGGGAGTGACCGAGTCATCGTTCCCGCAGGCAGTCCATAGCGGCAACAGTATGAGCAGGAATGCATAGAGGTAATGTCTGATTGTCTTTAAGTAGTTCCTTTTTTTCATTGTATAGTAATTATGTTATTTAGGGAATTTTTAATGGGGTAAACGTGACATACGGATACGAAAAAGGGCGGAAAGCTCCCGTAAAAAGGAGTTTCCACCCTTGCATGTATTGATGATAATAAGTATATTAACGCGCGAAGATACGCCGGTCGCAATGTGTGTGTGTGTGTGTGTTTACACAAATCTCACACATTTCCAAATTTGCAACACACTTTTTTGAATATAGGTATATGCACGATGCAGCGGACAACGGAATGTTGCCTGAACAGATTGCCATATTTCCTGAAATGTGCTGTAAATCAAAATACATTGTCATTCAATTATTAAATTCCGTTTGCAAAGTTAGCGGATTTTAACGGAAAGTGAGAGGACAATCTTAGAAAATTTGAAGGACAATTCAAGGAAAAATGCTCATAATGAGGGACAATTCAGGGAATTTCCTTAAATTGTCCTTCTGTGTTCTTGTCCTGCATCCCGGATTTCAGGTTTCGGCTGTAAGTCCTTACATTGGAAAAACCGCAATGTGTAGCAATTTCTTCACGGCTTGCCGAAGGGTGTTCTTCCCGGTATCGGACAGCGGCCTCAATCCTGAGCCGGTTCAGTTCCTTATAAAAGGAACCGAAACGTTCTTTCATGACAATGGATACATATTTCCGGTTGCTCTTTACCGCATCTGCCAGTTCGCCGATTTTCAGGTTCGGATTCAGGTAAAGCCTGTCCTCGGTCAATGCTGCCCGTATTTTCGCTTCCAGTTCATCCTTGGCATCAACAGACAGCAGGCTGCTGCCGCTTTCCTGATCTGACAGTACCGTTTCTATTTTCTCCACTATGAGTTCTTCCGTTTCTTCTACCACCTCCCGATATTCTTTTCGTTGCGGATGCAATATCCGTATCAAAAGTACGATGTGCATGACAGAAATGACCAGCTGGAACCACATGTTATAATTATGGTCGCCTGTAAAAAACAGCCACCATGCGGCTCCCAGATACAGCACCGGCATGAATACGACAAAACCGGCAAAACGTACCGGAAAATCTTCACTGTTGGAATATTCTTCCTGCATGTGTAGGCGAATCTGGCGCAACAGCCAGCTTGTGGTATGCAACAGCATGGCTGTAAGCAGCAGGGAATATCCTCCGATAAGGAGAAGAAGCATATCACGATGGCGGTAGAGGGTATCTCCGCCAATCCAGCCGTATATCCAACAGACCAGTATAATGACAAGAGGAATGATACCGGACAATACAAATATCAGTCTGCGGTGTCTTGTCTTGCTGAAGAAAAACCGGCGGAACGACAACACGCCCGCACCGGGCAACAGCAGCATAAGAAAAACACGCATAAAGAAGTATGCGTCCGGGCTGTCCATGCGGAAAAGCCATACCACAGGCAAGGCAAAACAGGCATAGATAATTGTGACGAGCTTGCGGGCCGGATAAAAATAGGTTTCTTCCTCGTCAAACGGACGGCACATGTGGAAATAACGCACCAACGCACAAAACAGTGACGTAACGACCAGTATCAGGCAGGATGCCGCATAATATATTTCAGGACCTTGTATTATCATTTCGGATTTCTAAAAATTTTGCGAATTTACAAAAATCCGTTCGTATTAGGCCTCTAATCAGAGCTTTTTATCATCTAACCCCCTTATTTTTCATATGTATGTCAAAGAACAATGGATTATTTCTTTATTTTTATGGCTTTTACTAAATGAAGCTCCTTTATACCGAGTTTACGAAGTTCGGGTGAATGCACATAAATGACACCGACCTCATAAGTGTCGGGCTTCACATGAAAACTGTAAAGCAGATAACCGGTATATGGTTTGGCAAGCAGGCACGCATGGTAATGATACTTTCCGTCACTCACCGGAAAAATATACTCTTTCCCGCACAGACACCTGAAAATGCCGTAGGCTTCGTCCTCGCTGAACACACGAACCATCCTGATGTCCGTGCGGTTGCGTGTATAGGGCTGACCGATGGCCTTGCCGTCCGGGAAAAGGACGGCAAGGATGCTGTCGGAATCCCCTTTCTCCGACGCAAATGACCTGATGTCGCCTGCTGACAAAGCACTCTTCATCGTTCTAAAATTTTTTTGGTTTCAAATTTAGTTCGTGAAGAATCCTTCGTCGCTACGCAAATCATTGAGGAATACTGCAATTCTCGTTCACGCCTCATTTTCTTGCGTGAGTTGTTAGTAACTCACTGGAAGTTAGTATTTTCTATATTCTTCCAACCTCATCATAACCTGTTTTGAGCATGGTCACGAATTGGTAACGCTGCGATGTCCTAACTTGGCTTTTTCATTGCTTTTTCTGTCTTTCATTTTTTCAAGCCATCTTCCTAAAACGCCTATCTGCCAATAACTTTGCTACATTTTTCTGTTTATCACTTTTTATTCGTACTTTTGTAGTATTAACATCAATATTTTTAGGTTTGTACTATTATAATGAAGTTTCTGCAGAAATACTGCATAGCTCATTCTACTAAATCATTTCTCTCATCGGGCATTGAACCTGAAACCGATTCCCAGCATCAGGTTGTTGGGGTCCTTGAAACGATACAGCTGATAGCCCGTATGCAGGAAAAGATACTTCGTAATATTGGTCTTCAGGACAAAAGTCTGGTAGAAAGAATTGTTATCCGCTCCGTGACAAAAGAAATTCTTTCCTATACCCAGATTGATGGAAAAGATGGGCATGACGATTTCGGCACGCAGGGAAAGGCCAGCCGAAAACTGCTCCCGGAAAGGAGGACGATAAAACTGCAGTTCATCCGGGTCGGACGGAAAATAATCGTTAGCCACGTGATTCCCGATATTGGCACTCTCATCGTACTGCATATCCAGCGAAACGCCAGCCCGGAAATACTTGCTGAAGTTATAGAGCGGGTTGAAATTCAATCCTAAAATACCGAAAGACCCTGGAGCCAGTACCGGATTCGAATCGGCTGGAAAGATTCCCCGTTTCCGGGTAGCACCATACACAATGAGGTCATAACTCACATATCTATGAAAAGTATTTTCCCGTTGCAGACCGGAAGAAAGGATTCTTTCCGGCGCACCATTTCCAAAGAAATGCGTAACACCTACAGAGGCCCCAATGGTATTCACCCCGGAATTCGGGTAATGGGTATTTCCGTTGGAGTAATGCGTGACGTCTATCCCTGCCCGCAAATTTGTGTTGGGGGCAAGCTGCCAGTTCAGCATAAAGCCTAAATTGATGTAGGCATTGATTTTCGAACCGACCACCCGATTCCACGGATTAGTCTCTTCATCATATTTCTTCCATCCGAAAGAAGCCCCGAAATTCCATTCATAATCCAGTGAAAGTTTCGGAGTGAGAGCTGCTATCCTGGAAGTTTGGAATACATAGACTGCCAATGGGTTCCCTACTTCCGACGGGCAGAAGAAAGTATTGTAAGCGATACCGATACCCTGTACGGCATACGGATACATCCTACCCATCTTGGTAGAAGGCGAGAACCTGAATCCATATTTCAGATGACCGGAAAGAGTGGCATCTATTCTTTCGCCTGTACTGTTCGCTCCTCTGAAAAACTCATGAGTCTGAAATACGTAGGCGGGACGGAAATCAGCGCCAATCATGTGGATTACCTTTCTGGAAACAGAATCAGCTTCGTAGGCCGATACATAAGCGGCCGATAAAATCAGGGACAAGACAAGCAAGCGGGTCTTGAGTATCATCGTATTCATAACGGGAGCGGCAACTTCTTTTTTAATATTCAAAGCTAAAAGTGTGTTTATTCATAGACAAATATAGCAGGTTTATGTTTTGCTTCCAACTTTAAAATTAAAGAAATCATAAGATGGATAGACCCTGTTTTTCTTTCCGTCCGGTAAGATTTCCCCAGCTACATCCAAAAACGAACGTTTGTTTTGAATCAAACACGAGCATGTTTTCATGCATTCGTCCGTTCGTTTTAATCAAAACATGCTCATGTTTCAAGGAAGACACGAGTATATTTTTCAGAACCTGACGTACGTTATTCCTACACGTACCTTTATCCCCAAATATCATACAATGACCCAGTCAAGAGTCTTCTGGAATTTGAAGTGATGGATTTATTTTCAAATGCCAAAGCACCATATTCCCGTTGAAATACGTACATTTGCCGGCAAGTAACCTTTAAAACAAGCATCATGGATTTCGAACAACTCATCAACGCCCGGCAAAGTGACCGGAAATACGATACCCAACCCATAGACCGTGCCCTACTGGTGCGTTGCCTGGAAGCGGCACGCATCGCCCCGTCGGCCTGTAACTCACAACCCTGGAAATTCGTCGTCGTAGACGACCCCAAACTGCTGGCCGGCATGAAGGAAGCGGCGGCAGGAATGGGCATGAACAAATGGGTAACCGATGTACCGGTCATTGTAGCCGTAGTGCTGGAGAAAATGAATCTGACCGCCCGGATAGGCAGTGTCATCAAGGATAAGGAATACTCCTTGCTGGACGTAGGCATCGCCGTAGAGCATTTCTGCCTGCAAGCTACCGAGCTGGGACTGGGAACCTGCATCATCGGCTGGTTCGACGAAAAGAAAGTAAAGAAGCTGCTGGACATTCCCAAACGCAGGGTTCCGTTGCTCATCAGCGTAGGTTACCCCGCCTCCGAACACCGGAAAAAGGTACGCAAGCCACTGGAAGAAATGAGCAGTTGGAACAAGTACTGAGGACGGAAAAGACTGGACGTACAGGAGGAATACCTGCAGAAGTTCAAAAAGATTCTGAATGCACGTCAGCTTCAGACAGTGATGAAGCATCATAAGCTGAAAGGCCCACATCCGAATTTCCCGGCTCCGGGATATAACGGCGCATGCCGGACCAACTGCCCGGCCAACGCACCGGCAACCAATAACTGATGATACCCATACCCTGAATGCACATAGCCAGCGCTTCACTGGATTCTGGGTCAAGCCCGGAATGACATTAGTGGGAAAAAACGTGGTTATCATGCCCAACCCACATTTCTCTTGCGAAGGGTTTGGTGAATTCAAAATAAAGTCATACCTTTGCAGTACGAGAACCCCCAAGCCTCTCAACGATGCTAAAATCGGGGGTCGTTTTATTTTTATGCATGACCATCCATTTCCATAAAACCTACCAGACTCCCGCAGATATTGTAGCCCTGCTACAAAGTAGAGGATTAAATATTGATAATCCCAAACGTGCAGAGCACTACATCCGGAGCATCGGTTATTATCGGTTCAGTGCCTATCTGTATCCCCTGTTGCAAATGCCCAAAGAAGCCCATCAATACAAAGTGGGCAGCACATTCCAAGACGCACTCAACTTGTACCGTTTCGACAAGAAGTTACGGCTCTTTCTATTTAACGAGATAGAGAAAGTAGAGATAGCCCTACGCAGTGCGTTGGCAAACATTGCGGCAGAGGAAACGGGCAATATTTTTTGGATGACAGATGTCTCAATGTTCGCCAACGAAGACAAGTTCAACCGGACAATGACGTTGGTGGACAAAGAACTGACTAACTCGAAAGAGGATTTTATCCTGCATTTCAAAAAGAAATACAGCAATACCTATCCGCCAGCATGGATGCTCATGGAGATTTTGCCTCTCGGTATCGTTACCCGCATATACGAGAACATCAAGTCAAATGCCCTAAAAAAGAAGATTTCCGGCTACTTCAATCTGCCTGTTCCGATGTTCATTTCATGGCTCACGGTAATAACCCTTACTCGAAATTCCTGTTGCCACCATTCAAGGGTATGGAATAAGATATATGCTGTCAATCCCAAAGTAGCCAAAAAGAAGCTGAAACGGCCTTGGATCAGTGAAGAGGTTTCTCCTTATAGGACATTTTATGAAATCTGCATCATCAAGTGGTTTGTTGATATCGTGTCCCCCAACAATGACATGAAAATTCACTTGCAAGAGCTATTGGCAGATTTTCCGATGATAGACATCAAGGCTATGGGCTTCCCTACGAACTGGCAAGAAGAACCACTTTGGAAGGAATAGCCTCACCAACCAGACACATCCACGGATACACATATTTTGTCATTCCCGCCTCCGAACACCGGAAAAAGGTACGCAAGCCACTGGAAGAAATGAGCAGTTGGAACAAATACTGAGAACGTTACAGACTATTTAGAGAAACTAAAATAGGTTATCGGAATAAACCTTGTCTGCACGGAATTGTCAAATGAACAAATGCGGTAAGAAACACTACAGATGCTAACTGGTACCTATGCAATCTGTCAGCTGATTCCGCACAAGTTTAATCCTAAAATAAGAAGACTATGAAAATGACAATGAACCGCTTATTTGTGACAATGACTTTGGCTGCCTTGCTGTGCAGCGGAAACGTAATGGCCCGTAACCCTCAGAAACCGGAAAAGCGGGAACTGACTCCGGCAGAACGGATGGATGCCTCTCTGAAAAGACTGGAAGGCCGGCTGATGCTGGACGAAGAGACCGCCGCCAAGTTCGCTCCACTATATAAGGAATACCTGGAAGCGCTCCGCAACTGCCGTCCGGAATGTCCGAAAGAAAAAGGCCAGAAAGAATGTACGGACGCAGAGATAGAGAAACGTCTGGAGGAACACATCGCCTGCGAACGGAAAAGACTGGACGTACAGGAGGAATACCTGCAGAAGTTCAAAAAGATTCTGAATGCACGTCAGCTTCAGGCAGTGATGTCGCCGAAAGGAATGGAAATGAAGCATCATAAGATGAAAGGCCCACGTCCGAATTTCCCGGCTCCAGGTAACAACGGTACATGCCGGGCCAATTGCCCTGCCAATACTCCGGCACCCAATAAATAAGAAAATACCCCTATCCCTAAAACAAGCGGGGCAACCGGTTAATCCGGTTGCCCCGCTATGATTATATACACGTATAGTTTCCGTCAGGATATCAACCCAACAAGGTCTGCATATATTCCTTCATGGCAGGTACAGCCGCCTTCGCTTCTTCGTACAGACGGTACTGAGCCAATGTACGCACGTAGTTATGTTCCGGATAACGGATCTGGTAATACGTATCGCCGTTGATGTAGTCGGCCAGGAAACGGACAGCCTGCATGTACGGGAACAGAGTTACCGCATACGGCAACATCTCAATTTCTATCGGAGTCAGGAAAGAAGAAGCAGATTCCAGGTATCCCTTCACGAAAGGCTTGAATACTTCGATGTTGAAATGCACCTTGTTCAAGTCCGGTTCATCTTCGGCGCTGGTATTGGCAGCCGAACGGAGGAAATCACCGAAATCGGAGAATACGAAGCTCGGCATCACGGTATCCAGGTCGATAACGCACAATACCTCACCCTTTTCGTCGAACAGCATGTTGCTCACTTTCGTATCGCAATGACAGATACGTTTCGGCAGTTTGCCCTGACGATACAACTCTTCGGCGCAACACATCTCTTTTGCATCCTTTTCGATGGCATCTACCAGTCCCTGCACCTTTTCCAGACGACCGGCCGCATTGGCAGCAACCGCTTCGCGCAACTGCTTCAGACGGAACTCCATGTTATGGAAATCAGGAATGGTTTCGCCCAACTTTTCCGGGATATCGGCCAGCATGGCTTCGAATTCGCCGAACTTCAGACCTACCAGGTAAGATGATTCCGGAGTAACGGCTTCCAACGTCTGAGAACGAGGAATGAATACAGAAACACGCCAGTATTTTTCACCGTCGAAATAATAAGTCTTTCCTTCTTTGGTAGGGAGGAAACGCAACACCTTACGGTCAATATCTGTTTCGCCCCGTGCTTCCAGCTTCTTGCGAATATGACGGGTGACACACTCGATGTTATGCTGTAACATGTCCACATCCTGGAACACCGCATTGTTGATACACTGCAGGATATAATCCGGAGCAGCAGGGTCTTCAGTTTCAACTTTAAGTGTCTGATTGATAAGTCCGGCACCTAACGGAATAATTCGAGCAACTTTACCGATTTCAGGAAATTGTGCGACAATAGCATCTAATGCAGCCATAGTAAATTTAGTTTTTAAAGTTAATCAATCCTTTTGCCACGGGTCCTTATCATAAATCTGTTGATAATCAGTTCCGAATCCTCTGAAAGGAATAAACTGCCGGGCAAACCGTGACAAAGATATAAGAACATTTCAAGAAAAACGGCATTTTGCGCAACTTTTTCTATCATTTCCTTTGACATCCCCCCAAAAGTTTCTAGATTTGCCGCCGCTAAAAAATGAAATACATATGAAAACACTATTCTTTATCCTTTTCTGCACCTTCCTGACAGCAGGTGCCATCCATGCCAAAGACCTACAACGTCCAGACTCTGAAAACTACCTGAAAGGAGTAGAAGCGCTGAACGAAGGAGATACCGAAAAAGCATACGAATACCTGAAGGCCGAACTGGCCCAAAATCCGGAAAACGGATACGCCCATTGTTACATGGCACTTATCTGCAATTTCTCCGGAGATGTAAAACTGGCCTTTCAGGCAGTGACCCGAAGCCTGGACCTCATACCCGAAGCCGATACAGAGTTCCGCTCATTCGCCTATTATACACGAGGAATGCTGCTGAAGAATTATCAGCAATGGGAACTGGCAGAAGCAGATTTTACCGAAGCTATCCGTACGAACCCGAATGATGTAGAGAACTATACCTGCCGTGCAGAGGTCCTGTTGCAGCTCCACGAATACGAGGCAGCCCTCGACGACCTGACTACCGCACTGAAACTGGACAACAAAGCCGATGTAGCCGACCTGATGATGCAACTCATGGAAGAGGCTCCTGACGCAAGCATGATAGACCGTGTATACGCTACATACAACATGCTGGACAAACAGGAATTAGCTAACTAACACCTATATAAACAGAAACAACAGAATGAATCCACCAAAAGGGCATCCGAAAGGGCTTTATCTACTTTTCGTAACTGAAATGTGGGAACGTTTCAGTTATTACGGCATGCGTGCCTTGTTTATGCTGTACATGGTACAGGCATTGCTTTTCGACAAAGAACTGGCATCGCAAGTATACGGCAGTTACACCGGACTGGTCTATCTGACACCCCTGATTGGCGGCTACATCGCCGACCGTTACTGGGGAAACAGACGCTCCATCGTTACAGGAGCGCTCACAATGGCTGTCGGACAGTTTCTCCTGTTCCTGAGTGCCTGCTATTACCACGAAGTAGGTTTAGCCAAATACCTGATGTTCTGCGGACTCGGGCTTCTTATCCTGGGTAACGGATTCTTCAAGCCCAATATCTCTACCATGGTAGGCCGTCTGTACCGCCCCGATGACTCACGGAAGGATTCGGCCTTTACCATTTTCTACATGGGGGTAAATGTAGGTTCTACCCTCGCCCCACTTATCTGCGGACTGATAGGGAATACCGGACACCCGGAAGACTTCAAATGGGGATTTCTGGCAGCCTGCATCGGTATGCTGCTGGGCGCGGCCGTCTTCCGGATTTTCATGAACCGATACATCTGCGACCCCGACGGAAATCCGGTAGGCACAGCTCCTGCCCGTAGCAAGGAGACTACAGAAAAAGATGAAAAGAAGCCATCCAATACTGGCCGCACGGTACTGATGGTCGCTTTTACCCTGATACTCACGATTCTGTTTTCTGTCAATTGGGGACATACTTCCGACGGAGTCTTTGCCGGTTCCGACTGGATTGGCTCCCTGATTTATGCCACCGTCATCGTCATGCCGATTATCATCATTACAGACAAATCACTGACCCGGACGGAACAGGCACGCATCGGAGTCATCTACATCATAGCTTTTTTCGTCATCTTCTTCTGGTCGGCTTACGAACAGGCAGGGGCTTCCCTCACCTTCTTTGCCGACGAGCAGACTGACCGTCGTATCGGTAACTGGGAGATGCCCGCAGCTTATTTCCAGTCCTTTAACCCGATTATGATTGTTACTCTGGCTCCCGTCTTTGCCGCCATCTGGTCATTCCTGGGCAAACGAGGATGGGAACCCAGCTCCCCACGCAAACAGTCCATCGGTCTGTTACTGCTTTCACTGGGGTATCTTTACATCGCCTTCGGGGTAAAGGACATCGAACCGGGAGTAAAGGTAAGCATGGCCTGGCTGACAGGTCTCTACCTGATTCATACCATGGGCGAATTGTGTCTGGCTCCTATCGGCCTGTCACTGGTATACAAGCTCTCACCTGCCCGTTTCTCTTCGCTACTGATGGGTGTATGGTACCTCAGTACTTCGGCTGCCAACAAGTTTGCCGGATTCCTGAGCGGTTTCTATCCGGAACATGGAGTCAGCAAAAGCTGCCTGGGTTATCAGGTGGAGAATCTGTACGATTTCTTCATGCTGTTTGTCTTCATGAGCGGAGCGGCAGCCGTCATCCTGTTCCTTTTATCAGGCAAACTCCAGAAAATGATGAAGGGCATAGAATAATAACAGTAAACCAAGAAATATGAAAATAGGAAAATGGATTGGAGGGCTCGTCGGATTCATGACGATGGGGCCTCTGGGAGCCTTGGCGGGATTTGCCCTGGGTTCCCTGCTAGACAACTCGACAGATACTGTTACCGAGGACGGTACACAGGATTCCGACCCGTATGCGGGACAACGGAACAGCTTCCTGTTCTCGCTGCTGGTCATGGCTTCGTACATCATCCGGGCAGACGGACGCATCATGCACAGCGAAATGGAATTTGTGCGCCGCTTCCTGCGTGTGAATTTCGGCGAGGCAGCCGTCAGCGAAGGAGAACAGATTCTATTGAACCTGTTTGAACAACGGAAACAGATGGACAAGACCAACCCGATGGCTTTCCGGAATACCATCCACGAATGTGGAGCACAGATAGCCGCCAACCTGAGTTACGAAGAACGTATCCAGTTGCTGGATTTTCTGGTCAAAATAGCCCAAAGTGACGGTAACGTATGTACCAAAGAAATCGATGCCTTGAAAGAGGTGGCACTGGCCATGAGACTCTCGGAAAAGGAAGTGGAATCCATGCTCAACCTGCGAGGAAACTCATTGGACGAAGCCTATAAGGTTCTGGAGATTGAACCAACTGCCACAGACGAAGAAGTGCGCGCCGCTTACCGCAAACTGGCACTGAAACATCATCCGGACCGGGTAGCTACGTTGGGAGAAGATGTAAAGAAAGCCGCAGAAGCTAAATTCCAGCTGATAAACGATGCGAAAGAACGTATCTATAAGGCACGCAGTATGAAATAATTTCTGAAAGGCTTTTTCATACAGAAGGCTGTCCCGATGCATACCGGAACAGCCTTCTGTCATTTATGACGTAGTACAAATCATTTCAAAAAATTACCGGCACTATTCAAACCGGATGGAACGGGCCGGATGGATGCGGCTCACCAGGAACGACGGTCCTATCAGCATCCCTACAGCCACCAGCAAGGTAGCCAGATTCAACAGCAGATAATAGCCTATATTCAGTTCCACCGGTACCGTATTGACATAATAGGTTACCGGGTCTAACTTGAAGGGCGCAAAGAAATACTGAATCAGACAGAGCCCTACTCCAATGATGTTGCCCCACAGCATCCCTTTCCCAATCAGGAATACAGAAAACAACAGGAAAATCCGGCGGATGGAGGCATTATCTGCTCCCAAAGCTTTCAGGACACCAATCATATTGGTACGTTCCAGAATGATAATCAACAGCCCGGAAATCATCGTAAAACCGGCCACTCCCGTCATCAGAATCAGAATGACCCATACATTCGTGTCCAACAGGTTCAACCAGGCAAAAATCTGGGGATAGACTTCTTCCACCGACCGGGCACAATAAGTGGAACCGTAAGCATCCGTCCGGTCGTTAATCAATGCCCGTACACGGTCAGTCACTGCCTCCAACTGATTATAATCGGTCACTTCCAGTTCCAGTCCGCTCACCTGGTCGGATTTCCAGTTGTTCAACCGTCCCAAGGTATAGATATCAGTCACCAGGAAATAATCGTCATAATTGGAAAGATTGGTCTGATAGATGCCGGAAACAGTCAGCCGGCGGGCACGTACACCGTCTTCGATGAAATACGTATACAGCTTGTCGCCCACCTTTACACCCAACTTATCGGCAATGGAACGGGATATCAATGTCTGGTTGCTGGCTACAGAGTCCGTAAAAGCCGGAAGCGTCCCTTCCACCAGGTGTTCGGCCAGATACTTCAAATCGTACTCCTGCCCCACTCCTTTCAGGACCATCCCCTGAAAGTTATCGGCAGTCATAATCATACCCGGCTTGGAAGAAAAACGTTGCGCATGCTTTACTCCCGGAACCTGTTCCAATACATGCATCAGACTGTCATTTCCCTCAACCGGAGCCATCTGATAAAGCTGGGAGGCATCGATACTGGACAGGATGATATCCGAACCCAGTCCGACCACCTTGTCACGCACCTGATGCTTGAATCCCAGCACCACGGCTACGGATACAATCATTACAGCCAGACCTATAGCAATACCGGCCATCGCGATACGGACGGCCGGTTTCGATACTTCTTTTTTCCCTTCCCGGCTACTATAGATGCGCCGGGCCACAAAAAGTTTCCAGTTCATACATCAGTCGTCTACTCTACCCGGATAGGCTTCCAACGCTTTCCGGAGGATAAACAGGGCACGGACCAAATCTTCCTTCTTCAGGACATACGCCATACGTACCTCATTCACTCCTTTTCCCGGTGTCGTATAGAAACCGGTAGCCGGAGCCATCATCACTGTTTCGCCTTCGTAATTGAAATCGGACAGGCACCAGGCACAGAACTTCTCGCAATCATCTACCGGCAACTTGGCAACGGTATAGAAAGCTCCCATCGGAATCGGAGAATAGACACCTGGAATCCGGTTCAATCCGTCAATCAGGCATTTACGGCGTTCCACGTATTCATCGTATGTCTCGCGGGTATATTCTTCGGGCGCATCCAGCGAAGCCTCAGCAGCAATCTGTCCAATCAACGGAGGACTCAGACGCGCCTGACAGAACTTCATTACGGCTTTCCGTACTTCCTTGTTTTTGGTAATCAAGGCACCGATGCGGATACCGCATTCCGAGTAACGCTTGGAAACGGAATCAATCAACACTACATTCTGCTCGATACCCTCCAGGTGACATGCGGAAATGTACGGAGAACCGGTATAGATGAACTCACGGTATACTTCGTCAGAGAACAGGAACAGATCGTATTTCTTCACCAGATCACGAATCTGGTTCATTTCACGACGGGTATACAGATAACCGGTAGGATTGTTCGGGTTACAGATAAGGATACCTTTGGTCCGCTCGTTAATCAGCTCTTCAAATTTCTCTACCTTCGGCAAGGAGAATCCCTCTTCGATTGTGGTAGTTACTGTACGGATAATGGCGCCGGCGGAGATGGCAAAAGCCATGTAATTGGCGTATGCCGGTTCCGGAACAATGATTTCGTCTCCCGGATTCAAGCAACTCATAAAAGCGAAAAGCACTGCTTCAGAGCCACCCGTCGTAATGATGATATCGTCGGCATCCAAATGAATGTCGTACTTTTCATAATAGCCTACCAGTTTTTCGCGGTAGCTCCGATACCCCTGGCTCGGGCTGTATTCCAATACGGTACGGTTGATATTTCGAATCGCATCGAGGGCCGCTCGGGGTGTAGGAAGGTCGGGCTGACCGATATTCAGATGATAGACATGAATCCCTCTCCCTTTTGCAGCTTCTGCCAAAGGCGCCAGTTTCCGGATAGGCGACTCCGGCATTTCATTTCCTCTGATGGATATATGTGGCATAATACAAATTTATAGATTAAAACAAATTTCGAATGCAAAGATAACGGGAAAGAATATATGAAGCAACTTTTATTAAGAAAATAACCAAATCCTGCAAACTCTTAATAGAACGTAAATCTATGCCATCTCTCGCTGCATTTTAGGGATTATTCCAAAAAAAGGCGTATGTTTGTAGGGAACAACCTAACTGAAATATACATGAATCTATACTTGATTATATTTACATCGGATTCAGAGCAATTTGACCAGGACCGCACATACAGAATCCATCAGGAGCTTTTCCAAGCCCTAGAAAAACATTTTACACTACACCTTATCCCATACACAGAAGTAGAGGACATTCCGGGAAGTGCCTATAAGATGGCGTTCATCTGCAGCGGAGGTGTAGAAGCTAAAGTCATCCGGAATTTCAGCCTGCTCCCCTATCCCATCACCCTTTTGACAGACGGACTGAACAACTCCTTGGCTGCAGCCCTGGAAATTGCCGCCTGGATTCAGACCAAAGACATGCGGGTACATATCATTCATGGCGAGATAGGAGACATGGTGAAGAGTGTCCTATCCCACCATCAGGCGTTTGCAGCCAAACGGGCCATGAAGCACAACCGTATCGGCGTAGTCGGTACACCGGCTCCCTGGCTGGTAGCAAGTCATGTAGACTACCTGCTGGCAAGCCAACGCTGGGGCGTAAGCTACATAGACATCCCTACCGAAGATGTCTATAAGTATTTCAATAAAATCACCGATGACGAAATCGGAATGGATGCCTCCATCTTTGCCAACCGGGCTTCATCGTGCCAAGATGCCACTCCGGATGACCTGCTGAAAGCCATGCGGTTCTACAAAGCACTGAAGATGGTGTATCAGGAAGAACAGTTGGATGCGATAACCCTTTCCTGTTTCTCGATATTCAATGAAATCAAGACAACAGGTTGTCTGGCTCTCTCTCTGTTGAACGATGAAGGCATACCGGCCGGCTGCGAAGGCGACCTCCAGTCCATCATGAGCATGCTGATGGTGAAAAAACTGACCGGTGAGTGCTGCTTCATGGGTAACCCGACCTTCATTGACAGCCGTCAGAACGAGATTCTGCTCTCTCATTGCACCATCGCCACCCGCATGACGAAAGAATTCATCATCCGCAACCATTACGAAAGCGGAGCCAGCATCGGCCTGCAAGGCATTATGGAAAAAGGTCCGATCACCTTGTTCAAATGCGGTGGAGAATGCCTGGATGAATATTATATAAGTGGTGGAGTACTGATAGACAACTCCTCGCTGGAAAACGCCTGCCGTACCCAGTTCCGGTTGAAGCTGGATAAGCCCGTCAGCTACTTCCTGCAGAATCCTATCGGGAACCATCACATCCTGATTCCAGGAAACTATGTAGCCACCATCCAGGAGTTCATGCAGCAGAACCGCTGTAAGCTAAAAGAGTAAAGGATAGGAAGGAATGCCGGTCTTCCCCCAAGCACACCGGTCCCATTCCACTCATCCAATCGAATAAAAGCCCGGACCGATACGACTCCGGGCTTTCTTCTTGACTGTCATCCAACACCAGCGTTTTTTAAAGAACACACTTCTAAGATTCATTGAAAAAAGAGAGAGAAAGAAAAATTTTAATGTATCTTTGCACGAGGATTTATTTAAATTTAAAGAAGACATTGAATTATGATGCATAATTGGTTTGAGTGTAAAATCCGCTACGAGAAGATTGCTGAAAACGGAATGAGCAAGAAAGTAACGGAACCCTATCTGGTTGACGCACTTAGCTTTACTGAAGCTGAATCGCGTATCATTGAAGAAATTACTCCTTTCATCAGCGGAGAATTTACCGTAGCCGACATCAAACGGGCCAACTACAGTGAACTGTTCCCCTGCGAAGAAGACGCGGCAGACCGCTGGTTCAAATGCAAACTGTATTTCATCACCCTGGATGAGAAAAGCGGAGCAGAAAAGAAGACAGCGACCAACATGCTGGTCCAAGCAGCCGATTTACGGGATGCCGTGAAGAAACTGGACGAAGGGATGCAAGGCAGCATGGCCGATTACAGCATCGCCTCCATCGCAGAAACGGCCATCATGGACGTTTATCCGTATTCGGCAGAACCGGATGTAAAACCGGAATTCCCGGAAGCAGCAAACCGATAATCATCAATATATCATATAGCCACCATGGACATTCAACAAAATCTGAAAGAAGTACTCGCGGACATTCCGCAACAGGTGCGGTTGGTGGCTGTTTCCAAGTTTCATCCCAAGGAAGCGATAGAAGCAGCATATACAGCCGGACAACGTATATTCGGCGAAAGCAAGGTACAGGAACTGGAAGAGAAGTATGCCTCCTTGCCCAAAGATATCGAATGGCACTTCATCGGTCATCTACAGACCAATAAAGTGAAATACATCGCTCCATACATAGCAATGATTCATGCCGTAGATACCTACAAGCTGTTGGCCGAAATCGACCGTCAGGCAGCCAAGGCAGGCCGTACCATCTCCTGCCTGCTGGAAATACACATCGCCCAGGAAGAAAGCAAATACGGTTTCTCACTGCAGGAATGCCGTGACATGCTGGACGAAGGCAGTTGGAAAGGACTGAAAAATATCCGCATCTGCGGATTGATGGGAATGGCTACCTACACCGATGACACAGACCAGATTCGTAACGAATTCAAGACACTGCATGATTTCTTCCTCGAACTGAAACAGAAACATTTCCAGGATACGGACTCGTTCAAGGAAATTTCCATGGGAATGTCGCACGATTATCAGCTGGCCATCGAGGAAGGCAGCACACTGGTACGCATAGGAAGCAAAATATTCGGAGAACGTAACTATTAAATCAAACTATATGGCACAACTTAACACAACTTTTGCGGGACTGAAACTGAAGAACCCGATTATCGTCGGCAGTTCCGGATTGACCAACAGCGTAGAAAAGATACAGAAGCTCGAACAGGCAGGAGCCGGAGCTGTAGTATTGAAATCGGTATTCGAGGAACAGATAAACATGCAGACAGGACAGATGCATGGTTACGGTTCACCCGAAGCAGACGACTATCTGGGCGTTTACGTACGTTCACACGCATTGAACGAACACATCAGCATCATTGAAGAAGCCAAGAAAACCTGCACAATCCCTATCATCGCCAGCATCAACTGCTACAGCGACAACGAATGGGTAGATTTCGCCAGACTGATGGCACAAGCCGGAGCAGACGCTTTGGAAATCAATATTCTGGCTTTACAGACCAGCAAACATTACACTTTCGGCGCGTTCGAACAACAGCACATCGATATTCTGCGCCACATCAAGAAAGCAGTCAATATCCCGGTCATCATGAAATTGGGAAACAACCTGACTAACCCGGTTGCGCTCATCAACCAGCTTTATGCCAACGGAGCCGCAGCTGTAGTGTTGTTCAACCGATTCTATCAGCCGGATATCAACATCAAGGACCTGACATTCCGCGCAACGAATGTCATGAGCTCGCCGAACGAACTGGCTAACCGTATCCGCTGGACTGCCATTTCATCTGCCGAAGTTCCTCAAATAGACTATGCCATCTCTGGTGGAGTCCACTGCGGCAAAGGCCTTATCAAGTCCATTCTGGCAGGTGCCACAGCTGTAGAAGTCTGCAGCGCCATCTACCAATACGGCAACAAGACCATCGAGGAAATGAAAAATGAACTGACAACCTGGATGGATGAAAACGAGTACGAAACAATCGGACAGTTCAAAGGAAAGATGAACGCCGCTGCAGCCGGTGAAATCAATCCGTTCGAACGTACCCAGTTCATGAAATATTACAGCAATCACGAAGAGTAAGTCTATACAGACCAGCTCTTCTTTTTCCCTACTCTTCCGGAATGAACGGCTTTCTGTCATACAATCCCTTCATTCCGGATTTTTTTTGTGAAGAAGAAACTGTTTTCCAGGAAAAACGTTGGGAAAACCTAGAAAAAAAGTATATTTGCACAGTACATTACATTTTGTGCAATCAACAATACCGATAACATGGAAAAAAGTTTTTTAGCCTTTATAGAAAACAGCATCAAAAAGAATTGGGACATGGATGCCCTGACTGACTACAAAGGCGCAACCCTTCAATACAAAGACCTGGCCCGCAAAATTGAGAAACTGCACATCCTGCTGGCCGAAAGTGGAATCCAACCGGGCGACAAAGTGGCCTTATGCGGACGGAACAGCTCCCATTGGGGAGTGGCTTTCCTGGCTATCCTGACATACGGTGCCGTGGCTGTACCGATTCTTCATGAATTCAAGGCAGACAACGTGCATAACATCATCAATCATTCCGAAGCCCGCCTGCTCTTCGTAGGAGATGTAGTATGGGAATCACTGAATGAAGCGGCCATGCCCAACCTGGAAGGTATCATTCTGATGACAGACTTTACCCTTCAGGTATGCCGGAGTGAACGTCTGGAGTATGCACGGGAACACTTGAACGAACTGTTCGGCAAAAAATTCCCCAAGAATTTCCGGAAGGAACACGTAGCCTACCGGCGCGATGAAGCCGAAGAGCTGGCAGTCATCAACTATACCTCAGGGACCACCAGTTTCTCCAAAGGCGTCATGATTCCCTACCGGGCACTCTGGTCGAACACCCAGTTCGCCTTCGAGGTACTGAATCTGAAAGCCGGCAGCCGGGTAATCTCCATCCTGCCGATGGCCCACATGTATGGACTGGCCTTCGAATTCATCTACGAAGTCTGTGCAGGATGTCATATTTTCTTCCTGACACGTATGCCTAGCCCCAAAATCATCTTCCAGGCCTTTGCCGAAGTAAAACCGAACATCGTTATCGCTGTTCCACTCATTATCGAGAAAATTATCAAGAAGAACGTGCTTCCTACCCTGGAAACCCTGAAGATGAAAATCCTGCTCCGGGTACCTGTCATCAACGACAAAATCAAGGAGACCGTGCGCGAGCACATGGTACAGGCCTTCGGAGGTAATTTCTATGAAGTCATTGTGGGAGGAGCAGCCTTCAACCAGGACGTAGAGAAACTGCTTCGGAGCATCGATTTCCCATATACCGTAGGTTATGGTATGACCGAATGCGCTCCAATTATCTGTTACGAAGACTGGAAGTTCTTCAAGGCAGGCTCTTGCGGTAAAGCCGCTCCCCGCATGGAAGTAAAGATTGACAGCCAAGACCCGGAACACATCGTAGGAGAAATTCTGACACGGGGAGATAACGTCATGCTGGGATATTACAAGAATCCGGAAGCCACAGCACAGGTAATCGATGCTGAAGGATGGCTTCATACCGGCGACCTCGGTGTCATGGACAAAGAAGGCAATGTATTCATCAAGGGACGGAGCAAGAACATGCTGTTAGGCCCTTCCGGACAAAACATCTACCCGGAAGAAATCGAAGAGAAGCTGAGCAACATGCCTTATGTCTGTGAGAATATCGTTATCCAACAAAGCGACAACAAGCTCGTAGCGCTTATCTATCCTGATTTTGAAGAGGCTTATGCCAACGGACTTTCCCAGGCAGACATTGAAAAAGCCATGGAAGCCAACCGGATAGCCGTCAATGCAGAGCTTCCGGCATACTCGCAGATAGCCCGTGTTAAAATCTATCCGGAAGAGTTTGAAAAGACTCCGAAGAAGAGTATCAAGCGCTTCCTCTATCAAGATGTAAAATAATGACATGAAACTGAACGTACAAACAATGGCGTGGTTCCTGCTGGGTGGTTGCCTGGCAGGAATATCTCCACTACAGGCACAGAAACAGATTGGGCTGAAGAAAGGTCCGAACATCTCGCTGAATATCACCAATCCACACAAAGACCCTAAACGGACCTACCTGAACATCGGATTACTCAGCCACTTTCCCCAACTGAACGGTGTAGGAATCAATGTTATCTCCAGCACTGTACAAGGGAATGCCAACGGCTTCCAGTTATCCGGCATCACTAACATTTCCGGTCTGAATGCTTCAGGAGTTATTATCAGCAGCATAGCGAATGTCAGCGGCAAGAATCTAAACGGAGTAGCATTGAGTGGGCTGATGAACATAGGCGGAAAACGAGTCAACGGTATACAGTTGTCTGCGCTTGGAAACGTAGGAGGTGCTTCCCTGAACGGAGTAAGCGTCAGTGGACTGATTAACTTGTCCGGGAAAAATGCGGCAGGATTTCATCTGGCAGGACTTGCGAACATCAACCGCAACAACTACCAGGGAATCGCTATCGGAGGACTGATGAATGCCTGCGGTGAAGACAGCAAAGGAGTACAGGTTACGAGCTTACTGAACGTGGCAGGCAAATCCAGTAAAGGAGTACAGCTGGCAGGACTAGGGAATGTAAGTGTTACCAACCAAGGCCTACAACTGGCCTGCGCCAACTACAGTGAAAAGAACAAGGGACTTCAATTAGGTGTCGCCAATTTCAGCAACGAAGGGAAAAAGGGCCTTCAAATAGGTATTGTCAACATCAGTGCCGACAGTACGGCTCACCAATGGGGCGTTATCAACCTAAAGCCCAAGACCCGCACCCAACTGCTGATTTCCGGCGGAAACGCCAACAAAGCCAATCTTTCAGTCCGCTTCAAAAATAAATACACCTACACACAGTTAGGTGCAGGTGCCTATTATTTAGATACGAACAAAGATTTCTCATTCAGCGGATTCTATCGTGCAGGGTTATATATTTCTCTCACATCCAGACTGACACTCAATGGTGACGTGGGTTACTACCACATTGAAACGCTCGACAACAAACACGCAGGAATTCCCGCACGTATGTATGCCATCGAGCCACGTATCAGCCTGGAATATCAAGTACTGAAACGGCTGGGTATCTTTGCAGCAGGAGGCTACAACTGGACCCGGACCTACCAAGGAAACAAGTTCGAGAATAAAGGTGTATTCGAGGCCGGACTGGTCTTATTCTAAAGCCATCAGGCGTTCAGCCCGGCGGAACGAACACGGCTCAACGTTTCGGGAGTCATCTGGAGCAGCGACGCAATGTATACCAGCGGAGCTCGCTTCAGGATTTCCGGATGAAGCTGCAACAACTTGTTATAACGCTCGTGTGCCGGCTCAAAACGCAAAGTATCGGCTTTTATCTGTGACTCAATCAGTGATTCCTCAAAGAAACGGCGGTATAGAGTAGCTATCTCTATATTTTTAGCCGCCAGTCCTTCCACCAGCTTCTTAGGAATCTCCCACGCAATCGTTGGCTCTAAAGTCTCAATCATCAGACGGGTAGGTTCCTGCTTGAAATAACTTTCCAGACAAATAATGACACCACCTTCGTAACCGATATGCTCTGTCAAGTCTTTCTCATATTTATAATAAAACTGACGGGTCATCCCCTTCTCGATGTATAACATGGATACACAGACATCACCCGCATCCAACACCCGCTCCCCTTTCTTGAATTTATGGGGAGTCAGTATTTCCGCGAAAGCATGAAGCGACTCTTTACTCAAAAGGACATGGTTTTCGGCAGCAATTCGCCTCGCTGCCTCTATGTTGGTCATTGTAGTCATCATTATTTCACTTTAATCCGATCAAATCCCTCTCCAAATACACCGATAACGGCACTCTGAGAAACGAACGCATTCGGGTCAATATCTTTAATCAAGCGGAATATCGTATTCGATTCACGCTTCTTAGCCAGTACAAACATCAATTTGACGTTGTTATGCGTATAGCAACCGACTCCATCAATGAAAGTCACACCACGGTGCATATCCTTGTTGATACGCTGACCGATTTCTTCGTACTTAGAAGAGATGATGAAAAACTGTACAGACTGACGGCTGCTGTTTACCACCTGGTCGAGCATGAAACTGGAGATAATCAATACGACATAACCGTATACGACTTTCTCCCAATCCTTCAGCACCAGATAACTGGAGGTAATGATAATGACATCACAAATCAGAATCACACGTCCCAAAGAGATATCTCTGTATTTATTGACAATGGCTGCAATGATATCGGTACCACCGGTACTACCGTTGGCAGAGAAAGCGACACCGATACCGGCTCCACAGAACGATGCTCCCAAAACGCACGACATGAAAGGTTGGTTATGAATCAGCGGACCAGTTATCAGCTGTTGGATGACTGCCAGAATAAAAGTCAAGATAAATACTGCGAAAATGGTCTTCAAACAAAATTTCAGACCCAAAATCTTCAAAGCCAAGAGCAACAACGAGAAGTTGATTATCAGATACGTGTACTGTACCGGAAATCCTGTAGCCCAATAAATAATGGATGCAATACCAGGAACGGCTCCCGATGGTATATCACTCGGCAACAAGAACACGGTCCACCCGATACCATACATAATCATTCCCAATGCAATCAGCAAATAGTCTTTAATTTCTCTATAAACCTGTTTACTCTTAACAGAAAGCGTTGAACTCATGGTGCTTTAAATATTTTAAAATTGCGGTGCAAAAATAGGAAAAATTTTAATCTCTTGACCTACATCAAGGCAAAAAGGAGGATAATTATCCAAAAATTCTTTCGACACAGACTTTTTTTGTTAACAGGATGATAATTCGCAGAGAAAAGTAAGCCAGGCTCTTTTGTAATTGACACTAATTTAGTAATTTTGCCGCGAATAAGGACAAAACATCAGGCATGGCATTAGTTAACGAACATCTGTTAAGGCTTCTAGATAATTACCTGTTCACCGATATAACCAGAAAGGTAAATTCATTCAAGGTAACCCACCCGAAAGCTGAAGTTATCCATCTGGGTATCGGCGATGTTACACGTCCGATTCCTGCAGCCTGCCGCGAAGCCATGTGTAAAGCGGTCAACGATTTAGGAAAAGCCGAGACCTTCCACGGTTACGGTCCGGAACAAGGATACGATTTCCTGATTGAAGCGATTCTGAAACACGATTATGCCTCCAGAGGCGTTTCCTTATCGGCCTCGGAAATCTTTATCAGTGACGGCGCGAAGACTGATACGGGTAATCTGGGAGACATTCTCCGCCATGACAACAGCATCGGAGTGACCGACCCTATCTACCCTGCATACATAGACTCCAACGTCTCCAGCGGCCGGGCCGGCTATATCGACGAATGGGGGAAATGGAGCAATGTAGTCTACATTCCCTGCCGGATGGAAAACAATTTCATTCCTCCGATTCCAGAACAACGTATCGATATTATCTATCTCTGCTTCCCCAACAATCCGACTGGAGCCGTCCTCACCAAAAACGAGTTGAAAAACTGGGTAAACTATGCCATCAAGAACGATGCCCTTATCATTTTCGACGCTGCTTACGAAGCCTATATCCGTCAACCAGACATTCCCCACTCCATTTATGAAATAAAAGGTGCCAAGAAAGTGGCCATCGAAATCCGGAGTTTCTCGAAAACAGCCGGCTTCACCGGTGTACGTTGCGGCTACACGGTCATTCCGAAAGAAGTGACAGCCGCCACCCTCAACGGCGAACGCATTTCACTGAATAAACTGTGGCTACGACGCCAGACGACCAAATTCAACGGAGCATCGTATATTTCACAACGTGGAGCCGAAGCCGTGTATACCCCGCAAGGCCAGGAAGAGGTGAAGACAATGATTGATTATTATATGGAGAACGCCCGACTGATGAAAAAGGCTTTGGGAGGTACCGGACTGAAGGTGTTCGGTGGAGAGAATGCTCCCTACCTGTGGGTAAAGGCACCCGACGGGATGAGCTCCTGGAAATTCTTCGACAAACTGCTCTATGACGCACAAGTCGTCAGTACCCCCGGTATCGGTTTCGGTCCAAGCGGAGAAGGCTATGTCCGGTTGACCGCTTTCAACGACCGCAGGCAGTGTGAGGAAGGAATAAAGCGTATATGTCATTATTTATAAAACAAGAAGAAACAACCCCAAAAACTATTAATAAACTTTAGGTATTATGTCAAAATTAAGATTCAGAGTCGTAGAAGAGGCCTTCCACAAGAAACCCGTTGAAGTTGCTGCTCCGGCTGAACGTCCCAGCGAATATTTCGCCAAGTATGTATTCAACCGCGAAAAGATGTTCAAATACCTGCCTAGCAAGGTATACGCAAAGCTCATCGATGTTATCGACAATGGAGCTGCCCTCGACCGTAGCATCGCCGACGAAGTAGCGAACGGCATGAAGCGTTGGGCCATCGAAATGGGAGTCACTCACTATACTCACTGGTTCCAGCCACTGACAGAAGGTACTGCCGAGAAACATGATGCGTTCGTTGAACATGACGGAAAAGGAGGTATGCTGGAAGAATTCTCAGGTAAACTGCTCATCCAGCAGGAACCGGACGCTTCTTCTTTCCCGAACGGTGGTATCCGCAATACCTTCGAAGCACGCGGTTACAGTGCATGGGACCCGTCTTCTCCGGTATTTATCGTAGACGATACCCTGTGTATCCCTACCATCTTCATCGCCTATACCGGTGAATCACTCGATTATAAAGCTCCGTTGCTGAAAGCACTGAGAGCTGTCAACAAAGCGGCAGTAGATGTCTGCCAATATTTCGACCCGAATGTCAAGAAGGTCATCACCTATCTGGGCTGGGAACAGGAATACTTCCTGGTAGATGAAGGCCTGTATGCAGCACGCCCGGATCTGCTGCTGACAGGACGTACCCTGATGGGACATGAAGCTTCCAAGAACCAACAGCTGGAAGACCATTATTTCGGTGCCATCCCTACCCGTGTGGCCGCATTCATGAAGGATCTGGAAATCCAGGCATTGGAACTGGGTATTCCGGTAAAGACACGTCACAACGAAGTTGCTCCGAACCAGTTTGAACTCGCTCCGATTTACGAAGAATGTAACTTGGCTGTCGACCACAACATGCTGATTATGTCATTGATGCGAAAAATCGCTCGTAACCATGGTTTCCGCCTGTTGCTGCACGAAAAGCCGTTCAAAGGTGTAAACGGTTCCGGCAAGCACAACAACTGGTCATTGGGAACAGACACGGGGGTCCTGCTGATGGCTCCAGGTAAGACCGCTGAAGACAACCTGCGCTTCATCACCTTTGTAGTCAACACACTGACTGCTGTATACCACCACAACGGACTGCTAAAAGCTTCTATCATGAGCGCCACAAACACTCATCGTCTGGGAGCCAACGAAGCACCTCCTGCTATCATCTCTTCTTTCCTGGGAACCCAGCTGAGCAAAGTCCTCGACCACCTGGAAGAAAGCGCCAACGAAGACTTGGTTTCATTGGGAGGCAAACAAGGTATGAAACTGGACATTCCGCAAATTCCGGAACTGCTGATAGACAATACCGACCGTAACCGTACTTCTCCGTTCGCATTCACCGGAAACCGCTTTGAATTCCGTGCACCGGGTTCAGAATCCAACTGTGCAAGTGCCATGATTGCCTTGAATACAGCCATGGCAGACCAGCTGATAACCTTCAAGAAAGAGGTAGATGCACTGATTGAACAGGGAGAACCGAAGATTTCGGCCATCATCAAGATTTTGCGTAAATACATCAAGGAATGCAAACCTATCCGCTTCGACGGAAACGGTTACAGCGAAGAATGGAAACAGGAAGCTGCCCGCCGTGGTCTGGACTTCGAAACCAGCTGCCCGATTATCTTCGACAACTACCTGAAACCGGAAAGCATCAAGATATTCGAATCAACCGGCGTCATGACCCGCAAAGAGCTGGAAGCTCGTAACGAAGTGAAATGGGACATGTATACCAAAAAGATTCAGATTGAGGCCCGCGTATTGGGAGATTTGGTAATGAACCACATCGTACCGGTAGCCATCGAATATCAGACTAAACTGATTGACAATGCCTATAAGATGAAATCCTTGTTCCCGGAAGACGAGGCCAAAGCGCTTTCTGCCGAAAACCTGGCCATCATCAAACAGATTGCAGAACATACCGCATACATCAAGGAACGTGTAGATGCATTGGTTGAGGCACGTAAAGTAGCCAACAAAATCGAAAAGGAACGCGAAAAGGCCATCGCATATCATGATACCATTGCTCCGATGCTGGAACAGATCCGTTACCACATCGACAAACTGGAACTGATTGTCGACGACCAGATGTGGACTTTGCCGAAATATCGCGAACTGCTGTTCATCCGCTAATCCACTACAAAGACATCTTATTATATTACGGCTGGAGAAGTTTGTTTCTCCAGCCGTTCTTTCTTTTCAAGCAAAACTCCCCCAATCATTTTTCTCGTCGGAAACTACTATCTTCATGTGACTTACATCTGGGCTTCCCATTCAATACGAAACATCACAGGCAAGTACGGAAAATAACGGCTAAGCAGCCTCAGAAATATTTCTATGATAAACGCATAAAAATACAGCCTGCAAAACCTGCAAAAAATAGAAAAGTCCCTATCTTTGCAATATGGAATGGCTATATAATTTATTCTTCGAGCAATCGGCCCTACAAGCTGTCGTTATCTTGTCATTGATTACAGCCATCGGGCTAGCCCTGGGGAAGATCCATGTATGTGGTATCTCGCTGGGAGTAACTTTCGTTTTCTTCATGGGTATCCTGGCCGGACATCTGGGATTCTCCGTCAATCCGCAAATCGTTTCGTATGCAGAAAGTTTCGGATTGGTTTTATTTGTCTACGCATTGGGTCTGCAGGTAGGCCCCGGTTTCTTCAGCTCTTTCCAGAAAGGAGGGTATCAACTCAACCTGCTCAGCCTGGGCGTCATTCTATTGGGTACATTCATGACCGTAGGCCTCTGCATGGTAACCCCTGTCTCTCTACCCGATATGGTAGGAATCCTATGTGGAGCGACAACCAACACTCCCGCACTGGGTGCTGCCCAACAGACGCTGAAGCAGTTGGGAGAACCGACCAGTGGAGCGGCATTAAGCTGTGCGGTAACTTATCCGCTAGGCGTATTGGGAGTCATCCTCGCCATTATCCTTCTCCGGAAGTTCTTTGTACGTAAGGTAGATTTGGAAGAACGCGAACACGAAGATCCTAAACACACCTATATCGCAACGTTCCAGGTACATAACCCGGCTGTATTCAACATGAGCGTTCAAGATATAGCAAAACTGTGTCATTCAAAGTTTGTCATCTCTCGTTTGTGGCATAATGGAACCGTGAGTATTCCAACTTCGGATACGATTGTAAGAGAAAATGACCGTCTTCTGGTCATCACCACCGAAAAAGATGCTCCAAGTTTGACTATCCTGTTCGGTGAACAGGAAAACCGGGATTGGAACAAGGAGGACATCGACTGGAACGCCATAGACAGCCAACTCATTTCCAAACACATCATTATCTCCCGTCCGGAAATCAATGGAAAGAAGTTGGGTTCTCTCCGCCTGCGGAACACCTACGGCATCAATATCAGCCGTGTACTCCGTAGCGGTGTGCAACTGCTTGCCACTCCCGGACTGGTTCTACAGTTGGGTGACCGACTGACAGTTGTAGGAGAAGCTGCCGCTATCCATAACGTAGAAAAGGTATTGGGCAACACCGTCAAAACCTTGAAAGACCCGAACCTGGCTTCCATTTTCACAGGAATTGTATTGGGACTGATAGTCGGTTCCATTCCGATAGCAGTACCGGGAGTCAGCTCACCGGTCAAACTCGGTCTGGCAGGAGGTCCTATCGTTGTAGGTATCCTGATTGGAGCCTATGGTCCGCGCTTCCACCTGCTGACCTACACTACACGGAGCGCCAGCCTGATGCTGCGAGGCATCGGTCTCTCTCTGTACCTGGCTTGTCTGGGGCTGGATGCAGGCGGACATTTCTTCGAAACGGTCATGCGGCCGGAAGGAGCGCTGTGGGTAGGCCTCGGCTTCCTGATTACCTTCATACCGGTATTCATCATGGCACTGGTAGCAATGCGACTCTGCCACCTGGACTTCGGAAACACTTGCGGTATGTTATGCGGAAGTATGGCCAATCCGATGGCGTTGAACTATGCCAACGACATCATTCCAAACGACAATCCCGCTGTCAGTTATGCCACCGTTTACCCGCTGGGCATGTTCCTGCGAGTAATCATCGCCCAACTGATTCTGATGCTGTTCCTCTGATATTACTGTAACCTCTAACTGACATAATATAATGAAAATCTACAAACAGATAACCACCGAAATGATTGAGCAGGACCTCCGATACCTGGAACTGCTTTCACATAAATTTCCGACCATAGCGGCTGCCAGTACCGAAATTATCAACCTGGAAGCCATTCTGAACCTTCCTAAAGGAACCGAACACTTTCTGGCTGACTTGCACGGAGAATACGAGGCCTTCCAGCATGTGCTCCGTAACGCTTCAGGTGCCATCAAGCGGAAAGTCAACGAGCTATTCGGGAACACCCTGCGTGAAGCTGAAAAAAAGGAAATCTGTACCTTAATCTACTATCCGGAACAGAAACTGCAACTGGTAAAAGAGAAGGAAACCGACCTGATAGATTGGTATGTCATTACGTTGAACCAACTGGTAAGGGTATGTCAGAACGTCTCTTCCAAATATACCCGTTCGAAGGTACGCAAGGCATTGCCCGCCGAATTTTCCTACATCATCCAGGAGTTGCTCCACGAAAGCAGCATGGACCCGAACAAAGAGGCTTATATCAATGTCATCATCAGCACCATTATCGATACACACCGCGCCGATGATTTCATCATAGCCTTGTGTAACCTGATACAACGACTCACCATCGATTCCCTGCACATTTTAGGAGATATATTCGACCGTGGTCCCGGCCCGCACATCATCATGGATACCCTTTGTGACTACCACAATTTCGATATCCAATGGGGTAACCATGATATTCTTTGGATGGGTGCCGCTGCCGGAAATGACTGCTGCATCGCCAACGCCCTTCGTCTGGCCATGCGATACGGAAATCTGGCAGCCCTGGAAGATGGCTATGGTATTAACCTGCTCCCGTTGGCCACCTTTGCCATGGAGGCTTACGCCGACGACCCCTGCGAATTCTTCGGTCCTAAAACAGACCCACAGAACAACCCATACAACAATAAGACGTTGCGTCTGATGGGACAGATGCACAAGGCCATCAGTATCATCCAGTTCAAACTGGAAGCTGACATCATCCGCCGCCGTCCGGAATTCCACATGGAAGACCGCCTGCTTCTGCATCACATTGATTTTGAAAAGAAGAAATTTATCTTAGACGGCCAAGAATACGAAATGCGAGACTGCTTCTTCCCGACCATTGACCCTGCAGATCCGTATCGACTGACAGAAGAAGAAGCCGAAATCGTACAGAAGCTACATTATTCATTTACCCGGAGCGAAAAACTGCGGAAACACATGAAATGTCTGTTCCGCTATGGCTGTATGTTCAATGTCTGCAACTCGAACCTGCTGTTCCATGCCTCCATGCCACTGAACGAAGACGGAACACTGAAAGAAGTGGAAATTCTGGGTAGGAAATACAAAGGCAAGGAATTGCTGAACCGCACGGGACAGCTTATCCGTACCGCCTATTTCGCCGAAGAGGACAATGATGAAAAAGCCTTTGCTCTCGATTACATCTGGTATCTCTGGTGCGGAAAAGACTCTCCAGCCTTCGACAAGAGCAAGATGGCCACATTCGAGCGCTATTTCCTGGTCGACAAGAGTACACATAAAGAAGTAAAAGGAGCCTATTATACGCTGAGAGATCGTGAAGACATCTGCGACATGATTCTGGATGAATTCGGAGTGGAAGGCGAACACCGGCATA
This sequence comes from Phocaeicola barnesiae DSM 18169 = JCM 13652, assembly GCF_000374585.1. Lineage (GTDB taxonomy): Bacteria > Bacteroidota > Bacteroidia > Bacteroidales > Bacteroidaceae > Phocaeicola > Phocaeicola barnesiae. The sequence continues at coordinate 146,989 of NZ_KB894649.1, forward strand.
TCATCAACGGACACGTACCGGTTAAAGCCGTAAAAGGTGAAAAGCCTATCAAGGCTAACGGCAAACTGATGGTTATCGACGGCGGATTCTCCCGGGCTTATCAGCCGGAAACCGGTATTGCCGGCTACACACTGGTCTACCATTCCCGGGGGTTCCAGTTGGTACAGCACGAGCCTTTTACATCGACCCAGAAAGCCATTGAGGAAGGTCAGGATATCAAATCTACCACTCAAATTGTCGAACTGAGCAGCAAGCGTATGATGGTAAAGGACACAGATAAAGGACGTGAACTGTCCATTCAGATAGAAGACCTGAAAAAGCTGTTAGTGGCCTATCGTACCGGCATCATCAAGGAAAAAGCCTCCTGAGAATATTCCTCAGGAACAAAAATAGAAATCCTCCTAGCGTATTCCGTAACAGAACACGTTGGGAGGATTCTTCTTATATTCTATAATACCTGGATGGGAAGTAATTACACCAGTTTGTTGGTCTCCTTGTCCGGGAAAATGACTGACGGCTTAAACTGTTTGGCCTCCTCGAAATCCATCAGGGCATAGGACATGATGATAACTACATCGCCTACCTGCACTTTACGGGCGGCCGCACCATTCAGGCAGATACATCCGCTACCGCGTTCTCCTTTAATGATGTAAGTTTCAAAACGTTCCCCGTTGTTGTTGTCGACAATCTGTACCTTTTCACCGGCAATCATGTTGGCTGCGTCCAACAAATCCTCATCGATGGTAATACTACCCATGTAATTCAGATTGGCTTCGGTTACGGTCACACAATGAATTTTCGATTTCAACACTTCTATCATCATGGCCATTACTCCTTATATTTAATGTTGTCAATCAGACGCACTTCGCCACAGAATACCGTGATACAGCCTACAATATACGAGCTGTCATCCCACGACGCAACAGTCTGCAACGTCGTACCGTCTACGATTTCAAAATATTCCAGACGCAATCCTTCAGAAGCAGCTATCCGTTCCTCTACATAAAGTTTCGTTTCTGCCAATGAATGTGTCTTTGCATAATCTACGCTCTCAAACAAAGTCTTCGAAATCTGCAAAGCCTGTCCACGCTGCTCCTCACTCAGGCGTGCATTGCGGCTGCTCAATGCCAGACCATCAGATTCACGCACGATCGGACAACCTACTATCTGCAAGTCAAAAGGATATTTCCGAACCATCTCACGGATAATGGCCAACTGCTGGAAGTCCTTTTCACCGAAATAAGCACGGGTAGGCTCCACAATCAGAAACAGTTTGCTTACAATCTGACAAACGCCGTTGAAATGTCCCGGACGGTATTTGCCTTCCATTACTGTATCCAACGGTGCATAACTGAATGTACGTGTATCCGGTTCCGGATAAATTTCTTCCACCGAAGGAGCAAATACATAAGTCGCCCCACAGGATTCCAACAATTCGCAGTCGGCATCCAAGGTACGAGGATATTTCAATAAATCATTCTTGTCATTGAACTGAGTAGGATTTACAAAATCACTTACAACGACTACATCATTTTCAGCTACAGCACGTTTCACCAACGAAGCATGACCTGCATGTAAAGCGCCCATAGTAGGGACAAGTCCAATCGTCTTTCCCTCTTTCCGACATACTTCCAAAGCAGCACGGAGTTCACCAATTGTTTGAATTAACTTCATTTGATATCTTTGTTTTTACTGTTTTCTGCCTGTTACTCACAAAAGCAGGTGCAAAGTAAACCCTTTTTTATCAGATAAGGAAATGAAAAAGGAAAAATAGCATACTTTTCGTAAGAATTACGTTGTCAGAATTCATGAAACTTCAACAATAAAAAACTGTTTCACAATACATTAACAAACTATAAGGAATAATATCGAAATGCAGATTTTTTGAATAGGCAATTTTTTATTACCTTTGCAACTGATTTTGAGCAACTATAAATAACATGAGCGCTAAAAAAGTTTTATTCATTACACAAGAAATTACTCCTTACGTACCCGAAAGTGAATTAGCCACCATAGGCCAGGATTTACCACAGGCCATCCAAGACAAAGGCTGCGAAATCCGTACCTTCATGCCGAAATGGGGCAATGTAAATGAACGAAGAAACCAGTTGCATGAAGTAATTCGTCTGTCAGGCATGAACCTGATTATCGACGATACAGATCATCCGCTGATTATCAAGGTTGCATCCATTCAGGCAGCTCGACGCCAGGTATATTTTATTGATAATGATGATTATTTCCAGCACCGGTTAATGGTAGCCGATGAAGACGGCAAAGAATATGAAGACAACGGCGAACGTGCCATTTTCTATGCCAGAGGCGTATTGGAAACAGTCAAAAAACTCCGTTGGTGCCCGGATATTATACACTGCCACGGCTGGATGAGTGCCATGGTACCTCTCTATATCAAGAAAGTGTACTATGACGAACCGTCATTCAGAGATTCAAAAGTTGTTTTCTCTGTATACAGTGACGGCTTCAAATCCAATCTGGCCGATAACTTTACCAGCCAGCTGATGCTGAAAGACATCACTCCGGAAGACATCAACATGATAAAGACTCCGGTCAATTACGAGGAATTGTGTAAACTGGCCGTCACCTACTCCGACGGTGTTATCCAGAACAGTGAAACGGTCAACCAGAATATTCTGGATTATGCCCGTAAACTGAACATACCGGTTCTCGACTATCAACCTGCCGATACATTTGCCGATGCATGCGATGCCATTCTACGACCAAGTGTGGGAAAATGCAGAAAACAAATAAATACCCCATAAATTGACAAGCAATGAAACTCAAGTTCTTGGCAGCATTAGGAATTGCCGCTACCCTCTACAGCTGTGATGATACGACCACCGGCATCGGTGACTTCGTAGCCAATGCAGACGAAATAACCGCCGTTGCTGAAACATATAACGTAACGACACGTACCAATCTGCTGGATTCCATCTATTCACGTACCAGCAGTGCGTACCTGGGGAAATATACCGACCCGGAATTCGGGGAGTATTCCGCAGAATTCATTACACAAATCAACTGTGTAGAAGGGCAACGATTCCCTGATACTTTCCAAGGGATTGAAGAAACCACACTGGAGCTCTATTATTACAACTATTATGGCGATTCGTTGGCTACTCTTCGTGTACAGGTAGATACATTGAATACAGCAATCAATGATAACGGTAAAGACAAACAATTGTACTACACTTCGTTCAATCCGGAAGATTTCTACAACAAGAATGCTGCCCCACTGGCTGTAAAAGACTATGCGGCATACAACGTAGCTACAGCGGATTCAACCAAGAGTGCAGAAGACCCATACAGCATTACAATGAGTCTAGGAAAAGACTTTTGTGACTATCTGACCCGCAAGTACGAAGAAAACGACCATAAGAATTTCGACGACGCACACGCTTTCATTAACAACGTACTGAAAGGATTCTATATCCACACCACCCATGGAGAAGGTTCGGTACTTTATCTCAGCGACATCTGGCTGAGAATGAAAGTCAAATACCTCACAAAGGGAAATGTTTCGGGAAAGGTAGACTCCCTTGTCTACATGTATGTACCGTTTGCTGCATCCAAGGAGGTATTCATGTCTACCCGCATGCAGAATTCAGAAAAGCTGAAAGAGTTCGTCAAAGAAGATGCACCTTATACGTATCTGAAAACACCCGCAGGCCTGTGTACGGAAGTGACACTCCCCCTGCGGACAATGTATGACGAATTGAGCAAAGATACCCTTAACTCCATCACGCTGTCACTGACAAAGATGAAATCGTCAAACGATGGTCCTTTTAAGATGGGTGTCCCTTCCAACTTGCTGTTGGTACGTAAGAGCGAGATGATATCGTTTTTCGAGAATAATAAGGTAGCCGATAACATCACTTCGTTCCTTGCTTCGTATGATAGCAACACCAATACTTATAGTTTCAGTAAACTGAACCGTCTGGTAAGCTATATTTTCAGTGAACTCAGAAACGAAGAAAAGAAAGACGATGATTGGGATAAGATCCTCCTTATTCCTGTCACGACAGAACTGGATTCAGAAAAAAATGTAGTAAGTATCTCACATGACATGGAGGTCAACTCAGCGCGCCTGGTAAGAGGAACAGAAGAGAACCCACTCAACATCAAGGTCATCATTACCAAGCCTACACAAATGAAATGACAACCTCCGAAAAATGACCTGATACAGAAGGCTGTCATCAAACAGAAAATAATATTTTAATAGAACGGTCGTTCGTTTGGATTGAAACGAACGACCGTTTTACATTCATACACCCCATCCGGATTCCCGGTTAAAACTACCCGGATGTTTTAAAAACAGTCACTAAAACCAGATAAAAAAAATCCCCATACCCGCTTGCGGATATGGGGAAATGATGTGTTAACCAGTTTGTAATTAATAGAAACCTATTTCTTACTTATTTTGACTTTTTACCGGAGGCCTTCTTGCTTGTAGCCTTCTTCTCAGCAGCCGGTTTATCACCTTCTGCTTTCTTCAACGCTTCCTGCAGACTCTTGATTTCATCATTCAGCTGAACAAGTTCTTCACCCTGATTCTTGATGGTAGTCAGCAATGAGCTCAATTCTTCGTTATCCATATCTACCGGATACAAAGAGTTGACACGTGCAATGAAATCACCCAGAATATTCATGTAGTTGGTAAAGGCATCATACGGAGAATCATAGATTCCACGGTTCAGTCCCACTCCTGTCTGTTTAGTAGTCATGAAACGGAAGTTGTTACTTGCCTGCAGGTAATACCAGTCTTGCTTGATACGACGGTCTGTACACAGATATACGCGTTCTGCTACACTGTAAAGCTTATTGAAAGCTTCACGCTGCATCACATTACCTAACCATGGGCTGATGTCTCTTTCTTCGTCTGTCCATGACATCGGATATGGAACATCCATGGCATCGACAGATTTCAGCTTGGTAACGACTTCTGTCGGAGTAGAGAAAGTAATACCTTTCTGTTTTGCACATACCGGCAACGCTTTCAGGAATTCCAGAATATTGGAAGACAACGGCTGAGCCATACCCAATGCAGACAATTCCATGAAGATATTGATGACCTGTTCATTTTCAGGCATAGCAGCAATCCAGTCGATGTATTTATCTGCGAACAACGGATATTCGCTCCATTCGCTGTTAGAGAAACGCAGGCTGATATCGTCAGACAATTTGAAGTCACGCATCAGCAGCTTCAGGTTCGGGTTCTCGGTGCAATGATACAGGTAATGCGGACTCTTCCATCCCAATACATGCTTAGCGCCTTCTACCAATACACCCTTGAAGCCCATATTGGCAATGATAGCACCGATTTCATTATCGTAAATCAAGCTGGAATTACGGAATACTTTCGGTTCCTGACCGAAATAGTCTTTCACTTTCCGGCGCATCTGTTCAACTTCTTCGCGGAAGCATTCTTCATTAGCCAAAGCAGACAGACCGTGAGAATAAGGTTCGCAAAGGAATTCACAGTTACCGGTCGCATTCAATTCCTGCAACAGTTCGATAACTGCCGGAGCGTGGATTTCCAACTGTTCCAAAGCTACGCCCGAAATGGAAAGAGCCACCTTGAATGCACCCTGGCTATCCTTAACCATTTCAATCAAGGTCCTCAGAGCGGGGATGTATGAACGTTCTGCCACTTCATTGATACCCTGTTCGTTGGCATAGTCATCATAGTAATAGTGATCCGATCCAATTTCGAAGAAGCGGTAACGTCTCAGATGTATGATTTGATGTATTTCAAAATAAAGACAAATTGTTTTCATATCGACTTAGTATAATTTGTTATTTACCATAATTTTTAAGAACCTGTTCGTACAACGCCCGAACTTTCAGTCCAACCTTTTCCCAGACAATACCGTCTACTTCCTTCTTACCTTCTACCTTCAGGTATTCATACAAGGCATCGTTGGTACAGATGGAATGGATGGCATCAGCCATGGCGTGAATATCCCAATAATCAGTCTTGATACACTTATCCAGAATCTCGGCACAGCCGGACTGTTTAGAGATAATGGTAGGAACACAGCACTGCATGGCCTCCAACGGAGAGATACCGAACGGTTCAGAAACAGAAGGCATGATGTACACATCACTCATCTTCAGCACTTCGTATACCTGCTTCCCTTTCATGAAACCCGGGAAGTGGAAACGGTCTGCAATACCTCTTTCTGCGGCCAGACGTATCATGGCATTCATCATATCGCCACTACCGGCCATTACAAAACGGATATTACGGGTACGGTTCAATACCATGGCAGCTGCTTCAACAAAATACTCCGGTCCTTTCTGCATGGTAATACGGCCCAGGAAAGTAACAATCTTCTCTTTCGGGTTCTTTTTCGGAACAATTTCCTCAATCTCCTTCGACAACGGAGATACCGCATTGTGCATGGTAAAGACCTTACGAGGGTCCTGATAATACTTATGGATAACTGTCTGACGAGTCAGTTCACTTACACACATGATACAGTCTGCATTATCCATACCGTTCTTCTCGATAGAATAGACTGTCGGATTCACATTACCGCGGCTACGGTCAAAGTCTGTTGCATGCACGTGAATAACCAACGGTTTACCGGAAACCTGTTTTGCATGGATACCGGCCGGATAAGTTAACCAGTCGTGAGAGTGGATAATGTCAAATTCCTGTTGTCTGGCAACGACACCTGCCACGATTGAATAGTTGTTGATTTCTTCGTGCAGATTATCCGGATAGCGGCCAGAAAACTCCATACAGCCCAAATCATTGGTGTGCATGTAATTGAAATCGGCATAGATATGGTCGCGCAAATCATAATACAACTGAGGGTCCATATACTGTCCTACCCGGCTCTTGACGTAATCCCACTGTACATCCCGCCAAACGATAGGTACACTGTTCATACCGATGATTTTCAAGAAACTCTGGTCTTCATCGCCCCAAGGCTTCGGGATACAGAAAGTGATTTCCATATCTTCCTGTTGCGACATACCTTTTGTCAAACCGTAACTGGCAGTTCCTAAACCTCCAAGAATATGAGGAGGAAATTCCCAACCAAACATTAAAACTTTCATACTATTCCTCCTTTTTATTGATTATCATATTTTTCCAATAAATTCAATGTACGCAGGATTTCAGCCACATTCATCGCAAATGCAATGGCACCTCTACCCTTGAACGGTGGGTTACCATCGAACAGTTCAGGAATAGAACTGATACAGTGGCTGGACATTTCATCCTCATAATTGATCAACTGACGTTCAACAAACGAAATGGCACTACGCTTATACAGGCGCAGGTAAGCTTCCAGATAGAACCCTTCCAGCCATGGCCATGCTGTACCCTGATGGTAAGCATAATCACGCTGAATCTGCGGTCCTACATAGTTCGGATTGTACCCGCCACTCTTCGGGCTCAACGAACGGAGTCCCTTCGGAGTCAACAATTCACGGGTGACAATATCCACAATGCCTTTCTTCTGTTTTGCGTCCAACGGAGAATAATCGAAAGCGGCTGTGAAAATCATGTTCGGACGAACACTCCAGTCCATCATATCGCCATCTACATAATCCAGCAGATAACCATATTCATTCAGGAATGTATCCACGAATGCTTTTCCGGCTTTTTCAGCCAACGCCTGAATCTTGTCGGTCCAGTCATTAGAACCGTCTTCTGACAACAAGTCACCAACGAATTTCAAATCATTGTACCACAAAGCATTGAATTCAACGATATAGCCGGTACGCGGAATCACAGGTCGGCCATTCACTGTAGAGTTCATCCACGTAACAGCTTTTTCACGACCATTCGTGTAAATCAAGCCGTTTCCATGAACCTCCAGGTTCGGATGTTTGTTTGTGGTCAAATAGCAAAGGATATCGTACAACAGCTGTCCGTATTCATGTTTGGCATTTTCCCGGGAAACCATCTTGGCATACTGCTGGATAGTCCAGATAGCCCACAACAGGACATCCGGATGTTCCATTTCATAAATCTTCAGGTCACACGGTTCGTCGTTGATGAATGCATTGATAGCTTTCACTGCAGTCTGCATGAATTGTTTGAATTTGTCTACTTCCCCAATAGACAAGGTAAGACCTGGCAATGAAATGAACATATCACGTGCACGGCATTTGAACCACGGATAACCTGCCAGCACATACAAATCGTCTCCCTGCTTGTTCAGGAACTGATGTGCCGAGTTAATCAAACAATGCTTGAAATTGTCACGTGGAATACGACGAGATGCCTCATTGTCGAATAGTTCATTCAGTGTTCCACAATCGATGGAAGAAACACCACCCGAGAAGATGACAGATTCACCTTTCTGGATATGCACTTCAAAATAACCCGGTACATACAAATCTTCGTTGAAGTCATACCCACGCTCCTGTTCTTTCGGATACTCGATGCCTCTATACCAATCCGGACAGAAGTTGAACTCATTCTCTTTGCTCAACTGCATGTAAAGTTCCGGATATCCCGGATACATACATGTCTTGATACCGTTCTCTACTACATCATAACGACGGCTGGCCTGAGAATTCTCATGTGTATACTGACGTACGCTACGGAATGCCAGATACGGACGGAGCCGCAAGATCGTATCCGAATGCGCATCTACCAGTGTGTAACGGATCAGGATACGATTTTCATGATGTACAAACAATTTCTCCTTCTTCAGGATTACCCCACCTACACGGTACAAAGTTGTAGGCAATTTCTCACACTCAAATTCACGGATGTATTTATGGCCACGCGGGCTGTAATTGTCTCCGTGATATTTGTGCAGTCCCAAATTAAACTCTGCCCCGTGCTGGATTACCGTTTCGTCCAAAGAAGAAAGCAACACATGGTTCTCGTCATCCAATTCCGGAATAGGAATGACTAACAAGCCATGGTATTTGCGAGTGTTACAATCTACTATTGTAGAGCTGTGGTAAGCTCCCGAACGGTTGGTCCGAAGAATCTCACGTGGAAGTGATTCTTCCAAGTTGGTCAACAGAGTCTTATCAAATCGTAAATAACTCATAGTTGTTATTTTAAGGTTATACTTAGATTTCGTTATCTAAAATGTTATTTCTATTTCACCTCAAAATTAGTAATTAAATAATGATTACAAAATGAAAAACAACTTTTTTCCAAGAAATATTTAAAAAAATGCTATATAACCGTAAGAAAATAAATTTTATCATTAAATTCATGTTACATAACATAATTCCAGAAAATGTTTTTCAACCCAATCCACTCCCAAATTCACCAAAGCGTGATTCAAAAACTTGATACTATTCAAGATACATATTTCGAGATGAAAGTATAGAAAAAAGGCTATCCAGCAAAATCCGAATAGCCCCTTTATCTAATATTTCAGGAAGTTCTGATCAATCAATCATATCGAATCCACAGTATGGCACGAGTGCCTTCGGGATACGGATACCTTCCGGTGTCTGGTTGTTCTCCAGCAAAGCCGCAACGATACGTGGAAGAGCCAACGCTGATCCGTTCAATGTATGACAAAGTTCTGTCTTCTTATCTGCCGAACGGTAACGACATTTCAAACGATTGGCCTGATACGTACCAAAATTTGATACTGAGCTGACTTCCAACCAACGTTTCTGAGCTTCTGAATAAACCTCGAAGTCGTAACAGATAGCTGCGGTAAAACTCATGTCACCACCGCACAGACGCAGGATACGGTATGGAAGTTCCAATTTCTTCAGAAGTCCTTCTACATGGTCCAGCATTTCCTGATGAGACTGCTTGGAATGTTCCGGCTTGTCGATACGCACCAATTCTACTTTTGAGAACTCATGCAGACGGTTCAGACCACGTACATCCTTACCGTATGAACCGGCTTCACGACGGAAACATTCAGTATAGGCACAGTTCTTGATCGGCAACTGTTTTTCATCCAGGATTACATCACGGTAGATGTTTGTCACAGGTACTTCTGCTGTAGGAATCAGATACAGATCGTCTACGTTGCAGTGGTACATCTGTCCTTCCTTATCCGGCAGCTGACCTGTACCGTAACCTGAAGCGGCATTTACAACAGTAGGAGGCATGACTTCCTCATAACCGGACTGACGTGCTTCATCGAGGAAGAAATTAATCAAGGCGCGTTGCAGACGGGCACCTTTACCACGATAGACCGGGAAACCTGCTCCTGTAATCTTCACACCCAGATCGAAATCAATCAGGTTATATTTTTTAGCCAGTTCCCAGTGAGGCAGCGCATCTTTCGGAAGTTCAGTTTCTGTACCTCCCATCTTTACAACCAGGTTATCTTCGGCTGTAGCTCCTTCGGGAACTTCATCGTAAGGAACATTCGGAATCGTATACAGCAGGTTCTGCAAATCTTCGGCAGCCTTGTCCATTTCAGCCTGCAACCCTTTGCTGGCTTCCTTTATTTCAGCTACACGAGCCTTAGCCGCTTCTGCTTCATCTTTCTTTCCTTCCTTCATCAAAGCTCCGATAGCCTTCGATGTAGCATTGACCTCGGCCAGGTTTCTATCTAATTGATTCTGTGCATTACGTCTTTTGTCGTTCAGTTCAAGCACTTGTGCTATTGTTTCCTTGGCATGAGCGAAGTGCTTCTTCTCCAATCCTTTGATTACCTTATCGGTATCTTCTGTAATTTGTTTGATAGTAAGCATATTTCTTGTTCCTTTTAAACTTCGTTATTAGGTTACGTGCCACAAAGATATAGTTTTTTATTGATATATATACCAAGGATTCCACGATATAAATCAATTTGAAATCAGAAAACCGGTAAAGTATAGACAAGTCCCAAGGAAATACGCTGCTCACTAAAGCTTTCTGCTCCCCATCTGCAGGCACGCTCTGTAAGATGTGTGTATTTATGGAGAAAATGCAGATACAACAGCAGACCGCTTTCTTCCATGGGAAAGAACTCGGCACAAAGCTGGGCATTCCATGTCCGCCGGTAATTACCTGCCGGAATGTCATCTTCCGATTTGAATACGTTACCCAGCTCGTATACTCCTTTTACATATAAATTCCAATGCGGGCTGACCCGATAGTCCAGGTTGCCGATAGTCGTAAAATAATCTACATTCTTGACAGTACGCCCTTCGTTTCCACCTGCCGCAGTCAGTTGACTGATCAGCCCTTTGGAATCCAGTCCTTCACGGGAGTACATGAAATCGATATATCCCAGAAAAGGCTTCCTGTCCCACACGTTTCCACATGTAAAATAAAACACATTCCGGTTACGGGCCAACTGTCCGTATGACAGGGAATAACGCAACTGCATGGCCCGGTCGATGAAATAGCCGTCCCAACTTACGGTGCCCAACAACGGAATCTTAGACTCCTCCACTCCAGCCGGAAGGCCGTAACTGAACAGTTCATCATTCGAACCGTTACGGTTGTTGACTACCTGAAAGTTTAATTCATGGTCAGGATGAAGCTTATACGCCAGATTCACACCGACCTGGTAACAAGGTAGATAATTATTAAAATCCGAGTAATAACGGACTTTGATGGCATTTACCCAACATTCATAGCCACTGAACTGTACGGCCTGCTTGCCGGCTGTCAACTGCAACCTGTCGTTCAGCGTCCACCCCACATTGGCCAGTTCCACCGAACCGGACAAATTGTCCAAAGAATATCCAGGGGTGGAATGTACATTCAGAATCTGACGGAAATGATAGGAGAATTTCTTGCTGAATGAGCCTAAGACCTCCAGACGGACACGGTTCACCTTGAATGCGGCTTCACTGAATTCCTTATTCAGAAACTCCACATTTGCCGAAGTAGCAAACTGTACATTCATGTGTGCCCAGTCTATTTCCCTTTCTTTACCAGTGACTTTTTCAAGCAAAGTCTCTGATTCTTCCGGAGAAATCAAAGCCTCATTCTGAGCCTGTACACCCATCGCTATAACAGACAACAACATACTCAAGACCATTACAGCCTTCTGTCGGAAAGAAACTACCAGTCTACCCATGCGTTCAAAAAAAATAAAATGAAGGAAAAGATGCTCCTGAAAAGAGCCACAAAATTTCAGAAAAGATTTTTACTTAAGAAAATTCAATGCAGTTTCGGAAGGTGATGGAAGGAAATTCACCTGCCTCATCGAAGCAGGGAAATTTCCTACCTATTATAATTATTTATTTTAGAGCCTGACGGATACGGACCAGTTTCACCAACAAATCTTCCAGTAAATCCAGTTTCAACATGTTTGCTCCGTCACTCTTTGCTACCGCAGGATTCTCATGTGTTTCCATGAACAGACCGTCTACACCGACAGCAACACCTGCTTTTGCCACAGTTTCTATCAACTGAGGCATACCTCCGGTAACTCCCGAAGTCTGGTTGGGTTGCTGCAACGAATGGGTCACATCCAATATCACCGGATGACCGAACGACTGCATTTCCGGAATACCCCGGTAATCGACAATCAAGTCCTGATACCCGAAAGTAGTACCCCGTTCTGTCAACATCACCTGACTGTTTCCGGCTTCCACTACCTTATCGGCCGCAAAACGCATAGCCCCCGGTGAAAGGAACTGTCCTTTCTTGATATTCACGATCTTACCCGTCTTGGCGGCCGCCACCAACAAATCCGTTTGCCGGCACAAGAAAGCAGGTATCTGCAGTATGTCTACATATTCGGCAGCCATCGCAGCTTCTTCGGCGGCATGTATATCTGTAACCACAGGAACACCGAACGTCTCACGTACCTTGGCCAATACCTTCAAAGCCTTCTCGTCTCCTATCCCTGTAAACGAATCCAGGCGTGAGCGGTTAGCTTTCCGATACGACCCTTTAAACACATAAGGGATGTGTAGACGATCGGTTATCTCTACTATCCGTTCGGCAATCCGCAACGCCATCTCCTCGCCTTCAATCACGCAAGGACCTGCCAACAGGAAAAAATTCTCACTGTTCTTCAAATCAGCTATAGTCTGTATCATATCTGTTAATTAGGAATAATCAATGTGATTGCTTCGGGGGCGACAGTCACCTCTATCGGGAAATGGCGGTCCAACCAGAGACGTCCGTCCAGGCTGACCTCGGCATTCTGTGCCCGTAAAATCTTCACACAACGGGTACGGTACGGTTTCACCGTCTTATGGTTCAGAATTCGTCCTTGCTGAAGCATCCACAGACCGGAAACCAGTTGACGCAATTCCGGACGATAAATCACCGAAACATCAAGCCATCCGTTATACGGGACAGCGCTCGGGGTCAATCCATATCCTCTTGCACTACCGATAGCTACCGCCATGATTCTTCCCCGAATATGTTCATCGTTTACTTTCAGATGCATCCGATGTTGTTTACGTTCGAATGCCACCAAAAACAAGGAAGACAGATACGAAATGAGCGGAATACCCCAGAAACGTTTCGTCTCATTGGTAATCAGGACAATACGAGCTCCCAGGCCCATATATACGGCATTGAGGAAATAACGGACTTCATGCTTATCGCCATCAAAATAACTGAAGACTCCTACATCTACCTTCCGTAAACGACGATTGATAATGACATCTACCGCACCTTTATAATCATCGGAGTCCAGTCCCCAGAATTTGGCAAAATCATTGCCGATACCATTCGGGATAATGCCGAAAGCAATCTCACCCTTATCGGGTACATCCGAAGTCATGATTCCATTGACCGCATCGTTGATAGCTCCGTCACCTCCCACAATCACAATGGTCCTATATCCGTTGTTAGCCAATGTCCTGGCCAGTCTTTCTACAGACCCGAACCCTTCCGACTGGACATAATCAAACTGGACATTCCGGCTATCCATGTAATCACGAATAGCCACCCAGCGTTTCTGAGCTTTTTTGCTTCCGGCTTTGGGGTTATAGATGATTCCCCATCTGTTTGGTTCTACCGCCATAATCTAGTCATTAATGTAATGCGACTTAAGTTATCTGTTCAAAAGCTGTATGATTTCGGCCACCTTGTCTTCCATCGGGCGGGTAGCATCAATCCAATGAATCGTAAAGCCTCTGCGTTCCATCCCTCTGAACCATGTCATCTGCCGTTTGGCAAACTGATGGATAGCTATTTCCAGCTGACGGAACATTTCTTCATAGGTCATTGCACCTGTCACATACAAGGTCAGGTACTTATACTCCAATCCGTAATATATCAAATCCTCAGGTACAATGCCACTATCCAGCAACGCACGTACCTCGTCCACCATTCCCTCATCCAGACGCTGACGGAGCCTGCGCGAAATTTTCTCTCTACGCAATTCCCTGTCAATATCCACACCGATAATCAAGCTGTTCAGCTCGGGAAAGGAACGGGCATCGACCGGTTGCTGCAGGTAATATTCTTCGATTTCGATGGCACGGATAGCACGTTTTACCGTATCCACATCGGTGGAGTTATGCAATTGCTTGTAGGTAGACAGAATTTCCGTCAGTTCCGACAAGGATTTATCGCCCAACCGTTTTCTCAGCTCCGGATTCTCGGGGACCAGCAACAGCTTATATCCCTTCAGCACAGATTCCAGGTACATGCCTGTACCACCACACAGAATCGGGAGCATCCCCCGATTTCGGATAGAATCGTATGCTGCCAGAAAATCCCGTTGGAATTCGAACACATTATATTTATAACCGGGAGGTACAATATCAATCAGGTGATACGGAATACGGTGTCCGTCCACCACATAATCAGCCAGATCTTTTCCCGTTCCCAAGTCCATCCGACAATAGACCTGACGGCTGTCTCCACTGATAATTTCTGTCCGTAGCCGTGCAGCCAATGCCGCCGCCAGCGGTGTCTTACCCGATGCCGTAGGGCCCAGAATGGTTATAAGATCATAATTCATAAGTCAGCTTATTGTTTCTATCTACAAATATAGGCTTTTTTCTGCACACAGGCCGGACAAGTGAGCAAAATTATAAGAAAAGAAGCAAAAAAAGGGCAAGCCCGAAAGCCTGCCCTTTTCCATTCATATAGTTTCTAATACTGATTAGCAGTTTACAGAAGCCATGTGAGCGATCAGATCCAATACTTTGTTAGAGTAACCGATTTCGTTGTCATACCAAGAAACAACTTTAACGAAAGTATCAGTCAAAGCGATACCAGCTTTTGCATCGAAGATAGAAGTGTGAGTGTCACCCAAGAAGTCAGAAGAAACAACTGCATCTTCAGTGTAACCCAGGATACCCTTCAATTCGCCTTCAGAAGCTTCCTTCATTGCAGCGCAGATTTCAGTATATGTAGCCGGTTTAGCCAAGTTAACAGTCAAGTCAACTACAGATACGTCCAAAGTCGGAACACGCATAGACATACCAGTCAATTTACCGTTCAAAGCAGGGATAACTTTACCTACAGCCTTAGCAGCACCAGTAGATGACGGGATGATGTTACCAGAAGCAGCACGACCACCTCTCCAGTCTTTCATAGAAGGACCGTCAACAGTCTTCTGAGTAGCAGTAGTTGAGTGAACTGTAGTCATCAAACCATCTGTGATACCCCATTTGTCGTTCAAAACCTTAGCGATAGGAGCCAAACAGTTAGTAGTACAAGAAGCGTTAGAAACGAACTGAGTACCCTTAACGTAAGTCTTTTCGTTAACACCGCAAACGAACATCGGAGTGTCATCCTTAGAAGGAGCTGACATTACAACATATTTAGCACCAGCTTCGATGTGAGCCTGAGCTTTTTCCTTAGTCAAGAACAGACCAGTAGATTCTACTACGTATTCAGCACCTACTGCATCCCATGCCAATTCTTTCGGATCTTTGCATGCAGTTACACGGATTTCTTTACCGTTAACGATCAACTTGCTGTTTTCTACGTCAGCTTCGATAGTACCGTTGAATTTTCCGTGCATTGTATCGTATTTCAACATGTAAGCCAAGTAATCAACCGGGCACAAGTCGTTGATACCTACAATCTGAATATCACTTCTGTTCTGAGCAGCACGGAATACAAAACGGCCGATACGACCGAAGCCATTAATACCTACTTTAATCATTTTGTTTAAAATTTAAAGGTTTTATAATAAAATTTATAAACACTAGCAATTTTCATACCAAGGAATTATAGCTCATCGCTTTCCCTATCTTTCCTATTGCGATGCAAAAATAACTATTTCTTTTGAATTCCGCTCATTAAAAGTATTAAAATTAAGAAAAAAATCATCTGCGTCCAATCCTTTTTCTTTGTAAGTATGTTTTTACCTTGTAAATACACATGACATCGAAAAAAACATTACTTTTACCCTAGAAAAAACAAGAAAGAAAACAATGAAACAATGAAACAATGAAAAAGAGCAAATTCCTCCAGGACTTTAAAGCGTTTGCCATGAAAGGCAATGTAGTAGACATGGCAGTCGGTGTAATCATCGGCGGCGCATTCGGAAAAATCGTGAGTTCTGTCGTCAATGATATCATCATGCCACCGTTGGGACTACTGATTGGTGGAGTCAACTTCAAGGACTTGAAACTCGTCCTGAAACCGGCTGTTGTAGAAAATGGAGAAGAGATAGCTGCCGTTACCTTAAACTACGGCAATTTCCTTCAGAATATATTCGACTTTCTGATCATCGCCTTTTCCATCTTCCTGTTCATCCGTGTCATGACCCGACTGATGAACAAGAAGAAAGAAGAGGCACAGGCTGCTCCTACGCCTCCGCCCGCACCTACCAAAGACCAGGTACTGCTGACGGAAATCCGTGACCTGCTGAAAAAGATGAACGAACAGAAATAAAGACTCATCCAACCGTATCGTGTATATTATAAGGTATACACGATACACTCAACTGAATCACATGTGTATTTGACAAATCATAAAACCTTAATCCATGAAGCATCTGAACGTAAAATCGTGCTGCCTGATGGTCTGCTGCCTGTTGACCGTCACAACGGCAGAAGCTGAGAACATCCGGAAAAAAGTAAAGAATGCGCCCGGAATTGAAGTGACCTACCAATCCAGTTACAAGGGGAAAGTAGCTCCCGGACAGGTATTGATGAAAGTAATAGGAGACGAAGTGATTCTGACCTCCCTGAAACCGGAAGGAAAACCGGCTGAAGAGATTCGCGAACAGGACAAGGCTCCGGTAATCACCAATTACATCGACTACGAGGCCTGCAAATCGTATAAACGGGCCGAACTTCCTGACGGAAGAATCATTTCGGCGGCTACTCCATTTGAATACGGAAAGGGCTTCAAAGAAGTAGGAACCGACAAAGTGCTGGGATTGGACTGCAAGATTCTACAGACCATTATCAACTCGAACACCATCCAGGTATGGTACACCACCGACATTCCGTTCCGCGGAACCCCACAGGCCAATGTAGGCGTTCCTGACGGACTCGTGCTGAAAGTAGTCCGAAACGGTGACACCGTACAGGAAGCCATCAGCATCAATCCGGAAAAGGAAACGGGCACTTCCCTCCTGCCCACCTCTTGGGGAAATGTGATGGACAACGCCGATTACCAGTATACCCTCAATCAAAGCGGGGTAATCACCATTCCGGTATTCAACGAGCAGACCATCTGCTTCAACGGTGCCAAGCTCCCGGACCAACTGAATGACAATGAATGCTACAGTGCCGCCGGAGGAACCGTCATCCTGAAGAAGGTAAAGCTTCCTGAATATGTAGCGAACCGTACCGTATTCGTCGAAGTATCCCAATATTCCGATGGCGACGCTTACGACCGTACAGGTTCAGTCTTTCTGATACCGACCGACAAGAAACAATCGTTCCTCGACGCCTTGCGCAACCTGAACAGCGTTCCGTCCTTCCGTTCAGACAGCACAGACTATCACGGGCTGGTAGCAACCGAAACGTACGACACCCCGATAGAACTCATGCGGTTCTTCACCGGATTCGGTGTCCGCAGCTACAACCACAACAAAGTAATGGGTCAGGATTGGGTAGACTCTGTATTATACAAGAGTGAAGTAACCCCGCTTGTAGAGCATCTGCAAGGTGAAGCCTGGATTGGAGCCTATATCGGTAACTGGGATGCCAAAGGACACCGCCTGTCCCTGAAACTGAAATACTATCCGGACGATGAACATCGGATATACAAATCCATACCACTGTTCAATACCGTAAACTACATGGAACAGGCCGGACAGCCCTACCCCATCTTCATGCTGAAGGATTCCCTGAAAGCGACCTTCACCCTGAAAGAACCGGTAAAGGATGCCAAGCTCTACTATTTCACTACCGGACACGGTGGCTGGGGAAACGGTGACGAATTCAACCAGAAACCGAATACCATCTATCTGGACGGCCAGAAAGTGATTACCTTCATCCCGTGGCGTGACGATTGCGGCACTTACCGCAACTGGAATCCCTGCTCAGGCAACTTCTCAAACGGCCTGAGTTCTTCCGATTTAAGCCGCTCCAACTGGTGTCCGGGAACGGTCACCAATCCGGAATACATCTACTTGGGCGATTTGGAGGCAGGTACCCACACCATCACCGTTCAGATTCCTCAAGGAGCTCCTGAAGGAGGCAGTAACAGCTACTGGTGTATCTCCGGTACTTTGATTTATTGATTCGTCCTTCATCCAAGCAAAAGTCCCAGGCCTGCCAAAGAGACCTGGGATTTTTGTTTATTTACGCTTCCGCAGGACGAAGAAGCCAGAAGAAAAAACAAGCATTCTACAAACCACCAGTCCTAACCCACTACACATAATATCCGACCAGGGAGATGATGAACTTGCCATTTTGCGCGAGTATAGCATTGTGCCACAAGCATGGACGCCTTTTGCCGAAGGCATGAACAACATGTTTACCGATCGGTACTGACCGGTCTGTAACGGAAAAATTCCACTTTCAGTAAAACGGGTACATACCTCCGGTTTATCGTTACGGATATTTTGCCTGTTCCACACTACTTTTGTATAGAGAATAAAATCAGAAGATTATAGACCGAAGAAATTTTCTAAAACAAGCGACCGGCTACGCGCTGGCGATAGCCGGAACAATGACGGGCATAGGACAGGTCCTTGCCTCTACAATGCCTGAGCACCGGGTAGACCCGAACGTACCGATGGAAGGTGTGGCAGGCGTAGTAAAAGGCCTGATGCAAGAAGGGAAAGTATTACATTGGGGATTATCAGAGGCAAGTGCCGGTTCCATCTGCCGGGCACACTCCGTATGTCCGCTTTCGGCAGTGCAGAGCGAATATGCCATCTGGTGGCGTGAGCCGGAAACCAAGATATTCCCCACGCTTCAGGAACTGGGCATCGGCTTTGTGCCTTATTGCCCACTGGAGCGTGCATTCCTTACCGGAACCATCGACGAAAGCAGCCGATTTCCAAAGGGCGACCGCCCTTACAACCTGCCGCAGTTCCAACCAGAAGCGTTGAAGCACAATATGCCACTGGTCTATCTCGTAAAGAAATGGGCAAAACGCAAAGGCGTGACTCTGGCACAGTTCGCCCTGATATGGATGCTCTCGCGCAAGCCGTGGATTGCTCCGATACCCGGAACAACCAATCCCGACCACCTGGATGACTTTCTCGGCGCGGCCTCCGTACGGCTGACTCCCTAATCTGACGCATCAGAAAAACAAGGATATCGTGTTCCTCGTCGGTCATGTGCAGAGCCTCGTTCACGCGGTAATCGAAAAAAGAATAATCCTTGATGTGATTTTCAAGAGGGAATCCATGCAGCAGGTCACCAACCCAATGATATGGACTATCTTCTTTTCAGAATCAGGAGTACTTGCATCAGCAAATGGTCATCAGTTACGAAAATACGGATTCTCCCTTTTCAAACATTTGTATGCCAGTGTTTTTTCCGGTCCGTCCGTTCATTTCGAGTCATTCGTCCGTTCGTTTTAAGTCAAATGTCCGTTCGTTTTGAATCAAACGTCCGTTCGTTTTAAGTCAAACGTCCGTTCGTTTCGAGTCATTCGTCCGTTCGTTTTAAGCAGGCATTCTACGATGCTACAGGCATTAGCTCTATACATATAACAATAGCGGTTGTTACTATCAGCCCGATAGTAGCAGCCGCTATTGTTTTATTGTACCTATATGCAGCAGTTGCATCAGCTACCGGATGCATCCAGCCAGGCCAATGCAGCAGCTCCCAAGATAGCCGCCTCCGCATCTTTTAAAGCCGAGACCAGAATCCGAGCCGTTCCTCTATAATTTTCGAATACCTCTTTATCATAAGTCTCTTTCAGCGGATTCATCAGCAAGTCGCCGGCTTTTGTCAACCCGCCAAACAGAATAAAGGCCTCCGGGTCTGAGAACGTGGCAAAATTGGCCAGACTTTCGCCCAACAATTTCCCGGTAAACCGGAAAACCTCGTTGGCTATCCGGTCACCCTTGACAGCTGCCTCATAAACATCTTTCGAAGTTATTTCATCGACAGCCATCGACCTGAGTAAACTGGGAGCATCATCTTTCTCCAAGAACTCAACAGCCGTACGGGCCACGCCAGTAGCCGAACAATATGCCTCCAGACATCCCTTTCTACCACACGGACACGCTCTTCCATTCTCCGGACGGATTGTTGAATGACCGAGTTCACCGGCAAAACTATTCTTACCATAGACCAGTTTGCCGTTCACTACAATACCACTACCGACTCCGGTCCCCAGGGTTATCATCATGAAATCCTTCATACCTTTGGCAGCCCCGAACAACATTTCGCCCAAAGCGGCCGCTTTGGCATCGTTCGTTATCCTGACCGGCAGATGCATCTTCTGCTCCAGCAAATCGGTCAACGGGACAACCCCTTTCCACGGAAGATTCGTCGCGTTCTCAATGGTCCGCTTCCAATAGTTGACATCGGGAGCCCCTATACCGAAAGCATGGATTTCATGTTCACAACCGTAAGTCGAAATCAGTTTTTCGGCTTCCGAGGCACAGGTAGAGACATAATCTTCCAGAACCGGGTATGCCTGCGTCTTGAACGAAGAAGTTGCAAGTACCTTTCCCTCCCGGTCGACGATACCCAATACAGAATTTGTTCCGCCAAGGTCTAAAGCCAATACATATTTCTTGCTCATAATGCAGATTTTAAGATATCCGGATGTTCCTTGTAGATTTTCACTATCAGTTCACCGAACAGCGTATTCGTCCAGGCGAACCACGAACGGGTAAATTTAGTCGGGTCATCCACATGGAAGGATTCATGCATGAAACCTGTATCTGCATCGGTATTCTTCAGCAACGTAACACAACGCCTGATTTCCTCCTTATCGGTCGATGTAAGAGCCTTCATGATGATGCTCATCGGCCAGGCGTAATCCAGTCCTACATGAGGGCCCCCTACCCCTTCGCCAGCCTTTCCTTTGAAGAAATACGGATTATTATCGCTCCAAATGAATTTACGGGTATTCAGGTATAACGAGTCGTCCTGTGAACAATAGCCCAGATAAGGTGCTCCCAACAGACTGGGGACATTGGCATCGTCCATACAGAGGCTGTTACCGTAACCATCCACCTCGAATGCATAAATCCTTCCGGCTACCGGATGATTTACCACACCATATTTCTTGATAGCCTCATCCACCTCGTCTGCCAGTTGCAGGCACTCCTGCGCAAACTCCTTGTTCCCATAAACCTTGGTTTCGATTTCGGCCAATTGTCTGAGCGAAACAACCGCAAACATGTTCGAAGGTATCAGGAATCCGTACTGGGTAGCATCATCCGAAGGACGGAAAGCTGAATAAATCAGTCCTACCGGCTTTACCGGTGCTCCGAATCCGCCGTTAATCTGTGAATCCGTCGGCCGGTCACAATCCCTGGTAAAGCTGTAAGGACCCAATCCATCTTTCCGCTGTTGTTCCTTGAAGGTCTGTACCACCAGTTTCATGGCATCGTGCCATACAGCATCGAAGACGGAGCTGTCACCCGTAATCAGCCAATAATGATAGGCCACACGGATGGGATAACACAACGAGTCGATTTCCCATTTCCGTTCATGCAGTTCCTTCACCATGTGCTGTGTATTGTCGGTTTCCCAATAACTCCCCAAAGGTCCGTCATTGAAAGCATTGGCATACGGGTCAATCAGAATACACTGGGCCTGCCTGTTAATCAGGCCGATAACCAGATTCTGAAGATTCTTGTCCTCTTTCAGCAATTGCAGATAAGGCCATACCTGGGCCGAAGAATCCCGCAGCCACATGGCATGGATATCGCCGGTAATGACAAACGTGTCCGGTTTATCCCCCTTCATACGAAACTCCACCGTCGTATCCAACGTATTCGGGAAACAATTTTCAAACATCCACCTCAGCTTGGGGTCACTGATGGCATCCCTTACTTCTACAATCATTTTCTCTACAGCTTCTGAGCTGAAGTTACGCTTTGCTATTTCGGGACGTTTGGACTCATAAGAAGTCTGTGCATAGGTCTCCGTATATCCCGAACATGCCAGCAACAGAGCCATTGCCGAAACGCCTAAAAACTTATTGCTTATCATCGTTCACCCTTTCCTTTAAAAATTATTCTTTCCTTCCTTGACCTGTACCGTCATCTCCTTATCTCCATAAAGGATGGTCAGTTCAAAAGGTACATTCGATTCTACGGTCACTTGCGGTTTGTCTGATGCGGAACGTCTGCTCTTCGCCCTGAAGGAAACCAACCCGTCCGGTCCGAAAGGATACCTGTCAATTCCGTTCTCTTCGGTCAGATTCATGTCCCATACCACCTTACCTTCTGTATAATCGCCTCTGATACCGATGATGTATTCTATCAGTTCAGCAATAGGCGCAAGTCCGGTCCAACCGATAAACTCCTTACGGGCCATAAATCCCGGTTCGGCCAATTCCGGAGCATAATACTCCCAGAAAGTACCCGTCTTCTTATAAACCTGAAAGACCTGGTCATAATGACTCAAAGCTATCTTCCGGGCCAGTTCACGATAGCCATTCTTCACCAGTCCGGTCATGACCATGTAATTGGTTCCGGGCCAGATGCCTCCCTGCCAATATCGACCGTTAGCTTTGTAGCGTGGATTATCAGCCGACAAAGAAGGTATCATGAAAGGACGTTTGAAAGTCTCCGGATTCTCCAGCTGACCTATCATCCGTTTCATCTGCTCCTCATTCAGGACATCCGAGAAAAGTGCCCAATAGGCTCCGATGCCTTTAGTCTTACTCAATGAGCCGTCCGCATACTGGTCATACAGAAAGCCGGTCTTTTCATCCCACAAATTCTCGCTGATGTATTTCTTGAGAACCTGTATTTCATCTTCCAATTCTTCTATCTCCTGCCATCTTTCCAGATAGAATCCCATTTCAAGCAGCAGGTTCGCCGTGAACAGCTGTTGGAGGTTGGTATCCAACCAAATCATGTGACCATGGCTGTAGATCGGATTGTATTTGGATTCTACCCGAGGCATATTATCCATACCAGTTCCCCAGCCGCTGGACCAATATGTTCCGTTTCTCCAGGTTCTGTTCAACCGAAGCCACTTATAATAAGCACAAAGAACCGGGAAAATCTTATGCAACCGTTCCACATCACCAAACTGGTGATAATAGACCATTTCACACCAGGGAATCAGGTTCGGACCAGTACTCACGGGGTCATACCGTTCAAAACAGTCGGCACCATCGGCCTTAATCTCCCGACAGATAAAGCCATCCGGATGTTGTTTGGCGTAGAAATTATCCAACGTATTCTGGAACGGGAAGAAACGGGCTCCATATCTGGCAAACATCAGAATGAACGATGAATCCCACATGAAGATGTTACCGTTGTAAGCCGTATCAATATAAGGAGCGACGAAACCAGAGCCCGGCAACGGATTCTTGATATTGCCAACCGCTATTTCCCATGCCCTCCAGTACATATCGATTTCGTCCTGATGGCCGTCCCAAACCGGTAAAGGCAGAATATTCCTGGCCTCTTCAAAAGTCCCGGGATTCATGTATTTAGGTTTCGCTATACGATAATTATTCTCCGCCACAAGAGGTTCCTTTACATAAGTATCCTTGTATGGCAAATGATAGATACTGTCATTGCCGCATCCTTGAGAGAAAACATAACTGCTACCTCCCAACAACAATCCCAAAGTTAAACATACAATACGTTTCATGCCGGTCTCTCCCCATTAAAGGTTAAGCAAAGATTTGATTTTATGGAAAATGTCCGTATTCTCATAGATACCGGTAAACAGTTCCGCACCCGGGCCGAAAGCATATACAGGAACCATCACACCCGAATGTCCGGTAGTAGAGAATTTACATTTGATTTCCCCTTTATCCTTATCGCCATCGATAAGTGTAAGTCCACCTGTTTCATGGTCGGCAGTAACAACGACAAGGGTCTCACCGTCCTTGGCAGCCCACTCCAGAATCTTACCTACGGTACGGTCGAAGTCATGAGTTTCCTGCATCAGGAGGTCCAAATCATTGAAATGTCCGTAATCATCCAACTGCGAACCTTCTATCATCATGAAGAAACCGTTCGGATTCTGGTTCAACAGCTCGATACCTTTCAAAGACGACTGAGCCAGACGGTCTCCTCTTTCAGCCGGCAACGGGGTATCTACCGAATCGGTCACCGCAAAGATTTTTCCAGACTTGAGATTCTTGCACTCCTCCCAACTACGGGCTACCTGATAACCTTTCTGTTCCAGTTCCTTGAAAATATTACGTCCGTCTTTTCTGTTCTCAAACTTCTTGGCTCCACCGCCCACTACATAGTCTGCTTCACAATTCACATAATCGGCAATGATTTCATCTTCATTATCGCGGTCAGTGTTATGGCAACAGAAATCGGCCGGAGTCGCATCCCACAAACGGCAGGTTACCGCCACACCGGCAGACATGCCTTTCTGTTTAGCCAGTTTGATCAAAGAAGGCTGAGGATTCCCGTTCACATCGACTCCAACTGAGTGATAATTGGTCTTCTGCCCAATCGCCATGGCCGTTCCTCCTGCCCCGGAATCAGTCACCAGTTTATTGGCGCAATAGGTCTTAGACAAACCGGTTACTTCACAATTTTCCAGATATAATTTCCCCCGATTGGCTGTCCATGCCGAATATACATGCATCAGACTCATTCCGTCTCCAATCATCAGAATCACGTTCTTCACCTTAGTACCTGTCGGTGGAACAATCTTTTCTACCGGATAAGGATTCTCCATGACATAAGTCTGCACTTTGTCTGTTCTACTGTTCTGCGCAACTCCATTTCCTACAATTGCCACTGACATGATGCAAGTGACAATCCATTTATTGATTCTCAAATTCATAGTTTGACGTATTTAATAATATAAATTATTTCATTCATTTTATAAAAAGGACATCAGCCGGAATAGTCTCCATCTGCCGGGCATCAGGAGTCATCCATTCCCAGCCTAATTCTTCGCCCTCATAATCTTCAAAATACAGCAATCTGTAAGCATGCAACCCTTTTTTCAGGGCTATCTTACCTGAAGCGCTGATGGCAGCATGCGAACCGTCGTTATCCACAACCTTTGTATCGCCGATGTAGAGAACACTACCGTCATCCGATTTCGTCGCAAAAGTATATACGCCGTCTTCGGGGACATTGATTAAACCTTCAAAGATGTAGCCGAAATGGTCTGCTTGTGGGGCTTCCTTAATAGAAGGCTCTTTCATAATCCCCTTGCCGACCGGTCTGCTTTTTTTCAAGTCATTGACGGTCTGATAATATCCCTCAAAATAGGTATAAGATGTTCCATTTTCAGAAGCGGTCTTTGTCAGCGCTGGCTCCAATACGGCTTTGGTAGCTTCAATCGTAAAAATCCGACTAGGAACATAACCAGCCTTAAACGCTCTGGTCTTGATGGTAGTGGTCTTGTCGATGGACAAAGTTCCTTTATACAGCTGTGAATTTTCTGTCGGCTCACTTCCATCCAACGTATAATAAATGCGGGCCCCTGTTGTGGCAGAACCTAAATTCACGTCTACATGTTCCATGAACAGGTTCAGGTCTCTGTCTACGTATGGCATAGCCACTACAGATTCTTTGGTATACGAATACGGGAAAGCATCCACTCCCGTTCCTCTCTTGAGGTTAGGCTTATCAGTCAGAACAAACTCCAGTACACCACCCTCCATCAGCTGATTGTAGGTCACGTAATTTTTATCGATTACCTGCCCGTTCAGTCTGACTTCATCAACATAAACCTTCTTCAAACTGCCTTCAGCTTTAATCAGAAGTTGCTTACCGTTGGCCAACAAAAGCTTCACTTCATCAAACAATGGAGTCGTAAGTACAAATTCGTTGCTGCCCGGACATACCGGATAAAAGCCCATGGCCGACAAGATATACCAGGCAGACATCTGTCCACAATCTTCGTTACCGATAATACCCTCCGGAGTCGGAGCATACATTTCATCCAGCAGTCTCCGGGTCATGGCCTGTGTCAGCCACGGTTTTCCGATGTAGTTATATAAATAAGCCATGTGATGACTGGGCTCATTACCGTGCGCATACTGTCCAATCAGTCCTGTAATGTCCGACAGCTCACCATCCATTTCTGAACTTACGACAAACAAGGAGTCCAGACTGGCTCCGAAGGCTTCCACCCCACCGAACTGCTGAATCATCCCGTTGATATCATGAGGCACAAAGAACCTGTATTGCCAGGCAGTCGCCTCCGTATAGTCCCGACCCACTTCATAGGGATTGAAATGCTCCATCCAGTTTCCATCCATGCGTTTTCCCCTGAAAAATTTGGTCAGTCCGTCGAATACATTGATGTAATTCTGGGAACGGGCGATATAAGTTTCATAAATCTCTTTCTTTCCCATTGCCTTAGCCATTTGGGCAATGCACCAATCATCGTACGCAAATTCCAGCAGACAAGATACAGATTCCTTCTTGATATTGGCCGGTATGAATCCGTACTTGATGTAATAATCTGCTCCCTTCTTATTAATTTCCGACGATTTCACCATGGCAGCCAATGCCTTTTCCGCATCGAATCCTCTGATTCCTTTCAAATAAGCATCGGCTATGATAGAAGCAGAATGATAACCAATCATCGTATTGGTCTCACCGGCCGAAAGCGGCCATAATGGTAATTCTCCCGAAGCATCATACATCCTGATAAACGAATTCACCATGTCATTCACCAACACCGTATCCGTAAGCGTCATCAATGGATGCCACCCCCGAAACGTATCCCAGGTAGAGAAAGTAGAAAACATCTTCCTGCCTTCTGCCACCTTTCCGATTGT
Organism: Phocaeicola barnesiae DSM 18169 = JCM 13652; assembly: GCF_000374585.1. Classification (GTDB taxonomy): domain Bacteria; phylum Bacteroidota; class Bacteroidia; order Bacteroidales; family Bacteroidaceae; genus Phocaeicola; species Phocaeicola barnesiae. The sequence continues at coordinate 174,146 of NZ_KB894649.1, forward strand.
CATATCATGGCGCCTGTACTCACCATTGACATCATTCACCTGATTCGGTACTACCATTGCATGATACCAGGCCGTATAGAAATTCTTCCGCTGTTCCTCGGTTCCACCTTTTACCTCAACTACAGCCAAAGCCTTCTTCCAGGTATTTTCGGCGTTACTCCTTACTGTTTCAAAGTCGAACGCTGGAATTTCCTTTTCCAGGTTCTCCCTGGCATTTGCTTCACTCACAATCGAAATGCCGACCTTCGCCAAAACAGTTTTCTTTTCCCCGAACGAAGCAACAGCCAACAGATGAGTTCCTGCAACAGAATCATTCTGACTGACCGGTTCTCCCTCTTTTATCAATTGAAGTTGCTGGATAGGTTCCGAAAATCTGACCGTAAAGAATACATATTGATTATCCACCCATCCACGGGTTCTCCGCATACCAGAAATTTCATTCCCACCGGTTCTCTTGATTTGCGCTTCGTATATGAATTCATTATCCAGCAAATGAGCCAAATCGACGATGACAGATGACTGATTCCCCGAATGGAACGTATACCGATGTATACCCGCATGGGCAGTAGCCGACAGTTCGGCCTTTATATCTTCATCCTCCAGGTATACCGCATAATATCCAGGCCTTGCCGTTTCATTCTGATGCGAAAACACAGCCGGTGAATAAACAGGTTGACTCTTATCTCCTAGCGCAACAGGACGGCTCGTAGGCCGAAGTAAAACATCGCCCAAATCAATGCATCCGGTACCGCTCAAATGTGTATGAGAAAATCCGAACAAGGTAGAATCGGAATAATGATATCCGGAACAAGCATCCCAGTTTCCCTTTCTGGTGTCCGGACTTAGCTGTACAGAGCCAAACGGAAGTGTTGCTCCAGGATAAGTATGCCCGTGAAACCCTGTCCCGACAAACGGGTCTGCATAATCTATAGCAGTAGTCTTATTGCCAGCCACTGTACATGCGCTCAATACACATAAACAGGCAGCAAGAAATACAGGTGTCTTCATAATAAAAAGATAGTGTAAGATGATTTTAAAGCACGCTATATTAAAAAAATGTCATTCCCAATTCCTGGATATTTCTAGAAACACCCTGAATTAGGAATGACAAATATAAGAATTTATGAAGGAACATGAACTATCAATAGCCCTTATTTTGTTTCAGCTTACCGTTTGATTTCGTAATCTGGTTAGACGGATAAGGGAATACCATCATGTAATCTTCGTAAGTTTTCTTTTCCTTATAATCTTCATAATCACCGATAGTGAAAGTAGATTCAGGATTAGAACGGTCCTCATAAATACGTACACGCGGATGAGCATTCAACTCTTTAGCTGCAAGTTCCTTGATTTCCGCATTGCTGGAACGATGCCAGCGCTTCAAATCGAACAGATGGTCCGTATACTCAAAGGCCAATTCACAACGACGTTCATGATACAGGTCCTTCATGGTAGGAGTTCCTTCCAACGGCTGCAGATTGGAACGGACACGGATTCTGTTCAAATCAGCTTTAGCTAATTCCGGCTTACCTGTCATCAGATAGGCTTCGGCCCGGAACAGCAACATTTCCGCAAAACGAATCAACGGGAAATTGATACGTGCCGTAGGCCAGTCACCGTTTGTATTGACATAACCTTCATTGGTAGCATCTTTATGCTTGAACGGGTCCATGTATTTATTAATCTGGAAACCTGCTTCCAAATCTGAGACAGAAAAGAAGCGACGTTTTTCACCGAAGAATTCAAACTCCTGATTGTATTCCAGAATGGAACGTACCAGACGGTCGTTACCGGCTCCATCTTTGGCCATCTCTTCATAGATGTCATAAGACGGTTTGAGCTGTCCCCAACCGTTATAGATACCCCAACCTTTGTTTTCGAGAACAATACCCGGGAACTCTACACCACCTCCGGTAGAACCTCCGGTAGAAGGAATGGACCAGATATATTCGGCGTTCCAGAAATCAGCAAAATCAGAAGAGAAGATTTCGGCAAAAGTCGGAGCCAAATCACGTCCATACGTATTCTCCAGCTCATTCACCATGGCAATGACATCATTCCATTTACCTTCATCCCAGGTAGCCCAATATGCATAGACTTTCGCCTTATAGGCTACAGCTGCAGCTTGGTGCGCTCTACCTTTATCATCATCCGAATACTCTTCGAATTTAGGGAGGTATGAGATAGCCTGATCCATATCGTCAATGATAGCCTGATAGTTATCGGTTACAGAAGCCAACTGTGGAGGTATTGAATTGTCATAATCTCCTTCAAAGTCTTCATATCGCACAAATGGAACTCCTTGTTCGTCTGTTCCATAACGATAAGCTATCCAGAAATGAGCCATACCTCTCATAAAATATGCTTCTCCCAAGCTTCTGGTTTCCACATCGGTCAGCTGAGTCGTTTTCTTCTTGTTCAACAACTGCTTGATAATCCAGTTGGAACGCGACATGTTCTGATAGAACATATTGAACGTATCGCTAATCGGACTTTCATCACCGGTATAGGCGAAAGTGGCCAATGTATTGTATCCTCTGGTACGTCCCCAAACGATGTCACAGGCAGCACCCTGTTCCCAGAATAATTCACGTCCGAATCCGGTCTCCTGATGTATAGGAGCATAAAGACCGTCGATGGCATCGATTGCCTGCTGGTCATTGGTAAAATAAGCATTGGTAGTAGGATTTCCCTCAGACTGTACATCCAGGAAATCACTGCACGAACTGAGAACAAGTCCGGATAATGCGATTATTGATATATATTTTTTCATATTCATCTACTGTTATTGTTTTAATAAGTCAATTTAAATCCTACAGACAACACTCTGGATACCGGATATTTCATGGCATCGTATCCACCACATTCCGGGTCAATTCCGGAGTAACTGGTTATCGTAAACAGATTTTCACCGCTGAAATATACAGACATCCGGCTATTTCTTTCCTTCAAGTGTGAAATCTTACGCAAGATATCCGTCAAGTCGTATGAAACTGTAAGATTCTTGAGACGGAGGTATGAAGCGTCTTCCAGATACCAGTCTGACGGTGTACTGAAGTTACCGTTCGGGTCATTCTTCGACAATCGAGGGATATCGGAAGAAGTATTTGTCGGGCTCCATGCATTCAGAATTTCACTATCACGGTTGAAGTTTCCTTCCACATCACTCAGAGTCATGTATTTCGCTACGTTCAGAGCCTGCGCGCCACCTACTCCCTGGAACATGGCACTGACAGAAAGTTTCTTGTAAGTAAAACCACCTGTCAAGGCAAAGGTAGTCTTAGGAGTCGCACTTCCACAATACTGACGGTCCAGATCATCAATGGTCCCATCACCGTTGAAGTCAACAAACTTCAGGTCGCCGGCTTTAGCCTCAGGCTGTATACGGTTACCGTTCTTATCAACATAAGCTGCAGCTTCTGCATCGCTTTGGAAAATACCATCGGTTCTGATCAAGTAATAAGAATTCAAAGGTTCACCCTCTGCTGTCTGGTACATATAAGGCAAGTTACGGAAACTACCGTCACCGGTCCATACTCCCGGATTACCGTCTTCATCTTTTACACCGATGTCAGACACCCAGTTCTTCAGGTAAGAAAAGTTTGCCGACAAGAAATAAGAGAAATTCTTGTTTACCTGGTCATTCCAGCTCACTTGCGCTTCAAAACCACGGTTTCTTACTTCACCTTGATTCACAAGCATCGCATCTACACCGATGGTACTCGGCCAGTCCATGGTCTGTGTCTGAATCAGGTTGAATGTACGTTTGTCGAAATAGTCCAATTGGATAGACAAGCGTTCTTTGAACATTTCGATATCCAAACCTATATCGGTCTGTTCGGACGTTTCCCAGGTCAGGTTCGGATTCACGGCAGTCTGGTAATATACAAAGTTATTCCAAAGTTTATTGGACATTACGCCATACTGTGCCTGTTCTGTCCAGAACGTAGTACCCAGCAACGGTGAGCTGTAGTTATAGTTGATAGATCCCAGATTACCTACACGTCCCCATGATGCACGGATTTTCAGCAAGCTGATCAAATCACTCTTGTGGAAGAATTTTTCATTAGAAATTTTCCATGCGGCTGTAGCAGCAGGGAAATCACCGTAATTATTTGCCTTCGGCAGACGTCCGGCATAATCCCGTCTCCAAGATGCTGTAACAAAATAACGGTCATCGTATGAGTAGGCAGCACGGGCTATCAATGACACATTCGCATCAGGACCGGTCATGTAATCGGTAGCAGAAAGAGAACCGGCATAAGCCAAGTATTGCAGATAGGCACTTTCATCCTGGAAGTCTTTACCTACCACTTCAAATCCTCTGGTCGCCAGATGGTCGGCAGTCGTAGAGAACAATCCACCGATGGTATGTTTTCCAAAGGTATTATCATAAGTCAACGTATTTTCAGTTTTCCAACTGTCACTTCGATAAGCGCTCTCTGTAAGTGAATTGGACAAATCAGGTTTACCTACTTCATCACGGATAGGGCTGAAAAGCTTGTAATTGTTGTTCTTCAGGTTGTAAGTAAAACGGCTGATGAATTTAAGGCCAGGAATGACATTAGCAATTTCCAGACTGCTGGTTGACCAGATATCACTGGTCCGGTTGAAAATGTTATTTGCCTCCAGGGTACGCACCGGATTTACGGCATCACCATGAATATCCGCGAAATTTGACCCATATTGTGCTATGTACGCCGGATCTTCAGTTGTTGTACCTCCGTAGGTACCGTCTAACGGATTGTATACCGTAGCACTGGCCGGCATATAAATAGCCGAAAGAATGGCTCCAGTATAAGCACTTTCTGTATCGCTGGTCTGACTTTCTGTATTCTTCCATACAAAATCCTCACTGACAGTCACCCATTTATTCAGTTTGAATTTACCGTTATAACGCAGAGACAGATTTTTATTGAAAGTATTGATAAGGGTACCTTCATCATTATCGTATGCAAAGGAAACTCTGTTCGAGAAATTCTCTGTACCGACATTGAATGCCACATTGTGTCTTTGATACAAAGCTGTGCGGAAAATCTCATCCATCCAGTCGGTACGGGTAGTGGCAATCCAAGGGTTCTTGGTTACATCCCATCCCTGTGGAAGTGTAAAACCGGCGTTCGCATACGAAAGTTTACGCATTTCTATCTCCTGTTCAGCATTCAAAGGTACCGGAAGATTGGTAGCCTGACGTATACCGAAGGTTGCATCATAACTTACAGACGGAGCACCCTCCTTCGCTTTCTTGGTAGTAACCAGAATAACACCACCGGCACCAGACTGAGCTCCATAAATAGCTGCCGAAGCCGCATCTTTCAATACGGTAATTGATTCAATATCGTTCATGGAAGCGATAGGAGCACCGGGCACCCCATCAACTACCCACAATACATTATCGCCATTCTGAGAACCTTGGCCACGGATAACAATAGAAGGAGCTGAAGTCGGATCACCACCATTTGCCTGAACCGTTACACCGGCCAATTGACCTTGCAACATACTTTCTGTTGAGCTGACCGGACGTGTCGTCAGTTCTTCCGTATTACTCAATACACCTACAGAAGCAGACAAGTCTTGTTTACGGGCATTCGCACCGTATCCCAGTACAACAACTTCATCCAATACTTCGGTATCCTCTTCCAGTACAACAGTCAAATCTGTTCCTGATGGAGTAATCTCCTGGCTTGTATAGCCGATATACGATACAACCAACTTTTCATTCTTAGCTACATCAATGGAAAACTCTCCGTCGATATTGGTAATTGTACCGCGTGTCGTGCCCTTTACAACAATAGATGCACCGATAACAGCATCTCCGTTTTTGTCTATGACCCGACCACGAATGGTCTTGTTCTGTGCAATCGAATAGTTCGAGCTTAAACCAACAGAATTTTCTCCTGCAGTAGCTGATAAGGAAAGGCATACAGATGCAAGTCCTAGTAAACTCACAAATCTTTTCTTCATCTTATGTATATTAAAATGTTAGCATTGACTTAACAAATATTCAGGACCGTAAATGATCCTTGCAAATTTAAAAAATGCTTTCAGAAATCAGATATCTTTAAAAGAACAAATCCTATCATAATAGCTTGTTTTATGGTAAAAACGATGGATTAAGCGCCATCTTATTACAACAGTATTTCAAGAACCCTCTACTTTCAAATTGTATCAATCTTATTTGAAGTTCGACCCAATCAGTCTTTTCACCAACTCCTGTCCGTCAGAAGTACCGGCAAAATCAATCAAAACGATACCAAAGCCTTTATAGAGTCCCTGAATTTCATGAGCTAGTCCTGGATTAACTTTATCGGAAAAATCTTTAGGACCATCTTTCGGAAAGGCCGTAGCACTGGCAAAACTGATGAACCATTTATTCGAATTCTCTTCCTCATGCATGGCTGCCATCATATTCTTGAGCGTTGTCGCCATCTTATAGGGTGCTTTTCCTGCATACCTGTGCTGATACTCATCCTGTAAAGAGACAAGAGCCTCTTTACCGTTACTGCCACGGATAGTCATGTCACACGTTACATTGTCTTCCCAGCCATAACAATATACGCCCGGATAATTTTCCATCACCTCATCCCGATGCACAAAGAAAATTCTGCCCCGACATTCATCAAGTGTGATATCGGCACGGAACTTATCCACAAAATACCGCTGATAGGCCTCGTTGGAAATAGATTCGGACAATAACCTTTTATATTCCTCCTTACTTCCACCTTCACACTTTACAGAAACGACCAAGGTCTCAGACGGATGTTTTTTCAAGAAATCAAGAAACAACGGCAATACATCCTTCTCCCAGGTGATGTTCTGACGGGCCGTTCCATGGTATACACGAAGCTCGTCATCCTCGGCCTTCAAACGTATATCAAATCCTCTGATACCGATGTTAAGCTGTTCCTCCAAAGAAACATCCTGTGTCTGAAGCAGCTTACCGCCTTCCAAAGCTCCACTATCGTGTGTAGCCGGAATAGACAGCTTGCACATTCTCTTTTTACCGTCTATCCGTTTCATCCATTCTCCAACTGTATTTTCCGGAGTGATATAAGGAGTTATCACCTCGAAGTTTCCTTCGCCATCCGTCCACCGACAAGTAGCCACGGCAAAAGTATTTCCTTTAAGACGTGCCACCGCAAACGAACCGTTACCGTCTTCATCCGGCCAGGCATTATTTACTTGGAATATGGTATAACCTCTATAAGATTCTATGGAAGGAACATGTGTATGCCCCACAAAGAAACCTACCACGTTATATTGATCCAACAGATCGAACAAAGCTTCTCGCTTATCTTTCGGCCACCATTTGATGGCCCATTTATCAAACCCATAATGTTGGATATAGACTACCGGGGTACCTCCTGCGGCATAGAGCCTCAAATCATTTTCAAGCCACTCCAGGCTGTTACCCTTGCAATAATGGTCGTCACCGGCATACGTATGCATCTGTACAAAATGTACATCCTCTATATTCCATGAATAAGCTCTGCTCTCCGGGTCAACACTCAGGATTTCCCCCTTCGCCAATTTGGCCTGCAGGACTGAATCCATATAAGCAAGGTTCATTTTGCGTCCTGCCAGATTATCGGCAGGTTTCTTCGAAACAGGGTCAATGTCATGGTTTCCGAATCCGGGGAATACCGGATATTTTATTTTCTTGTCATCCTCCCCGTTTGCCTGGTGGTATCTTTCTTTATAAAGGGAATGGGTCTCATCAAGTGCTTTATCAAAAATATCACCTGCAATAGCCACGCAATCCAATCGTTTCAAAGTATCTCCCTGAAAGCAAGGTGTACCATTTGGCCAGACAAAGTTATTCTCCAGGTTATTCAAGGCACGTACATGATAATACTGATCGGATTCCGGCAATAAATCGAAGTGCAAATCGGCCACAACCGCAAAAGTGATATCCCTCTCCGGACGTGCCTTGCTATTGAGTTTATCAATGATTCTGCCATCCTGAAGACGTATATAACTGGTAAATTCTTTTCTTCCTTCATACAGAGTAATGACACGTGCTCCAGGCTGAAGGTCGATGTATGTAGTCTTGCCTCCAGAAAAACGCCCATATCCCAGCGTTATGCCTTTATAGGAAGCAACATAATCATTGTCATGGTCATGACCGGTAAATACACCCATCACATCTCCTTGTTCCAACATCGCTCCGAACATTCCGCTATTGATGTCAGCAGGACATTCTCTTTCGAGTCTGATACCGGAAAAAGCTCCTTCCCGCTGATTGAACGCCTCAGTATATTCTACAAGGGGAATATGAAAAAAAGCCAAAGCGGGTATTGGTTCTCCCCCGTTTTGGGCTTTGTACCGATTACTCTGGTCCCGATACCAAGCAATCTGGTCATAATTAATCCAGGCATATCCCCCTACTTGGCTCAACAAAGAATTGGAATGTGAATCCAGGCAATAGATAAGAGCTTCTGTAGAAATCCCCTGCTTATCTTTTACTTCAAGTATCCTATCAGAAAGTTCACCTTTATCGTTAACCTCATTGAGGCAGTTGTTTGCCGAAGTAATAAGACGGGTTATTTCCTGATACGACAAATCCTGCTCCGTATCATGGTTTCCATTCATGAGGATATATGGGATTTCCGTTTCGTCCAAAACCGACAAGACTCTTTTCCAACCTTCGGCTGCAGGTTCTCCGGTCACTACGTCACCCGTCAGGACAAGGACATCAGGTTTTTCTGCCGCTACAGTTTTCCTTATCACATCGATAGCTACATCCGATTCCGTTTTCATCGGACAGAAATGCGTATCGGTAAATTGTACTATTTTAAAGGTTCCATTGTCTCGAAAATGCAACTCTTGTGCATTTGCTACCAGGACGATACAGAGCGCCATCCATGTTGCCCATAAGTTTCTCATAAATCAATCATTTTGTTAGATAAGAAATAAATTCAAGGTTAAACGTACGATTAGTTTTTAATATATAGAAACAAATATAATGTATTTTTTAATAACAAATTCACCAAAACCCAATTTTTTAAAAAGAAAAAAAGAGCTTGTAACGGAGATGTAACAATATCAGGCACAAAACAGCCGCATTTTCCAACTCAAAGCCATACAGTCAGACAGCAGAATAAAGAAACATTACAGCAAGCATTACATTTTCTACTCATAAGGAGAACAAGGAATTTCAGTTATGCTTACCTTTGCACCGCATAAAAAATGACAATACATCTTATGGATTCACTGAAGATTAACAAAGTACAGATACGTAATCTGATGATTGAAGATTACGACCAGCTTGCACAATCGTTTACACGTGTCTATTCAGACGGAAGTGATGTGTTCTGGACACACAAACAAATCGAGAAACTGATCAAGATTTTTCCCGAAGGGCAAATCGTTACAGTAGTCGACGAAAAGATAGTAGGATGTGCCCTCTCCATCATTGTCAATTACGATGATGTGAAGAACGACCACACCTATGCTCAGGTAACCGGTAAAGAGACCTTCAACACCCACAACCCCAAGGGGAACATTCTATACGGTATCGAAGTCTTCATCCATCCTCAGTATCGGGGATTGCGTCTGGCACGCCGTATGTACGAATACCGGAAGGAACTGTGTGAAAAATTAAACCTGAAAGCCATCATGTTCGGCGGACGTATTCCTAACTATCACAAATACGCAGACACCCTGCGTCCCAAGGAATACATTGACAAGGTACGCCGCAAAGAAATTTTCGACCCGGTACTGACATTCCAGTTATCCAATGACTTCCATGTACGCAAGGTTATGCGTAATTACTTGCCCAACGACGAAGAGTCCAAACACTACGCCTGCCTGTTGCAATGGGATAACATCTACTATCAGCCACCTACACAGGAATACGTCACTCCGAAAACCACGGTACGTGTCGGACTGGTACAATGGCAGATGCGTACATACAAGACCTTGGACGACCTGTTTGAACAAGTAGAATTTTTCGTTGATGCCGTTTCAGACTACAAGAGCGATTTCGTATTGTTCCCTGAATACTTCAATGCGCCCCTGATGGCTAACTTCAACAACCAGGGAGAATCGGAAGCCATCCGTGGCCTGGCAACCTATACGCAGGAAATCAAAGAACGTTTCATCAAGCTGGCCATCAGCTACAACATCAATATCATCACGGGAAGTATGCCGCTCGTCAAAGAGGATGGAAGACTGTACAACATCGGTTTCCTGTGCCGCCGTGACGGTACATACGAAATGTACGAGAAAATACATGTCACACCCGATGAAATCAAAAGTTGGGGATTGAACGGCGGAAAATCTTTACAGACATTCGAGACAGACTGTGCCAAAATCGGTGTGCTGATTTGTTACGATGTGGAATTCCCGGAATTGTCACGTATCATGGCCGACCAAGGAATGCAGATTCTGTTTGTACCTTTCCTGACAGATACCCAGAATGCCTATAGCCGTGTGAAGGTATGTGCCCATGCCCGTGCCATCGAAAACGAATGCTTTGTAGTCATCGCCGGTAGTGTAGGAAACCTGCCACGTGTACACAACATGGATATCCAGTATGCCCAATCCGGTGTATTTACTCCATGTGACTTCGCTTTCCCGACCGACGGAAAACGTGCGGAAGCGACTCCAAATACGGAAATGATTCTTGTTTCGGACGTAGACCTGGATTTGCTGAACGAACTCCATACATACGGTAGCGTACGGAACTTGAAGGACCGCAGAAGCGACTTGTACGAAGTCAAAATGAAAAAGAGTTCTCAGGCATAAAGCAATCTGCCTGCCAGATACAGAAAAGGGGATATGTCCAAACGGCACATCCCCTTTTTCTTACCTCAAACACCTGCTTCCAGACTACAGCCTAAAGGCTATTTTTCGGCCTTTAAGCTATTGGAATCAAGGAAAATTGCGTATCTTGCAACCGAGTTTTCAATTCAAAGTCAAACCTTAATACGCCCCATGCCATGTATCCCAAATTCATCATCACTCAAGATGGCGTACTGAAATTCGGTCACGTCTATCTGCACAAAGACTTACTTGCCTCCGATGAGCTGTGCACCTATGGAGGTGGACTGTGGAAAATTGATGACAGCCGTGGCGCAATACTTCTCTACGGCCGTTCATTCGATTTCGGTACCCCAAACTTCGACCACATACATCGGATAGAATGGTCAGGCATCGGTGGAAAACCTCTGCCCTTGTTTTACCTGCCCAACTGGCCGGAAGAAGATTTGCTAGTACCGGTTTACGCACAACCATAACCGGTAACGAAAAGTCTTACGCAAAGCAAGCACTATTTCAACTTACCGTATGCTTCATCCGTTACCGGTTCCAGCCATTCGTTGGAAGTCTTTTCACCCGGTACCTCAAAAGCCAGATGGGCAAACCAGCTGTCTGCAGCGGCTCCATGCCAATGCTTGACATTTGCCGGAATATGAATGACTGTTCCGGGTAGAATCTCAACGGCAGGTTTCCCTTCTTCCTGATACCATCCTCTACCGGCCACACCGATAAGCATCTGCCCTCCTCCTTCTGTGGCATGGTGGATGTGCCAATTGTTGCGGCATCCCGGCTCAAAAGTCACGTTCGCTACAGGTACCTGTTCGCTGGAGACAGAGGCCAAATAACTGTTACCGACAAAATACTGTGCGTAGGCAGTATTCGGCTCCCCGATCGGGAAAATCATCTCCCGCTGAAAAGCCGCTTTCGCGTCTTCACCCTTTACATCTTCCGACCAGACTTCCTTAGCCAGGCGGAAGGCGGCCCATGCTTTCGGCCATCCTGCATAGAAACCGATATGGGTCAGAATTTCGGCAATCTCGGTACGGGTGATCCCGTTCTGTTTGGCTGACTGCAAGTGATAGGTCAACGAACTGTCTGTGATACCCTGACTGATGAGCGAAGTGATGGTTACGAGACTACGGTCCCGCAATCCAAGTTTATCGGTACGGCTCCAGACCTCACCGAAAAGTACATCATCATTCAATTCTGCGAATTTAGGAGCAAAGTCTCCAAGCTGATCGCGTCCAGCTGTCTGTTTGATTGTTTCCTGTGCCATAATTGTTGTACTGTTTATCGCCAATGCAAAAAGCACTAAAATAAATTTCATTCTCATAGTGATTCTGTTTCAATGGATTTGCATTTTTCTTTATTGCAAATTTACTTCAATTATACAGATACTCTTGTATACCATTTACAGATATTTATACCCGAATCATAGATAAGGAAACGGAAATAGCCAATAATCCGACAAGAAAAAGTATATTTGTCGAAACGAATAATTCTCACGACATGGATGAACTGATCATACTGGACAGCATTGAAAAATACAACCGGCTTTATGGACTGGAGACCTTGCACCCGATGGTGGCTGTCATTGACTTGTCAAAGGCAACCGTATGGCCGACACATTTCAAGATGAATTACGGTATCTATGCCCTTTACCTGAAAGACATCAAATGCGGAGACATTACCTACGGACGTCAGCCTTACGATTATCAGGAAGGTACCATCGTCAGTTTTGCTCCCGGACAGGTAGCCGAAGTGAATATGGCCCCCGATACCCGTCCTGTAGCTCACGGCGTCCTGTTCCATCCCGATTTCATACACGGTACCGCACTTGGACAGGAAATCAAGAAATATACCTTCTTTTCTTACGAAAGCCGCGAAGCGTTACACGTATCCGAAGAAGAACGGCAAACAGTCATGGACTGCTTCCAAAGGATAGAAGCAGAGCTACGGCATCATACCGACAGGCACAGCCGCCGGCTGGTTACGGCCAACATCGGACTGCTGCTCGATTACTGCATGCGTTTCTATGAGCGTCAGTTTACGACCCGTGAGGCATCCAACAAGGATATCATTGTACGTTTCGAACACCTGCTCGACGAATACTTCGACAGCGAAGCCCCTCAAGAAAGAGGACTGCCTACTGTCAGGTATTTCGCGGAAAAAGTCTGCCTTTCATCCAACTACTTTGGCGACATGGTCAGCAGGCAGACTGGTAAAACCGTATCCGAATACATCCAGAACAAGGTCATCGACCGGGCAAAGGAGTTATTGCTTTCCACTCCCCAATCGATGAGCGAAATAGCTTACAGCCTGGGATTCCAATATCCGCAACACATGAACAGGATGTTCAAACGGATAGCAGGTTGCACACCGAATGAATACCGGACCGACAACCGTCACCTCTGAGAAACTTACTTCTGCAGCCAGCCATCTGGCGGAAAAACTGCCCGTGTAGCCGTCGGTATCAGTACTCAAGTGATTGATTTCTAAAAATTGACATTGAATCCTGCCATGACGGTTGCCCGTGGCATGGGATAACCGGCATTGATTTCGTATTTCTGAGCCAAAAGGTTTTCTCCCCTTGCCCAGATATCCAACCAACGGGAAATACGGAACGACGCCCGAAGATTCCACAACACAAAATCCTCTGTCAGTACCGGATCAGTCTGCGTATAGAGCCCGGCAATGTACTGCACTCCGGTAGAAACATTCCAACGGTCTTTCATGAAGTTGGCTCCCGCATACAGTTTGTGTTCAGGAGCAGCGACAACGGGATTTTCCATGTGCAGGTAACTGTAATTAGCGTCTACGGACCATTGGCGATCGATGCGATAAGCCCCTTGTACCTCGATGCCGGCATTGCGGATTGCCCCGGAATTCTGGTTCAACATTCCACTACCGTCAGGGTTCGGAAGTGTCTGAATAAGATTCTTCCCATCCAGATAAAACAGATTGACACCATAAGTCAAACTTCCTTCCAATAGCCGTTGAGAGAAAGCCAGTTCGTAATTCCACATCGATTCAGGCTGCAAATCGGGATTCTGTGGCGGGAACATGTACATTTCCCGAAGAATGGGATAACGGAAGCCCTTGGAAGCCGATGCCTTCAATTCTACGGCATTCGGAAGATGAAATGCCAAGCCGGCCTGAGGTACCCATTTCGTTCCCACACGCGAATGATGATCTACACGTAATCCGGCATGGAACGTAAGCCAGGAACCGATGTCCTGAAGCCAATCAACATATCCGGCAAACTCATCTTCGTGCTTATCCACCAACTCGGAAATAGTTCCGGCCAGTTCACCACTGACATATTCATTCCAGGCACGACCGCCATAACGGAACCAGTCAGCACCCAGCGTAATACGGTTTCCGGAAAAGAATCGAGCACTCTGATAAAAAGAGACCCCCATCATGTTATCCAACGAAAGGAAGCGGTTATCCAAAGGGCTTTCACCCTTAGAAGGAGTATACCCATCGTTTATCCAATGGTTTCCCCAATTGTAGAAAAAGCTAAGTGACCCGGAAGTCTTGTCGTATTCATTCTCCACCGCAAACGAAGTCATACCTCGGGTGATGCGCTGGTCACCGTCCAGTAACGGAGCATCCACCGGACCAGGATAGGAAGCGTTGAAATGTGTCACATTGACATCGCCCCGTAACCTCCATTGTTCCGTCATTTCATAACCCAATTTGGCATATACACTATACTGTTCGAAGTTCATATCCGTACGATGGCCGTCTGTACGATTGTAGGAACCGGAAACCACGCTCGAGAAACGTCCCTTAAGTACCCGGTTCGTCAACTCCGTCTCCAATGTATTGTAGGATCCGTAACCGGCATGAAGGTGGGTTTTCACACCATCTTCCTTCATCTTGCGGGTAACAATATTCACGACGCCACCCATCGCATTCGAGCCGTATAGGACCGAAGCCGGTCCTCTCAAGACTTCTACCCGCTCCGCCAGAAACGACTGGTAAGCATCAGCTATCGGATGGCCGAAGATTCCGGCATATTGTGGATGACCGTCTATCATTACCATCAACCGACCGGAACTGCCACTCAACCCCCGGAGCGAAATACTTCCGGCAGCACCTCCCGATACTCCGTACCCCATCATTCCCCGTGAAGTCACAAACATTCCCGGAATCTGCTCGGTAAGTACAGGAAGTAACGACGGCTGCATGGCATAGTCTATCCGTGTACGGTCTATCACCGAAACCGTTTGAGACAAATGGCGTACATCCGTCTCATTACGGGTTCCGGTTACTACGACCTCTCCTATCTCATAAATTCGCCCTAAACGAAGTGAATCACTTTTCTGTTCCTGTGCTGCTCCCTCATGAACAGCCAAGACAGCAAACAGTACAACAGCGAAGAATCTCTTCATCTATTTTCGTTTATCAAATTAAGTCCAGTCTGTAAAATCTGTGGAACCGGTTATCTTAACCGATATTTATTTTTTCCAACCACTCGTCCATCTCTGCTTTTGACAAACTTCCGTTCAGAAGCTTGCCGGCTTTCCAGTCAATCTGCGGGTAGACCAAGCGAAGATTCTTCTCGCAATTGGCAATACCACTGCCACCCGAAGTAGCAAAAGGTAACACCTTCTTCCCTGCCAGATTACACCCTTCTATAAACGTATTGATAATGGTGGGGGCAATGTACCACCACACAGGAAATCCAAGAAACACAATCTCATAGTTACGCATATCAGGAAGACTACCGGCAATAGCAGGACGGGAAGAAGGGTCACGCATCTCTACCGATGTACGGCTCATACGGTTTTTCCAATCCAAATCGGCAGCTGTATAAGGACGTTCGGGTACAATCTCGTACAAATCAGCACCGGTCGCTGCGGCCAATTTTTCGGCCATTCTTCTCGTTGTACCACTACAAGAAAAATAAGCGACCAAAACATTCTGACTATTCATATCATTCTTTTTTCATTGTTACGCAATTGTCTTTTAACTTCTGACACAAAGGTAAGAAATATTCAGGAACGGCAAAGTATACCAATCCTCTGATTATTTACCCCTATTACAGATACAATTCCTCCAAAACAATCAGTCCCCATCAAGTTTGAATGGAGACTGACAAAGATGCAGATTCTATCAGAATCGCATCGGATAACCAATAAGAGTTCATCACCCTGGTCTGACCATGGGCATCATTTCCAGATTTTCATCCTAAAGATGAACTTTTCCAACCAGGATGATACAGACTTACGTACCGATTCCTGTTCATGTTGGGCAGCGCTTCCCCTTACGGCCAGTCCTTTGAGCACCTTGGCTCCCGTACAAGCCGACTGGATACGACGTTCCGTACCAGAGAGTCCGCTACCTTCATGGGTACAGAAAGGAACGATTGTCTTTCCTTCCCAATCATGTTTCTCGATGAAGGTATAGACAGCCATCGGCATCTCACCCCACCAGTTGGGATAGCCCAAGAAAATCACATCATAATCTTCGATTCGTTTGTCTCCTTTGATTTCCGGACGAGCATTCGATTCCTTTTCCCGTTTAGCTACCTCAATACACTGATTATACGCTGCCGGATAAGGATTTACCGTTTCAATGTGGAATAAGTCTGCCCCTGTTTCCGCACCAATCATTTCTGCCACAATATGCGTATTTCCCTTCTCAATATAGCCAACGGCATAGTTCTCGTCTGCCCGAGAAAAAAAAGCGACAAGAATTTTCGGTTTGTTTTCCATACGGTTCATTGTTGATTTTTCATTTGTCTGCTGTGTATGCCCGGCCAACGAAGCAAGCAACAGCATGAAAGTAAATAAAATATGTTTCATCAGTCTCTATAGTTTATAGCGTATCCATAATACATCATTCTTCAGTTTCTTCACCTGTTCCAGACGAAGTTGTACCGGCATACGGCCTTTATCGGAAATACCATCAAAAAGGGAAGTTTCCCCCGTACGTCCATCGATACCTGGAGCCAATAAAAGACTGACTTCGTCAATCAGTCCGGCTTCCAAGAAACCGCCGTTGATGTGTCCCCCACCCAATAATCCCAGACGCTTAACGCCAAACCGCTCATAAAGTACCTCCATGGCTTTCGCCAGGTCGATACCATCTTTTCCAACGGCAATCCATGATATATCCTGCTGACGTAAAGTCTCCAGATATTCCTCCGAGGCCTTTTCGCTGACAATACATATCAGCGGAACTCCTTCAATATTATTTGACTTCCACCGCAGACGTCCCCAAGTATCGACAGATACCATATAAGCATCCGATTCCTCGGCAACAAACGTACAGAATTTTCCTACGGGTTTGTTAATGATTGGAACGAAAGGTTCTTTGGCAGCATTATAATGCTCCATCGTTACACGTCCCTCAAGAAGGGAAGGACAATCCAACTCCTCCAGCGTTGAATAATACTCGTCTCCACTTATTTTTTCAACCATGGCACAATCAATGCGCCCGTCAATGGAAGCTACCATGTGACAAATGATATAAGGTCTCATCGTTGTTCAATTATCAGAATCAGTAGATTATGTAAAGTTTAATTCTCTTTCGGCTGAAGCGGTCCGTAGAAATACGAAGCCGTTGCTCCTCCGTCTATCAGGAAGTCAGAGCCTGTAATGAAGGCACCTTTATCTTCCAGCAGAAGCTCTGCCACATGCGCCACTTCATCAGCGGTTCCAGGGCGTCCGGCAGGACACTTGGCAAACATGTTTTTATAGAAACCGCCCCTTGGCCCGTTAAATTCATCAATGGCCAACGGAGTAACAATAATGCCTGGAGACAGCGAATTAAGACGGGCTCCCCGTTCTCCCCATTTCACGGCCTCAGCCATCACCCGCTTCACATTGCACCGTTTAGCCATCTGATAAGCATGCAGCGTATCCCGGATGTTCTCCGGCCGAAGCATTTCCAAAGCAAGCAGCTCCTCGGCAGGTGTAGTGGCCAACAGCCTGTCCGCTTCAGGCGTAAGTGCCGGCATGCGATACCCAGACTGACTGGAAACCGTCACTCCGCTTCCCCCGCTGACAATCACCTTACCTACTTCTTCCAGCAAGACGGCTGTGCCATACAAATCAACCTTCAATATGGTCTCGATGGAAGCCTGACTGGGAGATACACCGGCTGAATTAACCAGATAGCGGATATCTCCATACTTACACGCCTCGGAAATGAGTGAAAGAATGGACTCGCGCGATGAAAGGTCGGCCTCCAGTGCTACAGCATCAAATCCGGAGCCGTTCAAGGCATCGGCAGCAGCCCGGGCGTTCACAAGGCTTCTATCTCCAATAACAATCTTCTTTCCGGATGCAATCCGGCGGACAATGGCAAGCCCTATCTGACCGGCCCCCATCCAGATGATAATATCTTTCTTCATACTCAAAAACCAGTTGTCTCTATTACATCACCTTTTTCTTATCGTTCCGAAAGCAAAAGTACGGAAGTCCTTCCGGATACGAGTTAGATGAATCGCTGATTGATTTACCCGAATTGCTGTTATTTTATAATGATACAATACCCTACAATTCTAAACAAGCCATGTACCTAACTGACCCCAATTTCTCTAAAAGCAACTTTACACCCTATTGCGAACATATCCTTCCGAAGTATTATATGGTGACAAATGTAAGGTATAAGAAACAGAAAAGAAGTTTCTACATAAAATCTAAACAGGCTCTTAGCATTTTCCATAGAAATTCCGTAACTTTGCAGAAACGAATTCATTTAACCCGAATAACTTTATGCAGGAAAAAATTATTATTCTCGACTTCGGTTCGCAGACCACACAGCTGATTGGCCGCCGTGTACGTGAACTGAACATGTATTGCGAGATTGTTCCCTACAACAAGTTCCCTCACAACGACCCGTCGGTTATCGGTGTCATCCTTTCGGGAAGTCCTTTCTCTGTATACGATGAAAAGGCTTTCAAGGTAGACCTGACTGACATCCGCGGCAAATACCCTATTCTGGGAATCTGCTACGGCGCGCAGTTTATGGCATATACCAACGGCGGAAGCGTTGAACCAGCCAATACGCGCGAGTATGGCCGTGCCCATCTGGCCAAGTTCGACCATGAGAACCCGTTGCTGAAAGGTTTCCGCGAACACTCTCAGGTATGGATGAGCCATGGCGATACCATCACAGCCATTCCGGAAAACTTTGAAATCATCGCCTCTACAGACAAGGTTGCCGTTGCCGCTTACCAGGCAAAAGGTGAAAAGCTGTGGGGTGTACAGTTCCACCCGGAAGTGTTCCACACAGAAGACGGTACTCAGCTGCTGAAGAACTTCGTGGTAGACATCTGTGGAGGTAAACAGGACTGGAGCGCCGCTTCATTCATTGAAACCACTGTAGCCGAACTGAAGGCACAACTCGGAAACGACAAGGTAGTGCTGGGTCTGAGCGGTGGCGTAGACTCATCGGTAGCAGCCGTATTGCTGAACAAGGCTATCGGCAAGAACCTGACCTGTATCTTCGTTGACCACGGTATGTTGCGCAAGAACGAGTTCAAGAATGTGCTGCACGACTATGAATGCCTGGGTCTGAACGTAATCGGCGTAGACGCCAGCGAAAAGTTCTTCTCCGAACTGGCAGGTGTCACCGAACCGGAACGTAAACGTAAAATCATCGGCAAAGGATTTATCGATGTATTCGATGAAGAAGCTCACAAGATACAGGATGTAAAATGGTTGGCACAGGGTACCATCTATCCGGACTGCATCGAATCGTTGTCTATCACCGGTACAGTCATCAAGAGTCACCACAACGTAGGTGGTCTGCCTGAAAAGATGAACCTGAAACTGTGCGAACCGCTCCGCCTGCTGTTTAAGGACGAGGTACGCCGCGTAGGTCGTGAACTGGGTATGCCGGAACACCTGATTACCCGTCATCCGTTCCCGGGTCCGGGTCTGGCTGTACGTATCCTGGGCGATATCACCCGCGAGAAGGTACGTATTCTGCAGGATGCCGATGACATCTTCATCCAGGGCCTCCGCGACTGGAAGACCAAAGATGCCGATGGCAACGAAACAGCCTTGTATCACCAGGTATGGCAGGCAGGTGTAATCCTGTTGCCGGTACAGAGTGTAGGTGTAATGGGCGATGAACGTACTTACGAACGTGCCGTAGCACTGCGCGCCGTAACCAGTACAGATGCCATGACAGCCGACTGGGCTCACTTGCCTTACGAATTCATGGCAAAGGTTTCGAACGACATCATCAACAAAGTAAAAGGCGTAAACCGCGTTTGCTACGACATCTCGTCAAAACCGCCTGCAACAATCGAATGGGAATAAGTTAAATCCTATTTATAGCCCTTTTAAAAGGTATTCCAATCGCCCCAACTTGGTTTCGAGTTGGGGCGATTTTATAGATATCCGGACAAGCATTCTATACAAGAATCTTGACTTCTTACATGTAATGGAAATGGAAAGAGAAGGCTTTTCAGGTAACAATCTGCGAATCTATCTTACGGGGAGGCTAACATTGTAAAATGCAAATTGAAACAACTGATAATGGAAATTCATAATTTACTGGATGTCAAATCAAGAGCCGAATTGCGTGAATGGCTAATACAGAACCATAAAACAGAGAAAGAATGCTGGGTAGTGGTGAAACGTGGAAAACCTACAGATGACAATACTTTCTGGTATATTGACGCTGTAGAAGAAGCCCTATGTTTTGGCTGGATAGACAGTACTACTAAGAAAATAACGGATGATGTAACAGCCCAGAAACTTTGTCCACGAAAGCCACGAAGCAATTGGTCCGAACTCAACAAAGAGAGATGCCGCAGAATGGAACGGTTAGGACTGATGACCGATGCCGGAAGAGCCGTCCTGCCGGATATGTCACCTAATGGTTTTACCATAGATAAAGACATATTGCAAAGGTTACAATCCGACCCGGTAGTGTGGGACAACTTCTGTCAGTTCCCTGATTTATATAAGCGAATCAGGATTGATACCATCCAAATCAAGAGAAATCAGCCCGAACTTTTTGAAAGCCGTCTGAACAAATTCATAGAAAATACCCGAAAAGGGCTTCTCTACGGAGAATGGAATGACAATGGAAGACTATTGAAATACGGAATTTCATACGCAAACAAATATACGACAACGTTTCCAGAATAGGGAACGATACTGAATACTGACACTGCCCAATGGATATATTTCTTTCGCATGAGCATATTTTGAAATCGTGTCACCCTAAAATGGGTGACACAGCATTACAGAATGTTATTTATCAGCAGGTAAATAACATCGGAGCAGAACCTAATCTTCCTTAAGACCGTATTTCGGGCCGTAAAGCCGTAGCGCGTCCTGAACCGCCTCCTCACCGAATATTCCTATCATATCTTCCAAGTCATATCTCATCGCTTCCTCGTCATGAGGGGTGAGACACATGACGCGCGACTCCATGTCACGGTAGTCCGGCAATCTGAGGAACATCCCTTTCGTAGACTGGCCGCACAGCCGCCACGCCGTTATCGGCTGCCGGAACGAGGTCGCTTTGCAGAACATATAGGCCATATCCTTAGTATTTGAGACATCCCAGCGGTCGAGTGGCTGATTGAAGCTTTTCGCCTCGTTGAACATACAGTACATATTCTGCACGTTCGAGACATTCCAATTGCTCAAAGGCTTGTTGAAGCTCGAGGCTTTGGAGAACATCTCGCGCATATCCTGCACGTTTGAAACATCCCAATCGTTCAGCGGCTGGTTGAAGCTCGACGCTTCGCAGAACATCTCGCGCATGTTTTGCACGTTCGAGACATTCCACTTTTCAAGCGACTGGTTAAACGCCGCGGCCCTCCAGAACATCTGTCTCATATTCGTGACAGCGGAAACATTCCATGCGCCGATAGGCTGGTTGAAACTTTTCGCCCCTTCGAACATACGGAACATATCCCGCACGTTGGAGACGTTCCAGGTGTTCAGAGGCTGGTTGAAGCGCGCCGCCCTCTCAAAAACTCCTTCCATCACCGTGGCATTCGACGTATCCCACGAGCTGATATCTTGGTTGAACTTGGTGCATCCGGCGAACGTCCACGACATTTCACGGACTTCAGAGGTATTCCACCGGTCGAGCGGCTGGTTGAAGCTTTCAGCTTCGCAGAACATACACGAAATTTTCCGGACCTTTGAGACGTCCCAATCGTTCAGCGGCTGATTGAACTTGCCGCAGGTGCCGAACATCGACTCCATATTCGTTACGGACGAGACATCCCAATCCCCTAACGGCTGATTAAAGTTGCTGCAGCCACAAAATATGCACTCCATGTTCGTTACAGACGAGACGTCCCAATTCCCTATAGGATGGTTGAAATACTTCGCCCTGTGAAACATCCGTTCCATCGTAGTCACGTTCGATGTGTCCCACATTTCAAGTCCATCGAAGTTTTTGCGCGTTGAGTCTTTAAAAAGCTCCGTCATGTCCGTTATCAGCGAAGTGTCGATGTCGCCGAGGTGAACGCTCTTGTCGCTCACCAGTTCCTTCAGTTCCTGCAGAGAATTAGGCTTGTATTTTTTAATCATAGTAACTTGTTCTTTGTAAATACCAATTGGAAAGTGCACCATCGGTTAACTGAACAGTGCACTCATAAAGAGATATCCAAAGAAATAAAAGAAAGCCGACTTAATCAACAGAATGATTCAATTTTGGAATTCTTTAACCAATTCAGAGACTCTTCCAGGACTACTGCCTTACTTTCACACCTCTTTTATGAACCGTCAGCCAATAGGCCGTAAGCACCAGCAAACCTGTCAGTACCCACGATACCGGATAGACCATCATCAGGATATCATATCCCCGCCACACCGGTGACACTCCGTACACCCACACGATACGCAGCAGACAGGTACCGAAAACCGTAAGGACAGCAGGAGTCAGCGATTTACCCATGCCACGCAACGAAGAACCGGCAATCTCGTAACTGCTGGCAATGAACTGCAATGCCAGAACAATGTGCATACGGATAGCTCCGTAATGATGTACCATCGGTACACTGGAGAAAAAGTTCAGAAAGAAATCATCCTGCCAGGCAAAAAGCCAGTTGAAAGCCGCACAGAAAGCGACACAGGATCCCATGCAAATCCAGAAAATACGATGAACTCTATCCATTTTCCCGGCTCCATAGTTCTGGGCGATGAAACTGATAGCGGCCCCGTTAAAACCTTGGATAATGAAATAACAATAATACTCGAAGTTGAGCGCCGCCGATGAACCGGCTATCGCATCGGCTCCGTAGCTGTTGATGGACGACTGTACCACGACATTGGAGATGGAAAATATCATCCCCTGCACACCGGCAGGAACTCCGATGCGTAACATACGGCTCAATTCTCCGGTGTGGATTTTCAACTTCTCGAAATGCAGCCGGAACGGTTCTTTCTCCTTACGTAAAAGCCGTATGATTAAAGTTGCACTCACCGCATTGGCGATACCTGTAGCTACAGCCACGCCAGCCACGCCCATACGGAAACAGATGACAAACAACAAATTAAGCAAGGTATTGACAACGCCGGCCATAACCAGGATATACAGTGGACGGCGTGTATCACCCATACTCCGCAGAATAGCCGCGCCGAAGTTAAAAGCCATGATAAAAGGCATGCCCAGGAAATAGATACGCAGGTAAGTCACAGCCTCATCCAGCACCTCCGGAGGTGTACCCATCCAAGTCAGTATCGGTCGGGCGGCTACCTGACCCAATATCAGCAGAAAGAAGCCGCTGATAACCGCCACCAGCTGCACGGTATCGATAGCGTGGCGTATACTTCTGTCATCCTGCTGTCCGATGTGATTGGAAATGACAGCACAGGCTCCCATAGAAACGCCCATGAACAGATTGATGAGCAATCCGATCACCGGTGCGTTGCTTCCCACAGCCGCCAAGGCTTCACTTCCGACGAAGTGTCCCACAACCGCTACATCCACCGAATTAAAAAGTTCCTGCAACAGACTGCTGGCCGCCAACGGAAGAGCAAACAGCAGAATTTTCTTCAACAACGGTCCGTTCAGCATGTCTATCTCATTGCTTTGGGAACGCTTCTTACTCACATTGTTATCCATCTTTAGTTACCTTAATCAAAAAACCGCGACAAAGTTACAGTAAAATCGGATAACATATCCATTCACAAAAGTGAAATAACCCTATCGATTCTGCAACAACCGATAGAAAGGACAAAAAAACGTCCTCACGTTTCACTTCAAACATGAGGACATGGTTTGTATAAAATATGAGGACGTTTTCAAAGGGTATCAATCATTGCGGGAAAAGTCGTTATGTATCAGTCATCAATATCGATTACGCGCATCTGGCTGTCGAAAGTGATTTCCCAACGGTTAGAAAGTTTCACTTCGTATTCTTTTCTGTCGCGTTCAATTTTCAGGATCTTGGCATCCGGATAATTGTTCTTTACATAGGTACGGATAGCCTCAGGAATCACCTGCGCAGGAACACCCGTCTGCTTACAACTGATTTCAGTCCATTCACCCGATTTGTCGAATTCCAGCTTTTCACCGTTAGTGAAAATGACATCGTACATCTTCGAGAACAGTTCTGTTTCCACTTTAGCCAGCGCTATCTTATGCGACTTGAAATACGTAGAAATAAAAGTCTGTGCCTTTGTCGGCAATTCACCCACCTGAATCGGTTTTTCATTATCCGCCATTACCACTGTAGACATTGCGAACACACACATCAGCATTAAAAAGAATCGTTTCATAAAGCATCGTATTTTAAAAGGTAAATAAATATTGTTTTAAGTTTCTACGACAAATATCGGTAGGGAATCTGAAAAGAAACTGAAAACTGATGCCTGATTACGAAAAAAATCACTTTTTCACTGAAAAAATATGCCGGCCTTCTTCGAAAGCATAGGAAATCTCCAACTGACTGACCCGACAGATGGATTTTACCAACGCCAGCCCCAGACCGGTAGAGCCTTCCTTCTTTGCCCCCTGATAAAACCGTTCGAAGATACGGTTGGCATCCAAGGCCCCCTCCCCTTCGTTCGAGATACTGAAAGCAGACTCCGTAAAGAGAATCCGAATCTCGCCATCCTCTACACTGTGGACAAAAGCATTCTTCAACAGATTGGTCACCAGCACAATGGCCAACGATTCACTGATATCTGTACGGAAACTCCCTTGCTCGTCCATCTGCACCCGAATCCGCTTGTAACCGTAAACCTCCTGATAGGTATCCAGATAATGAGCCATCAGTTCGTTCAGGCAAACTGAACGGACATCTACAAACTGGTGGTTCTCTATCTTACAAAGCATGAGCAACGACTTGTTCATCCGGGTAAGGTTTTCCAGGGTCTGATGAGTTTTCGCCAACTCTTCCAGCTGCTTTTCGGTAAGTGTTTCATCCTCCATCAGCATTTCCAGACGGTTCCGGCAGATAGCCAAAGGAGTCTGCATCTCATGCGATGCATTGCCGATAAACAGTTTCTGCTGCTCATACAAGGCCTCACTGCGCTCCATCGAACGAAGGACTGCCTCATTCAACGTCTGGAATTCAGTGACACGGGTAGGATTCTCCAACGGTTTGGAATGAGAATCCAGCCGATAATTGTCCAGCCACTCCAACAGAACATACAGCGGCTTCATATTACGCCGGAATACCCAGGCATTGACAGACAAGATAGCCAGAAAGAGTAATACATATAGAAAAACAATCCAACCCAACATGGCCCGCTGAAGGTCCTGTTTCTCAATCGTAGGTGTATAGACTACCAGCTCATGGTAAATACCATCGTCAGCCTGGAATATCTGTATCAGAACTCGGGCAGGTTCGTACTCCTCCTTCTCCGCAATATAAACCATCTCATCGTGATACGTAATGTGCGGATACCGGTCAGCATATTCGGCAGTGACCTCATACAGGTAATATTGGTTGTTCGAACCGTTACTCGACGAGGGCATTTCTTCGCCCGACAGCGAACGGATCATGAGGGTCTCCGCATAGTCTTCCAGAGAATCATCCACCTCGTCATTCACTTCTTCCATGACGGCCATGTAGAAGAAGGCCGCCCATGCCGTGAGAATCACAACCATGGCAGCCGCCATCCGCCACATGGCAAGCTTGAACAGTTTCATTCCGTTATCAGTTTATAACCGACTCCATACACGGCCTTCAACTCAGCCGTTGCACCTGCTTCTTTCAGGCGTTTCCGCAGATTCTTGATCTGTGCATAGATGAAGTCGAAATTATCTACTTGGTCAATGTGGTCTCCCCAAACGGATTCAGCCAATGTGGATTTATTGACCAGCCGTCCCGGACGTAACATGAAATAAAGCAGAATATCATATTCCTTACGGTTGAGTTCCACCTCTTTATCGGCCACCTTCACCTTGAATAAATCCGGAATGATTTCAATGTTCCCGTATTGGACCTTCCGCTCGCCTTCCCGCTGGTTACGGCGCAACAGGCTCTTGATACGGGCATGAAGTTCTGCCAGGTGATAAGGTTTGGGCAGGTAATCGTCCGCTCCCAAATCCAGCCCCTGCACTTTATCTTCCAGCGAATCCTTGGCCGAAAGAATGATGACATTGGTACGTTTACCCAACGCCTGCAATTCATGCAGCAAATCCAATCCGGATCCGTCGGGCAACATGATGTCCAGCAGAATACAATCGTAATCATAATCCTCTATCTTCAGGAGTGCCGTCCGGTAATCGGGAGCCTGAGACACCACATAGCGTTCCTTCTCCAGCGAAGCTGTCGTGATTTCACGCAAATCATTATCGTCCTCAACAATCAATATCTTCATAAACGTCTGTTTTTAATCCATCGGAACCCTACAAAAATAAGAAACTGTTTTGATTTCTTACAAACGAACAGACAAAAATCTTATCGTTTGTTCCGCCCTGGGCCTGTCACCCCAGGAACGGTCCATCAAAACAGTCTCTTTAAATAAAAACGGATCTTTCGTTTATCGGGCATTCATCTGCGAAAAATCCATCTCTTTCGCAGCTTCAGGTGTATCTTCGTCCATACGGGTAAATGTCACCTCACGACTTCCCTTCACCGCATCGTTCAGCTTCAACTTGATCCCCTTGGCATTTTCCAGATCCAAGGTATTCAAATTATAACTTACAGCTCCCTCAATCATACGTACATCCAATGTATCGCCATAAGTGTTGTAGCGGTACTCCAACTGGATGTATCCGTCGTCCGTCAACTCCTCTGTGGCCTGTACCAGACTCACCCGATGAGGTTCTTTCTGCGGGACATGCTGGGCAAACACCAGATTCAAGTAGCCGCCCCCTATCCAGGCATCGGAGATGTATGCCGGGTCGTTACCATATTCGGCCTCGTTTTCCGGAGTCAGTTTCTCTACCGATTTCGTCAGGATATCATAGATATATTCCGGTTTGATACCATAATCATACGACTGGAAATTCTCATACAACGGATTGAAATAGAGTATGGCACGCTGCCCCTCCACCGGACGGTATCCCCAGATTGCCGTAGCTGCCGGCCACATCGTACCCCATGTATCTCCCGTAAAACTATAAGCTCCTGTTCCTTCTACATGAACCGTCACCCAATCACGCCCGATATCGCCCAACGAAAAGCCGTCGTCCGAATCGCAGCCTTGAAACAAGCCGCAGGCTCCCACCAGCAAAGTACCTACATAAAACTTTAGTCCTTTCATAGTCTGAATCATTTTATTATCTCTTTACCTCCAAAAGACAGAATTGCTGTAATTACTGCATGAAATTCAGATTTATTAAGAAAATTCACACCCGGTACACACATTTTCAATGAAAAAATTGGGGGTGTACCGTTTCCGATACACCCCCAATCAATATAGAAAAATCGTATAGATTATCCTACAAACCAACGTACATAGCAGAAGTCCTGACGGTGTGCCAAGTCCGGATGTTTCGGGAACATACGGTAAGACACCTTGAGGCTACCGGCATTCGAGAAGCTGTGAGTAACAGCGAAGGTATAGATAGAACCTTCACGTTTAACCAGTTTCAACGGAGTTACAGAATAGATACATTCTTTACCGTCGTTATTGGTATAAGTTACTACCTGTTCGATACCGATTGCATCGTCCAGACCCTTTTCGTCTACTACAACAGTGATGGTATAGTCTTTTCCGTTTTCTACATGACCCTGCTGAAGTTCAGCACATCTGTCAACAGAAAGAACCTGGATTTCATCCCACTTGGCAGCCACTTCTTCCTTCCAGTCGGACAAAGCCTTGGCGCGAGCATAGTCGTTTGCGGCCAATTCTTTGAAGTGAGCAGCTTCCTTGCAGTAGAACTTGCTGTAATAATCGTCCAGCTGACGTTTCATTGTATAGTGAGGAGCTACCTGAGCGATAGAGTTCTTGATGGTCTTCACCCAACCTTCAGAATAACCCTTCTTGTTGCGGGCATAGAACAACGGCAGGATTTCAGTTTCCAGGATGCTGTAGATAGTAGTAGCATCCAGTTTGTCCTGATATTCCTGGTTCTGGTAAGTACGTTTTTCAGTCAACGCCCAACCTGCACCTTCGCGGTAGCCTTCCAACCACCAGCCATCCAATACAGAGAAGTTGACAACACCGTTCATCAACGCCTTTTCACCCGATGTACCTGATGCTTCCAACGGACGAGTCGGAGTATTCATCCAGATATCTACACCTGATACCAGACGACGGGCCAGCTTCATATCGTAGTTTTCCAGGAAGATAATCTTACCCAGGAATTCCGGACGCTTAGAGATTTCTACAATCTTCTTGATCAGTCCCTGACCTGCACCATCGTGCGGGTGAGCCTTACCGGCAAACAGGAACTGTACCGGATAATCCGGGTTGTTGACAATCTTAGACAAACGGTCAAGGTCAGTAAACAACAAGTGAGCACGTTTGTAAGTAGCGAAACGACGGGCGAAACCGATCAACAGCGCATTCGGATTGATTTTGTCCATCAATGAAACGACACGTGAAGGATCTCCCTGGTTCTTCAACCATGTATCGCGGAACTGCTGACGGATGTAATCGATCAACTTGTTCTTCAAAGCGACACGAGTCTTCCAAACCTCTTCATCAGGTACATTGTAGATAGCTTCCCAGATATTCGGATTAGACTGATCTTTCAGGAAGTTCTTGTCGAAATGCTTAGCATAAAGTTTCTGCCATTCAGAAGCACACCAAGTCGGGAAGTGTACACCGTTTGTTACATATCCTACGTGGTTTTCTTCCGGGAAATAGCCCTTCCAGATACCGGAGAACATTTCCTGAGAAACTTTTCCGTGCAACCAGCTTACACCGTTTACTTCCATACAAGTGTTGCAAGCGAAAGTAGACATACAGAAACGTTCATTGGAATCACCCGGATTGATACGGCCCAGATCCATCAAATCCTGCCATGAGATACCCATACGCTGCGGATATCCACCCATGTACTTACCGAACAGACCTTCATCGAAATAGTCGTGACCGGCAGGAACCGGAGTGTGTACAGTATATAATGAAGAAGCACGAACAACTTCCAATGCTTCGTCGAATGTCATACCACTTTCTACATAATCGCACAGACGCTGTACGTTACACAAAGCAGCATGTCCTTCGTTGCAATGATAAACATCCTTCTTGATACCCAGTCTCTTCAACAGCAATACACCACCGATACCGAGCAGGATTTCCTGCTTCAGACGGTTTTCCCAATCACCACCATACAGCTGATGAGTAATAGGACGGTCGAACTCGCTGTTCATTTCGTTATCTGTATCCAACAGATACAAAGGAACACGACCAACATTCACACGCCATACGTATGCATGTACATAATAGTTCAGATATGGAACATCCAGAACCAACGGTTTACCGTTTTCATCGCTTACGCGTTCCAATGGCAGGCTGGCAAAGTTCTGAGGCTCGTAGTTAGCCACCTGCTGTCCGTCCATTGACAAGCTCTGGCTGAAATAACCGTAACGATACAGGAAACCGATACCGCACATATCTACGTTACTGTCGGAAGCTTCCTTCATGTAGTCACCGGCCAAGATACCCAAACCACCTGAATAAATCTTCAGGACATGAGTCAAGCCGTATTCCATACAGAAATAAGCGACTGACGGACGGCTGCTGTCCGGTTTTTCGCTCATATAAGCTTTAAACTTGGTATAAACCTTGTTGATTCTATCCAATACTTCCTTATTGGTAGAAAGGGCTTCCAATTTCTCATAGTTCAAGCGTTCCAGGAATGCAACCGGGTTCTGTCCTACCAGACTCCAGATTTCAGGATCCAGTGATTTGAACATATCTGTAGCTTCATAGTTCCAAGACCACCAGATGTTATGTGCCAATTCCTGCAACATCTGCAAAGATTCTGGAATACGTGATTTGACAGTTACTTCTCTCCAAACCGGATTGTTAACATAATTAGTTCTAACTTTCATATTTCAAAAAAGGTTAATCATTATCTTTATTAGCAGAAGAAATGCGTTTCTGCATGTTGCGTAAAGCAACATCATACGCTTCATAGTAGTACTGTATAAAATGTTTCCACAGTGCCTTTTCGGCTATTGCAGCCGCCTTCTCACGAATCTTCTTGATTTCTGTATCTGACAAATGAGAGAATTCAGTAATCGAATCCCGAATGGCATCAGCCACCTCAGAATAGTTGTAATCGGTACGGTGAATGACAGACGCGCCATCCTTCAAGGTACCGGCATGGCCCAAGATTGAGTTTACCCACAGACCGAAACCGGCCAAATCTGTTGTGATGGTAGGAACCTTAAAAGCGACACTTTCCAGCGGAGTATACCCCCATGGTTCGTAATAAGACGGATATACGCTCAAGTCATTACCGATAATCAGATCATAGTAAGGGATATTGATGATTCCATCCCGACCGTCCAGATAGCAAGGAACGAAAATCACCTTCACCTTCGATTCCGGGCCATTTGACATGTTCAGGTATTTCAACATATCCAATACCTGGTCATGACTCATGTTATGCAACCAATGAGTAATGAAAGGTACTTCAAGAGGAGTATTGAACTTCTTGTTGCTCTTCAAGCGTTCTACCAGGTCTTCGCGGGCATCACCTACCCATCCCGGTACGTTGATGAAAGCCAAGACTTTCTTGTTCAAGTTCTTGTCACGTGTCAGCCTGTTCAAAGCTTCCAGGTAGACATTGATTCCTTTATTCTTGAATTCATAACGTCCACTGGTACCGATCACCAATGTATCATCAGAAAATTCCTCACCTAAAAGTTTGTTAGCCAATGTCAGCATGGCCTTACGGGCCTTTCTCCGTTTAGCCATAAAGGCCGGACCTTTCGGTACGAAATCATCCTCAAAGCCATTGGGCAAAACGACATCGACCGGTTTGTCTAACAATTCCTTACATTCATTGTTTGTGATTTCACTGACAGTGGTGAAACAATCTACATTGTGAGCGGTCTGTTTTTCGATGGAATGTTTGGATTCCATGTTCAGCTCACGAGCCATCTGATCGCCATTGTATGCAAATAAATAGTCGTACAAAGGTTTGTTATTACCAGCGATGGAACGGCCAATAGAAGTGGCATGAGTAGTAAACACGGTAGCAATTTCAGGTACGTGTTTTTTGATATACAGAGCTCCCAGACCGGTCATCCATTCATGCGCCTGATAAATGACTTTATCTTTTGCGGTAAAATGATAACGGTAGAAACTCTCGACTACTCTTCCGGCAGCATAAGAAAACATGGACGCTTCATCATAATCTCCATAGGCATGCAGAGAATCAACTTGAAAATCTATCCACGCCTGTGTATAGATGTCATTCTTTTGTGCATAGAAGGGAGTAAAATCTACCAGAATCGCAATCGGAGAACCAGGCACCTGCCACCTTCCGACCCTCACTTTCAGCCCACTTTCTTGTAAAGCGTGTTCGCGCCATGCTTTCAGCAAAGCATCATCCTCTACGAAAAGAGGATTTTCCTTACCTGACCATACATCCGGACCAATAAAATAAAGCTTGTCGGGATAACTGTCCTGCAGTGTCTTGGCACGTGTAGAAAGAACGGTATAGATTCCTCCTACCTTATTACAGACTTCCCAGCTTGATTCGAAGATATAATCAGGCTTCAAAAGCTGTTTCATCATCATTTATAGTATTTTCTAATCGGCTGCGAAGATACAAAAAACATTGAAATACAAGAAGAAATTCAGACGATTTTCTTACACAAAGATTTTGTATGTACTGATTCTAAAAAAAAAGTAAGACACTACACAAATAACATTATTTACGAATCAACATAATTTATTTACACAAATCTGCACAGCCTAAAGTCTCTATATCCAGCCAGAACCCCCACAAACCGATAAAGTCCTAGCCACAGAATACCTTCCCCAAACATCCCCTCCAGACAAACAACGCCGGGAAGTCTTTCCAGACTTCCCGGCGCAATATGAATGAATAAAGACGATTATGCCAAAGCAGAACCCATCAAGAAGGTTGCAGCCAAAGCAACGATGGCATACAATTCAGGGAATACGGCAAGAATCAACGTATTACCGAATACATTATGACCCTGACCGATAGCAGCGATACCGTTGGCACAAACCTGACCCTGACGGATAGCAGAGAAAAGAGCTACCAAGCCCAGACCGATACCGGAACCCAATACGGCACAAGCCTGAATACCGGTGATTTCGGGAGTCAATACATTAAAGATACTTTGGAACATGAAGTAACCGGCGAAACCATACAGACCCTGTGTACCCGGAAGAGCTGTCAGAACCAAGAAATTACCGAAAGCGCTATCGTTCTTCTTCAAAGCGCCGATAGAAGCATTACCTGCGATAGTTACACCATAAGCACTACCGATACCAGACAAACCTACCATAATTGCGATGCCGATGTAGGCAATCAAAAGATTCATTTCCATAATTATAAATTTTAATTTTTATACAATGTATTCGTTCTCTCCTTCAACATCGTCAAGCGATGCGGACAGCCCGGAGAAAGGTGCATGCCCTTGTTTTTGATCAATTGATATTATTTTCCTTTAATTCTTAAAAGGTTTATACTCTTTTCCTCCGCCTTCGTAACCGGCATTCTTGAAGAATTCCACAAAGGTCAGACGCATCGGGTGAACCATCGCTCCCAGCACATTCATGAAGATATTGATGGAATGTCCGATAAGGAATATCAATACCATCACAATCGGACCGGCGATGATGTTATCCGGACTCATTCCCACAGCCAGACTGTTGAACACACTGGCCAGAATACCTCCAGACAAGCCTAAAGCGAACAGACGGACGTAAGAAAGGATATCACCCAACAGACCGGTAGCCATGTTGTAAGTATCCCACAATCCCAGGCCGAAATTGACAAAGACATTCTTGTCCGGGCTGTTGTACAGATAAGCCATCAGTGCACCAATGGCCAGGAAAACCAGGTGTACAGTACCTCCCATCGGCAGAACAGATGGAGCAGCGAATGCCAAGGCAGTACTTACCAGAATAATCAGCCAGCCCACCGTAGCTACCGCATACTTGAAACCGAACTGGATTGTCTGATTGACGGCCTTCAGAATCATACCAAAGATAATCTGTACACCACCTAGAATCAACGAGAGGTTGAACATCTGCTGGTTATCCAGATAAACAGCATCCTTCAGGCGCTGGAAGAAAGGTATGTGGATATCATAGAGATTGAAACCGAAACAGGTTCCAGTCAGCAGACCGCATACCATCGTCGATAAGCCCAGGATCTGTACCAAGGTAAGGATGGACTTCATGGACGGTTCAATCTTCTTTGCTACCATCCGATATACGGCTACAGCAAGCACCATGAACAGACCATATCCGGAATCCCCCAGACACAAGCCGAAGAACAGCATGAAGAAAGGAGCAAAGAACGGAGTCAAATCCAATTCATTGTACTTCGGAAGCATATACAGACGCATAATCGGTTCAAACAAACGGAAGAAGCCTTTGTTATCCAAACAGATTGGCACATCGTCTTCCGGTGTCGGATCGCTCACTTCATAATAAGCTTCCTGGGCTGACAAGAACTGCTGGATTTCATCGATTGCCTTTACCGGTGCCCAACCTTCCAGCAACATCAGTTTGTTGTCGGCCACGGCATCCGAACTCAACACGACTTTAGAGAACTCTATCCGGGTCTGCACATCATGCTGTGCAGCCTGTAAATCCGGCAAAGCCGTTGCTGCCAACTGTTTCAGCTGCTCTTGCAATGCCTCCTGTTGGCGCAACATCTCTTGTCGACGATTTTTCAGCGCACTCAACGAACCGGCAGGCAACTTGACAGCCTCCACTTCCAGTTCCACCTCTTCACCTACCGGAGTAACCGTTACAAAAAACAGTTTCGATCCTTCCCGATTGATAAGAGTAGCATGATACAGGTCTATCCATTCCTCGGAGAACTGTTTTTCCGAGCACTGATAAAAATCAATGCGGTAACCGGCATCACGCAAGCGGTCGACAGACTCCGGAGCGAAGTCTCCCCACGGTTCCATGACAGTAATCTCCTTTTCTACAGCCTGTATACGCTGTGACAACTGCTGGAGTTCTGCCTGCAGACGTTCTATTGTCTCCAAAGCCTCCACACCTTTCTGGACATTTCCTTCGTGCGGCTGGGCAGGCACCATCAACTGCTGCAGGTATTTTCCGGCAGCCGAATAGCGGCCGGTCAGACGGATGGCTTCCTGAAGTTCTGCATTTTCGGCGGTTCCCTGTGCACGTGTGGTCACATGAACCAATCCCAGATCACGCAGGCTGGTCAGGAAAGTCTCATACTCTTTGTGGTAGACCAGGAAAGTCAGTTTTTTCATTTTCGCAATCATACCTCAGCCTCCTTTCTCTTCTCCTGGATAGACTTCAGAATCTTCTGTGAAGACTTCGACAGGTTCTCTTCGTCTTCCATGAAACGTTTAATCTTTCTCAAAGCATCCTGATAACCGGGAATCTGTACCTTCTCGAAAAGATTCACCTTCTGAGTCGTTTTCTTGCGGGCATGTTCCAACAATCCCAATTTGGCGAGCGTAAACTCCCGTTCGATAGCGGTCTCTGCCAGCTTCTTCAGAATATGGATACCATCGGCATACCATTTCGGACTGCAGAAAACGCTGTAAGGACGGATTTCAAAGTCCACGGTCTCCAACAAAGGGACCCGGACTCCGGCTATCTTACGGACGCCCAAATGAACATCCTTCACCCGGATGAGTGAAGCGTCGAATTCATTCCAGAGTGCGAACATGGCCTCATACGCCTGAATCTGTTTCTCCAGACGCTCCTCCAGTTCAGCAGCCTCGGTCTTACACCGCTTCACCTCCAGACGAAGCGCGCTTTCCTTGTTCTTGATGATAGGAAGCGTACGCACGCGAATCTTGAGTTGCTTTTCAAGCTGCTGCAACGAAGTTTTATTATATTGAAATTTTATAGCCATCGCATTAATGATAAAATATTACTTCTTCCAGTACTGGTCTACGAACTCTTTCTTGATGTTTACCTCTTCCGGCTTGAAATACTTGCTGAACAAGCCCCAGGTCACATCAAGCATCTCAGTCGTATTCAGATTGACATCGATAGCCAGCAACTGGTTAGCATAATCCTTGGCAAAAGCCAAAGCACGTTCGTCATAATTCGTCAGGTCGAAACCGTTTTCCATCTTGGTCTTCGCATTCGCCGCATCGGCATACAGACGTACAGCCGCATTCATAACCTGCGGATGATCCTTACGGGTCTTCTTACCGCTTACCAGCTGTTTCAGACGTGACAATGAACGGAACGGATCGACAATGACCTTACCGATATCGCTGTCTCGACGCAGGAACAACTGACCTTCGGTAATGTAACCTGTGTTATCCGGTACAGCGTGAGTAATATCTCCACCAGACAATGTAGTCACGGCAATGATGGTAATGGAACCGCCTGAAGGGAACTGCACAGCCTTTTCGTAGATTTTCGCCAAATCGGAATACAAAGAACCCGGCATGGAGTCCTTCGACGGAATCTGATCCATACGGTTTGACACGATGGCCAAGGCATCGGCATAAGAAGTCATATCGGTCAGCAAGACCAACACCTTCTCGTTATGCTCCACAGCGAAATATTCTGCGGCAGTCAATGCCATATCCGGAATCAACAGACGTTCTACCGGCGGATTTTCCGTTGTATTGACAAAACTGATGATACGGTCCAATGCACCGGCATTCGAGAACACGTTCTTGAAGTACAGGTAGTCGTCGTTCGTCATACCCATACCACCCAAGATGATCTTATCGGTCTCTGCACGCAAGGCTACGTTAGCCATTACCTGGTTGAAAGGCTGGTCCGGGTCGGCAAAGAACGGAATCTTCTGACCGGATACCAGTGTATTATTCAAGTCGATACCCGCGATACCGGTAGCAATCAGTTCGGACGGCTGTTTACGACGGACCGGATTTACAGACGGACCACCGATTTCGACTTCCGTTCCTTCGATTTCCGGTCCCCCGTCAATCGGTTCACCGAAAGCGTTGAAGAAACGTCCGGCCAACTGTTCACTGACCTTCAATGTAGGTGACTTGCCCAAGAATGTCACTTCCGCATTGGTAGGAATACCTTCTGTACCCTCGAACACCTGAAGTGTCACTTCATCACCGGCAATCTTCACCACCTGGGCAAGTTTGCCGTTTACCATAGCCAGTTCATCATAACCTACCCCGGTCGCTTTCAACGAACAGGTAGCCTTTGTAATCTGGCTGATTTTTGTATATATCTTTTGAAATGCTTTTGTTGCCATTATCGTACTGTGTATAGTTTAAACAAATCCGATTATTTCACACTCCGTTCGGCAACCAGATCTTTCAGTTGTTTCTGGAACTCGACATACTGTTCCGATCTGAACTTCGAATAGTTCATCTGCTTGCAGATATTGATCATCTTCTTGAAATAATCCATAACCTCAACAAAGTTATCGAATTCGAAGTCGGTATGACAGATATCGATAATCTGGTTTACAATCTCTTCCTGACGTTCCATCGGAGTCACTGAATCAACTTCATCAAAGGCATCCTGCTGCAGGATAACGAAGTCAATCAATTCAGATTTCCAGAAAATGACATGATATTCCACCGGTACACCGTCATCACCCAAAATGTTGATCTGCTCGGCGATTTCCTTACCTCTCAATAGACGGGTCTTCAATTCGTTTACCTTTCCAATCCATTCATTGTTGATACGTTCTGTAATGTATTCTTCAAATTCCGGATATTCCAGGTATTTGGAATAGGAATCAATCGGGTTCACAGCCGGATAACGTTTACGGTCTGCACGTTCCTGCTCCAATGCATAGAAGCAACGGGCTACTTTCTTTGTGTTTTCTGTGACAGGCTCCTTCAAGTTACCACCCGCCGGCGATACAGTTCCGATAAAGGTAATGGAACCGGTATGGCCATTATACAGCTGCACATACCCTGCACGGCCATAGAAGTTGGAAATAATGGCAGAAATATCCATCGGGAAAGCATCCGGACCCGGAAGTTCCTCCATACGGTTGGACATTTCACGCAAAGCCTGTGCCCAGCGGGAAGTGGAGTCGGCCATCAGCAACACCTTCAACCCCATGGCACGATAATATTCCGCCATAGTCATAGCGGTGTATACAGATGCTTCACGAGCTGCAACCGGCATGTTTGAAGTATTGGCGACAATGATGGTACGTTCCATCAACTTACGTCCGGTATGCGGGTCAATCAGTTCCGGGAATTCGGTAAAGATTTCCACAACCTCGTTGGCACGCTCACCACAGGCAGCAATGATTACAATGTCCGCTTCAGCCTGTTTGGAGATAGCATGCTGCAACACAGTCTTACCCGTACCGAACGGTCCCGGGATAAATCCGGTACCACCTTCTACAATCGGATTGACTGTATCGATGACACGTACACCGGTTTCCAGCAATTTATAGGGACGGGGTTTCTCCAGATAGTTGGTCATCGCCTTCTTTACCGGCCATTTCTGAATCATATTCACCGGAATCTCTGCCCCATCTTTTCCTGTCAGGACAACGACAGTATCTTCGATGGTATATTCTCCTTCTCCAACGATGGACTTCACACGATAAGTGCCCGTCAACTGGAAAGGTACCATAATCTTCAGTAACTGGTGATTCTCTTCCACTTCACCCAACCACGCAGACGGTCCCACTTCATCGCCGGCTTTCACCAACGGTTTGAAGAGCCATTTACGCTCCTTATCCAACGGATAGGTATATTGTCCTCTTTTCAGGAAGACACCTTCCATCTTGTCCAGGTCATTCTGCAAACCATCATAGTTCTTCGAAAGCATACCCGGACCCAATGTTACTTCCAGCATGTGGCCCGTAAACTCAGCCTCGGCACCGACCTTCAGTCCACGTGTACTTTCAAACACCTGAACATATACATTCTGGCCGACAACCTTGATTACCTCAGCCATCAAACGGTCGCCTCCGGTCTTGATGTAGCATATTTCATTCTGTGCTACCGGACCATCAACAGTCAGTGTAACCATATTGGCGATTACACCTGAAACAGTTCCTTTTGTTGCCATTCTATTCTTGTTTTTCTATTTTCTAAATTCTTCAGGAATCTGAACTTCATTCTTCAAGTTCTGAATCAGTTCACGGAATAGTTCATTACCCTTTTCTTTATCCAATGCAATCCAACGCTCAATCATTTCCAGTTGCAGAAGGAAGACAAACAGACGTTCGATGGTGAAATAATGGAAGAATGATTCATCCTCCAACCATTTCCACTTCAACAAATCCACCTTCTTTTCACGTTCCACCAATTCTTCCACTTCCGCCACCCGTTGGATGCTGTCAAAATAATCCAGCATTTCGTTCAAGCCGAAGTCACGGGCGTTCGATGTCCGCAACTGCTCGCACACCTCTGTATCGCCTACCACTACATTGTCGACATCCAACTTGTATTTACGGGCCGACAACGCTGCCAGAATATTGTTGAGATTCAATGAGAACTCAAACCATCCCGACACAAAGCGATTGCTGCACTGCATCGCATAAGCATAATATGCAGCCGCCAACAAATCCTGTGCACTGTACAGTTCATCAGGGGACAAAGTAAAATAGCGGGAAATGAAATCGTAGAGATAAGTAGGGAATCTGCTGTCGGGAGTATCACCTTCCCGAACCGCGTCGATGAGCTGCAGCAACTCCTCGGATGAAAAGTTTCCGCGCCCAGAAACCCGTGCATCTTTGTCTTTCAACAACTTCAGCAGGTCTTCATTATCAAACTTCAGATAGAACAGGTCGATAATCTGCCTGTCCTTCACCGAAAGTTCAGGATAAAGTTCCGTTTTAAAGCTGTCTACTGTATAGCTCAACTTGCCATCCTCAAGTGATATATCAGGCAAGCCGGCCACCAGATAATAATAAGTACTCATAACACTACGTTAAAACAACATTTTTACTAACTGAGGACGAAGGAATTCCTTGAAATAGTTCTCAAATTCCTCTTCGCCAAAGTTCACCTTATAAGAGCCATCAGCAGGAGCGATGGAGAACAAAGTCTTGATACCATTCACCTGCTCAATTTTTACACCCTTATCCAATAATGTTTTAGCGTTTGCAGTAAAGTACTTGGTTAAAGCGTCAGCATCCTGTACGGAAATGACAATCGGTTCATTGGCAGACCACCGGATAGCCAATGCTACAATAAACTTGTTCAAATAATCCTTGTTGGCAGTAAAGCCCTTTACAGCTTCTGTAACTGTCTCATTCGTCAGCAGGTTGGTCACTTCTGTCTTCAAGGCATTGAGTGCTTGTCCGGCAAACAGCTTCAGCTCAGACTGCGTATTTTCTTTCATTTCATCAGCCGATTTCCGAGCCTCGGCAAGAATGGCTTCTGCCTCCTTACGAGCCGCTTCAATCATTTGTTGCGCCTCCTTTTGGGCTTCACTGACCAGTCGCTGTGCCTCTGCGTTACCTTTTTCTACACCCTCACGATAAATCTTATCAGTAAGCTCCTGAATCTTGTTTTCCATGATTAAATCTATTAATAAATTTAGTTTTCCTTTTTTAAGGTCCTCAAATATACTAAAACAACCTAACAAAACAATTCATTTTCCATCAGAAAATTCACAACAACCAACGATTTTTCACATATTATATATTCCATGAGTCTTTTCGATGAAATTCTAACACAAAATACGAAGGAGGCCATTCAATTTTCCTGAACAACCAATTTTAAAGAAATACATGAACATGTATAGACAGATTTTCTTACAGAAGTGTTTCCGGAAACAGACTTCACGCCTTCACAAGCCAGGCAGCAGCCTGGTATACAAGGCATTTTCGGTGAAGGGGGATGTTTCACCGTGAAGGATAAATCCCGGCGAGGGAGGATTCACGGCGGAAGGCCGTGCGGGGCGTCCGGCGGACCGACGGCACGACGGGACACAAAAAAAGCCCCGGACCTCCTTGCGGAATCCGGGGCCTCAAGACGGCGACTACCTACTCTCCCACTTGCGCAGTACCATCGGCGTGACGAAGCTTAACTTCTCTGTTCGGAATGGGAAGAGGTGGAACCTTCGTGCTATAGTCACCTGAATACCTTT
>NZ_KB894650.1 GCF_000374585.1 Phocaeicola barnesiae DSM 18169 = JCM 13652
CCCTTTTGATTAACATAATTAAGTTTTGGCCGCGTAGCTCAACTGAATAGAGTAGCTGACTACGGATCAGCCGGTTACAGGTTTGAATCCTGTCGCGGTCACGAAAATCGCCTATAGCATTTCTGTTATAGGCGATTTTTATTTCTATTACTTGATAACCAAAATTGGAATATCCGAATGGAACACCATTCTTCGAGCTATACTCGGATTGAATAAACGGGCAAATACATTGCGCTTGTAGTTAGTGATACCTAATACATCAATCTGCTGGTCTTTCACATACGAATCCAGATTGGCAAGCAAATGATCTTCTGGAATCAGGTGATAATCGATATTCAGCTGCGGGTATTGCTTTTTGAAATATTCCCGGATTCCAGCCAGTTTGATTTCATTCCACGTCTTGCGCTGCTCGTTTGAATTCAGATGAATGAATGAGATATCAAACTTATAATTCTGGAAGGTTGTAATAAGTGAATCAAAGGCAATTAAGTCTCTCTGGTCAAAATTCGTGATGAATGCCACCTTATGGATAGCTCCGAAATGAACAAGTTTCGCGTTTTTAGGAATCGCATATACGAATACTGGACTGCGGTCTATCACTTCGGCAGTTACGCTTCCTATCAGTTCCAAATCCTTTTCTCCCTGCCCTCTGGTACCCATAATGATGATGAGCGGACGGTTCTCACGGGCATATTGTAGTATCTCCTCTTCCGGAACTCCTTCACGAAGCAGACAGGAAAACTTCACATCCGGCAATTTGCCCAACTGAATTTCATCCTTCAATGTATTGGTCAACTTGGTGAGCTGTTCATGGATGCCATCCAGCATGTTTTTAATGCCCATATCAGGCTCTACAGGCAATCCGTAGCCTTCTATAGCGTACTGGAGGTTCGGAAGGTAAATCGGGCTAAAATAGACGTGCATAAGGACAATTTCGGCATGTATTTCAGCTGCGAAATTGAATGCGAATTCACATGCCTTCTGCGAATAGCCGGAAAAATCGACAGGAACCAGAATTTTCTTCTCACGGTGATGGTTGTCCGGAACCTGTTCTTTAACCACGTCATCGGCCAGCCAGGTAGAACTCTCGATAATCTTCAACGCACGCGGAAGGTCACTTTCCTTGATGCGGATACGTACACCGGAAGATATCACAGGTTGGATGAGATTCACGTTGTGGATATATGCTTCGATTCCCTCGCCTTCGAGCACATTCTTCAATATCTGAGCCTTCGAATAGGTCAGAATAGCTAACGTAACAAGTTTATCTTCCATAACACAGAATTTAAAGGTGAAACAATATAAAGCAAAACATTCCAATCAACGATTTGGATGACCGTCAATTGGAATGCTTACGTAACAATATAAATTATTCCTTTTCTATCAAGATTGCTGTTCTTTCAGAATAGCCATTGCTTTATCAAGCACTGTTGTGTCATCCAGCATGACAAGACCGCCATCAGGTCCCGGTTCCAAATGAATACCTACACTCTTACCCTCCTTGAAATTCTGACCGCCGAAGAAATTACGTACAGTTTCAACATCTATATTCAATTCATCGGCGATGCGATGCATGCTTCCGGCAGGTAAAGCGTCTTTGATTTTGCGGAGTTCGTTAAAAGTTATTGTTCTGTTCATAGTAGTCAATTTTTAATGGTTTAACAGATTTGATTCATAATCTCGTTCTAAAATTAACGAAAGATTACGACTGGACAAAAAAATCCTTTATTTTTTTCAGAAAAAAACGCCTGTCACTAGAAATATAAAGCCTTTGCCTGAATCATTCCGGCAATAATGGCATACAGATATGTCAAGAGCAGCGTGATAAATAAGATACGGATGTCATTGATGGTATATCCGGTTGACGTATATTGGTCAGAGATGTATTGAGGCTGGTCAAAGTACCGTTTAGCTATATACCTATAACCACAATAAACGACAGCACCTACAATACAACCTTCCAACGCTCCGCACAAGATATCACCGGGATAATGTACTCCCAAATAGATACGGGAATAAGAAGGGATAATTGCCCATAAAAACATCATCACTGTGGCTCCCCAGTACCGGAACAACAGTGAAATAAAAACCGCTACGGCAAACGTATTTGCGGCATGGCTGGATATAAATCCATACAACCCTCCCCTATAAGCGTTGACTGTATGGACCAGATACATGATTTCAGGATCCCGGGTCGGACGGAAACGCGCGAAATACGGTTTACAGACCCCGGATGCTATCTGATCCGCCAAAGTTATGGTTAAGGCGAGCATCAGCAAAATCGTACATGCATGCCCTATCTTATTGTTCTTTAATATGATATACAGCAGTACAGCGCCTGCCGGGATCCATGTAGAAGTACTGGTTACTGTCCACATGAATCCGTCCCAGAACAATGAATGACTCCCATTCAGTTCCAGAAGCAATGCCTTATCGGCTGCTATCAGCTGCTGTATATCCATATTCTGTTGTATTTCAAATCAATTCGATGGACTCGGTCTTGACCCATCCTTTATTACCATCT
Source organism: Phocaeicola barnesiae DSM 18169 = JCM 13652 (assembly GCF_000374585.1). Classification (GTDB taxonomy): domain Bacteria; phylum Bacteroidota; class Bacteroidia; order Bacteroidales; family Bacteroidaceae; genus Phocaeicola; species Phocaeicola barnesiae. The sequence goes on from NZ_KB894650.1 coordinate 2,525, forward strand.
TCCAGACGTACTTCCTTCCATTCCTTCATAGAATTGTCTTCTACAAAGACTTTAGTTCCCTCATGAAGCACAAACAAATCGGTTCCGCTCTCATTCGGGGTACTCTTAACAGACACGGTAGGTGCCATAATGATGGCTCCTGTACGGTCTATCAGCTCACTCTTCTGTTTGGAGGCACAGAAATTGGCACAGATACTCACGAACAGGCAGACCAACCCGGCGATGAAACCGATTTTCTTGACCAACACACGGTTCCCAAAGATATAGAATACCGCTCCAATCAAGAAAAGGATAAATGAAGCAATGCCTAATCTCGCCCATGCACTTTCACCCATCAGATTGACCAAGGCCTTTCCCCATGTCAGGATAAAGACCTCATGCGTCGGAGTTATCTGATCGGTAGTCTTTCCACGTGCCATATCCAGATTAAACCGGATATCCGCATCACCTGGATTCAACAACAATGCACGTTCATAGTTAAGGACAGCCTTCGCAATATCCTTGTTCTTATAATAGCTATTACCCAAATTGTAATAGATATCTGCCGACTCACCATCTGTTGCCAGAATCTCTTCGTAAAGTTTGATTGCCTGTTCAAACTGATTTTCCTGATAAGCCTTATCAGCTTCAGCCTTGGTTGCAGCATGAACCATCTGAAAGAAGCCGATCAAGCATACCAATATGATTGATAATTTTCTCATGTTTTCCTCTCCTATCCGTTAATGTTTAATGCTGTTTTCCATCTTGCTGATAACGTTGATGGCAGAAGTATATACCTTGTCCATGGCTTCACTTTCATCTCCCGGAGCATAGCGTGCGAACTCACATTGGTTCAATGCATCCAGGAATTCCTGGATAAGTTCAGCAGAAACTCCGTATCGGGTCAATTCTGCCTCGATATTGTCTTTCGACAGCTGAGATACCGGGATGCTCAGTTTGTCACTGGTGTATCCCCACAAAGCCTTCAGTACTTCATCGTAGAATTCATTCTTCTTGTTCTCTGCCAACAGTTTACCTGCCAACTTCATACGTTTCGTAGCAACCTTATTGGCTTTCTTGGTCTTTACCTTGGCTACGTTGGCGTTTTCGATAGCCTGTTTCCGGTAAATGATGACAAAGACCACGAACAACAGGAATGGAATCACATACCACAGATAGCAGGCAGTAGTTCCGAAGAAGAAGTCGCCCCGTTGTTGCAAGTTTGTATCACCTAACTTGATGAAACGGATATCTTTGGCCAACATCTTGACACTTTCCTTATTGGTAAAGTCTGCGATTACCTGATCGGCATTACCTTCCCCTTTTTCTACCGTCAGCTGATAAGCTTCGGTCGTCAGTGTCTTATACGAACCGGACTTCAAGTCAAAATAAGTAAATTTCACCGGAGGAACGGTAAAGTTTCCGGCATGACGCGGAATAGCCAGGTATTCAATGGTCTTTGTACCGCTCAATCCGGCAGTCGTCAGTTCAAACTGGTTGTCCACTTTCGGGTCGTAGACTTCAAAATCCTGCGGGAATTTGATTTCCGGCGAACTGATAAGTTTCATGTTACCGGTACCGTTGATAACCAATTTGATGGTTATTGCGTCGTTAGTCTTTACTTTCGTGGAATTGATGCTGGAAGAGAGCGTGAAAGTTCCTACTCCTCCCGAGAAATCCGCCGGCTTAGACGGAAGCTGTTTGACATCGATAGTCAGTTTCGGAGCAACAATCTTCTTGTTTACTTCCACATATCCGCCTCCATTGAAGAAGGCATCAAACGGGTCATCCGAAACGGTCTGTTGGGCAATAACCGCATCGAAAGTGATGGCAGGGATTTCCAGCTTACCGGTCTGTTGCGGGAACATCACGTATTGGCTCCACACCGTCGTGTTATAATTACGCCCTTTATAGTGTTCCAATGAAAAGACCTTCTGTTTGGACAAAGGTATTTCCTGCGTATAAAAACTCTTCAGGTCAGGCATATCTCCACGCAACTGACGGAGATTTACCAACGTATATACCTTATATGTCAACAGGATAGCCTCCTGTTCGTACACCGTTGTCTTACTGGCAGTTGCTGTAATGAACAGGTCATTGGCCGTAATCTGTCCACCGGCCGACTGCGCCCGGGAACGTGTAGAGCTTCCCCCTTGTGAATTACTACTGGAAGAGCCCTGCTGGTCTGGTGGAAGCACCTTGATGCTGATTGCATTCGAAAAGACCTTTTCACCATCTACCTCAATGCTGGCTGCAGGAATATTGAAAGTACCCTCTTTGGTAGCCATCAGGATATAGGTATAAGTTACAGAACGGCTGGAGGACACTTTTCCGTTAATAATCTGTGTACTGCTTTGCTGCGAGCGGCTCGGTCCCATCAGAACGTCGAATCCGCTGATGGAAGGTGCACGGAAATCCTTCACATCCTGGGTGTTGATGGTAAAGGTCAACCGGAACTGGTCGCCCGAGACAACCGTATTGGGCGCATCAGCCTTGAAACGGATACCGTCCGCCGCCAGCATCTGCCCCCACAGGATTACCATCCATAATAAGAAGACTATTCTTTTCATCATCTATCGTTGTTTATTTTAATTTGCTACACTCATTACCAGTCTTTATCCAGCTTCTTACCTTGAATCTGAATCTGTTTCTTGACCTTATCCTGTACATTCTTTTCATCCTGCATGGCTGCATTCAGCAATTGCTCGGCATTCTCCTTCGACATTTCATTCTGGTTCTGCTGTTGCTGCTGATTGTTCTGCTGCTGGTCTTTCTTATCCTGATCCTGCTGGTCTTTATTCTGTTGCTGTTCGTCCTGTTTCTGGTCTTGCTTCTGTTCCTGCTGTTTGTCCTGATTCTGGTTCTGCTGCTGGTCTTTCAGCTGCTTCTGAGCCAATGCCAGGTTGTAGCGGGTTTCATTGTCATGAGGATTGTTTCTCAGCGACTCCTTGTAGGCCTCGATGCATTCAGGCAGCTTCTTGGAAGACTGAAGTATGACGCCCATGTTGTGATAAATCTGAGCCAACTTCGCTTTGTCTTTCTCCAACCGGGAAGCAGCCTGGTATTGCTCCATCGCTTCCTGGGCCTTCTGCTGCATCAGCAAGGCATTTCCCAAGTTGTACATTGCCGCAGAAGATTTCGGATTAACTTCCAAGGCCTTCCGATAGTCTACTTCCGCCTTTACAAACAGACTGTCTTTATATAACTTATTACCGCTACGCAGATAGTCACGGTCGGTCTTCTGACCGAATGCAACTGCCGAGACAGTCAACAGCATCAGTAAAATGAAATATCCTTTCTGTAACATACTCATTTCTGTTTAAAGAGATTCACATTCTTGAATAACGGATTCTTGCGATTCAGAATCATCAGTTCGGCTGCCAACAGCAACAGTGCCAACCAAGCCAGCACCTGGAACTGTTCATCAAATTCGGTATAGACCTGAGTCTCTACATCTGCCTTGGCCAATTTGTTGATTTCGGCATTCAACGCCTTTTCGGCATTGTTCGTATTATCTACACGGACATAGATACCGCCTCCTGCCTTGGCTATTTCCTGACACATCTGTTCATTCAAACGGGTTACGATGACATTTCCGTCCTTGTCACGACGGAACTCGTTCGAGCCCTCTACCGGAATCGGAGAACCGTCCGGCGAACCTACACCCAGTACAAAGACACGGATACCTTTCTTGGCAGCGGCCTGTGCAGCCTCGATTGCTCCCCCTTCGTGGTTCTCACCATCGGTTATCAGCACAATGGCACGGCCTACCCCTTCATTCGGAGTAAAGCTCTTCATAGCCAAATCAATGGCTCCTGCAATATCTGTTCCCTGCGTAGAGATCAGTGAAGGAGTGATGCTTTCCAGAAACATCTTTGCCGAAATATAGTCGCTCGTAATAGGCAGCTGCGTAAAAGCTTCACCGGCAAATACAATCATGGCCACCTTATCGTTATTGAATTTTTCCACCAGACGGGAAATCAATTTCTTCGATTTGTCCAGACGGCTGGGAGTAACATCTTCGGCCAGCATAGAGTTCGATATGTCAAGTGCCACAACGGTCTCGATACCCTGACGTTTCACTGTTTCCATCTTTGAACCGAACTGCGGACGGGCCATCATAAAGATAATCATGCCCAATGCGGCAAGCATGAGCCAGAACTTTACATCCGGACGATATTTAGATACATCCGGCATCAGCTCTTTCAGCAGTTGCGGGTCGCCATACAGCCGGAGTCTCTTCCGGCGGCGATAATTGGAATAGAAATAAAACGCTGCCAATACGGGCAGGACAATCAATAAATACAAATATAGCGGTTCTCCAAATCGAAACATGACTTCTAATTTTAAGGGATTTTCTTCAATACAGTATTCCGCAAAAGGATTTCCAGCAGCAGACACAAGAAAGCCACCAAAGCAAATGGTGCGAAGGCTTCCTCACGCTTGCTGAATTCTTTCACGTTCAACCTTGTTTTCTCCAGTTTATCAATTTCTTTATAGACTTCTTTCAGTTTCGAGTTACTGGTTGCGCGGAAATAATTACCGTTCGTAGTACCTGCAATCTGAGTCATTGTCTTCTCATCCAGCTCTACCGGTATCTGCACATACTGCACACCGGCATAGGTAGGCATCGGATAAGGTGCTGTTCCATTGGTTCCTACACCGATTGTATAGACACGGATACCGAATTTCTTGGCAATCTCTGCCGCTGTCAGCGGAGAAATATCTCCCATGTTATTGACACCGTCAGTCAGCAGGATAATCACTTTCGATTTGGCCTTGCTATCCTTCAATCGGCTTACAGCGTTTGCCAGTCCCATACCTAAGGCAGTTCCGTCATCAATCATACCTTGCTGAACCATGTCGCAACTTACATTACGGAACAGATTCAGCAGCACGCCGTGATCTACAGTCAACGGACACTGAGTGAATGCTTCACCCGCAAATATACTCAGACCGATATTGTCGTTCGGACGGCCATTGATGAACTCGGAAGCTACCTGCTTAGCCGCCTCGATACGGTTCGGCTTCAAGTCCTCGGCCAACATACTGGTAGAGACATCCACCGCCAGCATGATATCAATACCCTCTATCTCTGTATTCTGCCAGTTGTCTGTAGTCTGAGGACGGGCCAGCACCAATACAATCATCACGAACGTTACGATACGCAGCAGAAAAGGAGCATGAAGAAGATAAATCTTCCAGCTTTTCGGCGCGTTCATGTACATACGTGTGGTAGAGACCTGCATACTGGGTTCCATACGTTTCTGGCGCATAAAATACCAGATGATGTAAGGTATCAGCAGCAAGAGCAAAAACAGATATTCAATGTTTGCAAAAATCATGATTTCTATTTTTAAGCGTTAAAAGAAGAGGTTGATAAGATGGCGAATAACATAATACAACGCCACGCATGAGCCGACAGCTGTTACTGCAATGCTGCAAATCAACATGATACGTCCTTGTTTAGAGCGTTTCTCTTCCACCTTGATTTCGGTAGGTTCTTTCTTGACGTTCGGGTCTTCTTCCACCTTGGTCTGATTGATGAATTCTACCGCGTTCACCAGATTCATATCGTTGATATTCATCAGCGGTGCATATTTGGCAAACTTCACCAGATCGGCAGTTTCAAACAGAAGTCTCAGGTCCTTCAAGGAATCTTTATCCTTTTCACGTAGCAGACACTCAATGATTTCAGAAGAAGTCATTTCCATGGCATTGAATCCGAAACGATCCTTGATATAGGTACGGATGACATCCGTCAATTCTGTATAATAGAGTTTCGGATCAGCCTTCTGCCAGGTCTTGTCAGCCTTGATGGCTTCAATCTTCTGCATGGCTGTCTGATGCGGCGGCAACTTCGGCTGAATCTTGATAATCTTGATAATAGGCTTGTTGTTGCGGTAGCGTATCACAAAGAAAACAGCTACAGCACCCAATACCAACATCGCAATCAGCGCATAGACCAAAGGCGCCAGATCCTCCCATGTCAACGACACTTCCTCGATGTCCTTCGGACCGAAGAACTGGTCTGGATGCAACGTATCTACAGGAATGGAATAGACCTTCAGTGCCAATGCCTTCGAACGGTAAGGCTGATTGTTTACCAGCACCTCAAACGGAGGCAGGTAATACAACGCCGAATCAAACGAAGTAATGGTATATTCCTGAGAAATCAGCCAACGCTTGTTATCGTTCAACAATTGTGTATCCGGTTTGGCGATATCAACGACTTCGACCCCCGTTACCAATGTATCGCGTACAACCGGCAGCCGCAGACGTTGGTTGGCGTCCATACTTACCTGAAGGCGGACTTTCGTCTGCTCACCGATAAGCAACTGCAACGAATCGATGGTTGCTTCCACCGTAACCTGAGCCTTCACTCCAGTTGCAGCAAACAGAAACAGCAGCAGACATCCTACTGTCCGGAACCACTTCTTGCCATTACAATATAATAAGGTATATTTCATGTCATCATCAATTTCGTTTAGCAAATAAGTTGAGCAATGCCTTCACATAATCCTCGTCGGTACGCACAGACACCGCATCCACATTGCTGTGGGTGAACGTTTCATTCAGTTTCTGCTTGCGATCGACCCACCAGGCATGATGAGCATTCCGTAAAGCCTTTGAAGAAGTATCTATCCATTGTTCGTGTCCGGTTTCGGCATCGCGTACACGCATCAGACCGACATCCGGGAGTTCCTCCAACCGTTTGTCGTATACCTGAATAGCCACCACATCATGCTTCCGGTTGGCTATGGTCAGTGCATTCTGATAATCGTTGTCATCGATGAAATCACTCAACATGAATGCCGTACAACGCTTCTTCAAAACATTCGTCAGATACTCGATCGCACACTGTATATTGGTACGATTACTTTCCGGTTGGAAATCAATCAGTTCGCGGATGATATACAGGATATGTTTACGTCCTTTCTTCGGCGGAATGAATTTTTCGATCTTATCAGAAAAGAATATGACACCGATCTTATCGTTGTTCTGGATAGCAGAAAAAGCGATGGTTGCGGCAATTTCTGTCACCATATCCTTCTTCATCTGTTTGATGGTACCGAAATCCAAGCTGTTGGAAACATCCACCAGCAACATCACCGTCAGTTCACGTTCCTCTTCAAACACCTTAACGAACGGTTTGTCAAAACGGGCTGTCACATTCCAGTCGATATCACGTACGTCATCACCATACTGATACTCGCGCACTTCGGAGAAAGCCATACCCCTACCCTTGAAGGCCGAATGATACTGCCCGGCAAAGATATTGCTCGAAAGTCCACGCGTCTTGATTTCTATCTGACGGACACGCTTTAAGAGTTCACTAGTTTCCATTCTGTTCTTTCTGAATATATAGTTAAGCGGTTATCCTTTGACGGATATCCCTACGATTAATGTGTCCGGCAGCAGAGAAACCTAAGTTTCACTTCCGCCGAACCTACGTTTCACGATGGTGAAACATACATTCCACAAGCGTGGAACATCAAGAACTTACGTAAGTTTAGGGCACTTCAACCTTATTCAGAATCTTGCTGACGATTTCTTCGGAAGTAACATTCGTTGCTTCAGCTTCGTAAGTCAGTCCGATACGGTGACGCAATACGTCGTGAGCCACAGCACGTACATCTTCCGGAATGACATAACCACGGCGCTTGATGAACGCATAGCTACGGGCTGCCAAAGCCAAGTTGATAGAAGCACGCGGAGAACCTCCGAAACCGATCAGTCCCTTCAGGTCTTTCAGGTCGTACTGTTCCGGATAACGGGTAGCAAAGACGATATCTGCAATGTACTGTTCAATCTTTTCATCCAGATAAACCTGACGCACCACTTTACGTGCTTCCAGGATATCTTCCGATTTCAGAATCGGGCGGATATCAATCTTTTCTCCAGAAATATTCTGACGGATAATCTTCTTTTCTTCTTCCAGTTTCGGGTAATCGATAATTACCTTCAGCATGAAACGGTCCACCTGAGCTTCCGGAAGCGGATAAGTACCTTCCTGCTCAATCGGGTTCTGGGTAGCCAGCACAAGGAAAGATTCGGGCAGGCGGAAAGTTTCCTTACTTAAAGTCACCTGACGTTCCTGCATGGCTTCCAGCAATGCACTCTGTACCTTTGCCGGAGCACGGTTAATTTCATCGGCCAATACGAAGTTTGCAAAGACAGGACCTTTGTTGGCGATGAATTTCTCTTCTTTCTGACTGTATATCATGGTACCGATCACATCGGCAGGCAGCAAATCCGGAGTAAACTGGATACGGCTATATTTTGCATCAATCAAAGAAGCCAAGGTCTTGATGGCCAATGTCTTCGCCAAACCAGGCACACCTTCCAGCAGGATATGTCCGTCTGACAACAGACCGATTAACAATGATTCTACAAGATGTTTCTGACCCACAATCACCTGGTCCATGCCGGTCATCAAGTTAGTAACGAATGCACTCTGACGTTCTATGCGTTCGTTCAATTCACGAATGTCAATAGCTTCAGCCATAATTTCTTTTCTATTTTAAATATTCCAATTTGTTTCTTTATACTGCTTTTTCGGACACTTTATCTTAAAAGCACCCCAAAATTAACGCATTCGATTAACAGGCACAACTAATTTTTATTAAAAAATACATGTGCCATTCTCCTTTTAAATCTAATTGAACTAAAGAAATCTAAATTTACAGATTCTGTACAGATTTCTTTACCGCCGTCAGTTTTTCGGAGATAATTTCGGTATCTGCAGGACTGTACCTACAGGAACATTGTCGGGATTCTTGATAACCTTCCGGTTATGACGGACGATGTAAGGCCACAATTTCTTGTTACCGTAATATTTCAAGGCTACCTTCACCAAACTTTCACCGTTCTGCAACGTATAGGTATCCATCGTTCCAGTAATGGTATACTCCATGGTATCGGCCAAGGTTTCCCGCTTTACGGCCTGTGGCTTTTCATCCTTAACAGGTGCTCGAGTCTTCACGACCGGAGCCGCAGAAGAGACAGTCGGTAGAGTCACATGTACCGGTTTCTGCTTTACAACCGAATCCGGTTTCTGCCTGCCAACCGAATCTGCTTGAACAGTCTCCATGGCAGCAAGTGTGTCCAGAGTCTCCTTCTTTTCCGTACTTTTCGGAAGCAGTATGGCATTGTTCACCTTTTTTTCTGAGATCAATTCCCGTAAAAGTGCTTCAGGAATATACCTTCTTCCTGAGAGCAGTGCCCAAATGATACCTCCACCTATTAACACGCCAACCAATAAAATGGTTGCATACATGCACCAAGGAAGCTTGCTTCTTTCTTCTTTTTGTATTTTTTTATCAGAACTGTCTAACGGGATTTCAGACAGGCTTTGAGAACCATGCTCTGTTGCCGGCACTACTTCCGGAACGACTTCCTTCTTCTCAGCCTCCTGACTGACAGGCTCTTCGTGGGTTTCTGATTGGGATGCATCATCTGCTTCGACGGATGATTCAATTTGTGGAATATCAGCATTCTGAGATTCCTCTTTATCCACGACAGGAAGTTTTTCTTCCTCAGTTCCCTGCACATCAGACAAATGATTCTCTTCATGGTTCTCTTCCGAAACGGGTGTTTCAGGCTCAGTGAGCGATGCGTCATCCGGGCTGGTCTGTTCAATTGATTCATCGGATAAACGCTCTTCCTCTTTAAGAACAGATTCTTCACCCGGCAAATCCTGTTCGCCTGTGTCGGCAGCCAAAGCACCGGAATCGACAGATTCATCGGTACCGACACCCTCCTGTTTTTCTGTATCCAGAAGACTGTCGGATGCTTCTCCGGTCTTTTCTTCTTCCGGTAGTTGCTCCTCTCCCTCTTCATCCATATCCTCGAAATGAGTATGCTCATTCAGGATGACAGTTTCAAAATGCGCGAAAGGTTTGTTGATACTGTCCCGCATCGCCACATCGGGAGTAAAAGTAATTCTCGAACGCCCCTGCGTCCCGGTACGTTCCTCACTCTCTTCCTCATCACTTCCTCGGGAATCTGTCTCGATACGCTTGAAGGTTCCCAATCCTTTCACCTTGATGTATTTATCTCGTTCCAAGGCACGACGAATCAGTTCGAAAAACGCTTTCACGAACGCGTCAGCATCTTTCGGGTCCATCTGATGCCGTTTGGTAAGTGCTTCTATCAGATATTGCAAGGTTAACTTTTCATTCATCGGCAGAGGTGTTTGTCGGATAGTCTTTTAACAGAGAATCGGGGGTAAATGTCAGGACCAGTTTAGGAGGAACCAGCAGGCGTTGTTTCGTCATCGGATTGATAATGATGCGTTCCAACCGTTTCCTCACCTCAAACCGTCCGAACCCTTCGACTGAAATCAGATTACCTTCTTGCAGTTCCTGGGTCATGATGTCAACAAGAGATGCCACCAATTGGGTGGCATCCTTGTTCGTATATCCTAAACTCCGTGATAATTCGCCTACGAATTCCTTATTGTTCATAAAAACGACACTTACTAAATCAAATCAAAGACGCATACAGGTCGAAATCATCTGCATCGTATACACGAACCTGATAAAAGTGACCGATCCTCAGATGTTTTTCCCCTTCTTTTATCAGAACTTCCGGATCGACCTCCGGAGAATCGAATTCAGTACGTCCGATGTAATACTCTCCTTCTTTCCGGTCAATCATGACCTTGAACTCCTGACCGATTTTTACGTGGCTCAGTTCGGCTGAGATTTCCTGCTGGATGGCCATCAACTCATCCAACCGTTGCTGTTTAAGCTCATGCGGAATTTCATCCTCGTAATGTTCGGCTGCATAGGTCCCTTCTTCTTCCGAATAGGCAAAAGCACCCATACGGTCAAAACGGACTTTCCGTACAAATTCCTTCAGTTCTTCGAAATCGGCCTCCGTTTCTCCTGGATGTCCCACCATCAAGGTCGTACGCAGATGAATACCGGGCACTTCCCTACGGAATTCCTCTATCAGCTGATAAGTCTCTTCCTTCGTCACATGGCGGCGCATTTTCTGCAGCATGTTATCGCTGATGTGCTGCAACGCAATGTCCATGTACCGGCATACGTTCGGATGTTCCCGCATCACACGGAACAGTTCTTTCGGGAAATGAGCCGGATATGCGTAATGCAACCGGATCCACTCTACACCCGGAATAGCTGCCATCTGCTCAATCAATTCAGGAAGCATCTGCTTCTTATACAGGTCTACACCATAATAGGTCAGTTCCTGCGCAATAACCTGGAATTCCTTGACACCTTCGGATACTAGCAGACGGACCTCGTCCAGAATTTCTTCCATCGGACGAGATATATGCTTACCGGTTATGATAGGAATAGCACAATAAGAGCACTTACGGTCACACCCTTCAGAAATTTTCAGATATGCGTAATGTTTCGGAGTAGTCAGATGGCGTTCAATGGCATGGTCAGCCTGATAAGTCTTACCCAAATCGGCCAGCAGTTCATTCCAGTTGAACTTTCCATAAAATTTATCTACTTGAGGGATTTCTACCTTCAATTCCTGCAGATAGCGTTCTGAAAGACATCCCATGACATACAGTTTCCGGAGCTTGCCTTCTTCCTTAGCCTGGCAAAATTCCAGAATCATATTGATAGACTCCTCCTTGGCATCGCCGATGAAGCCACATGTATTGATGACAGCTATCTCACCCTGAGGATTTTCGCTATCGTGAGTTACCTTGTAACCGTTTGCTTCCAGCTGTTTCATCAGCTTCTCGGAATCAACCAGATTCTTCGAACAGCCCAAGGTTACGATATCAATTGTATTTTTTCTCATTTATTATCTGTTCCGAATAATGAATCGACAAATTCGCGACGGCGGAAAATCTGCAGATCTTCCATACCTTCTCCCAGTCCGATGTATTTTACAGGAATCTTGAACTGGTCAGAAATACCGATAACTACCCCACCTTTTGCAGTACCGTCCAGTTTGGTGATGGCCATGGCATTCACCTCCGTAGCCAATGTAAACTGTTTGGCCTGTTCGAATGCATTCTGTCCTGTAGAACCGTCCAGTACCAGCAATACTTCATGTGGAGCTTCCGGTACAACTTTCTGCATGACTTTCTTGATTTTTGTCAGCTCGTTCATCAAACCGATCTTGTTATGCAGACGTCCTGCCGTATCAATAATAACGACATCCGCATGATTGGCAACTGCCGAACTCAATGTATCGAAAGCAACGGATGCAGGGTCTGATCCCATCTTCTGCTTAATGACAGGTACCCCTACACGTTCGCCCCAAATCACCAATTGTTCTACGGCAGCGGCACGGAAGGTATCAGCAGCACCCAAATAAACGGATTTACCCGCTTTTTTGAATTGATAGGCCAGTTTACCGATGGTAGTGGTTTTTCCGACTCCGTTTACCCCGACTACCATGATGACATAAGGCGTCTTATCGGCAGGTACATTGAAATCATCCGCATCTACAGAGTTGTTTTCCGTCAATAAGGCTGCAATTTCTTCCCGTAGGATATTGTTCAGTTCTTGCGTATTGACATATTTATCTTTTGCCACACGTGCCTCAATACGTTTGATGATTTTCAGCGTAGTTTCTACACCAACATCCGACGTGATCAAGACCTCCTCCAGATTGTCCAATACTTCATCGTCGACTTTCGATTTTCCGGCTACAGCACGCGCGATTTTACCAAAGACGCTCTCTTTCGTCTTGGATAATCCTTTATCTAAGGTCTCTTTCTTTTCCTTCGAGAAAAAACTAAAAAATCCCATACGCTTGTGTTTATTATCTAATTATGACACAAAGATATAACTAATCTTGTATACAGACAAAAAAAAGTTCCTTTCATTCACGCATGAAAGGAACTTTTTGTGTAGCATATACTTATATCTACTAGATTACTTCTTGAAGAATTCCTGTACTTTTTCGTTAGGAACCATCTGTTCATCGAAGATGTAAGCACCTGTTTTCGGAGACTTAACCATCTTGATAACCTTAGTATAAGAACGGCCTTCTTTACCTGTCTGAAGGGTTGCGACTGTTTTCTTTGCCATGGTCTATATTATTTAATTTCTTTATGTACTGTTACTCTTTTCAAAATCGGATTGTACTTCTTCAGTTCCAATCTTTCAGTTGTATTCTTTCTGTTCTTAGTGGTAATGTAACGAGATGTTCCCGGCATACCGCTATCCTTCATTTCTGTGCATTCAAGAATTACTTGTACTCTATTACCTTTAGCTTTCTTAGCCATAGTTCTTTTCTCCTTTTAATTAACCAATAATTTTGATAGTTTTCCAATCACAATAACCTTTGGCAACTGCTTCATTCAGCGCTGCGTCCAGGCCTTTCTTGTTAATAACTCGCAAGCCGTTAGCACAGATATTCAGGCTAATCCAGCAATCCTGTTCTACATAGTAGAATTTCTTAGTAAACAAGTTCACATCAAAAGTTCTTTTTGTTCTTCTCTTAGAGTGTGAAACATTGTTGCCAATCATGGCTTTCTTTCCGGTAATTTGACAAATTTTCGACATTTCTATCTAGTTTTTATAGTTTTATTCATGGTTCTCTCAAACGGAGTGCAAAGTAAGCGATTTTATTTTTAATAAACAAGTTTTTCACAACTTATTTGCACTTTACTGTTCATTTTCGTTGTTTTGAACCAATTCAAGCAGTAATTGGAGTGCTTTTATGGTTGCAGCCTGGATATTCAGGTCTCTTCCGTTATCTTCGCTCAACTTGGCAGTCAAAATTCTCTTTTTATCACCTGCAGCAACCCAAATGGTTCCAACTGGCTTTTCCGGAGTACCTCCTCCAGGACCGGCAATGCCTGATGTTGCAATTGCATGATCGGTACCCAAGGTGTCCATGGCACCCTGCACCAGTTCCACCACAGTTTCTTCACTGACAGCCCCATGAGTCTCAAGCGTTTCCGCTTTTACTTGCAGCAGATTCCGTTTGACTTCATCTGCATACGCTACAATGCCGCCTTTATAGAAACGGGAACTACCAGGGATAGCAGTTATGATGGCCGCCACATGTCCAGCTGTACAGCTCTCTGCAGTAGCCAAAGTAAAGCCTTCTCTCCAGAAGATCTCACTTATTTCCTTACTGAGTGTTTTAGTTTCTACTGACATAAATTTATCAATTAAGTTATTTAATGGTTACCCGTGAATATGCGGGTTTATCTATCGAACAAAAATCTTTATCCAGGAACTTGAAATAGCCTGTTATGGCAATCATGGCAGCATTGTCGGTCGTATAACCGAATTTAGGAATGTAAATTTTCCATCCATATTTCTGCGCGTGTTCATGAAAAGCATTTCGCAGCCCGTTGTTGGCAGAAACGCCTCCGGCAACAGCCACCTCATTAATACCGGTGTCTTTTACAACCTTCCGCAACTTGTCCATCAGGATATCTACAATCGTATGCTCCAGAGATGCTGCCAAATCCGTTTTATGGTGTTCTACAAAATCCGGATCTTCCTTTACCCAATCTCTCAACGAATACAAAAATGAAGTTTTCAAGCCACTGAAACTGTAATCATATCCGGGGATATGAGGTTTACTGAATGAAAATGCCTTTGGATTTCCCTGACGGGCCAACTTATCAATAATCGGACCTCCCGGATAACCTAATCCCATCACCTTGGAACATTTATCAATGGCTTCTCCGGCCGCATCATCGATGGTTTGTCCCAAGACCTCCATATTATTATAGGCGTTTACCCGAATAATCTGTGAGTTTCCACCTGAAACCAACAGGCAGATGAAAGGATAATTCGGTTGATTATGGTCGTCTTCCGACTCTTTGATAAAATGCGCCAAAACATGGCCCTGCAAATGGTTCACTTCAACCATCGGAATATCCAAGGCACGCGCAAAGCCTTTGGCAAAAGAAACTCCTACCAGAAGTGAACCCATCAGTCCTGGTCCACGAGTAAATGCCACAGCGCTCAGCTGCTCCTTCGTCACGCCGGCTCTCTTTAAAGCTTCGTGAACAACCGGGACAATATTCTGCTGATGGGCACGTGAAGCCAGTTCCGGAACAACACCTCCATAAGCCTCATGAACCGCCTGACTGGCTATGACACTTGAAAGCAATACGCCATTCTTTATAACAGCAGCCGAAGTGTCGTCACAGGAAGATTCAATACCCAATATAATTGTATCCATGATTTTCTTTTTTAGTAAGTCAAAATTTCGAGTCCGTGTTCAGTCATTAAGAACGTATGCTCCCATTGTGCAGAAGGTTTTTCATCTTCGGTCACAACTGTCCAGCCGTCCTCTTCATCAATAAAGACTTCCCATGTCCCCATATTAATCATCGGTTCAATAGTGAAGACCATACCCGGAACCAGCAGCATACCTGTACCTTTCCGTCCGAAGTGCTCTACATCCGGTTCTTCATGAAACTCAAGGCCTACTCCATGCCCGCACAAATCACGTACAACTGAGAAGCCATTCTTTTTGGCATGCTTCTCAATGGCATTACCGATATCACCTACAAAGCCGAAAGGCTGTGCGGCCTGCATACCGATTTCCAGACATTCCTTAGCTACACGCACCAGTTTCTCTTTTTCCGGGGTTGTCTTTCCGATAATGAACATACGAGAAGCATCCGAGTAATATCCATCCAGAATAGTAGACACATCTACATTGATGATATCACCTTCTTCCAGAATCTCTTCTTCTGAAGGAATGCCGTGACATACCACTTCATTAATGGAAGTACATACACTTTTGGGGAATCCTTCATAATTCAGCGGAGCCGGAATAGCTCCGTGGCTGACGGTATAGTCATACACCAACTTGTCTATTTCTGCCGTACTCATACCGGCATGAATTTCCTGAGCGACAAGATCCAGCACCCCTGTATTGATGATACCGCTTTTACGGATGCCTTCAATCTGTTCTGGAGTCTTGATCAGTTTACGTGACGGAACCAAATGACCTTTATTCTGAAAATAAAGTACCTTCTTGTCCAGTTCCGTCAGTTCAGCTCCTTTCGGAACTCTCCAGTTTATCTTATTTCTACTCATAATGACTATCAAACTTAATCTGACGTGCAAAGTTAGCAGAAAAAACAGAATATTCCGTCACAGAAAGACAAAAAAGTAACATCTTTTGGATAAAAAGAGCCGGTCCAAGCCCTACAATCTTCTCCCAAAGAATAGTCCTCATCCATAGCACACATCAGATAATCTTTGTCACGGTTACTCCCGGAAATTTGTGCATCATCAGAAGCAGTAAGCCTTCCTCGTTCATTTTCTTGGCTTTAATCACCATGCTTACCCGATAAAGTATTTGTCCAGCCCCCAAAGGAGTCTCCTTCATTTCGTATGAAACGACAATATAGTTCCGGTCATTGAAGAAAGCTGAAACATCCGAAATGATATCACGATTTTCTGTATTGAATTCCAAAACCAGGTTGCGCATCCCCAAACTTTTGAAAAAGTGACTCAAAAGCTCCAGACCGACCAGCGCCAACAAAGTAGCCGTCACGCCAATAGCATACATACCGGCACCAATCGCCAGTCCAATTCCACCTGTCGCCCAAATGCCGGCAGCAGTGGTAAGCCCACGAACAACCTGCTTCTGCAGAATAATAGTACCTGCCCCGATAAAACCGATGCCACTGACCACCTGAGCCGCGATTCTACTCGGGTCCAAGCGTACCAAATCCGCTTCAAGAACATCCGTAAAGCCATATTGAGAAACAATCATCATCAGACAGCTTCCTAGGGCAACCAAGAAATGAGTCCGATATCCAGCCTCTTTGGCACGATACTCACGCTCCAGCCCTATCAGCACTCCCATGAGTCCGGCGACCAACAAACGCAATGCAAAATCTCCAAACAACTCCATCTATCTACATTTTATAAGCGTTCAACATTTTCATTCACCAACAAAGTGAATCTCACGAAAAATACGAAAAATTTTGAATATTATACTATCTTTGCACCACGAACTTAATAAAAAAACTATGAAATATAAATTGCTCGTTTTAGACCTGGACGGAACACTGACCAATTCGAAGAAAGAAATCACCCCTAATACTCTTCAGACATTGACGGAAGCCCAGGAAAAAGGAATCAAAATAGTTCTGGCCTCCGGCAGACCGACATACGGTGTGGCACCACTGGCAGAAAAACTTCAGCTGGAAAAGTATGAAGGATACATCCTGTCCTACAATGGTGGTGAAATCATCGACTGGAAAACCAAAGAAATGATGTACAAGAACCTGCTAGACCATGCAGTCCTACCTTATTTATATGAGTGCGCCAAGAAAAACCAGTTTGCAATCCTGACATACGACGGCGAATACGTATTGACGGAAACCCCAGACGATGAATACCTCATAAAGGAAGCGAAACTCAATGGTATGAAAATCAAAAAAGTCGACAATTTTCTGGCTGCCGTCAAACATCCTATCGCCAAATGTCTGATTGTAGGAGACCCCGACCGCTTAGCTATCTTAGAGAAGGAAATGTATGAGCATCTGAAAGACCGGATGGGTGTATTCCGTTCTGAAGCCTATTTTCTGGAACTGGTACCTAAAGGCATCGACAAGGCCCAATCCTTGGCTGTATTATTGAAGGAAATCAACATGACAAAAGATGAAATGATTGCCATCGGAGACGGCTTCAACGACTTGTCTATGATTCAATTTGCTGGTTTGGGAGTGGCCATGGCGAACGCACAGGATATCGTAAAGGAAAGCGCCGACTACATCACACTGTCAAACGAAGAAGACGGTGTAGCTCATGTAGTACGTAAATTCATCCTTGACAACCAGTAAACATTCTCTATCAGTATACAAAACAAAGGCGTGTAAGTCATTCTATCATCAACTTACACGCCTTTTTATTTGTGTCCCCCGTACACATCAGTATTACGGGTGAAATATAAAGCAATTACTTCAAGATACCCAATTGCTTGAAACACTTGCTCAACTTGTCGATAGCGAAGTCAACCTGTTCTTTGGTATGGGTAGCCATCAACGCAAAGCGAACCAATGTATCTTGCGGTGCACATGCCGGCGGAATAACCGGATTGATAAACACGCCTTCATCGAAAGCCAGTTTAGTCACCTCGAAAGTCTTGTCAGTATCACGCACATAAAGCGGAATAATCGGACTTTCTGTGTCTCCGATTTCGAAACCAGCCTCACGGAATGAAGCCAATGCATAGTTGGTAATCTTCCACAGATTTTCCTGACGTTCAGGCTCTGTTTTCAAAATATTAAGCGCCTCAATAGCCGCAGCTGTTGCTGCCGGAGTGTTACTAGCCTGGAAGATATAAGAACGGGCATTATGACGCAACCAGTTGATGACATCCTTATCGCCGGCGACAAAACCACCGATAGAAGCCAATGATTTGCTGAATGTACCCATAATCAAGTCAATTTCGTCCGTCAAACCGAAATGGTCACAAACACCGCGTCCGTTACGTCCGAATACGCCCAATCCGTGAGCTTCATCAACGTAAATCGTAGCGTTGTATTTCTTCTTCAAGCGGACGATTTCAGGCAGATTAGCCAAATCACCTTCCATAGAGAATACACTATCCACTACAATCAGCTTCAACGCATCCGGTTCACATTTCTGGAGTTCCTTTTCCAAAGCCTCCATATCATTGTGTTTATACTTCAACTGGGTAGCAAAAGAAAGACGACGACCGTCTACAATTGAAGCATGGTCACGGTCATCGCAGATGATATAATCTCCACGGCCTGCCAACTGAGGAATGACGCCTTCATTTACGGTAAAGCCGGTAGAGAAACACAGAGATTCGTCCTTTCCTACAAATTCAGCCAGTTCCTTTTCCAGTTTAATATGGATATCCAGTGTTCCGTTCAACAGACGTGAACCTGCACACCCTGTACCATATTTACGGGTTGCAGCAATTGCAGCCTCAATAATCCGCTTGTCGTAAGTCAACCCCAGATACGAATTAGACCCAAACATCAGAACCTTCTTTCCGTCCATCATCACTTCTGTGTTCTGGGCGCTATCTATTTCACGAAAATAAGGATAGACACCCCGTTCCATATACATCTGAGGTGTTCTGAATTTACTCAATCTGTCTTGTAATAATCCCATATTCTAATTGTTGATAAGCACGCTGGCTTTTATTTATAGTTTTGAAATCTTATTTTCAATTTTTAAAAAGAACGTGCAAAGATAACAATTTCTCGGAACATAGCGCCAATCCAACTAAAAAAATCAACTTTATTGCCAAATATCGCTAAATTATATCTGATAAGACGGAATAAATAGTATTTTTGCAAGGCATTATGTAAGGCATACAACATGAACTCTAGACAACATATTACATTCATTGTAAACCCTATCTCGGGGACACATAACAAGCATATAATTCTGCAGCTTGTCGATGAACTCATCGACAAGGAACGTTATTCATATATTGTCCGAGGTACAGAATATGCCGGACATGCTTCCCTGTTAGCCGAAGAGGCGGTCCGTCAGCATGCTGACATCGTAGTGGCTATCGGCGGCGACGGAACCATCAACGAGGTGGGCCGTTCACTGGTACACACCAACACATCCATGGGAATCATTCCATGTGGTTCCGGAAACGGATTGGCCCGTCACCTGCACATTCCTCTCGACCCTAAAAAGGCCATTGACATACTCAACAAAGGATTCGTAAAAAAAATAGACTACGGCATCATTGACAGCCATCCGTTCTTCTGCACATGCGGAGTCGGATTCGATGCTTTTGTCAGCCTCAAGTTCGCCGATTCGGGAAAACGCGGGTTGGCTACTTACCTGGAGAACACCCTGCGTGAGAGCCTGACCTATAAGCCGGAGACATACACCATTGAGAACTCCTCAGGGACAGTAAGTTACAAAGCATTTCTGATAGCTTGTGCCAATGCTTCCCAATACGGAAACAACGCCTATATCGCCCCCCAGGCTTCGCTCACAGACGGCATGATGGATGTGACAATTCTAGAACCTTTTACCGTACTGGATGTACCGGCTCTGTCATTTCAGCTGTTCAACAAGACCATCGACCAAAACAGCCGCATAAAAACCATGAAAGACAAAAGCATCGTTATCCACCGGGAATCTGAAGGTGTCTTCCATTTTGACGGAGACCCCATCATGGGAGGAAAAGACTTGAAGGTGGAAATCATCCAAGGAGGACTCAACGTTGTTGCGCCGGAAAACCCACGGAACACCATGGAACCGTTCAGCCTGCTTCAGCATTTTACAGACTTCGTCGGCCAACGCCCAATCTCCAGTCTGATTGCGGCCCGACACAAACAATTCCTGCAGCTCAACCAGAACCTGCTCCGCCAACTCTCCAACAAGAAGAAAAACTGACTACAGCTTCAGATAAAAATCTTTCAGAAGCGATACATATTCAGGGCTATACACATGGCGGCTCACTTCGACGGTAAGATGTTCCTGCTCCGTCTCGTCTACAGCCTGCTTGACAAAGGTCATCAACACCCTTTTTGCCGGAATGTCAGGCTTGGTATGTACCCAAAGAACCCGTTGCAGATGAAGGCCTTCACGCAGACAAGAAGAAACAAAAGAAGTATATGCATCTGCCGGGAGTACCACTGAGAACATGCCTTCTTCATTCAGCAGGAAAGAGGCCGATTTAGCCAATGCCGGAAAATCGAGTTCCGCCGTATGCCGAGCCACCATCCGGCTCTTATCCGGACATTTCAGTGAATCGACGAAGTAAGGAGGATTTGACACAATACAGTCAAACGTTTCTTTCCAGGTTTGTGGAGCATTCTTAACATCCATCTGACATACGTCCACACGCTCCGGCCACGGTGAATCCGCCACATTCTCCCGCGCCTGTGCGACAGCAGACTCATCGATATCTATCGCTTCAATGCAAGCAGAGCTGCACCGTTGCGCCAACATCAAGGCTACCAGGCCTGTCCCAGTACCGATATCCAACACCTTGCATGACTTTTTTAGTGGCGCCCAAGCCCCCAATAACACGCCGTCCGTACCGACTTTCATCGCACAACGGTCCTGGGTTATCTTGAACTGCTTGAACTGGAAATAGGAATTTGCCATGAGTATTCTTGCTTTTATGCGACAAAAGTAACCAAAAAATCAAGAAACGGCAGACAATATTTGCGATAATTAATAACTATTTGAAGCGAATGTACTTTAGAATATAAAGTGGAATGCTTAACTTTGTAGCCGTTTTGGGGAAAAGCTCCCTTTTAACAATTGTAGACGGAAACTGATTATGATTAAGAAAGTAAGAAAAGATAAAATCGTGATGAATACGGAGAATGAAGACATCTCTATGCTGGCGGAAATTGAAACAGCCCCTTTGGAGATTTCTCCCGAGGAGCTTGAGAATGAATTTCCGGTGATGACGTTACGCAACATGGTCATGTTCCCTTCGGTTGCCATGCCGGTTACCGTTGGCCGCAGAGCTACCTTAAAGCTGGTGAATGCTGCGTTAAAGAGCAAATCATTTATCGTCATCTCTACACAAATGGTGAGCGAAGTGGAAAGCCCTGTTCAGAAAGACCTCTACCCTACAGCCGTTATCGGTAAGGTACTCCGCATATTCGAGATGCCGGGAGGTTCCACCACCGTCATCCTTCAGGCAAACGGTCCGAAAGTACATATAGATAAAATCACCTCATTACGTCCGTACCTTTCAGGAAAGGTCACCCGCATCGAGGAAGACATGAAGGTAGAAGGAACGACCGAGTTCAAGGCGCTGATGGATACTTGCCGCGAGATGAGCAGCAAATTCATCGACATCTCCGACAACCTGAGTCCAGATGCGGCATTTGCCATCAAGAACCTGGAGAACAACGAGATGCTGGTAAACTTCATCTGTTCCAACTTCCCGTTCACTGTAGAAGACAAGATTGACTTATTACAGATAAACAACCTGAAAGACAGACTCTATCGGCTAATTCAGATTCTGAACAAGGAAATCCAGCTGGCCGCACTGAAACAAAGCATCCAGATGCGTACCCGCGAAGAGCTGGACCGTCAGCAGAAAGAATATTTCCTTCAACAACAGATAAAGAATATCCAGGACGAGCTGGGCAACAGCCAGGACGACGAGATAGAAGATTTACGTAACAAAGGCAAAGAAAAAGCCTGGTCAAAAGAAGTTGCCGACATCTTCGAACGCGAGGTAAACAAGCTGGAACGCATCAACCCGCAATCTCCTGATTATAATGTACAACTGATTTATTTACAGACCTTACTCGCCTTGCCGTGGGAGACCTACTCTACAGACGACATCAATCTGCAAAATGCGGAGAAGGTGCTGAACAAGGACCACTACGGTCTGGAAAAAGTAAAGGAACGTATTCTGGAACACTTGGCGGTCTTGAAGCTGAAAGGAGACCTCAAATCGCCGATTATCTGCCTGTACGGTCCTCCGGGAGTCGGAAAAACCTCGTTAGGACGTTCCATTGCCAGTGCTTTGAAACGGAAATATGTCCGTATGTCACTAGGAGGCGTTCACGATGAAGCAGAAATCCGCGGACACCGCAAGACTTACATCGGAGCTATGCCGGGACGTATCATCAAAAGTCTGATAAAGGCAGGAACTTCAAATCCGGTAATCATCCTCGATGAAATCGACAAATTGGGAAGCGATCACCGGGGTGACCCGAGTTCCGCCATGCTGGAAGTGCTTGACCCGGAACAGAACAATACGTTCCATGACAACTACATAGACATGGATTACGACCTTTCAAAAGTGATGTTCATCGCTACTGCCAATAACCTGGGAACCATTCCTACCCCATTGCTGGACCGTATGGAACTGATTGAAGTGAGCGGCTACATCACAGAAGAAAAGATCGAGATTGCCAAACGGCACCTGATTCCGAAAGAGATGCAGGCCAACGGCTTACAGAAGGAGCATGTCAAGTTCACGAAAGCCGCCATCGAATACATCATCGAGAACTATACCCGCGAAAGTGGTGTACGAGAACTGGAAAAGAAAATCAGCAAGGTAATGCGTAAAATCGCCCTTGAAATTGCCAGCGACCGTTTCACCGGACAGCACGAACTGAAACCGGCCGACATCAAGGCTTATCTGGGCGCGCCCGAATATTCACGGGACAAATACCAGGGCAATGAATATGCCGGTGTAGTAACGGGTCTGGCATGGACTGCCGTAGGCGGAGAAATCCTGTTTGTAGAGACCAGCCTGAGCAAAGGAAAAGGCGGAAAACTGACACTGACCGGAAACCTGGGAGATGTGATGAAAGAATCGGCCATGCTGGCACTGGAATACCTGAAGGCCCACAGCCACCTGCTGAATCTGCCTACCGAAGTATTCGACAACTGGAACATCCACATCCACGTACCGGAAGGGGCTATTCCGAAAGACGGACCGTCGGCGGGTATCACCATGGTAACCTCACTTGCGTCTGCATTGACCCAGCGGAAGGTGAAGCCGAATCTGGCCATGACCGGCGAAATTACGCTGCGAGGCAAAGTTCTGCCTGTCGGTGGAATCCGCGAAAAGATCTTGGCGGCCAAACGTGCTGGAATCAAGGAGATTATCCTGTGCGAAGAGAACCGTAAGGACATTGAAGAGATACAACCTATCTACGTGCAGGGACTGACCTTCCATTATGTAAAGGACATCAAGGAAGTGCTGCAGCTCTCACTGACCAATGAAAAGGTGGCCGATGCGATAGACCTCAGTGTAAACGAAGAAAAAGAAAAGACAAAAGCATAACTATGAAATTTGAATTACAACATACTGACCCGAAGTCGAATGCCCGTGCCGGTCTGATTACGACCGACCATGGGCAGATTGAAACACCGATTTTCATGCCGGTAGGTACACTGGGAAGTGTCAAAGGAGTACACCTGCATGAACTGAAAGAAGACATCAAGGCTCAGATTATCCTGGGGAACACCTACCACCTCTATCTTCGTCCGGGACTGGACATCATAGAGGGAGCCGGTGGATTGCATAAGTTCAACGGATTCGACCGCCCCATGCTGACCGACAGTGGAGGCTTCCAGGTCTTCTCATTGTCGGGTATCCGGAAGCTCAAGGAAGAAGGAGTGGAATTCCGTTCGCACATAGACGGTTCGAAACACTTGTTCACACCGGAGCGGGTCATGGACATCGAACGTACCATCGGAGCTGATATCATGATGGCCTTCGATGAATGCGCACCGGGCACATCCGACTACACCTATGCCAAGAAATCCATGGAACTGACACACCGTTGGCTGGACCGTTGCATCACCCGTTTCAACGAAACGGAACCGAAATACGGCTATCACCAATCCCTCTTCCCTATCGTTCAGGGATGTGTCTATCCGGATTTACGTAAGCGTTCGGCCGAATACATCGCTTCCAAAGGTGCTGACGGAAATGCCATCGGTGGCCTGGCTGTAGGTGAACCTACCGAAAAGATGTATGAAATGATTGAGGTAGTCAATGAAATTCTGCCTACCGACAAGCCGCGCTACCTGATGGGAGTAGGAACCCCTGTCAATATTTTGGAAGGAATCGAACGGGGCGTCGACATGTTCGACTGCGTCATGCCTACACGAAACGGACGTAACGGTATGCTTTTCACCAAGGACGGCATCATGAACATGCGCAACAAGAAATGGGAGAACGACTACTCGCCCATCGAAGCCGACGGTGCCTCTTATGTAGATACAATGTACAGCCGTGCTTATCTGCGCCACCTGTTCCACGCTCAGGAACTGCTTGCCCTTCAGATAGCTTCCATCCACAACCTGGCCTTCTATCTCTGGTTGGTGAAGGAAGCACGCCGACACATCATCGAAGGCGACTTCTCCAGTTGGAAAACTGTTATGGTTAAACGTCTGTCAACGAGATTATAAATACACACATGAAAGAGAACCCGCTTAAGAGACTGCTGAAACGCTCATGGAATATTCCGCAATGGATGAAGAAGAAGCCGCTGAAAAGGCTTGACCGATACATCATCGTCAAGTTTCTGGGAACATACTTCTTTGCCATCGCACTGATTATTTCCATTGCTGTGGTGTTCGACATCAACGAGAACATCGACCGGTTCATCAACAACCGGGCACCGCTGAAGGCCATCATCTTCGACTATTACCTGAACTTTATCCCCTATTATACGAATCTGTTCAGTCCGCTGTTCGTATTCATAGCGGTTATCTTCTTTACCTCAAAACTGGCGGAAAATTCTGAAATCATCGCCATGTTCTCTACAGGTATGAGTTTCAAGCGTCTGATGTACCCGTACATGATCTCGGCCGCCTGCATCGCCTTGGTGACTTATGTATTAAGTACCGAGGTCATTCCGACAGGCAGCGTTACCCGCTTGCGGTTCGAAAGTATCTATAAGAAGAAAAAATCGGATACATACGCCCGGAACATTCAGTTGGAGGTGGACTCGGGAGTCATCGCTTACATGGAGCGGTACGAAGACTACAACAAAACAGGCTACCGCTTCTCGTTGGATAAGTTTGAGAGCCACCAGCTGGTATCGCATATGACCGCACGACGTATCACGTATGATACGACGGCAGTCCACAAGTGGACAGTAAGAGACTATATGATCCGTGAAATGAAGGGCATGAAAGAAACCATCACCCGGGGAGACAGACTGGATACTATCATCAACATGGAACCGCAGGATTTTCTGATAACCCGTGGACAGCAGGAAACCATGACCAGCCCACAACTGCACAGCTACATCCAGAAACAGAAACAGCGAGGATTTGCCAACATTAAAATCTTCGAAGTGGAATACCATCGACGGATCGCTACATCCTTTGCCGCTTTCATCCTGACAGTCATCGGGGTATCCCTTTCTTCGCAGAAGCGGAAAGGAGGAATGGGACTTCACCTGGGTATCGGTATCGCACTGAGTTTCTCGTACATCCTGTTCCAGACCATTTCGTCTACTTTCGCTATCAATGGAAATGTGCCTGCCAGTATCGCCGTATGGATTCCTAACGTCCTTTACCTGTTCATAGCCATCTACCTGTACCGGAAGGCACCGAAATAAGCGGCCCATCTACAGATAAGAAAGACCATAATAAAACGTCTGTTCGTTTTAGTTGAAACCTGAGCAAGTTTTCACTTGAACGAACGGACGTTTCCATATAAACGAACGGACGTTTTCAGAACAGGCATGAAAGCGGGATAAAAGTCCTGGAATGAATTGCCGGAAGAACCGGAAAGGCATAAAAAAAGTCGCCTCAAACTGCAAACAGCAGTTTAAAGCAACCCTTACTTTTTGTTGTATTCAATTTTTCATCTTCATCTGGCAGAAGTCCTTACTTCTCCAACAAAGCTGTCAGTTCATCGGAGGTAACATTACAAGCAACAACCTTGCCTTCACTATCGAGCAAGTAGTTCTTGAAACCGCTTTTCAAGCCGTAACGCTTGTAAATTTCCGACTTCTCGCCTTCTGTCTCCCAATGGCACGATGCTTCTGAAAGCCCGTCCTGACGTACCGAAGCGTTAAATGCAGAGCGGTATTCGTCAAAAGAAACAGAAATCATCTTTATGCGGGAGTTATGCTCGGCAACCCGATTCAGCGACAGATTCGTCAGACGGGAGGTTGCATCATAACTGGCCCAAAAGCTCAACAAAGTATAAGACCCCGCCGGGGCATGCAGGTCGAGCGGCTGCATCTGGTTACAGAGCAATAACTCCGGAGCTTCTTCACCTACACGGAGTCCCTCTGTGAAAGCACTCTCATCATTCCGAAAGGAGAGAGAGATTAAGGAACTGAATACTAATACAACAAAAATCCATTTTACACTTTTAATCATGTAACACGATTTTAGTTAATACTATCCGGGACTGTCCTTTTACAGTGATTTCAACCCGGAACATTACTTTTGCGCTGAAAATCAGCACTACTGGTTAAGAAATCTGCTGCAAAGATAGTGCTTTCTGCCGATATTACATCATCTTCTGCCCATAAAACATGTTTTTTAACACATTTATGACTTGTAACAGATAAAATAAACATGCTTTTTTAAGCCTAAATGCTGTCAAAATAGCTTTAAATTCGTACATTTGCAGATTAGAGAAAACCACGTAAAGGAATGGAGAATAAAAAAGAGCTGATCTTAATCCGCATCAATGGAGTAGATCGTCCGGGACTTACCGCATCAATTACGGAAATCCTGTCGCAATATGAAGTAGATATCATGGATATCGGCCAGGCTGATATCCACAGTACGTTATCGCTCGGAATCTTGTTCAAGTGCAAAGAATCGGATTCGGGAAACATCATGAAGGACCTGCTGTTCCAGGCTTCCAACCTGGGAATCAATATCCGCTTCTACCCCATTTCCTACGAGGAATATGACGAATGGGTAAGCATGCAGGGAAAGAACCGATACATTCTGACGCTATTGGGCCGGAAACTGAGTGCCAAACAGATAGCCGGTGCTACCCGTCTGTTGGCAGAGCAGCACCTGAACATTGACGGCATCCGCCGACTGACCGGCCGTATTCCATTGGACGAAAAGAAAGCCAATGTACGCGCATGTATCGAATTTTCTGTACGTGGAACCCCGAAAGATATGGAAGAGCTGCAGCGTGACCTGATGCACCTGAGCTCCAGCCTGTCTATGGACTTCTCCTTCCAACAGGACAACATGTACCGCCGTATGCGCCGCCTGATTTGTTTCGATATGGACTCTACCCTGATTGAAACGGAAGTCATCGATGAACTGGCCATGCGTGCAGGAGTCGGCGACCAGGTAAAGGCCATCACAGAACGGGCCATGCGTGGAGAAATCGATTTCCGAGAAAGTTTTACCGAACGCGTCGCTTTGCTGAAAGGACTGGACGAAAGAGTGATGCGTGACATCGCCGAGCATCTTCCGATAACAGAAGGCGTGGAACGCCTGATGTTCGTACTGAAACGATACGGCTACAAGATTGCCATCCTGTCGGGTGGATTTACCTATTTCGGTAATTATTTGAAAGATAAGTTCGGCATCGATTATGTCTATGCCAACCAATTGGAAATCAAGGACGGGAAACTGACCGGACGCTACGTGGGCGACATTGTAGACGGGAAACGAAAAGCCGAACTGCTCCAGTTGATAGCCCAGGTTGAGAAAGTGGACATTGCACAGACGATTGCTGTAGGCGACGGCGCAAACGACCTGCCGATGCTTTCTGTCGCGGGACTCGGTATCGCTTTCCATGCAAAACCGAAGGTTGTCGCCAATGCCAAACAGTCTATCAATACCATCGGACTGGACGGTGTACTTTATTTCCTGGGCTTCAAGGATTCCTACCTGGAAGAACAAGGAAAACTCTAAATGAAACATAAGGATATTTTATATATATGAATTTTTCAGAACTTAACCTCGAAGAAAGTGTACTACAGGCATTGGATGCCATGAATTTCAAGGAGTGTACACCGGTTCAGGAGCACACGATTCCCGTCCTGTTGGAAGGGAAAGATTTGATTGGAGTTGCCCAAACGGGAACGGGAAAGACTGCCGCCTATCTGTTGCCGGTACTGAACCAGCTAAGCAAAGGTGGATATCCCGACGATTCCATCAACTGTATCATCATGTCCCCTACCCGTGAGCTGGCCCAACAGATAGACCAGCAGATGGAAGGATTTTCCTACTTCATGCCGGTATCCAGTGTAGCGGTTTACGGAGGAAATGACGGTGTCCGTTTCGAACAGGAGAAAAAAGGCTTGACGTTGGGGGCCGATGTAGTCATCGCAACTCCAGGACGACTTATCAGCCACTTGAGCCTGGGCTACGTTGACTTGTCGAGAGTATCTTTCTTCATCCTTGATGAGGCTGACCGCATGCTGGACATGGGATTTGCAGACGATATCATGCAGATAGTCAAATACCTGCCGAAAGAAAGACAGACCATCATGTTCTCGGCCACCATGCCTGCCAAAATCCAGCAGTTGGCCAAAACCATCCTGACAGACCCTGTAGAAGTCAAGTTGGCTGTTTCAAGACCTGCAGACAAGATTATCCAAGTCGCCTATGTATGTTACGAAGCACAGAAGCTAGGCATCATCCAGTCCCTGTTCAAGGAACAGTCGCCGGAACGTGTCATCATCTTCGCCTCTTCCAAACTGAAAGTGAAAGAAGTGACCAAGGCGCTCAAACGCATAAAACTGAATGTAGGCGAAATGCATTCAGACCTCGACCAGTCACAACGGGAAGAAATCATGCATGAATTCCGGAACGGAAGAATCAATATGCTGGTAGCGACCGACATCGTAGCCAGAGGAATCGATATCGATGACATCCGCCTTGTCATCAATTACGATGTGCCGCATGACAGTGAAGATTATGTCCATCGTATCGGACGAACAGCGCGCGCCAACAACGACGGATGCGCCATCACTTTCGTAAGCGAAACGGAACAGAGCCGGTTCAAACAGATTGAAGATTTTCTGGGAAAAGAAATCTACAAGATACCGGTGCCCGAAGAATTGGGAGAAGCTCCTGCCTATGAACCGCGCAGCAGCAAAAAAGGAAGAAGCCCTCAGCGCAAAGGAGGGAACAAAAGAAACGCACAGGGGAAAAATTCCGGAAAGCCGAAGAACAACAACCGGCCGAAAAAGAAATCTCCGTCGGGAGAAGAAAATTCTTCCAACTGACAGACAGCAACAATTACTTTAAAGGATATCTCCTATTAAAAAGTAGTCAGGGCGGAACTGAGGTGATTCCTCGGTTCCGCCCTGACTAGTATGTACTACAGAATGGGTTACAGCCGATTATTGGCAAAGCTTGAATGTCAGGTTCCCATCGAGATCGACAAACAACCGGATATTATAGCAGGTAGGCCCATCCGGCATACAGAGTGTCGCTTCGAATACATACCCGTCTGCATCGACACCGATGAAATTCATGTCCGAAAGGATTGAATTGTTCAGGAAATCATCCGGAACCAGTCCGGCGAACATCGGTCTTTTGATATCTTTCGAATAAAGTCGGCGAGTACCCTGATAGACACAGATGTGGATGACATTGTCATAGAAGACGTTGTCCACCGACAAACCTTCCTCACTGATTCCGGGACGAATCACCTTAATGCCTGTAGGATTGATATACGCATAGCCACGGTATCTCTCGCCTTTGAATTCAATCACAGAATCTTTCTGTATCACCTCCTGGACCGGTTGATGAATTTCCTGTTGTGAATCCACATACACCGAGTCGACTTCCGATTTATGCAACGATACCAGGTCGCCCTGCGGAGTAGCAAAATGAATGCTGTGCTCCGTACGTCTGCGTACAGGATAGCATACCGTTTGTACACCATATATAAATAAGGTGTCGTTGAACAAAGCGAACTGCTGTGGAACATTATTCTGTCCCGCATAATAAATGGAATCACCCTCAATCTTGAAAAGAGGCGCTTCAGTATTATCGTCCAACCAAACCCCTTGAAGCTCCTCCAGGACACGGGTATCGGTTGCGTGCTGCCGTGCACCTTCTTCGCCTGCCTTTTTCGACGTACAGGAAGCAAACATGGACAGCAATAGTAGAACAGCAACAACGATTTTCATTTGTCTTATTCTTTCAATTTCTTTTGTACTGCAAAGATAGTGCAAACCGATAGAAGCACAAAACTAAAACCATCTTTTCAGCCTGCAGAATACGAAGCATGGATATCTTTTTTGAAGTACACGTTCCGCCAGCAAACAGGCTGATTTTTATTTCAGGCCTTAAATTTTAGGCCCGAAAAATATGTCAGAATGGATAAAAACACTAAATTTGCGATATGATTGAATTAGTTAAACACATAGAGATACTATTGCTTGAGAACGATTGTGTCATTGTTCCGGGACTGGGAGGATTTATCGCCCACAATCGTCCGGCACAATATTGCACGGAGACCAACGAGTTCTGCCCTCCTCTACGTACCATTGGCTTCAATCCGCAACTGGTAATGAACGACGGGCTGTTGGTACAATCGTATATGCAAGCCTATAATACCGATTTCCCGGATGCTACCCGCAAGATAGAAAGAATCGTATCGCAACTGAAAGAGGATATCTATCAACAGGGACAGGTAGAATTGGGAAATATCGGCACGTTGTATTACAATGTTCAGGGAGTTTACGAATTTGAGCCACGTCAGGATGCCTTTTTTACCCCATCCCTATATGGGCTGGAAAAGGTAACCCTCCCGAAACTCATACAACAGGAAGCGACTGCACCGAAAACATCGCCACGCATAGAAATCCATCCGCAGAAGGAAGAGACATTGGTAGTGTGGAAGCAGACCGCATGGAAGCGAATCCTGTCATCCGACTGGATACAGCACGCGATATCGGTAGCCGCGGCAATTCTGTTGTTCTTTATCCTTTCCACGCCTGTAGAGAATACCTATGTCGACGAGGCGAACTATGCTTCACTGGGTTCGACCAGCATGTTCGATGCCATCCGCGGTGAATCTATTGTAACGACACTGGCCAACTACGTACAGACAGATTACGCAAGCGTCACAGAAGATTCGTTAAAGAAAGCTCGTCGGCAAAGCCGTCCGAAAAATAATGTAAACACCTTGAAACCTGTCGCTGTCAAGACCGAAAAGATAGCAGCAGCTCCTCGGGTGGAAAAAACAGAAAAGCAACAGGCAAAAGCATCGGGGACAGAGATTAAAAAGGACAATGTCCCGGTAAAGGCTTCTGAAAAGAAGGCTGAGAATACCACCCCGAAAAAACAGGTCTCAGGAAAGAAATCATACGTCATCGTAGCCAGCTTCCCAGAAGCCGCAGACGCTGAAGTACAGGCTGATGTCTATCGGAAACAGGGCTATAAGGACGCACAGGTAATAGCCGGCAGCGGACGGTACCGGGTTGCCATTTCGCAATTCACTGATGCTGCAGACGCCTATAAGCAAATCAATCAATTTAAAGCTAACAACCAATTTAAAGATGCATGGGTCTTTACAACCAAATAAGACTGACCCTACGATAAAATCATGAAACGAGTTAGATGCCCCAAGTGTGACAACTACATCCAGTTTGACGAGACAAGATACGAGGAAGGCCAATCGCTGGTCTTCCTTTGTGATAATTGCCACAAGCAGTTCGGTATCCGCATCGGGAAATCAAAGCTGAACGCAGCCAACCAAAAATCCGAAATCATCGATGAGACAGAAGGGACCCGGAAGTTCGGGAATATCGTAGTGATAGAAAACGTATTCGGTTTCAAACAGGTATTCCCCCTGCATGAAGGAGACAACCTGATAGGACGTCGCAGCAAGGGAACCGATGTAGATATCGCGATTGAGACAAACGACCCGAGTATGGACCGCCGTCATTGCATTCTGAACGTGAAACGCAACAAACAGGGTAAGATTATATATACGCTTCGGGACAATGACAGCATAACCGGTACTTTCTTGATGAATGAAATTCTGGGACCGAAAGACCAGGTGCGGTTGGAAGAAGGAGACATCTTTACATTGGGAGCGACGACACTGATTCTACGTACAGCGGAAACTTCGGAAGAATAATGGGCAGAATCATTCTGATTACAGGCGGACAACGCTCCGGAAAAAGTACGTATGCCGAGCAAATGGCATTGAAGCTTTCTCCTCAACCGGTCTATGTAGCTACCGCCCATATCTGGGACGACGAATTCCGCGAACGGGTTCGCATCCATCAGAAAAGACGAGGTCCGGAGTGGACCAACCTGGAAAAAGAACGGCAATTAAGCCAGCTCCAGTTGCCGGGACGGGTCATCCTGATAGACTGTGTAACCTTATGGGCCACCAATTTCTTTTTTGATTTCCAGTCGGATGTGGAACGGAGCCTACAAGCGCTTAAACATGAATTCGATGCATTCACGGCCCAAGAAGCAACCTTTATCTTTGTCACCAATGAAATCGGTGCCGGCGGAGTATCCGAAAACGGAATCCAACGGAAATTTACGGATTTATTGGGATGGGCGAACCAGTATATTGCCTCCAAAGCAAAGGAAGTCTATTGGATGGTTTCGGGTATTCCTGTCAAAATCAAATGATACCAAAAAGCCAAGGAGTACCGATGGAAGTACTCCTTCTTTTTTCCCTGCCTGTTCCGGTTATACAAAGAATCTTCCTCGGAAAGGATGAATTGTCCGGATGGCAACAGGCTCTCCATTTGGAATTTTCCATATTTTATTTTAATTTTGTAACGAATTTAAGTGTGTTCTGCATCATGTGCAGAAAGGACATGCAGACTAACAACAAGGATAACTAACATTAAACCAGATCAAGTATGGCTTTTACTAACAACGTAATGATTGTCCGGCACAAGCTGCTAGCAAATCTCGTAGCTCTCTGGAAAGAAAACCAACTAATTGAAAAAATTGACCGCATTCCATTGGAATTCAGCCCCCGCCGTTCGCAACCGGTAGGACGTTGCTGTATCCACAAGGAACGTGCAGTAACCAAATACAAACTGCTTCCTCTGTTGGGATGGGACATGGATGACGAGACAGACGAACTGACTCCCCTATCTGAATATGCCCGTAAGGCAGTGGAGCGTCGAGGAAAAATCAAACAGAACATCCTGTGCGTAATTGATGAGGCATGTTCTTCTTGTGTACAGGTAAATTACGAAGTAAGTAACTTGTGCCGGGGTTGTGTAGCCAGAAGCTGCTACATGAATTGCCCGAAAGGCGCCGTACATTTCGATAAGAAAACCGGCCAGGCACACATAGACCATGATACTTGTATCAGCTGTGGTCTCTGCCATAAAAGTTGTCCGTATCACGCCATCGTATACATTCCGGTTCCATGTGAAGAAGCCTGTCCGGTGAAAGCTATCAGCAAGACCGAACACAACGTCGAACACATCGATGAAAGCAAATGTATTTACTGTGGTAAATGTCTGAACGCATGTCCGTTTGGAGCCATTTTCGAAATCTCGCAGGTATTCGACGTGCTGGAGGCTATCCGCCGCGGAGAAGAAGTGGTGGCCATTCCGGCTCCCTCTATCCTCGGTCAGTTCAAGGCCACTATCGACCAGGTTTACGGTGCCCTGAAACAGATCGGTTTCAAGGATGTGATTGAAGTAGCCGAAGGAGCTATGCATACCACTAGCAACGAAGGAAAAGAATTGTTGGAGAAGCTGGCAGAAGGACAGAAATTCATGACAACGTCCTGCTGTCCGTCGTACATCGAACTGGTGAACAAACATATTCCTGACATGAAGAAATACGTTTCATCTACCGGATCGCCCATGTACTACGCAGCCCGCATCGCCAAGGAGAAATATCCGAATGCGAAAGTAGTTTTCATCGGCCCGTGTATTGCCAAACGTAAGGAAGCCGACCGTGATGAATGTGTAGACTACGTTATGACCTTCGAAGAACTTCACCCGATCTTCCAGGGATTAGGTATCGAACTCGAGCAGACAAATCCGTACAAGGTAAGCTATGAATCTGTGTGCGAGGCACATGGGTTTGCACAAGCCGGTGGTGTAGCAGGTGCGGTCAAGGCATACTTGGGCCCGAAAGCCGACGGCATCAAGATGCTCCAGTTCTCTGATTTCAACAAGAAGAACATCGGTGTGCTGCGCGCTTATGCCAAGACCGGAAAGGTAGACGCACAATTCATCGAAATGATGGCTTGTGAAGGAGGTTGCGTAACCGGACCGAGCGCCTACAATGATCCGTTGAATGGAAAACGTCAGTTGAACCAAGACCTGTTGAAACGTACCTTGAAGTACGAAAACAGTGACGAAATGTACAAAGAAGAATAAATAATTCTCTCATGAGAGATTTGATAGAACGCCTTTATCGGGAGCAGACACTGCCTCCCGATAAATTGCGTACACTCCTAACCTGCTGTGATGATGAACATCTGTCACTTATCCGACAGAAAGCTTGCGAAGTAGCACAGACGCACTTCGGTAACAGCATCTATATCCGGGGGCTGATAGAAATCGGCAACTGTTGCCGGAATGACTGCTACTATTGTGGTATCCGTTGCAGTAACCGGGCCATTGAACGTTATCGGCTCGACAAAGAAGATATACTGGCTTGCTGCAGGGAGGGATATGCGTTAGGTTTCCGCACCTTCGTCATGCAAGGAGGAGAAGACAGCCGTTCGCACGACGAACAGATGATTGATATCATCACCACCATCCGGCAACATTATCCGGACGTAGCGATTACGCTTTCTCTCGGAGAGAAAGATACAGCTACCTACCGTCGTTTTTACGAAGCCGGAGCCAACCGGTATCTGCTTCGTCACGAAACTCATAACGAACAGCATTATCGGATGTTGCATCCGGAGAAAATGTCCCTGTCCAACAGGCTCCGTTGCCTGAATGACTTGAAAGATATCGGTTTCCAGACGGGAACGGGCATCATGGTAGGGTCTCCCGGACAAACCATAGACCATCTGATAGAAGATATTCTGTTTATCGGTGATTTCCGTCCTCAAATGATTGGGATAGGTCCCTTCCTCCCCCACCACGACACTCCGTTTGCAGACCGACCGACAGGCAGCCTGAAACAGACCTTGCTTTTGTTGGCTATTTTTCGGTTGATGCACCCCAAAGCCTTGATTCCTTCAACTACGGCACTCGCCACATTGGTTCCAGACGGCCGTGAACTCGGAATCCTGTCGGGAGCAAATGTTGTCATGCCCAACCTGTCGCCTTCCCAGCAACGGCATAAATATGCTTTGTATGACAACAAGGCCTCCATGGGTGCCGAAGCAGCCGAAGGACTTAAACTACTGGAAGAACGGATGAAAGCCATCGGATATATCATAGATAAAAGTAGAGGTGATTATCCGGGAACATCCGACCCCCTATAAAAACAAACTTACATTCAGTATATCGTATTATGTACAAGATAGATTCCACCCAAGCTGAAGAATTCATCAGCCACGAAGAAATTACAGAAACGCTGGAATATGCAGCATCAAACAAGAACAATCGTGAACTCATCCGTTCGCTGATAGAAAAGGCACGTGCATGCAAAGGACTGAACCATCGTGACGCCGCTGTATTGCTGGAATGCGATGATCCGGAACTTCTGGAAGAGATTTTCACCCTTGCCCGGGAAATCAAACAGAAATTCTACGGAAACCGCATTGTCATGTTTGCCCCTCTCTATCTGTCCAATTATTGCGTCAACGGCTGTGTCTATTGTCCGTATCATGCAAAGAACAAGACCATTGCACGTAAGAAGCTGTCGCAGGAAGAAATCCGTCAGGAAGTGATTGCCCTGCAGGACATGGGACACAAACGGTTAGCGCTGGAAGCGGGTGAAGACCCGATACGAAATCCTATCGAATACATTTTAAAGTCTATTCAGACCATCTATAGCATCAAGCATAAAAACGGTGCCATCCGCCGTGTAAACGTCAATATTGCGGCTACAACCGTAGAGAATTACAGACGTCTGCATGAAGCGGGTATCGGTACTTATATCTTGTTCCAGGAAACTTATCACAAGGAGAATTACGAAAAGCTCCATCCCAGAGGCCCGAAAAGCAACTATGCCTATCATACAGAAGCTATGGACCGTGCCATGCAGGGAGGAATTGACGATGTAGGCATCGGTGTATTGTTCGGTCTGAACACTTACCGGTACGATTTCGTCGGATTACTGATGCATGCCGAACACTTGGAAGCAACTTATGGAGTGGGTCCGCATACCATCAGCGTCCCCCGTATCTGTTCAGCTGACGATATTGACGCTCACGATTTCCAGAACGCCATCTCTGATGAAATCTTCCAAAAGATTGTAGCTGTAATCCGCATTGCAGTCCCTTATACGGGCATGATCATTTCTACCCGTGAATCCCAGGCTTCCCGTGAGAAAGTATTGGAGCTGGGTGTTTCACAGATAAGCGGAGGTTCAAAGACCAGCGTAGGCGGATATGCTACTCCAGAGATACCGGAAGAAAATTCCGCTCAATTCGATGTAAGCGATACTCGTACTCTGGACGAAATAGTAGCCTGGTTGTTGAAGTTAGGCTATATCCCGAGTTTCTGTACGGCTTGTTACCGTGAGGGACGCACCGGAGACCGCTTCATGTCACTTGTAAAAACGGGCCAGATAGCCAACTGCTGTGCTCCGAATGCCTTAATGACATTGCAGGAATATCTGGAAGATTATGCTTCTCCCGAAACCCGTGAACTGGGTGTCCGCATGATACGTGAACAGATGGAAAAAATCCCCAATCCGGCCATCCGTCGACGTGCCCTCGAAAATCTAACTGCCATTGCGCAAGGAAAACGTGATTTCCGTTTCTAAACTCCAAAGATATGAGTAGCTTACAAGATACCCCCCGTTCCGAAAGGCTCCATATCGGGCTTTTCGGCAAACGCAACAGCGGTAAATCCGCCCTGCTGAATGCATTGACCAACCAGGAAGTCGCGGTAGTATCCTCTGTAGCAGGTACAACTACCGATCCGGTATATAAATCCATGGAACTCCATGGAATAGGCCCCTGCGTGTTCATTGACACGGCCGGTTTCGACGATGAAGGGAAACTGGGCAATCTGCGTATCGAGCAAACACTACGGGCAGTAGAACGAACGGACATCGCCCTGATTGTATGTACGGATAGCAATATCGAGCAAGAAATCCAATGGAGCAACCGGCTGAAGGACAAGAAGATTCCAATCATCTGGATTCTGAACAAATCCGACATTCTGGAAAACGCCGAAGCGGAAATGCTTGCAATCGAGCAGAAGACCGGCCAAGTTCCTTTGCTGGTCAGTGCCAGATTGAAACAAGGTATCGAGCCAATCCGTCAGAGCATTCAGGACAAGATGCCGGATGAAAGTCAACAGACCAGCATTTTAGGGAAATTGGTAAAAAGCGGTGACATAATCATGCTGGTTATGCCCCAAGACATTCAGGCCCCCAAAGGACGTCTGATTCTTCCACAAGTGCAAACCATCCGTGAACTGCTGGACCGAAAGTGTATCGTCATGAGTTGTACTACCGATAAGCTGGATGAAACTTTACGGGCATTGGCTAATCCTCCCCAACTGATAATCACAGATTCACAGGTCTTCAAGACTGTATACGAGAAGAAACCGGAAGCTACCAAGCTGACCTCCTTTTCAGTTCTTTTCGCCCGTTACAAAGGAGACATCGACTATTTCATTCAAGGAGCAAATACCATTGAACAGTTGACAGAGTCATCGAAAGTGCTGATAGCAGAAGCATGCACACATGCTCCACTTAAGGAAGACATCGGGCGAGTGAAGATTCCACGCTTGCTACGGACCAGGATCGGTTCCGGATTACAAATCGATATTGTATCCGGCACTGATTTTCCACAGGATTTAAGCGGATATGACCTGATTATTCATTGCGGTGCCTGTATGTTCAACAGAAAATATGTACTGAATCGAGTAAACAGCGCTAAAGAGCAGCACATTCCCATGACCAATTATGGAGTAACCATTGCCTATCTGGCTGGAATCCTGGATAAGATTACTATTTACGAATAAACAACTTACTATACTGTTTTCATTAATTTTCCTATGCTTCTCTTGGAAATAGTAAACTGAATTCTTTTCTTTGCGATTAAGAATAACCTTTTCCAATAATATGAAGACACAGGATGATTAACAGGGATGAAAAACTGACGATTGAGAAAATACTCCTACTAACCACTTTATTTGTCCAACCTTTTTTTGCCTATGCTCAAACAGCAAAACAGGATTGGACAAAGCGGTGGTCAATAGAGGCTAAAGGAGGTTGGGGATATATGATTCCATGCGATGAATATGCCCAGGAATTGATTCGAACACATCATTCTTCTGTCTACTCTTTACAGATGAGTCATCGGGCCTTAGCAACCGACAGCTGTCAATACGACCAGTTATTCGGTTTTCCTTCCCTCTCTGTGGGACTACTCTTTGCTGACTACCATCGCATCAAACTTCAAAAAGAAAATACTCCATATATTTCTGGCACGGGATATATGATGGGAGCATATGCTTCATTCAGTAGAGACCTGTTGCGCACTGATAGATTCTCTTTCAACTATACCTTCGAAAATGGTTTGGGTTGGTGCTCCAAACCTTATGATGGTTTCACCAACGAAGATAACGAGTTAATTGGCAGCCCGTTATCCATCTATTTCGGTTTCGGATTATATGCCCGGTATCGAATCACGCCACAATGGGAACTGGTTCTAGGAGGTGAACTGAAGCATTTCTCAAACGGTGCCGTAGACCGTCCGAACAAAGGTATCAATACTACAGGCATTTCTCTTGGTGCCAAATATTATCTTCAGCCCACTGAACCAACAAAGAAAATGGTATTTAAGGTACCTTTCGACTCTTATTTTTTTATGGATTTGTCTGCAGGATGGGATGTAAACAGCTCCATGGGTGAATGGCTGATAAACAGCTATCATACTTCCCCCGACTCGCCCAATTATCATACCAAGGATTATCGCATATATTCAGGAGTTACAGCCCATGCCACTGCCATGTACAGGTATAGCCGCCGTTACGCTTCCGGAATCGGATTGGATTACACTTATTATCCATATACAGATGCCTTACAGGAAGAAGACGAGAAATTAGGCTACCAGAACCAAACCTATAACAAACATTCCGTAGCACTTGTAGCTCGTCACGAAGTATATTACAGACGTCTTACCATGTACATGGGGCTGGCATATTATTTACTCAGGGAACGAGGAGGCGTAGCATCAGAATTCGAAAAGCCTTATTATGAGAACTTAGGAATCAAATATGCACTGACCCGAAATGGCAATATTTACATAGGATACCATGTAAAGGCCCACCTGTTGAGAGCCGAACACATGGAACTGAATCTAGGATTCAGGATAAAAACGGGAAATGGACGCAAAGAAAAAATCTGGTAACTTATAAAAACAGAAAGCGTCTCCTCAGGAAGGAAACGCTTGAAATACCTGAGCGGTAAGCGGGGCTCGAACCCGTGACCTTCGGCTTGGGAAGCCAATGCTCTACCAACTGAGCTATTACCGCATCTGAAAGTGGCACAAATGTAGGATATTTTTAGTCAACCGACAAACATTTCCATTTATTTTTTTCAGAAACACAATCTTTTCTTTTGTTTTTTCTTTTAGACAATGCATAGGGGGTTTCCATACCCAATACGTTATAGAGATGAAACAGCCCAAATGGGCAACCTAAACAATTGAATTATTAATGTTTTAAATCAGAAAAATTATGAATTTAAAATTAATCGTTTTATCTTTGTGTGTATTGGCAAGTATCAATTTAGCTAAAGGACAAACAGACAACCGAAACCAGATACGATTTTCTGTCAGCGACGGTTTAACCTTAAGCACAGTAGATATCTTGGGAACAGGAATATCCGATGCGATAACCGGTGGAAAACGTTCTGACCAGAAAGGTACTCTCTTATACGGACTAGGATACCGTTACTCACTCAACCGGTTTAAAGTCGGAGCCGATTTAGGATTTGCCCGCAGTAGCAGCAAACTGACTTTGACAGGTGAAAGTTCACCTTCCATCAAAGAGAAGAATCTGAACTTCCTGGTATTGCCGACTGCTGAGTTCGTGTATCTCCGAAAAGAATTATTTGAAATGTATGGCTCTGCCAGTGCAGGTATCAATCTGTCACGCCACACAGAAGATGCACTGACTGAGGCAGGTCGTAAAAACCTCAGCAAATCCGATTTGACAACATCTTTCATTTACCAGGTGAATCCGATTGGTTTCAGTGTGGGAAATGATCGAATCGGTGGTTTTGTAGAAGTTGGTTTAGGGAGCAAAGGATTCCTTACTGCCGGCTTAAGCCTGAAATTCTAACTAGACAACGACAGACAGCAAGGATTGCTATGGAAAAAGAAAGAAAAGAGAGATTCAAGACACGGTTTCTGACACATTATCCGAGGCTATGCCGCATAGCCTACGGATATGTATCGGACTCTGATGATGCGGAAGACATCGTACAGGAACTTTTCATCCACGTTTGGGACAAAGACAAAGATTCACTGACTGATTCTGAATTTGCAGCATATATGACTGTTGCGGTCAAACACCGTTGCATCAATTTCCTGAGGAAAAGACAGGAGGATACTGTCTCAATCGAGGAGAATCCAGGAGTCGCAAGCAGCCTTTCGGATGATGAGCCCGAAGACGAATCCTCTACCGAAAAGAAACTCCAGGCAGCCCTTGCTACACTGCCTCCCAAATGCCGGAATATCTTTCTGCTGGCTAAACTGAAAGGCATGAAATACAAGGAAATCGCCGAGCAACTGGCTGTTTCTGAAAAGACAGTAGAAAATCAGATGAGCAAAGCCATCAGACTTCTACGCGCTTATGCTGCGACTTGCCATCCAATGCTGATAACCTACCTTTTCCTATTCATATCAACCATCCAAAATTATATACATAAATGAAAGACAATGAAGAAATAAACGGACTGTTGGCAAAACATTTCTCCCATGAAAACCTGTCAGCAAATGAACAGGCGGAACTGGAAGCATGGATTCGTTCAAACGCAGATGAATATCAGCAGTTGAAAAAGTGGATGGATACTCCTTTAGGAACTGATTCCCTACCCGA
Source organism: Phocaeicola barnesiae DSM 18169 = JCM 13652 (assembly GCF_000374585.1). Lineage (GTDB taxonomy): Bacteria > Bacteroidota > Bacteroidia > Bacteroidales > Bacteroidaceae > Phocaeicola > Phocaeicola barnesiae. Next base: position 44,013 of record NZ_KB894650.1, read on the forward strand.
TTTCAACGCAGAAAAGGCTTGGAATAAAATTGAAGGGAAACTTGAAGAAAAGCCACGGAAAGTTCTATCCATCAATTGGAAAAAGAACTATACGAGACTGGCTTTTGCCGCTTCAATAGCACTTATTGCGGTAATCGGAATCTTATATAGTTTGAAGACTGATACGAAGGATGCGTTACAACACTATGCCAATGCAACAAACGGTATCACGCATCTCCTGCTTCCTGACAGTACTGAGGTAACTCTTTACCCCAATACCCGACTTACTTACGAATCAGGGAATGCCCGAGAAGTTACAATGGAAGGTAAAGCTTTTTTCCATGTAAAGAAAGACAAGAAACCGTTTAGAATAACTGTCCCTGTCCTTTCAATCGAAGTGCTGGGTACCTCTTTTCTGGTTGATGCACAGGAACAGAATAAAGCGGGAGTCTTTGTCAAGCATGGAGTGGTACGTGTAACAACCGAGCAACAAGAGACAACATTAACAGCCAATGAGCTGGTAGAAGTAACCAACGGTATTATGAAAACCGGACAGATTGATAATGCAGAAGAACTGTTCGGTGAAAATACGACGGTACTGACCTTTACACGGACTCCACTTTCAAAAGCTGTACAAGAGATTACAAAGCATACCGGTATCCGTATCGAACTGGACAAAGGATTCGAACAGGATGCCATAACAACCCGTCTGAAACTGGACAATATCAACAACATTCTAAAAGAACTGACATTTATCTGCGGATGCAAATGCGACACTGTAGAAAAAGGAAAATACTACAGGCTGTATTATGAATAAACGGACAAACATATTCTTGATACTCTGTATGCTGTTATCAGGAGGATATGGACAAATCAAGCCTCAACAGAGTTCAATAGCTGAAGAGCGCATTCATGTGAATGCCTCTTCAGCTACAGTGCTTCAATGGTTCCGATGGATTGAAAAAGAAAAAGGTCTTACACTCTCCTACAATCCCTCTCAGATAGACCTGAATAAAGTCTGTCGGATAGAACATTCCCAAGAAATGACAATAGAAGAACTGATAGAGGAAATACTGAAAGGTTACCGTATCCGGACAACCTCGCTTGCCAGTGACAAGTTACTGATACAGGTAGTCCGTCCCGAGACTTTCTGCCTCAGTGGTACAGTGTCCGAATCCGGAAGCGACGAACGGTTATACGGAGCTGCAATCCTGTTAGAAAACAATTCTGACGGGAAAAAATATACACTTTCCGATGAAAACGGTATCTTCCGCTTTCTTATTCCCGAAGGGCACTATAAAATGAGTATCAGCTACATGGGCTACCAACCTTATGAGCGATCCATCTATATAAGTCGGGACTGTCGATTGTTTCCAAAACTCAAGCCATTACTTTTTGAATTGGATGAAGTAACGGTTAAATCGCATAAACAGGGCGATGAACTGGACGAACTGACTCCGGCCAGCCTCCTGTCTTTCAGTGGGAATGACCTGTTCTCCCAGATATGGATTTTACCGGGAGTCACCGGAACGCCATCAGGCGATAATTTTCAGGTAAACGGTGGGAGTAATGATGAAAACCTTCTGTTGCTGGATGGAGTTCCCATCTATCATCCCGGACACTTGAACAATCTTTTCCCTATTTTCAATGGCGACGCAGTGAAAAGCATCATTCTCCATAAAGGATATTTTCCTGCCAGATTTGAAGGCAGACTCTCATCCATTACAGAAGTAAGGCTTAAAGAAGGAAACAAACAAGAGCATGTACACACAATCAGTCTGGATATGCCTTCGGCATCGGTTGTATTGGAAGGGCCGATTGTCAAGCAAAAGCTATCCTACCTGGTAGCTGTCCGGAGAAGTTGGCTCGACCTGTTCGATGAACTACTTTCGGAGGAAAACCGGATGAACCACTCCTCTTTCGATTACAATGCCAAACTGACGTATACCATTACTCCTACTCAAAGCTTGGAGGCATTTGCCTACGGAGCATGGGACGAATACCATATACCGGATGACAACGACAACCGCTTCTCCCTCCTCCGATGGAGGAACGAAAGCTATCAGTTACGGTACTCCGGCTTCAAAGGGAAATTAAGCTATACAGCTGCTGCGTACCATACCTCACACAGCAACCGGGTACATGCTGCCGCTTTAGGTTATGACGAGGACCGCTACATAGAGAGCGGAATCAGTTCCACCAATGTTTCTGCGGAGTTCAGTTACAGTGCAGATGCGCTTTATAGCGCCCGATGGGGAGGGAAATATACATACGATGATTATGAGCTAACCGATGGTGAGGACCAATTATCGGTACGTCATGAGCCGGTCAACCAGTTTGCCTTATTTTATGACAACCACTTGCGCCTGACGAATGATTTGACCGCACAGGTCGGGGTAAACTTTGTCGGTTATCTGCCTAAAAAATCAAAATCATATTATAGCATACAACCCCGGTTCTCGTTGCGGTATGCGCCAACAGAATCAGACCTGCTCTATCTGAGTTTTTCCAGGATGGAACAGTTCTATCATTATCTCCGTTTCGGTAGCGTAGCCCTACCGACAGATTTCAGGATGCCCAGTATCAATGGCTATAAGCCCCGTTCTTCGGACCACTACGAAGCAGGATGGAAGCATTACCAGAAAAACGGGCAATTGGAACTATCGGCTTATTATAAAACCCGAAAGAATCTGATTGCATTACACCCGGACATCTTCTACTCCGAAACCGGATGGCAACAATACATCATGGTAGGCAACGGAAACAGTTACGGGGTTAAGTTTTATTTTCAGCACCATTGGAAGCATTGGATGCTTCAAATGTCATATACGTATGCCCGGAGTCTGGAACGTTTCGATGAGTTCAGCGAGCGGGGGAACCTGCCCTCCGTATTCGATATTCCCCACCAATGGAATGGAGCCGTTTCTTACAAGCTAGGTACACGCTCCACTTTTTCAGTAGGTGGACTTGTCCATTCCGGTAAAATCATAGACATGGATGATTGGGAGCCGGTAGATGCCTCCAATTTCCGGAAGCTACGCAGGCCACTAAACTACCGAGTAGACATCGGCTACAGCTATAGACGAGAATTCCAGAAAAGTCTGCTACTCTTCCGATGTGGACTGTACAATGTGATTGGAAATCCGACCGAAGAGGACTTGCTGAACTTCTACTCGGTCAGCTGGGGGAACGGATGCCTGCCGTATGGAAGTATCAGCTTCAAATTCTGATGGCAGAAGAGATTAACGGCAGAATGCCAACAGGACAAACACTAGCAGCATAAACACAATCATCTCCCATTCAGCGATTCGGTTTATCCGGATAGCCCGTATCATATCAGCGCTTGTCAGTTCCCGATGAGTGATACCGATGAAAGGTTTGTAGACCAGTTCACCGAAATAATTATGTGGTCCACCGAAACGGCAATCGAGAATACCGGCTAAAGCTGCCTCCGGATAACCCGAGTTGGGACTGGCATATTCTTTTCCATACCGGCAGACAAAACCGATGAGTGCAAGCCGACCGGAAGCCAATACCATCAGGAGAGCCGTCAGCCGGGCTGGCAGGTAATTGGCCACGTCATCCATGCGGGCAGCCCAAGTTCCAAACAAGCGATACCGTTCGTTCCGGTAACCAATCATTGAATCGAGGGTATTGATCATCTTGTAAGCCATCATACCCGGAAGGCCACCTATCAGATACCAGCATAACGGAGCTATAACTCCATCGCTCAGATTCTCGGCCAAGGTCTCCAGTGCGGCAGTACGTACCTCCTGATCCGTCAGTTGGGCAGTATCCCGACCGACAATGCGGCTAACCTGCTTCCGTCCCTCCTCCAAAGAACGGTCGGCCGCCCGAAACACGTCTCGGACCTCGCAGATAAGTGTCTTTCCGGCCAGGCAATAGAAGACTCCGACAGAGGCTAGAATCAAGTACAACCAGGGAGATATCCGATAAGCTGCGACAACCACACCTAGGACAATTGCAAAAGTTCCGATCACTAAGGAAACGGATGCTATAGCCCCTTTCAACCGACGGTGTCTCCCCTTGTTCCAGCGATGTTCGAAAAAAGAAATCAGCTTTCCGAAACCGACTACCGGATGCGGCAGCCACACCGGATCACCCAGCCATTTGTCCAGCAAGCTCCCTATCAGCAGTGGAAGGACCCACACAACGATCAGTAACTGTATATCCATGTACGAATTCCTTCTATCAACCGATCGTTTTCCTCCGGTGTCTGCACAGCCACCCGGAAATAGCTGTCATCCAACCCCTCAAAGTTCGAAGCATCCCGAATCAGCAACCCGTATTGTTCCACCAAGAATGCCTTTAAAGCCGCCGCCCGTCCGTTTCGGATACGGACAAGCATGAAATGGGTATCCGATGGCCATACCTCCAGTCCTCCCATTTCGACCAACGACGTAGCTACACGCTCCCTTTCTTCCAACAACTGATGCAAGTGCAACGGGAAGCGATGGGCATTCCGTAACAGATAACGTCCGGCTTCCACCGCCAGCGCATTGACGGACCATGGCATCCGGAACGTACGAAGGTGACGTATAAGCAAAGGATTTCCGGTGATATACCCGATACGGAGTCCTGGAACAGCAAAACGTTTGGTCAAAGAATGTATCAGCAACAGGTTGGAGGATTCCAGACTTTCTGTCACTTCCAGTACCTCCTGTTCCGTAAAGGCCTCGTACGACTGGTCGATGATGAACAGACACTGAGGATGGTCCTTTACTAACTTACGCAAATGCATCACCTCACGGATTTCTCCCGTAGGATTGTTCGGATTGCATAACCAGACCATCCGTACCCCGGAAGGAAGATTATCCAGTGTATAGAAAGGAACAATTTCGTGCGCATGTAACCTGCAGGCATCTGCATATTCACTGAATGTAGGCATCAGAATGGCCGAACAGCTCTCCCGATAAGCCTGAGCAATCAGATAGATGGCTTCCGTTGCTCCGGAAGTTACACAAATCCCTTCCACATCCGTCTGATACCTGTCCGCCAATTCCTGTTCCAGAGAAAAGGCCTCCGGTTCCGGATAATTCCGGATGCAGTCCATTTTTTCCATCAAGTATTCCTTCAGCCCTTCATGGCTGAGGCCTCCGAACACATTCGAACTGAAATTAGCCGAAATGTGCGGATAAGCATAAATATCGTCTCCGTGTCCTTTAATCATTTCCTTGCAATATCTGATAAAGTAACGGCAGATTCACATGAGCACGCACGTGTTCTGCCAGTTTGTTATACTGTTCCTCCTTATAGGCGGCATAATCCATCAGTTGTCCGGACGGCATCTTGGTATAAGGTTCCAGCAACCAGTCTATAACCGTCGGATTGTCCAGAATTCCATGCAGATAAGTTCCCAGACATTTCCGGTCTACCAGACACCCTTCCCGGGTTCCGTCCTCAAGAAAGGCTACCGGATGAGCCGGAGACTCACCTACTCGCACAGACCTTCCCATGTGAATCTCATACCCTTGACAGGTTTCATCTCCTTCGAAAGTAAACCGTACCTGACGGGTGACCTTATTTCTTTCCATCATTGTAGATACAGGCAACAATCCCAATCCTGGCAGCTTACGGATTCCTCCTTCCACACCTTCCGGGTCGAGTACCTCCTGCCCCATCATCTGATATCCGCCACAGATGCCCATGACGGTAGCTCCGTTACGACGAGCCTGTAAGATAGCCTCGGCTACCTCATTCCGTCGGAGCTCATACAAGTCGGCCAATGTACTCTTGCTACCCGGCAACAGAATGATATGGGCCTTCTGCAGCTCAGCCTTGTTGTTCGTATAGAACAGATTCACCCGTTCGTCCCGTTCCAACATATTGAAGTCTGTAAAATTCGACAAGTGCCGCAACAGTACTACCGCCACATTGATCTTTCCTTCCATTGCCTCCCGACGTTTCTGAGACAAGGCAACGGAATCTTCCTCTTCAATATGGATATCCTTGAAATACGGAATAACTCCCAAGACCGGTACCTGACAGACAGATTCCAACATCCGGACACCGGATTGGAACAACCGCAAATCTCCCCGGAATTTATTGACGATAATTCCCTTGATTCGTTTCCGATCTTCGGGAAGCTGCAAAGCGATGGAACCGTAAGCACTGGCAAACACACCTCCACGGTCAATGTCAGCCACCAGAATGACGTCAGCATCGGCATAACGGGCCATCGGCATATTTACCAAGTCTGTTTCCCTCAGATTGATTTCCGAGATACTGCCCGCCCCTTCCATCACAATCGGATTATAACGCGCCTCCAAGCGGTCGAAAGCCGCATGTACCTCCTGCCGCAACACTTCACGTCCTTCCTTCCGGAAATAATCATACGCATCCCGGTCGCCAATAGGTTTTCCGTTCAGAACGACCTGAGAAGTATGGTCCGAATTCGGTTTCAGTAGCAGCGGATTCATGTCCGTATGACAAGGAATTCCTGCCGCTTCGGCCTGTACGGCCTGTGCCCGACCGATTTCCAGTCCTTCGGGAGTAGCATACGAATTCAAGGCCATATTCTGTGCCTTGAAAGGAGCCGGATGATAACCGTCCTGTAAGAATATACGGCACAAAGCGGTAGCCAGGACACTTTTCCCTACGTCACTACCCGTGCCGGCAAGCATCAGCGGATGCAAAGGCTGCTTCCGGTCACTGTCTGCTGAATGAATGTCTTGTTTCATACTATTGTTTATTCCCAAAGTTTCAGAATATCGGTTTCTCCCCAGTACCAATGGGTATATCCGGCTATCACGTTCCGATAACGGTACAAGGGTGTATTCACTTCATTACCTTTCGCATTCCGTAGCCGGGCTACAGAAGGAATTACGTCGGGGCACACCACTGAAGAATAATGGAATTCATGACCTTTCAACGAAAGTCCCTGATAAACCGTCTGGCGGTAACCCAAATGTAGCTTGGCATCCACCATGGTACAATCAATGGGGAATATCCCGGCCATTTCGTAGGCAGTACCTCCCTGGCGTACCGTCAATGAACGGGAGAGGAACATCATCCCTCCACATTCAGCCAACAGCTTACCGCCGGCTTCGGCATATTCCCGCAACTGTTCCATCATCCGTTTCCGCCGATGCAACTGGCGGGCAAAAAGTTCCGGATAGCCACCGGGCAGATACACCAAATCAGCTTCCGGCAAGTCACTGCCATATACGGGACTGAAATAAGTAATCTTACCCAATTCGGACAAACGGTCCAGATTCTCCCGGTATGTAAAATTGAAAGCTGCGTCGCGGGCGACGGCTATACGTAGTTTGGCAGAAGGTCGGTGCATGCTTTCCACACCGACTTCCGAGGTATATGGGAGGGTATATTGACAAGGGAAGATACGGGTACACAAGCTTAACAGCTTATCGATGTCTACATATTGCTCTACCAATAGCGAAGTCCGTTCGATGACCTCATCCATCTGACGTTTGGCGGTTAAGGTCAGTCCCAAATGCCGGGAAGGCATACGCAATCCTTCGGTTTGGGGCAGATACCCCAGACATTCCAGTCCGGCATCCTTACAGGCGTCTTTCAGGTAACCGAAATGCGCGGCAGACGACACCTGATTGAAAACGACCCCGGCAATCTTGACCGACGGACGAAAATGTTTGTAACCGTAGAGCAAAGGAGCTACTGAATAGGCGGACGAACGTGCATTCACCACCAGGATAACAGGGACCTGCAATATCTGAGCGATTTCCGCCGTACTTCCCTGCATCCGATTGTAACCGTCGAACAGCCCCATCACACCTTCCGTTACACAGACATCCGCTTTTTCGGCATACAGGTTATAGATATGCTGGATATGTGTACGGCTGGCCATCCAGGAATCCAGGTTGATGGAGTCCCGGTCGGCTGCAACGGCATGGAACTGCGTGTCAATATAATCCGGTCCGCATTTGAAAGGCTGAACCTTCAGCCCACGTTTCTTCAGAGCCCGGAGAAGTCCCATGGTAAATGTCGTCTTTCCGCTGCCTGAGGTGGCAGCACCTACCAGTATCTGTGGTTTCATTCAAGTCAATTTTTCATGAACGGATGCAAAGATAGGGATAAAAATTTTATCTTTGCAAGAATCAAATCCCCGTTAAACCAGTTTTCTCTTATGAAACTTCTACATACCAGCGACTGGCACTTAGGCCATAGTCTCTATAATTTTGACCGTACAGCCGAGCAACAGGCTTTCCTGAAACAACTTACCGAAGCTGTACGTACTCACCGACCGGACGCATTGCTCATCAGCGGCGATGTCTATCATTATTCTTCTCCTTCTGCCAGCACCCAGCGCATGTATACCGATGCCATACTGGCCATTCATGATGCCTGCCCCACCATGCAGATCATAGTGACAGCCGGCAATCACGACAGCAGTTCCCGACTGGAAATAGACAGCAATCTATGGAAACATTTCCGGGTGCATGTCATCGGAAGCATCGATCGGAAAGACAACCAGGTGTTATGGGAAAAACACATCATCCCTTTGGCCGATGAATCCGGAAAGCTGACCGGCTATGTGATTGCCGTGCCTCATTGTTATCCGCAGAACTTCCCGGCTTTACATCCTGACATTCCTCGGGATGAAAGGCAAGCGGATTTCTTCCATACTTTACTGGAAGAAACCGCAAAGCGGAATACGACCGGTGTCCCGGTGATATTGATGGCTCATCTGGCGGTAGCAGGTTCCGATATAACCGGACACGACGACGGCATAGGAGGTATGGACTATCTGCCAATCGAGACCTTGGGCGAAGGATATGATTACTTGGCCTTGGGGCATATCCATTGCCCACAGACACTCCGGAACACTAAACAGTACGCCCGCTACAGTGGTTCTCCCCTGCCGGTCAATTTCGATGAGACCTATCCTCATTCGATGACCTGTGTAGAACTATCCCGCCACGGCGACACCCCCAAGCTGGAGATTATCCCGATAGATAACCCTTTCCCCTTAGTGACGCTCCCCAAAGAACCGGCTCCTTTCGAAACGGCCCTGAAAGAGCTACAGACATTTCCGGCAGACAATCCGGCATATATCCGACTGAACGTGTTATTGAAAGATTACCTGAGTCCGGATTGTAACGAACAGGCCTCGCAGGCAGTCAGGGACAAAGCCTGCCGCTTCTGCTACATCCGTACCCAACGGGAAACCTCCGCTTCTTCTGCAACGGCGACCTCTCTCAACATTCAGGAGCTGAAAGAACAATCGCCGCTGGAGATAGCCGACCGTTATTTCGAAGAGGCTACCGGAGAACCGCTGGACGAGGAACTCCGCCACCTGCTGAAAACGGTCATCGATACCGTACGCGAGGAACAACAGTAACCATGAACCTATCCCTTATTCCATGAAACTACAGAAACTTACCATCCATAACCTGACCTCCATCGAAGAAGCTACCATTGACTTCGAACAGGAGCCATTGTCCGGAGAATCCATCTTTCTCATCTGCGGAGAAACCGGTGCAGGAAAGACCACCATCCTTGATGCCATCTGCCTGGCACTCTATAACGATACCCCCCGCATGTATCAGTCGGCCAACGAAAATTACCGGGACACCAACCATATTTTCTCCAAAAGCAAAGACAGTGTAGCCATCAATGACAAGCGCCAGCTGATGCGCCGCAATACGGGCGAGGCCTGGGTGGAGCTTGATTTTATCGGCACCAACGAAATTCCTTACACCGCCCGTTGGTACGTAAGCTGCGCCCGTAAAAAAGCTAACACGACCATCCAAAGCGTCAAATGGACTTGGGACAACCACCAGACACAGACGACCTACACACAGAAAGGAGAAATCACGGCCGAACAAGCCGCTGCTATCGGCCTATCTTTCGAACAGTTCTGCCGAACAACCTTACTGGCCCAAGGAGATTTCACCAAATTCCTGCAAAGTCAGGCCAAAGAAAAATCCGAAATTCTGGAAAAGCTCACAGGTACAGAAATCTATTCCACACTGGGAGAGAAAATTTACACCCTGACACAAGAAAAGAAGCAACAATACGAGCTACAGATGCAAAAACTGGCGGGCATCCAGCTATTGACTCCCGAAGAGGAAGAGACACTGAAAAGCCGTATCAGCCAGCAACAGGCAACCGCCGCTGCCTATAAGCAACAACAGGAAAGCATCCGCCGGAAGATAGACTGGCTGAAGAAAGAAGCCGAATTACGGCAAACGCTCGTACATCAGGAAGCAGACTGGAAACAGCAGCAGGAGATTCTTTCTTCCGATACCTTTTTGGCCACCGACCGTTTCATCGCGGCCTGGAATACCGGTACCGAAGCCAGGGAATGCATCCGTCAGCTGGAGACATTGCGTAATCAGCAACAGAATTCCGAAAAGCAGGAAGTTCTTCTGCTGAAACAAAGACAAATATTGGCTTCCGGCGACGCATGGCTGGCAATGCACTGCCAGGACCTTCAGAACCAGTTGCATCAATTGGAGGAAAAATTGCGACTGGAAGCTCCGTTTGTACCGATGTATGAAGCCAGTCAAGGATTGTTGGCACAATTGCAGGCGGCAACGAATGCCCGCCGAAACCGGCAGGAAAAGACATCCGAACTGGCATTCATCGAGCAAGAGAAACGGCAACAGGCGGAAACGTTCGAGAAGGGGAACAAATTTGTCAAGGAACAGCAGGAACTGCTATCCCTGAAAGAGCAAGAGGTAACAATCCGACAAGCAACCTTGGATGCCCTGCACCCCTCCGAAACACAAACCGCCCAACAACAGAACGAGCAGCAACGGGATACCTGTACCAAGGCCTTCAACGCTTTAAGTCTCCTGTTGGAACAGAAGAAAAAGGAAACCGAAGAACAAGAGGCTCTTTCCGACATCCGCAAACAACGGGATGCGTACGCCAACCGCCAACCGGAACTGCTACAGACTTATCAGCGTTCTTTGGAACAGAAGGAAGAAGCCGAAACACTATACAACCGCCAAAAGGAAGCCGTAGAAGATTGGGCACGCGAAGCACGAAGCCGACTTCATCCCGGTGACCATTGCCCGGTTTGTGGACAAGAGATTAAGGTACTACCTTCCGACCAAACCTTCCAATCATCCCTCAAACCGGTATACGACAATTGGCAACAGAAAAAGCAGGCTTGCGAACTGGCCGAAAAAGCTGTGCACGAGAACGATGCCAACCTCCGTTCATACCAGAAACTATACGACCAGAAATCGGCCGTTGTAGAGCAAACCCGAAGCAGGTATCAGGAACAGCTTCGGCTGACTCTCCAGTTGTGTACGGCATATTCCTTTACCCAACTGACCGTTCAGGAACTTGACTTCTTGAAAAAACATTCCGAGGCACTCGACCAGGAGCGAGACAGCATCCAACAAAAATTGCAGGACATCCATCGAGCGGAACAGGAGCTGAAAAACCAGCAGCAGGAAAAAGACAAGATACAGAAACAACTGGACAACGCCAACCGAAAGCTGAAGACGATAGAAACCCGGTTGAACGAGTGCAGGATAAAAGAAGAGGCTGTACGTTCTTTCCTGAAAAGCCAGGAACAAATCATCGGCGATGCCCTGGAGAAGCTACGCTCCGGCATGTTATGGAACGACTGGGAGAAACAATGGGAAATGAATGCTGAAGCCCTGATGAAACGCCTTCAGCAGGCAAGCGATGACTACCGGCAAATACAGGAGAACATCGTCCGGCTACAGAAAGAGGTAGACAACGGAGCGCAGTTGGAACGGAGCCTGGAACCGTTCCGAGAATCGATACAAAAAGCCTTCCCAAACTGGAAAGATATCCCTCCGGTTGTTCCCCAGCAGCTATCCGACCTTCATGAAGCCTGGTTCCGGTTTGCTTCTGATTGCCAGAGCCTGAGAACGGTACAGGATGGGCTCCGTGAATCAGTCCGTCAACAAGAAACAATCTTACTTCAGTTTCTGGAGAAACACCCGGATTTTACCCGCGAATACATCCAGGAACTGGCGACCTATACCACCTATCAAGTGGAACAGCTTCGTAACGGTCAGCAACAAGCACGTGAAAAGGCTGTGTCTCTCGAAGCCGCATTCCGACAGACTACCGGACAACTGGAACGGCATCAGGCGAATAAGCCGGCTTTAGAAGCCGAAGAAAGTATCGGGACACTGACCGATAAGCAACAGGCACTGGATAGTCAGTCTACGGCCATCTATCAGGAAATCGGCCAACTGGAAAACCGCCTGGCTACCGATGCCCAGAACCGCATCCGCCTGAAGGACGAACAGGCACTGGCCGACCGTCTCCAGAGAATCTACCGCCAATGGGAACGGCTGAGTTTCCACTTCGGCGACGCCAAAGGCACCAAGTTCCGGAACATCGCCCAAAGCTTTGTACTGAAAGAACTGCTGAACGGCGCCAACACCTACCTGCGCAGACTGACCGACCGTTACGAGTTGGCCTGTCAGGCAGGTTCACTCACCATCCTGTTGCGTGACTATTACCAGGGTGGCAGTGCCCGGCCTACCTCTACCTTGTCCGGTGGCGAAAGTTTCCTGGTATCCCTGTCGCTGGCACTGGGTCTCTCCTCCCTCAACCAGCACCGCCTTTCTACCGATATGCTTTTCATCGATGAAGGCTTCGGAACGTTGAGTGAGGACTACCTCAATACCGTCATGGATACCTTGGAGCGGTTGCATCAGCTGGGCGGAAAGAAAGTAGGTATCATCAGCCATGTGGAAGGGTTGCGTGAACGCATCAAGACCCAGATTCAGGTGAACCGCATCGACAATTCGCGGAGTGAAATACGGGTGATACGGGCATTATGAATAACCTATACATACAGGCAAAGGTTTCCGGCATAAATATACAATTACCGGAAACCTTTGTGTCTTATGTAGAATCACTGTTAAACAAGCACAGACATATGCTAATCCTGTGCCCCCAATATACTACCATTTCACCGCCGCATCGGATATTACGCCGTCTGTCGCATCGTCTGCGGTAAAAGTTCCTCCCGCATATTGCACACAAAGCATCACCAACGGTTCTATTCCATGATTGCGTACCGAACGCAGACCTTCGGGAGCCACACGTACCACACTGCCCTCAGAAACCGGGAATACCTGTCCATCGACCTGAAACTCACCTTTTCCGGACAAAAAGAAATAAAGTTCCTCGTGGCTTTTATGTGTATGCAGAAAACCCGTTTCGGTTCCAGGCGCAAAAGACTGGAAAGAAAACTCTGCCCCGGTAGCCTTTACAGCCGCACCGCCGAATACTTTTCCCGGAATCCTGACATCCGGTCCCAGCGCCAATACATATTCACCCAGTTCACTCAATTTTCCTACGTTGACGGCACTACAGTTCTTTGCCTCTACGATTTTCTCTATTTGTTTCATTCTTTTAAAGATTTAATGTTTCTGCAAAATTAACCATCAGAACGCTATCTGTCAAGAAGTTACATTTATATCACCTACTAACCTTTTTCTCTCTTTTGCAGGAAATCAGGCCATTAATCACATAAAAAATAAGAAAAAAATTATTACAACAGAATAGCGTCCGAATGGAAGAAAAATGGTAGCTTTGCAAACAAAGTTCTGACAGATAATCCTCACTAGAAAATCAACATCCGAATATGCAGAAAAAAGAAGAAAAGAATTCCATCATAGAGTTTTGCCCCATACGTAATGTCATTGCCCGGTTCGGAAATAAATGGGCCTTTCTCGTCCTGCTCATCATCCATGAACACGAAGTAATCCGGTTCAACGAACTATGCAGGGAGATACCGGATGTTTCATCCCGTGTATTGTCCGGAACGCTCCGTACACTGGAAGCCGACGGACTGATCTCCAGAAAAGCATATCCTGTAGTTCCGCCCAAAGTAGAATACCGGCTTACGGACATAGGGCTTTCACTCATTCCACACATCATCCAGCTCACCGAATGGGCACAGAAAAATATGAAAAGAATCATGTCTAATCGGGAAAAGTTCGACTTAAAGACAGTATGAATTCCCCCCAAAAAACAAACGTTCGTTTCACCTCAAACAAACGGACAATTTTCATAAAACGAACTCACGTAACCAACAAAACGTGAGTTCGTTTTTTATTAAGGAGAAAATAGATACAGAATATACTGTTTTTTTACAACATTTCCCCTGCTTTTTTCAGAATCATTCGGCTATTTTGAAAAATTTTTCATACTTTTGGGCAAAATAATGAAAACACTTTAAATTTATCACATCATGAGAAATATCTTTACGACACTGTGCGCCGGAATCGCCTTTTCATTCATGGCTACTGCCGGATATGCACAGGCGGGAGATGTCAAGTCCTACAACGAAGGCATCAACATCATCCCCATGCCACAGAGTTTGACACAAAACAAAGGTTTCTTCCAACTGACAGACCAGACTACTTTCGGAGCAACCGCACCGGAAGCAAAGACCATCGCCGAATTCTTTGCCGCCAAGATGCGGACAGCTACCGGCTACAACATCCAGGTTGCCGACAAAGGGGACATCAAACTGGTGATTGATTCCAAACTGAAGACAAACGACGAAGGATATACCTTGAGCGTAACCCCCAAAGGCGTCACCATCAAAGGTAAGACCGCCCAGGGCTTGTTCTATGGTATGCAGAGTCTGATGCAGCTGCTTCCGGCCGAAATCGAAAGTCCGGTCAAGGTAAAAGGCATCAACTGGCAGGCACAGGCCGTCAATATCAAGGACGAACCGCGTTTCGGTTACCGCGGACTGATGATTGACGCTTGCCGTCACTTCATGCCGGTAGAAGATGTCAAGAAACAGCTGGACGTAATGGCACTCTTCAAGCTGAACCGCATGCACTGGCACCTGACAGACGACCAGGGATGGCGCATCGAAATCAAGAAATACCCGAAACTGACCGAAGTAGGTTCCACCCGTATCGACGGTGAAGGAACCGAACACAAAGGATATTATACCCAGGAGGAAGTGAAGGACATCGTAAAATATGCTGCCGACCGCTTCATTACCATCGTTCCTGAAATCGAACTTCCGGGTCACGAACTGGCTGCCATCTCGGCTTATCCGGAACTTTCCTGCCAGGGACAACCCATCACTCCGCGTATCATCTGGGGAGTGGAAGACATCGTAATGTGTGCCGGTAAGGAAGAACCGTTCAAGTTCCTGGAAGACGTCATCAGCGAAGTGGTTCCTCTGTTCCCGGGCGAATACTTCCACATCGGTGGTGACGAATGTCCGAAGACCAGCTGGAAGAATTGTCCGCTTTGTCAGAAACGTATTCAGGACGAAGGCCTGCAGGCAGAAGACGGTCATAGCGCCGAAGAAAGACTCCAGAGCTATTTCGTACAACGTATGGAAAAGGTAGTGGAGAAATTCGGCAAGAAGATGATCGGTTGGGACGAGATTCTGGAAGGCGGACTGGCACCGAGTGCAACGGTCATGTCCTGGCGGGGTGAAGAAGGCGGTATCGCCGCTGCATCCATGGATCACGACGTAATCATGACTCCGGGTGGAAACGGTATGTACCTCGACCACTTCCAGGGTGACAGCAAAGTGGAACCGGTTTCTATCGGCGGATATACTACGTTGGAGAAAACCTACAGCTACAACCCGACTCCGGATACGCTGGTAGCCATGAAGAAAGACCACTACATCAAGGGTGTACAGGCCAATGTATGGAGCGAATACCTTTATAATACTGCCCTGCGCGAATACCGTACCTTCCCACGTGCCCTGGCCTTGTCTGAAATTGCCTGGACTCAGGTGAAGAACAAGAACTACAAGGATTTCGAACGCCGTATCAACAACGCATACGTTCGTCTGGACGGCCATAACGTCAACTATCACATTCCGCAACCGGAACAGCCGAACGGTTCCTGCAACACGGTAGCCTTTACTGACAATGTATCGCTGACCTTTACGACCAGCCGTCCGGAAACGATGGTCTATACCCTCGACGGAACTGAACCGACCGCACAATCAACCGTGTATACCGGTCCGATTCAGTTCGACAAGACGACTACCCTGAAGATTGCTACCCTGCTTCCTTCCGGTAAGTTGAGCCGTACACGCACCATCCTGGTAGACAAACAGGAACTGGCTCCGGCCAAGCAGGTGGCACAAACCACTCCGGGATTAAACATGCAGGTTACTGACGGATATTACCTGAATACCCGCCTTCTGAAGGATGCCATGGCTCCGGTGAAGGAAACCAAGGTCATCAGCGAAACCCGTGAACTGACTTCCTACGTGAAGACCGACGAATCCATGCGTGGTGTCAACCAGTATGCGGCGGTAGCGACCGGTTACGTGAATATTCCGGAAGACGGTGTCTACTACTTCTCTTCCGATTTGGAAGAAGTCTGGATTGACGGCAAACTGCTCATCAATAACGCCAACGAGGTGAAACGCTTCTCCCGCAACGACAACTCGGTAGCCCTGGCAAAAGGTCTGCACGAAATCAAGGCTGTCTTCCTGGGACACATCATCGGCGGCTGGCCTTCCAACTGGAACGACGGAAGTATCAACATCCGCAAGAGTGATGCCGAGAAATTCACGAAGATAGACGGCAAGATGCTCTGTCATTGATTTTTTGTGTATCCATCATAACATTTTAGAGTCACGGAAACAGGGGCCATGCAGGCTCCTGCCTTTCGTGGCTCTTTTTTCGTTTACAGTCCCCTGTTCCCTAGCAGCTTCCAGCCCGATAAATGGAACTACCGGAATACCCGGATCTGAAAAACCGGGTTCCTCATTTGCCTCTACACGCACTTTTCCGTATATTTGCATTCCTTTTTGAAATAGGGAACCAACAAAAAAGAACCAATTGTCATGAAAATACAATTTATGAGCTTAGGCAGCGGAAGCAGCGGAAACTGCTATTACTTAGGCACAGAGAAATATAGCATCCTGATAGACGCGGGCATCGGCATCCGCTCCATCAAGAAAATTCTGAAAGAGAAGGACCTCCCGCTGGAACGGATAAAGGCAGTGTTCATCACCCACGACCATGCCGACCACATCAAGGCCGTCGGTCATTTGGGGGAAAAGCACGGCATTCCCATTTATGCCACCCGTATCATCCACGAGGGTATCCGGCGCAGCTATTGCGTGACCGAGAAATTATCGGAAGCACATATCCGCTACATCGAGAAAGAGACTCCCCTCACCTTCGAGGACTTCCGGATTACCTGCTTCGAGGTTCCGCACGACGGTTCCGACAACGTCGGCTATAGCATCACCATCGACGGAAAGAACTTTGCGTTCCTGACCGATATCGGACATATCACCTCGACAGCCGCAGACTATATCGCCCGGGCGAACTACCTGATTCTGGAAGCCAATTATGATGAAACCATGCTGATGATGGGCCCTTATCCGCAACACCTGAAAGCCCGGATTGCCAGCCCGAACGGACACCTCAGCAACCGGGAAATGGCGGAATTCATCTCCGAACATTTCCCCGAGAAGCTGGAATACCTGTTCCTGTGCCACCTCAGCAAAGACAACAACCATCCGGAACTGGCCTACAAGACCGTAGAAATCGCCTTGCAGCAACGGAACATTGCCGCCGGTAAGGATGTTCAGGTTATCCCTTTGAAACGCACCCTGCCCTCCGACATCTACGAATTCTGAGCATTCACGCAGATAAAAAAAACAGTCCTGTCCGTACTTCTCAGGAGGGAGTCTGACAGGACTGTTTTCATGTCTCTATGATAACGATTCTTATCCTTGTTCCTTGAGGGAAGCCAGGAAACAGGAAATCTTCTCCAGCATTTCCTGCAAATCATCCGTCTCGCTACACAAAGTCTCTACAGGACATTGCCCGGTCTGAGCCCGGTTCAGGATATAAGGTGCCTCGGTAACATAGGTCACCGGAATGCTTTCTCGCTCCAGAAGAGCTCTTGCCGGACGGCTGATTACGTCGGTATAGACCTCGGCCACCTTACCCAGCGCCATCAATGCCGCGGCACCTTTCCCGATTACCTTGTCTGCCACCTGCGCATGGTTCAGAAAGTCCGGCTGGTTTTTCAGCAGGTCATACAGATCGGCCACTCCCCTTTGGTAAAACACCCGTTCTTCGTTTCCGTTCCGGATAACACAAGCATAATTCCCGGTATGCAACCGTTCAATCATCTCCTCGGGAACCATCACAAAGTACCTTGTTTCAGTTGTTCTACAAACGCGTCGATACGGTGCAGCTCTTTCGGAATGTCAATGCTTTGCGGACAATGCGGGTTACATGTTTCACAACCGATGCAATGACTGGCCTGACGCAATTTCGGCACACTCCGGTCATACCCTATCAGAAAAGCTCTGCGGGCTTCCCGGTAATTCGGGTCCTGCTGGCTTTTCGGCACATTCCCTTCGTTCACACACTTGTTATAGTGAATCAGGATAGCCGGTATATCGATTCCGTACGGACACGGCATGCAATACTTACAATCGTTGCAAGGCACGGTAGGATACTTCATCATCAGCTGAGCGGTTTCTTCCAAGAAATCCTTATCCTCCTCCGTCAACGGGACCAACGGAGAATAAGTACGCAGGTTATCCTGCAAATGCTCCATGTACGTCATTCCGCTCAGAACAGTCAATACATGGTCCGGAGAGCCGGCAAAGCGAAATGCCCACGAAGCCACACTATCTTTCGGCCGACGTTCCTTCAAACGGGCTACAATGTGATCGGGCACATTCGAAAGTCTTCCTCCCAGCAACGGCTCCATGATGATGGCCTTGATGTTGCGTTTCACCAGTTCGCCGTACAGATAATCCGCGTTCACGTTATTGCCCGAAGCATGATGCCAGTCCACGTAATTCAACTGGATCTGCACAAAGTCCCAGTGTACCTGCTCGTGCATCCCCAAGACTTCATCAAACACTTCCTTCGTCCCGTGGAAAGAGAAGCCCAGATTCCGGATACGTCCGGCCTTGCGCTCCTCGATCAGGTAATCCAACATCCCGTTTTCGATATATCGCTTGCGGAACGTCTCGATACCTCCATTACCGATGGAATGCAGCAGGTAATAGTCGATGTAATCCACCTGCAGATCCTCGAACGACTGCTTGTACATCTTGATGGAATTCTCCCGGGTGAAATTACTGAAATTAGACAACTTGGTAGCCAGCTGGAACTTCTCGCGCGGATGACGCTTCAGCGCGATACCGGTCGTCTTTTCCGACCATCCCTGTACATACACCGGAGATGTATCGAAATAAGTCACCCCGTGTGCAATGGCATAATCCACCAATTCATTGACCGCATCCTGGTCGATGACATTTCCATCTCCGGCCGGCGAAGGCAATGTGGGCCAACGCATACAGCCATATCCCAGCAATGAAATCTTTTCTCCTTTATCCGATGTACGGTATGTCATCTTATCGGTAGGAACCGGAGCATTGGGATCAACCGCCGCACCGGTCGTCTGCTTCTTATCGTCACAACCGTAGAACAGACCTCCAACGGTAGCCGTACTGATTCCTACAATCTTCAGGAAATCCCGTCGGTTCATTCTTTTATTATCCTCCATATCAAAGTATTTTTAAGCCGTTCACGGCATCAGATTAAACGTTGTCTTTCGTGTCCCTCTACATAAATGGCACTGAACGGACGGGCCGGACACAGATTCTCGCAAGCCCCGCAACCGATACAGCGTTCCACGTTCACCGCCGGTATCTTCGGAGAATCCGGATCTCCTTCCACACTGGGCACCATCTGGATGGCTCCTGTAGGGCAATGCCGTTCACAATTTCCGCAAGATACCTTATCCTTGACCGCTATACAATTGTCATACAGGAAAACGGCATGTCCGATCTGAGTAGAAGATTTATCGGCCAGGGAAGTCAAGTGGATAGCATCTGTAGGACAGACTTCCGCACACTTGGTACATTCCGGACGGCAATATCCCCGTTCGTACGACATCTCCG
This sequence comes from Phocaeicola barnesiae DSM 18169 = JCM 13652, assembly GCF_000374585.1. Classification (GTDB taxonomy): domain Bacteria; phylum Bacteroidota; class Bacteroidia; order Bacteroidales; family Bacteroidaceae; genus Phocaeicola; species Phocaeicola barnesiae. Next base: position 63,880 of record NZ_KB894650.1, read on the forward strand.
GCTGCATGAATTTCATCAGGTCCGTCGAGGGACGAAGCACCTGATTCGGACAAGCCGATACGCACAACTGGCAGGCGGTACAATGCTGGGCAAAATGCTTGGCACTCTGGGCTCCCGGCGGAAGAATCTTGGTCTGACGGTTCGGAACCTGCTTATCGATAATGGTAGCCAGACCGCCGTCAACCTTCTTTTCCTGGGCCTTCAATGTGGCGCCTACCGTTACCGTAGCGGCAACAGTCAGGAAGCTACGGCGGGAATTGTCCGGTTGTACCGGAGCCTCGTTTCTTTTTCCATCCTTCTGCTTGAAGCGGCTTTCGTAATGCAAGGCCCCATGCTTACAGGTACTGATACAATCCATACAAGCCACACAACGGCTATAGTCTATCTCATGCTTTTCCAGGTTGATGCAGGCAGCCTTGCACTTCTTGGCGCACAACTGGCAGTTCTTACATTTCGAGGTATCAATGACCGGACGGAACAGGGAATATTTGGACAGGAATCCAAGAACGGTTCCTACCGGACAAATGGTATTGCAATATGTACGCCCGTGTTTCCAAGCCAGTACAAAAAGAACCACCACCGTTACCACCGCCACAATCAGCGTAGGCAGTCCCTTCATCCATACCTCTGTTTCATAGAATGCATAGCTGTCCGCCCTCTCAGCCCAAAAAGCCAACAGGTTGTTTCCCCACTGATAAACCGGTGCCAACAAGGTAGAAGCGATACGCCCGTATGAACTGTAAGGAGCTATAAGAGCGGCCAGTGGAACCAAGCCTGCCAATAAAGCTATTACAAAAAGGAGTAATACCACCCACCGCAAAACGGTAAGCGGACGGGAATAAGAGAAACGGTATTTTTTCTTTTTCCGCTTAGAACTTATCCACGAAATGATATCCTGAAAAACTCCTAACGGACAAATGACAGAGCAATATACTCGTCCCAACAACAATGTCAGCACCACCAATGCCACTATGACCCCCACATTCAGAGCCAACACAGCCGGCAAGAACTGGATTTTAGCCATCCAGCCAAACCAAGTATGAATCGTCCCTGTAAAATCCAGGAACAGAAGCGTGACCAATACATAAAAGACAATGGCCAACGTCACTCTAATTTTACGCAACATATTTATATCTCTTTTCGGTTTATTTCTACTTTTGTCTAGCAAATATATAAGAGTAGAAAAGAAAAGAATCAACATCCCGATTCATTTTTTCGGTAAGAATACTTTATATAGAATCAGTTTAGATAACCAGGAAAAATTTAAGGAGTGACGAAAAAAGACAGTTTTTTATGGGATTCTTCAAATAAAAATGTAATTTTGAAAGCAGAAAAATAAACTTTGTTAAACACTAAAAAAGACACAACTATGAGCCGTGAAAAAACCCTCGTACTTTTAAAGCCCAGCACCGTACAACGTGGGCTGATTGGACAAATCCTCACTCGTTTCGAACGTAAAGGCCTTCGCTTGGCCGGTATCAAGATGATACAGTTGACCGATGAAATCCTGAACGAACATTATGCCCACCTAAGCACTATACCTGCCTTTCAACGTATCAAGAATTCCATGATGGCAGCTCCGGTCATCGCCTGCTGCTACGAAGGTGTAGATGCCGTACAGGTAGTACGTGCCATGACAGGTGTAACAAACGGACGTGCCGCCGCTCCCGGTACCATCCGTGGTGATTTCGCCATGAGTCCGCAAGAAAACATCGTCCATACTTCCGATTCTCCGGAGAACGCACTGGTAGAAATCAACCGCTTCTTCAAGCCGGAAGAAATCTTTGATTACGAACAGAATGCACTTCCTTATCTGTACTACATGGACGAATACAACGGATAAAAAGGAACTGATTCCCATAGAATCAAAGAAAATCCCTCAAGGTTTACTGATAGCCTTGAGGGATTTTTTATGAAGAAAATCAATGTCAATTCTATTCTTTCATCCAGTCCAGCTCTTTCCACGGATATTCACCGTCGTTCTTCTGGGGAGCACCAGGTGTACTTCTTCCTTCCCTGACATACTTGGCCATCAAGGCACGCAGGCGAGAAACAATCTCTGGATGTTCAGCCTCTACATTGGTCGTTTCAGAAGGATCGTCCTTCATGTTATAAAGTTGTATCGGAGGCAACGAATCCAAAGCCAGCGTATCGGTAGGTGTAGGAGCGCTCCATCCACCGGAACTGGCAGAAAGCAATAGTTTCCAATCGCCTTGACGGATGGTGAACTGCCCGTCGATGGAATGATGTACGGTAGCTTCACGTATCGGGTCAATCTCCGTTTCAGATACGATGGCAGGTAACAGGTTATAACTGTCTTCCCCCTCAGAGTCCATCAACTTATATCCGTTGATGGCCGCAAATGTAGCATAGAAGTCGGTCAGGCATACCGTCTGTCTGACTTCGTGAGGTTTCGTACCTTCCGGCCAACGCAGGATGCACGGAATACGGTGCCCGCCATCGAACAGATCCGCCTTATGTCCACGGTAAATCGAATTCGGCCGATGTCCTTGAGCTTCCATTTCCTTGATACCCGCTGCCGGACTACATCCATTATCCGTTGTAAATACAACGATGGTATTTCCATCTTCTCCAGACTCCTTCACCGCCTGTAGCACCTTGCCCACCATGGCATCCACCATGAGTACAAAGTCACCGTATTCACCGATACCTGATTTACCCCGGAATTCTTCCGTCGGCAGAATCGGAGTATGAGGAGCCGGTAATGGCAAATACAGGAAATAAGGCTGGTCAGCCTTGGCCTTCTCCTTGATATAGTTACAAGCCCGGTCAACCAGATTCGGAAGGACCTCTTCATGTACAAAATCGGCTCCTGTAGGTCCTTTGCGCCACCAGCTGTATTTCCCCTCGTTCACCGTTTCCCTATCCGGAAGCGATGTAGGCATATCATTCTCAATGTAGACGTATGGAGCCATGTCCAGGGAACCGCAAAAGCCGTAGAAATAATCGAAGCCACGGGTAGTCGGTCCGTTTTGCACCGGCTTACTGAAGTCCACTTTGTCCTTTCCGGCATCGATATTGTCCCAATCCCACCCCAAATGCCATTTACCGATACCTGCGGTAGTATATCCATTTTTACGCAACATAGAAGCCATCGTTTCCCTGTCTGCGGGAATCAAAGCCTTGTCATAACCATATAATACGTTGTTTTTAAGGGTAGAACGCCAGTTGTAACGTCCTGTCAGGATACCGTAACGGGTCGGGGTACTGACCGAAGAACTGGAATGCGCATCAGTAAACACGACTCCTTCCTGTGCCATCCGGTCAAGGTTTTCCGTCTTCAGCTTAGAATTGTTGTCGAAATAAGACACATCGCCATACCCCATGTCATCGGCTAGAATAAAGATGATGTTAGGCTGTTTCTGCTTTTCCGTACATGAAAGCAGGGAAAGTATAGCCGCAGTAGCCAGAAATACGTTTTTCATAATCAGAGAATAAGGTTAAACAACAATTATTCTTCCTCCCGAAGATGATGGGACGAAAGTTCTGTCTACAAATTTACTGAATATTACTGACTAGCCCCTGGAATCCTGTATTTTTCTGTAAAGTATTTCGCGCCACGCCCTTCAATGTCACGGGTTCTGCGCATTTTTGCTAGATTGACAAACAATGTTATTCCTAAAACATGTAAGAGAATAAACATCAAAAAGGGTTTATATTACGTACACCCGGAGATAAACAGATTGTTCCAGGCAAAGGACTGGAACAGACCAACTTCACCATATTGATTTTCCCTGAATCCGTCTGAAGTGGAAGGAAATGAAAGTCATTCTAAAAGACGGGCAGAAAGCGATCTACCCGAATACTCCTTCGGCACGGAGAAAAGCATCGGTATGGATAAAATTATTGCCAGTCAGGAGATACCTGCTGGCAATTTATCGGAGAATCTATTTACGTAACATCAGGTTCTTGAACGATGCCGGATAAAGTGTCTCGAACTGCATCAGTTCTCCGGTGACCGGATGATAGAAACAGAGCTTGAAGGCATGCAAGGCCAACCGTCCCAACGGGTCCACCTCACATCCGTAGCGCTCATCCCCTACTACCGGATGCCCCAACGATGACATGTGGACACGGATCTGGTTCTTACGACCCGTCTCCAGTTGCAATTCCACCAAAGAATAACCGTTGGCGCGCTTGATAGTCTGATAATGTGTCACCGAAAACTTACCGCCGTCATCGTGATCGGAAGAGCTGACATACAGCTTGCGGTCAGTCAGCCATGACTCTACGGTTCCACTATCCTTCTCCATGTCTCCCATGACTACGGAAACATAGCGACGGTCGCATACGATATCGTGCCAGTTATCGCGCAAGGTATGCTGTGTCCGTTCGTCCTTTGCATACATCATGATACCCGATGTTTCACGGTCCAACCGATGCACGACAAAGATACGGTTATTCCGATGTTGACGCTTTACGTACTCATTCAGGATGTGCTGGGCGGTACGTTCCTTCTGATGATCGGTAGCGACGGAAAGCAGCCCCTCCTTCTTCTCCACCACGATGAGATAAGCATCCTCGTACAGAATCTTCAGCAACGGATGGCGGAACTCATGCTTGTGCTTTTCGTGGCTGATCTGCACTTTCATTCCCGCCTGTAACGGATAATTATATTGCGTCTGGATATTGTTGTCTACCAGAACCACCCGGTTGGTCAGCAACGCCTTTACGCGGGTACGGCTGATACCGGCCATTTTCTTCATCAGGAATTCCATCAGTTCCGCCGGTTCTGTTACATTATATATGGTATATTTGGCAGCAGCCCGTGCTCTTGGACGTCCGCTACCCTGTTGGTTTTTTCTTGACACGCTTTCTTGTTAAATTAATGTTCTACATCTTGCGGCAGGCATTTTCCCCATCAGTCCCGACGTTCCAGCAACACCACATTTTCCACATGATGCGTATGAGGGAACATGTCTACGGGCTGTACGGCGGTCACCTTGTAACGGCCATCCAACAACTGGAGGTCTCGTGCCTGCGTAGCCGGATTACAGCTGACATAAACGATACGTTTCGGAGCTGCGAAAAGAATCACATCAATCACATCGTTGTGCATACCTGCCCGTGGAGGATCCGTGATGATGACATCCGGACGACCATGTTCTGTAATGAAATCCTGAGTCAGGATATCCTTCATATCGCCGGCATAAAACAAGGTATTGTCGATACCGTTGATTGCGGAATTGACTTTTGCATCCTCGATGGCTTCAGGGACATATTCGATACCGATCACCTTCTTCGCCTGACGGGAGACGAAATTGGCGATGGTTCCCGTACCGGTATACAGGTCGTACACCAGCTCGTTACCGGTCAGTCCGGCAAACTCACGGGCCACCTTATATAATTGATAAGCCTGTTCAGAATTGGTCTGATAGAATGATTTCGGTCCCACCTTGAAACGAAGCCCTTCCATTTCTTCAAAGATATGGTCGTTACCCTTGAACACTTCCACTTCCAAGTCGCCGATCGTATCGTTACATTTATTGTTGATGACATACAGCAACGACGTGATCTGCGGGAAACGGTCACCTACGAACTGCAACAGCTCCAGCATCTGCTGCTTCTCCGCATCGGAAGTTACCTTGCATTGGAGGAGTACCATCAGCTCGCCGGTAGACGAGGTACGGACCATCATGTTCCGTAACAGACCTTCCTGGGTACGCAGGTTGAAGAATGAATAGTTATGTTCATAGGCATAATCGCGGATGGCGTTCCGTATCTGATTCGATATATCATCCTGCAACCAGCATTTCTCGATGGCCAGTACCTTATCGAAGGCTCCCGGTATATGGAAACCCACCGCATTCATCTGGTCGTACTGCACATCGGCCTTCACCTCTTCTTCCGTCAGCCATCGCTTGTTCGAGAATGTAAATTCCAACTTGTTCCGATAGAAGCGTGTCTTTTCAGACCCCAGGATCGGTCTGAATTCCGGCAGTTCCACTTTTCCGATACGCGTCAGGTTATCGAATACCTGCTTCTGCTTGTACCGGATCTGGTCTTCGTATGAAAGACACTGCCACTTGCAACCGCCACACACACCGTAATGCTGACAGAACGGTTCAACACGCATCGGCGATTGTTCATATATCTTCACTGCCACCGCTTCGGCATAATGATTTTTCTTTCGCTTCACCTGTAGGTCGACCACATCGCCGGGAACCACATAAGGAACAAAGACTACCAGATCGTTTACTTTGGCCAGGGCCTTACCCTCTGCGGCCACATCGGTGATTGTCACCTTTTCCAGTAAAGGAAGTTCTTTTTTCTTTCTTGCCACGTCTCTTTTGTATAAATCCAATTTGGGACAAAGTTAATCATTTTTTCCGACAATCTACCATGTTTTTAAAAATACTTCATTTTGCCAACTCTACATTGCAAAAACATGTTGTAAAATAGGTTTTATTCCTTTGAAAGTCTATAAAATATAAATAGATTTGCAATCAGTTAAACTTAAATAGCCTTTCAAAAAGAAAGTGAAAGACATACATAACACATATCAAACCTTAATTTCATAAACTAATGGAAAGAAAAAGAGTCTACACTTTCGGCAACGGACATGCCGAAGGAAAAGCTGACATGAGAAATCTTCTTGGCGGCAAAGGAGCAAATCTAGCTGAAATGAACCTTATCGGTGTACCTGTTCCTCCGGGTTTTACTATTACGACTGAAGTTTGCAACGAATATTTCGAAAAAGGAAAAGACAATGTTGTCAATCTGCTGAAAAGCGATGTGGAACAAGCCGTAAAGGGCATCGAAAGCCTGATGAAATCTACTTTCGGTGACCCGACCAATCCGCTGCTTGTTTCCGTCCGCTCAGGAGCACGTGCCTCCATGCCGGGTATGATGGATACCATCCTGAACCTGGGTCTGAACGACGAAGTGGTTGCCGGTCTGGCAAAGAAAACCGGAAACGAACGTTTCGCATGGGATTCTTACCGCCGTTTCGTACAGATGTACGGCGATGTAGTGTTGGGCATGAAACCGACCAACAAAGATGACATCGACCCGTTCGAAGCCATCATCGAAGACGTTAAGAAGAAAAAAGGAGTCAGACTGGATAACGAACTGGATGTAGAAGACCTGAAAGAACTGGTAACCCGCTTTAAGGCTGCCGTCAAATCACAGACAGGCAAGGACTTCCCGAACGATGTATACGAACAGCTGTGGGGAGCCATCTGCGCCGTATTCGATTCATGGATGAACGAACGTGCCATCCTCTACCGCAAAATGGAAGGCATACCGGCCGAATGGGGAACAGCCGTCAACGTACAGGCCATGGTATTCGGTAACATGGGCGAGACTTCGGCTACCGGTGTCTGCTTCTCACGCGACGCCGCTACCGGTGAAGACCTGTTCAACGGTGAATACCTGATCAATGCTCAAGGTGAAGACGTAGTGGCAGGTATCCGTACCCCGCAACAGATCACCAAGATCGGCTCTCAGCGCTGGGCTGCTCTTCAGGGTATCTCTGAAGAAGAACGTGCCAGCAAATATCCGTCCATGGAAGAAGCCATGCCGGAAATCTACAAGGAACTCGATGCCTTGCAGACCAAACTGGAAAACCACTACCACGATATGCAGGATATGGAATTTACCGTTCAGGAAGGTAAACTCTGGTTCCTGCAGACCCGTAACGGTAAACGTACCGGTGCCGCCATGGTACGCATTGCCATGGAAATGCTGGAACAAGGCTTGATCGACGAAAAGACAGCCATCAACCGTTGCGAACCGAACAAGCTGGATGAACTGCTTCACCCCGTATTCGATAAGGAAGCTCTCCGCAAAGCCAAAGTGCTGACCCGCGGTCTGCCGGCTTCTCCGGGTGCCGCTTGTGGCCAGATTGTATTCTTCGCCGAAGATGCCGGACGCTGGCGTGCCGACGGCCGTCGTGTCATCCTGGTTCGTATCGAAACTTCTCCGGAAGACTTGGCCGGTATGACCAGTGCAGAAGGTATCCTGACAGCTCGTGGCGGTATGACCTCACACGCAGCCGTTGTAGCCCGTGGTATGGGTAAGTGCTGTGTATCAGGTGCAGGTGCCATCAACGTTGACTACAAGGCACGTACCGTAGAAATCGACGGTCTCGTCCTGAAAGAAGGCGATTACATTTCCTTGAACGGTAGTACCGGTGAAGTATATGCCGGACAAGTTCCGACACGTGCCGCCGAAGTATCCGGCGACTTCGCCAAACTGATGGCATTGTGTGACAAATACACCCGCCTGACCGTACGTACCAACGCCGATACTCCGCACGATGCAGAAGTAGCCCGCAAGTTCGGTGCTACCGGTATCGGTCTCTGCCGTACAGAACACATGTTCTTCGACAACCAGAAGATTGTAGCCATGCGCGAGATGATCCTGGCTCCGGATGTAGAAGGACGTAGAAAAGCATTGCAAAAACTCTTGCCGTTCCAGAAGGCAGACTTCAAGGGTATCTTCAAGGCAATGGACGGTTGTCCGGTAAATATCCGTCTGCTCGACCCGCCTTTGCATGAATTCGTACCGCACGATGCAAAAGGTCAGCAGGAAATGGCAGAAGCTATGGGTGTAACCATCGAATACATCCGCCAGCGTGTAGAAAGCCTGTGCGAACACAACCCGATGTTGGGTCACAGAGGTTGCCGTCTTGGTAACACTTATCCGGAAATCACCGAAATGCAGACCCGCGCCATCCTGGGAGCAGCTGTAGAACTGAAGAAGGAAGGCTACGACCCGCATCCGGAAATCATGATTCCGTTGATCGGTATCCTGTATGAATTCGAAGCTCAGGAAAAGGTAATCCGCGCTACTGCCAAGGAAGTGTTCGAAGAAGCAGGCATCGAAGTTCCGTTCAAGGTAGGTACCATGATCGAAATCCCGCGTGCCGCCCTGACCGCCAACCGCATCGCTTCACGTGCTGAATACTTCTCATTCGGTACCAACGACTTGACTCAGATGACTTTCGGTTATTCACGTGACGATATCGCTACCTTCCTTCCGGTTTACCTGGAAAACAAGATTCTGAAGGTAGACCCGTTCCAGGTACTCGACCAGAACGGTGTTGGTCAGCTCATTCAGATGGCCGTAGAAAAAGGTCGCTCTGTACGTCCGGATTTGAAATGCGGTATCTGTGGCGAACACGGTGGTGAACCTTCATCTGTGAAGTTCTGTCACCGCGTAGGATTGAACTATGTATCTTGCTCACCGTTCCGCGTGCCTATCGCTCGTCTGGCTGCGGCGCAGGCTGCAATTGAAGAAGCATAAGCTATATAGGATAATATTTGATTTAGGCTGTAACGAACTGTTTATCAGGCGTTACAGCCTAAGTTGTTTTTAGGCGGTTCGTACATTTGTCCGCAAAAAATGAGCCAAATAAACGGTACTTGCATACACCACGCATACACTTTTGAACAGTGGCGCATACACCAACGCATACACCATTTAATAACTTATAAATCAATCTGATATGGCAACATTTAAAGTAGTCGTAAGAAAAAAGAGAGCTGACGGATTTTATCCAGTGTACATTCGTGTTGTCCACCGTTCAAGAATGGGCTATATTAAAACCGATAAACTCATTACGGACAAGCAAATCACCAAGAATGGCGAAATCAAGGATATTGTGGTCAATGAGTATTGTTCACGAGAAATCCTACGCTATAGCGATATGATAAATCGTAAGGATGTCTCAAATTATTCTGTTGCTGAACTAATTGAATTTCTTATCCATTCAGATGAAGAAATATGTTTTAGTGACTATGCTACAAAATTCATTAACCGTATGGCCTCTGAAGGACATGAACGTAATGCTAAGAACTATCGTCTGGCTGTAAACCACCTTGAAAGATATTTGGGAACAACCAGAGTGATGTTTACTCACTTGTCATCTTCTGTTTTGACAAGATGGATTAATAGCCTTTCGTTAACGAACAGAGCGAAAGAAATGTACCCTACTTGTTTAAGACAGATATTCAAAAGGGCACTTATAGAGTTGAACGATGAAGAACGTGGTATCGTGCGAATCAAATACAATCCTTGGTTAAAGGTATCCATTCCAAAATCTGACAGTACAGTTCAAAGAGCCATCAGTGCAGAGGCATGTAGGGAGTTTTTCAATCGTCCCCTACCTGAAACCAAAATGATTTCTTCTCTTCCGGAACTGGGCAGAGACGTGGCACTCCTATCCTTGTGTCTGGGTGGAATAAACACCGTAGATATTTTTGAGCTTAAAAAAGAAAACTACAAGGATGGTATTATCGGATATAAAAGAGCTAAGACAAAGCACAGCCGGAAAGACGAAGCTTATATTGAAATGCGTGTGGAACCGTTCATTCAAGCCACATTTGACAAGTATCTTTCAGACGAGAATGACGAGTATCTTTTCAAGTTCCATAAACGTTACAGCAATCCGGACAGTTTCAATGCCAATGTAAATATTGGAATCAGAAAGATATGTGCCGATATGGGAATGAAGAAGGAAAATTACTACTGTTATTATACTTTCCGTCATACATGGGCTACAATTGCCCAAAATGACTGTGATGCCAACCTGTATGAGGTTGCCTTCGGTATGAACCACAGCCATGGACTGAATATAACAAGAGGTTATGTCAAGATAGACTTCACTCCTGCCTGGGAGCTAAATGCCAAAGTAATTGACTTCATTTTCTTCAGTAGCAAGAAGAGCAAGCAAGGTAAGGCACGTGACTTCGAGACACCGGCAGACAAGATGTTCCGTATAACCAAAAAGATGATGATCTATGGCCGTGCATATTTCAAAGGTGACGTAATCGGTGAAATAACAGACATTGGTTTCAGTAATGTGGACCAGGTTATCGACAGACTGGTTGAACAGTTACCCAAGGATATCCCTACCGGATGTATGGTTCAGTTCCGTCTTATGAACTGTGATTCCAAGAAGGAAGTTGTATATGAAAGAAGCAAGGGAAAAGGTTTCATGTAATCGGCAAAACTGAACAAGCCATTAACACAAAAGGAGGATTCTACTTATCTTTATCAGAACCGCACCATTTCTTATATTGGTGCGGTTCTTTTCTATTTGTCCGGTTGATTCCAAGTCATGATTTCACGACCTATAATTATAGCAAAGACAAGTACGATAAGCTTCCATATAATGATGAAAGTTTTCTTAACCAGCCATACAGCCAGACGTATGGCAATCCTCAAAAGCCAGAATACCAGCTTCAGGAGCAGCATACCTATAATAAGTACCGGCAGTAGATATATAATCAACAGCAGTTCAAACATAGCGTGTAATATTTAGTGAATATAAAACCTATTTAAGTATATAAATATACTAAAAATCAATGAGATACAGAAATTTGCACAACACTATTTTCTTGTTATTCGAGTAGATTTTTTACTGATTATCAGTGTTATATCACCACGATAACGAGGTATCTCCAGGCTCTGAAAACAAGGTTATCCTGTCTGAATGTTTCTACAATACAAATTCAGATAAAATAAGATTTCCCGATAGCCATTTCATCAGCTGAATCAGCTACAAGATTATATTTTCCCTTTTATTGGGATTCCAATAACTTAGATAATCAGGTTACTTTTACCATGCTATCATGGTATCGGGACTACATATTATATTGGATATAGGTTTTATGAGAACAATAACCATCTATCCCATATAACTACATCTTGTGTGTTTTTGAAACTTTGGTTTATTCAACCGAAGAATACGAAATATTATTTTCTGATTACCAAAATTAGTATAATCCAAAGATTAAATAATACCTGAAACTTCTGTTTCTGAATACATGTAAATTAGTTTCAAACGTCTTAAAAGCTCTATATAACAATAATACGCTATATGGAGTTTCTTATATAACTGGTGCTACAGCTCATGGTAAGCTGGAATATGCCTCCAAAGAATTGTGTTGTTGATTTCGGTTTGCAACGGCTTTCTCCGGTAAATTTGGGTGTAATAATCATTCCCGGAAGGCATCGTTCTGCTGTGCAGAGTTTTCCAAGCAAGTTGTACTTTTGTGGCCACAAAACTCCGTTTCTTACTCACAAAAGTAACTTGCCGAATGCTGGCGCATCGGAGCGGATGGCCGCTGTTTCGCATGGCGAAAGATGGTCTGGGAAACTTAACCACCAATGTATCCAAGTATGAAGAATCAGAGAACCAAATACATCAAGGTCAGAATGACACCGGAGGAAGTACAACAGTTTAAGGAGAAATCTGCCTCCTATTCATCTGTGAGCCATTATATACGTTCTGCATTGGCAGAGTATTCTAATATCGGTACCAAAAGGCAGCTCGAACTGATGAATGATTTGGGTTTGTTTTACCGGAAATATCAGAATGAACTTTCCTGGGCGGGAGGAAACCTTAATCAGTCGGTTAAACGTGCCAATGAGCTTGCTGTAGCCGGATTACTCGCACCCGGCTATATTCAGGAAGTTCTGTTACCTATTATCCTCGAAACTCAGGAAACATTGAACCAAATAAAGAAAGACCTTGATTCTCTGACACAGAAAGCTGTCAGAATCTGAATTATTAGTTACACGGTATTCAATCATTTCAGATATTATTATTGTGTGACCGTAGCTTCATGAGCTTGAAGTATTTCGGTTACTCAGTCACTTAAACCTTGATAAATAAAGATTCAATATGATAGCAACCATATTACCGGGAAGTACGAACTTCCATGCTGTCGGTTACAATGAACATAAAGTCTCGAAAGGTGTTGCACGGCTTATCGAGATTCAGAATTTCGGTTCACTCGGAACATTTCACAAACCAACCCAGAGTGAGCTGGTCGGTTATCTCCAGAAGTATAGTTCACAGAACAGCAGAATCAGTAAACCGCAGTTTCATGTAGCCATATCATGTAAGGGACACGAAATGTCGGAAGATGAGTTGTTGGATTTTGCTCACCAGTATCTCAAGGAAATGGGATACGGAGAATCCGGTCAGCCGTTGCTTGTTTACTCCCATTATGACACGGAGAATACCCATCTTCATATCATCACTTCGAGAGTGGCACCTGATGGAAGAAAGATTCAGCACAGCCATGAGCGCAGACGTTCCCAGGAGGTCATAGATCGTATTCTTGGAAATGACAGGAAAAAGAAAACAGAAAATGATATTGATGCTGCCCAACAATATACATTTTCTTCCTTTGCCCAGTTCAAGGCAATCATGGTTTCCATGGGCTATGAGGTTTATAAGAAAGATGAGAATGTATTCATCAAGCATGGTGGAAAGGTTCAGAAAGAAATCCCTTTTTCTGAAATAGAAAGTCTTTTCAAGAGCGGTTATCGGGAAAGGGCTCATTGCCGTCAGCTTAGAAGCATATTAAAGAAATACCGTGACGTAAGTTCCAACAGGGAGGAGCTACAGAAGGAACTGAAAACGAAGTTCGGCATTGACATTGTATTCTTCGGCAAGAAAGATGCACCCTACGGATATATGCTCGTTGATCATGTAAACAAAACCGTCATTCATGGTGCAAGAGTTTTGGCTGTAGAGGAACTTCTGGACTTTGCTACACCTGAAGAGCGGTTCAACCGGATTGAGGACTTTATTGACCGGTTACTGACACTTAATCCGAAGATTACCCAAGGCGAAATATACAGTAAAATCAGGAAGCAGCGTGCCTATATTAAGAAAGGCATCATCTATTTTGATGGCCAAAGCCGACCGTTGAAATCTTTTATGGCAGAGGCTATTGACCGTAACAACCGTATAGCTATGGTTGAGATGTTCGGTTCGGCTACTGAAGCTGAACGGGATTTGCTTTGTAAGATTTTTAAGGTTTCCCGGACTGATCTGGTAGATATATCTCCGGAAAGAACACACTACTACACTGATGCTGTAAACCGTCTGCGTGAAATATTCAATGATGAAACTGTTTCCTCTGTCAGAAGCAGATTGCATGAAGAGGGCTTCACCATCCGTCAAGAGGAAGATGCAACTTATGCCATAAATTTCAAGCAGCATATCATTATAAATCTTTCAGAAGAGGACTTCAATCTTGAACGGTTAAGAAAACCAATAAAGCAGCCTGTCAAGCAATTGGATCAACTAAAACGCCTGCAAAGTAAAAAATCTACTGCACTTTTCTCCAGCAAAGGTAAATTGAGTGATTTTGGCGGTGGCAGTCATGGGGAGAAACGTGAGTGGGAAGTAGGTCAGAAAGGAAACTATGATAATGTTGATGATGAACGTTCAATTAAAATATAAATCAAGTTATAAAGTTTTCTAAGGACATCATCATGATCATGCAATGAAACAATATCAAATATATGGTTGCTTAATATATTTTGCTTTTTATACTTAAAGACTTCAAAAACTAATTTAAATTCTTTACTTTTGTTAGCATATTACTATAAAGATGCTCTGTAATAAGCTTTTCAAGAACTATTATAAAACAAAAATCATACAGATATGCAAGAAGCACATTTTAAAAATATATGTAACAAACTGAAGGCACTATTAATCAAGGCGAATAATACCGTAGATATAGCAATGGCATGGTTTACAAATGCTGATTTATTTTATACTTTAGAAGAGTGCATTAGAAGAGGTGTAAAAGTTCGTCTGATATTACTTGATGATCCTATAAATTTCATGGAATATGCTCCTGATTTTAACAGACTGATAGAATGTGGTGGAAATTTATATATAGCATCTGCTAATATTGGGTTTATGCATCATAAGTTCTGCATAGTTGATAATAAAATAATAGTTAGTGGATCATATAATTGGACATATTACGCTGAAAGCCGTAACTTGGAGAATGTTTTTTTTACAGATGATTCTTCTGTAATATCTGCTTATCAAGAGGAATTTAATCATTTAGCTGGACTAATTAGCATGGCAAAATCTTCACCACGTCTTGCTATGACCGATATCGAAGCTCTTGACAATATTGATTTCCATGAACTTAATAATGAAATTGAGAATATCTGTCGAGTACAAAACAGACCGGTAAAACGTATCTTCGAGACTCATACACAGGTGATAATGAATGAGATAAAAAGTTCTCCTGTCTCTAAATATAATATTGGGATATTAAACTCTGATGATGAAGTTAATCTTGATGCCGAAGTTTTTATTAAAGCTGGCAGTAAGTTGCCTGTTACAAATACTGTAACAATGTATTTCGACAGCCATTCGGAACACGAATGTCCCTGTAAAATCATTAAATATGACGGAAATAATGCCAGCCTTGTAAAAGAGGAAGATATATTGAGAATTGCTAAAGGTACAAACAATCCTAATCTTCCAATAAGATTTTCAATGAGGTTGGATGACAATGGAAGCTTAAGAGTTGATGTTTCATGTGAAATTTCAGGACAATATATGACCATTAGTACTTTGGACAAAAATTTAGTACGATATGAATGATTCTATAGAAATTTTCAAACATCAAATTTCCCATATTAATGAGATATTTCATTCATATGAGAACTTGACAAATGATGAACTGAGAGAAAAAGGAATTCAAATAAAAATAACAGTTAGTAATTCTTCTGATAAGAACGAAACTCTAAACAAAGCCTTACCAGAAGTTTATGCTCTGGTAAAAGAAACTGCACGAAGGTTTTCATTAGGACAAGTTGTTGTTATGGCCAATGAATATGACATTTGGCTTGCTTCTAATTATGATTTTGTAGAAATAAAAGGGAATAAGGCTATATACCATAATAAGTGGGATGCAGGTGGTGTTCCTTTTGAATGGAACATGGTTCATTATGACGAACAATTATTAGGTGGTATTTTATTACATTATGGCTATGCCATTGAGATGGCTACTGGTGAGGGAAAAACACTTGTAGCAACACTGCCTGTTTTTTTAAATGCCTTGACACATCAGGGGGTTCATCTGATGACAGTTAATGATTATTTATCAAAACGGGATTATCACCTGACTCATCCTATTTATGCCTTTCATGGATTAACTGTTGAATGCATTGAACAATATAGACGTTATGATGAAAGACGAAAATATGCCTATAAATGCGATATTACATTTGGTACTAATTCAGGCTTTGTTTTCGATTATCTATTCGATCATTTGGCGACAGATCCAAAGGAATGTGTACAAGAGCGTCATAATTTTGCAATTATAGATGAGCTTGATTCCATTCTTATTGATGAAGCTGACACTCCTCATATAGTGTCTGGTGGAATGTATTACAATAATGAAGATATTTATAAAAAGCATTTATCTCTAATAGAGGATATTATTAAAGACAGTTCGAAAAAATATTATACTATTGATCTTCTTAACAAAGATGCAGCCTTTACATCGGAAGGAGAATCTTACATTTCCAATAGATTAAATAATAAGGATTTATTTAAGATAAGGAAAAAGTATGAATTAAAGAATTATAATTTGCTTCCTGAAGAACAGAGAAAGCAAATCATGCATAATATCTATCTTCAGAATGTATTGCACCAACTTTTAAGGGCATATACTGTATTTGAAAAAGATGTTGACTACGTTATTCAAAATGAAGCTGTAAAGATTGTAGATCCATATACTGGTAGAATCAAAGAAACTCACAGATGGGAACACGGATTACATACGGCTATTGAAATTAAAGAAAAAGTAAAAGTTCAGGATGATTCTGATGGCATTGCTGTTATTTCTTTAAAGAATTTCTTCAAACTATATAATAAGATTGCAGGAATGTCAGGAACGATAATGACTGCAAAAGATGAATTAAGGGAAATGTATAATTTGGACTGTTCA
This sequence comes from Phocaeicola barnesiae DSM 18169 = JCM 13652, assembly GCF_000374585.1. Lineage (GTDB taxonomy): Bacteria > Bacteroidota > Bacteroidia > Bacteroidales > Bacteroidaceae > Phocaeicola > Phocaeicola barnesiae. The sequence goes on from NZ_KB894650.1 coordinate 80,628, forward strand.
CAAATCCCTACGCACAATCCTATAATAAGAATAGACAATCCTCTATGTATATTCCGTACTTCTATTCAAAAAGACGAAGCCATTTTAAATAAGGTGGTAGAGAATGTTCATAAAGGAAGGCCAACACTTATTGGAAGTCTATCTATAAAAAGAGCTGATGCTATTGAAAAGTTGTTGTCGCAAAGAAAGTTGAACTTTAATAGACTTGATGCAAAGACAACTAAAGATGAATCATTAACTGTTTCAAAAGCTGGAATAGGAAATACCATCACTCTTTCAACAAGTGTAGCAGGAAGAGGTACGGATATAAAACCGTCGCATGACGCTCTTATTAATGGTGGTCTCTGTGTTATTGGTACAGATCTTTTTACATCCATACGAACTGACCTCCAATTAAAAGGTAGGACAGGTAGACAAGGGAATCCGGGTTCTTCAATATTTTTTGCTTCGCTTGAAGATCATATATTAAAATATCTTTCTACAGAAGAAAGAAAAGAATTGGATGGTATTATTTCAAATATTAATAGCGATGATTTATCATACGATAATGTAAGATATTATTTTAATCTGGCACAAACCAACAGAGAAAATATATTTAAGATTAAAAGAGCAAAACAAGCAAGAAAAGATGATATTATTGCTCCTCATAGGTCAAAATTTTACAAACAACGTAATAAGGTCTTGTTTGATGCAATCTATGCAGATGAACTTATTAATGATATTATTACTGAATACAATATCAAGATTAATGAAATTGAGAAACATCTTTTGTCACTATATGATAAGGCAAAGGAACTGACACTAAGAGCTAGAAGAAACAATTCTAACCGACAGCAAATATTAATACCATTTTCAGATAACCAGCATCCGTTTACGATTAAATATGATGTAAACTTAATACAAACAAGTTTGCAATATTTTATGAGTGAGTTTAAACGACAGAGTATACTACAAATATATGACGAGTCTTGGAAAGAACTGGTATTACATATGATGCAAGACCTTGACCAAAAAGAAATAGACGAACTTGACGGAGATTATGTCCATATGATAAAAAATGTACATCAAAATATTATCAGCAGATTACAATCTTCTTCAATAGTCTTTAATTTTATTGAGGAAACTCCAATTCCTTCAGCTATTATTAATTCCAATCAGGTAAATACTGAGCAGATAAGAAATATGGCTATCACCAAAGACTCTCCATGCCCATGTGGAAGTGGGAAAAAATATTGCGAATGTCACGGAGGCAACATTCGCAATATCAGAAGACGTAGAATTTAATTCATCTCTTCAAACGGAACTAATTCGTTATTGATAAATAGTAAAAAAGATAGAGAGCCATCTTTTTTCTTTATTATCAATAACGGATTATTTGTGTTGATTTCATCATCAGCTGATTTTGCAGCTATTGAGTCAAACAAATCCGATGAATATGAATCATTTTCATAATCAGAATATGCATAATCTCCTATGTAGTCGATAATGCCTTTAGAGGTACTGTAAGCATCATTCAATTTTTCCTTAGCAGATAAATATTCTACTATGTGGGTAATCATAATTTGTTTACCGTCAGCGCTATAGCACCCTAAAACATAACCCAAACAACTACCGTCTGTCATAGTCATTTCTTTGGCATCCAAAATAGTTTCTTCCGGAATATTCAAATATATTTTGTAATCTTTCAGTTTGTATGTATGGATATAATCAATGAGTATTCCACTCTTACAATGACTAAGAACACAACTATGCATAATTTTTCCCTCATTAATGGTATTATCCAAATTCCTGATACAACAGTTGACAAGGGATGCAATATCAAAATATTTAGCTAAGAATGTAGGGGAATAACATCCACTACCTTCAACATAAAAGTTTTTTGTATCCTGTTCAATACGTGACAGATAAGCTTTTCTCAATTCAAAAGCATTTCCATCAGCATTTGTGGTGCATACCAGCTCATTTGCATGATTTGTGATACATAAACTTACAAGCTCATTTTTAGGAACTGCATAACTTAGGAAATGTAGCATCTCATTACTTCCTGTACAATCTATAATCATATCAAAGTCTTGAATTTCCTTTAAGGAATCTTCTTGACTCTTATAGTTTACATTATCATAAAATGAACCTTCTACATACTCACTATAATTCGCATTATGCATAAACCAATGACCATGTGCTTTTATTTCTTTGGCCTCAATAAAAGGATTAATAGATTTAATTTTGTTTTCTATTGCCTGTACTTTACTTTCACCTATATCCGCCAAAGTGTATGTGCTACGGCATATATTACCAGGCTCAATAATATCACTATCCCATAGTCCAATTTTAGACACTCCGCTATGAGCAAGACTTTCAGCAACCATTGAGCCTATAGCCCCAAGACCTACAATAGCTATGCGTTTTTTCTTTAAATTATCGCACAAGCAACCACGGCCAAAAAACATGGATGAGTCAATTGATTGTGTGCTTACACGCCAAAGTGTTATAGATTTATTACGCTTTATAGAAATCTGTCTGACTCCCAAATCATAACTGACACTCTCAGACTTTGTAGTAGTGTGATTTGTATATAATAATAGCCAATATATTCTTTGATCTACTTTTACACCAAAAACAAACGGCTTAAATTCAAATTGCCCAAACTCAATCCAATCGTCAATCATTGCCTGTTGCTCATACTCTTCTTCAGTGGGATTATCAACTATAATACGTTTTGGGTCAATTTTCACACCATGATTAGTATGAATTGAAGGTTCAATTTCATCTAAAAAAGATAGAATTAAATTTTTGTGTACAGGAAGTACATTTATTTTTTGAGGTTTATTCCTATTAAGAATGAACCCACCATGTTCACTACGTGTTCCTGTAACATATGATGTTTGTTTGGCAAGTTCTTGACGTATATAATTAATTTGTTGTAAAGCTTCTTCTTCACTAATATTTATGCCAAAGAAACTTGAATGATCAGAAATTTGCCATGTATTACTTGTATCAATTGACTTAAGAAGATGAGAACAAATATCGTCCGACCAACCATAATTTTCTCTTAATTTGATAAAGTCATCTAATTTATCAATTTGATTAGGTAATTCATCGACAATAATATACGGTAACTTATAGTTTGTAAATGTCTGTTTACATTTGAACGCATAGTACCGATTATCATGAGTCTTAATGCAGTGCAGAAAACCTAGTTTATCGGGAAAATTATCAGCATCCTTTTCAAAATCTCCAACAAACGTAAAAGTTGCATTCGAACTGAATTCTTTTACTTCATCAGGATTCTCCCATTCATATGCATTAGCTAATGCTAACGCACTACGAACAGAAGTATCTTCTATTACAGCAGGAAGATCAGCACGCATCTGTCTAGTTATCCATTCTTTAAGACGCGATATTTCTTGATTAAGCTGTTCAACAACACTCTCAGCGAAAGGAGTATTTAAACAAAACCAATCACCATATTTTATTTTTCCATTATGAATTAAATGAGGATAACCACTTAAAGACTTAGTTCTAAATGTTAATTTACTATGTGGAAAAGTAAAGGGTATTTCTACTCTAATGATAAGAGGATGAATCGTATTCTTAACTTCTACTAAACCAACATATATATTTTTTTCGTCCTCATCATCAGACTCCTTAAATTCCTCAACTAAATTAAAGTCAGGATGATTTTGAAAGTATGAGGTAAAAAACAAAGCATCTTTATAGTCAAACATAATATTAGAAGAAATTAAGCATGTCCTCTTGGTGAAGGAATTGTTGTTGTTGGACGTTGTGTTGAAACGGTAGTTTCTTGTTTTTTTATTTCTGGCTTATTTGGTGTTGTACGTAATGTGATTTTCTTAGAAGAACCAATTCCGTTGAATGAAGGTTTATTTTCCATAATTATCTTATTTATTGTTTCTACAAATATAGGTATTCTTTTTTATGTATTAGTTCTTTCTTTGGTTATAAATGCATTACAACTTTAAAAAGATTTGTTGAATAGGATATTTCTTTGAAAGCAAACTCATATAATAATCTACATATCTATTCTAATTAAGTTACTACTCCGTAGAATAGAAGTAGATTTATCTGTAACTTTTTTAGTCTAAACACCCCAATTAACCTAATAAAATTTCTCTGAATATTCCGGTTAATCCAACCAATATTATAAAACTGTTGTGCATTTCTTACCTGAAAATCTTGGTTAATACATTTGTCACAAAATCAATCAATATCTGAAATGATACAGACTCCGGTTATAGTGACATTTGCCAATCAGAAGGGAGGCGTTGGAAAGACTACCCTTTGCGTCACCTTTGCCAACTATCTGGTGACAAAGGGTGTGAGAGTTGTGGTCATAGACTGCGACTTCCAGCACTCCATTATGAAGTGCCGAAAGGCTGACATCAGAAAATACGGCGAACAGGAAATGCCTTACGAGGTATGGGCATACGAAGCCAACGACAAGGCGATGATGACTTCCCTTATGGAGAAGCTTCACAACGATCCTGAAATCGACGTTGTTCTGATGGACACACCGAGCAGTCTGAAAGCGGAAGGACTGGTACCAATATTTGTAAACTCTGACATTATCGTTGTCCCATTCCATTATGACCTGGTAACAGTTCCGTCCACAGCCAGCTTCCTCATGTTTGTTGACCGTCTGAAAAAGGCTGTAGGTAAAAGGATGAAGGCAAGACTCTTCATAATTCCCAATCTGAATGACGGAAGAATCGGCAAGCGTTCTGAGCTGCTTATATGGGACAATGCAAGGGATACTTTCTCAAACTACGGGTATGTCACTGCGAAGATTCCCAAACGTGCGGATATGGAACGTTTCAGTACCATGGCGGCACTGGATATGCAGGCTGCTATTGTTACACCAGTATTTGACAAAATCTATCAGAGTATCTTCGATACACTTGAACCGATAAGGGAAAAAGAACTCAAAGGCATACAGCTGACGGAAAATCTGAATCCCAAACCTAAGAAGAAAAAGAAGGCTAGGCCGTCTGATGAAGTATCAAATGACAATACCGGCCAATCTGAAACCAGTCCTTCAGAAAATGGTACAGGTAATCAGAACAAAGAACCAGAATAATCAGTAAACTTCAATAACCATAGCACTATGAGTAAGGATATACCGGGAATAGATGACCTGACAAGAGGCATCAATGATTCAGAACTTATATTGACGGAAGATTCCGCAGGAACACAGGTTGAGCAAAAGGGAAATAATAACGAAGCACAGGAAAAGGATACTGTTGTTTCCCTCCCAGATACAGGATGCTGGGATGACTTCATGGAATACCTGCAATCGGACGGTTCCGGAACGGACAAAACTGAAAGGCTTGTCTGCAAGCTTGACCGTGACCTTGCGGATTCACTTGACGACTGCGATATACATGGCAGGTGCCGCTCTGACCTGGTGAATGCCATTGTAAGGGCATTCTTCAAGTCCTACCTGCCACGTCTGGCAGAATACAGAAGGGAAAAGAAATCTTTGTTTAACAGTTATAATCTGTAGAATATGAAAAAGACTGATTGGACTGACAGGATGCTGGCCGCTCTTGTCGAACTGTATCCGGTAGAGACCACAGCCTATACCGCTGCCGTTCTCAACCTTAGCGAATCAACCGTCAAGCTGAAAGCCCGTGAGCTTGGACTTGTAAAAATGGCCAAATCCAAATGGATGGAACGTGCCGACTATATCAGGAATCACTTTCAGGAGTGTTCCTTCTCTGAAATAGGGAAAGCTCTCGGCATTACACGGATGAGTGTCGGACGCATAGCCGCTGCACTCGGACTGAAACGCAGCAGTGAAGAGAAACACCGGATTTCCTCACGTATCCGTACCCAGATGGTAAAGAGGGAAAGACGGCGTATCGTCTTCGGACTGGAACCCATAACCGGTATCCGTGTCATTTCAAACAGGGCGAAGGTAAGGGTGCGCTCAAACATGAAGTCAAACGGATACATCATCAGTGAGGAACACAACGTGATTTATTATACCGGCACTACGGAACGCAGGGAACGCCTGGAAAGCCGGGGTATCAGACTGGGACTGCATATCCTTCCGCTTCCGCAGGACAGTTCCGCTCTTTCTTCCAACATCATATTACAACAACCATGCAGTACGGACAGATAGTATTCCTTCTCTTCGTTGCAATGGTATTCTACTATGCGGCAATGATTTTCATGGATTTCCAGAGGGCAAAGGCCGCACAGAATGCCGAGCAGGACATCCAAAAAGAAGAGGACATTGACATATCGGAAGAGGCACGAAGCTTCAGGCCGATAAGGATAAACCGGGATGAACCTGAATCCAAAGAAGAGAATCAGGAAGAGAATAATACAGGGAATCCCGAACCTGAGAATGAAAATACTGATTCTGACGGTACAGAGAAATCTGCATCCAAATCAGAATCTTCCAGACACGTTTACCGGGAGGCCATCATGACTGACGGCATTCTGGTTGAGAATATCATTCAGGAAATAAACCGGCTGGCAGAGACCGGTACCAGTGACCTCGGTGCCGTTATCTTCAGCTGTGAGAATGCCTGATATATATACCGTTCCTTTAGTGACATCTGTTTCTTTGGCGATGAAATCATTTAATATTATTCAGAAATGCAGATAATAAAGAAAAGTGCCCGGAATCTTACGGAGCGTTTCATCGGTTCAAGTTTTGGACAGAAGTGTGTGATGGCGGCCATTGCACTCGTTATTTCCACATCAAATGTAATGGCAGGAAGCAAGGGAGCAGCAGGTTTTACCAAGGCCACTCAGGAAGTCAGTTCCTATCAGACTCCGGTATCGAACCTGATGAAGGCTATTGCTGCCGTTATCGTTCTGGTCGGTGCCTTCAACGTCTATTTCAAGATGCAAAACGGAGACCAGGACGTGAAGAAGACCATCATGCTTACCATCGGAGGCTGTATCGCATTCATCGCACTTTCGGAAGCTCTTCCGCTGTTCTTCCAGTAATCCTTTCCCGACATGACAATGAATCAGGAAGGTTACCCTGTGTTCAAGGGATTGCAGAAGCCGCTGGAGTTTATGGGCATACGCGGCCGTTTCCTCACTCTGGCAGCGGCAGCCATAGGCGTATCATTCGTAGGCTTCATCGGTTTCTCAATCGCCTTGGGAAAGATTGCAGGATTCATAGCCATGATGGTCATGGCACTGGTGGGACTGATAACCATCTACATCAAGCAGCGTGGTGGACTCCACAACAAAAAAAGGGCAAGAGGTATCTATATCTACAGAAGCCTGAGAAAAGAACAGTAAATCACTTTATACAGTATGGCACACAAAAGGAAAAGAATTTTTGACGGACTCTATGCGCAGCTGGAGGAGACGGACGGCAATGTCGTGCTGTTCTCGGCCAGAGGCGAGCCGTCCGTTATCTTTGAGATAACCAATCCGGTCCAGCAGCTTTGTACGGATGCGCAGCAGTACATGCTGTTTCATGACGTGCTATCCAATATCCTTCAGACCATCGGTGAGGGATATGCACTGCAGAAGCAGGATATTCTGTGCAGACAGGCATACCACCATGACGTGCCGGGAGATGCGGAGTTCCTGACAAGAAGCTATTTCAGATACTTCGAGGGAAGGGAGTTCACAGAGATAAGGACTTTTCTTATCCTCACTCAGGAGGCTCAGAGAAGCCAGTTCATCCAGTATGACCCGAAGAGATGGCTCGATTTCCATTCCAAGGTATCAAAGACGGATGATATTCTGACCGAAAAGCATATCCGGCACAGGAAGCTCGGCAAGGAGGAAGTCAGCGAGTACTGTCACCGTTTCATGGCATTCCAGTTCCGGCATGGACCGTTCTCAATGACCAACTTCAAGGCTTCGGACGAATATCTCAGGACTGGTGACCGTATCATCCGTTCCTATCCGCTGGTCGATATTGACGAGATAAACCTGCCTTCCATGGTAAAGCCGTACACGCAGATGAACATCAACGGATACGGAATTGCTACAGACCTGCTTTCTTTCCTTACCGGCGTCCCCTACTCGGACTGTGTGGTGTTCAACCAGGTCATTCAGATACCGGGACAGAGGAAGCTGCTGCGTAAGCTTCAGGCCAAAGCGAAGCGTCACGGTTCCATGCCGGACCCGAGCAACCGTATTGCCAGGGCTGACATTGAGGAAGTGCTGGACAGGCTGGCCGTTGACAGTACCATGCTTGTGTACTGCAACTTCAACATTCTGGTGAGCTGTCCGCCTGACAAGGTTACTCCGGTAACCTCCTTTCTGGAGACAAAGCTGTACGAGTGCGGCATCATGCCGTCAAGGACGGCCTACAACCAGCTGGAGCTTTTCATGGACAGTTTTCCCGGTAATGGCTATGCTTTCAACCCGGACTATGACCTGTTCCTGACACTTTCGGATGCTGCACTTTGCTTTTTCTTCAAGGAGCATCTGAAGGAATCCGAAGATACACCGCTGACTACATACTACACCGACCGTCAGGGACTGCCTGTCTGTATTGACATTACCGGCAAGGAAGGCAAGAAGAAAATGACAGACAATGCCAACTTCTTCTGTATCGGTCCTTCAGGTTCCGGCAAGTCCTTCCACATGAACAGTGTGGTACGTCAGCTCTTGGAACAGAATACGGATGTGGTCATGGTGGATACGGGTGATTCCTACGAAGGTATATGCGGATATTACAAGGGTACATACATAGCCTACTCGAAGGAGAAGCCCATCTCCATGAATCCGTTCAAGGTTACTAAGGAAGAATATGAACTCAATTTCGGTGAGAAGAAGAACTTCCTTAAATCGCTGATATTCCTGATATTCAAGGGTAACGCATTTCCTTCCAAGATTGAAGACATGCTGATAAATCAGACCATCGTAGAATACTATGAGGCATATTTCAATCCGTTTGAAAGGTTCAGTGACAGTGAGCGTGAGGCTTTGAGACAGAAACTCTTGGTTGCCGCCAAGATGGAGGATGACTACGAACAGTACACGCACAGCATGGAGGACATCGACAGGCAGATAAATGCGGAAGAGGCGCAGGAAAAGCCGGAAAATCGTGCACTGCTGCTGCCTTCAGAAGTACGCCGTCTGAAGCTGATACGACAGTGCCGTTCACTGACCGCCCTGATCAATGATGAAGCGGCCACAGAATCGGAAAAGGAACGTGCACTTGCCATTATCGAAAAATATAAAAGGGAACTTTATAACAATTCCATGCTGATTAAAATAGACAGGCAGATTGACCACATGGAGGAACAGAAGCGCAGGCTGAAGGTTCAGGAACTATCGTTCAATTCCTATTATGAGTTTGCCCTGGAGCGCATTCCGCAGATTACACAGCTGGAGAAAATCAGTTTCAATATACATGACTTTGCGGCCATTCTGAAACAGTTCTACCGTGGCGGCGAGCTGGAGATGACGCTGAACTCCGACCTGGACATTAACCTGTTTGACGAGCGTTTCATTGTGTTCGAGATTGACAAGATAAAGGATGATCCGGTGCTTTTCCCGATTGTGGTACTGATTATCATGGACGTGTTCCTGCAGAAGATGCGTATCAAGAAGGGACGGAAGGCTCTTATCATCGAAGAGGCATGGAAGGCAATAGCATCACCTACCATGGCGGAATATATAAAGTATTTGTATAAGACCGTCCGGAAGTTCCACGGCATTGCCGGTGTAGTCACACAGGAGCTTAATGACGTGATTGATTCCCCTATTGTGAAGGAGGCCATCATCAACAACTCGGACGTGAAGATTCTGCTTGACCAGACCAAGTTCAAGGACAGGTATGAGGATATTGCAGCCATTCTGGGACTCACAGACATACAGCGTCAGCAGATATTCACCATCAATGCACTGAACAACCATGAGGGAAGAAGCTACTTCAAGGAGGTGTGGATTTGCCGGGGACAGCACTCGGATGTGTACGGTGTGGAGGAAGCACCTGAATGTTACTGGGCATACACTACAGAACGTACCGAGAAGGAGGCACTGAAGATTTATCTTGCCCGGTACGGTACGCTGCAGGAGGCCATCACCCGTATCGAGGAAGACCGAAAGGCGGATGGAGGACTTCTGTATCTGGAGTTTGCAAGAAAAGTCAACCAACATCAAAAAGTTATGTCACTATGGTAAGAACAGTATTAAGAATCATATCGGTTATAATGGTTTCTGCATTTGTCTGTATTAATGCACATGCTGCCTGGAGAATCGTATTCGACCGCAACTGCTTGAAGATTGTCCTGGCCAATACCGCTTCACAGAAGCTTATCGAGGAACAGCACAACCAGCGTGTGGATACCATCGCTGCCAAGAAACAGAAGGTGGAACTCTATACGGTAAGCATGGCTACCATGAAGGAATTATATAAGCTGAGTATGGAGAACATATCCGGTTTCGGGACTGAAAGTCTTTATTATAAGGAAATAGGTCTGTGCGCTTTGGATATTCTGCGAAATGTTCCGGTACTTGTCAGTACGGTAAACAGGGCCAAATTTTCAAACAGGCTGCTCTGTCTGAACGAACTCGGCAACCTTGTAGCGGAAACCCAGCAGCTGGTCGGCAACTTCGTCAATATCGTTAACAATGCCAGAATTCCCAATCCGTTGCAGGGACAGGCAACTGCAGAAAAAAAGGATGACGGCTATAACCTGCTGGACAGGTATGAAAGGCTGACACTGGCCAACAGTATCTATACTGACCTGAACAGGATACGCTACAAGGTGGAAGGGATGGTTCTGATGGCACAGTATGCCACTGCAAACGACCTCTTCTTTGCCATAGACCCGGAAGGATGGGCAAATGTGGTGACCATGAAGAATCATGTGGGGAATCTTGTACAGGACTGGAACGGCCTGATTGCTTCAAATTATTAACCCTTAATATGTATGTGTCTGTCATGAGAATCAGGAATATAAGTATCATATCAGCCGGTATTATAATGCTGTTGCTGCCTGTAAAGGCTTCCGCTTTCATAATACCCAAAGACCTGCCGACTATCGAAGCACTCATAGCCCTGCACAAGGCCATAAAGAAGGACGAGGACAAGGCTCTGACAAGAGTGGCCACAAGCTATGGCGAGCAGTCGCTCATTGAAAAGGGTGCGGAAAAGTTCAATGATGTCCGTACCACTCTGGATACAAGGCTGAACAATGCCTATTCGTACCTGGTACTGGCCGGTGCCATTTCTTCAACGGCCAACTCACTGTATCAGCTGGTAACGGAATACAAGGACTTTACTGGTAATACTTTCAGTCATGTATCAAAGAAGCCTTTCGTGGCCTGGTATTATGCAGATGCCAACGTGGCAATATCAAGGGAGATACAGCACTGCTACAGACTGTATGCATCCGTAGCCGCTTCGGGTATAAACCTGATGAAGGCCTCCATGGATGAAAAACTGAATCTGGTAATGACACTGAAGGCTTCCATCGACAGGGCAAGGTACATAATAGACAATGCTAATCTGTATTGTTTCCTTGTCACGGACTGCGGATGGAAGCCGGACTATATCTGGGAGATACTGAACTCCAATGTGAAAAATGAGATAGCTGAGCGTGTAATCAATAAATGGAATCAGGGATATGCAGGTTAGAATTATGTTATTGTGCCTGTTCTGTATGGCAGTTTCAGGTACAGTCACTGTTGCCAATGCCCAAAGCATAGTAAGTGACAGTGAAAAGCAGAAGCAGTGGAAGTCTATGGAAAACGGTCCGTGGGATTTTGCTCCGGACTGGTATTACTTTTTCCTGCACAAGAAATACTCAGGTGCGGAAATGTACTGGAAATGGGACTGGTTCAACTCCGGATTCCGTGTCCGTTTCAAGGAACCAAAGTCTGATGTGAAGCGTATCATGCCGGTACGTGTAACTGCCGAAGAGACGCAGAGGCAGAAAATCAAGAAAGTGGAGAGTGAGCGCAAATATATCGAGGAACTGTATAAGGAAGAACTGGCAAGGGAGGCTGACAGAAATGTTGACCTGATGTATGCCACTTACAAGGACGAGTTCAACCGTATGCAGGACTGTATCACGGACGGACTGCTCTACTGTATGCAGAAGAGTGACGGCAAGCTCCGCTATCAGGTGGACGAGCTGAGCCGCCAGAATGAAATACTCTGTGCGGATATAGCCTATATACACAAAACCGGTGTCGGCTATGGACTGGAGAACGCCAAGCGGCAGAAGGCATACGAGGAAGCCAAATCCAGGATGGCAGAACTGGTCAACAGGACTGCACACCTTTGTGCCGTTGCCGCTACACACTATTAGACATTCTCTATAATTGATAACAATTCAGGTAATAATATTAAACAAATAATATAGTCAATCATGAATTTACTGTTTATTCCGCTGACAATAGGACTTCCGGCCATTGACGAAAGTCTGGAAAAGCTGCTGACGGCCATGGAGACATTTCCCAATGTGGCCGTTCTCGGTGATGCCGTTTCAATGGCAAAGGCTCTCGGTCTGTGCCTGGCCCTGTGTGTCGGTTCATACGAATGCTGGATGATGATGCTCGGAAGGCGTGGTATGGATGTCATGAAGCTGTTGCGCATCATCGGCATTTCCCTGTGTATTTCATCCTCTTCATGGATATGCTCGGCTCTGCAGGTTCCGGGAAAGAGTCTGGAGTCAGCTACATGGGCTATGGCCAAGGCAAAGAACAAGGAAGTGGCGGCCTTCGAGCTGAAGGTGGCACAAAAACAGAGTGAATATCTCGACAGGCTGAGAACCGTGCAGGACTCCATTGCTACAGCAAAGCAGGTGGCCGAAATCGGTCAGGATGCTGCATGGTGGGACAAGCTGATATATAATGTGGAAAATCTGGGCTCGACCATCAACAACTACGCCCAGAGGGCTGCCGTGGCGGCTGAGACGAAGGTCAGTGAATGGATAAACGATGTAATACGCTTTGTCGGGGAACTGATTTTCCAGATGTCGTATTACGGGATGCTCGTGGCACAGAGGATTTTCATGGCCATCATGATGATATTCTGTCCGATCATGTTTGCTCTCTCGCTGGCACCGCCATGGAACTCGGCCTGGAGCCAGTGGATGTCCAAGTTCCTTTCCCTCTCGTTATGGGGATTCGTTACCTATATGTGCATCTATTATATAGACTTCATCCTTCTTTATAACCTCCAGCAGGATCTGGTGGCATACGACCATCTGCTGCACGGCTCGGTCAACTCATGGGAACAGATTGGCGCACTGGGACTGCAGGGAATAGGTTCCAACTGTATGTATGCCATGGGTATGCTCGTGGGTGCCTATATCATACGCTTCGTTCCTGAAGTGGCTTCATGGCTGATTCCGGGAGGTGTAAGTTCTGGTACGGGTTCCGTGGCAGGTTCGGCTGCAATGGGCATCACTTCGGCTGCAGGTGGTATGGCCGGAAGTATGGCAGGTTCTGCCATGAAAGGAACAGGTTCAACTGTCAGGTCATTGGTCAAATAACTTAAAATCTTTCATTATATGCTTATCGAATCACTTGCACAGAAAACCCGACTGGCCATGATGACGGTATTTGCGGTAATCGGAGGCTGCACCTTCATCTGTGCCTTTACAGTCTGGTGCTGCATTTCCCTAGTCAATAAGGAAAGGCAGCAGATTTATGTACTTGACGGAGACATTCCGTTTCTTGCCGAGCGTGCACGGCTAGAAGCCAACTTCACCATGGAGGCCAAGGCGCACATACAGCTGTTCCACCAGTATTTCTTCAACCTGCCGCCCGACAACGACTATATCAAATGGACGGTAGGGAAAGCAATGTATATGGCTGACGGAACTGCACTGAAACAGAAACAGGCCATGGACGAGAACGGTTTCTACTCGGACATCATTTCCTCTTCGGCTGTCTGCACCATCATGTGCGACTCCATTCAGTTTGACGAACATGAACGGAAGTTTACCTATTACGGTACGCAACTTATCAAGCGCAGGACCAGGGACATCAGACGCTCGATGGTGACAACAGGTTACATCGAGTCCGTACCGAGGACAAGGAACAATCCCCACGGTCTGCTCATTACCGGCTGGAGGACTCTTGAAAACAAGGATTTGGACTATTGATATACAGATATTATGAAATCATTCAGAAAAAAGATACAGGAAAGCCGTCTGAAAACGCATCTGCTTGTCAGGTCGTGGTTGCAGCCCAAACTGGGTGTCATCGGAACAAGATACCGTCTGGCCGCAAGAATCAGACTGGCCAACAGATGTGCGGCTAAACATCCGAAAACGACATTCGCAGGTGTAGCGGGAACGCTGCTTCTGCTACTTGTAAGTACCGTAGCCATAGATTCCGGCAACGGGAAACAGAGTGAGCCGGATGTCAGTTCGATAGCCGCAATGGAACCGGTGTTTCAGGGATTCCGTACCATCCAGGCAAACAAGGACATTCACCGCAGTGTATTGACGGACATGACGGTGAAGGGACAGTTACTGCGTCATGAACTGGACTCCATGATTGCCATACCTGTAAAGAGCCGTGAGGATTCCTTGCGGATCATCCTCAAATACCGGCAGCTGGAAAATATAGTCAAATCCATTAAAAACAATGATAACCCATGATTAAGATTAATTTCAAACAGCCCAAGTATATCTTTCCGCTGGTCATATTCGTTCCGCTGTGCGCACTGGTATACTTTGTGATGCAGACCTTCTCCGGTGGTGAGGAGACTGCCGGAACGGTAGCTACAGACCGTATCAACATGGAGCTTCCCCAGGCCAATGCCGAGGAAGCCGGAGACAAGATGTATGAGATGTCCAGACGTTTCGGTGACGAGGATGCCTTCACAGCCGTAAGCGGTATCGGGGAGGAAGAGCAGAAGAAGGAGGAACTGGAACACGGCTACAGCGAGGAAGAGCTGAACCGTCTGGATGCAGCCGAAGCTGAAAGACAGCGACAGCAGAGGGAACTTGAAGAACTGGAGCGTTCCCTTGCCGAATCAAGAAAGCATATCAATGCATATGCTTACGGGAACGGTCCTTCGGGAAACAGTGAAACGGGTTACGGAGGTATGGGATATTCTTCACAGGATGAGTTTGCACGTGACCTTGAAGAGATTCAGCGAAGGAGCTATGAACGGCAGAAGGCCATTGAAAGCGGACTGGGTATTAAAGACCCGGAAGCAGAGGAAGCGGAAAGAAAGCACAGGGCTGATTCCATAGCCAGAGTACGTCAGGAGGAAAGGGAACGCAACCGTCCGAGTCTGGTAATCAAGTCTGATGACACCAATGCCGACAGATTCAATACGGTTACTGCTCCGGATGAATTTGCCAAGAACAAGCTGATACGTGCCATGATTGACCAGACTACAAAGGCGCATGAAGGCACACGTCTGCGGTTCAAGCTTCTGGACGATGTGACGGTAAGCGGCACAAAGCTGAAAAAGGGTACTTACCTCTATGGTACGGTAACAGGTTTCGGACAGCAGCGTGTCAGGGCTTCCATAACCAGTATCCTTATCGGCGACAGGTTCATCAAGGTTAAGCTTTCTGTTTTTGACAATGACGGTATGGAAGGCTTCTATGTTCCTGAATCGGCTTTCAGGGATTTCATGAAGGATGCTGGTTCCAATACGGTACAGCAGAATATCAGTTTTGAATCCAGTGACGGTTACGGTACAGGTATTTCTACGGAGGCCATTGCACTCCAGTCGCTGCAGAACATGTACAACTCTGCTACCTCTGCAATATCTTCCAATATCAGAAAGAACAAGGCGAAAATCAAGTACAATACCATTGTTTACCTGATAAACTCGGAGGATGCGAGATAATATATCTGAATACAGCAAAGAAAATTATAGTAATATTTTAATATTTCAATATGAAAACCAGAATTATTCTGATAATATGCCTTATCACAGGCATAGCCGTACATCTGTCGGCCAACGAGAAGATATACATCAACCGGGAAGTGACCACGCACATTGTAATGCCGGAGAACATCAAAATGGTGGATATTTCCACTACTAAAATTATAGGCAACCAGTGTACAGACAATATCGTCCGCATCAAGCCTTATCTGGAGAATGATTCCATATCGTCTGAAGGTTACAGCGAAAATGAACTGCTGGGTACACTCACCATTATCGGTGAGCGTCATATTGCCCAGTATGACATTCTCTATACCGAATCACCGGATTGTGCTTCTACCATCTACAATGTATCCTACAATGAGACGCAGTCCTATATCAATCCGGAGGTTTCCATGCCGATGGCCGAGATTGCACGATATGCCTGGGCTGTCTATGGAAGCAGAAGAAAGTTCAACCAGATTGTATCCGACAAAAACGGAATCAGGGCATGCATCAACAACATCTATTCCATCGGTGACTATTTCTTTCTGGACTATACGCTGAAGAACAAGACTAGGATTGCATACGACATTGAGGAGATAAGGGTAAAACTTACTGACAAAAAGGAGACAAAGGCAACCAATTCACAGACCATAGAGCTTACTCCGGTATTCTCCATGAACAACACCCGTAAGTTCAGGAAGGATTACAGGAACGTGCTTGTACTTCCGAAGCTGACTTTCCCTGAAGAGAAGGTGCTCCGTCTGGAGATTTCCGAGAACCAGATAAGCGGACGTGTGGTGGTACTCACCATCGAGTATGAGGACATTCTCAATGCGGACGGCTTCGACTCGGATATTTTGGACGGTGCCGACTACTACCCCTACTATTATATTGATCATTCCATAAAAAGATAGGCCATGAAGAAGATTCTGTTCATTCTGTTTTGCTCGGTTGCATCCATCGGTGTATCGGCACAAACCGGAAAGGTTTCAGTAAATGCCGGATTCCTTTTTGCAAGTACAGTGAATGCCACTTTGGGTTATGAGTATCCGCTTTCATACGGAAATGCGGTCGAAGTATATGGTGAGGTCGGGAATCACTGGCAGAAGCCGGTATGTCACAATTTCTGGAAAGGATATTTCTGGGATGGCGGTATGGTTTACAAGCACCGTCTGGCACGGTACAAGAACGGCATGATGCGCCTTCGTCTGGGGCCTCAGTTCGGTGCGGTACAGAAGAAGTTCTTCTTCGGACTGGAGGCCGGATTTGAATACAGCTATGTGTTCCGCAGCGGACTGGAGTTCTCTGTCATACAGAAGAACAATGTGAACTTCCTGCATGGGGATACCTTCCGCAACGGTCTGCTGTTGGGTATAAAGATTCCTTTCTGACAATATAAATCTTACGGCGTATGGCATTTGAGGAGACAAGGGAACAGCAGCAGATGTACAACTACTTCAGGAGCTGCATCTATATATTTCTGATTATTGAAATCATCATGAACCTGCCTGTTACGGCTGACAACAGGGTTACTCAGTTCGTACTCGACCTGCTGGCACGGTTCAGGGTATTCAATTCCGTATCGGGATGCAAGGTGGCCGAACTGATATGCATCTGTATTGTCTGTATCGGTACAAAAGCAGAAAAGTCCCTGAAGTTCAATGTAAGGACAATGGTCATCTATCCGGTACTGGCCGGTCTGACACTTGTAGGGCTTTGTTTTGTATTCCATGGCATGAGTTTCGGATTCAGCTGGCTGGGATTTCCGGCCAACCGTCTTCTGTATGCGGTATGTTCGGTGGTGGGTACCATGCTGGTGCATCAGGGACTGGACGGTATTGCCAAGTATTACAACTACAAGGTTGGTGAGGACCGTTTCAACTTTGAGAACGAATCGTTCCAGCAGTCGGAAACACTGGTCAGCAATGATTACTCGGTGAACATTCCGATGATATACTACTGGAAAAAGAAGATGCACAAAGGATGGATCAATATCATCAATCCGTTCCGTGGTACGATTGTAAATGGAAAATTGTCGTAATATTTTTAATATCTCTGCCCGGCATGGGTGGAGCGTTTCTATGGAAGACATGGATGGAATCCGGTTTCTCAATTTCAAGAGGAAGACTTCGAGCGGTGTAACGTTCTGCTTTACCATTGAAGCCGGTGATGGTACAGCTGGCTGCATAGCAAAAGAAATATTCTCTTTTGTCAGTGCCGCTGTTCCTGAACAATGTGCAAGGGAATGGATGATTCAGTCAGGAGCAATGGAGCCATCGGAGTTCCTTCAGGCCGTGGCTGACATGGAGGATGTCAGTCTAAAGGCAAGGCTGCTGGCTCTTGAACTTGCAGCTATGAATGTCAAATGTAATCTTTTGGATACAATTCCATGGGACAGACTGAACTAACGGTGTTTTTTATGCTTGCGGCCACGTTTGGTAAGACTGAATTCCTTATAGGCTATTAATAGTTAATGAAAAGCTGTTGATAGGTTATTTACCATATCAAATACTTTAAATATCAATTGTAAATCTTTGATGCAAAAATTAATGTCGATTCTTTATAATCAGAGTCTATAAACCAATAATCATTCATAGCTTTAAGTTCAAAATCTTTATTTATTATGGAGTCTTTCTCTATAATAAAAATTGGTTTATGGAGTTCAAAAAAGAAATTCAATTCGTATTTACACCAAACAGAACTAAGTGAGTTTTCTGATTGTACAAAAATTAAGGCTTTTGATTGTTTCATCCTTTCTTCCAAAACTCTAAGTGTAGCATTACATAATAAATGTCGTTTTAAATAATCAATATCATTTATCCAATCACAAAAAATATTTTTTTTCAGATTGTTTTCTTTCCTGATAAGCTCTTGAACTTCTTTACTATCTTTACTGCTATGGGAAATAAAATAATCATAAGACTTTATCTTCTGCTCCTTTGAATTCTCAATTCTATATTCTAATTCATTCGGATTCAGCTTTATTATATATTTCTCATTAGAATATACATTTTTCAGATAATTTTTTCTTACTTTATTATTTGTATGTACTAACATATATTTCTGCTTTCTTAGACGAGGGTTAAAATTAAACTCCTGCAAATAATAAAAAGCTTCAAATCTTAACTGTTTATTAAGTTCCGTATCATTAAGTTTAAAGAAAAATTGTATCACCTTTTTGCAATAATATTTTTTTAATTCTAAAAGGATATAGACTCTATCTTTTTGGCTTGTATTTTTACGTTCATATAGTCCAATCAATTGATCAATAAATGTAGGTGTTACTTGCTGAGTTTTATATAAAGCTTTTTCAATTTTCTTATTAATATGTTCTATTTTAGGTTGCCTTTGGTTCCATAGCTTTGTTTTTGATTCTTCACATTTATCTTCTGAAAAATTATTTTTATGATATTCCAGATAATATTCAGATGATATTTTTTTATACATTGGTACTTTACAAATCAAAAGTTCAGGTTTGAGCATTTTAAAACGAGCTTTTCCACAAAATTTCATTATATATTTATCCTTAGTATGGTAGTAAGTATACTTAGACTCAACAGAAATCCATTCATATGGATAATATTTCCTTAATAAATTAATTATATCTTTCTTTGTATATTCTTGTGGTAGTAATGGCATTAACGTCTTTATCTCATCATTCCACATAGAAATAATATCTCTTACATCATGCTCAAATATACGTTTAGTAACACCAGGCATATCTTATGAATTTATTATATTTTAGGAACAAATTTGAATATTATCAATATTAACAAATATTATTACTGTTAGACAAACAAGAAATAATGGTAAATAAAACCATAACTCTGTTTTTGAAAACAAGCAACGTGAATATCTGTTTTCCTTGAAAGGGAATTTATCATAACTTGTTTTCAAAGAGAAATCTATCGAGTTCTCCTCTATATCTTTAACTTTATTATATAGGGATCGATATAGTCTTTCTTGCAGTAAATAATAAGAATCTAATCCCCAAAAAGCAATAACTGGAATTATTGAAATGATTGAATACAACTGATCAGAATCTTTACTTGATAAAGCAAAAATACCAGCAACAAGTGTTACTGCCCATCCTTTTAACATAAAAGAATTATTAGCCATTCTTGTAATAATACCTTGAATAAATTCCAAATGTTTTAATTTCATTTCCATAATTAATTTATTTTCGTTCTTACGTTTATTTATACTATTGTAAACATAGAAAATGATTCTTCAACAACCAAACTATTACTAAGAAAAAATTAAAATTACTACTAATGTTTTGGTTCTTATAAAAATAGAAATGAACTTATTTTAAAGTGTATTCTTACGCTTGCGGCCACGTTTTGGCAGACCGGATTCCTTGTAGGCTATCAGGTCAGCTCCTCTGAATACTCTTTTTGCCTTATCAGGTATCTTCAGGAAAGCCAGCGGCTTTTTCTGGTAGCGGATATAGGAATAGATGGTACAGCGGTGGACACCCAAATAGCGTGCTGCCTCCTTTACTGAATATGTCTTTTCCGGAACAACTTTCATTATTTCTCATGCTGGTTAATCTTTTCGTTTATGGGATACCGCAAATGTAAACAACTGATTATTAGCTGTCAATACATCAAATATGGGATTATTCTGGAGATTGTGAGATTTGTATGGATTATGTGTTACTTGTAAATTCAATATGGCTGGATTAAGGCGGTTGATAACGAATCTGTTTTACGGAAATCAGGAAGGCATATATTTGATGGTTGACAGCGTTGACAGCAAATCCAATGAAAATCCGTTATAAAGTCTATCTGGGAAGTTCCTGTAATACAGTATATTATATTCTTTCTGATTTTTCTTATAAAGAATAGAGTATTATAGTGTGTCAACGTTTGGCTATGGATTTTTAGCGGACTGAAAATTGTGGCTACACTTGTCAACGTTTGTCAACGCATGATTTCTATGTGAAGTATCTGATACACTGACAGATACTCTCTGTCAACACTGTCACCATTGAAACGTGTGCATTTTATTATCTGAAAACATCTGATGTGAAAGGGATACATAGTTATCCTAATGTACCATTACAGCCACAGGTTTGTTCAACATGCCTCTTCAGATATTTTTTTGCAAAGGTATCTCCGGCATTGCAAACGTCAAACACAGGGCTGAAAATCTTCCTCAAACGGGGTTGAGCGTATTTTCAGCTTTCCTTGAAGTTTGCCTTATTGAATGCCTGCGCTTCTGAGAACTGCAAAAAATATCCTTCGGGCAAGCTGAAAAACTTGCAGACAGAAGGGAAAAATCAGAGCGTATGGTACAGATGGACGAAAGCATCAGAAAGCAGTTGGAAAAGCCACAGACATGGTTCTGCAAGTATTTTCCCAAACGTATTCAGAATGTGGGCGAGAAGGAAATCGCCGACAGACAGTTGGTTTATGACTTCAAGGATGGAAGGTCTCATGAAGCGGTGGCACAGATGACGGCAGCAAGGATGATTGAGGAACACGGCAGCGGATGCTCACAATTGGTATTCA
Source organism: Phocaeicola barnesiae DSM 18169 = JCM 13652 (assembly GCF_000374585.1). Taxonomy (GTDB): domain Bacteria; phylum Bacteroidota; class Bacteroidia; order Bacteroidales; family Bacteroidaceae; genus Phocaeicola; species Phocaeicola barnesiae. Next base: position 101,952 of record NZ_KB894650.1, read on the forward strand.
TTCCGGTTCCGGCATCATCGGTAAGAAAGAATGAAATCCGGTACATGGACTTCTGCAGAAGGGTATGTGAACTCACAGGAGCTATAAACGGATATGACCATGTAAGGGTATGCGGAGAAAGGCTCGCAGTTCATGAGAACCGCAAGGCTGAAAAGGAAATCAGAAAGATAAGCATCATCGAGTTTGATGAAGAGTGGTTTAAGGACAAGACGGTCATAGTCTTCGATGATGTGATAACACGTGGAATAAGTTTCGGTATGTATGCGAATCAGTTGGAGAGTTTCGGAGCGAATGTCATTGAAGGTATCTTCCTTGCAAGGACTCATTATAAAGTATAGAACTATGGACAGAATATTATCAGAAAAATCAAAATCACTGGCTTTCACGGGACACAGAACTGTTCCCGTAGAAAGGCAGGATGAAATAAGGGCACGCCTCGTTGAAGCCGTGTCGCTTGCATGCAGGTCAGGCATTACCTGCTTCTACTCAGGCATGGCCATGGGATTCGACCTGATGGCAGCTGAAACTGTATTGTCACTGAAGGGAAGGTATCCGGATATACGGCTCATTGCAGTTGTTCCCTTCAGAAAACAGAGCTGCAGGTGGCCATCCATGGAAAAGGAACATTATCAGAAAATAATTTCCCAGGCTGACCAAGTTATCATATTGAGTGAACACTATTTCAAAGGATGTCTTTTAAGACGCAATGACTTCATGCTGGAGCATTCATGTGGCGTGATTGCCTATTATGAAGGCAAGACTTATGGAGGAACATTCTATACCTGCAAGGAAGCAAGGAAAAGATGTATTGATATAATCAATCTGTACTGAAACCTGCCCGGATTATAGTGAAAATATTGTACAAAACAGATATGCAAATTTCTTGCATATCTCATTTATAATGCTTATATTTAGATAGTTAAACAAGTTGCAAGAGGTAATTTTATGAACAATATCTACAACCGATACATTTGGCTGTTGCATACAGTCTATCAGGAAAGAAAGGTCACTTTTGAAAGGCTTTGTGATATTTGGAAGCACCATTTCCTGTACAATGGAAAGCCGTTGAGTCTGCGCACATTCCATCATCACCGGAAAATGATTGAGGAAAATTTTGATATAGTCATTGCATGTAACAGAAAGGACTATACATACTACATCCAGAATCTGGATGAAATACTCGGTGACAGTTGCCGCAACTGGCTCTTCAACATCCGTATCATCGATGTGGCCCTGAAAAGCAGTCCGTGTCTGTTCCATCGTGTCGTACTGCCTGACATGTCTGGCGGTATTGAATACCTTCCTGATATATCTGAGTGTATCAGCGATGGACATGAGCTGTACATATTCTACACCAATGACAAGGGCAATGAAGTGGAAGGCCGTTTCCAACCGGAAGGTTTGAAGCTGTTTAATAATCGCTGGTATCTGCTTGGGTATAGGAACGGATCAGAGTTCTGTGCTGTTCCTCTTGATACACTGACAAGAATTTATCTCAGCGGAAACAGGTTTCAGACTGACTGCAGATTTTCGCTTGCCAATCGTCTTTCGGACTCCATTGGCGTTGTGGCTCCGACCGGACAGCAGCCGGAAGAGGTTACACTACGGGCTTATGGTCCATTTGCCGATTATCTGAGAAAGCATCCTTTCCACCATTCTCAGGTGGAAAGGAATGATATGGGGACTTTCACTTCATTTGATTACACACTTCTTGTGACTGACGAACTGGTAGATGAAATCCTGGCTCTTGGTGATAAGGTGGAGATTACTTTTCCGGAAAAGTTGAGAATTAAACTGCTTCAGAAGATTGGGCGTATCAGGAATAGGTATGCAACATAGAAATCTGCAATGGTGAAATATTACTTTTGAGTAGTAAACATTCGCTCAATCATTGCTTCAAGCTCAGGACTCAATGGACGTTCTGTGTCCATACACTCCTTCTCACCGGCAACCAGGTCACCATATATATTCCTGTAACGTTCAGCCTCACTGCCATCACAGCAAAGCATAGCCGTCTCAAACTCCTTAATCATTTTCTTACGCTGGCTCTCTGGATATTCCTTAGTCTTACCATAACAGGTAATAGTAAATGTTCTTGCCATAATCATAGGATTTATTTGTTATACCTTTGTTTATAATCTTTTTTGCTATACTAATATACGAAAATATTCTGATAATCAGAAATTTAACAACAAAAATCGCAAGAAATTAATTATAAATTTCAGCTTTACAATATTACTGTTTATCCGAAATTCCTGCTATAGTTGAGATTTAACATGCTTTCCAAAACTTACATCTTCCCATTCACCGCCATGAGAATCTTATAAAATTTATATGCCAACAAAAGAGAGAAAATCTATCTTTTATTGGCATAATATTATATATTGCATTTGTTCTCCAAGTCCAAACAGAACAAATCAAGACTCCGGCTTTTTTGACGGCATGTCTTAAGTCCTTTTCTCATATCTTTTGATATATTATCATAGTCCAGATTCTTTTTGTCAGTGTTGATGTATCTGGTTCTTTTTTTACCGTCAATCCTGCTGATCAGATAATGTAGACGTTCCTTTGGATTTGCGTATTGTGCTGTTTCCTTGCAGGAATTGTCAAATAGAGGTATAAGCCATGCATCTGTCTCTTCAATGGCTATTGCATATGCAACCTTGTCTCGATAAGCCTCCGGAACAATATTCGAGATTTTATATTCTACTGCTTTATACAGATAATCACAATATTCTTTCCAATCTGTATCTTTTGTACGTAATGGTTCATTTATATCATACCCAGCTTCACCTCGTTCTGCAGTATCTATCTGAACAACAAGCAAAGCATCATCTGCCAATATATCAAAAAAAGACTGGAGCAAGCTAATGTCCTCACATGATTTCAAAACCAGATTCCAGTTACTGAAATTCATTTCATTCAAATCAGTCTCGTCAAACTGTTCACTGGGACGCAATTGAACGACATCACTACCATCAATACCCTTCAAAGCTTTCAGAACTGCCTTTATTACAGCTATGTCAGCTTTTCCTTCTGCTATAATACCCAATCTCATATCATCAGAAATTATAAGGTACACCGCCAATAAGTCCTTTCATCCACATTTCTGAAAGCATCATGCGCTGTTCACCTGTCTGTTCTTTTGTCTGGATACGTTTAGCCTGCGTTTTTCCCTCATCGTTACGGGTCACAACGTATAATCGCTGACTGCCGTCATTAAGATTCAAGCCATCCAATATGGCCGGATTATGCGTTGTTATAAGTACCTGCTTACCATTCTTGACAGCCAATTCACAGATTTTCTTCATGAGAAACCTGCACAAACGGGGATTCAACCCATTTTCAATGTTGTCAATGGCAAAGAAGTCCGGGGTCTTCCTGCTGATAAAGAGTGTAAGATAAAACAATAATTCCAACGCACCTTCATTGGCATTCTCCGCAGAAAACAGATTGTTCTTTTTCTGCATAAACTTATCCCTGAAATAGAGATTGGATTTACTTCTTCCCAATTTATATCCCTGCATCTTGTATATTTCTTCATTGTCAAAGAATATATCTTCAATCCAGGATATATAGTCTTTAGCAGATTCTTTTATCTGCATGATTTCTTCTTTGGGTATGTTGTTAAGAAGCACATCAAGGCCTTCTCCATTCAAACCAAGAGGATATTGCAAGCTGTCTGAAGTCAATCCACGAAGTGCGTTGATAGACAGTGAATAAATAAGATACTTGGACAAATATTCCTTTAACTTATCTGTTTTTTTTACAGCTTCCTTAATATTTCCACGCCTGGCTCCAGTTGACCAAGGAGCATTCCAAGTAGAATAAATATCCTCTGGAGTTAAATTGGTAACTGCATATTTTATACGTTCTCCTTCAGTTCCAGATATATTTACATTAATGGTGTTGTTGGATGGCTGGCCATAAAATGAACTTATCATTAAGTCCGGTTTTGCTATTCTGATACCTTTCTGTATCATGGAATTTACCTCTATTTGGGCAGAACGCTCAGCTGCAACCATTGCTATAGCTTCAAGAATATTTGATTTACCGGAACCGTTAGCACCAATAAAAACGTTGACATTACCTAAAGATAATGTCATATCTGTTATTGACTTGAAATTTTTTACAGTTATAGTTTCTATCATATTATCTGTTTTACAAAAAACACCTAATTCCATATCAGGTCGTACATATAAATACAAAGATACGGAAATTTCACTATAATAATGAATTAAAAAGCATATTTTTAGACACATAACATAACTTGTTAATCAGTATATTAATATAATAGCTCTCTTGATACAACATAATAATCAGCCAAAATGTAATTCCTCCTGTTTGACTGGATGTTGTTGCTCAACAGGTATTTCCTCCTGGTTTTCTGCTACAACCTCAGTTTCAAGATCCAGTCCGAAAGTCTCTTTCAGCTGGAGATAATCAAAGCACAATGCCTTTGGTCGGTTTACCTTTACCTTCTTAACCTGCTCTCCATTCACAATGTCGATGATATAGTCAGGAAGTCCGCTTGGCAGAAGTATGGTGAATCTGTCCTGTTTCAGTCCCAGATATGAAGCATGGGATTTCAGGTACGACATGATGGTGGACCAGTTCGAGCGGTTGGAGGTGGAACCTGCATTCCGGCTGTTGAACAGTGATGCTACGGCTGCTGTGTTCAGATAGAGAATCGGACGTGCCTCCTTAAATTCTATATCTTCTTTTACAGACAATGGGCGGAAGGATTTCATATACCTTATACGGTAATGTGCCTTCTCAATACATTTCCCTGAAGTCTGGAATCCCTGAAGCATACTCCAGAAGTCCGCTATTTCCGAACTTTCCTGAGCCAGCTCATTCTGATTGCGTATTCCCCTGACTGCCGTATCAAACAATTCTGCATAGCTGAAAGGCACGTCAATTACTGTCTCCAGCGTTCTGAAGGTGGCCAATGGAATAACCCAGTTTCCGAATATACGGTCATGGATGGTTTCATTCTCCAGTTTCGCAGCTAGCTCACGCTTGGTAATGGAATATATTTCCGGAAAGTTCTTCTCAAACAGTTCCCGGTATCCCAGTATCTCCAGGGTGAGGTGGGTAAGTCCCATGTTGCAGACTGATACAAGGTCTTCATAGGCTCTTTTCTCATTCTGGTTGAATGATGTCTTTGAAAAGGCAAGGAAGATGACACGGGTATAGAGTGCCATATCCTGTGTCGGCTTGTCCTGGCCGCAAAGGGCTACACCTGTTGTGACAATGGTCTGTGCTGCCATCCCGTCTGTATTCGTATTCTTCTTGGTCTGGCCGCCACCGCCCCAGAGCCCTTTCAGATAGGCTATCTTGCGTATGTCGAGGTCGTTCTTGTATTCATCAAGCACGGCAAGAGTATTGACGGCCTGTGACACACGGTCGTTCATGGCCGGTACAGAGGTTACTCCAAGGTTTGGCGGATCTACTCCGTGCAGAAAAAAGGACTGGAGGGAAGTAGCCAGGGTTGTCTTACCGGTTCCTTTCTCACCGAAAAGGTTCAGGATGGGAAAGTGGCGGGTACGTCTGAATATGATGTCACGGAAGAGGGTGGCAAGCAGGTAACAGAAGGCTACGCTTGCATTCTCACCGAATACTTCCATCAGTCTTTTTACGTAATCGTACAGTTTTATCCCGTTACGGTTCTCATGTACCATGAGTCTTTCAAACTGGAATATCTCCGGATTGTTGAGATAGATTTTTGAAGTGGCCGGTATATAGAAGGCCTTGCCGTTGATTCCACGGACAATACCCAAATCATCAACGGCATTGAATGTGCCTGCAAAAAATATTCCGTTACCGAAAGCGAAGAATCCTTCAGCCGCATTCCAACCGAACTTTCTGATACGTTCTGCCGTATCGGTCTTTGAGTACAGGTATTCCTTTACACGGTTGAGCTTGTCTATCTTGGCCAGCCATACATAATTGCCCAGTGAGCCGACCTTCTGCTGAAAGTTGCTCAGTGAGCAGAGTTCTGACTCCTTCAGTTCTATGACCCTGCATACATTGTACATATTTCTCATACGGAAGATTCTGGTTCCGTTTATCTCATCCTCGATATGGAATAGCGGTTCCATGATGAAGTTGGAGATTCTTGACGGTTCATCATCATCTTCACCGATGGAGTAGTAACAGTTTTCCCTGACGAACAGACCGAACTGGCGCAGCAGTTCAGCTTCACGCTGCATCTCGTTCATGGCCGCAGGTTTGTCGTTCCTTCTCCTGGCTTCACCACGTGCCTGGGTAACGGCATCACGCCATAGTTTTACCTTCCCGTGCAGTCTGGAAAGCTGTTCTATGCACTGGTCGTACACCAGCTGGTCTTTTATATAGCGCAGCAGGTCTGCTATTTCCGCAACACATTTTCTTTCCTCTACCATAGAACCGGCCACCAGAAAACGTTTCTGTGCCAGCCAGATGATAAAATGCTTTTCCGGAAGTGAAGTATAATCCTCCCTGCTGCGGATATAGCTGTCGGCATCATTCTTGGCATATTGTACTTCTCCTTCTGCCTCGGATGGTATTTCTGCAAAAGGAAGTTCCCTGACTGTTACATGGAATCCTTTTCTTATGGCTGCAGCCCCGTTGGTCATCACCGCCTCAAATCCAGGCCCGTATGGCTTGCCTTCCGCAATATCTGAATCTGGAATGAAACAGAGTGAGGATACATACTTCTTCAGCTGCTCGAATTGGTTGTCACTCCAGGCTGTTCCAAGTGACGCTACTGTATTGTCGTATCCAATCGACTGCATTCTCAGGACATCAGGAGCACCTTCTACAATGATATAATAGTCGGCATCACGCAGTCTGGCGGCACGGTCAATACCGAATACTGTTTCTCCCTTGGAGTAAATCATGCTTGTTGCCGAGTTGATATACTTGGGAGCTTTCCTGTTGTCTCCGATGTATCTGGCTGTATAGGCAATGATGCGTCCCCATCTGTTTCTCACGGGAATCATGATACGCTGTCGGAACATGGCGTATGTGTTTCCGTCCTCGCCACGCTTGAACATACCGAGTTCGTACAGCAGTTCTTCGTTCAGAGCCTTGCTTCTGCAGAAATCCATAAAGGCCTGGCCATCCTTCGGTGCATAGCCTATTCCGGCAAAGGCACAGAACTCCTCATGCCACCGACTGTATGCGTAGGCCCTGGCATCAAGGCTCTCTTCCTTGTCTGTTGCTCTTAAATTCTGCAGGAAGAAAGACTGTACTGTATCGAGAACTGTCAGAAGTGACTCCCGGTGCCTGGCTTCAGCCATCTGTTCCTCACTGCGCTCTTCACTGACGTATTCTACCGGAATATTATGGTTCCTGGCAATAAATTCCACGGCGGCACTGAAGGAAAGGTTTTCCTTTTCCATTATAAACGTAATGGAATCACCACCACGGTTACAGCTGAAACAGTGGAAGAGATTCTTGCCTGGGGTAACGGCAAAGGAACCGGTCTTCTCTGTATGAAAAGGACAAAGTCCCATCAGTGTTGAACCTTTTCTGGACAGTCTGACATAAGGACTGAGTACGTCTTCTATGGCAAGTTCCCTTACTTTCCGTATGGTTGTTTCGCTTATCATAACGTACTGAGCAGGTTCCAACAATCGATTATTGACTGGCCGGAGTATTTCGGACGGCTGACATTATTAGGATTAAGCGGTTGGATATATCCGTTATCTCTGTATTTTTTGAGTGTCTTGTTGCTGATACCGAGTTCAGCACAGGTGCGCTTGACTGAATAGACACCGTTTGGATCGCACGCTGGTCTGATTTCTTTCATTATTATAAAATCATTATGAATGTGCGATACAAATACCTGTCCGACTTTATTTTAAACTATAAGCTGGCGAACAAAGGTTACTGACGCACATTTCTGTACCTACTATAATTGTTTTCTTTATATTTCATAGAGTATCACGGCTAAATTAAACATATATAGTTTACCACTATTAAAATATTAGCCATAATATGTTTATCATTTGTCTTTTTTGACTGGTCTTTCAGTCTGTTTCGACTGACTTTCATCAAAATAGTCCTGGGTGGTACGCTGCAGGAGCCTGAGGTCTGCCGTGCGGTATTCCACCTTACCGGGTCTTTTATAGGAAACCACCTTTCCCTGACGTTTCCATCTTTCTACATTCCTGCGGCCAAACAGCTCGTATGCCTTCCTCTGGCTGATGAATTCAGGATCATCCTTGTCGGCTTTCAATTGCCTGACAATTCTGGAGGAGAGGTCATTCAGGAATGTTTCGTATGGTATAAGATGGTCCAGAAACTGTAATATCTTCATATAAACCTGATTTGGTTTCTATACTGTTCGTTTGACCGTAATGGTATGGTTTTCCCTGTCAGTCCTGGTCTTGAACTGACGGTTGTAGATAGCACCAAGCTCTGAGGCCTGTGTACGGACGCTTTTCAAACGTGAAATGGGGAATGAGACGGATTCACCTACTTCAAGGGCAACAAGTGCCGGACGGATTTTTTCTAAGTTTTCAGACATAATTGTTGGATGTTTAATATTTAATGTTTAACTTTGTATTCACCAAATGAATAGGTTACACCACAAAGTAACATAAAATGGTTTATATAACCAAATATTTGTTTGATGATTTATTGTTTAAGATGTATTTATTGAAGGAATCGCATGGATAATGACATAAAACACGTGCATGTAGGTCAGGCTATCGACAAAAGACGCAACGAGCTTGGATTGAGCAAATCTGAGCTTGGACGTAAAATAGGTGTACCGCAGCAGCACATAAACCGCATACTGGAAAGGGAAACAATGGAAACGAGCAGGCTTATTAAAGTCAGCGAAGCATTGAACTTCAATTTCTTTTCCCTTTTCTGTCCGAAACAACATCATATATCGGCACACCTTGCAGCCGTTTCATTGGATGGAAATGCAAATAATCTGATAGGTGATGCAGAACTGGCCGTACAGTTATCCAGCGAAAAGAAAGAAACAGAGAACCTGAGGGAAACAATCAAACTTCTGAAGGAACAGATAGAGAGTCTGAACTCACAGATTTTACGTCTTGATTCAAACCTGAAGGATAAGGATATAATAATTGAACTATTAAAAGAAAGGAGAAAGGAATAAGACATTAATTATTTCATCTGTAGTACCCATGCAGATAATTCAATGATTAAAACCATTTTGCAGCTTACCTTTTTCAAGTAATCCATAAAAAGGAAGAGTCCTGAAACTTACAAACTACTTACAAAGCAAAGGGAAGCTACTGATATTCAGATATGAATTAAAGAGGCTCAAGCTGCGATAGAGGAATAAGACTACTTTTTATGTACTATTGCCAGGAATGATAATCACAAACTTACAAATCACTTGCTAAAGTTTCATAAGATTCTGATTTTCAATTCTATCTGAAAGTGGCGCAGGCTGCAATAGAGGAATAATCTCTTAAAAATATTATTTTTATATCAGGCTGTAATTCACCGTTTTACGGTAGTTACAGCCTGATTTGCGCTTAGACGGTTCGTACATTTGACCGCAAAAAATGAGCCAAATAAACAATACCTGCATACACCGCGAATACACTTTTGAACTTTACAGTTAGTTTTAAGGTTAGCTGTTGTGTGTTTATAGTTCTACGTCAAAATTAGATTTTTTAACCTGGCTAGGGAAATTTTAAATCTCATCGTAGAAATTTTATACTGCAAAGATCCCCCCGTCCAAGTATTACCCCAAAACAGGTAGGGCTAAGGTGTGGAAATCTGTTAATAAAAAGAAGTTTTTTCCCCTACCAGTCACGCTTCAAGGCCCATTCCGAAATGTCGCCTACATCCCCCTGCAAAAATATTTTTCCGGGAAACCGAGGAATAACCAAAAATTATACTTACATTTGCCACGACTCAAAAATCGAATTCTATCTAGAAAAGTTAGACAACAAATGATGGTCAAAGAAGCGAAACAAACAAAGAATCATGTAACCCCTCCGGTCTTGCGGAGGCTTCCTTCCTTGTAAGGACATGCGTTTTTTATTGCTATCGGGAGATAGCAGTGTTTGTTGTGCTCTTTGACATGCCAGTACACTGACCTCCACTTCAACGGGGAAGCGGAGGTACTCTGTTTATTCCGGGCACTTCTGCTCCGGAATTATTTTTTATCGTTTTCCATCTCATTTTAATCATTTGTTGTTTTTATGAATACTCCCATTTTACGTGTTATGCGTACCGAAGGCGACAGCCTCAACGCACCTGAATATGCCGACAACCTGTTGGCCGTGGAAATCTTGTTTCCTGAACTTCCGGCAGATACCACCGAAGTGTCTGTCCGCATTTACTCGGCCGATTACCGGCTGATGGGCTCGGATGTGTGTCAGCCCTCATCCCAGAAAAAAAATCCGAAAATCCGTCTGAATGTCTGCTCCGAAAGGGAATGGAAAATGGGCGACTATCATGTATTTGTCTACCGCAACGGAAGTCCGCTCTGGTTTGCCTCCGGATTTCTGGTCTTCGAGTTCGAGGAATGGAAGAAAATGCCGTTGCAGCGTCTTGAAAAAGACCCGGACAAACGCTACTTCGCAGAGAAGCTATGCCTGAGCGAATGGTGGCCGAAAATCGGTCAGCTCCCCTTCCAGACAGACTTTATCGAGGACGTCATCCGGAAACTCCGGTCGCATGACGGAAAGAAGGCTCCCTGCCCTCACTGGCTCGTCGTCTGCGAGGACACGAAAGGCAAGGCTTTCGCCTCCGTCCTGCTCCCCAAACACTTCTGCGACAACCAGCCCGAAGCACGCTATGTCCTCCCTTTAGAACACCTGGTATCGGGCGCTATCCAATGGGAACACCTGAGCGCGGAAATCGGCCAGAGCAAGGTGGTCGTGGTAAGGATAGCGGAATTGCCTTACAATGACCGGACCGTAAACCTGCTGTCCCTGTTTGCCTCTGTGCTTTCGTGCGGACACTTCCGGGGCGTCACCTTCCTTTTCCAGGGAACGGAAAAGGCGGTGAAAGAGCTGCGCCTGCAATGTACACTGATGGACGCCCTGTTTACCGACGAGCAGACGTTCCACGTACAGACAGACGGGATTCAGGAACTGATTGCCCGCCTCGAAGGACAGTCCGACGAAGCCTGCCACTCCGAATGGAACGATCCGTCTGAACAAAGCGCCGAACAGCAACTCCAGCAGATGGTGGGACTCCGACGTCTGAAAGAGGACATGGAGGAAGCCCGGATGATGGCTCTCTTCCTCAAGGAGAGGAAAGAGTTATGCCTCGAACGACAGGGCGAAAGTCGTCACCACATGCTGTTCCTGGGAAATCCAGGTACCGGAAAGACCACGGTAGCCCGACTGGTGGGACAGATGTATCACCACATGGGACTGCTCTCCAAAGGCCATACCGTAATTACCTGCCGGACCGACCTGATAGGCGAATACATCGGCCAGACGGAGAAGTGCATGAAAGGCGTGCTGGAGGAAGCCCGAGGAGGGGTCCTGTTCATCGACGAAGCCTATACCTTGGTATCGCATGAAAAGGAATCGAACGATTACGGCAAAGAAGTCATCCATGCCCTGCTTACGGTACTTTCTGAGCCGAATCCGGATATGATTATCATCCTGGCCGGATATGAAGACAAGATGAAGGCCCTGCTCCAGACGAACCCCGGACTGAAGGACCGGTTCCCCCTGCAATTCCATTTCGACGATTATTCTTCCGACGAATTGCTGGAGATAGCGCACCGGACCCTGAAAGCCCGAAACTTCGCGCTGACAGAGGAAGCCGACGAGCATCTGAAGGCCGTGATTGAAAAGGCTTCTGTCCAACGCGACGGACATTTCGGAAACGGCCGATGGGTACACAACCTCATCGAACAGGGCCTGATCAAAAGCATGGCCAGACGGGTGATGTCCCTCCCCTCTTCTTCCGCTCCCGACCGGGAACTCTTCAGTACAATCGAGCTCAGCGATGTAGAGGATGCCGAACGGCGTTTCCTGAGCCTCCGGGAGGCCAAACTCACACCTTCTTTCCCACGCATCGGCTTCCGTGCCTGATGCCAGGGAATGAGGCAGACCTGCCATGACAAAGCCCTGGCACCGTACGGTTGACGATGCCAGGGCTTTCATTTTTCAATCCGGATTTACCGTCCGAATCAATGGGCAAAAAGTCCTTCTACAGGAAGTTCCTTCCCGTCTGCGCCCAATACCTTCAAGCTCAAAGTTCCACCGTTATGGTCAAAATAACGGACAACTACAGGATGGTATCCGGCTTTCAAAGCCTTCTGCCCCACCAGCTCGCGTGGAGAATGAGGACCGTCGTTATCAACCACCATCTCCTCGTCAATCATCAGATAACTACCATCATCCGAAAGCAAGGCAAAGGTATAGATACCGTCTTTCGGAGCCTGGATATATCCGGTTATCTCCAGACCGATGTTACCGCTCACACCTTCCGGAATCGTGACAGAAGCACTCTCGTACTCCCCTTTCAACGGTGCCTGGGTAATTTCGCTGCACTTATCGCCCTTATAATCGTACCAGGCAACCTTCAGGCCTTTCTTTTCCGGCTTCACATCCGTAGCAGGAGCATACTCACTCTTGATGAAACGTGTCTTGACGATGTCACCCTTCTTACCGTTCGGACGGAAAGTACGGAACGTGAAGTCTGTGGTTTCCGTAACAGGTATCGGGCCTTCGTATTTGGCAGATGCCTGAGTCGGGATGCTGCCATCGGTGGTATAATAGATGGAAGCGCTCTTGTCCAGACATTCCACGGTCACTTTACCCTCACCGATAAACGTATTGGTCTCATAGAAGCCTTCCAGGTCGGGAATCCGGTAGTTGATGCCCATCGTATTCAAGCGGTCGAAATGGGCAGCCATCCGTTCTGTGAAGCCGTTCCAGTCCTTCTGGGCCGGGTTGCTCCATCCCAGTTCTGCGATAGCCAGCATGCGCGGAGCCGCCATGTAGAGCATTCTGTCCTGCGACGGAATCCATTCGCACCAGATATTTCCCTGTACCCCCATAATCAAGTCTTTCTGGGCGTCGGTCATACCTTCCAGTTCCGGATTGTAGTCATAGATATTGATGACGCTCTTCTTATCCTGCTGGTAATCCAGATAGAAAGGCGCGTTCGGTGTATAGATGACCTTATTGCCGTGGGCTGTAGCCTCTTTCGACGCATCTTTCGACCAGCTTCTCCACCACATCACGGTAGAAGTTTCGGAAAGTCCGCCTTCGATGATTTCATCCCATCCGATCATCTCCTTGCCGTTTTCGTTGAAGAATTTCTCCATCGTATGGGTGAACCAGGCCTGGAGTTCTTCTTCGGTATTCAGATGGTTGGCACGCATACGCCGCTGGCAATCCGGACATTTCTTCCAGTTGGTCTTTTCTACCTCATCGCCACCGATGTGTACATATTTGTAAGGGAAAAGCGCAAAAATCTCCTTGTAGACGTTCTTACAGAATTCGATGGCCGAATCCTTTCCCGGGCAGACCGGTGAGCTGAAAGTGGTTCCCCACCCCACTTTATCCGTACAGGCCACTCCCTGATAATTGCTGACAGCAGCCAGCATGTGTCCCGGCATGTCCACTTCCGGCAATACGTCGATACCTCTGACCGCCGCATATTTCACAATGTCACGAATCTGGTCCTGGGTATAGAATCCTCCGTACAAAGTGTCACCGTTCTCCACATGCAGGTATTTTTGAGGAATCTCATAATCCGGATTGTCCTGCTGCTTGGCATAAATCATGCAATCGCGGTCATGGCTGTTGAATTTTCTCCAGGCCCCTTTCTCTGTCAGTAACGGATATTGCTTGATCTCGATGCGCCATCCCTGGTCGTCCGTCAGATGCCAGTGGAACTTGTTCATCTTATAAAACGCCATCAGGTCCAGAAGTTCCTTCACCTCGTCCGTATCGTAGAAATGACGTGACACATCCAGCATCAATCCGCGCCAGTCGTAACGGGGAGCATCTGTAATGCTCACCGACGGAACGGCCCAATCCGTACCGGCTACGACCTGTTGCGATTCGATGGCAGCCGGGAAAAGCTGGCGGAGCGTCTCGATACCCGCAATGACACCACCGTATCCGTTGCCGGCTATCTCCACCCCGCTACGCGTAGCGTTCAGCGTATAGCCTCCATTCTTTCCCTCTGCACGGAGAGACAGACAGATGTCTCCTTTTCCGCCCTGCTCGGTGCGGATAGTATACCCCGTAGCCGTTGACAGGATTTTAGCCAGATAATCTGCCGCAGGAGCCAGTTCCTCCTCTGCATATCCGATTACCGCATTATCCTTCAAGACGAAAGCCCCTTTACTCACCTCCACCTGATTAGGCAAAGGAATGATTTCCACATCACTCACCGTCACGTTTTCGCTACAAGCACTGAAACTGAGCAATCCGGCCAAAGCCAGTGTACCTGCCATCAGGCTGTATGAACATTTTTTCATAAGTATAGAATTTGGTTAGAAATAAATTTCATGCAAGTTATCAAGAAAATCCTGAACATACAAGGAAGGGGGACGAAAATATAGGTCACACCTTCCACTTGATCGGACAATAAAAAAACGTCCGGACGTTTTCTTTCGCACGTCCGGACGTTTTCCCATAAACGAACGGACGTATGGATTGAAACGTCCGTTCGTTTTTTCGGGTATCCGTAATTATCAGAATGTCACGGTATTCATCATCTTGTCCACCAACATACCGTCGATAGGCTGCAAGTTGTATGTATAGTCCTTCTTGGCCTTGAAACGGATAAGCAGCAACTGGTTGTCGCCTTCCAGGTAAGGCTGCTCACCGATGTTGACAAAGGTAGGATACAACGCCTTCACGCCGTTGGTATGCAGACGGTCGTTCGTCATGTTCTTCATGGCTTCGATGCCCGGAGTATCGATACCCAGGTATTCCAGTTCTTCCGGATTATACGGAAGCGCGAAGCTGAACGCGTTGACCGAACGGAGTCCCTTACCGCTGACTTCCAGTGTCACGGTCTCGCCGGCACGGTAAGTCTTCTTCTGCGGAGTGATGACCAGCGAACCTGCTACCGGCGGAATCTGACGGCTACTTACACCCGATTCAAGTTCGATACCTACGGCCGAAATGTCGTAAGCGTCTATCAGACCGTTTTCGTTCAGGTCGCCCTTGCTGATGTAGCCTTCGTAATCGGAATCACCTTTCCGCAGACCGGTATAGTTCATGTACGAAGTCAGGTCGTTATGGTCTATCTTCTTATCGTTGTTGATGTCGCCCGGAATGAAGGTGTCTGTACCCGGTACGCGGAAGACATAGAGTTCACGGCCGGAACCGAAGTTACCTACCGCCTGGCTGACAGCTATCTTGATGTAGCGGGCCACCGGTTGCGTAGTGAAGGTGAAATGTTTCACATCGCCACCCTGCCAGTCGAAGGTGCCGGCAGAAGTCCAGTTTGTACGGTCCATGCTATAGAATACTTCGCCCTTCTGCAAGGTTCCGTTTCCACCGTCCAGACGAGGCAGGTAATCGAAACGGTCGAGGGTATTGATGCTCTTCAGGTCGATAATCAGATCGAACGGTACAGCAGCCTTGCTCCATTCGGTATGCCAAGCATCGGTTTCGTCGAATTGAACAAGCGGCGTACAGGTTGTCCCGGCTGGTTCGGACAAGAGGTTTCACCCTTGATACCGCGGATAGCGAATTCCAGCGGGTCGGACTTGGTCTTTCCGCTGAAGCTGCTCCACTCGGACGCGCCCGAAGCGTTGACCGAACGGATACGGAACGAATAGTCTGTCTCTACCTTCAGGTCTTCGAACGTGAAGCTGTTCTGGCGGATGGTAGAATAAATCATGCCTTCGGATTCGATTTCATAATAATCAGCTCCAGGTACCGGTTCCCAGGTAGGAGTCAGGGTATAGGCTCCGGCATTTTCATCGGTAATCCGTGCCTGAGGTGCCTGCAAGGCTCCAGTCTGCTTCAGGAGTCTGTCGGCCGGCGCAAACGCAAAGCCTTTCATTTCTACCTGTACCCTATCAGCGGTCACATCTACCGCATGGAGCTTGACGTGTACCACCGGATTCTTCCGGATCTGTACGGAAGCGAAATCGGAACCTTGTGTCGCGAAGCGGTTCAGTTCCGGCGCTTCTTCGTAATAATAGACATCGGTACCCTGCTCGAATGCCTCGCGGGAAGAAACGGCCTGTAGCTTGACGCTCTTCTTGCCGATACGGGCTACCAGCGATTTCGGAGCCTGAGTGACGTTGATACGCAGTTCCGTCACACGTTCCTTCACCATTCCGTCATACATGCCTTCGGTCGGTTCGATGGTAACCGTTACCTTGTCGCCCTCCTGCTCGGAACTGATGCGGGTAACCGTAGAGTAACCTTCCCGATAGGCTTCCGTGGTTCCGTCGTCGTCGTATTCAACGAAAGATGTCTTTCCCTGCGGATGGATTTCATAGATACGCAGGTCTTTCGGCCACTGGCTCACGTTGTTGTGTTCTTTGGTAAGCGGCAGGATGGCCCCCATCTTGATGAAGACCGGAAGTTTCCAGAGCGGAGCCTCGAAATTGTTGATGATGCGTCCTCCCGTATACTTGTCGCCGGTGAAGTAATCCACCCATTCGCCTTCCGGCAGGTAGATACCGTTGCGGATGTCGTTCCCCTGCTCGTCGGCTTCGGTATTGCAATAGACTGGAGCCACCAGCACGAACGGGCCGTACAGGAACTGGTAGCGGGTAGCCGGTCCGTAGGTGTAACCGTTCGGGTAATCCAGGAACATGGCACGTATCATCGGTTTGCCATCTACCGATTCGCGGGCGATGCTATAGGCGTATGGCATGAAGGCCGACTTCATCTTCAGGTACATGCGGTTGATGGAAGCGGCCGGTTCGCCCAAAATGTGCGGATATTTCGGGTTGGCTCCCCATCCGTCCATGTTCAGCTGCATCGGCGTGAAAGTCTTCCACTGGAAATCGCGGACATTGACCGGTACATTCTTACCTCCGAAGATACCGTCCATATCCGAAGTGATGTTCGGCTGACCGGAAAGTCCGGAACAGATATAGGTCGGGATGTGGAAACGGATGTATTCCCATTCGCCTCCGGTCTGGTCGCCCGACCAGATACCTGCATAGCGCTGGGTACCTGCCCATCCGTCCAACGAAATGATGAACGGGCGCGCGTTCTTTCCGTAATACGGCATGATTTCGCCTACATCGGCCACACCGTTCAGTCCGAAGGAATAACCGGTGCCTACCCAGGCTACATCGGTCTTGAGCACCCGTACACCGGCATCACGCACTTCGCGCACGATGTCACGTTGCAACAATGCCTCTACCCCCTTCTTGGGATGCAGGTCCGATTGTGTCCAGAGTCCGATTTCCACCCCTTTCTGACGGGCATAATCACCCAGAGACTTCAGGTTCTCGACATTGCCTTCCAGGGTCTCGGTCTGTCCGTATCCGGCTCCGTAACCGTCGTTCGGAAGAATCCAGCCCAACGGCATATCGTGAGCCTCGTAACGGTCGATGACGGCACGGGCCGAGAACTGGTAATTGTTCTTCTCTCCGTTCAGCGATTCCTTGATACCTCCGTTGTCCTTCTGGCTTTCCACGTATTTCTTACCGTCCTCGAAGAGGATGCCTTTCTCCGCATCTTCCTTCCAATAGTCACGGTTGTAGGCATTGAGGTGTCCTTCGTAGAAACCGAATTTCGGCAACAGGACGGGATGACCGGTCAGCTGATAAAAGCTGTTGAGCAAAGATACCGGTGTATCGTCCAGCCAGAAGAAACAATCCAGGTAAGGAGTATCGTGAGTTAACAGCACTGTACCCGGACGGGAAGCGCCGAAATCGTATTTTCCGGGAGCGAAGGTATATCCCATCATACCGTAGCCGCGGGTAGACCAATAGAACGGAGTCGGCGAAGCCACACCCCCGTCGGTCCACTGGTTGGTATTGACAATTTCAATGGCTTGTCCCTTGTGTGAGAAACGGCCGTTCTGTACACCGCCGCCATAGAAATACTCATCAGGATTTTCTTTCAGGGTCAGAGTCACCTGCTGGCCGGTAAACTGAACCGGCGCGGTTTCTTCCACCACGGCTTTTCCACTGGCCAGATCGCGAATGCAGAACAATCCGCTCTGTTTGTCTATCTCCACCGCAATCAGAGGCGTACGGACGGTAATCTTCCCCTGTTCGTCCTCTAATTGTAACGTGCCCGGGTTCAGGCGAGGTCTGTCCACTAAGATCTGTGCTGGAGGTACCGCTTCCGGGTCACGGACAATCCCTCCGGCATTATCCTGGAAGAAACGTACCATGTTCTCGCCGTAGAAATCAAGCATCATGCGTTGCTGATTGGAGAACAATACTTCGACGGTCGTCGGATTGAGCAACGTAGCCCCACTCACAAGCGGTTGCTGTTGCCCTACTGCTGCCTGGATGGGACTGAACGGGACGGTTGCCCCTGCGGCCGGAGCCGCCAGACAGACAGGCAAGGTGAGCGCCAACGCCCACACTTTCGGTTCATTTTCATAGGGTCCTTTTTAGTTTATGAGTTTATCATAGTTCCGAATGGACAAAACTACAATTAAAATCCGTACCGCAAACGATTGGGGCCCAAAAACCCAAAAAACCGGAACATCTATCTGAAGTTTTTAACATTTCAGATGGATATTCCGGCCATTTATTAAGAATTTTAATTATTTAGGAATCATTCGGAAAATTTCTTTCCAGGGAAATAAGTTTCCATCAAAGCGATGAAATCGGCATCCCCTTTGAGTGAAGCCAGGTCGGCTTCCTCCTCCAGTTCCTGCCAAGTGATAGGATGACGGTTCATCAAGGCTGTCTTCAAGGCACAGAGGGCATCATCCTTACGGCCCGTCAAGGCATACAGACAGGCCAGGTTATAAATAGCACTGGTATCGCCTGCCAAGGCAACCACCTGCTTCAGTAACTCTTCTATCTGTGCGGCATCCTGGGTCAAAGTTCCTTTCAATCTGGCCAGGTCGGAGATAGCCAACGCATAATTATAAACAATGAACGCATTACCCGGCTGGAGCTCCATGGCCTTCTTGTATTTTGTCAATGACTCTTCAAACAGCTTTTCGTCCTTCCGGATGTCACCCTGCGCAGAAAGCGCATTTCCCCAGTTGTAATAGAAAGCCGGGAAGCCATCCTGCAATTCTACCGCTTTGGTAAACTTCTCGTAGGATTCCTCGAACAGCTTGTCATCTTCCTTCAGACCGGCCAGATCGGAAAGCGCGACTCCCCAATCATTGTAAGCCAACGCATTATCCGGTTGAAGCTCTACTGCCTTCGCGTATTTCTCGAAAGCTCCCTGGAAAACGGCCTCATCCTTTTTCAACATGGCCAGACGGGAAAGCAAGTTCGCCCATTTATAATATACCGGAACATAATCCGGATGAAATTTCTCTACAATCGCATATTTTTCTATCGCCTCGAGGAATACCGATTCGTTCCCTGTCATCAGTGCCAGCTCGGACAAAGCCATTCCCCAATTATCGTAAATGGCGGCATCCCGGGGAGCGTAACGCAAGGCCTGCATGTATTTCCGGAAAGCATCCTGGAAAATGCCCGGTTTGCCCATCACCTTCCCATAATCGGCCAATGCATTGGCCCAATTGTTCAACAACAGGGGATTCCGAGGTTCCAGGCTGACGGCCTTCGCATATTTCTTGAAAGCACGCTTGAAAAGGTTTTCATCCTTGCGCATCTTGGCCAATTCGAGCAATGTTTCTCCCCAATTGTTATAGGCCGGAGTATGACGCTTCTCTAGTTCGATGACCTGACTGTAACACACACATGCCTCCTCCAAACGGTTTGTGTGCTGGGCATGATATCCTTTTTCGAACCAATCCTGTGCGGTAGGTTTCTGTACCCGTTTCTGTGCGACAGCCGGTTCCGCTATTTTTTCATTCTGTTCGTCTTTCTGCATAATTTTAAATGGTATTAGAACGGACTTCTTGTCCTCAA
Source organism: Phocaeicola barnesiae DSM 18169 = JCM 13652 (assembly GCF_000374585.1). Classification (GTDB taxonomy): domain Bacteria; phylum Bacteroidota; class Bacteroidia; order Bacteroidales; family Bacteroidaceae; genus Phocaeicola; species Phocaeicola barnesiae. The sequence goes on from NZ_KB894650.1 coordinate 121,912, forward strand.
AAAATTAATGGTCTCTCTAGGCAGCGACCCCATATCCAACCCGAAGAATGCGTCATTTCGACCAACCAGCAAGAATGAGGCCGCATGTTTCGAGTCCAAAAATACGCAAATATTCCATTCTACAAACTTCCAGTCAGAAGTTTTTTTTCTGACAAGCCGGGAGGAAAAAAGGCGGACAATTATTCTATGCATCCTTTAAAGGAATAGCTGTCAGACAAATAAACGGTATCCAACAAACGGATTCCGGTGGCCGTCCGGAAAATGCGTTCCCTGACTTTCCGGACAGCCTCTTCCGCCATGCCATCCTCATACAGATTGACCAGAAAATCGGCCTCGACCAGAATCTGATGGTCTATGCCGCCGATATCATGGTAAGTATGGTGATGCCCCACCAACCAACAGACACGCTCTATCTGTCCGGGCGTATAGCCTCCAGTCTTTTCCAGCAACGCCCGTGCCTCGGCAGGCCCTTCCTGCTCCTGATGTTTCCCGTCAGAGACTCCATATTTCTGTTCAGACAGGTGTATACCTATGTCGTGAACCACGGCCGCCGTTTCCAGCACGAACCGGGTTTCGGCATCAAGTCCTTCGCCCGTACCTATCAAATAAGAGAAATAATGAACCTTCATGAAATGCTGGATACGCTTGGCGTCGCCGGCATCATAGTCCATCATGTTACGAATCAATGCATTCAGTCTGTTATCCATATTTTCCGACATTTTTTCTGTTCATAGGTCCACGTACAAACCTTCAAAGCCCCCGAAACGGAGCATCCGTTACGGCTTTCATCCATATACCCGGCAAGCTTTCCCCGCCCCGCCATCGGCATATCCGCGCCGAAAAACATCAAAAAAGCCTCTGAAAACATTGTTTCCAGAGGCTTTTTCCTGCAAGTACACCCTCAGGGATTCGAACCCTGGACCCACTGATTAAGAGTCAGTTGCTCTACCAACTGAGCTAAGAGTGCTTCTTTGTTTTTGCGGTTGCAAAGGTAAGCGGTTTTATCGAAACCGCCAAACTTTTTTACATAAAAAATTACACTTTTTTACTATCTCTCTTTCTACCAGTCGTTTCCGGAAGGTAGAAAGAGAGACAAAAAACACGGTTTGCGTCTGTTTTTATTCACTCAGGCCGGCACTTACTTCATCGATGGTAGGATTATGGCAACTCATGCCACCGTCTACCACCAATGTCTGGCCCGAGATGTAACGGGCGTCGTCCGATGCCAGGAAAACAATGGTAGCCGCCACATCTTCGGCATTGCCCAAGTAAGGAACGGCATTGTATTTCTGGAAAACCTGACGGAGATTCTCCGGAATACATTCCAACGAAGAGGGAGTCAGTACCAGCCAGGGAGCCACGGCATTGCAACGGATTCCCGAACGTCCGTACTGACAGGCAATGTAACGGGTCAGGTTATTGACACCTGCCTTGCTCAATCCGTACAACGTTCCCCGGAAATCGCCCATCAGCGAACCGATGGAAGATACATTGACAATGGCTCCTTGCTTCTTTTCGGCCATCACCGGCAAAGCGGTACGCGAAATGGCCAGCATACTCTTCAGGTTGGTATGCATCACCTCGTCGAAATAATCCAAATCCAGACAGACTACATCAACATCCCGCTTCATATCGCCGATACCGACATTGTTCACCAGTACATCGATGGTACCGAAGTGAGCCAAGGTACGTACCACAGCGGCCTGACCGCTATCCAAATCTGCCGCATCATAGTACAAAGGCAATACTTTCTCGCCATCGGCGTTCAATGCTACGGCCAGCTTCTCGGCTGCCTCCAGGTTATAATCCGCGACGGCCACTTTTGCGCCTTCGCGTACCAGACGCTCTACGGTAGCCCGACCGATGCCCGAAGCTCCGCCGGTTACCAACGCTACACGATTGTTCATTCTTTCCATAATGTCTTGTTTAGTTCAGTCAGCGTATACAACAAAACATTTCCCAGGAAAGTTCGGGCGCTAAAAAGGTTTTAACGGTTGAGCAGCAAGTCTCTAAGAATGATATCCAGCCTCCTCTCGACCTCCTCGACAGGGATTCCGTGCCCCAGTTCCTGACGGATGGAGGTCACCCCCTTATCGATGAAACCGCACGGATGAATGTAACGGAAATATTCCAGATCCGTGTTTACATTCAAGGCCAATCCGTGCATCGTGATGAAATGGCTGCTTCGTACTCCCATCGCACAGATTTTCCGCTCCTTCGGTGTTCCGGCATCCAGCCATACACCGGTAGCACCGGCCACACGCCCGGCCAGAATGCCATACGAAGCACAGACCCGAATAACCGCTTCCTCCAAGACATCCAGGTAAGACTTCAGCCCCAAATGGAAATCTTCCAGGTTCAGAATCGGATAACAGACCAGCTGTCCCGGCCCGTGGTATGTAATGTCTCCTCCACGGTCAATATGGAAGAGCTCGGCGTGGATGCGTTCCAACTGCTCGGGCGTCAACAACATATTCGTTTCTTTTCCATGCCGCCCCAATGTATAGACATGCGGATGCTGGCAGAAAATCAACCGGTTTTCATAAGGCAACCCCTTCTCACGGGCCATTACCAGCGAATCGAACAATTCGGTCTGCCGTTTCCAGGCCTCACCATAGGGAATCATCCCCCAATATTCTGTCTTCATAATCAGTCCTCCCAATACTGGCACTAGCCTGAACGCTTCTGCACACGGAACCTCAATACATCCGGTTAACGCCGAAACGGTCAGGTAAGTCCTCTTATTACAGACGGCAAGTTAGCAAAAATCCTGAAATATTCGCCTCTTCCACCTGAAACTTCTGCCGTCTTTCCCCCAAACGCCCTATCCGCCCGTTACTTTTCTGCTTTTTTGACAGAAAGAAATACCTTTTTTGATGGTCAATTCATGAAGTTATCTTATATTTGTAGTATCTAGCAATAAAGTTGCAACCATAAAATTTAAAAGAACAACATGAAAAAATCAAACGAACTGTTTCTCAAGACAATGGGACTCGCTTCGGCCCTTATGCTCTTCCAAGGATGTACCGAACAGAAAGCCGAACAAGCCCTGGGCACAGAAACACTGACTTGCGATACGACCGTTTTCCTGAAAGACGATGTAAAGAGCTCACCTTCCTGTAAAATAAACTACAGCCTGGCATTCTTCAAGATGCGCCAGGCCACAGACTCTATAGCGCTCAAGTCAAATGCGCAACTCATTCGGGCCATCGAAGAAGGAATGCCCGCTACACAAAATCCGCAGGAGTTCGTGCGACACCTGAAAGATACCCTGATTACCAACTACCGGCAAGACCTGGAAGGCCTGTACGAATACGACCTCCGGAACGGGCTGAAAGACCATGAACTGCCGGGATGGTACAATTATGAATATGGTATCAATTCCACCCTGACCGAAGGGAAGGACCATGTATGGAACTACAAGGTCAGCCATTTCGCATATACTGGAGGCGCTCATCCGAACAGCTACCAGAAATGGATCAACCTGACCGACCAAGGAGAAGTACTGACCAAAGAACAGGTATTCCTGCCCAATACAGAAGCTGCCGTCTGCGAACTGATTCTGAAAGAGCTGATCCGTACCGCCGGCGAACGGGTAGAAACCGATACCATCACCAGCATCGAAGGACTACAGGAGTACGGTATCCTGCAGATGAACGGACTCTACTTGCCCGACAACTTTCTGCTGGAAAAAGAAGGCATCCGCTTCCTGTACAATCCATACGACATCGCGCCGTATGCCTTGGGAGACTTTGAACTCCTGGTACCTTATCAAGAACTGAATACCTACCTTATCAAGCATTAACGACCTTATGGACATTATCCTGAAATATTTTCCTGAGTTGACAGACATCCAGAAAGAACAGTTCGCGGCCCTCTATGACCTGTATACCGACTGGAACAGTAAAATCAATGTCATCTCCCGCAAAGACATCACCAATCTGTACGAGCACCATGTATTGCACTCATTGGGTATAGCCAAAGTCATCCACTTCAAGTCCGATACATCGTTGATGGACCTGGGTACGGGAGGTGGATTTCCGGGTATTCCCCTGGCTATCCTCTTTCCCGAATGCCGCTTCCACCTAGTAGACAGCATCGGGAAAAAGGTCAAAGTGGCTACCGAAATAGCGCAGGCCATCGGACTGAAAAACGTAACGACCCGCCATTGCCGGGCAGAAGAAGAAAAGCAGCAGTTCGACTTTGTGGTCAGCCGGGCCGTCATGCCACTGACAGACCTGCTGAAGATTATCCGGAAAAACATCCGGAAAGAACAAATCAACGCTTTGCCCAACGGGCTCATCTGCCTGAAGGGCGGAGAGCTGGAGAACGAAATCATGCCTGTGAAACACAAGGCCTTCATTTACGACCTGAAGGACTATTTCGACGAGGAGTATTTCGAGACAAAAAAAGTAGTGTATGTAACCATCAACGGATAAAAAGCCATGAAAATCAAACGATTCGAATTCAATATGTTTCCGGTGAACTGCTACGTACTTTCCGACGAAACACGTGAGGCTGTAGTCATCGATGCCGGATGCTTCTATCCGGGAGAAGGAGAACAGCTGAAAAAATACCTCGACGAAGAAGGTCTCCAACTGAAACATGTGCTGAACACCCATCTGCACCTGGACCACATCTTCGGCAACGCTTACCTGGCGCGTGAATTCGGGCTGAAACCGGAAGCCAACCAGGCGGACGAATTCCTACTTGCACGCGCGGCAGACCATTGCCGCATGTTCGGGTTCCGTATCAACGAAGAGCCCGCACCGCTGGGAGGCTATATCGCCGACGGTGACGAAATCTGCTTCGGAAACTCCAGGCTGAAAGCGATAGCGGCCCCGGGACACTCCCCCGGAAGTCTGGTGTTCTATGACGAAAAGGACGGATGCATGTTCAGCGGTGACGTCCTTTTCAGAGGAAGCATCGGACGGACCGACCTGGACAGAGGAAGTTTCGAGGACATCAGAAACAGCATCTGCAACCGTCTGTTCACCTGTCCGGACAACACCGTCGTGTACCCTGGTCATGGAGAGCAGACTACCATCGGTTACGAAAAGAAGAACAATCCTTATTTCCAATAAATCTGTAATCAATCACTTAAATCATACATTATGAAAACAGCAACTTTTGCCAACCGTCATATCGGCATTTCGGAAGAGGATTATCCGAAGATGCTGGAGAAAATCGGGGTGAAGAGTCTTGACGAACTGATAGACCGCACCATACCGGCAAACATCCGTCTGAAAGAGCCGCTCCACCTGGATCCGGCAATGACCGAACGCGAATTTGCGGAACACATAAACAAGCTGGCCGCCATGAACCAACCGTTCAAGACCTATATCGGTACAGGCTGGTACGACACCGTGACACCGGCGGTCATCCAACGGAACGTGTTCGAGAATCCGGTATGGTATACTTCCTACACGCCTTATCAGGCTGAAATCTCACAGGGACGTCTGGAAGCCCTTCTGAACTTCCAGACCGTCATCAGCGACCTGACAGGCATGCCGCTGGCGAACTGTTCTTTACTGGATGAGGCTACCGCTGCCGCCGAAGCGGCCACCATGATGTTCGGTCTACGCAGCCGCGCCCAGCAGAAAGGCGGCGCAACAACCTTATTTGTGGACGAAGAGATTTTTCCACAGACTTTGGCGGTCGTCCGCACACGTGCCCTGCCGCAAGGCATCCAGGTACAGGTGGGCAAGTACAAGGAGCTGAACTTCACACCGGATATTTTCGGCTGTATCGTCCAGTACCCCAACAACAGCGGAAACATCGAAGACTACCGTGAATTTACCCGTCAGGCACACGAAGCCGGTTGCAAGGTAGCCGTAGCGGCAGACATCATGGCACTGGTATTGCTGGTACCTCCCGGCGAATGGGATGCCGACATCGTTTTCGGAAGCTCCCAGCGGTTGGGTACCCCACTCTTCTACGGTGGACCTTCTGCCGCTTATTTCGCTACCCGCGACGAGTACAAACGCAACATGCCGGGACGTATCATCGGACTCTCCAAAGACAAATACGGACATACCTGCTACCGCATGGCTCTACAGACACGCGAACAGCACATCAAACGAGAAAAGGCGACTTCAAACATCTGTACCGCCCAGGCACTGCTGGCTACCATGGCCGGATTCTACGCCGTATACCACGGTCCTGACGGTCTGAAAGAGATTGCCAAACGCATCCATAGCCTGACGAACTGCCTGAACAAGCAACTGACCAAGTTAGGATACGTACAGAAGAACGAACTCTTCTTCGATACCCTCCGCCTGCAATTACCGGAGAATGTGTCTACCCAAAAGTTGCAGACCATCGCCATGAGCAAGAAAGCGAACCTCCGCTATTTCGACAACGGCGATGTAGGTGTCAGCATCGACGAGGCGACTACTCTGGCAGATATCAATCACCTGCTGAATATCTTCGGTATCGCCGCCGAAACGAGCATCCAGGAGATAACCGATGTACCGGAAATGTCTTCCCTCACTCGGGAACTGAGAAGACGCACCGGATTCCTGTCGCACGAGGTATTCAATAAATACCATACCGAAACCGAAATGATGCGTTACATCAAACGGTTGGAACGCAAAGACATCTCCCTGATTCATTCCATGATTTCACTGGGTTCCTGCACCATGAAGCTGAATGCCGCCGCAGAAATGATTCCGCTGAGCAATGCCGCATGGATGAACGTACACCCGTTGGTACCGAAAGAACAGGCAGAAGGGTACCAGCTGCTCATCCAGAAACTGGGCGAACAGTTGAAGACCATTACCGGATTTGCCGGCATTACCTTCCAGCCGAACTCCGGTGCCGCCGGAGAATATACCGGCCTGCGTATCATCCGCAGCTACCTGGAAAGTATCGGTCAAGGCCATCGCCACCTGGTATTGATACCGGCATCGGCCCACGGTACCAATCCGGCATCAGCCGTACAAGCCGGATACGAGCCGTTGGTATGTGCCTGTGACGACCGGGGAAACATCGACCTGAATGATTTGCGGGAAAAAGCCGAAACGCATAAGGACGAACTGGCAGCCCTGATGATTACCTATCCGTCTACCCATGGCATCTTTGAAGCTGACGTAGCTGAAATCTGCCAGATTATCCACCAGTGCGGCGCACAGGTATACATGGACGGAGCCAACATGAACGCTCAAGTGGGATTGACCAATCCGGCTACCATCGGTGCCGACCTCTGCCACCTCAACCTGCATAAGACTTTCGCCAGCCCACACGGAGGAGGAGGACCGGGAGTTGGCCCTGTGTGCGTAGCCGAACACCTGATACCGTTCTTACCGGGACATGCTTCTTTCGACCACGAACAGAACGAAGTGGCTGCCGCGCCTTACGGAAGTGCCGGCATCCTGCCTATCACCTATGCCTACATCTGCATGATGGGTACCGAAGGTCTGACCCGCGCCACCGAAGTAGCCATCCTGAATGCCAATTACCTGGCAGCCTGCTTTGAAGAGGCATACGGCACGGTCTATCGGGGAACCAACGGCTTCGTCGGACATGAAATGATTCTGGAATGCCGGAAATTACACGAAGAAAGCGGAATCAGCGAAAATGACATCTCCAAACGGTTGATGGACTACGGCTATCACGCTCCTACCCTTTCCTTCCCTGTACACGGCACGTTGATGATTGAACCAACGGAAAGCGAAAGTCTGGCCGAGCTGGACAACTTTGTCGAAGTCATGCTGCAAATCCGGAAAGAAATAGAGGAAATAAAACGGGGAGACGCCTCTGCCGACGATAACGTACTGGTGAATGCTCCACACCCGGAATACGAAATTGTAGCCAACGAATGGGAACACAGCTATAGCCGCGAAAAAGCAGCTTACCCCATCCCAAGCGTACGCGAAAACAAGTTCTGGATAAATGTGGCCCGCATAGACAATACTTTGGGCGACCGCAAGCTGTTGCCTACCCGTTACGGTAGTTTCAACTGACAGGTCCTGACCCGTCATCCATAAAAGAAGGCGCCGCAGCTTTCCCATACCAATCCGGGGAGCTGCGACGCCTTTTATCGTTAACTTCTAATCTTATCTCCGTCCGATTAAGACAATCCTTCGATTTCTCCGTTCACGATGTCGATGTGCAATGCCTGAGGCTCTTTCGGCAATCCCGGCATACGCATGATTTCGCCTGCCACCATCACCAGCATTTCGGCACCGGCATTGATGACAATATCGCGTACCGTAAAGTTGAAGCCGGAAGCTACACCATACAGTTTCGGATCGGTAGAGAACGAATATTGAGTCTTGGCGATACAGATCGGGAAATGTGTATATCCCAACTCTTCAATCATCTTCAGCTTCTTACGGGCAGCCGGACCGAAAAGTACCTGTTTCGCGCCATAAAGATTCAAAGCTACCTTACGTACTTTTTCTTCTACTGAATCTTCTTCGTCGTAAGCGAAAGTCAACGGCTTGGACGGCTGCTTTTCGATGGTATCTACCACCAGATTAGCCAATTCTACAGCTCCTTCACCACCTTCCATGAAAGCATTGTTGATGGCAAAACCGATTCCCTTCTCAGCACAATGCTGGCGGACATAATCCAGTTCCTCGTCGGTATCATTGGCATAACGGTTGAAGGCTACGACAACGGTCTGTCCGAACGATTGCAGATTCTCGATATGCTTGTCCAGATTCTTCAATCCTTCTTTCAATCCTTCCATATTCGGTTCCTTGATTGCGTCAACACTCACGCCACCGTGCATCTTCAAGCCCTGAGCCGTGGCCACCAGTACCGTCAGTTTCGGCTGCAGCCCTGCCTTACGGCATTTGATGTCGTAGAACTTTTCAGCACCCAAGTCGGCACCGAAACCAGCTTCCGTAATGACATAATCGCCGAAAGTCATGGCCAACCGGGTAGCCAGCACGGAGTTACAACCGTGCGCGATGTTAGCGAACGGACCGCCATGTACAAAAGCAGCGGTATGCTCGGTAGTCTGTACCAGATTAGGCGACAACGCATCTTTCAGCAGTACGGTAATGGCTCCAGCCACTCCCAGATCCTTTACGGTGAACGGTTTTCCCTCGATGGTGAAACCCAGCAGGATATTCTCGATCCGACGTCGCAAATCAGCTTCATCCGTAGCCAGACACAGGATAGCCATGATTTCGGAAGCCGGTGTAATATCGAATCCCGATTCACGCATAACGCCGTTTGTCTTTCCACCCAGTCCGGTTACGATGTAGCGCAAGCCACGGTCGTTTACATCCAATACACGGTTCCAAAGCACTTCCTTCATGGCAAAGCCGTTATCGCGGTTCTGATACATATAGTTATCCAGCAAAGCGGCAATCATGTTATGGGCCGATGTAATGGCGTGGAAATCTCCTGTAAAATGAAGGTTTATCTTATCCATCGGCAATACCTGGGCGTAACCACCTCCGGCAGCACCCCCTTTCATACCGAAACAGGGGCCTAAAGAAGGTTCACGCAAGGCACAGATGGCCTTCTTACCGATTTTACTCAATCCCAATGCCAAGCCGATAGACACAGTGGTCTTACCGATACCGGCTTTAGTCGGGGTGATGGCAGTCACCAGAATCAGGTTGCTCTTGTTTACTTTCTCTTCATCAATCAAAGTCTCGGGTACTTTGGCGATGTAACGTCCATAATTCTGGATTTCCTCTACCGGGATGTCATAATTACGAGCCACCTGTTTGATTTTGGTCAACTCTATACTACGTGCAATTTCTATATCAGACTTCATAACGTTGAAATTTTAAAGCCACAAAGGTAGAAAAAAAATAGGACTTTTTGCCAAAACCGTCCATCAGTCGACAGAAAAATTCAGTTTTTGATTCAGGACAACTTTTGAAACGCCGAAGTTACGTAACTTTGAAAACCATATACAAGGCGCCAGAAAAACAATAATTAAAACATTTATACACTTACACTATGATGCAAAACATCTCTTCTGCGGCATACGCAGATTCCAAACCTCATTATGAGCTCCTGGACGGATTACGAGGAGTCGCCGCACTGTTGGTTCTCTTTTATCACATCTTCGAAGGACTCTCCTTCGCTGCAGGTGGAACTCCCATTACAGTCATCAACCACGGTTACCTGGCCGTCGATTTTTTCTTTATTCTTTCCGGCTTTGTAATCAGTTATGCGTACGATGACCGATGGGGAAAAACAATGACAACCGGCAATTTCTTCAAACGCCGCCTCATCCGTCTTCATCCGATGATTATCATGGGAGTCATTCTGGGAACCATCACCTTTTTTCTGCAGGGTGGTGTCCAATGGGACGGTACAAAAGTCGCCACTTCAGCCGTCATGCTTGCCATGCTCTGTGCCATGTTCTTCATTCCTGCTGTTCCCGGCGTAAGCTATGAAGTCCGGGGCAACGGTGAAATGTTCCCGTTGAACGGCCCCAGCTGGTCGCTCTTTTTCGAATACATCGGCAATATCCTGTATGCCTTGTTTATCCATCGCCTGTCCACCAAAGCCTTGACGGTTCTGGTCGGACTACTGGGAATCGCCTTAGCCTGGTTCACCACTTTCAATGTATCCGGCTACGATATGATTGGCGTAGGTTGGACACTTGACACCGTCAATTTCTTCGGAGGCGCCCTGCGCATGCTCTTCCCCTTCTCGATGGGAATGCTGCTGGCCCGTCATTTCAAACCGATGAATGTAAGAGGAGCTTTCTGGATCTGCTCCGTCATTCTGTTACTGCTTTTCTGTGTACCGTATATTGTTACAGGAAACTCACCCATCAGTCTGAACGGCCTGTTCGAAGCCATCTGTATTCTTTTCATCTTCCCGGTTCTTCTCTGGATTGGAGCTTCCGGCAAGACAACGGACAATTTTTCATCCCGTGTGTGTAAATTTCTGGGCGATATCTCCTATCCGCTCTATGCCGTACACTACCCGATTATGTACCTGTTCTATGCCTGGCTGATTGACCATAAGCTCTATACCATCGCCGAGGCCTGGCCAATGGCACTCGCCGTTTATCTGGGAAACATCCTGCTGGCATACCTCTGTCTGAAACTTTACGACGAACCAGTCAGAAAATGGTTAACCAAGAAATTCTTGAACAAGAAATAAGCAAAAAGCCGTTTTAGTTTATCATAAAAGGTACAACTAAAACGGCTTTTCAATGTTGTATTGAGTCTGCTAAAAAGATTACAAATCAGCTATTTCCTCTAGACTCAAACCAGTAATATCCGCAATGTCTTCCGCAGAAAATCCCTTGGCCTTCATACGAACCGCACTTTGCTTCCTGGCCTCTTCTACTCCTTTAGCACGCCCCTCTTCCAGTCCTTCAGCACGGCCTTCTTCCAGTCCTTCGGCACGACCCTCGGCACGACCTTCGGCACGTTCAGTATGAATATTGTCACGTAGAATCACAATGTTATCCAAATGGCGGTAATAAGCCTTCAATTCATCCTTACTCATTTTATCAAGTTTCAAGCGTTCACGAGCGGCATCCAATCCCGGTGCCTGGGCCTTTTCGGGTATTTCTCCCGTATTCAAATAATAAATCCACTCTTCCAACGGAGTCTTTGCAACCTGATTGAAGTCATTGACTTTCAAAATGTAATATTCGGGATACAACTGACTCACTGTATCTACCTTGAAAGTCTGGCGTTGGAAAGGAGACAATTCCAACAAATCGTTCTGATGAATGCCACGGAACTCGGTCTTTCCGTGATAAACGATATCCTTTCCATGCCCCAAAGAGAAATAAACAATGTTGATGCTATACACTTTACGAACTTTGTCATATCCCTCTCCCCGATTGATGTATTCTGTCACCAGTTTGGAAGTACCGAAAAGCATGCGTTGGAAATAAGCATATTCATTGTTGTTCTGGATTTCAATCAGCAGCAACGTTCCTTTGGAATCTTCGGCAAGCATATCCACACGGTTGTACTTGTCGAACTCCTCTTCTTGATTACTCTCGCTTTCCAGCAATTTCTGAATGGTAATCTTGTCGTTCAACAAAGTGGTCAGAAGGCCTTCAAGCACGGCAAAGTTGGCCTTGTTACGGAGCAGGCGTTTCATCGCCCAGTCAAAACGTATATAGCTGCTCATACGGAATCTGTTTTATTATCTTAGGAACTATGCGAAGATAAACATTCTATCCGAACCTAACAAAAACTCAAGACTTTATTTTCGACTACTTCCTTTGCCGGATGGTCCGTCGTACCGATCTGGAAACACTCAATACCGGAAGATACAGGAAAATACCGATGACTGACATCACCAGTCCACCGATGGTACCGGCTGCCAGCGGGAACCAGAACGGAGTTTTCTCACCAATCAGGAAAGGAACGAATCCCAAGATGGTGGAAACCACAGTCAGGAAGATGGGTATAATCTTCACATTCCAAGCCTTGGTATACGCCTGCAAGGGAGAGAGGTTAGGGAAAATTCTCCGGATAGCATTGTGCTCGTTCAGGATATAGATGCTTGCGTTTACTGTAATACCACAGAGCAGTACGAAGGATGCGAAACCTCCCTGGTCGAAATTGAGTCCGAACAGGTAGAAGGTAAGGAACACCCCGATGTAGGAAATCGGAATCACGAAAATGATGGCCAGCGGCTGACTCAACGAATCGAACAGGATGGCGGATATGAAGAAGATGATGGCTATCACCACCAGCAACAGCAGGTATTGACTGTTGTCATCCTTGCCCCAGCTCCAGTAAGCACTGTCGCTCTCCACCGTATATCCCATGGGCAGACGTTTCCGGAGCGTCTCGATGTCCTTCTCCAGCAGTTTCCGTCCCTGTTCCGAAGAACCGATGTACTCGTACTGCAGACACAGGCGGTACTGTTGGTTTTCCTTGGCCACCAGCTTCGGTGCCTGCCCCTTGGTCAGCACCGCCAGATCGGACAGTTTATACTGTTTCCCGTTCACAACAAACGGTACTGACATGAAGGCCCAGACATCGTAATCGCCACTCTGGCGGGAAGTCAGCCGCAGGTATTCCAGGTTGTTGTCATAGACAATGCTGCCAGCCAACTGGTCACGCATGAACACCGGACGCAGCACGGCAAACAGGTCGTATGCGGTCAGGTTCTCTTCGGCCATGCGCCGTTTGTCGAACTCCAGATAGAACTCTGTATAGTCGTCCTTCCACCACGAGAATTCCGAATTGACCGTCACCTCCTTGATACGGCGGTGTGTCAGAAGCAGCTTCTTCATCTCTTCAGCCCACAGGCTGAGCTCGTCGTAATTGTAGCCGTACATCTTCACCCGGAAACTACCCGCCGATTCACGGACGTCGTTGCTGAAGCCCTGATCCTGCAGTCCATAGACGGACCAGCTTCCTCCACCCAACGTAAGCGACTTGCTGATCACGTTCGATTTCAGTACATACGGGAATCCCGTATGGCTGTATTCCTTCTTGAAATACACTTGGATAGCCGCTCTACGGGCATTATAGACTGATGTCTGGAACTGACGTATCTCCTTGAATTCACTCAGATACGTCTCCATCTTCTTGATGAGCACATTCATCTGCTCCAGCGTACTGCCGTTCGGCAGGGTGGCATTGATGTAGAGCACCACTTCACCCTCGTCGCGGTTGAAGTAGCCTCCATCATACACCTTCTCGACAAAGAGCCGTAAGGCACCTCCGAAAGCCTTGTCTACAATTGGTTTTATATCTTCCTTGTATGTGGAATTGTCGAATACCCTGTTGTACAGTTCTGCCCATTCCCCCTTGCTTTCCGCTTCCTCTATCCTCTCGGGAAGCATGAATACCGGCAGGCCGAACCCCAGTACCAACAGGATACAGGCCAACACCCGGTAGCGGCACATCAACACAATCAGACTACGGTAGAAACGGGTAAAATACACGGTGCACCGTTTGACCCGCAGCCGCGGATGTGCAGGCCTGCCCCGTCGCAATCCAATCTTCTCAATCATCGGAGGTACGAAGAACAGGGCAACCAGCAGGGATATACCCAGGTTAATGATGACCACTGCCGCAAAATCCTGCAGGTTCAGCCGTATCTTCTCGTCAAGGAAGAAGATGATGACCAATGCGCCGATGGTGGTCAGCGTAGCCGCCAGCACCGACATGAAGGCCTTCAGGTTACGCCGCCTCAGGATATGGTCGGTCATGACGATGATGTTGTCTATCACCAGGTTGAGTGAAATGGTGATACCGGCCAGCGAATAAAGCTGTATCTCCAGTCCGAAAGCATAATAAAGGATGGCAGCTACGGCGATATTCACACTCAGTCCCGTAACGATGAGAAACAGATACCTCAGGTTACGGGTGATGACAGCCACGAAAAGCAGCAGGATAAGCACGGTGATTCCCGTACGGAAATAGATGGTGTCCAGCTCCTTGCTGATGTATTCCGTAGCGTCATAACCGGTATGTATCTCATATCCGGCAGGCATGATGGCCTTGACCTCCTCCATCACTTCCCGCACTTCATCTGCCAGTGTCAGCTGATTGGCCGTTTCGGTAGCGGTAATGGAGAGATAGATGGAATTGAGTCCGTTTATCCGGTAATAGGAAGTAGGTTCCTCCTCGGTGCGTGTCACCCGTACCAGTTTGTCCAGTGGAACGGAATTCCCTTCCGGAGTTCTGATCTGAATTTCCGACGGACGGAAATCCCCTTCCCGGCCATCCGTTTTCCGCACCAGCCGGATCCATTCCCTGCGGCTGCCCGAATCATATTCGCAGATACCCAGGAACTCTTGGTCGTAACGTTCCGCAATGGCCTGCTGGATATCCTGCACACCAATCTGAAGGGACGAGAGCTGTACATTGTCGTATTCTATCCGCCATTCCATGGGCGTAGCTCCGCTCAGTTCCACCTTGTAGACACCGTCCAGAGCCGAAAGGAGCGGCTTGATCCGGTCCTCGCCGTACCGCTGGATGACAATTGGTGTGGCAGGCGCGTTCAGCGTAAAGGTCATGAACGAACGCGCCGCCTGGTCATCGGAACGCTGGGAGGATATGATCGGATAGCTGACTCCCTCGGGCAACTGCGACCAGAGCTGCCGAATCAGGGTGGACACCTCGAAGCGGGTCATCTCGATGTCGGCATGCTTGTCCAGCTCCACCCGGATATAACCGCTTCCATTGTCGGAAGTGGAATAGATATTCCTGATTCCCGTCACCCGTGAAAGCATCCCCTCCAGACGGCTGGTCACTTCCGATTCGATGACGCGGGCAGAGTTCCCCGGCATGGTGAACGAAACGGTCAGCCCCGGCATGTCGTGCGAAGGCGACAGCTTGACAGGCAGCAGCGGAGCCAGGGACAGCCCTACCAGAGACAGGCAGACAAAGGTCACGATCAGGGTGAACGATGACCACCCCACGGCACGTTTACGGTTGTTCTCTTTCATCGCCTGCATCAGTAACGGTTGTTGTCAAAATCGAAACGGTCGGAAAGCGACATGCCCGACTCGAAATCGTGCAGCGTCAGTTTCCGTATCTTGTAATAGTTGAGCCAGTAGTTCTGGAGTGCCTGAATGTAGTTCTTCTGGGCCTCCTGCTGGCGGTTCAGCGAAAGGGTCAGACTGCTGATGTCGGCCTTTCCGATGATGAAACGCCGCCGTGTCTGGTCGTATGCCAGTTCGGCCAGATCGAGCGCTTCCGAAGCACTGGCTATCAGGTCCTGCTGCACGTTGAAATCTTTCACCGTCATCATCACATCCTCTTCCAGACTGATTTCCTCCTGACGGGCGGCAATCCTCACCACGTTCAGGTTGTTTCTGGCCATGTTGTATTTTCCCTTACGGACCCCCCAGTCCACCAGCGGAATGGAAACCGTAAGCGATACCAGATCCTGCTGCAGCAGATTCCGGTAGGCCGCTCCCAGGTTGTCCGCTACCTGGTTGAACCCCACACTGGCATTCACGCTGGCATTGAAGCGGGACTCCTTCTTTGTACGGTCCACTTCCCGTTCGGCTTCCAATACGTTCTGCCGCTGCTCCAGGTAAGCCGGGTTGTTCTCCTTGGCCAGCAGCAGGGCACGATCGGCCGGAATGTCCACATAACGCGGACGCGACGGCAGGTCAATCTCTATGTACGTGTTCTTGTCCAGGTTCAGGAAGGTGGCCAGTGCCGACATGGCGCGCTTGCGGGTAATCTCGGCATTCTTCAGGGTATTCCGGGCATTCACCTTGTCCAGTTTCAGGGTCAGCAGGTCGGCCTGCGAAATGGCAGCAATCTTCTGGCGCTGCTCGCCGATGGCATACAGCGTATCGGCAGTGGCCAGGTTGACTTCGGCCAGTCTATAGTCGGCCTGTGCCATAGCCAGCGAGAAGAAATAGTTCACCGCCTCTTCGGACACGCTTTCCGAATTGTAGATGAACTGCTTCTTCACCTTCTCGAATTTCAACGGTTCAATCTTCCGGTCCCAGCGGAAAGCGTTGAAGCCCAACAGGTCCTGCTGGTAACCGATACGGAACGGTACCGTAGAGAACTGGGTGGAATTGACATCGCCGAAGTTACGCAAATAGTCCAACTGGGTATCTACATAGAAGGTACCGCCCAGCAGGTCGAAATTCTGCACCAGACTCAACCCGGCCGCAGCGCTGAACATCTGCTGTTCACGGTATACGTCGATATCGGCCTGCGAATCGTAACGCTGGGTGATGTAGCGGTAATACTGCGCCGGAGTCAGGTTCAGCGAAAGGCTAGGCAGACGCGCCGCCTTATACGACCGGTACTCCCAATAGCCCGACAGGTACATGTTCTGATACCGGAAGGCCGACAGCGAACTGTCATTGGCCAGAGCGATGATACGCTTCAAATCCAGACGCAACACCTGCTGCGCCTGTACTCCTGCTCCGCAAAGCACCAGCAGGAGAAGTATGCTAATTCTTCTGAACATCATGTTTTCTATAGATAAACCAGTAAATCAAAGGAATGACAAACAGACTGACCAACAGTCCCACCATCATGGTGCCTATCATGGCAATGGAGAGCGGGCGTTGCAGTTCGGAACCCATATCGGAAGTGAACAGCAACGGAACCATGGCGAACACTGTTGTCAGGGTAGTCATGATGATGGCCCTCAGCCGCCGGTGGCCGGCCGTATGGATAGCCTCCAGCAGCGGCATCCCTTCCTTGCGGAGTTCGTTTATCGAATCCAGTTTCAGGATGGAATCGTTCACCACGATACCGCACGATACGATGATGCCGATGGCCGACATCAGGTTCATGGTATGTCCCAGTGCCCAAAGCACCACCAGTCCGAAAGCAATGTCTATCGGTATTTCCGCCAGTACGATAAGTGGCTGTAGAAAGCTTTCGAACTGGGCACACAGGATAAAGTACATCAACAGTACGGATATAATCAGGATGACGGTCAGTTCACCCATCATCTTCCTGTTCGAAAAGAAGCTGCCACCAAAACTTACGTCCCAACGTTTATCGGCCTCTACGGTTTCCCGGACCTGTCCGATGAGCGTCGGGGCATCTTCCACCCCGTAGAAACTGATGGGAATATACTCGCCGTTACGCCCGGCCGTAATTTCCTTCAGGTCTTCATCGGGCACTACCCTGACCAGTTCCCGGAGCGGTACATACGTCCGTTCCCGGCTCCCATCCTGCCGGTTTTCCGCTTCCACCAGTGTTTCGGCAAGTACCCGGTTTACACTCTTTTCCTTCCCGGCCATACCGATGGGCAGATACTGCTGGTACGAGCGGAGGGTAGACACCGTATTGTCCCTGAAAGCGGTACGCAGCACCCGTACCACCTCATTATAGTCCACATGATACACCAGCAGCCTGTCCCGGTCCACTACCAGGTTAAGCTGGCTTCTGAAGGCCGTCCGCTCCGGTGCCTGTCCGGTTACCTCCGCTATCCTGTTCTCCAGTTCCTTGAGGTCGGAAGCCTGTGGGGCGGAAGTCCGGTCGGCCACCTGCAGGCGGGCCACCACATTCGGCTCGCCCGTCACGAAAAGTTTCTCGAAGATGGTGACCGGCGGAGAGAAGGTCACCGACGCCTCCGGATAAGACGTACGGATTTCCTTTTCCAGCAGTACCTTGAGCGGAGCGATTCCTTCAGGCTTTTCCGTCTTGAAATACAGTTCCGCCTCGTCGGCCGACAGGTCCTTTTCCGTTCCCAGGATATAGTCCTGCATCCCTACGTATGCCGTATGTTCCGTCACCAGGCTGTCCGTGCATCCCAGCAGGGCATTCACCCGCCGATGGTTCTCGTCGATGTGTATGTTCTCGTTCCACTCCACATTCACCATCAGTTCGTTCTGGTCTATCTCCGGCATGCGTTCCTTACCTATCACCTGGAACATGAGTACGCACAGCGGAATGGAAAGTGCAGCCCCAATCAAGGTAAGGCGTTTGTGGGCGAACACCCAGTCGATACCGACATCGTAGAACTTCACCAGCCATTCGTTCTTCAGCAGATTCTTGAAGCTGGCGGTAAACCAGTTGTGCTTCCAGATGCCGATACGGTAGAACAGCACGTAAAGCACCGGCAGCAGCATGATACCCGTAAAATAAGAGACCATCAGCCCCGAAGTGATGGAGAAGGCCTCGTCCATGAAGATGGCCCCGGCTATCCCACTCATGAATACCAGCGGCACGAACACCGCGATGGTGGTGAACGACGAACTCAGCATGGGAGTGATCATCTCCGAAGTACCCGCCACGGCCGCACGCTTCAGCGAATAGCCCTTCTCCCGGTACTGCGAGACGTTCTCCGTCACGATGATGGCATTGTCTATCATCATACCCACCGCCAGAATCAGTCCCGAAAGTGAAATCACGTTGAGCGAAATCCGGCAGATATAGAAAAAGAAGAAGGTGATGACCACCGATGTAATCATGGTGATACCGATGACCAGCGGCGAGTGAACGTCACCGATGAAGAACACCGCCACGATGAAGATGAAGAGGAATCCCAGCGTGAAGTTCTGCTGCAGGTTCGAGATGGTATAGTCCAGCAGTTCCGTCTGGTTCCGGCTGATACTGAAATCGATGTCAGGGTAGATGCTTGCGAAATAATCGGTCGTTTCCTTCAGTTCCCGCTTCAGGTTGTCCATATTCTCCTCGCTCTGCTTGATGATGGCCAGGGTCACCGCCCGTCTGCCTCCTGCCAGCGAACGGCCGGTCTCATTCTGTGTCACGATCTGCACGCTGCATACATCCTTGAGCTGCAGGATACGTCCGTCAGCGTTGAAGTAGATATTTTCTACATCCTCGGACGTACGCAGTAACGACGCGATACGGATGTTGTACTCGTAA
Source organism: Phocaeicola barnesiae DSM 18169 = JCM 13652 (assembly GCF_000374585.1). GTDB lineage: Bacteria > Bacteroidota > Bacteroidia > Bacteroidales > Bacteroidaceae > Phocaeicola > Phocaeicola barnesiae. Next base: position 141,144 of record NZ_KB894650.1, read on the forward strand.
TAGCCGTCGCGCACCAGCATACTTCCCGGCTCCACATTGTTAGCGGAAAGGATATTCTCCAGATCGGCAATTCCCATGCCGATTGCTTCCAGCCGGTCCACGTCGGGCACGATACGCAACATCCGTTGCGGTACTCCCGTCATATCGGCCATGGCCACCTGCGGGAGCTGTTCGATGCGCCGCTTCACGACGTTCTCCGCCAGCTCGCACATATCCATGAATCCCGGTCGTCAGTCTCCGCATAAGGCACATCCTGTTTCAGTGTAAGGTTCAGGTAAAATACGGGGATGTCCGTAGCGCTGGCCTTCACCGCCTTGGGACGGACCGCATCTTTCGGAAGGCTGTTCATGGCAGCGTCTATCTTTTCGTTCACCTCAATGAAGGCAAGGTCCGTATTCGTACCGAACTCGAACGACAGCCGGATGATACCCGACCCGTCCCGCGTCTCACTCCTCAGTTCACTAAGGCCCGATACCTGCATGAGTTGCCGGCGCACGGGAGCCACCATCGTGTTCTCCAGTTCGCGTGCCGAAGCGTTCTCGCTGCTCACCTGGATGGTAATCTGCGGAATGTCGATGTCCGGAAGGAGCGATACAGGCAGCGAAAAATATGTCACCAGCCCGACGATGAAACAGGCCGTAAACGCCATGAGCACCGCTATCGGTCTATGTATTAGAAATTTTACCATGAGTGTAGTATTTTTTCGGATTCATGTCATTGCTTGTCGGATGAAGTAGCAGTCACGACCTTGACGGGAGCTTCGTGTGCCAGGTTCACATTACCGGTCACGATAACCTGTGCCCCCTCCTCCATTCCGTCACCCGTCACGGTATAACCGGTCATGTTCTCCAGTCCGGTCGTGATGTAGTTCCACATGGCCTTTCCGTCCTTCAGGGTAAACACCACCTGCTTGCCCGACCGCATCACGACAGCGGTTTTCGGAATCACAAACACATTGTCTACCGAACGCTTCACGCTCACCCTGACATTCATTCCGTCGAACAGCCCGGCATTCCCCTCCACCGAGGCCTTCACCTTCACCATTCCGTTCTCGTCCACCAGGGGATTGATTTCGGACACCTTTCCATGGCAAGGCCGTACCGTGGCCGAATAAGGTGTCACCTCCACCCGGTCTCCCCGGCTTATCAGCGGCAGTTCGCTTTCCAATACCGTAAAAGCCACTTCCATACTCCCGTCCCGATTATCCGGCAGAAAGGTTCCGTTCCATCCGGCCGGTTAAAGCTCCGTCCCGTAAGGTTGGCCACCACTCCGTCGAACGGGGCCGTCAGCACCGCCTGTTCCAGCTCATACCGGGCCAGTTCGTAATTCGCACGGCTCTGTCCGTAGCCGCTTTTCACCTCCGCCAGCTTCACGATGTCCGCCGGAATCTCCTGCATACGGTCCGGAGCATATCCCTGGCCTATCAGCACGTCCTGCATTTCCAGTTCCGCCTGTTTCAAGGAGTTCTCCGCCTGTTCCAGCTTGTTTCTGAGGGTAAAAAGATCCAGTTCGGCCAGCTTCTGCCCCCGATTCACCCGGTCGCCGTTCTTCACGTAGACGTGTGCCACAGGCTCCGATGTTATCCGGAAACTCAAATCGGCCTGCTGCCGTGCCTCCACCTTTCCGTTGCTGACCAGTTCATGACTGAAAGTTGTCTTCTTCAGCGTCATGACGGTCACCTCGTTCTGTTGCGCAGGCAGTACCGTTTCCACTCCCTCCTTGTCAGTCCCTTCGTTCTTGTCACCACTGCAGGCAGCCAACAGCCCTGCGGCAAACAGCGCCAACGGGTATCTGTAGATTTGTTTTCTCATAGTATCTGTTGTTTGATGAATATTCGTTTTTCTAATCGTTGTCTGTGTCCTTCATTTCCCCTGATGTGCCGGTCTTTTCTGATTTTTGGCCCTCCAGCAGACGAAGAACACACAAATCTACGAAATATTCGCAATAAATACAATAAAGCCGTTCTCTTTTCTCAATTATGGATTATATCCAGGTCATCTTCACCAGGTCAATAATCTCTCCTCCTTTCTTTTCTGATGTATACGATGTCAACAGATTCTGATCCGATACACTAAAATTATAATCTACAAACAGAAAGTCCTGGAATTGAAAAAAACAATTTGATAGATTATTTCGCAGATGGGAACAGAAATACCATTTTGTCATTTTGATAAAATTAAAGGCTGAGAATCGCTTGATTCCGTACTCCCCTAAATCACATCGGTTAAACGCGATTCTCAGAGATTCCCAAATTATCAAAAAGTCACGAATAGCACTATACAGAAGATTATTTATCACAAAATCTTTTTACTTCATATCTTTATTTAGCCGATAGAAGCATAAAGCAACTTCCTGTCAAACAAAAATTGTTGTCAGTATCATACCAAACAGCTTCCTTCAAGGTTCGAAAAAGCGATTTCAGGTGTATTTTTAAAAATGCCTGGACATCCTCACTCGCTTTCCTAGGAGTTTTCATCATTTTCTCTGGAAGAAAAAATTTTTCTTCCGCATGTTTTCTGATATTTCCTGGAACTATCCGAACGTCAAATTCGGTATAAAAACTAGTTTTTCCGTATATATATGCAAAAACCGCAATATATTCCATGCCAGATTAAAGAATTACGTCAATGCCACGGTCAGCAGTTTGGTAAAATTCAAGACATTTTCATACTAAATCAAAGGTTCTACCAACTTTTTGAATCTAGGAATCCTATCGGCTAAATACTTCCATAAGAATATTTCCCAACGGAATCAAGCAGAACACTTTTAAACGTGTCAGATTAGGAATTGCGCCGAATAAATCTTATCTTTGCCTATACGAAACGTAATAAAAAGAATCGGCCATGAACAGACTCTATCCGGTAGGGATACAGAATTTCGAAAAAATCAGAAAAGACGGGTATATCTATGTTGACAAGACGGCATTGCTTTATCAGTTGGTAAAAACTGGACAATACTATTTTCTGAGCCGCCCCCGACGGTTCGGAAAGAGTCTGATGATTTCTACTCTAGAGGCGTATTTTATCGGGAAACGTGAGCTGTTCAAAGGACTCGATATGGAACGGTTGGAAAAGGACTGGACAGTTTATCCCGTGCTGCACATGGACCTGAATACACGGAATTATTTTGATTATGAATCCTTGGTAGGTATCTTGAGTCAGAACCTGGAAGAATGGGAAAAGCTGTATGGCGACGAAAAGAAGGACAGGGTTCCCGAAGAACGTTTCATGTATGTCATCAAGCGGGCCTGTGAAAAGACAGGACATAAGGTGGTCATTCTGATTGACGAATACGACAAGCCCATCCTTCAAACCATCTCCAAACCCGAATTACAGACCGAATATCGGAATACCCTGAAAGCGTTCTATGGTGCCCTCAAGTCGTGCGACGGCTACATACGATTTGCCATGCTCACCGGAGTGACGAAGTTCAGCAAGGTAAGTGTGTTCAGCGACCTGAACAACCTGATGGACATTTCCATGGACAGACGGTATGCGGAACTTTGCGGCATAAGCGATGCGGAACTACACAAGTATTTTGAAGAGGACATACACGCACTGGCAGATGAGCTCGGTACAGACTATGCCCATACCTGCGAACTGCTGAAAGTGAACTACGACGGCTATCATTTCTGCTACAAATCAACTGGAATGTACAATCCCTTCAGCCTGCTCAACACCTTTGCCAAGAGACAGATAGGCAGCTACTGGTTTGAAACAGGCACACCTACTTACTTAGTGGAACTTATGAAGCTGCACCACTACAACGTGGAAGAGATAGAGCACATCGTCACCAGCGGTCCCGTACTGGATTCCATCGACGCGGCTTCCACAGACCCCGTACCCGTCATCTACCAGAGCGGCTACCTCACCATCAAGGATTACAACGCCGAATTCGAAAACTATACCCTCGGATTCCCTAACCGCGAAGTGGAACAAGGGTTCTTCCGCTTCCTGCTCCCCCATTACGCTTCGGTAAGTACCAGCCGGTCACCTTACGAAATCCAGCGTTTCGTAGGAGAAGTCCGCCAAGGAAATGTAGACGGTTTCCTGAACCGCCTGCGCACCTTCTTCGACGACACCCCTTACGAACTGGCACGCTACCGGGAAGTGCATTACCAGAACATCCTGTACATCGTTTTCAAGCTGATGGGGTTCCATACCGAGGTGGAATACCGTACCTCACGGGGACGGGTGGACCTTGTATTGAAAACCGCCGACTACATCTATGTCATGGAGTTCAAACTGGACGGAACGGCTGAAGAAGCCATGAGGCAAATCGAAGAGAAAGGCTATGCCGCTCCTTTTGCGGCAGACGGAAGGAAAGTCATCAAGGTGGGTGTGAATTTCAGCGAGGAGACAAGGAGTATCGACAAGTGGATTATAAAAATGTAAAAGTCTGTTTGTAGTAAATTCATAGAAACCCTTAAGGTTGTGTAAAAGTCACCGGAACCGTAAACCGACCGTTTGCCAACCTTTTCTTGCCCGTAGCAAACTTCCAATGGGACATCAACCGAAATGCACGCAGCACTTCTGCATCCAGCTCCGGAGAAACGGAATGAATGATTCTGAAACGACCGGGAGTACCGTCACGTTCTACCTCAAACTGTACGATAACCCTGCCTTGCATACCCTTATCCAATACCGACTGAGGACACTGTATCTCCTTCTTCAGTAATTGTAGGAATTCGGAATATTCCGTCATCACAAAAACATTCCCGGCAACCAGCAATGCCATGACCGGAATCACCCACAACGAATATTTGAGATAACCTACGCCACTTGTCCGTTTGCAGTTCATCATCCGGATGCGCCGTTTCAGCGAAGATACATTGAACGCATTGACCAGCACATACCCCCTGCTACAGGAGGTTCTCAGCAGATGATATTGATAGGCTTTCCTGTCTGTTCCGGATTCCAGAACCTTCCGGTCGGCCAAATATTCAAGGTTCTCCTTGACCTCCCGTTTCAACAACCAACCGAAGGGATTCAGCCACAAAACCGAACATACGATTTCACTCAGAAGCACATCCACAGAGTGATACTGTTTCACATGGGCCTGTTCATGCACCAGCATATCACTCACCTCCTCCATTCCCAACTTCTCTTTAGGAATGAATATCCAACCGAAAAACGAAAACGGTCCTGAGACACTTTGTATCAACCTTACCTTGATGCCGTTCAGCTCTGCGGATTCCGATTGAAAGACCAATACGATGAGACTTGCCACTTTCAATAAGATACGGAAAAGACAGAGTACCCCTCCGGCAAGATAGACGAGAAAAAAGCACATACACGCTCCGTTCATCCACGTTGTTCCGGAACCGTCAGACACCACCTCGGTCAAAAGGACAGACCGGTAATACCCTGTAACCGCCGACAGGCTGCTATAGCCACCGATCCATTCCGCCAGTACCGGTGAAGGAAGAACAAAAGCGCTTATGATGGACAACAGCAATATCCCCCTGCGGCATGTAAAGAATGTATCACGGGTACACAACCATTTGCAGAGCAGGTAAAAGAAAGCGATTCCTGCGTTTACATGAACGAAATACATCAACAGGGCTGGGGCCATCCTTATTCTCCTTCCTTGTTTTCAATCAGATTCAAGATGTCCTCCAGGTCTTCTTTCGATATCTTCTGCTCACGGGCAAAGAAAGATACCATATCTTTGTATGAATCGGCAAAATAATTCTTCACGAAAGTGCCTACCGAGGTTTTGGCATATTCTTCCTGAGTCACAGCGGGCTGAAAGATATAGGTATTTCCGAAACGCCGGGCCGTAACATACCCTTTCCGCTTGAGGTTGTTCACAATGGAAGCAAGGGTTGTATAAGGTAATCCAGGTTCAGGATAACACTTCAGAATATCCTTTACACAACACATGCCTATTTTCCAGATATAGCGCATGGCTTCCTCTTCCTGATGGGTCAATTTTTCCATAGACATCTATTTTTAAACTAGCAATATACAAATTTACGGGAAATCCGTAATATAAGCAAACATTCAGACTCCTTTTACATCCCTACTGACAAGTAATCATGAAATCAAGGCAGCGGGAAACGTACCAGCACCGGTTCCGGAGCATAAGCCACGGCATACAGGCAATTGTCGTCCTTTGTCACTTCAATGTTCCTCAAAGGCACATCCGATGCCAATCGTTTCACCAGTGTGCCGTCCCATCGGTACACTTCCACTGTCTGTCCGAGAAAAGCGGCATCTCTGTCATCCCTGTAATTCTTCCCCGAATACAGCGCATACACATAGCTGTCAGTAGCACAGACATCCAGATATCCTAGCGGATCTTCTGCGTCCATGGCCGGGGAATTGTAATTGTAGGTGGGAAAAGATTCCAGATTCTCTTTGATACACTTCCATCCTTCCTCCCCTTTCTCGTAGAAAACCATGATTCTGGACTTCAAAACAGCCTGTACGAATCTTGTTCCACGACTATTTGACGCTAGTCTTCCCTGGTATATCTCGCCCCGGATGATTCCACTGACCTGCTTCTCTTTTTCATCCCGGTAAGGATAATCGCCGAAACCTACTATGCTGTTACCCTTTTCATCCAACAAGAAGAAACGATCGGAAACATTTCCTTCCGGTTTTACTGATAACTTTCGGTATAACCCGTTTTTCACACCTCCGTTTTTCCATAAATAATAGTTTTTTCAATTAATCACGCACAAAGCTACGTATTATTCGTAATAAAACAAAATATTGATACTGGATTTTTACGAAAATCTCGTTTCATCATACCAATCAGCAAAGATAAGCTGATAATCAATATCATTCGGGAATAGTACCCTCATTTGAATGAAGCTGATACATTCTCTTCTGGAAAAATAGAAACGAATAATCCCCTAAAGATAGTTAACTGCTAATTCTCATTTAAAAGATTTATTCTACATTTGTAATCAAACCAAACTTATACGAAGATGAAAACAAGTAGGACACTGATGCTGCTTCTGTCCTTAACAGTGGCAGGAATCACGCATGCACAATCCGTAGACGGTATCAGCGGTGCTTCGCAACAAATTTCAAAGAATCAAACGATGAAAGGAGAAACCGTGATATGTCGCGGAAAAGAAGCACATACAGCCGGGAAAATGCTAGCTATAGGAAAAAAAGCTCCCGATTTCAAGGCTGTCAACGGAGAATTAGCCGAAGTTTCTTTGTCAGATTATCGGGGGAAACGGGTTATCCTGAATATCTTCCCCAGCCTGGACACACCTACCTGCGCCGTTTCCGTACGACAGTTCAATGCACGGGCTTCAAGCCTGGACAATACGGTTGTGCTTTGTCTCTCCATGGACTTACCTTTCGCCCAATCGCGCTTCTGCTCGGTAGAAGGACTGGAAAACGTCGTACCGCTTTCATTGTTCCGAAATCACGGTTTCTTCGACAAATACGGTCTCCAACTAGCAGACGGTCCCCTGGAAGGACTGGCAGCACGTGCCGTCATTGTAGTGGATGAACAAGGTAAAATCATCTACACCCAACTGGTAGAAGACATCTCACACGAACCGGACTACGATGCGGCACTGAAAGCTCTAGGGGAATCCTGACGATACTTTCACTAGATTATTTGTTCAGAAAACTCATGGAAAACAAAATACCCAATCAGGAAGATAGAATACGATGCCGCTGGTGTAACACGACCAATCCGCTCTACGTGGACTACCACGACCACGAATGGGGCATACCGGTACACGAGGACGGCAAACTCTTCGAAATGCTCCTGCTTGAAACATTTCAGGCAGGGCTTTCCTGGGAGTGTGTATTGAACAAACGTGAAGCGTTCCGCCGGGCATTCGATGGTTTCGACGCTACAAAAATCGCTGTATACGACGAAGAAAAGCTTCTGACCTTACAACAGGACAAAGGTATCATCCGTAACCGCCTGAAGATACAGGCAGCCGTAACCAATGCCCGTATATTCAATGCCGTACGTCAGGAATACGGTTCGTTCGACCGCTATATCTGGCACTTTACCGATTACCGGACTCTTTACGAAACAGACCGTACGACCTCCCCTCTCTCGGACACGATTTCCAAAGACCTTTACCGAAGGGGGATGAAATTCGTAGGCAGTACCATCATCTATTCTTACCTGCAAGCCATCGGTATCATCAATTCCCACGAGGAAGGCTGCTGGCTGGCAAGAAAAAACGCTCAAGCCTTATGACCATCACCTCATTAGTTGAAAATACCAGCCGGGAAAATTTCCCCGTAGAACACGGCCTCAGCCTGCACATCCGACTGGAAGACGGACGACAGATACTATTCGATATGGGACAAGGGAACCTGTTTGCCCGGAACGCAGAACACTTGGGCCTCCGATTGTCTAAAGTAGATATGGCCATCGTATCACACGGCCATTACGACCACGGAGGAGGCCTCGGAACCTTTCTGGAGATAAACCGCCACGCTCCCGTATACCTGAACAATCATGCCTTCGAACCGCATTATTCGCTCCGTGACAAAGGGCTGGCCTACATCGGTCTCAATCCAAAGCTGAAAGGTAACGAACGTTTGATAAGTTGTGAAGAAGTAGTTTCTATAGACAATGGAATCCTCCTCTTTGCTAACGTAACCGGCGACTGTCTCTGCCCCACCGGCAACAGACTGTTGTTCGGTCCCACTCCAGACATAAACGACGATTTCTGTCACGAACAAAGCCTGCTGATAGAAGAAAACGGTAAGACCGTACTTTTTGCGGGATGTGCCCATGCCGGCATCGTAAACATCATGCAGAAAGCCATCCGCTTGACCGGCCATCCCCTCACCCATATCTTTGCCGGGATGCACCTCGTGAAAAGCGGATTACCGGAAGCGGAAGAAACAACATTCATCCATGCGCTGGCGGATAAACTGCTGGAACATCCCGGTTGCCGTTACTACACCATGCACTGCACAGGCCTCCCCCAATACCAAATCCTAGCCGACCGGATGAAAGAATCCATCAGCTACCTAAGCTGCGGAGAAAGCGTAATGATTTAATCCGTTACTTCCTAACTTAAGGTTCTTCCAAAATTTAAAGTGATGTTGTATCTATTACTGCCACATGTAGGGACGCACGGTCTGTGCGTCCGCTTCTTTTCCAACCGAAAATACATTTTCATTCATACATGAATATGCCGACTCTTTGTGTGGGAATGATTTAGATGTACTACCTCGATGAATAGCATCCCGAGTTTTAGACAAACTATAATTCCAGCCTTAGTTTGGAGGCGGTATTTTTTCTTTTTGTTACTTTTTTCTTTTTGACACCAAAAAGAAAAAGTAAAACCCAACTTATCAATTGAATTTCAATACAAAAGTAGTTTCCCCCTTGGGCAACAGCGTGATACTTCCCCCCGAAAGCCGCATAATCTGCCGGGAAATACTCAGTCCGATACCACTTCCCCCCTCCTTCGTCGTAAAGAAAGGAATAAAGATATGCTCGGCGATGTCCGCCGGAATGGCAGGACCGTTGTTGGAGATTTCAATCAGTACAGCCTCAGCCTCGTTGCAATAGGCACGCAGACAGATACGTCCCTCCGAACCTGTGCAAACTCCCGATTCAATGGCCTGGATGGCATTCTTCAGCAGATTGATGACCACCTGAGAGACCAGGCTCTCATCTGCATACAGAATGAGGTCATCCGGAACGACTTCAAGCTGATAAACGACATGAGCCTCGGCATGCTGATGACGGGTCAAATCCACCATCCGCTGGAGAAAAGCTTTCACATAAAACAAGGAAGGCTCCGGCGTGGGAATCCGGGTAAAGCGACGGTAATTCTCTACAAACGACAACAGCCCCTTTCCCGTACTGCTGATGGTCTGCAACCCGTTACGGATTTCCTCCTGCGAAGCAGAACGGTCAGAAGCATCCATAGCAACTTCCCCCTCGTTCATCAGCGTCAGCAAGGTATCGCTGAGCGAAGTGATGGGAGTTACCGCGTTCATGATTTCGTGGGTCAGTACCCGGGTAAGCCGAATCCAGGAATCCACTTCCTTCTCATCCAACTCGTTGTTGATGTCATTCAAAGCCAGGATGCGCAAGTGCTCCTGATGTACATGAATATCGCTGACACGGATAGAAAGATTGACCGTCCCCCGTTCGTTGCTGAACACCGCTTGTAACTTGTCACTTGGCCGACAGGCTGTAACGACCTCCATCAGATGGGAATCCACACGTTCCAGTTGCCGGACATGAGTAAAGACCTCCATACCCAACAACCGCAAAGCCTCGCTGTTCTTCTGATAGACCGCTCCGTTGTCGTTGAGAACCAAGATACCGGTATTTACGCATTCCAGTATCAGCTCGTAATATTTTTCCTGCTGGGCAGTCTCGTTCTTTACCTTATAGAGAATCTGTGCCACCTTATTCAAGGCCTGACTCACCAGACGGTTGTCACGGTTGGCTTCAGTCTCGACAAAATGTACGGAAGCATCATCGTTTTCTAGTGCCTCCAACAGAAAAAGTACTTTCCGGGTATGGGCCCGATACAGACCGTACTGCCAATACACCAAGACAAACAGCGCCAAGGTAGCCACTACCGCCCCAAAAAGCAGGGTATCGTATGTATGAGACGACCCACGGTTGGTCCAGACGGACATCCACAAGGCACCGGTCACAACCGCCCACAACAGACTGACAGCGATGCGGAACAGGTATTGGCTTTTCAGGGAACGGATGTGCATACAGGCAATAGTTGAAGGTTAGAGACCGTATTTTTTCATCTTGTTATACAAAGTCTGCCGGGTGATTCCCAACTGTGCAGCTACAGCCGACAGATTTCCCCGACAGGTATCCAAGGCTTGGACAATCATCTTCTTTTCCATCTCTTCCAATGTAGATACAGGAACTTCGGAAACTTCCTGACGGCGGTCGGACAATTGGAACAGCTCAGCCGACAGGCAGGTATCGTCACAGATGATGACAGCCTTCTCCACGGCATGTTCCAGTTCGCGGATATTGCCATACCAGGGATGCTGACGCAACTTAACCTGAGCATCATCCGTCAAGTGGACCAACGGTCTGTCATACTGCTTGCAGAAACAGGCGATGAAACGTTCAGCCAGTGGAACGATGTCTTCGGTCCGCTCACGCAGAGCAGGTATTTCCAGATGAATGGTATTGATGCGGTAAAACAAGTCTTCACGGAATTCGTTCCGGGCTACCAGATCAGGCAGGTTACGGTTCGTGGCACAAATCAGCCGGATATCGACCGGAATGGAAGTATTGCTTCCCACACGGACAATGCTCCGTCGTTGGATAGCTGTCAGCAGCTTGGCCTGCAGATGATAAGGCAGGTTACCTATCTCATCCAGGAAAAGCGTACTCCGGTGTGCGGCCTCGAATTTACCGGGACGGTCTGCATGCGCATCAGTAAACGCTCCCTTCACATGCCCGAACAGTTCGCTTTCGAACAGCGTTTCAGAAACGGCTCCCATATCCACACAGACCATCTCCTGTTGCCGCCGCAGGGAAAGCCGGTGGATTTCGCGTGCCAACATTTCCTTACCCGTACCGTTCTCGCCGGTTATCAGGATATTGGCGTCTGTAGGAGCCACCTTCTCGGTCAACATCCGCAACTGCTGCATGACCGGACTTTCACCCCAATACATCCGAATTTCACCTCCTTTATCCATATGTACAGAACGGCTGACTTTTTTCTCTTTGGAACAACCTTGAGCGGCCGTAAGCAACGTATCTACCAACTTCTGGTTATCCCATGGCTTGACTACAAAATCTGCGGCTCCTTCCTTAATACCTTTCACAGCCAGGTCAATATCAGCGTAGGCCGTGAAGAGTACAACCGGCAAATCGGGGCATTGCCGTTTGATTTCATGCAACCAGTACAGTCCTTCGTTTCCGGTATTGAGACTAGCCGTAAAGTTCATGTCGAGCAGGACAACGTGCCACTCCTCCCCACGTAATTCAACAGGCAAAGTCGTAGGAGAAGACAAGGTTCTGACGATACGGAAGTACGGTTTCAGCAGCAGCTGAAGCGCTGCCAGTACTCCCCGGTTGTCATCCACTATCAGGATATTTCTGTTTTTCATGTTCGTGTTCATGTGTGCGAAGATAGCAGGAATAAACGGCTCTGCCAAACAAAAACCGGACAATCGTCCGGTGGTCATTCCCTGCGGGAAAGCCGTCCATGTCTAATTTTTAGACACCTCCTGTCTAATTATTTGACACTTCACATAAGCCTCTAAAATGTCTCTCCGCTGTATACCAACGACATAAGGAAATGGCACGGTTTCTGCAATTGGAAAGATAAAAAATTACGAAAAAACTGAATCCATAAACCCATGAAACAGATTTACTACGTTATCCAGACCCTGATTCACGGAAAGGAAAGCATTCCTTTCAAGGTGATATCCCTTGCCATGGGACTCGGCATGAGCATCCTGCTCTTTGCCCGGGTAGCCTACGAACAAAGTTACGATACCTGCTTCCGCGACTACAACCGCATCTATCAGGTATGGTCCATATTCCTCATGGAAGGTGAAAACCCCGAACCGCAAACCATGAACATGGGACCTCTGGCCGGAGTTATTCTTGAAAGCTTTCCGAAGGAAGTAGAAAGCGCCACCTGCACCAACCATTACCTGGCTTCATGGCCTCTCTACTACGGCAATGTCCGTTTCAACGAAAAGAAAATTTGCGCCGATTCCCTGTTCTTCCAGACCATGGGCATTGAGGTATTGAGCGGAAATCCGGTACAGGACCTCCAGCAGCCCAATGTCATCTACCTGAGCAAGAACCTCGCCGAACGGATGTTCGGTGGAGAAAATCCCATCGGCAAAGTCATCAGCTACAACCATGAACGGGATTTAACCGTACGCGGGACCTACAACGATATTCCGGACAATACCACTGTAAAAGCCGATGCCGTCATTTCCATGCCTCCGGCCTGGGCTGCCACACAACAAAACTACTCCTGGGACGGTGGAGATTCCTATTATCAATATGTACGTCTGCGTCCGGAAGTAGATGTAGAAGCCCTCAATAACCGGATGAAAAAAATGGCAGAAAAATATCTGCCCGCCCGGGACAGTTGGAGCTATACCGCTTATGTCAAACCCTTGCGCGATACCTTCCGCGAACAGGATGATGTGAAACGGATGTATACCATCATGATGACCCTGGGACTTTCCATCCTCTTCATTACAGCACTCAACTATGCCCTAGTTTCCATCTCTTCATTAAGCCGAAGGGCCAAGATGGTAGGCGTACACAAATGCAGCGGGGCCAGTGGAAGCGGAATCTTTGGCATGTTCATGCTGGAGACCTGTGCCGTCATCATCCTGGCTCTCCTCGTAATGGTGCTGCTGTTAATAGGTTTCCGCGATTTTGTGGAAGATACCGCCTCCACCAAACTGACGAATCTTTTCGATGGAAGTCGTCTATGGGTACCGGCCGCTACAGTAGCTTTATTATTACTGGTAGGCGGTGTACTGCCCGGCCGGTTGTTTGCCCGCATTCCCGTCACCCAAGTGTTCCGCCGCTATACCGAAGGTAAAAAAGGCTGGAAACGGCCGCTGCTGTTCATCCAGTTTGCAGGTGTTGCCTTTATCTGCGGACTGATGTGCATGGTCATGATGCAATACCGCTATGTCATGAGTAAGGATATGGGGTTCAAGACCGAGCGGATAGCCTATACTTACCAATATTTCAAATCAGCAGAGGAATCAGACAATGCCTATAATTACTTCCGCTCCCTCCCATACATAGCAAATGTTTCCTCCGCTTACGGCAATCCGCTGGACGGTTACAGTGGCTGTTTCATCAACGGTGAGAACGGTGAAGCTCTCTTCTCCGCCCGCTTCGATGCCTGCATGGACAACTATTACGACCTGATGGGCATCCAACTGAAGGAAGGCCGACTACCACGCGATTACAATGAGGCTGTTATCAATGAGACGTTTGTGGACCTGATGAAATGGGACAAAGAAGCCATAGGACGCATAGTACACACCCTGGGAGATAACATTACCGTATGTGGCGTAGTGAAAGATTTCCAGATAAACGGTTTTTATGCAGAACCTATGCCCTACATCGGCTTCAATACACGGCGTTTCAACAACGAACTTCATTTTCTGCTGAAAGAACCTTTCACTGAAAACCTGCAACGCCTGACCCAAGATGCCGCAAAAGCTTTCCCGGACAAGACCATCGACTTTACTTCCATGGAAGAAAGCATGCGAACCATATACAACCCTGTCCGTGTGTTCCGCAATGCCACTGTAGTAGCCGGAGTAGTCATGTTCTTCATCATGCTTATGGGGCTGCTGGGTTACACAACCGATGAAGTGCAGCGTCGAAGCAAAGAGATAGCCATCCGCAAGGTAAATGGTGCCGAAGCCTTGGACATCCTCCGCCTGTTGGGGAATGATGTCCTTTGGGTAGCCATCCCGGCTGTAATCATAGGTATAGCCTTGTCAGGCTATGTCAACAACCTATGGATAAACGCATTCACAGCCCAAGTATCGATGTCGGTTGCCGCCTACCTGGGAATCGGACTGGCTGTACTGGCAGTCATCATCTCCTGCGTACTGATAAAAGCGTGGCGGATAGCCAACGAAAATCCGGTAAAGAGTATCAAAAGCGAATAAATAATCTAAATACATTGAACCATGATTGAAATCAACAACCTTAGCAAAGTCTTCCGTACCTCGGAAGTGGAAACCGTAGCATTGAACCAAGTAAACCTTCAGGTAAACGAAGGGGAATTCGTAGCCATCATGGGCCCTTCGGGCTGTGGCAAGTCTACCCTGCTGAACATTCTGGGACTGCTGGACAATCCCACCGAAGGCAGCTACAAGCTGTTCGGACAGGAAGTGGCTGACCTGCACGAAAAAGACCGTACCCGCGTACGCAAGGGCAAGATAGGCTTCGTTTTCCAGAGTTTCAACCTGATAGACGAACTCAATGTCTTCGAGAACGTAGAGTTACCATTGACTTATCTCGGATGCAAGGCTGCAGAGCGGAAACAGCGGGTACAGGAAATACTGAAACGCATGAACATCAGCCACCGCGCCAAACATTTTCCCCAGCAGCTCTCCGGCGGACAGCAGCAGCGTGTAGCCATCGCCCGTGCCGTAGTCACGAATCCCAAACTGATTCTGGCCGACGAACCGACCGGTAACCTCGACTCGAAGAACGGAGCCGAAGTAATGAACCTGCTGACCGAACTGAACAAGGAAGGGACAACCGTCATCATGGTGACACACTCACAGCACGACGCATCGTTCGCCCACCGCACCGTACACCTGTTCGACGGAAGCATCGTTTCAAGCAACATCAACCTATAGACCGAGAACATGAGACAGTTATATTATACTTTACAGACCTTGCTCCGCGGACAGGGTGGCACCTTGGAAAAACTGATATCTCTCACGTTGGGACTGGTGATGGGTGTGTTGCTCTTTGCGCAGATAGTCTACGAACTGAGCTTCGACCGTTTCTATCCGAACCCTGAGACACTGGTCATGTTACGCATGAGGGAAGTACGCCAGGGAGTACCTGAACGCGAATATAACTACGGCACCTACCGTCCGGCAGCAGCCGACCTCAGTGAGGCCTTTCCGGAGCTGATAAAGAGTGCCTGTCTGACATCCAATTTCTGGCAACCGACCATCTATAAAGACGACAAGAAACTGGAAAACATACAAACCCTTTTCGCCGATACGGCCTACTTCCAGACCACCGGCCTGCAACTGCTACAGGGTACCCCAAAAGATTTGGGAGTACAGGGCAATGCCTTTATCTCGCAACGGAAAGCCCGCGAACTCTACGGCGATGAAAATCCCATAGGCAAAGAACTTTCCATAGAAAAGCTGTTCAACGTTACCATCCGGGGTGTCTATGCCGATATACCCGGCAACAGCATCATGCCCCACGACCTGCTACTCTCCATGGCTGCCATGGACTGGTCCTTCGGGGCAGGCACATGGGGGACGAACAATCTCTACGGCGTCCTGTTCCGCCTGAAGCAGGCTGCCGACGTAGCTACCATGAACAGCCGCATCCAGAAAGCCGTAGAGCAATATACCGACACACACTTGGGAGACGAT
The DNA here is from genome assembly GCF_000374585.1 of Phocaeicola barnesiae DSM 18169 = JCM 13652. Taxonomy (GTDB): domain Bacteria; phylum Bacteroidota; class Bacteroidia; order Bacteroidales; family Bacteroidaceae; genus Phocaeicola; species Phocaeicola barnesiae. The sequence continues at coordinate 157,220 of NZ_KB894650.1, forward strand.
GTAGTGACCGAGTACAGCATCTTGCCTTTATATAAAGTCTACCGTTCTTTCCCTGACAGTACACGACGACTGGTCATCCTCGGTGTATTGGGCTTCTCCATTTTCTTTGTCTCTGTCCTGAACTACGTGCTGCGTGCCGTAGCTACCATGAGCCGACGTGCCAAAATGGTAGGCGTACATAAATGCTGCGGTGCCGACGGCTGGCACATCCTTTCCATGTTCCTTTGGGAAACAGGGCTGCTGGTAGTGGCCTCCATCCTCTGCGGAGGGATTTTGTTATGGCTGTTGCGCGAACAAGTGGAAGAACTGTTGGGAAGCAGTCTGTCCGATCTTTTCACAGGACAGACACTCTACATTCCTTTGGGAACAGTACTGTTGCTTTTCATTGTGGCCGGTGTAGTGCCGGGACGTATCTATGCCCGGATTCCCGTAACCCAGGTATTCCGCCGTTACACAGACGGCAAGCGTTCGTGGAAACGCGGTCTGCTGTTCATACAGTTCATCGGTATGTCCTTCATCGGCGGACTGCTGCTGACTACCGTATGGCAATATCACGACCTGATGAACCGTAGCGTTGGCTTCCGTTCCGAGGGACTGGCTGTAGGAACAGCAACGGGCAACATCAAGCGGGCCATTGGCGTGGCCGATGCCATCCGCCGCGAGCCTTATATAGAAGCTGTGGGCGCCAGCAGCAACAGCCTTCTGGCCCATTACAGCACCAACCGTTTGACTGACAATCAGGGGAATTTCATCTGTCCTCTGCACTTCCTGATAATAGACAAAGACTTGCCACAAGTAACAGGGATGAAGCTGATTGAAGGTCATTGGCCTCAGCACCGGGGCGAATCCGTGGTGGGACTTACCACTGTGGAAACATTGAAATGGGGCGACACAGCCATCGGACATCAGTTACCCATCGACCCCTCCTGGGCAGGATTAGAAGAGCCTCCTGTAGTGGTGGGTGTAGTGGAGGACGTACGCAACATGGGATTCTTCGAAAGCCAGACTTGCACAGCTTTCATTCTGAATGACCGTGTACGTACTTTCAACGTCCGTCTGAAAAATCCGGTGGAAGATAATCTGAAAAAGCTCAACGACTTCGTCAAGTCCACTTACCCCGATCTGGCCCTGGAATTTACCACCTACCAGGAAATCCGTCAGGAACAGAATGCCAGTGTTTCCGCTTTCCGCAATACGGTATGGGTTACTACCGGCTGCATCATCCTGATTGTACTGATGGGACTTATCGGTTATGTCAGTGACGAAACCCAGCGTCGGAGCAAGGAAATAGCCATCCGCAAAGTAAACGGTGCCGAAGCCGGCAACATCCTGGGTATGCTTTCGATAGATATCCTGAAGATAGCTGTCGTAGCAGTAGCGGCAGGTATGGCATCCGCTTGGTATGTCTCCGGCCAGTGGATGCAGCAGTTTGCCGACAGCCAATTGCTCTCTCCCCTGTGGTATGTCCTTCTTGCCCTCCTGCTGTTAATGCTGATAGTAACAGTAGTAGTCTGCAAGGCATGGCGCATCGCCAACGAGAATCCGGTAGTGAGCATCAAGAGCGAATAACCCTTCTCTCGAATAAAGGAAAGATTACGGCAGGCGCGGTGTAAACGGTACACTGCGCCTGTTTTTCATCCGGAGAGATTCCATTCACACATTCTTGCCGACTCTGTACCGAACCATTCGGCAGATTGGACTATTTGTTGTATCTTTGCTTCCGGAAACAGAAAAACGAAGCTTATGAAATTCAACAACGAAAACATCAGACGACAAGACCGCACCCTGGACGAGAAGCGGGCTTTTGAAATCCTGAAAGAAGGAGAATACGGTATACTTTCCATGCAGTCGGAAGACGGACAGGGAGCCTACGGCATCCCCTTGAGTTATGTATGGGACAGAGGAAACTCCATCTACATCCACTGCGCTCCGATAGGCCGGAAACTGACTTGCATCGACCGTTGCCAACAAGTATCCTTCTGTGTGGTAGGAAGAACCAAGGTGATTCCCAATAAATTCACGACTGCATACGAAAGTGTAGTGATGAAATGTACCGCCCATCACGGCCTGCACGACGCAGAACGCATGTCCGCCCTTTCCCTGCTTCTAAGCAAGTATTGTCCGAACGACAAGATGGTGGGTATGCAGTATGCCGAGAAATCGTTCTTCCGCACCGAAATCATCCGGTTGGACATCGAGGAAGTGAGCGCCAAAAGCAAAGCACTCTTTTAATCCAGCCTGTATATGACACGCACCAAGACCAACACAGGGTACAGTAACAAGGAAATCTGGCAGATAGCCTACCCCATTCTCATCAGCCTCATCATGGAACAGCTCATCGGTATCACCGATACAGCATTCTTGGGACGGGTAGGCGAAGTGGAACTGGGAGCTTCGGCCATTGCCGGGGTCTATTACCTGGCCATCTTCATGATTGGATTCGGTTTCACCATCGGGTCCCAGATTCTCATTGCCCGACGGAACGGAGAGAAGAACTATACCGCCATCGGCCCTATCTTCTATCAGGGCTGTTACTTCCTGCTGCTTCTTGCCGCAGTGACTTTCAGTCTGACCCGATATTTCTCAGACGAGATTCTGGGTGCGCTGGTCAGTTCCGACCATATCCGTCAGGCTGCCGGCGATTACATCCACTGGCGTGTCTACGGATTCTTCTTCGCTTTCCTGGGAGCCATGTTCCGTGCGTTCTTCGTAGGTACGACACAGACCAAGACCCTGACACTGAACTCCATTGTCATGGTACTCTCGAATGTGGTATTCAACTATACCCTGATTTTCGGAAAATTCGGTTTTCCCCCAATGGGTATTGCCGGAGCCGCCATCGGTTCCTCACTGGCCGAGCTGGTATCGTTACTGTTCTTCATCGGCTACACCTTCACACGGATAGACTACCGGAAATACCGGCTGAACCGCATACCAACAGTACGTTTCGGTGAATTGAAACAAATCATGCGCATCTCCCTGTGGACCATGATACAGAACTTCATCTCCCTGTCCACATGGTTCCTGTTCTTCATCTTCATCGAGCACCTGGGTGAACGTCCGTTGGCCATCTCCAACATCATCCGGAGCGTATCGAGCATCCCGTTCATGGCGGTCATCGCTTTCGCCTCTACCTGCGGTTCGCTCGTCAGCAACCAGATAGGCGCCGGGAATGCCGGAGTGGTACAGGCACTGATCCGTCAGCACATCCGTATCTGTACCTACGTGGTAGCTCCGCTGATTATCCTGATAGCCCTCTTTCCACGCCCGGTACTGCACATCTATACCGACCTTCCGGACTTGATTACGGCAGCCATCCCTACCCTTTGGGTACTCTGCTCCACCTACCTGGTGACGATTCCGGGAAACATCTATTTCCAGTCGGTTTCGGGTACAGGAAATACGCAGGCTGCCTTCCTGTTGGAACTGGGTGCGCTGGCACTTTACCTGGTATACATCGGAGTAGTCATCCTGGGATTCCGTGCCGATGTAGCTTTCTGCTGGACTGCCGAACACGTATACGCCATCTGTATCTGGGTGGCCAGCTATTACTACATCCGCAAGGGAAGTTGGATGCAAAAGAAGATTTAGGGTCACACCTCCCTAAAAGACACCGGAGCTTACACTTCCCCATAAGGAATCAGTAACGATGATTTTTTGTTTTTTATGGAACCGACATAAAAAACAAAGATTTTCCGTAAATCTGTATAAGGAATATACCTCTTTGAAATCAAGAGAGTTAGAAGAATTACCTCGTTTTCAGGTAATGAGTTGGCAACCGTCCTAATTGACGTGGTCTGCATCGCTTTGCTTGTTCGGGAAACTCTTACGGTACAAAGGTATGAAAAATATTCAGACTGAAAGGATCATTCCAAAAATTATTTTAGTCAGAATATTGAGCATTCATCCTTATGCAGTCTTGGTTGGAAGCAATTAACGAACAAGGAAGCCACGGTAAAGGCAACTCCTACTCCTACCACGCCTGCCCATCCGTAATGTTGCCAAAACAGACCTGAAACGAACGTACCAGCAGAACCGCCCAGAAAGTAGATGGTCATATAAACGGTATTGACTCGGTTGATAGCGGATGCATCAAGGGCGACCACGCTGGTCTGGTTGGACAGATGGATACATTGCATTCCTGCATCAATCAACAGGATAGCGACTATCATCCATACATAGCTGGCATTCCCCCAAAATGCCAAGAACCATGCAGCCAATACCACACATCCTCCGACAATAGAGAAGAACCTTGCGCCATACTTTTGGATATAGCCGCTGATGAAAACCACCGTGGATGCACCTGCCAATCCGCACAAACCGAGTGCGCCGATAATATCGTCACTCGCAAAGAAAGGCTCTTGTTTCATCCGGAAAGCAAGGCAACTCCACAATGCGAAGAACGAAGCATAAGCCAATGCAGCCCTCAAAGAAGCGATACGCAAGTATGGGTATTGGGAGAGCAGGCGCAGCAAGGATTTCATCAATCCTGCATAAGTTTCTTGTGAACGGGCAGACAGCACGGGCAGCATCTTGTAAATCATCAGAAAGCATCCAAGCATAAACGCACAAGCGACGAAATAAACGGAACGCCATCCCCAAACATCAGCGAGAAAGCCACTGAATACCCGTGAACCAAGAATGCCTATTAGCAGACAGGATTGTATAATCCCCACGTTGCGCACCTTGTGTGCGGGTGCTGAATGATAAGACACCAACGGGATGAAGAACTGCGGCATGACCGAAGACGCTCCGGCAAGCAAGGATGCACCCCATACCCAATAGATGTCCGGGGAAATGGCTATGGCAAGCAATGCGCACGATGAAATGATATAATTGGTCAATATCAGCTGCTTTCGTGAAACCAAATCGCCAAGCGGAATGACAAACACAAGTCCGACTACATAACCTATCTGGGTCAATGTCGCAACCATGCTGGCAGAAAAGTCGCTTACCCCAAAATCCTTTGCCATGCTGCCCAACAAAGGCTGGTTGTAGTAGCAGTTGGCAACGGAAAGCCCGGTAGCGACTGCCATCAGAGCCAGCAGAGGTGCCGGAATGCCGTGGTTTTCTCTCAATTCATATTTCATCATTTATTCCTCCTTTCAGTATGACACAACTTTCAATCCTATCAAGGAAGCAATGAGCGTGAACAGGAAGAAAAGCCGTATGGGAGTGGCCGGCTCTTTGAAAACGAATATCCCAATCAAGACCGTGCCGACCGCTCCGATACCCGTCCAAATGGCGTATGCCGTGCCCAAAGGCAAAGTCTGAACCGCTTTGGCAAGTAATGCCATACTCAATACCGTGGAAGCCAAGAAACCGCTTCCCCACAGATAAAAACCAATACCTGATGCCTCTCTCGTTTTTCCCAAGCAGAATGTAAGGCTTACCTCAAACAATCCTGCCAATAATAAGATTATCCAATTCATACCAATGATTTATTAAATTCGGGTGCAAAAGTAAGCAAGAAATCCCTGACGGCTTTTTGCATTTGGCAAAAAACAACCATTCATTTCCGTTTCCGTGTGCTATTTTATAATTTTGCACACCGATAAGAACTACGAACTATGGATATAAAGGAAATCATCAACCAGAGATATGCTATGCCGGACGCGTCTTTGGACAAGTTGCGGCAATGCTTGACGGAAGTTTCGTATCCCAAAGGATTCCGCGTGCTGGAAAGCGGCAAGGTGGAGAAGAACATCTTTTTCATCAAGGAAGGCATTGTCCGCGCCTATACCTCGGTGGACGGGAAGGAAATTACCTTTTGGGTGGGCAAGGAAGGAGCGACCCTTGTTTCCATGAAAGGCTATGTAAATGACGAGCCGGGATATGAAACAATGGAGCTGATGGAAGATTCCGTCTTATATGTATTGAAAAGGAAAAAACTGAAAGAGTTGTTTTCGGAAGACTTGCACATCGCCAATTGGGGGCGGCGTTATGCGGAGATGGAGTTGCTTGCCACCGAGGAACGGTTGATTTCCATGTTGTCCGCCATCGCCTCTGAACGTTATAAGGAGTTGTTGGAGAAAGAACCTGATTTGTTACAGCGATTGCCGTTGGGAAGCATCGCCACCTATTTAGGCATCACACAGGCAAGTTTGAGTAGGATTCGGGCACAAATAAAATGACGTTTCAACTAACTGAGGATAGCAAGCGGTTTTGGTCTGCCCCAAACACAAACTTGCTATTCTTCCGTTGGTATTTCGCCTCGGTCTTGGCGGCTTCCAGTTTCTCCGACTTGATGTCTTTCCGCACTTCGTCAAGCTGCCTTTCCGCTTGCTGTTGCTCGTTCTGTAATTGCCGCACGTTGGCTTCAAGTTCTCCCGTCTTTCGTTTCAGGTCACGGTAGTATTGGGCGGTGGTGGTGTGCCGTGCCTCCGAACCACGGACACCACGCTGCAAGCCGTACTTCGCCATCGCTGCGGCATAGCTGTCATGGTAGGCGATAAGCCTTTCACGGGTTAAGAGGTCATCGGCGCACAAGCTCAAGGTTCGTTTCCCTTGCCTCCAAACTCTTGCCTTTGGCACGGTTGCCCTTTGCATCCCAAAGTTCTTTTGAGATGCTCCGCTTGCAACTGAACTGCGCCACCGTTCCGTTGATTGTAACCCGTCCCATGATGGGGACAGTTCCATTCTTCTCCTTGCTGCCGTTCGCATAGAACAGCACGCGAAATGTGCTCCTTGTCATACTCGTTCTTTTTTGGTTGCAAAACTATAAATCAACGAGTTAAACCTTGACAAGCAAACCTACGCAGAGCGGCGCAAACGGAACGGTGACTGTTAAATCTGCATTTCTGACGGGTAACGATTAGGAAACCGTTCTCTTTCTCCAATCCGCTTTGAAACGTTATTCAGCCCTCTATCCAACTTCCGCGATTTTCTCCTAACTACTTAATTCACAGATTACATTGCGTTAGTCTGCCGAATTTTGGAGGTTTTTCCATAGATTTTTTGTATGTTTGTAGTTAGGATATACAATATAGATTCATCAGCAACTTAATTCAGGTAGATTATGAAAAGGAACTATCCGGTAGGCATACAAAGTTTTGAAGAAATTCGGAAAGGGAATTATTTTTATGTCGACAAGACCGCATTAATTTACAGACTTGCAACAAGTGGTAAATATTATTTCCTGAGCCGTCCCCGACGCTTCGGGAAAAGTCTGCTGATTTCTACCCTGGAAGCTTACTTCCAAGGAAAGAAGGAACTATTCGAAGGACTTGCCATCGAAACTTTGGAAAAAGAATGGACCGAATACCCCATTCTGCACCTGGACCTGAACACCAAGAAATACGAAAGCCGTCTCTCACTCAATGAAATCTTAAACCAACACCTTGAAAAATGGGAAGCTGCTTATGGTGACGAGAAAAAAGACCGCTCACCGGAAGAGCGCTTCTCCCATATCATTGAGAAAATCAGCACCGTCACCGGCCGAAACGTAGTGATCCTCATCGACGAATACGACAAGCCCATGCTTCAGGCCATCGGCAACGAGGAGCTACTGACTGACTACCGCAACACACTAAAAGCATTCTACGGAGTACTGAAGAGTTGCGACCGCTACATCAAGTTTGCCCTGCTCACCGGTGTAACTAAGTTCAGCAAGGTCAGCGTGTTCAGTGACCTGAACAACCTGATGGATATTTCCATGGACAACCGCTTCGCCAACCTCTGTGGCATCACTGAAGAAGAACTTTACCGAGATTTTAAGGAAGACATCATCGAACTGGGAGAGAAGAACGGAATGACCGAACAAGAAACCAAAACCGAACTGAAAAAGACCTACGACGGATACCACTTTGTGGAGGACAGCGATGACATCTACAACCCGTTCAGCCTGCTGAACACATTCGCTAAAATGAAGTTCGGGAACTACTGGTTCGAAACCGGTACCCCCACCTTTCTGGTAGAACTGCTCAAACACAGCCGTTACGACCTGCACCGACTGACCGAAGAAGTGGCTTCAGCCGACTCGTTGGGAGGAATAGACACCATGTATTCCAATCCGGTACCCATCCTCTATCAGAGCGGCTACCTGACCATCAAGGGATACGACAAGGAGTTCCAGGCCTATTACCTGGGATTTCCCAACAAGGAAGTGGAGGAAGGATTCACCAAGTTCCTACTCCCCCGCTATGCCCACCTGGAAACAGGAAACTCTTCCTTCGAAATCATGAACTTTGTGAAAGATGTACGTCAAGGCAATGCGGAGGCGTTCCTGAAACGTCTGCAAAGCTTCTTCGCAGACAGTCCCTACGAACTGGCACGTGACCTGGAGCTGCACTATCAGAATGTACTCTTCATTGTATTCAAGCTGTTAGGCTTTTATACCCAGGCCGAGTATCACACCTCCAACGGACGCATCGACATGGTGGTGAAAACGGACAAGTACATCTATGTCATGGAGTTCAAACTGGACGGAACTGCCGAAGAAGCCTTGCAGCAAATCAATGACAAGCACTATGCCCTACCCTTCGCAGCCGATTCACGCAAAGTGTATAAGATTGGGGTAAATTTCAGTAAAGAAACAAGAGGTATGGAAGGGTGGATAGTAGAAAATAAATAGCACAGAAAAACGTCCGCACGTTTTACTTCAAACGAACGGACAGTTTACTGAAAACATACGGACGTTTTGAATCAAACGTCCGCACAAAATAAAGCTCCCGGAAATCACCTCTATCAAGAAGAGATTTCCGGGAGTATTTCATTTATCTTCTCCCTAACCTGTAGAGAGTTTCAAAGTCTGTAGGCAGATTAACGCAGTCTTTCGTAAGCCTTTACCAGCATTTCATCCTTACCGATGGCACGGATAGCCAACCAGTCAAGAATGATAGAGATAAGCGGCAGAATGACCGTCCATGACGGAGTGAAACTGTTCTCACCTTTCAGCATGAAGACGAAGGTCACCAACGTTCCGTAATATCCCAGCAACAGGATGATGTTGAAGATGGTCAGACGAATCTGAAACATACGCTTCTTGTACAGGAAAATTGTTCCCAAAGTCACCACGGCCGACACCATCAGAATGGCAAACATGGCCCACGGAGCGTAATCGGCTGTTCCATCCGGAGCTACCAGCGACAGGTTGTTGAAAACCGTAGCCGTATAGTCGGCTGCAACGAAACTTCCCACCGGAAGCGACATCATCACCACCATCAGGATAGCGACCACCAACAGATAAACCGTTTGAATACGTTGTATCATCGCGTTTCCTTCTAGATATGATTATTGCAGTTTTTCTTTCTCTTTAGCCGGATTGCGGTAATATACCTTACCTTCGATATACTCTTGCGTAGCAATCAAGGTAGGTTTCGGCAATTTCTCGTAATAACGTGAAATCTCAATCTGTTCTCTGTTTTCGAAAACTTCTTCCAGATTGTCGTTGTACGAAGCAAATTCCTGCAATTTCTTGGAAAGATCATTCTTCATTTCCACTGCAATCTGGTTTGCACGCTTGCCAATGATCGCTACAGTTTCATAGATATTACCAGTATCTTCACACAGTTCCATCAAGTCACGGGTAACAGTAGTCGTAGGAGCATTTGTTTTCTTATAATCCATAATTCCTTAGTTAATATATAATGTAATTATTTTATTCTTCTTCGGTCGTCTTGATATACTTGCTGGCATCCTTATAGATGTTTTCCACCTCTTTCATGTACTTGCTTTCAGGAAATTCGTTCTTGAACGCGTAATATTCATCCACAGTTTCCAGCATACGTTCCTCCTTCTTCTCGATAACACTTTCCTTGGCCATATCGTACTTGGCACGCAGAATCAGGATAGAGAGTTCCTCGCGTAACTTGGTATACGGATAGTCCTTCAGGATATTCTGGGCAGTAACGATGGCGGCCAGGTAATTGTTACCTGTACTGGAATACACAGTATTTCCCGTATACGAGCCCAGATCATAATACAGCTTGGCAGACAGATATTCCTTCTCCACCAGTTTGTCCTGCAACTCGAAAATCATATTCTGAGCCAGTTCCCGACGTTCGCTCCGTGGAAAATATTCCATGAACATCTGCAGTTCCTGAATGGCTTTGTACGTACTGCTCTGGTCCAGTTTAGGTTCCGGAGTATCCAGGTACAACGCTTTTCCACTGTTATAACGTGCCAGTTCCGTATAAGTACCTCGTGGATAAGTGGTATAATAAGTATTGAAATAATGTGAAGCTGTAACGTAGTCACCTTGATTAAAATAGGTCATCGCCAACATGTACAAGGATTCTTCCCCGTAAGCAGTACCTTTCATAATCGGAATCAACTCTTCCAGAATGGTAGCGGCTTTCGAATTCTGACCTTTGGCAAAATAGCTCTTGGCAGCTTCGTATTTATATTCGTAGTCTGTGCTTTTCAGCACCTTATTATACTCTCCACACGATGAGAAGACACCGGCGGAAAGGAGGGCCAATACTATGTATTTTTTCATATCAATCAATATAGTTGCGCAAAATTACTCTTTTTCAACGAATAATACAATACATCAATGTTTTTTAAGATTAATTTTTCCATGTTTATAGCCAAACGGAAAATTATGCGTATTTTTACACCCCTGCAGGATTTGTCCGCAACGGCCCAATCCGCTCCAGGCATCCGATAACATGATAGATTGATTCCTATGAATTTTGAACTGATATCCGACTACAAGCCTACGGGAGACCAACCGGAAGCCATCGCCCAACTGACGGAAGGCGTGCTGAACCATGTCCCCGCCCAGACCTTGCTGGGAGTAACCGGTTCCGGCAAGACTTTTACCATCGCCAATGTCATCAAGAACGTCAACAAACCAACACTGATTCTGAGTCACAACAAGACACTGGCCGCCCAGCTTTACGGCGAGTTCAAGAATTTCTTTCCGAACAATGCCGTAGAATATTATGTGTCCTACTACGACTATTACCAGCCGGAAGCGTACCTGCCTTCTACAGACACCTATATTGAAAAAGACCTGGCCATCAACGAAGAGATAGACAAACTGCGTCTGGCAGCCACCTCTTCCCTGCTGTCCGGCAGAAAAGACGTCATCGTCGTGTCATCCGTATCGTGTATCTACGGTATGGGTAATCCGGCCGATTTCTACAACAATGTCATCGACATCAAGAAAGGGAAACTGCTGGACCGGAACGTATTCTTACGCAAGCTGGTGGACAGCCTTTATGTACGGAACGATATAGAACTGAACCGGGGTAATTTCCGCGTAAAAGGTGATACCGTAGACATCTATCTTGCCTACAACGACAATGTCCTGCGGGTCATGTTCTGGGACGACGAGATAGACGGTATCGAAGAGGTAGACCCTGTTTCAGGACACCGGCTCAGCAGCTTCGACGAATATAAGATTTATCCGGCCAACCTTTTCATGACGACCAAAGAAAGTACTTTACGGGCCATCCACCAGATAGAAGATGACCTGAAAAAGCAGGTGGATTTCTTCGAAGAGAACGGGAAACCATATGAAGCGAAACGCTTGTATGAACGGGTGACCTACGATATGGAAATGCTACGCGAACTGGGACACTGCTCCGGTATCGAAAACTATTCGCGATATTTTGACGGCCGGGAGCCAGGTACCCGCCCGTATTGCCTGCTGGATTTCTTCCCCGAAGATTTCCTGATTGTGATCGATGAAAGTCATGTAAGTGTCCCTCAGATACGGGCCATGTACGGAGGAGACCGGGCACGGAAAGAGAACCTCGTGGAATACGGATTCCGTCTGCCGGCAGCCATGGACAACCGGCCGCTCAAGTTTGAAGAGTTTCAGGAAATGGCCAAACAGGTCATCTACGTCAGTGCTACACCGGCAGATTACGAGTTGATACAAAGCGAAGGTGTCGTCGTAGAACAGGTCATCCGCCCGACCGGCTTGCTGGACCCCATCATCGAAGTACGTCCGAGCCTGAACCAGATAGACGATTTGATGGAAGAGATTCAGCAACGCATCGAGAAAGAGGAACGCACGCTGGTCACTACCCTGACCAAACGGATGGCGGAAGAACTGACCGAATATCTGCTGAACAACGGCATACGTTGCAACTATATCCACAGTGACGTAGACACCTTGGAACGAGTGAAGATTATGGATGAGCTCCGGCAGGGCATCTACGATGTACTGATTGGAGTCAACCTGTTGCGTGAAGGACTCGATTTACCGGAAGTATCGCTGGTAGCCATTCTGGATGCCGACAAGGAAGGATTCCTCCGCTCCCACCGTTCACTCACCCAGACGGCAGGCCGAGCAGCCCGTAACGTAAACGGAAAGGTCATCATGTATGCCGACAAGATAACAGACAGCATGCAGCAGACCATCGACGAGACCAACCGACGCCGTGAGAAGCAGTTGGCTTACAACGAAGCGCACGGCATCACTCCGCAACAGATCAAGAAGAACCGAACCAACATTCTGGTGGACAGTCACACAGAAACGACCAGCAAAGAGCCGAAGGCATATACCGAGACTACCGGTACGATGACAGCTGCTGCCGATCCGATTGTCACCTACATGTCGAAGGATCAGCTGAAACGCAGCATCGAACGGACGCGTAAACTAATGCAGGAAGCCGCCAAGAATCTGGATTTTATCGAAGCCGCACAATACCGCGACGAACTGATCCGACTGGAAGAAGCTCTGAAAGACAAATAACAGAAAAAGGCAGGGAAACATTTAAGCTCCCTGCCTTTTTTCATTCATAAATCGTTTGAATTACTTCTTTTCGATATCAATACCTTTGTTACGCAGTGTCATTGCCATCAGTCTGACATAGCTTGAATACTGCTTTTCATCCAATGTCTGCTTCATCAGCTTCAAGTTACCGTACACTGCATTACGTACTTTTTCATCTGAATTCTTGGAACGGTTTGCACGTTTCATTTCATCCTGAAAGAAATCACAAATGTCTGCTACCTTGTCGTGCTGTCCGGCATCCAATTGCAGATACTTAGACAACTTGGCTTTGTTGATGGTACCATCCCATTGCTGAGGAGTGGCGTCAGCTTTCTCCTGTGCAAATACCGAAGCAGAAAATGCCAGTGCGGCAACCAATGTCAATCCTAATTTCTTCATAATACCTAAAATTAAATTTTACCTTAAAAAATTATCCTATTAACAAACCTCTTGTTCCTAGAGGTTCTATCTTTTTACCGATGCAAAGATACTTACTCCCCCGATTCTGCCAAATTTCTGATAAATAATCATGCCAAAAAACATGTTTTTATTGACATACATCAAGACGAAAATAATAAATTGGGCCATTATGAAACAAGATTGTAACATTATACAATATATAATCAGGAAATCCATTCAACTAGTCAACAGAACGAACAAACTTCGCTCAGTTTGTTTTTACCACTTTATCTGACAAACGGACCAGTAGTAGATGCCTAATTCTTATCGGCAACTCACTAAAAAGAAAGTGTAGAAATTCGTAAGTTCATCAGTCCCAAAAGAAAGCATAGCAAACAGTCAAAATACTAAGCCTCCTAATATGAAAAAAGGCCCCTGCATAAAGCAGAGGCCTTCTGATTCTATTTCAACCAAACGATTGAATTATCCACCGAAGTTATCGTACATGATAGAAGACTCTTCTACGCCGAGGCTATCCAACATGGCGACAACAGCTTTCGACATCGGACCAGGACCACACATGTAGTATTCGATGTCTTCCGGAGCTTCGTGGTCTTTCAGGTAAGTATTCAACATCACCTGATGAACGAATCCCGGAGTATACTTCACGCCTGCTGCATCGGCTGCCGGATCCGGACGGTCCAGTGCCAGATGGAAGTGGAAGTTCGGGAAATCCTTTTCCAGACTCAGGAAGTCCTGCAGATAGAATACTTCGTTCAATGCACGTGCACCGTAGAAGTAATGCAGTTCACGGTCTGTAGTATGCAGGGTACGTGTCATGTGCATAATCTGTGCACGCAACGGAGCCATACCGGCACCACCACCTACCCAAATCATTTCCTTCTTAGAATCGAAGATCGGGTGGAAGTCACCGTAAGGACCACTCATCAATACCTTGTCACCCGGTTTCAGGGTAAAGATATAAGAAGAAGCGATACCCGGATTTACATCCATGAATCCGCTGCGGTCTGGTTTGAACGGCGGAGTAGCGATACGTACAGTCAACATGAACACATCACCTTCAGCCGGATAGTTGGCCATAGAGTAAGCACGGATAGTCGGTTCCGGATTCACACACTTCAATCCGAACAGACCGAACTTCTGCCATGCCGGCAAGTATTCGTCACCGATCAATGACTTGTCGATGTCCTTGTCATAATCCATAGTGAATGCAGGGATCTTGATCTGGGCATAAGAACCCGGGATGAAGTCCATGTGAGCACCCTTAGGCAGCTGCACCTTGAACTCCTTGATGAAGGTAGCCACGTTCTTGTTGGAAATAACGGTACATTCGTATTCCTTTACACCCATTACAGATTCAGGTACCTTGATAGACATGTCGCTCTTCACTTTCACCTGACAGCCCAGACGCCAGTGGTCTTTCTGCTGTTTGCGGCTGAAGTGGCTGACTTCTGAAGGCAGGATTTCGCCACCACCTTCCAGAACCTGACATTTACACTGACCGCAAGAACCTTTACCACCACAAGCTGAAGGCAAGAATACATTGTTCACAGCCAATGTGTTCAACAAAGTAGAACCGGATTCCACCTCCAGCTGGTTTTCGCCGTTGATGGTCAATTTCACATTACCTGAAGCTACCAGGAAGTTCTTGGCTACCAACAGGATAATTACCAACACCAGAATAGTCACCAGGAATACTCCAATGCTCGCTAAAATAAAATTCATATCCATTGTATATTCCTTTCTTTATTAGATGTTCAAACCAGAGAAACACATAAATGCCATAGCCATCAGACCTACAGTGATAAATGTGATACCCAGACCTTTCAGCGGAGCCGGAACGTCAGAATAAGCCATTTTTTCACGGATAGCAGCCAGACCGACGATGGCCAGCATCCAGCCGATACCTGAACCCAGTGCGTAAGAGACAGCATCACCGATGCCACCGATGAACTTCGGGTCGGAAGGAGTCAGGTTGATGCGCTGCTGCATGAACAGAGAGGCACCCATGATGGCACAGTTTACGGCAATCAACGGCAGGAAGATACCCAGCGAAGCATACAGCGAAGGGCTGAAACGCTCCACTATCATTTCCACCAACTGTGTAATGGCCGCGATAACGGCAATGAAGAGGATGAAGCTCAAGAAGCTGAGGTCAATGCCCAAAATACCGTCGGCAGCCAGTACCTTCGTCTGGAGCAAATAGTTGACCGGCAAAGTCACCACCAGCACGAAAGTTACAGCAATGCCCAGACCGACAGCTGTTTTCACATTCTTCGATACCGCCAGGTATGAACACATACCCAGGAAGAACGCGAATATCATATTGTCCACAAAGATGGAGCGGACCAATAAACTGAAAAAATGTTCCATAATGTCTTTCCTTTACTTGTTATTCCTTATCTTGTAATTCAGGATGCTTCGCACGCTGGTACCATATCAGGCAAGCCACGATAATCAACGCCATCGGCGGCATCAGCATCAAGCCGTTGTTCACATAGCCGAACTCCTGGATAGCTGCATGGTTCAGGACATTGAAACCCAGCAACGTACCTGAGCCCAGAAGCTCACGGATGAAAGCCACGATGACCAGAATCTTGGCATAGCCCAGTCCGTTGCCCAGACCGTCAAGACAAGATTCCCACGGGCCGTTTGCCATCGCAAACGCTTCCAGACGTCCCATCAGGATACAGTTGGTGATAATCAGACCTACATATACTGAAAGCTGGACACTTACGTCATAGGCAAAAGCCTTCAGCAGTTCGCTTACGATAGTCACTAACGCAGCAACGACCACCAACTGTACGATAATACGGATACGGTTAGGAATGGTCTTACGGATCAATGAAATCACTACGTTAGAGAATGCAGTAATGATGGTTACAGAAAGTCCCATCACGATGGCCGGTTCCAGTTTGGAAGTAACGGCAAGTGCCGAACAAATACCCAACACCTGTACGGTGACCGGATTGTTCATGCTAATCGGGGTGGAGAACACTTCTCTATTCTTGGCTGAAAATAAATTTCCCATATTATATTTCCCCTCCTATTATTCTTTAGCGGTTAAAAACTTGGTATAGTTTCCCATGCAGTTCTTCAGCATCTGTCCTACGGCCACTGAAGTAATCGTACCTCCGGAAATACCGTCCACCTGGAACTCAGGCTTGTCAATCTTCCCGTTCTTTACGACATCCAGTCCGATGGCATCTCCGTCCAGCACGTTCTTGTCCTTGAACTCATTCTGGAAATGTTCGGTAGCGATTTCCGCACCCAGACCCGGAGTTTCTGATGCATGTGAGAAATAAGTGCCATACACGGTGTTCTTATCCTCGTTCAAGGCTACATAGCCCCAGATGGCACCCCACAATCCCGTACCATAAACGGGTATAACATACTTCTTCTGTCCGTCTATCTCGCAGACGAAAAGATGGGCTTCTCCCTTTTCCTTATATGCTTTCTCATATCCGGTAACGAAGCTGCCTTCGTATGGCTTCAGCGAACCGTCTTCAGCCACCAGCATGTCTTCTTTCACCACTTCGGCAAATTTGGCTTCCGCATCTTCCACTTCACGGATACCCAAAGCCGAAAGAATCTGTTTTTTCGTATCCAACTCTACATTTTTTCCTTGCAGGTCGCGCAAAGAAGAGCTGACGAAAGCCAGCAAGAATGCTACGATAACAACCATTACCGAAGCATAAATGATAGTATAAGAGTTACTATTGGTATTCATTGTATTTTCGGTTTTTATTTGTTAGACATAGCACGTTTTGCACGACGCGAAATATTGTTCTGCACTACCACATAGTCAATCAGCGGAGCGAAGATATTCATCAGCAGGATAGCCAGCATCATGCCTTCGGGATAACCCGGATTGAGCACACGGATGATGATGGCCATGGCACCGATCAGGAATCCATAAACGTATTTACCGTTCTCCGTACGTGAAGAAGTGACAGGGTCGGTCGCCATGAACACGGCACCAAAACAAAAACCACCCAGGCACAGATGTTCATACCAAGGCATGTGGGCCACTGCGGTATCCGGTCCCCATTGGTTGAACACCCAACCCATCACGGCACCACCAACGAATACTGACAGCATCGTTCTCCAGCTTGCCACGCCCGACCATAACAGGATAACGGCACCGATAGCAATGGCAATTACGCTCGTCTCGCCGATAGAGCCCGGAATCAGACCGGTCACCATATCCCAGGAGAAAGCAGGGCACTCGGCAACCTTTGCCACACCTAACGGAGTAGCGGCTGTCAGCCCGTCCACAGTCTTGCCCAAACCGAAAATGCTGTCACCGGACACCCATACCGTATCACCGGACATCTTGGTCGGATAAGCGAAGAACAGGAATGCACGGGTAATCAAAGCCGGGTTGAAGATATTCATACCTGTACCACCGAACACTTCCTTAGCGAAGATAACTGAGAATGCAGTAGCTACAGCCAGCATCCACAACGGACAGTCTACCGGAACAATCATCGGAATCAGGATACCTGAAACCAGGAAACCTTCCTGAATTTCTTCCTTCTTCCACTGAGCCACTACGAATTCGATACCCAGACCGACTACGTATGATACAATGATTTTCGGCAGGACAGCCAGGAAACCATAGGCAAACATTTCGATGAAGCTACCTTCTACACCGGCATGAGTGTAGTGCTGGTAACCCACATTATACATACCGAACAGCAATGCCGGCAACAATGCGATAACCACGAATGACATGATACGTTTACTATCGATGGCATCGTGGATGTGCGTACCAGTCTTCGAAGTCGTATTCGGGACGAACAGGAATGTTTCGAAACCGTCGAACACAGAGCGGAGAGCCTGGTATTTGCCTCCCTCTTCAAAGTTCGGCTTTATCTTATCGAGATAATTTCTTAACGCTTTCATTTATTAAATCGTTTTCGTATTAATTAGTTCATTAGCACATTTCACGACGGAGCATATCCAGTCCTTCGCGGACGATGCGCTGCAATTCCATCTTCGAAGAGCAGACAAATTCAGCCAAAGCGAAATCTTCCGGAGCTACTTCGTAGATACCGAGCTGTTCCATACGGTCGATATCACCGGCAATGATAGCCTTGATCAGGTATTCCGGCATGATATCCATCGGCAGAACCTTGTCGTATTCGTTAGACATGATCATGTGACGTTCGCCACCCTTGATACGTGCATCCAAGGTATATTCCTTGTTCTTGCCCATCAGCCAGCTGAAGTAAGAATGGCTGGTACTGAAATCGTTCAGACGCGGCATGATCCAACCCAACATTTCGTGAACGTCGTTTCCTTCCGGAATGACAGTCACCTGGCTATGGAAAGCGCCGAGGAATCCGTTGGCTGCAATCTTCTTACCAGTCAGTACGTTACCGCTGATGTAGCGCAGTTCGCGTTCCTTGTTTACATTGTTAGCCAGCACATCTGTCAGCAAAGCACCTACCTTCAGTTTGCAATAAGCCGGTTTCTTCACTTCCGAACCGGTAATGGCTACCGTACGGGTCAGGTCAACACGGCCGGTATTGAACAGGCGACCAATAAAAATCACTGCCTGCGGGTCGATTGTCCACACGGTTTCACCTTTATTAATAGGTGCGATGTGGTTGATCTGTACACCTACATTACCTGCAGGGTTCGGACCATCGAATACAGTCAGTGTTACATTTTTAGCCTGAGTCAAGGCAGCAGCCTTCTGGTTCACGCTAATACTCAGATAAGTCTTGGCAATCTTTGCCAGAGCATCCAGACCTGTCTGGAAGTTTGCTTCTTCACCCTTCAGAGCGATTTCGAAATCAGGAGCCAACGGATTCGAGTCGAAGGCAGAAACGAAAATAGCTCTCGGAGCAACAGTCGGATCAGCAATCACATCATACGGACGCTGACGGATGAAAGCGAACATACCGCCATTCAGCAATGCTTCCTTGACAGCTTCACCGTTCATGGAAGCAACGTTCTTCTTGCCGAATTCTTCGTAGTCCTGTTCTGCAGCTGCTTCTACGACGATGTTCATCACCTTACGGCGAGCGCCGCGCTCCACACTTGTCACTACGCCGCTTACGGGCGAAACAAATTTTACTTCAGGATGATTCTTGTCAATAAACAAGGGTCCTCCGGCCATTACATATTCCTGTTCCTTCACAACCACCTTCGGAGTTACACCTGTAAAATCATCCGGAACCAACGAATAGAATCCCGGCTCTTTTACAGCTACAACCTCTGCGGCAGCCTTGCCTTTCAGGTTTATGTCTAAGCCTTTACGCAATTTAATTAAATTTGCCATATTAGGTTATAAAAAATGGTTTTATAATTTGGTCGCAAAATTAAAGAAAAATAAGGGAAAAAAGAAAAGTTAAACCCCGATATTAAGGAAATAATTCCATAAATCGGGAGTCTAACCGACCGTTCACCGGAAATATCCGGTCTTCTCGTCTTCCTTACAAAAAGTCATCGTCTCAATTTCCCCTCACAAACCGCTGGAAATTATTCCTCATCAGCAAACATCGGATCCCATGCGGGCAGACGTACCGGCTCCTTCTTCAGGATATCAAGTACCTTCGAAGGGACGTATTTCTTCTCTACCACCAAGCGGAACATATACTCATTGAACCATTCGTCAGTCATGATCATGTGTCCCTGATAGCCGCTGTCTTTTCCCCAACTGTTTTCCACCATCCACTTCTTCGGCTTGCCGGCCTTGTCCAGGTCAACGGCCATCAGCGTCATGGCATGGCTGGAACCGCTGGCAAAGGTCTGTATGCGCTGCTTCTTGTCCATTCCGAATGTGGTACCCATCAATGAGTTGTAGTCGAAGTTGTTGATGTCGAGTACGCCGCGCTTGCGGTCCATGAACTTGCCTACATCACAAGAGAAATAAAGCATAGTGCTGTCTTTGATGGAAGCGATAGCCATCTGTTTGATGTCTTCGATGGGGAGATTCACATATTTCCAGTTCTTTCCGTCGTACACATGTCGGTCATAATCGATTTCATAACATTGGTAATAGTCACGGCTCGGATCGTTCATTACCATCACATAGTTTCCGTCGAGGTCATTCCCCAGAAACTCCTGATAGAAAGAAAGCGGAGTATATTCCTTCGTTACCCCATTAACGGTATAAGTGAAGTTCTTCACCGGTTCACCCAACGCCAACGCCAACATGCTGTATACTGTACCCAGCATTTCTGTCTTCTGCTGCTGTAAACTCTTCGCATCTGCGCCTTTTGCAGCCGTGTCGCGGAGCTGCAGACCAAATTCACGGAGCTTCAGTCCCAGCAACCGGTTCAGTTCATCGGTATGTTCACTGCTGTAGGTTTCCGGCATGACGGAAGCTGGTACCAGTCCGTACTTCAGAATCAAGTCCGACACCCCGGTAAACTGCCCTCCATCCCCTATCGGATTCTTGAACAGCCATTCCACCATTTTGTCATCCATCGGTTTCTCACGGGTATCGATGATGCCTTGCAGGAACAAGTTCGATTTTTCCAACTGGTCATAGAAGAAATTATAATTCTGCGAGAACTCCATTTCCTTCAGACCGTATTTGGCTATCATCTGCGCACGAAGCACATTCAGCCCCGTAAACAGCCAGCAACGTCCCGACTGTTTCTGGTTGGTAATGCCTACCGAAACCACTTTATCGGAAAAGTTCGCGTCAAAATTAGCCAGGCTCTCCTGGTTACGGGCCAGCACTCCCAGCGAAGTGCCCGCCATTGCGTTATGGATTGCCTTGTCGGCAGCAGTATGCTTGTAGGTGCCTTGAATCTGCTTCAGCATATCTGCAGAGATTCCCCCTTGTTGTGCCTGTGCGCCTAAAGCCATTGCCATAAGGCAAGCCAAAGTCATCTGTTTTTTCATGAATTGTTAAAGTTATCTATTTGGCAACAAAAATAACTAATTTCCAAGAAATCCAAAAAGTTTGGCTATACCTTTCTATCATTTTTAATAGATTCAGTTCTCTGTCTTCGGCATACGGACCGGTTTTACGATTTTATAACCGATTGCCGCCACCAGAATACTCATCAGCGGACTGATATAATTGAAGAAACAGTACGGTAAGTAAGTGAGCGTAGGAACCCCCAGGATAGTGGCTTGCGTCATACCACAGGTATTCCACGGTATCAACACAGAGGTCACCGTCACCGCATCTTCCGTAGTACGGCTCAACAGACGGGATTCATATCCTTCTTTCTCATAAATTCCTTTGAACATATTTCCCGTCAGGATTATAGAAATGTACTGGTCAGCTGTAGCCAGATTCAGGAACAGTCCTGTACCTACGGTCGAAGCAACCAACCCGACCAACCGGTGGGTGAAACGTACAAACAACGAAGTGATACTACCCAACATTCCGCAGGCTGTCATCGCTCCGCCCAAGCACATCGCACAAATAATCAGCCAAATGGTACCCATCATACCACTCATTCCTCGGGTAGCAATCAGTTCTCCCAATTCCGAAGTAGGCGCAGCCAGCGAAGTAGCCGAATAAAGAGAGACCAACGTACCTTTGAACAAGGCCGTCGCACGGTTGGCACAGTCACCCGCAATCTCCATAACCACCTCCGGCTGGAAAAGCAACATGAACACTACCGCCATCAGCGTAGAAAGGAACAAGGTAATGATAGAAGGTACTTTCTTGGCTATCAGAATACCGGTAACGACCGGAACCAGCAGCAGCCACAGGGAAATATGGAAACGCTCGGAAAGTCCGTCCGTAAACAAGGCAATGTGTTCTGTTCCGTTCACTGTATGAAAGAAGCCCGCCACTGTAAAGAGTATCAACGTAATAATCAGCGAAGGTACAGTAGTGAACATCATGTAACGGATATGAGTGAACAACGGAGTTTCAGTCACCGAAGAAGCCAAAACGGTAGTATCCGACAACGGTGAAATCTTGTCGCCGAAATATGCGCCCGAAATGATGGCACCGGCCGTCCATCCCTCGGCAAAACCTTGTGCCTTGCCGATACCCATCAAGGCAATACCGATGGTAGCAATCGTAGTCCACGAACTTCCGGTCATGACAGACACCACCGCACAGATGATGCAGCACGAAACCAGGAAAAAGCGGGGATGAATAATCTGCACACCATAGTAAATAAGCGTAGGTACTACACCGCTCAGCATCCATGCTGCTGAAAGTGCTCCGATAATCAGCAGAATAATCAAAGCTGTACTTACTCCGGTAATGTTATTGACAATAGCGCATTCAAATTCTTTCCACGGAATCCGGTAACCGGCCATGCCGACCAAAGTACATAAGGCGGTAGTGAAAAGCAGACAAATCTGACTACCTCCACTCAAGGCATCGGAACCAAAAATGGAAATGGTGAAAAATAAGAGAACTACTAAAACTAGAATCGGAAGAAGAGACACCCACGGTGAAGGAATTTTTTTGTTTTGCATCATTGCTTGTTACTTTTATTTGCTTTAGCTACCAGTACCGAAACGCTATCGGCCCCACTGATTATCATTTTCTATTTCTATGCAAAATTCTGAATATATTTTCAATTTATCACAATCAGACCCCTAAAATTCAGCTTTTTTAAATTTTTATAGACCTTACAGAGGAAGAAAATGCATATTCATGTCATCTGTATACATTTTCGCAACACATGGCATTGCCCAAGCATGATGTATTTAAATATTTTCTTATACGACAACCTTAATAAAATTCTTAAAAACTCCCTCCAATTGTCGGAAACTTTCTCCGATATTTGTACTTTTGTATGTTTAAAGACTTATGAGCCATTTCGTTCGCATAAAACATACCATCCGATTCACAGCCATCTTGCTGTTGACACTCTACTTCGGAGTCATTCTGGCGCTGAACATTCCTTTTGTACAGCGAAAGCTTTCCATCATTGCGTCAAACGAACTCTCTAAATTATTCCGTACAGAAGTGTCTATCGGGAACATTGATTTAGGCTTGCTGAACCGCGTTATCATCAGTGATTTACAGGTAAAGGACCAGGCTGGAGCCGACCTGCTGCTCATTCCCCGCTTCTCGGCTAAAATTGATATTCCGGCACTCAGCCAGCAAAAGATCCGTATCAATAGTGTGCAGCTATTCGGACTGGAGGCCAGACTACAGAAGACCTCTCCTACCAGCAAGCCGAATTTTCAATTCATCATCGATGCACTGGCTTCGAAAGATACAGTCAAAAAAGAAAATAAGATTGACCTGCGTATCAATTCCATATTGATTCGCAGAGGGCATGTTTCATACGACGTACTGACAGCTCCCCCCACTCTGGGAAAATTCAACGCAAACCACCTGAACATCAGTGACCTTTCAGCCATGCTTTCACTGAAAGCCTTAACTTCCGACTCCATTAATGCTCATATCCGCCGCATGAGTTTCACCGAACATAGTGGATTCCAGCTGAAACAGCTTTCCGTAGGAGTTATGGCTAACCGACACAGCCTGCGTACAATGAAATTTACGCTCGAACTGCCGAACTCCACGTTAAAGGTGGACACCCTCGCGGCTAAGTTTACAGATTTGTCTCAACTGACCAGTTTATCCAATACATTAACCTATCGGGGGCGTTTGCATGCCGACGTTGCATTAGCTGATCTACAGGCATTTGTACCGGCATTTCATGAGGTAACAAGTCCATTCCAGTTTGGTATGGCATTTCATGGAAAAGGGAAACAGGTTTCACTTTCCCGGCTTCGTATCACAACTCCGGGAGAAGGATTGAACATTGACATCAACGGACAAATGGATGGTAGTGACCCTACCCGAGAACCACGTTTCTACAGTGAAATAGCCAAAGCTGAAATCGGCTCCGAAGGTATTGAATGGATTTTACGTAACTTTACCGGAAAAACAGACATGCCTCCCGTATTGAAGAACATTGAGTTCATTCGATTTAACGGCAAAGTCTCAGGAGTCCCATCCCAATTGACAATGCATGGATACATACGCTCAGGTGTAGGAGCTATCCAGGCCAACGTTACCATGCACAAGAATCCCCAGACCCAAGCACGAAACTTTTCCGGTCATGTAGCCAGCGACAGCTTACAGTTAGGGAAACTTCTAGGAAAAGAAGAACTGTTGGGTAGTACCGCCTTCGATTTGAATCTGAATGGATTAAAATACCAGAACGGACGTGCATCGTCTTACATCAAAGGGAAGATTGCTACATTGGAATACAAGCAATATGCATATAAGGATATCACGCTGGATGGAGAATATAATCCGGGAGGATTCAACGGCCGTCTGTATATGGATGATGAAAACGGTTCCATACACATCGACGGTAGCTTCCTGACCGAAAAAAAATCACCTGATTTCAACCTGAAAGCTACTGTCCGGAATTTCCGTCCCAACAATCTGCATCTTACAGAGAAATATGAGAATACTGGCATTTCACTCAATCTCAATGCGGATTTTACCGGTCACAACATTGATGACATGCAGGGATTTATTGCGATAGACAGTCTTTTACTGGATAACCCCGATACCGAAAAGAGTTACTTCCTGCAAAGTTTCCGAGTTTCTGCCAATAAAATCAGTGAGGAAGAGAAAAGATTAAGCATCCGTTCGTCTTTCTTGAACGGTGATTTACAGGGCAGATATTCCTATCAAACTATCTGGCCAAGTATTTTACGTATCTTAACCCGATACCTGCCTTCACTTTTCCCTACCGACAAGAAGCTGCCGGAATCCACCAATAATTTCCACTTTAACCTCCACCTGGGAAACAGTGAATTTCTGCAAAAGGTATTGGATATTCCTTTGCAATTAGATATGCCGGTTACACTGAACGGGTATTTCGACGACAAGGATCAGACGCTCGACGTGAAGGGTGCGTTTCCACAATTCTATTATAAGGGCAGTTATTATGAGTCTGGGAACCTGTTGCTGAAAAACTCCGGAGACAGATTGGAAGGATTAATACGTACCACCTTCCAGACCAACAAAGGAGCCATGATTAACCTGGCACTGAACACTTTGGTAAAGAATGACCGCTTGTATACAAACCTTTATTGGGGGAACGATGCTCAAGTGACTTATAGCGGAAGAATCGGAGCCATCACACAGTTCAGCCATCCGGAAAAGCATCGGAAACTACGTACTCAGATAGATTTGCAACCCAGCAAGTTCATTGTCAACGATACTGTATGGAACATACATCCCTCTACCATCCGTATTGAACGGGATACCGTTGAGGTAAGCAATTTCCTATTCGAGCACAACAATCAGTTCCTGAAAATCAACGGACGCTTAGGAAAGACGGAAGCGGATTCCTGTCTGGTAGACTTACAGAACATTAATCTTCAGTATGTCATGGACATTATCCAGTTCCATGCAGTCAAATTCTATGCGCTGGTCAGTGGGAAGGTACACCTGAAGCATGTACTGGCAGAACCTGATATTTTAGCTGATTTGGAAGCTAAAGATTTTTCACTCAACGATGCTTTGTTGGGACAGGCAAAAATCGGAGGAGCCTGGGACAAGGAAATCGGAGGCATCCGGCTGAATGCTGATATCTGGAACGATACCGTATTTACCCGGGTAAACGGTTACGTCTCCCCCAAACTGAAAGGATTGGACTTGAATATCGAAGCCGGTGGAACCGACCTGGCCTTCCTGCAGCCCTTCATCAAAGGCATCTTCAGCGATACACATGGAGCTGCCTATGGAAACATACGCTTGTTCGGTCCCTTCTCAGGACTTGACCTGGAAGGTGATGTCAAGGCGAACATGGGATTCAAGGTAGACATTCTCAATACCCGCTTTGAGGCAAGTGCCGATTCTGTACACATTACTCCCGGTTCCTTCCAGTTCAAAAATGTACAGTTGAAAGATCCGGAAGGTCATACAGGAACAGTTGACGGTGAGTTGAACCATACCAAACTGAAGAACCTGGCCTACCGTTTCCACTTCAATGCCCGGAATATGCTGGTCTATTCCACCGATGATGCAACCCCAGAATTTCCCTTCTACGGACACATATACAGTACCGGAAACGTTTCCTTACGCGGAGGAGACAACACATTGGTCGTAGAAGGAGATGTACGAGCCGATAACCGGACTTCTTTCACCTATGTACTGGGAGCTGCCGCCGAAGCTACCAGCAACCAGTTCATCACCTTTGTCGATAAGACACCCCGGAGAAGACAGGAAGTGGAAGTACCCGATTTCTTCCATACAAAAGCGAAAACGGCTCAAGAGGATAATGATACTCCGATGGATATACACATCAACCTGCAGATTGAACCGACGGAACAGGCACAGATGAAAATCATTATGGATCCGGTAGCCGGCGACAACATATCAGGAACTGGTACCGGAAACCTACGTATCAGCTTCTTCAACAAGGGAGAATTCCAGATTTTCGGAAACTACATCATATCCGAGGGTATCTACAAACTGAGTATGCAGAATGTGATTCGCAAGGATTTCACCTTGAGCCCGGGAGGTACGGTAACCTTCAACGGAGACCCGAGAACAGCCAATCTGAATGTACAGGCCGTTTACACTGTCAATTCAGCCTCTCTGAACGACTTGATTCAGGATGCCACCACATCCCGGGGTAATATCCGTGTCAACTGTATCATGAACCTGAGTGGCCCGATGACTTCACCGAATCTGTCATTCGACCTGGAATTACCGACTGTCAATGAAGAAGACCAGGAACTGGTACGCAGCCTGACCAGTACAGAAGACCAGATGAATACCCAGATCATATATCTGCTGGGTATCGGTAAGTTCTACCCTTACGACAACGGTGCAGGGAATACTCAATCATCTGCTACCAGTTCGCTGGCGTTCAGTACCCTGTCCGGTCAGTTGAACAACATGCTGTCGCAGGTCATCGACAGCCAGAACTGGAACATCGGGACAAATCTCAGCACCGGCCAGAACGGCTGGAACAACGTAGAGGCAGAAGCTTTCCTGTCGGGACGACTGCTGAACAACCGACTGATTCTGAACGGTAATTTCGGTTACAAGGAAAATACATTGGCCAATACCAATTTCATCGGTGACTTCGAAGCCATCTGGCTGTTGACCCGAAACGGTGAATTCCGTTTACGCGGATATAATCAGACCAATGACCGCTACTTCACCAAATCTACCTTGACCACCCAAGGTATCGGTTTGATTTACAAGAAGGATTTTACTGACTGGAAAGAATTGCTTGACTGGTTCCTGCATCGCAGAAAGATGCGCAAGTCAGACTCCGATAAGAAAACAGAAAAACAATAGAATAATAGATTACGACACATGAAAAAAGACTTTTTTTTACCGGCCGAATGGCACCCGCAAAGCTGTATTCAACTGACGTGGCCTCACGCTGACACAGACTGGGCCTATATGCTGGACGAAGTAGAAGCCTGCTTCCTTCAGCTAGCTACTGAAATAGCTACCCGCCAGCCGTTGCTGCTGGTCGCCCCGGAATTTCCGGCTGCACTGGAGAATGTCCCTTTTCGTCACAATATCCATTACCTCGCCTGCCCAACCAACGATACCTGGGCACGCGACCACGGATTCATCACTCTACTGGATGCTGACAAGCAGCCTCTCCTGCTGGATTTCTGCTTCAACGGCTGGGGCATGAAGTTTGCCGCTTGCAAGGACAACCTCATCAATTCCCGTTTGTATGAAAGCGGTATGTTGAACGGTACTTACATCAACTGCCGGAATTTTGTCCTCGAAGGAGGGTCCATTGAAAGCGATGGAGAAGGGACCTTGCTTACCACTGCGCCTTGCCTGTTGGCTCCCAACCGCAACGATACCCTTTCCAGAGCCGAAATCGAAGTCTATCTGAAAGAACGGTTCAACCTCCGGCAAGTATTGTGGCTGGAAGACGGCTACCTTGCCGGTGACGATACAGACAGCCATGTAGACACCTTGGCTCGCCTTTGTCCGGACCACACCATTGTCTATGTACAGTGTACAGACCCTGCCGATGAACATTACGAAGCCCTGCACCGCATGGAAGAGCAGCTGAAGAGTTTTCGTACGCTCGACGGGAACCCTTACCGACTGCTGCCACTGCCGATGGCCGCCCCTGCTTATGCCGATGACGAACGTTTGCCAGCCACCTATGCCAACTTCCTCATCATGAACGAGGCTGTACTCTATCCTACTTATAACCAGCCGGAGAAGGATGCCGAAGCCGCCCGTATACTGGCTACGGCCTTCCCCCGTCACGAGATTGTGGGAATAGACTGCCGTGCCCTCATCAAGCAGCACGGGTCGCTGCATTGCGTCACCATGCAATATCCCGAAGGAGTCTTCCCATCCCGGATTAAATAATTGAACAAAGACAACCATTCAAAAACAAGATACAAGACATGAAAAGAACCATTCGCGTAGGTATCGTCCAGCAATCATGCACCAACGATATCAAATTCAACCTCGAAAAACTGCACCATAACATTGCCACAGTAGCGCAGGCAGGTGCTCAATTGGTAGTACTCCAGGAACTGCATAACACCCCGTATTTCTGTCAGACCGAAGACACCAACCTGTTCGACCTGGCCGAACCGATCCCCGGTCCTTCTACCGGATTCTATAGTGAACTGGCAGCCGCCTACCACATCGTGCTGGTCACTTCCCTTTTCGAACGTCGGGCAGCCGGCTTGTACCACAATACAGCCGTTGTTTTCGATACAGATGGAAGCATGGCCGGGAAATACCGCAAGATGCATATTCCGGACGATCCCGCCTATTACGAGAAATTCTATTTCACACCCGGCGACTTGGGTTTCGAGCCTATCGAGACATCCATCGGTAAACTGGGCGTACAGGTGTGCTGGGACCAGTGGTATCCCGAAGGAGCACGCATCATGGCCTTGAAAGGAGCTGAACTGCTGATTTATCCTACCGCTATCGGCTGGGAAAGTACCGACACACAGGAAGAGAAGATGCGTCAGTTGGGTGCATGGGTTACCGTCCAGCGGGGACATGCCGTAGCCAACGGATTACCGGTCATTGCCGTTAACCGTGTGGGATTGGAACCCGACCCGTCGGGACAGACCAACGGTATCCAGTTCTGGGGAAACAGCTTCGTAGCCGGTCCACAAGGGGAACTGTTGGCACAGGCAAGCAACCTGAAAGAAGAGAACCTGGTGGTGGAAATAGACATGAACCGCAGCGAAAACGTACGACGCTGGTGGCCGTTCCTGCGTGATCGTCGCATCGACGAATTCGAACAGCTGACCCGACGCTTCATCGATTGAATTTATCCAAAGGATTTAATTATTATCCCATAAATCCACAGAATAAATTCGTCACATAAGCAATCAGAGCAGCTATCAGACTGACTCAGGAAAATGTATTCAGATAGTAAGTTGATCGTCTTTATACATACCCGAAACGAGACTGGCTCACTCGCACGTGAAACAGCCTCGTTTCTTTCATACAGAATAATATCATAGAAGGGTTATACCCTCCTTATGTCCGACAAAAGAGTCCCGGCACACTCCACAAACAAGAACCACAGTCGGAACTATTCAATAAAAACTCGAAGCGATAAACAGCCGCCTTCGGACAAATAGAGCCCCATCAATGTTTCTCCCAAAAACTCGGAGCAAACATCAGCAGGATACCGAAGACTTCCAGACGACCGATCAGCATCAGGAAAGACAAAACCCATTTAGCCGCATCGGGTAAAGCATTCCAAGAGAAAGCCGGACCAAAAGAGCCAAGTCCAGGGCCTGTATTTCCCATACTTGAAAGTACGGTACCTAATGCGTCTTCCAGATTCAGTCCCATGAATACCAGCAGCGTCCATCCCACAAAGGCACATATCAGATAGAGGATGACAAACGTACCTACCGTGGCCAATGTATTCTGCGAAACAGCCTGTCCATTCACTTTCACCGGTAATACAGCACGCGGATGCATCAGACGGTTAAACTCGTTCTTTACATTCCGTAGAAGGATTACTACACGCATCAATTTCACACCTCCACTGGTAGAACCTGTACATCCTCCGGCCACCATGGTATACAGAAACAGCATCCACGTAAACGGTGCCCACATATTGTAATCGTCGGTTCCGAATCCACAGGAAGTATGCAGGGAAGCTACCTGGAAAAATGCAGACCGGAAAGCCCGTTCCAATCCGTATCCATTATGCAACACCAATGAAACTGTAATCAATAATGTCACCACCATCACGGAAGTCAGAAAAGCCTTGGTTTCATCATCTTTGAACAAATGGCGTACCTGTCCGCGCAGACACATGAAATACAGAGAAAAGTTGATGCTGGACAACAACATATAGATGGCAATAACGTATTCAATATAGGCCGAATTCCAATGAGCAACACTGGTCTGCTTCGTCGAATACCCTCCGGTTGCAGCCGTCGCGAATGCATGACACACAGCATCGAACAAGTCCATTCCACCTATCAGCAACAGAATAATCAAGGAACCGGTAATCAGCAGATAAATCAGCCACAACCATTTGGCCATCACACTGATTTTCGGATGAATCTTGTCGTGTATCACCCCTGTAGCTTCCGCCGAGAAAAGCACCTGGTTACCTACACCGAAAATCGGCAATACAGCGATGGTAAAGAAGATAATTCCCAAACCGCCGATCCATTGTGTAAAACTCCGCCAGAAAAGCATTCCGTGCGATAAAGCCTCTATATCATCCAGAATAGTGGCCCCGGTAGTTGTAAAACCAGACATCGTCTCAAAAAAGGCATTCGGAATAGACGGAATAGCTCCGCTGATATAAAAAGGAAGCATCCCGAAAGCGGTAAACAGCAACCAGGTAAAAGCTACGATACAGTAACCGTCCCGACGGGTCACCGTATTGTCGGCATGCCGACCTAACCATACCAATACACTCCCTACCCCAAGATTCAGAAGGGCACAATAGACGAAATAAATATAATCCGATTCGTCGTAAATTACCGATACACAACCGGAAATGAGCAGCAATATAGCCTCAATAGCCAGTAAAACGCCCAAAATACGGAAAATCATTTTCCTGTTAATAAGGCTGTTACCGTTCCGATTTCCTGTTACGTGTATGTCATTAATCAAAAAATCATCCATAAGACCTGTTTCTTTTGAAGTGCAAACTTACGCAAAAGGTAGGATTTTTCAATAAAATTTCCGTAATTTGCATATAATTATGCATAAAATACTCATTTAACCGATTACGTATGAACAAACTTGCACTGCAACTCCTCAAAAAATGGGGCGGAATTGACGTCGACCAACTACAGGCCGACCTCAGTCGGATGCAGGAAGAGAAAAACCAACTCTCCGGCCGGTTGAACCAGACCGTCAGTAGTCTGGAAGACCGGCAAAATCAACTTGTCCGGCTGCAAGAAGAACTCAAATCACTGAAAAGCAAACAGCAGGAACAGGAAGCGAAACTCACCTCTCAGCAGGATGAAAGTCAACAAAAACTGAATGACTTGACACAGCTGAAGGAAGAAACCGACAAACAACTGGCTGTACTTACCCAACAGAAAGCTGAGCTCGAACAGAAACTAGCTGAGCTCATCCACCAAACGGAAAAATCTGTCAAAGAAATAGCTACGCTCAAACAGCAGAAAACGGAAACAGAACAAAAGCTGACTGAGCTGACCAACCAAAAGGATATAACCGACAAACAACTGGCTAAGCTCACCCAACAGCAAGATGAGCTTGCACAGAAACTGACGGAACTGAATAACCAAAAAGAAGCATCAAATAAAGAACTGGCTGAAGTCAACCGACAGAGAACAGAGTTAGAACAGAAACTGTCCGATTTATCCCGACAAAAAGCAGAAACCGAACAGAAACAGACTGCTCTGATGCAAGAGAATACAGCTTTGACCGAAGAAAATAAAAAACTTCAGCAATCTGTATCCCAACAGAACAGTCAATTAGAGAATCTCCATACACAGCTCCAGTCTTTACAGACTGCCTCAGAAACAGCATCAGCCAGTTCGCAAAAAGAATTACAGGCAGTACTTCAAGAGAAAACAGCCCTGACCGAAGAGTTGCAGGCCATCAAAGCCGAAATGGAAACCACCCGTCAAGCATACGAAAAAGCTAAATCAGAAACATCGGTTGCACGACAGGAAGCAGAATCGGCAAAAGCTGAAAAAGCAACAGTCCAAATGTCCGTACAGACTCTGCAGAAAGATCTGGAGGCCTCTGAAACTGCTTTGAAAGCTATGACAGAAGGTCTGGAACTTTCGAAGAAGGAAGTAGAGACATCCAAACAAATGCTGGAAGTTTCGTTGAAAGAGCTGCAGGAATCCAAACAGGCTTTACAAGGCTTCCAGGAAGAATTGAAAGCCGTCAAGGCCGCATCCGAGGTCAAAAAGGAAGAATGGACCTCCCTGCAAGAAACACTCCATACGCAGCAGAAAGAGCTGGAAGCTTCAAAAACGGAACTGAAGAATCAGTTAAAGGAGCTGGAAACAGCCAAAATAGCTTTGGAATCCCAACAGAAGGAATTGGATGCAGCCCAAAAGACATACGAAACCCAACAACGGGAACTGAAGACCGCCCAACAAGAACAGGAAGCTTTCCAACAAAAATTGGCAACCGAAAAGGAAGCCATAGATTCGCAGAAAGAAGAACTCGCAGCCTCACAGGAAACACTGAAGACAAAACAGGAGGCCTTTAATACCTCCCAAGCTGCATGGGAAAAACAGCAGCAGGAACTGGATGCGTTCAAGCAGGCAGTAGAAGCCGACAAGCTAGCGTTGGAAAACGCAAAGTCTGAATTTGCAATACAACAGAAAAACCTGAACGAAACGATCCAGACTGTAAAGGCCGAAAAACAGGCCCTGGCCACTTCCCAAAAAACACTGGAAGACCAATGGAAGAAACTGGAAAATACCAAACAGGAACTGGAATCCTACCGGAAAGCGTTGGAAGCAGAAAAAGAAGCGTTGGAGGAACAGAAAACCGCACTCCGAAACGCTATGGAATCTACTGAAACGACTTCGGAAAAACCCGAAATGCCACGGGTAACCAACGAAAAGGAAGAAACCACTTCCAAGGAAGAAAAAAGTCCTGCAGCTACAACTGTTTCAGCAGCAGTACATCCGCACAAGCTACCGGAAGCGGAAGAAGAGAAACCCCGGAAAGAACCGGCAGAAGAATTGCGTGAAAAACGGGCTCTGCAGGATGAACTGACAAACATCTCCCGCAAACAACCGTACATCCGTATCACCTCGACCGATTGCTGCCAGTTCCTGTTCGAAGCACGTCACCTGCAGATCAAAGCCGGACTCTTCGACTGGGGCGTAGAAGGTACGGAAATCATCCAGGGAGAACCCCAGTACATTCCTCACGATGCCATCGCCCGCATTGAAGGACTGGACAGTCTTTTCGCTACCGACGAAATCGCCTGCGACTTCTCTTGTCAGGAAGGTGCAGCTGAAGCCGCCGAATTGCTATTGCTGGCCATCTGCTGCTGCCAGCCCATGCGCATCACTTACCGCGACAAGAATGGCCGGATTTCTCAAAAGACACTCTACTACGCCTGCTTCTTGCCGGGCGAACCAAACTTCACCCTACCTTATCCGGGTATGTACCGCGATATGCTGGGCGATGAAATGGACACCGACCACATTGCAGCCCGTTGTGCCGGTTACGCCGAACCACGCATCTTCAGTATCAACCAGATACAAGCCGTCCAAGTGTTCGACGCATTCTTCACTACCTCCGAAGGAGTAGAGACCATCCAGGAAGCCATCCAGTTAGCTACCGAGTGTGGACAAGAAGAAATGGCAGACCTGCTGACCAACCGTTTGCGGGAAACCATCGGTGAAAAATTTCCTTGACAAATGATTCAAATAACCAGAAAGCCCTGTCTGACTCATCCGAAGTTCAGACAGGGCTTTCTATTTATTCATTTTTCACCGGACTCATCCGATTATATGAGGGACAAAAGCCGACAAGTTATCAGTAATTTCCGTACAGTTTTCACGGATACCGATTCCACCCGCTTCCCCACCGATAATCCAAGAACCGATAATCGGATAACGGCCATCATACACGGTAGGCTCCACATATTGCTGATAGATATAGGCTCCCCGATTATAATCACCTTCTGTTTCCGGAACCAGTACCCGTTCCTCCCAGTTCCGGATATCCAGCACACTGACGTTGTGTCCTTCGCGGGCATAGACAGGTTTCTTGCAGTAGACACCGTTCTGCGGACGCGACAAGAATGCCGGAAGCACATATGGAGAATCCGGGAAAAGTTCAAAGAGCGTTGTCAGGATGGCCTTATTGGACATCACCAGTTTCCAGACAGGTTCTACCCACTGCACATCGGCCATACAGCCGTCGGGGCTCTCGTCCACCATCCATTCCCACGGATAAAGCTTGAAACAGCGTTCCACCTTCTCCCCGCTCGGATCATAAAATACCCCGTCCTGCAGATTCAAGGCATTGATGTCAATCACTCGGGTAGAGAGACCAGCTTCACGGGCCGTACTGGCCAAGTATTGCAGATTACCTACATCTTCTGCATTGTCCAAAGCCCCGGCCAGATGTAGGATACTTCCTTTCTCGAACATATCCTCCCAAGACTGTACCAGCCCCTCATGAATACCGTTATACTGGTCAGCTTTGGGGAAACAGGCTTCTTTCCACTGCCACTGAATGACCGCCGCTTCCAACAGAGAGGTAGGCGTATCGGCATTGAACTCCAGAATGCGTGGAGTCCCCTGTTTATCAAACATGAAGTCAAAACGGCCATACAGACTCAATTCATCAGCCTCCCAAGAATTCCGGATAAGCTCCACAATTTCAGGCGTCAGGTCGAGCATCCGTTCCAGTTTGTCCAGTTGCTGTTCTATCAGGTAATCAGCCGTTTCGCAATACATGCGGTAAGCTTCCGTAGTAGCCGTTTCCAGTTTCTCCACTTCCGTCTCCGACAATTCGTAATAGGCGTCTTCCTTCCAATAGTCCATGTGATAGTCGAAGCCCAAGGCCTCGATAGCATCCCGGTAATCAGCCCGGGGTGTCGTCATGATACGTTTCATCCGTTTTCTCCTCCTGATTAACTGCCCACACTGAATGAACGGCTTTTCGTACCGAACACGTGACCGCTCGATTTGGAAGAAGTAGAAGAAGGACGTACCTTCACATTCGAAGGCGAAGCAACCCGCGAACCGTTCGCATCAGTCCAAGAGCCTGTTTTCGGATAATAATAATGGGTCGTACTCAACCCGTTAGCCACCGACGGCATCAGTGCCCATCGCATCAGCATGGCGTTATAGATCCATTGGTTTCCCTGGCTGTCACGGTATTCTTCCTTGTCTTCCGGATTTTCGGGGAGTTCTGTCTTTTGGGTACAGGCAGCTACCGTCATCAGACAAAGGGCTGCCATCAAATAGTGTTTTTTCTTCATCGGATTAAATTTCTCGGATAATCGGTATGACAAGTTCCGGAACAATAGTATCTTTCATCTGTAACATACTGTCATCCGGACTTCTTTTGGATATATCCCATTTGGCGAACAAAGATAATAAACTTATCCGGAACCGCAATATGACCGGAATATGTTCCATAACCTGACTTCAGATAAGTACAATTTCAGCCGTAAAACATTGGAAACCTCTTATAAAATTCGTTCCTTTGTAAAGGAATGCCGTTTTATATGGCTCCACTGAAACAAGAACTTTTTTACGTTTTACATAAACTGCCATCTATGAAAGGTATCGTTTTGGCCGGAGGTTCCGGCACCCGTCTGTACCCCATCACCAAAGGGGTCTCCAAGCAATTACTGCCTGTCTTCGACAAGCCCATGATTTATTACCCCATTTCTGTACTGATGCTGGCAGGTATTCGGGAAATCCTTATTATCTCAACTCCCTATGACCTTCCGGGATTTAAACGTCTGTTAGGAGACGGTTCTGATTACGGTGTACATTTTGAATATGCCGAACAACCCAGCCCTGACGGACTGGCTCAGGCTTTCCTGATCGGTGAATCATTCATTGGCAATGATGCGGTCTGCCTGGTATTGGGCGACAACATCTTCCACGGAAACAGTTTCACCGTGAAACTTCGTCAGGCTGTAACCGATGCGGAACAGCAGGATATGGCTACGGTTTTCGGATATTGGGTCAGCGATCCGGAAAGATACGGTGTAGCTGAGTTCGACAAGGAAGGGAACTGCATCTCCATCGAAGAGAAACCGGAACATCCGAAATCCAACTATGCCGTTACCGGTCTATATTTCTATCCGAACAAGGTTGTGGAAGTAGCCAAAAACATCAAACCTTCAGCCCGTGGTGAGCTGGAAATCACTTCGGTCAACCAACGCTTTCTGGCCGATAAGCAACTGAAGATACAGACTTTGGGCCGCGGATTCGCCTGGCTGGACACAGGTACACATGATTCTCTGGCAGAAGCTTCCACCTACATCGAAGTCATCGAGAAACGACAGGGACTGAAAGTAGCTTGTCTGGAAGGAATAGCTTTACGGCAGGGATGGATTACCCCTGAAAAGATGCGTGAACTGGCACAACCAATGTTGAAAAACCAGTATGGACAATATCTGCTGAAGGTTATTGACGAGCTGTCCCGAGATTAAGTATAAACTGGATGGAAAAACGCGTTGCCGTATCTTAGGGAACAGCAGATACCATTAAATATTCTGATAAGACACAGGTAGGACAGCATAAGTCTGCTCCTACCTTTTTTTATGGAATTGGCTTCACGCCTTCACAAGCCAGGCAGCAGCCTGGTATACAAGGCATTTCCGGTGAAAGGGGTGTTTCACCGTGAAGGATATGTCCCGCAAGGGAGGATTCACGGCGGAAGGCCGTGCGGGGCGTCCGGCGGACCGACGGCACGCCGGGACACAAAAAAGCCCCGGACCTCCTTGCGGAATCCGGGGCCTCAAGACGGCGACTACCTACTCTCCCACTTGCGCAGTACCATCGGCGTGACGAAGCTTA
>NZ_KB894651.1 GCF_000374585.1 Phocaeicola barnesiae DSM 18169 = JCM 13652
CGCCGGTCGCCGGCAAAGTCAGCAAGCTGACTTCCCGCTGCCCCTCGACTTGCATGTGTTAAGCCTGTAGCTAGCGTTCATCCTGAGCCAGGATCAAACTCTTCATTGTAAGAATATCTTTTCCGCACCGGACTGCTCCGGCGCGTGTCTTAATCTGTTCAGGAAACCGAATCTTCTTCTTGTTCCGCCCCATTTTCATGGGACAGGATCTTGACGGTGCTTCTTCGTTTCATCCATACCATATTAATATGGACTACTTCTTGTACTACATCTCTGTTTGTTTATCTAAAGCTTTTCAAAGAACTTGCCTTCAAATCTTGTGTTGAAAACGGTTGCAAAGATAAGTCATATTTTCGTAACCACCAAATTTTTCAGAAAGTTTTTTCAGAAAAATTTTTCAGCGGCGGTCCGAAGCGCGTCCCCCTCCGGGCTCACCCTTTCTCGCTCCCTTGCAGCATGCAAGGTAAGATACTCGGTGCAGCGCCTCCGGCAAGACATCCGGCTTACACTCTGTCATCAGAATTTCATTTCTTCAACGCGTTTCCCTCTCGAAAGCGGATGCAAAGGTACAGACTTTTCCGAAACCGACAAGCATTCCTCGAAACTTTTTTGAAACATTTTCTGGAATTAATTCACAAATACCTGATAAACAAAAGAATAAAATTCAACAATTTTCAAGATTCAGAATCAAAAGGTCAAAGAATGACACCATATAAATTTCGCGCACGCGTAACAACGTATAAGATATAAAAAAAGAACGTTCGTTTTATACAAAACAACCTCATGTGTCAAATAAAACGAACGTTCGAATCAACTAAAACAATTAGACGTTTTTTCGCGGAGCTGAAATTACAAGCCTAACCTGGCACAAACCTGTGGATACGAAGCATCTTTCAACAGAATTTTTTTCTTCCCGTCAAGCAGGTAAAAACTAGGCATTGCATTCAAATCGAATTTAGCCTCATCCTTCACCTGCTGCCTATCGTTTCCAACAATCCATGATTGTGGAATCTCTGGTAAGGCCTTTCTCCAAACCGCCTCATTTCCCTCCGTATAAATGGCCAATACCGTCAACCTCCCGGCAGCTACAGCATCGGCCAACTTATCATCTGCTGCCATGACATGTAATGATTCCTGACAATTACCACACTCCGGGTCATAAAACACCAGCAACAACCGATTTCCTTCGACAGGAGTTTTTCTCAACGTATGCTGTGTACCATCGGGTAAATAATATACAAAATCTTGTGCCAGTGTTCCAGGCATATTTCTGGAAATCAAATCCAAACGAAATTTCAAGGAACTTTTACTCGCCTCATCCAAAACTGTACTTCGGAGCATCCGCTTCAGATAAATCCGATACCAGTCTTCATCATAATACGGAGAATTCGGGTTATAAAGATATTCGTCTATCATCGACATAAAAAACCTGCGTGCCTGCTCCGTTTTCTCCATACCGGTACAAAGATTATCCAAGCTTTCTTCTATCCAAGCCTCAGGAACCGGCCCCGAAGCCAACAATCCCAACTGGTTCACCCACCCTTGCTCACTAACGCTCCGGTTATTGACCAACAATGTATCTGAAAAATCAAAATTATCCCAATAATGTTTCAACAGATACTCCTTCCGCTGTTCTGCATCTGTCAAAAGGGCCGGAATCTGAGGGAAAGGAAATGTTACTTCACGCTTCTGTTCTGTCTGTGCGGAAGCTTCATCCGCATTCTTCGACGTCTTCTCAACAGGCTGACAGGCAGATAAAAACATACTGGCCAGCATCATACCATATACCCATTTTCGTCCAATCATATTCCATGAATCTATTATCTCACAAAAATAGGAAATCACATTTGTTTTCCGAACCCAATCCTCTAAAAACAAGGCTCTACATTTCTTAAAGAATGAAAATATAAGACGGATTTAAAGGCATTATCAGGTTAAAACTTGTAAAATACCGCGATGCAAAGGTTACGACTAATGGGAAGTTTTCTATAATTTTGTCCTCCGAATAAAAGCATAATCCATCATTTTTATGAACGTTATTATCCTTACAACCCTTATCCGCTACAAGAACAAAATCCATGATTTCCATGCATGGGGAGCGGCTGCATTGATTTAAGGAACGTTCTATCTCTCCGATTCATTATCTACTTACTAACTTCCATTAAATTTTACTTATGAGCAAAAAGAACAGGCTCATAGTGCATTGTCTTATAGCACTATGCAGCCAGTATGTATGTGCCCAACCGAGAACAATGGGCCTAGAAGAGATGTTTCGTCTGGCCGATGAAAACAGCCAGCGTATTCAAGTATATCAAACCGGAAAGGATGCAGCGGAAGCAGCCCTGCAAGCGGCCAAAGCACAGCGTCTGCCCGATATAAACGCTTCCCTTTCGGCCAGTTATCTAGGAGACGGAAAACTTTGGGACCGGGATTTCAGCAACCCCATGAACATAGACATGCCCCACTTCGGGAACAATTTTTCCCTCGAAGCCCAACAGGTAATTTATGCCGGAGGAGCCATCAGCAGCAGCATCGAACTGGCAGAACTGGGGAAACATAGCGCCGAACTCGATGCACAAAAGAACCGGCAGGAAGTCCGCTTTCTGCTTACCGGTTATTACCTGGACCTCTACAAGCTGCACAACCAGATGCAGGTACTGAAAAAGAACCTTGAACTGACAGAACAAGTCATAGCCAACATGCGGGTACGACGCGAACAGGGAACTGCCCTTCAGAATGACATCACCCGCTATGAACTCCAGAAGGAAACATTGAAATTACAGGTGGCCAAGGTGAAAGATGCAAGCACCATCATCAACCACCAGCTAGTAACTACCCTGCATCTGTCCGAAGGTACTGAAATCATTCCCGATACGACCCTGCTGGATGAACAGATTCAAACACTTGACGAAAAGAATTGGCAAGCACTGGCAAGCCAAAACAACCTCGACCTGCAACAGACACAAGTAGGTATCCAGGTCAATGAGCAGAAAGTCAAACTGGAGCGTTCGGAGCGTCTGCCTAAAATTGCTCTTGTAGCGGCCGAACACCTGGACGGACCGATAACCATCGAAGTTCCGGTACTGGACAACAACTTCAATTACTGGTATGTAGGTGTAGGGATAACATACAATTTCTCTTCGCTCTTCAAGAACAACCACAAGCTGAAACAGGCCCGTCTGAATGTCAAGAAGGCTCAGGAGACACACCAGCTGATGCAGGAACAGGTTGAAAACACCATACAAGCTACGTATGTAGATTTTCTGACAGCATTTACAGACCTTCGTACCCAAAAGAAGAGTGTGGAACTGGCCGACCAGAACTACGATGTAACCAGCAACCGTTATCAGAATGACCTGGCCTTGCTGACCGACATGCTTGACGCCAGCAATACCAAACTCAGTGCCGACTTAAGTCTGGTCAACGCCCGCATCAACGTCATATATCATTATTACAAAATGAAATATGTCACCCATACCCTTTAAACGACTCATACACCATCCACTTTAAAAAGAAAAGAATCATGACAACCAGAAAAATACAGAAACTGACTTATAACATCGTTATCATCTGCCTCTTGTTCGGAGCACTCATCTATGTAGGTTCCCGATTCATCCATCTGGGAGTAGAATATACAGACAACGCCCAAGTGAAACAACACATCACCCC
Organism: Phocaeicola barnesiae DSM 18169 = JCM 13652; assembly: GCF_000374585.1. Taxonomy (GTDB): domain Bacteria; phylum Bacteroidota; class Bacteroidia; order Bacteroidales; family Bacteroidaceae; genus Phocaeicola; species Phocaeicola barnesiae. The sequence continues at coordinate 3,670 of NZ_KB894651.1, forward strand.
GGTCAACACCCGGGTATCAGGCTTCATCCAGAAAATCTGTTTCGAGGAATATCAACCGGTACATAAGGGAGATACCCTGCTGATTATCGAAGACTCCGAGTTCAGACTCCGATTGGCTCAAGCCGAGGCAGACTTGGAAAATGCCCGCTCGGGACAACAGGCAACCTCCGCGGGAATCGCCACAACCCAGAATAACCTGCGTGTCAGCGATGCAGGAATCTCCGAAGTACGTGTTCAACTGGAAAATGCCGAACGGGAACTGAAGCGTTACCAGAAACTGCTGGCACAAGATGCCGTCACCCGTCAACAATACGATAATGTACAGACTGCCTACGAAGCGACCAAAGCCCGCTACGAGCAGGTACAACGTGCCAAACATTCCACTTCGCTAGTCAAGGATGAACAGACGCACCGGCTCGGCCAGAACGCGGCAGCCGTACGCCTGGCAGAAGCGGCCGTATCGCTGGCCCGACTCAACCTGTCGTATACCGTCATTGTAGCTACCTGCGACGGTGTAACCGGACGGAAAGATATCCACGAAGGCCAGTTGGTACAACCCGGACAGACAATGGTAGACATCGTCGACAGCAGTGACCTGTGGGTGATCGCCAATTACCGGGAAACTCAGCTTCCGAACATCCACGAAGGCTCCAGTGTCACCCTCACCGCCGATGCCGTACCGGGAGTGACCTATACGGGTACCGTAGAATCCATCTCGGACGCAACCGGAGCCGCCTTTTCGATGATACCTCAAGACAATGCTACCGGCAATTTCGTCAAAGTGGAACAACGTGTACCTGTACGCATCAGCCTGAAAGGAAACGATTCCGAAAAGCTAAAGCTTCTGCGTGCCGGATTCAATGTAGAATGTAAAGTAAAACACTGATTATGGGAGCCCCTGTACTGAACGGACCGTTTACGATGCTGATGTTCCGCAACTTCGTGCCTCGGAAACTCCAACCGTGGATTTATGTCTTTATGGCCGTCACCTTCCAGCTTTCCGGAGGGCTCTATCTGGGTACCTTGAACCAAATGGTCGGCGAAACTACCCTGATGCGGGAAGACCTGCTGATGTGTCTCTATGCCAACCTGGCCGGAATGGCCATTTATTTCCCCTTACTGTTCCGCATGAAGTTCCGTTTTACCAACAAGACTTTGCTTCTGGCCGCGGCAGGGGGCGTTCTGGCAAGTAACCTGATTGCTCCCCACATCACCTACCTTCCGCTGCTATGGGGAATCTGTTTCATCGAAGGTATCTGCAAGATTCAGGGAACTTTCGAATGTATGTCGAATATCCAATTATGGATGACGCCCAAACGTGATTTCACAGTCTTTTTCCCGTTACTTCACATCATCATACTAGGCAGCATGCAACTATCCGACTTGCTGTGCACGTACCTGATGTATCATTATCATTGGAGCTATATGCATGGGTTTATCGCAGCCATCATGCTGATAAACCTGATGATACTACAGACTTGTACCCGTCATTTCCGCCTCATGAAGAAATTCCCTCTGTTCGGTATCGATTGGCTGGGAGCCATACTATGGGCCTGCCTGCTTCTGGAAATCGCCTATTTTTTCGATTACGGCGACTGGTATGACTGGTGGAACAGTCCGGTCATCAGACAATTGGCAGTAGCTATCGGCATTACATTCCTGCTTTGCATCTGGCGCATGCTGACCATCCGCCATCCCTTTCTCGAACCTCGGATGTGGACATACAGACATCTTGTTCCGATACTGATTCTGATAACACTGGTTGAAGCCTTCCTGGCTACCGAACGGGTACTGGAAGAAGTATTCTACGAAGAGGTGATGCACTATACAGAGACTGTCAGTGTACAACTGGACTGGTTGACTCTCGGAGGAATCCTTACAGGGTGTCTGTTTGCCTACTGGTGGATGCACATCAAACGCTTCAGCTATATCCGGTTACTTAGCATCGGAATCATAGGCCTCATCGGCTATCTGCTAGGCTATTATTTTACCCTCTCGGGCGAGATACATATTTCACAGCTCTATCTGCCTACTGCCTGCAGAGGATTTGCCTACGCTATTCTAAGCGCCACTTTCATGGTCTGTCTGGAAGAAATCATGACCTTCCAGCACTTTTTTCAGGCACTGAGCGTATTCAACATGCTGCACATGGTGGTAGGTGGTGTCATCGGTTCAGCCCTCTATACCCAAGGCCTCGCCTATTACCTGCCGGACAACATGGCCCGATACGGAGCAGCCATCGACCGGGTCTCCTTTAGCCGGCATCCTTTTCCTTTGGGAGAATATATGGAAAGCTTCGTATCGCAGATGATGGAAATCAGCATCAAGCAGATTTACGGATGGGCAGGCTATGCCTGTATCTTTCTGCTCCTCCTCTTTCTGCTTTATGATGCTCCGGTACGTAAAGAACTGAAACTGATGCCCGGCTGGAGAAGTCTTCGGAAAGAAATCGCCCGCTCTTTCCAGAAGAATCCGTCCCGGAAAACGAATGAGCCGAGAGAATAAACATAAAAAAGAAGCGTCCACGTTGGAACTCTTTTCAAGAAAGAGCCAACCTGAACGCTTCTTATTTTTATCTGTATCCGTGGAGCAACCGGCTTATTCTTCCAATTTCCGGATAACACGACAAGGATTTCCTACAGCCACCGAATTGGCCGGAATACTTTTCGTCACTACACTTCCAGCCCCGATGACACTATTATCGCCAATGCTGACGCCCGGCAATACACAGACCTGAGCCCCTATCCAGACATTATTACCCACGGTAATGGGATAGGCATATTCCAGTCCTTGATTCCGCTGGGTTACATCCAGGGGATGTCCGGCTGTATAGAAGCCACAATTCGGAGCGATGAATACATTATCGCCGAAAGTAATCTTAGCGCCGTCCAACATGACACAGTTCACGTTGGCATAAAAATTCTCTCCGATTTCGATGTTATAACCATAATCGCAATGAAACGGCTGCTCTATCAGAAACTGCTTGCCGGTTTTACCCAACAAGTCGCGGATAATGGCTTCCCGTTCTTTCAAGGATGAAGGGGGCAACTGATTGTAAGCATGACACTTTTCGTTACAAACCTGTCTTTCCCCAATCAGTTCCGCATCGTAATTAGCGTTATACAATTCTCCCGAATGACATTTTTCTTTTTCAGTTTTCATAAGAACTTTCATTGAAGTTTCAAACACAAACGTCGATGTTACAGGCTAGTCTTCATGTATCTCATTCCACCGGAGCCAACATGAAACAATCCAGATCGGGAGTCCATGTAAACCGGCTTCCGATTCTTACGACATTATATCCTTTCTGCAGATCGACCGCCAGTTCTGCCTGGGCAATTCCTTGGGTACTGTCTGTCTCCAGGTTATCCAGCGTCACCCGGGTACCGTTTACCGTAACCTCCAACCGACGGTCGTTTATCTCACGTTCCCTTTGAGTGACGGGGATATAGCGGACAATCATCTTATATTTTCCTCCCTTTTCACTGAACACTTCATCCCATTGGGCATAGTTCTCCTTATGACCACCCAGATTGGTGACAACCATGCTACCCGAAGCTCCTTCAAAAGGCATGTATGCCACTCCCCGCTTACGCTTGGCCAAATCGTCAAAGCCATTCAGATAAGCCTGTTCCGCTTCGTACAGGACGGGTTCCAGACGTCTGCTTCCTTCCACCCTTACAATCTTGACTCCATGAGGAAGTACATCAAAGCGAAGCGCATCATCTACCGGACGCTCATCCTTCCGATGAACCAAATCGCGGACATTTGTCTTTCCTTCCAACTCTAAAAGACTCAAAGGAACCTGAAAAGAACAGGTCTCCTCCGTAGGGTTGTACAAGGCAACCGCACGTACCTTTCCCCGCTTCTCTCTGATATCCTTTACAAAAACATATCCGCCGTTCTCGTGCTGTACGATCTGAGCCTGAATGCCTAACGGATCCTGATTCAAGGCTATCAGTTCGGGATTCTTCAATAAACGAAGCGAAGCCTCCGGAATCGTTGTCAGATCACAACCTATCAGAAGCGGGGAACTCAAGATACACCACATACCGAAATGTGTCTCTTCCTCCTCCGGTTTCAGCCCTCGTCCTATCTCCAGCATGTCCATATCGTTGTAATGACCTCCGCCGGCAAAAGCCGAAAGATACATGTTTTTGGAAATGATGTATTTCACCGATTCCCACGATGGATTTATATCCGAACTAATCCGCCAGGAACGTGCCAAACCACTGACCCACGTACCCGGATAAGCCCACCGGCAGATATTCAAAGAAATATTCCGGGGACACACCTCACGTATAGCCTCTACAATAGCCGTATACCGCTCCTGTTCATCAAGATCCAGTTGCTGACCGGCTCCACAATAGTCTATTTTAATGAAATCGAATCCCCAGTCATTGAAAAACAGATTGGCATCCTGACGCTCGAAGCCATAAAGTCCTACCCCTATTCCATTCTTATCGGCATCCCAGATAGAACCGCAGGTATTTGCTCCCGCCTCTGAATAAATGCCGGCTTTCAACCCCAACGAATGGATGTAATCGGCTACAACCTTCATGCCGTTCGGAAAACGTTCCGGATGTGTATGGAGGACTCCCTTTTCATCCCGATAACCAAAGAAACCGTCGTCAATGTTCACATAACGATATCCCACTTCATTCAAGCCTTGAGAAATCATGGCATCGGCCTGTTTCTTTATCAAATCCTCACTGATATTGACTCGATAAGTATTCCATGAACTCCAACCCATAAGTGGTGGTTCAACATGATTGACTTGTGCGACGGCCTCTCCAATCATGATTCCTAAAGCTACAGCCATCAGCCATTTTTTGCATGTTCCGTGTATCATATTCAAGTTAACTTTATTATCATTTGCCATCACCTCCAAGGGAGGACAGAGAAAGAGTTTACAAACAACATCAAGCCTCTTCGTCTCCCGTATCTTCGCTGACCGGAATCGTGACAAGTACCTTATCAATACGGGCACCATCCATATCCACCACTTCCAACACAAAGCCATTCCATTCCGTGCTTTCACCACTTTGGGGAATGTGTTGTAACTGGTGCAGGATAAGTCCGCCCAATGTCTGATATTCCGATTTCTCGAACAAGTCACTGCGGTTGAAATAATACAGGAAGTCATATAACGGACACTGTCCGTCTACCAACCAGCCTTCCTTGTTGACACGCTTGATGATATCGGGCTCTTCTCCCTTCTCATCCATATTACCGACCAGTCCCTCCAGAATATCTCGCAACGTAATGATACCTGTACAAGTTCCGAATTCATCGCAAACCAACGCACGGCTGATTTTCTGCTGCTTCATTTGTTCCAGAGCCTTGTAGACATTCATGCTTTCGTGGAAATAGACCGGTTCGTGTACCAGTTTCTCCAAAGAGAATGTCTCATCGTACAGATGGAGTACCAGGTCCTTCAGGTTGACAACCCCTTTCACATGGTCCAAATCACCTTCGGCTACAGGGTAGAATTCATACAAGTGCTCACTCAAGATTTTCCGGATTTCTTCTATTCCCATATCGGTATCCAACCAGACAATGTCACTCTTATGGGTCATGATGGAACATACTTTCAGGTCACCCAACATGAACACACGCTGCATGATGTCCTGTTCCACCGGTTGAACCTCTCCTCCCTCAGTACCTTCCTGAATGATGGACTTGATTTCTTCTTCGGTAACTTTGTTATCCGAATCCTTAATTCCCAGCAGATTAAAAATCAATCGAGTACTTTGTGCCAACAACCAGACGAACGGTAATGTCAGTTTAGACAACCAGTTCATCGGACGTGCCATCAGTTTGGCAGCCTTTTCGGCCACACTCAGACCGATACGCTTCGGCACCAGCTCTCCAAAGATAATGGTCAGGTAAGTTACAATCACTACGATTCCACCCTGTGCCAATACACCGGCATAATGAGTAGATACTCCCCATTCTATCAGAAGTTTCTTACAATCTACAGCTATCTGATTACCGGAATAGATACCGGTCAAGATACCAATCAATGTAATACCAATCTGTACGGTAGATAAAAAACGATCGGGTTCATTAGCCAGTTTCAATGCAATCTTAGCAGATTTGTTTCCTTTTTTTACATCAGTAGAGAGCCGTGACTTTCGGGCAGAAATCAAAGCAACCTCCGACATGGCGAAAACCCCATTCAACAAGATAAGCCCGATAATAATGAGAATCTCATTCATAAAATGTGATAAAATTTTGTGTATGTCCTACAAAATTAGCGGATTGACTAAAGTAGCCCCATAAACAGCCATACAATTATAGAGTTTTAACAAAAAAAGCCAAAGAAGTACTCCTTTCATCCCCAAATTCCGTGAAATAAATCTTGTAATGCCATAAAAAAGAGGCTGCCTGTTCATCGAATGACTCAAACAGACAGCCTCTCTTAAACCTTAAATATATCTCCTGTTACAAAGATTTCGGACGATATAACGCGTTCCACCAGGACGGATCATCCTGCAACCATTTGGCAAACCAGGCAAAAATGGTGTTCTGCCACTGGAAACGCTTGCCATAGTCCACAATGTGATGGTCCTGCCCGTCAACTACCACCAATGCTGTTTCTCGTCCCAACAATTTCAAGGCCGTATACATCTGTATGCTTTCACCCACCGGTACATTCATATCGGCCGAACCGTGGAGGAACAACAACGGTGTATGAATCTTTTCGGCATTGAACAACGGGCTATGGTCTACAAAGAGTTCCTTGTTTTTCCAGGGATAACTGTTGGCACCCGAAACCTCACTGTATGAATATCCCCAATAGCCTTCTCCCCAATAACTGGTATGGTCACTGATACCGGCATGCGAAATGGCGGCGGCAAAAATATCTGTCTTAGTCTGGAGATACTGAGTCATGAAACCTCCGTAGGAAGCACCGATACAACCAATCTTACTGTCATTGACAAAAGGATGTTCGGCCGCAAACTTCCGGGTACCTTCGATGATGTCATCGGCTACCCCATCGCCGAATGTATTTACATGACGGGCCGAGAACTCCTGACCGAAACCGGTAGCGCCACTCGGTTCGATTACATAAACGACATAGCCCAAGGCCGCGTATGCATGGTGCGGATAACGACTTTCAAAATTACGGCTGGTAGGGCTACATCCACCATAATAATTGACAATCATCGGATATTTTTGGGTGGCATCAAAATGAGGTGGCAAATAATAACGTCCATAAATGGTATCTCCCCGGGAGTTGACAAAATTCCAAGCCTCACATTTTCCCAAACGGATATCTTTCAGAATATCTTTACTCAAGTCTTCTACCAACACCGGTTTCAGATTCTTCAGATCGACAGTATACAACCGATGCGAATTGGAAACGCTCTCTCCATAAAATGCCAGAAGCGGCTTCTGCGAAGAAACTCCCATGTTCATGACCATATCTTCCGGTACCTCCACCTGACGGATAATTCCTGAAGCCGGTTCCATCTGATACAAGGAATAATAATCACGGTTCTCGGCGGTAAAATAAACTTTTCCGTCGGCCTTGTTCCAAACCGTCTGCATCACATTCGGATGGAAATTCAAGGTCAACGGCTTGACAGACTTATCGGACACTTCCATCAGATACAGCTGAGTATCAATCATGCTGGGAGTCTGTCCTTCCTTGACATGCTTCCCGATTCCTCCCAAAGATTCGGGCGAACCGGCTATCAGCACCTGTTTGGCATCCGGAGAAAACAAGGCATTCGAAATGAATCCGTCGTCCTCTACCAGCAATTCAGATTCCAGCGTATGCACATCCAGCATGTATAAAGAATACAACGTAGTAGGACGAGCTTCCAACCGACGTTTTGTCACCATCATCAGTACCTTACGGCCATCTGCCGAAATATCGGTAGCAAACACCTGCCGGTATCCGTAGGTCAACGGCTGCATCAGACCGGAAGCCAAATCGTATTTAGCCAGGTAGATACGGTCTCTCCATCCCGGCTGACGGTCATCAGGGTCAACATATTCATAAATCTCTTTCTTTTCTTTCGGACCTTCCTGTACGAGCGAGAACAACAGATAGTCTTCGGTCGGAGCAAAGCGGAAACTCCCTTCCGGCAACGAAGCGGTCAAGACCGTTTCTATACCGGTAGACGGACTGACCCGGACCAGCTCTTTACCTGCTACCCCCTGACGGGTCAGGTAATAGTCGGAAGAACGAGGCATCCAATGCAATTCTTCACTCCGTTCGGCCAAGACCTTACCGGTAGCCAGCTCACGAACGACATACGTAGTTGTAGTCTGCCCACCTACCCGAGTGGTCCGATAAGCAACAATCAGATATTTTCCATCGGGAGAAACTTCGACATCCGTATAACGTTTCCCATGCAACACATCGGCCAACGTATACAGACGGCCTTCCTCCTGAGTCAATGTGAAGATTCCCTCTTTTTCTGTATCCAATGACAATTCCGGGGTTTCCTTCCGGTCGGGAGCAGACAAGTATTTCACTACAATCTGATGAGAAGCCGGTTCCAATGTAAGCTTCAGGTCTTCGCACAATTTGCCATCCACATATACCTGATACGAATCTACCCCCTCGACCTTGAGTTCAGCCTTCCCGTAACGGGTATTTTCGAGTGTAAAGCCCAACAGATGCAATGCATATCCGTCATTCACAACCGGAAGAGCATCTGCGGTAAGAAGTTTACCCTGTTTCACCGTTTCCAGTGAGAGTGGAGTTTTCAACAGACGGTCCACCTTCCATGGTTCAGAATTGACATCAACGGTATCGACCTCATACGGTGCCTTGACCGGATAAGGTCCTGCATAATGAAAGGTATTGATTTCCATACGTTCAGCATTCAGCAGCATTCCCCAACACAACGAGCATGCCAGCAATAATTCTTTTTTCATACAATAGGATGAGTTATGTTTTTCATTCAGCATACAAAAATAGACAAATTATATAGAATACGCCAATTCTTCTACCGTTTCATCTCTAAAAGCATTGTGTTTATAGACAAACGAAGCCTGCCGGCCCAACGGGAATACCCAAATTCCAGTGGACCGACAGGCTCCTGATTTCTTTTCAATTCATGATTGAACTGACTCAGAAGATATCCAGTTCAGCCATCGTAGCAAAGTCTGCACCCGAAGTCACTTCCGTAGCGACCAACCGCACATAACGGGCTTTTACCGCCTTCTTGAAGTAATGGTAACGCTTGGTAGGGTCGTTCACCAGATTTCCGAATGTGAAATCCTCCACTTTCTTCCATGTCTTACCATCTGCACTCATCTCAAGACGCCCAGCCGCTATCAGACCTTTCGCATCCTTCTTCTGAGGGGTATAGGCAAATCCGGCCAGTTCTTTTTCCATTCCCAAATCCAAAGCGAATACATAAGGAGATTCCTGCCCGCCGGATACCCAATAAGTGTCTGCCTGTTCATCGATGGCGGCACTAGCCGGATGCTCGGTTGTTTCACCCGATACATCCAGTACTTTCCAATCTTTCTTGACAAATCCCAAGCGTTCGCGTGAAACCGCTCCCTTTCTTCCGTGCAGGAATGAAACCGCCTTCACTTCTCCATTCTCTAAAGCGAAAGGAACCGTATACAACGGCGAAGCCTCATCGGGTTCAGTACCGTCGGTGGTATAGTGAATCTGATAATCTATCGTATCCTGCATTGCCTCATCTCCTTTCTTATCGGCCCAATACAACCAACTGAAACCATCCTTCTTCGGTGCAATGGTGACCAGACCTTCCGCGTTTCTACCCACGGACAACATCGGAGGACGTTGCTGGTAATAATGTGCAGACACCTCACAGATGGCAGGATTCATACGGGATTCCAGTATACGTATCCGAATTTTGGAGGAAGTCACATCCGGGAATCGGAGAATACGTTTGTGACCGATATTGGTAGAGCGGGCAACCTCCTTCCATTGTCCGTCCACCCATGCATCGACGGCATGTTTCTCTACCCGTTCGCTATGTGTGGCGATGGCTTCCTGAATCACAATCCGATTGAAAGTAATGGGTTGCGGTACGGAAAAGACCAGTTCTTTCGGTCCTGTACCGTCCAAGAGTACAAACGTGTTTTCATCCTTGTCCAATACCTCCTTCGGACCATCTGCTCCGTCCAGCAAGTTATGGCCATAGGTTTCCTGAATTCTTCTACCGGTCTCTTCCAGAACCTCGACATCGGCATCCGAGAACCGTCCCTCCCGGTTAGGCGGAATATTCAACAGGAAAATGGAGTTACCACCTACGGCACGTTCATAAATGTCGAATACATCATCGGCACTCCGGGTCTGCTGACGGGTATCGTCCCGGTAGAACCACCCAGCCCGGATAGACGTATTCGTTTCGGCCGGCTGATAATGCAGGTAAAACGGTTTTTCACGGCTCAACAACACTTCCCGACCTCCCAAGTCACCGTGCAAGTCCATGAATTCCACCATCTCGGCAGGATTCTCCGTATACGGAGTAATCACATTCCATTCGGATGTCCGTGTATTTCCGGCCTCATTACCACACCAGCGCACGTCTTCTCTTCCGAAGATTGTAGCATTCGGCACCAATGTACGAATCATTTCACGCCAAGCCTTATAGTTATATTTCTGACCTCCTTTAGTCTTGGGATGTGCACCATCGAACCATACTTCGTCAATCGGTCCGTATTCCGTCAACAATTCGAACAATTGGTTCAGGAAATATTCGTTATAATCGTCCAGCTCGAACTGGAATTTTGTCTTGACGGCGAACGGACGCCCGGGTACTTCCCGAGGAATGGTACGCAACGTATAAGGACTCAGGTTACCATAAAGCCCGTCAGGACTTTCTATCTGATACAAATCGGCCGGAGACAGGTAGACACCCAGTTTCAATCCATATTTCCGGCACGAAGCAGAAAGTTCTTTCATGACATCGCCTTTCCCATTCTTATATCCAGTCGACATGATACCGTGTTTGGTATAACGGCTCTGCCACAATACGAATCCGTCATGATGCTTGGCTGTAAAGACGACCATCTTCATACCGGCGGCCTTCATGGCCTGACACCACTGGTCGGTATCCAAGGTCTTCAAATCAAAGATCTTGGGGTCTTCCTTTCCCGTTCCCCATTCCAGACGGGTGAAGGTATTAGGACCGAAATGGACGAAAGCTATAAACTCGTTTCTCAAAGCAGCCAACTGATTGTCCGTAGGAACCACATGGGCCGCTTTCCGGATAATCACATCATCGGTATCTCCCGCCTCCACTTTAATGGTATTTTGGGGAATTATCTCCTGTTGTTGTGCATACGATGACAAACACATCGCCGCCGCAAACAACCATGTCAACCGTTTCAAATTGTTTTTCTTCATAGTCAGATTTTATCAGTTCAGTTATAAAATAAAAAATAAGTAACCCCTATCGCTACAAATACTCTGCAATATTCGCAAGATTTGCCGATTCCCGCAAAAAATATCCAAACAAATAACCTCGATAAAATGAATTTTATACCGGACGGTTACCCGTCCGTAAATCTCCCGTCCACCATTTCCCATTGACATTTGCTTGCCTCACGTCCCATCGGATAACCATTTATGGGTAGCCCATCCGGACATTATCCTATCACAACCTTCCACGACCAAATGAATCACGGACAAAGAAAAGGCATTCTATTCTTCCATCAGACAATTCGGCAACACATTTCTACCGAAACATCCAATCCACTGACATTATAAAAGCAAAAACAGGGACTAATTTCGACACATCAGAATACCAATTTTTAGCGATTGTTATACTTTGAAATAGAATTTAACTTTGCACTCGCAATGCCGGAGAAGGCATCAAAGATTATCTAACTATTATAAAATTGGGAATAAATTGGGAACAAAATTCAAACACAGCCTGCTTCTTCTGATCATGCTGATGGGTACAATGACGACATGGGCACAGGAAGCCATTGTTTTTGGAAAAGTCATTTCCAGTGACAAAAGTGAAATAGACTTTGCTACCGTATACCTGAAAGGTACAAACTACGGATGTACCACCAACGAGAAAGGAATCTATCACCTGAAAGCCCCTGTGGGTACATATACCCTCATCGTATCGGCCATCGGATACGAAACCTCCGAGAAACAGGTCGTATTGACAGGTGGCGAACGCTTGAAACAGAACATCGTATTGAAACCTTCGGTGACCGAACTGGATGAAGTGGTGGTGGTCTCTACGGGTGTCTCCCGTGTGAAGCGTTCGGCCTTCAATGCCGTAGCGGTCGATACCAAAGAGATGCAGAACTCCACCAAAAGCCTGAGTGAAGCCCTGACCAAGGCTCCGGGTATGAAGTTGCGCGAATCGGGCGGTGTAGGCTCGGACATGCAGCTCATGATGGACGGATTCAGCGGCAAGCACGTAAAGGTATTCATCGACGGAGTACCGCAGGAAGGGGTAGGAAGCTCGTTCGGGCTGAACAACATTCCGGTGAACTTTGCCGAACGCATCGAAGTCTATAAAGGAGTGGTACCGGTAGGATTCGGAACAGACGCCATCGGCGGAGTCATCAACATCGTGACCAACAAGAAACGGCGCAACTGGTTCCTGGACGCTTCCTACTCGTACGGCTCGTTCAATACCCACAAGTCATACATCAACTTCGGACAGACGTTCAAGAACGGTTTCACCTACGAAATCAATGCTTTCCAGAACTACTCGGACAATGATTATTACGTAGATGCTCCGGTACAGGATTTCGCTACCGGAAACCTGAACGGGACTTACCAACGGGTGAAACGGTTCAATGATACCTATCACAACGAGGCGATTGTAGGGAAAGTAGGTATCGTAGACAAAAAATGGGCAGACCGGCTGATGTTCGGATTCACCTACTCACACATGTACAAGGAAATCCAGACCGGTGTACGCCAAAGCATCGTTTACGGCGAAAAGCACCGCAAAGGCCACTCCCTGATGCCTTCGTTGGAATATAGCAAACGGAATCTGCTCACCAAGGGACTGGACGTGACCCTCACCGCCAACTACAACCGGAATGCCACGACCAACGTCGATACCGCCGCCTACCAGTACAACTGGTTGGGAGAAAAGCAACCGATGAACTCCCGCGGAGAACAATCTTATCAGTATTCACGTGCCGACAACGATAACTGGAACGGGACGCTGACCGTAAACTACCGCATCGGAAAGATGCACACGTTTACCTTCAACCACGTATTGAACGCATTTACCCGCAACAATACCTCTCTGTTGGCCAACGAAGAACAGACCGACGCCATCGCCAAGAAGACGCAAAAGAACATCTCCGGTCTATCTTACCGCCTGATGCCATCGGAACACTGGAACGCTTCGGTCTTCGGGAAATACTATAACCAACATGTAGCCGGTCCTATGGCCACAACGACCAATCAGGACGACTACGAGAAGATTAGCAGAAAGATGGACGCCTTCGGATACGGTATTGCCGGCACTTATTTCATCCTGCCGGGACTCCAGGTGAAACTCTCGTACGAGAAAGCCTACCGCCTGCCCACCATCGAAGAGATGTTCGGCGACGAAGACCTGGAAATGGGAGAAATCACCATCCGTCCGGAGAATAGCGATAACGTCAACCTGAACGTCAGCTACGGAAAATCGTTCGGCAAGCATTCCGTCTATGTGGAAGGAGGAGTGATATACCGCGATACGAAGGATTATATCCAACGTAACGTAACCGATCTGAGCGGAGGAAAATACGCGGCCGCCTACACCAACTACGGGAAAGTCCTCACCAAAGGATTCAACCTGTCGGCACGGTACAGCTATAGCAACTGGTTCAGCATCGGAGGAAACTTCACGCAGATGGATGTACGCGACAACATGAAAACCATGATTGGCACTACGGTTCCCAACCTGGCCTACCAGGCCCGCATGCCGAACCTGCCCTATCAGTTCGCCGATGCCGATGTGAACTTCTATTGGCGGGACCTGTGGGAAAAAGGGAACGTCCTGACCTTGACCTACGACAACCAGTTCCTGCATAGTTTCTCCTACTATTCGCAGGTCATCGGTTCCAGTAGCGATTACATCGTGCCCAACCAGTTCTCGCACAACCTCAGCCTGTCCTATAGCCTGAAGAACGGACGGTACAACCTTTCGCTGGAATGCCGGAATTTCACCGACGAGAAGCTATACGACAACTTCAGCCTCCAGAAGGCCGGACGAAGCTTCTACGGAAAAGTACGTGTCTATTTCGGAAAATAAAATGAACTAAAAATAAAAGATAAATAAGCATGAAAAAGAACCTTTTAATGGCCGGACTCTTTGCTACCGCATTGGCCGGCATGAGTTTCACCTCCTGCTCAGGTGAAGAAGTAATCAACAACGAGTCGAATACCGGAAACGGGAACGGAAACGAAGAACAACCGGAAGTATCGGCTTCCCGCTACGTCATCGCCGCATCAGTAACCGCTTCGGGAAATACCACCAACGTATTGCTGACCGCCGAGACACTGGAAGAAGGAAGCATCAGTACCGTAAAGAACGGACTGGTAAACGACGGTGCCACCCAATGGGTATATTACAACGACCAGTACCTGTACGGATTGAGCTACAACCAGGGAAACGCCGGTATCACCACTTCCTTCTACCTGGACAACAACGGGAATCCGAAGAAACGGAACGGAGAATTTGCCGTACGCCGCTTCACGACCTTCGGTACCTACGGGAAATATGTCATGACCACTTCGACCGGTAACGGACCGACCGAATGGAACGACGCAAACGGATACACCCCGAAATCGTTCCTGATTTCTTATCTGGATACCGCCGCCGATACGTATACCACCAACGATACCAAAAACGAAGCCTACCTTTCCGAGAATTTCCTGGGCAACGGTGAATTTGTCACCCTCGCCGGATTGCTGGAAAACAACGGCAAACTCTTCAGTGCCGCCGTACCGATGGGGCTGAGCCAATACGGTACGAAATTCGAGAACGGCAAGTGGGTACTTCCGGGCAACGAAGACCTCATCAAGACCGAATCGGGAGGCTCCGGAAGCGGTTCGTACAACAAGGACGAATTGCAATGGACCCAATATCCGAACGAATGCTGGGTAGCCATCTTCAGTGATGAAACGCTGACCGACAAGAAGCTCATCAAGACCGATAAAATCAGCTATGCCTGCGGACGTTACAAGTCACAATATTACCAGATGATTTGGGCAGACGCCAACGGAGACATCTACGTATTCTCGCCAAGCTATGCCAAGACGATGAGCGACGCCCGCCAGCAGACTACTCTCCCCGCAGGTGTAGTACGTATCCCGGCCGGAACGGAAGACTTCGACGATTATTATTGCGACCTGGAGGCACTGAGCGGCGGAAATTCATTCCTGCGTTGCTGGCCGATAGCCGAAGACTATTTCCTTCTGTTGATGTATGACCGTCCGTTGACCGAAACCGGATTCACCGCCAACCAGCTGGCCATCTTCAAGGCAGGCGACAAGAAACTGACCTACGTGAACGGACTTCCGGCTACCGAACTGATTTCGGGCTTCGGCAACTCACCGTACGTCGAGCACGGAAAAGCTTACATAACCGTCACCACGACCGAAGGTTATCCGGCCATCTACAAGATTGACCCGGCTACCGCCACCGCCACCAAAGGTTTGACCGTAGAGGCTACCCAATTGAGCGCCGTAGGTAAACTGAACATTCAGGAATAACAACTTGTTAGTAGAAACAAATATCAGTGGGCCTGAAACCGATGAAGAGCCGTTTCTTTACCGGACAGGTCCACTTTTTTTAAACGTCATACCGCATGAGAAAACTTTTTGCCAAGATTCATCTCTGGCTTTCCATCCCCTTAGGCATCCTTATCTCCATCATCTGCCTCACCGGAGCCATCCTGGTGTTCGAGCAGGAAATCACCCAGGCATTGAACCCGAACCTGTACCGTGTTGAAGCGGCTTCCGGAAGTACTCCCCTGTCCCCTTCGCAACTGGCCGAAGCGATAAGCCGCCAAGTTCCGGACACCCTCCAGCTTACCAGCCTTCAGTTCGCCCAAGACCTGGACAAACCGGTATGGGCCGGATTCCGGAATGCAGGCAGAAAGACCTTGAGTGTCAATCCATATACCGGTGAAGTAAACGGATGGAGCCAAAGTTATCCCTTCTTCCAGGAAGTACGCAAGTTACACCGCTGGCTATTGGACGCCCCCGCCAGAAAAGGCGAAAAATCCGTGGGAAAGGTCGTCGTCGGAGTCACTACCCTGCTGATGGTCGTCATTCTCCTTAGCGGACTGGTCATCTGGATTCCCCGTACCTCGAAAGCCTTGAAGAACCGGCTGAAAATCAGTTGTACGAAAGGATGGCGTCGCTTCTGGTACGATAGCCACGCAGCCACAGGCATCTATACCCTGGTATTCCTGCTCGTCATGGCCTTGACCGGACTGACCTGGTCGTTCGGGTGGTACCGCACCGCTGCCTATTCCCTGTTCGGAGCCACTCCGCAAACAATGGAAGCCGGCCACGGAAATGCCGGAAACCGAGAAGCGGGCGCAACGTCCCAACGGAATCATACGCATCCGGACCGCCAACCGGATTCCAGACCTCGGCGTACAGGTACCGATGAATCGGATACCCGCCCGAAAAACGCCCAACGTCCGTATCGCACCTGGGACCAGGTATTGGCAGGTCTGCAACAGACCTATCCGTCCTATACCAGCATCAAGCTGGAGCGGAACAGCGCCCAAATAATCACATCGCCCGAAGGCTCGTTGCGGAAAAGCGATACCGCCCGTTTCCAGGCCGAAGACGGTACCATCACCGGAATCACGACTTCCGACCAAGTCCCCATTTCTCAGAAGATGAAAGGATATTTCTATAGTTTCCATACCGGAACCTGGGGAGGCATGTGGACCAAAATCCTCTATTTCCTGGCCGCTTTCCTGGGTGGCATATTGCCGTTGAGCGGCTACTACCTCTGGTACAAGAAGAAAAAAGGCTCTTCCCTCCGGCGGAATGCCCGATGAGACTTTGCCTTCATGTTTTCTTTCGGAAAAACATCGGCCTTTTATGTCCTTCATCGAAAGAACGTACGTATTCCATACGCAGAACATTCGTCCTCCATACGGAAGACATAAGTTCCAGGCACGAAGGACATAGTACATCTACAGACATACCAAGAATCCCAAAAGCAAGCGGGTCATTCAGAAATTCCAGGAACTCTGAATGACCCGCCTTCACTTTTCATTGACTACCCAAGGAAATAGTCTGTAAATGAATTATAGCTGGACCGTTTGTTTACTTCCATCGTATTTCACGACAATACCTTTAGCATCCTTGTCAAATCCTTGAGCCTTGTCTTTCCCGACAACCACCACGGTAAAGGTACGTTCCTTCAACATTCCATCGAATTCTCCGGTACGTTCGCCGATAGTCAGTGTCCGGCTATCCTCATCGTATTCAAAAGGAATCATGGCATATTTCCCTTTTTCGTAGTTATAATTCGTACCTTCGTCTTCATACAAGGTAAACGTACCGTCTGCTCCCTGATATACATACAACTTGATATCCGAAGCCGGTTTCTCGTCGGAATATTGCATATCCGGGCCGAACGGAACAATGGAGCCGGCACGTACATACAACGGAATCCGTTCGTAAGGCGCAGCTACAGAAGCCTGCACACCTGCTTCCTGGAATTTGCCCGTGTAGAAATCATACCAACCTTCACAAGCCGGGAAATACATGTCACGGGTGCGGTCTCCATACCGATATATCGGAGCTACCAGGAAAGCCGGACCAAACATGAACTCATCACCGATATTATTCACCTGCGTATCAGCCGTAAAGTCCATTACCAGCGGACGCATGATGGTATAATCATCGAAATAAGTCATTCCTGCCATCGAATAGATATACGGCATCAGGTTGTAACGGAGTTTCGTATAATAAACAACAGACTGATAAGCCGGATGATTTTCCGGAGCAATGTTCCAGATTTCACGGAACGGATATTGGCCGTGTGCCCGATACAACGGACAGAACGCACCGAACTGATACCACCGGGTATTCAGCTCCCTCCATTCCTTATAATCCGCATTTTCGGTCCGTGTCTTGTTCCATACTTCCTGACCGGCTACATAGCGGTTCTCTACACAGAAGCCACCGATGTCCATGGTCCAATACGGAATACCGCTCATCGAGAAGTTCAGTCCGGCAGAGATCTGAGCCTTCATGTCTTCCCAACGGGTAGCGATGTCACCGCTCCAGGTAGCCGTAGAATAACGTTGCAGGCCGGCAAAGCCCGAGCGGGTCAGCAGGAACACACGTTTGTCATTGTCTACTCCCCGTTGTCCGTCATAAATGGCCTCCGCATTCATCAGGGCATAAGCATTGAAGAATTCGGTAGAAGAGCCCAATGCGGTAGGGCCACACAAAGCCTTGCGGTAATCGATGTCGGTACAATCGCGAATGTTCGGTTCACTGGCATCCATCCACCAGGCGTCGATACCCAATACATACAATTTGTCCTGCATCTGTTTCCAGAAGAGTTTGCGGGCATCGGCACTATAGGCATCGTAGAAGGACCCGATGTAACCCGGACCTATCCAGTCGCGGATGCTATCCTTGATAGCCTGCTGGTACATCCAACCGTTCTTGTCGAACTGCTTGTAATGCTCGGTAGAAGCATAGAACTTCGGCCAAACCGAAATCATGAGCCTGCCATTCATGGCATGGATAGAATCTACCATAGCTTTCGGGTCCGGGAAACGGGACTTGTCGAAGTCGTGGCTTCCCCATGCATCTTCGGGCCAATAGCTCCAGTCCTGTACGATATTATCTATCGGAATCTGCCGGTCACGGAACTCTTTCAAGGTACCGATAAGTTCAGCCGAAGTCTTGTAACGCTCCCGGCTTTGCCAGTATCCCATCGCCCACTTCGGCATGACAGGAGACTTTCCGGTCAATGTACGGTATCCGCTGATTACTTCATCCATATCATCGCCTGCTATGAAATAATAATCCAACTGTTTGGTCATCTCGCTCCACCACGACTGCTTGCCTTGCTCTTCGGGAGCCACCGGAGCCAATACCCGCAATCCGGAATAAGAGACATAACCGTCCGGTTCCCACTCTATCTTCAACGGAACCCGTTTACCGGATTCCAGATTGACGGAAAATTTATAGCTGTTCGGATTCCAGGCCGTACGCCAACGTTCGGGAACCACCAGTTTACCGTCGATGTACACCTTCGTATAGCCGGCATAATAAAGGATGAATTTGAACTCACCGCTCTGAGAAGGCTCAATGCTCCCTTCATACGTCACCTTAGAACCCATGAACGGAAATCCTTCCGGAAGATTGACCACCTTCGACAAATCTTCCCGTTTCAGATGTTCAAAATAAAGGGAATCTTCGCGACGTTCCAAAGGTTGTACGCCCGACTTTGCATCCGGTACATAATTACCGGTCAAGGCTCCTTCCTTACCGTATTTATCAAACAGCTTGAAAACCTCTCCCAGTTGTGAATAATCGTTGGGATTTCCGAAACGGCAAAGCGAATAACTATCCAGCAGAACGCCGTAATTCTTGTTGGAAACAATGAACGGTACGGAAACCTTCGTATTATACTGGAACAGCTCTTCGTTCTTTCCTTTGTAGTTGAACTCGTCGGCCTGATGTTGTCCCAAGCCGTAGAAAGCCTCATCGGCCGGCGATTCGAATACCTGCCGGATGGTATATCCATGAGTTCCTTCTACCGTAATCGGCGTGAATTCCTTGCCTCCTCCCTTGTTTTCCTGGAGAATCAACCGCCCCTCCTCATCGGTAAACCAGACTTCGCCGGTAGATGCCAAAACCGAAGCCTTCAATGCCTGCGTAAGGACCGACACCGTATCGCCCCGTTGCTCTACGGAAAAAGGAGTCTGTTCTGCCGGAGGAAGTACGACCAGACTCTTCGGGTCGGCAAAGCTCGATTCGGGTGTAGCCGATACATGAATCAGTTTGTCACCCATTACCTGAAGACGCACCAGTCTCGCCGCATGTTCTCCCTGCGGAGTCACATGTACAATCACCCCTTGGTCCGTCTGTTCATAGACTTTATCGGAACAGGCCACCAGAAACAGACCTGCCAATAAACAATAAGGAATGTTCTTCATATTCATCATAAGACAATGCTTAAAGTTAAACAATCAATCCATCACAAAGATACACGGAACCTTTGCCAAAAGCCTGCCTCACATGTTTTCAGGTTGGGAAAGATTTGAATGGCCGGCAGACGGAATGTTGCCGATGACGGTATCTTTTGTTATTTCCCCTCCTTTTCCTGATAAACGGAAGGTAAAACTCCGAATTCCTCCTTAAAATAACGGCTGAAATATTTCGGGTTGTTGAATCCGACTTCGAAAGCTACTTCCGACACATGAAGCTGGCTTTCACGCAACAATTGTGCCGCCCGTTTCAGACGGATAACCCGGATAAATTCTATCGGAGTCTTGCCGGTAATCTGCAGAAGCCTCTTGTAAAGATGGACACGACTCATTCCGAGTTCCCGGCTCAATTCCTCTACAGACAAGTCACTACGCGACATGTTGTCTTCTACATATTTCACCGCTTTCTCTATCAGTTTTTCATCCAGCGAAGTAATGGCTATCGTACTCGGTTCCGGGTCGATGACCGCTCTGCCGGTCCCCGCCTCCGGATGATGTGAACGGTTACGCTGAATCAGCTTCTGGATACGGAGTATCAGAATATCCGTGTTGAAAGGTTTTGTCACATAATCGTCAGCCCCTGTCTGTAGCCCTTCCAGCTGGGAATCAATGGTCTGTTTTGCGGTCAGCAGAATGACGGGGATGTGCGAAGTGCGTTCCGTCTCCTTTATCAACCTACATAAGGCATTCCCGTCCATTTCCGGCATCATGACATCGCTCACTACCAGGTCCGGCAACTCGTTTTCCTGCATCATCTCCCAAGCCTCCTTACCGTTGGAAGCGGTCCGAATGCGATATTGCAATCCCAAAGTCGCACTCATGAATTCACGGAAATCCGGATTATCGTCCACAACCAGCAGGAGCGGAAACCGTCCACGTTCCGTTTCCACTTGTCCGGTATCCTCCGATGATGAAGTCCCCTCATCGAACATTTCCGGAACAACCGGAAGCGATGCCGCTACATCCACGTGCTTGACAGGTAAACGAACCACAAAGACGGTACCTGTTCCACCGTTATCGAACACCTCTACCGTTCCTTCATGCAAGGTTACGAAATCACGGACCAGACTCAATCCGATGCCAGTTCCGGTAGCTTCTTCCATGCCTTTATGCTCCGTCTGGTAGAAACGGTCGAAGATATGCTTCTTATCCTCATCACTGATTCCGATACCGGTATCGGCCACCTTGATTTCCAGAAATTCCTCCGCATCTGCCAGATGCTCCAGACTCACGGTGACACAACCTCCCTCCGGAGTATACTTGAAAGCATTCGACAACAGGTTCATAACCACTTTACCTACCTTGTCGGCATCAAAAGCCATCGGAAAACGGTCCATTACAGAGAAGAAGGAGAACCGAATCTGTTTCCTGTCGGCCATCAGCACGAAAGAATCGCATACTCCATGGATATAGCCGACAATATCACCTTCCGTCAACGACAAACGATGCCCATTCATCTCCCCCTTTCTGAAATCCAGCAATTGGTTGACCAACATCAGCAGACGCTGGGCATTCCGATACATCAACAACAAGCGTTTGCGTTTGGTAGCGTCCTGAGTTTCTTTGAGTATCTCTTCCAAAGGCGCGATAATCAATGTCAACGGTGTCCGTAGCTCATGGCTGATGTTTGTAAAGAAACGAAATTTCATGTTGTTGATTTCCTCGTTCTTGGCCGCTTCCTGTTCTATCTGCTTCATCCGGAATTTCTCACGCTCCCGTTTCAATATGGCCGAATATATCCAGACCAGGATACCCAACACCAGGATTGTGTAGAAAATGAAAGCCCATACAGACAACCAGAAAGGAGGATGGACCACAATCCGGAGTTCGGCAATGTCCGTACTTGCATAACCGTCACTATTCACCGCTTTTACCTTCAATACATAATCTCCCGGCGTAAGGCTGGTAAAAGTTACCCCATGTTCCCCCTTTGGAAGTGTCACCCATTCCTTATGAAAACCTTCCAGCTGATAGATAAACTGGGTCTTCTCCGGCAAAATCAGGTTATCTGTCGTAAAGGAGACCTTGAAGATATGCTGATGATACGCCAGATTCACTTCACGGACAAAGTTCAAGGATTGTTCCAGAATGACTTTTCCATCATACTCCTTACCTACCGAGACCGGCTCATTCATCAATTGCAAGGAAGTAAACAAGACTTTAGGTACCAACCGGTTATAATGCATCCGCTCCGGATTGAACGAATTGAGTCCGTAGAGTCCACCGGCCAGTATCGTACCGTCCTGCAAACGCTTCATGGCACGCAGGTTAAAATCGCTGGTCTGCAATCCGTCGTTATTGTCATATTCCCGGGTTTCGAAACTATACCCTTGATTGTCACGCAGGACCTTGATGTTGATAATCCGGTTGGATACCGTAATCCAGATGTTTCCGCTGGTGTCCTCGGCAATCGCCGAAACAGGCTTTCCGGTCAATTCCGGCATCTGAGGGAGAGTGATCACCTTTCCACGTTTGTAATCAAAAGCGGTAAGCCCTTCGCGTGCCGCTACCCAAAGCCACTCCCGGCTATCCTTGTAGAGTTCGTTCACACTGACCCGTCCCAATCCTTCCAACGGCCGAATCCGACGGGTAGACAAATCCATCACCTGAATACCTTCCGTAGCACATCCTATCAACAACGTCTGAGTATCCCAAAGACACAAAGCCGACAGGTGATTGTCTTTCAAGCCGGAATTGTCCTGCCGGTATGTGTCAAACTTTCCCGTCCCGGGGTTCAGGCATTGCAACCCGTTACTCAAAGTCGCTATCCAGATGCGTCCATCCGCATCTTCCTGCAAATACCAGATACTATCATCGGCCAGTCCATCGGAGGAATCGGTTTTCCGGTAAACGGTAGTCCGGCTTCCGTCGATACAGACCAGTCCTCCCCTGAAAGTACCGACCCAGACCTTACCGTCTCGCGCAACGAGTATAGAAACAATCGCATCGGATTCAAAATTTCCGTTGTCAGAATTAAAATTTTTTTGTGTATGCTGGCGAGGATTCCAGACAATCAATCCATTGTCATTGGTTCCTAACAACCATTCTCCTGAAGGCGTTTCCGCTATGTTGGTGATATCTCCTATCGGAAGCAAAGCAAACTTATACATACTTTCGGCATAACAGGCTATCCCTTTCTTGTATGTACCTATCCACATGACTCCTTTCGAATCGGCCAGCAAAGAATAGATGGTATTATGCGGCAAACTCCGTTCCCTTGTACCGCTGGCCAATACCTGCCGGCATTCTCCGGTTTCTTTGTCATAAATCAAAATCCCCTGATTATCCATTCCCAGCCAAATCTTTCCGGAAGCGTCCTGCGCTATCGCATGTACAAATCCGCCATAAGGCCTCAACCGCTCCGGAACCTCATTATCGAAAGATTGTAGGGTACTCCGGTAACACCATAAGCCCAGTGCACTATACAACCAGATATCATCCGAATGGTCCACAAAAAGGCTGAACGACTCAAACCTACCGTCCCCTATCTGGCGGCAGATATCCTCCCGTTTCCAAAGCACCTCCAATGTTTCCGGATTGACACAAACCAGCAGGCCATTGTCGTACACCAGCAGGATACCGGCCTTCGATTCTCCTATATCAGAAAGTCCGCCGGCCGGCAAACCATTCTTTTCGAACGAAAAGAAGCGGCATTCGTCCGTCTCCGAAGCAAGCACATAGCATCCCTCACCTGGCACACATAGCCAAGTGTATTTCTTGGAACGGTCTACATATACTTCGGCTATTTCTCCCCTGCTCCCGATGCGTTTCATGAATGCCCGCCGGTCCCGATAAAAGCGGTCCGTCTTTCCGTCATAAAGCACATACCCTTGGGAAGTCTTCACCCAAAACCGATAATCATCGGCTTCTACTATATCGCTGATGAAATTATCCGGCAAAGTGAGCGAATCTCCCTCTACGGAACGGTATACCGAAAAATCGTATCCGTCATAACGGTTCAGACCGGACTCGGTAGCCAGCCAAAGGAAACCTTTGCTATCCTTCAATATGGCATAGACGGAATTATTGGACAAACCGCTTCCTACATCGAAATACTTGAACATGTAGTTGTCGGCCGCTCTCGAAGGCAAGCAGATACTTAGGAGCAGAAGAAATAAGAGACAAGTGTTTTTCATAATCCAGGTAAAATCTAAAGGTCCTTTCCGGTCAATGCGCGGTAAATCTCACGGGCTATAATCTCTGCCCCTTGCTTGTTGGGATGTACTCCGTCGGTATAATCCTGCGGATAATGCGGGAGCATGGGAGTACGCAAGTCTATCAACGGCAGATTCCGCTCACGAGCCACTTCGCGGATATAAGGAATCACACCTGATACCAGTATGCTGTCACGGATTCCCCATTCTTTCCGGTCGGACGGTATCGGAAGACACAGATACACCGTAGGATGGGAAGGCAATTGTTCGAAAGCATCCACCAGACGGTTCAAATCTTTCTTGAAAGATGCATGGTGTTGCCAGTTCCAAGGTTTGGAATCGTTCGTACCCAATTTGACGGTCGCAATATCCGGTAAGAAATCCAGCGCTTCCTTGAAACGGGTAGTCTTCTGATAAGGCAAATCGGAGTCCAGCATCAATGCATGAGCCGTCACGCCGAAATTCCCCACTTCATATCCGTCGCCTAGCAAGCGTTGCAACACCGCCGGATAACTTTCCGTCTCGGGATGAGCCAATGTAAAACCTTCCGTAATGCTATTTCCCACACAAGCAACCTTGATGGGACGTTCCTGAGCCTTCAGGATTCCTCCGATAAGCAACAGACACAACAACCAGCAAATTCTTCTCTTCATACCACGCCGTTCTTTCTAGTATCAGTTTATTCACATGGACAAAAATACGGTTTTTCCCATATACTTCCGCCTTTTCGGTTCTCTTAGTGGGAGAAGAAATATTTCCATTTCAGTGATAAAATGTTTTTGAACGATAAATTCCGTATCTTTGTACCGAATTCTAAACTCAATCGAATATGGCTGTTATCCTTGGCATCGATGTAGGCGGAAGCACTACTAAAATCGTCGGTATTGAAAACGGAAAACTCAAGTCCCCACTCTTCATTACTGCTACAGACCCCGTCACCTCGCTCTTCGGAGCATTCGGAAAATACCTGTACGACAATCAGTTCAACCTTGAAGACATCGAACAGATTATTCTGACCGGCGTAGGGAGTGCCTACATCAATACGCCCCTATACGGACGGCCGACGGCCAAGACGGACGAATTTATCGCCAATGCCTTGGGAGCCAAGTACCAAAGCGGACTCGACCGCCTGATAGCGGTCAGCATGGGTACGGGAACGTCCTTCATCCAGATAGAAGGCGATGCCATCAAGCACCTGGGAGGTACCGGTATCGGGGGCGGAACCCTGCAGGGACTCTCCCGCCTGATGCTGAAATCGCACGACATCCACCAGGTAGTGGAACTGGCCAAGGACGGCGACATCGCAAACATCAATCTCCAGATAAAAGACATCTGCAACCAGCCACTCCCCAACCTTCCCCTGGAAGCCACCGCCTCCAATTTCGGCAAGGCAGAGAGCAACGCTCCCGAAAAAGACATCGCCACCGGCATCGTCTACCTGGTATTACAGGCCATCGGAAGTGCGGCACACCTGGCCGGTCTGAATAGCGGCATCAAGGATTACGCCCTCATCGGAAACCTGTCGACCCTCCCCCAGTGCCGCGAGATATTCAACGGCATGGAAGCGCTCTATGGGATACGCTTTTACATACCGCCCTATTCGGAATACCGCACGGCCTTAGGGGCGGCACTGAGTTACATCAACCGTCAGAAAGGACTTATCCCTTTATAATCCGGTCTATCTCCGACAATTCTTCCGCGGTGAAGGAAGTATTGCGTAAAGCCTTCAGGTTATCGGACAATTGCTCCACCGAACTGGCTCCTACGATGACCGACGTCACACGGTTGTCTTTCAACAACCAGGCCAATGCCATTTCGGCCAGTGTCTGACCGCGCCGGGCGGCAACTTCATTCAAAGCCGCTATCCGATGCAGCAGTTCCGGTGTCAACGCTTCCTTCTTCAGATACCCGCCCCGGGCTACACGTGAATCGGACGGAATACCTTGCAGGTAACGGTCGGTCAACAAGCCTTGTGCAAGGGGCGAGAAAGCCACGAATCCGCTTCCCTGTTCCTGTGCGTCCTGAAGAATACCTTCCTCCTCCGGTTCCCGGTTCAGCAGGTTATAACGTCCTTGATACAACAGACAGGGCACATCCCTTTCCTTCAGATACCGGTAGGCGAAACGGGCCGCTTCGGGAGGATATTTCGAAATTCCCACATACAACGCTTTTCCCTGGCGCACAATGTCCACCAGTGCCTGAAGTGTCTCTTCCAACGGAGTCACCGGGTCGAACCGGTGCGAATAGAAAATATCCACATAATCCAGGTTCATCCGTTTCAGACTCTGATTCAGGCTTGCCATCAGGTATTTGCGGGAACCCCATTCGCCGTACGGACCGGGCCACATGTCATGACCGGCCTTGGTAGAAATGAACAATTCGTCCCGATAGGGCGCGAACGAAGATTTCATGACCTGCCCGAAGGTAGCTTCAGCCGAACCGTAAGAAGGGCCGTAATTGTTGGCCAAGTCAAAATGAGTGATTCCCTGATCGAAAGCATAATGAAGTTTCCGCTTGCTGTTCGAGAAAGAATCCACATCGCCGAAGTTGTGCCACAGACCCAGTGATATTTCCGGCAAAAGCACACCGCTCCGGCCTGCCCGCCGATACTTCATGCCGCTCCGGTAGCGTTCCGGAGAGGCCGCATATACATCATCTATCATACTTACTATTTTATAGGTTCACACTTGCCTAACAAAGGTATAAAAAAACTCGATTATTCGAGTAAAAATATAATGTTTAGATAAACAAACGGAATAGGGCCATTGAGATTATGACTCACCACTCACCTTTCCCTATCCTTCCATAAGAAAGGAAGCGGTCTTTTCGTATCTTTCCATAAGGCAGGGGGCAGTTCGGGAGAGCCAGACCTGAAAAACTCTGTTTTTCGTTTGCCTCTCCACTCACCTTTCACTATCTTTGCCACACGAAAAATCAAACTATATCAGCCATGAAGCGGATTCAACTTACGGCTCCTGCCGGCATCCGGACAACCATCCAGTTGCCCTCATCGAAAAGCATCTGTAACCGTGCGCTCATCATCAACGCACTGGCTCACGGAACCTGCGTACCCGAGAACCTGTCCGATTGTGACGATACCCGGGTGATGATACGTGCCCTGCAGGACATGCCCGAAACCATTGATATACTGGCGGCAGGTACCGCCATGCGTTTCCTCACCGCTTACCTGAGCGTAACAGAAGGTACCCACATCCTGACCGGTACGGCACGCATGAAACAACGCCCTATCCAATTGCTGGTAGATGCCCTGCGTAGTCTGGGTGCCCGCATCGAATATACCGAAAACGAAGGCTTTCCTCCGCTCCGCATTACGGGAGGAACACTTGCCGGACACGAAATCACCCTTCCCGGTAACGTCAGTTCGCAATACATCTCGGCCCTGCTGATGATAGGTCCGGTACAGGAAAACGGATTGACCATCCACCTGACGGGAGACATCATTTCACGCTCCTACATCAACCTGACCCTGCAACTGATGCACGAGTTCGGTGCCGAAGCCGGATGGAATGCTGAAGATACCCTGACCGTATCGGCCCAACCGTACCGCCCGATACCTTATTACGTAGAAAGTGACTGGAGCGCCGCCTCCTACTGGTACGAAATGGCCGCCCTGGCCGAAAAAGCCGAAATCGAATTGCCCGGTCTGTTCCGCCAAAGCTATCAAGGCGATTCCAAGGTAGCCGAACTCTTCGGACAATTGGGCGTGGAAACGGTGTACGAGGACCGGAAGGTCATCCTCCGCAAAAGCGGAACACCGGTAACACAGATGGATTACAACTTCATCAACCAGCCCGACCTGGCACAGACCTTCGTCGTGACTTGTGCCCTGCTGGACATCCCTTTCCGGTTTACCGGACTTCAAAGTCTGAAAATCAAGGAAACAGACCGCATAGCCGCCCTCATCGCCGAGATGAAGAAACTGGGATACGTCATCCGCGAAGCAGAAGATTCCATCCTCTATTGGGAAGGTGAACGTTGCGAAGCCGATGCAGACCCAGCCATAGATACCTACGAAGACCACCGCATGGCCATGGCGTTCGCCCCAGCCATCCTCCGGCAGGAGAAGCTGGCCATCAACCATCCGGAAGTGGTATCGAAATCCTATCCCCGCTATTGGGACAACTTATTAACCGCCGGTTTCGGCATTACAGAAGTATAATATAAAGAGACATGATAATCTTATTATTGATTCTTATCGGAGTAGTCGTATTCGGACTCGCCGCCGGTTATTTCTACAACCGGAATATCCAGAAGAAGATAGACAAAGGCGAACTGAAGGAAGAACCCGAAGTAGTGACGGTAGATAGCGAATGTTGCGGACAACACCAGATTTGTGAAAAGGAAAGTCTGCTGGCCGCCGTAAGCAAACAGATAGAATATTACGACGATGAGGAACTGGACCGTTTCAAAGGCCGTAGCGCAGAGGAATATTCACCGGAAGAGGCCGACGAGTTCCGCGAAATCATGTACACCATGAAGGAAGAAGAAGTAGCCGGATGGTGCCGAAGCCTTCAGCTCCGGGGTATCGAGCTACCGGACGAAATCAAAGACGAACTCTTCCTGATAGTAGGCGAACGCCGATTCCATTAACCCCGCCTTTTTAGACTTATGAACAACCTACTCGAACTACTGGACTATACCTTTTTCCAACACGCCTTGCTCGGCAGCCTGTTTGCCAGCATCGCGTGCGGCATTATCGGGACTTACATCGTTACCCGCCGGCTGGTCTTCATCAGCGGAGGAATCACCCATGCTTCCTTCGGCGGTATCGGTATCGGACTTTATACCGGTATCTCCCCGCTTCTGAGCGCGGCGGTGTTCTCCGTACTTTCCGCCTTCGGAGTAGAATGGCTCAGCAAGAACAGCGACATGCGCGAAGACTCGGCCATCGCCGTGTTCTGGACCTTCGGTATGGCCATCGGTATCATCTTCAGTTTTCTGGCGCCCGGATTCACCCCCGACCTTTCTTCGTACCTGTTCGGGAATATCCTGACCATCAACCGGACCGATATCCTGCTCCTGGCTATACTGAGTATGGTACTGGCCGTCTTCTTCACCCTGTTCCTGCGCCCCATCATGGCCATCGCCTTCGACCGGGAGTTCGCCCGTTCGCAACGGATGCCGGTTACCTTCTTCGAGTATGCACTGATGATGCTCATTGCCCTTACCATTGTGTCTTGTCTGCGCATGGTAGGCATCGTGCTGGCCATCTCCCTGCTTACCCTCCCGCAAATGACCGCCAACCTGTTCACCTACAGCTTCAAGCGAATCATCTGGTTGTCCATCGGTATCGGGTACCTGAGTTGTCTGGGCGGACTGTTCCTGTCCTACAAGCTCCAGATACCTTCGGGAGCCGCCATCATCTTCATCTCCATCTTGTTTTACGCATTATCAAAAATCATCCGTTTGATAACCACCCGACGGAGGTGATTCTACCGCCAGGCAGAAGCGAAGCCCTCCCTGATGCTCACGAAGTGACATCAGTTTTTCAGAACGATGGTTTTGATTCTCCTTTTTTTTAGCTATTTTTGCCTCAACTAAAAAATACAAAAGATTATGGAAATAAAAATTACTTCACTCGACCATATTCACGAAGCTGCCCGTGAGTTCATTGCAGCCATGGGCGACAATACCGTCTTCGCCTTCTACGGAAAGATGGGAGCCGGCAAGACCACATTCATCAAGGCTGTCTGCGAAGAACTGGGTGTAACCGATGTCATCAACTCGCCTACCTTCGCCATCGTCAACGAATACCGTTCCGAGGATGCCGGCGAACTGATTTACCATTTCGACTTCTACCGCATCAAGAAACTGGAAGAAGTGTACGACATGGGTTACGAAGACTATTTCTATAGCGGCGCGCTCTGCTTCATCGAATGGCCGGAACTGATAGAGGAACTGCTTCCGGGCGATGCGGTCAACGTAACCATCGAGGAACAGGAAGACGGTAGCCGTATCATCCGCTTCGACGCTCCCGAAGACTAACCTCCCCCGGTATGATTACGCATTACATCATACAGGCCATTTTCGTTCTGGTGGGGCTCCTTACCCTGCTTGCCTCCCTATTCAACTGGGACTGGTTCTTTACGGCCCGTAACGCCCAGTTCATCGTTGCGAATACGGGACGGAAACGGGCCCGCCTCTTTTATGCGGCACTGGGATGCCTGATGATTGCCACGGGCGTGTATTTCTTCCTGTCGCTACAGGGGATTGTAGAATGAATATGACCCTACTATCCAACGAATATCAACCGACCGTTATCATCGAAACAGTATTTCCGCTGATAACGGTCGATTTTATATCAGAAAGAGTCCATAAAAAAGTATCTCCGGAGAAATGTTGCCATTCCTTTCCGAAGATACTCATCGACTATTACCTCTTCTGCAGATTCAAACTTATTCTCACAGACCTTTATTCAGCTTTCTGCTGGTTCATATCGAATTTAAATGTAGTGGCAGGGAATCCAGGGAAAGAAATCTGGCTATCTCCTTCGCCCAAAAGTACTTCTGTTGCCGACAAATCAAACTTCATGTTTCCGCTTTCTACCGCATATCCGGCACCGTCAACGGCTTCTACCTTCACTTCTACCACCATTGTCTGAGCGTCTCCTGTAGCTGACGGCATACTCAGAGACAATTTCAATGGTTCAGGTTCCATAACAAATGAAATGCTATCTTTGGCTTCTGACAATGTCGGTTCATATCCGATTTTATAATTCACATCGCCCACAGCCTCTACAATCTGATCGGCCAAAGTCTCATCCTGTACGATGGACAATACAATGTCCTTGATAGGGAATTTCTCCAGATATACCGTATCGTTATCAACCTTTGCTGAAACATCTACTCCCTCCGGTGTATCTTCTCCTTCATCTGCCGTAGGCGATGCAGCCAGCGTCAACATCTTGCCGGTATAATCTCCGTACATAGCTTCTGTTGTTACTTCATCCGGAACGACAGGTGTATTTTCATCGTCATCGCTACAAGCTGTAAAGGCAAACGCACATCCGAACATCAACATAGGAAAAATCCATTTCACAGGTTTAAAAACTCTCTTCATTTTTCTTTTGATTTTAATTAGGGTTAATACTTTTTCTTTGTACTATCTTTTCAGATTAGTGTTCGCTTGTAAAAAGAGAAAATACCCGAAATGCTGCATGCCATATTTGTTAATAATTATTTCACCACTGATTTACAATCGGATAAAAGTAAAAAAATCCACTTCACCAGAAAGGAAAGTTATCCATCATAATAACCGGAATATACCGGAAACCCATTTTTATTTCTACAAAGAATACTTTCCATGTAACTTTAAAAGGCCTTTCACGACTAATAGAATAGAAACATAAACAGAAAAGATGAATCAAGAAAAAGAATTTACAGACCTCCTGATGCAACACCAACACATCATCTATAAGATTTGCCTGATGTATGCGAATGAAAAAGAAGACATAGCCGACCTCTATCAAGAAACGGTCTATAACCTGTGGAAAAGTTACACACGCTTCGAAAATCGGAGCAGCTTCAGTACATGGGTCTACCGGATTACCCTGAACATTTGCATCACAGATGTCCGACAAAGAAAACGAAAAGGAGTCACTTGTTCGCTTGAGCAAACTACCTTCTCTCTTTTGGATGAGAGAGACCCGAAACAAGAGATGGTGAAAGAAATGTACCGCATGATACATGGACTCAACAAACTGGAACGCATGTATATCATGTTATGGCTGGACGGAAAAACCTACGAAGAGATAGCAGAAATCATCGGCACAAGCCGAAACCAGGTAGCCACCACCCTCCACCGGATAAAAGAGAAACTGAAAAACAAAGCAAACCTTTAATACATCGAATCATGAACCTAGAAGAATTACAGACACTATGGAAAGAACTGGACGAAAAAATCCAACAACAAGAATTGCTCCGTCAAGAAGAAATCAAACGTATACTGACTACCCGCAAGGAATCCGCTATGGAAAAACTGATACGCATAGAACGTACAGGACTGGTATTCCTCATCGTATGCGCCGTATTCTTTTACATCGCCTGGACACAGAATCCCTATTTCGGTATGTTGAACGGGGTTTTAGTCTCCTTGTTCCTACTGACAGGTATCGTATTTCAGTTCCGGTTCTGCTGGATGCTCCAGGACATAGAACAGGAAAAAAACCTGGAACGACAACTGATTGAAATCGTCCGATACAAACGGAATACCAACCTATCCTACCTGATAGGATATGCCGGTGTATTTGCCTTTATTGTCCTATTCATGATACAATTCGGCAGTCTTAAGGCACTAATGATATTAACAGGTATCACCGGAGTTGCCCTGACCGTAGACTTCTATCTTTACCATTACATCAGAGACAAAGTAAAAAATTTTATCCAAGCCAGCAAAGAATTATCACAATTCAACTTATAAATCCGGCTTATCTCTACCTCACGACAAAACAACCGTACGTTTTACTTCAAACGTCTGTATGTTTTAGTTAAAACGTACGGTTGTTTTGCATAAAACGTCCGCATGTTTTCATGAAGACATACGGACGTTTTCTTTATTCTGGTCAGGATTTCCACTTTTAAATTTTAACTATGAAGGTTTAACCGCTTCTAAAAATTCCCTACCTTTGCACCAAGAAAAAACGATAACGAATATGAAACAATACCTAGACCTGTTGCAACGCATCCGCACCGAAGGCGTGAAGAAAGAAGACCGCACGGGAACGGGCACCATCAGTGTGTTCGGGCATCAGATGCGCTTCAACCTGGAGGACGGATTTCCACTGGTCACTACCAAAAAGCTGCACTTGAAATCCATTATCCACGAACTGCTCTGGTTCCTCAGTGGAGACACCAACGTAAAATACCTGCAAGAAAACGGCGTACGCATCTGGAACGAATGGGCGGACGAAAACGGTGACCTGGGACATATCTACGGTTACCAGTGGCGCTCATGGCCCGACTACGAAGGAGGATTCATCGACCAGATTTCGGAAGCCGTAGAAACCATCCGCAAGAATCCGGATTCACGCCGCATCATCGTCAATGCCTGGAACGTAGCCGACCTGAAGAAGATGAATCTGCCACCTTGCCACATGTTTTTCCAGTTCTACGTGGCCAACGGAAGACTGAGCCTGCAGATGTATCAGCGTAGCGCGGATACTTTCCTGGGGGTACCGTTCAACATTGCCTCGTATGCCCTGCTGCTCCAGATGATGGCGCAAGTGACAGGACTGGAAGCCGGCGATTTCATCCATACGCTGGGAGACGCCCACATCTACCTGAACCACTTGGAACAGGTAGACCTGCAACTGACCCGCACACCGCGTCCGCTTCCGGTGATGAAACTCAATCCGGACGTAAAGGACATCTTCGGATTCCGCTATGAGGACTTCCAGTTGGAAGGTTACGACCCATGGCCGCACATTGCCGGAAAAGTGTCTGTTTAATGAATAATTAATAATGAATAATTAATAATGAATAACGATGCGCTAGAGATACGTTAACTGGACCTGGTCAACTGAAACCTAGTCAACTAGTCAACTGAAACCTAGTCAACTAAAAAATAACTCCAATGATTCTATCCATCATCGTAGCAGTCAACCGGAAACTGGCCATCGGATTCGAGAACCGGCTGATTTATCGGGTACCGAACGACCTGAAACGCTTCAAGGCCTTGACCACCGGACATACCATCATCATGGGCCGAAAGACGTTCGATTCGCTTCCGAAAGGTGCGCTACCCAATCGCCGGAACATCGTACTGAGCCGGCAGGAACTGAACATACCGGGAGCCGAATGCTTCCACTCACTGGAAGAAGCCCTGAAAACCTGCCGGACAGAAGAAGAAGTGTTCATCATCGGCGGAGCGAGCCTCTACCGCGAAGCACTTCCCCTGGCCGACCGTCTCTACCTGACCGAGATTGAGGATGCAGACCAACCGGCCGATACATTCTTCCCTGCCATCGATCTGAATGTATGGCACGAAAAAAACAGAGAATGCCACCCGACAGACGAAAAGCATCTCTACCCTTATTGCTTCATCGATTATGAACGGATAAAGGAACACGTTCCGGCTTCAGAAAATCAATGATACTTGGACACCTGTCCAGAAAAAGTGCCCTATCATTCCCCGCAACGGAGTATGATAGGGCACTTTCTATATCTTTTACCTTTCCGGTATCAGCCGGATACCAGTGGTTAATCTTCCTCATCCGCCAAATCCAGAATCGGCATCTGACGCTTGATGGCTTCACGGAAGGAAATAATGGTTTCCGAACGGGAAAGTCCCAATGGCTGGAGCTTGTCATGAATGATGTCCAGCAAATGATGGTTGTTCTTGGCGTAAATCTTGATGAACATATCGTACTGTCCTGTCGTGAAGTGACATTCCACCACTTCCGGAATCTGTCTCAACCCTTCGGTCACCGAGTCAAACTGCTCGGGGTCCTTCAGGTAAAGTCCGATGTAAGCACACGTTTCATACCCTATCTTTTCGGGGTCAATAACAAACTCCGATCCCTTCAGAATGCCGAGGTTCGTCAGCTTCTGAATCCGCTGGTGAATAGCGGCACCGGACACGTTGCAGGCACGGGCGACTTCCAGAAACGGAATACGTGCATTGTCGGCTATCAATCGTAAAATTTGTTCGTCTAAGCTATCTAACTGATGATGTCCCATTTTTAATACAATTAAAACACGACAAATATACATCTTTTTTCCACATAAAACCCGCTATCTATAACTTTTATGCAGGCTATAAGTGTGAAATTAATAGTAAATCGTATCTTTGTCGGATATTACACAATTCATTAACATTTATGACCATGAAAAAATTCCTGCTTTGCTGGGCTCTGGGTGGATGTATCGCTCTCCCGATGAATGCCCAGAATTTTGACGATTACTTCACCGACAAGACCCTTCGACTCGACTACATCTTTACCGGCGATGCACACCACCAGGATATCTGCCTGGACGAAATCTGTTCACTTCCACAATGGGCCGGACGCCGGCATCACCTGAGTGAACTTCCACTGGAAGGAAACGGAAACGTCACCGTAACGGACAAGGCTACCGGAAAAGTAATTTACCGGACTTCGTTCTCCAGCCTGTTTCAGGAATGGATAAGCGAAGCGGAAGCATTCCATACCCGCCGCGGATTCGAAAACTCGTTTCTGATTCCGTATCCTAAACAACCGGTCACCGTTACAGTAGAGTTGCAGGACAAATTCCGTAAGACTTCTGCCAGCATGAGCCACGAAGTACGTCCGGATGATATCCTGATACACCAGAAAGGAACCAGCCGCATCACCCCACACCGCTACCTGCTACAGAGCGGTACAGCAGAGGACTGTATCGACGTAGCCATCATGGCCGAAGGATATACCGCACAGGAAATGGACCTCTTCTACCAGGATGCCGAAAAGGCTTGCCGGGCTATCTTCGACCACGAACCGTTCAAGCATCTGAAAGACCGGTTCAACATTGTAGCCGTAGCGAGCGAATCACTGGATAGCGGTGTCAGCATCCCTCGTCAGCAAGAATGGAAATCGACGGCAGTCAGCTCCCACTTCGACACCTTCTATTCCGACCGCTACCTTACAACCCGAAGCGTGAAGTCTATCCACAACTGGTTGGCAGGTATTCCGTACGAACACATCATCATCCTGGCCAATACCGATACCTATGGCGGAGGAGGCATCTACAACTCGTACACCCTGACCACTGCCCATCACCCGATGTTCGAACCGGTAGTAGTTCATGAGTTCGGACACAGCTTCGGAGGATTAGCCGACGAATATGCTTACGGCGATCCGGAAAGTCCCTTCTACCCGAAGACCGTCGAACCATGGGAACAAAACATTACAACACTGGTTCACTTTGAAGATAAATGGAAAGACCTGGTTCCCGAAGGGACACCGATACCTACTCCGGCAGAAACCAACCCACAAACTCTTTATACGAAGGTAGGGGTATACGAAGGAGCAGGCTACACTACCAAAGGAGTATACCGTCCTACAACCGAATGCCGGATGAAAATTAACGAGGCACCTCAATTCTGTCCGGTCTGCCAGCGTGCTTTGGAAAAACTCATCCGTTTCTACACCGATAAATAACCGACAATTATGATACAGTTTATCCCCATCCGAACAAACCACACAAGTTATCCTTTCGTAGAACAGCTCATGCTGGATTCGTTCCCCCTTACCGAACGGAGAACCGAAAAAGACCAACGTGAAGTCACCGATAACGAACCGCGTTTCAAATGCATGCTGATTACAGATGGAACTCTGGAGATAGGCCTTATCACACTCTGGCAATTCCCGGATTTCACGTATGTGGAACACCTGGCGACTTCCCCCTCGGTAAGGAACCAAGGTTACGGCAAACAAATCATGCTCAAGCTGACGGAACTCGTACCGGGTCTGGTTCTACTGGAGGTAGAGCTCCCCGAAAACGAACTGAGCCGCCGTCGTATCGGCTTCTACGAACGATGCGGCTTCACCCTGCATCCGTATGAATATCTCCAGCCTCCCTACCATGCCGGAGGAGAACCTTTTCCACTCCGCATCATGACCAAAGGAACAGAAATCTTCACGCTAGAAGAGTTCGAAAAGTGCCGGGAATCCATCTACAGGTATGTATACAAATATATTCCGTAAAATCATACACAAACAAAAAACGGGTGAGCCCCAAAGCTCACCCGCCCATGTTAAAACTTAAATCAATCAGAAGTTGCCTAAGTTAGCATTATCCCACCAAACATGAGTACCTCCCTTATCACCGGAGATACCGTTCTTGCTTGTATTTTCCTTATCCAGCAACTCCAATCCCATAGCAATACCTTGCGCATTAGTGTCGTAAGCATTGCTACTATAGATAACACGACGTACACCTTCTTCCGTATTGACTGCCCCGTTACTTTCGTTCACGTAAGCCGGGAACAGACGAGGATATCCTGTACGACGTTGTTCTGCCCATGCTTCGATAGAAAGCGGGAACAAGGCGAAATACTTCTGGGTAATGATTCGCTCCAGTTTGGCTTCCTTATCTGCACTTTCATCCCATTTTACACAAAGCTTGTTCAATGCCGGAGTATTCAGTTTCGGGTCTACCGGGTCTACAAAATCTATCTGAGTCGTTGTACCGTTAATGTAGGCATCTACCGCACCAGCCTCGTAGGCTTCCACACCTGCATACTTACCACGGTAACTTAATTCGTTTGCCATAGAAACACGGATACCCTCTTCGTACAAGCTCTGTACACTGGCACTACCAATGTCCCAACGGAGCTTAGCTTCAGCCAACAGGAAGTAGGATTCAGCAGCCTTGAAGATAGGCAACGGCATGGAATAGACACCGATGGTATTCTGTGGGTCAATCCATTGTGAGAAACTTGCCCAATTGTTTGGTTTACCAGGCAGACCGGCGGCAAACCGGATTCCCAAGTATTGTGTTCCGGCCGGAACCACCACGTTACCGTTCAAATCAACTACGTCGGCACTGTTCTTCGTCATGTACAGCGGTTGGCGCGGGTCTTTCATACCCGACATCAAAGTAACCAGGTTGGCATTGAATCCACAATCGCCCCAGTTGAACATCAGCCACATTTCATTCTCCAGACTCTTATCGATAACAATATCGGTATTTACTGTAGCCAACGTATTGGCAGCAGCTTCGGTTGCTACCTGCTTCAAGTCTATTCCTGCTTCCTTCATTTCCGCTTCACGCTTGGAAAGACGGAGAGCCATACGCAACTTCAAGGTATTAGCGACCTTCACCCACAATTGTGTATCAGCATTACACCAGCTATCAAAAGTTGCGAGTGTAGTCTTTTCGGCTTCAGACATTGCCTGGATATCAGTAATTGCCTTATCCAGGTCCTTGAACATCGCCACAAACAACTCCTGCTGACTATCGAACGGATAATAAGACTCATATTCTCCGGAAAGAATGGAACTGTAGGCCAACGGACCGTGCGCATCGGTAGTCATCAAGGTACCATACGCCTGTACAATCCGCATTACACCGGCCAAGCCCAGATTGCCTTCTTCATCACAATCGGCAATGATACGGCGGGTATTGTTGAAGATATGCAGGTAATAGTTTTCATACATACCGCCACTATGTCCACGGTTCTCACCCATATCACCATTGGTAAAGTTACCGTTCGGAGTCATGAAGTAACCGCTATACAAGTCAATGGTCAGATTAGTCCAGAACTGGAACATATTCTGCTGGGGAGGATAGCAGTATTGCATCGGTTCCGCACATTGGGCAGAAAACGGCAGGTTATTCGGGTCAACCTGTACACTATTGGTATTCAGCGACTCGAAATTATCTGTACAAGAAGTCATCAGACTACTTCCCATCCATGGAAGAGCCACTAAAAGGGCATATTGATAAATTTTATTTCGTTTCATAATCAGGCTTTTTTAGAAGTTAAGTTTCAGATTCAAACCAAAGCTACGTGAAGTAGGTAACGCAAACATATCCACACCCTGTACACCGTTTCCGGTACCGGCAGATACGTCCGGATCCATCGGAGCATCCTTGTAGAAGAAGAACAGGTTACGTCCGATGATAGCGGCTGTCAGGTTCTTTCCTACACCAAACAGGTTACGGAAGGTATAACCCAGACTCAATTCACGTAGACGTACATTGGTTGCATCGTAAACATAGAATTCATTGGCATACGGACTATTGAAATTGCTGGCACCAGTTGTTGTATACCATGCCTTCGGTTCGAATTCTACACCGTCTACTACTACCTTACCTGCATCGCGGGCTTCACCTGTACGCTTGGAAACACCCCAACCATCGAGTGTAGCTTCTGTCATTGACAATACCTTACCTCCGAATTTACCATCAATCAGGAAAGACAAGGTGAAATCCTTGTAATGGAAGGTATTTGACCATCCGGCATTGAACTTCGCATTCATATTGCCTGCATAAATCATATCTTCTGTAGTATCACCACTTACAATCGGATTGCCGGTAGTAGCGTCCTTCATCGGTTTACCGCTATCGTCGCGCATGATATGACGTACATACAAGTCTCCGTAAGAACCACCTTCTTTCAGAATAATCTTGGCACCACCGAAATCAGTCAATGTCAAACCGTTCGGAAGATCATCCACCAGTTCCTTGATGGTATTGTCGTTGTAAGAGAAGTTCAAGTCTGTACTCCAACTGAAGTCATCATTGAATTGCTGATACCATCCGGCACTGAATTCGAAACCTTGGTTCTCCACATTACCCGCATTGACATAACGGTTACGAAGACCTGATTCATACGGAGCAGCAACTGAGAAGAACTGATTCTTGGTATTCGTCTTATAATAGGTCAAACCGATGGTCAGACGGTTCTGGAAGAATGTACCGTCAAAACCAACTTCAAAGGAATGCGTCTTTTCCGGCTTCAATGTACGGAACGGAGCATTTTCGGGCGGTGTAATGGAACCTTGTGTCTGCAAAGAGTAAAGCAAATTACTCATAAATACCGGAACGTCATTACCTACGATAGAATAGCTGGCACGAACTTTGAATAAGTTCACATTCTTACCTAAATCGACGAATCTGTCTAACAGGAAGCTACCACCTACTGACGGATAGAAGAATGAACAACTTTCGGTAAATGCCAAAGCAGATGACCAGTCATTACGAGCAGAGAAATCGATAAACAATCCGTCCTTATAACCGAACTGTGCAGTAGCAAACACAGCGTTCAATCGTTTTTCTGTATTCCAATTATCATTTTTACCAACGGTAGACATGTTGGTGTAATAGTTATTCGGAGTAAAGATGTTCGGATAATAGATGTTACCGTTACCCGGTGAAGTAAACTGAGTTCCTTCTGCCCACAAATCTACATGAGCGGTCTTACTCTTAGTAAAGCTGGAACCTGCAGTAGCCGAAACGAAGAAATCATTGAATGTATGGCTATAGCTCAGCAATACATCTCCGTAGAGCTGGTCACTGAAATAGCGATTATCCTTCATACGTCCCATCGGATACAGATTAGCGATACTGGAAGCATACAGATTGTGTTGCCAACGTTCTTCACCTCTTTCGTAGCGCATACGTCCTTGAATATTCAAATCTTTGGTGATATCCCACTTGATGCTTCCACCGAATTCATAACGGTTACGGTCTGTAATCGGAGTCTGACGGTTCAAAGTCCAATACGGGTTACTATACTGCTGAAGTCCTGTATTCGTCCAGTTCTGGATATTGCAACCTCTAGTGGCATCATACACTTCAAAATTATCTTTATAATAATTCCAATCCTCGCCACGAGGGAACAGATATACACCTGTCAATGGATTAAACAGATATCCTGCAGCTGCCTGATTCTTCACATACTGATTGGTGTATTTCGCACTGAAGTCAACATGTACACTCTTCAATATATTAAAACCTACCTTTGAATTCAAGTTATGGCTACGGTATGTATTCTCAGGAGTCATACCTTCTGAATAAACATTACCATAAGAGAAGTAAGCCTGGATATTGTCGTTACCGCCAGACAATGAAATAGAGTTGTTAGTGGTAAATCCGGTACGATAAAATTCTTTTGCATAATTAGGAGCAGGTGTTGAAAGTTTCTCACCCCAGCTGTATGTACCGTTGTCACTTACACCGTATGTATTTTGGAATTCAGGAAGTACCATCGGTGTTTCCATCGTTGTATTACTGGATACATTAACTGAAACCTTACCGGACTGGGCCGATTTAGTAGTAATCATAATGGCACCGTTAGCAGCTACTGCACCATACAAAGCAGCTGCCGAAGCTCCTTTCAACAAAGTAATGGAAGCAATATCATCTGGATTGATGGTTGACATCACATCACCACCGTCTCGTTCACCTCCATAATTACTGCTCACCTGTGCTCCTGATACACTACTCATCACTGGAACACCATCCACTACAATCAACGGTTGGTTGCTACCACTGATAGACTTATTACCACGGAACAGAATCTTTGAAGAACCACCGGCACCGGTAGAGTTTGGAGTAATCATCAAACCAGCACTTTTACCTTGCAGGGAGTTGATCATGTTCACACTCTTGATATCATTAACATCACTTCCCCCTACAGTCTGGGCTGAATAGGTCAATGTTTCAGATTGGCGCTGAATACCCATTGCGGTTACAACAACTTCACCTAAACTTTCGGCATCCGAAACCATGGTAACATTGATTGTTTTTCTTCCATTTACCGTTTCTTCTACCGTCTTCATACTGATGTAAGAGAAAACCAACACATCGTTCGGATTTACGGTTAACGAATAATGTCCGTCCATGTCGGTAACCGTTCCATTGGTAGTTCCCTTTACTAATACATTCACACCGATTAAAGGATCGCCCATTTCCTTATCGATAACACTACCGGTAACAGTAATTGTTTGGGCATACATCCCAGTCAGGAACATTCCTATCAGGAACATTGTGACTACTAGAAATGATCGTTTTTGCATAGTTAAACAATTAAGGTTAATACTTTATTTAAGTTCTAGTCTTTAGTATGATTTACCACAAATCATTTCTCTGTATAGTTCTTGTATTTTCATGCAGCTTTCGCTAAATTAGAAAAAATATTTAAATATATATCCAACAGATAAAAATTTTATTTCCCCTATAACATTTTTTTAATGTAGAAAAATGAAAAATAGACGCTATTTATAGAAACAATTTATTCCAGATAGAAACAAAAAAGTGAAATAAAGAACCAATAGATATAAATTTAAGAATTTCAAGTATATTATGTCACTTTAAGCTTTGTCAATACAGACAGATTAATCTCCTCATTTACATGAAGGTATTGAGACATATACAGGATTTTTTTTGCGACACTATGCTAAGCCACAAGATTAACCAAACCAATCAACAAAAACAGATAATAATCAACTATTACACCCACATATATTTTCAAACACACAGATATAGACATAACAAAAAGGGACTGCCCGAATGGACAATCCCTTTTTCTATAGCTTATAAATGTACTATTACTGACGTTGAGTAGCAGAATAGTTGATTTTCAAAGCATAAGCCTGACGAAGAGCCTGTTTTACTTCTGTTACGATACCCATCTTGGTTTTAGCATCAACCTTCAGGGAAACAGTCATAAACGGTTTATCTTCCTCTTTCATGTTTTCACGTTCCTGATAAATGTAATCCTGAACTTCAGAAGATTCAGCGAACTTGTCGTTCAACTGGATACGGTCTGTTGTACCCATCTTCTTCTGATATTCCGGCAACGGTTTACCAATGTAGATGAAAGACACCAAAGATTTCTTTTCAAGCTTTTCCAATTCAGTTGCCTGCGGAACTTTGAACTGAACCTTCAATGTAACTTCACGCATGGTTGTTACAATCATGAAGAAGAACAACATGGTAAAGATAAGGTCAGGCAAAGAAGAGGTATTCAACTCCGGCATGCCACGCTTACCAGTCTTATTAAATTTTCCCATGATTATTTTCCTCCATATTTTTTAGGTTCTGCTTCAGAAATCTTCTGTGGATAGTAGTCACGAATAGCTTTCTGTTCATCTTCTGAACATTCTGCATAACTCTTTCCGAACTGTGACTGAGCCAACTCATTACGTAATTCGTTGTATGCAGCAACCAGTTCATTCTGAACCTGCAGATAAGCGTCGTAACTAGTACCAACGTCGTTCTGTACAGAAATTACATGTTTTTCTGTAATCATTACGTCACCGAAATACGGCAGATGCTTCGGATGTTTTTCCGGCATATTTTCGTCGTTATTCGGATTGGCAATGAATTCTTTTGCCCTTTCTCTCAGCTGCTTGATGTCGAACCATTCTCCACCTACCATCAACTGGTCATCCTTGTTGATTCGAACCTGGAGAACATTTCTTTCCTTAACGATAATATCACTCTTTTCCTGATTATTTTCCGGTGGAGGAGGCAACTGTCTTGCCAAACCACGGTCAGTATCCATTGATGTTGTAATAAGGAAGAAAATAAGCAACATGAAGGCAATATCGGCCGTAGAGGTTGCATTAATCTGCGGCACATCTCTTTTCTTTTTTGCCATTTTACTTACTTTATTAAATTATTAAACTCAATGAATGATATTATCTCTGTTTGAAAATACCTGTCAGGTTCAGCAATGTACCAATTGCTGCAACAACAAGCAATGCATAAGTTGAA
The DNA here is from genome assembly GCF_000374585.1 of Phocaeicola barnesiae DSM 18169 = JCM 13652. Taxonomy (GTDB): domain Bacteria; phylum Bacteroidota; class Bacteroidia; order Bacteroidales; family Bacteroidaceae; genus Phocaeicola; species Phocaeicola barnesiae. The sequence goes on from NZ_KB894651.1 coordinate 47,204, forward strand.
TACAGGAACATATCTGTAACTTTCAACATTGTTGCATTTTCGTAAACAGCACCACCACCCAACAATACAGGTACGTTAGAACCGATATTATATGTTATAATTAATAATACGACCAAAAGGATCAGACCAAACAAAGACTTGATAGCGCCTTTCGGATTATCTTTCAATGCAGCACCAAACTGAAGTACTGCTGCAATAACTGTAACAGCGACACAGACAGCAAACATACCGTACATCAGGTACATCAGGGCTGGAGTATTAGCCGGTTCAACCAAACCAGCTGCATTTGTTTCGCTGTATCCTACTCCGTAGAACATGCCCAGCACTACCAAAATCAGTGCGATGCATACATAGAATACGTAGTATGATACTTTGTATGATAATTTAGCCATTGTTCTTATTATTTTTTGTATTTCAAGTTGTACTTCATAATCATATCAAGCAATGTGATAGAAGAATCTTCCATCTGGCTTGTGATAGCTTCAATCTTAGACAAGATGTAGTTATAGAATACCTGAAGAATCAAAGCAACAATCAAACCGAAGATAGTAGTAATCAAGGCAACTTTCATACCACCTGCTACAACTGTCGGAGAAATATCACCAGCCTGCTGGATTTGGTCGAACGCCATAACCATACCGATTACAGTACCCAAGAATCCCAAAGACGGAGCCATAGCGATGAACAATGTAATCCAAGAGCATCCTTTTTCAAGGTAACCAGCCTGAACACCACCGTAAGAAACAACTGAACGTTCAACTACGTCCAAACCTTCGTCTACTCTCATCAAACCCTGATAGCAGATAGAAGCAACAGGACCACGAGTGTTACGGCAGATTGTCTTAGCACCTTCGATATCACCTTTTTCCAAAGCGCCTTCCAATTTAGCCATCAATTTCTTAACGTCTACTTCAGCCAAGCTCAAGTAAATAATACGTTCAATACAGAAAGCCAAACCAAGTACCAATGCGATAGCAACCAAAGACATGAAGCCTGCGTCACCTTCGATAAATTTGGTTTTCAACTCTTTGTGTAAACCACCTTCTTCTACAACAACCGGTGCTGCTTCTGCTTCGTCAGCTGCTGCAACCTGTTCTGTCTGTGCCGGAGCGGCTGTAGCTGTAGAATCCTGAGCCATAGCTGTCTGAGTCATTCCAAATGAGAGGACTCCCATCACTGCAAGAATTGCAAATAACTTTTTCATTGTGTGTCTAATTTTTAAGATTAATTAATTAATAGTTATAAATTGATTTAGTTGTTTTTCTATTAAAACCATCTTGCGGAGAGAACGGGATTCGAACCCGTGATACGCTTTTGACGTATACACGCTTTCCAGGCGTGCCTCTTCAACCACTCGAGCATCTCTCCTTGGGCCATTCGGAATAGGCTTTCTTCTTAAATCGGGTGCAAATTACAAATAAAAATGCGAACTGCAAGCGATTTCCGTTACAAATGTATCTTTTTTTTTCATGATACATCACATCTGACCGGCAAAAGTTTTCCTTATCCCCTAAAATTAATAAAAATTAAAAGGTACGGGAGGCTTTTGAGAATACTTTCAGGGCATTTCCGGTGGTTTGAGCGGCAATTTCATCCAATGACGTTCCGTAGATATCGGACAATTTTTCGGCCACATTGACCAGATAAGCGCTCTCATTCCGTTTTCCCCGATGAGGGACGGGAGCCAGATACGGAGAATCTGTCTCCAGCACCACCCGCTCCAAAGGGATATGCTTCAAGACCTCAGGCAACGTACTTTTCTTATAAGTCACCGTTCCGTTTATACCTAACATGAAGTTTTCATATTCCAACAGAGGAGCAGCCTCTTCCACCGACCCGGAGAAGCAATGGAAAATACCGGAGAGAGCAGGTTCCTTACGGTAGGGTTCCAACACCTCCAAGACCTCCGGATAAGCACTTCGGCTATGAATACTCAACGGAAGTTCAAACTCCAAGGCCCATTGCACCTGAATATCGAAAGCTTTCATCTGTTCGCTACGGAACGTACGGTCCCAATACAAATCAATACCGACCTCACCGATACCGTAAAAAGTTTCCGGGCCCCGTAGCCAAGCCTCGACCGCCGCCAACCGTTTCTCCCAATCAGCATCGACAGAGGTAGGATGCAAACCAATCATCGGATAACAGGCCGGATGCGTCTTGCAAGTAGACAGAAGTGATTCCACCGATGTATCATCAATATTCGGCATAAACAAGCGATAGACTCCCGATTCACGGGCACGGATAATCGCCAAGTCGCGGTCTTCATCAAACTCTTCAGTAAACAAATGCGTATGTGTATCTGTCAGTAACGTCATAAGCTTATAAATTACGGTTCATTAAACTGAATACAAAATCATGCAGGTTTCTTTTCAAGGATGCTTCGACATCCACTGCGTCCAGCAGGTGCAAGCCATCCTGATAGTAGGCTTCGATTCGTTCCTTGCACAACCCGGCAATTCCTACCTTATTATATATATCAGTGACGGCAGCAATCTTCTTAGCCGGTTCATAGCCTGTGGCCGCTATCCATTTCATCAGTTCAGCCTTCAGTTCGCCCTCTGCCTTCTCTAATGCGGTAATCAGCATATAGGTTTTCTTATTGCATAAAATGTCACCGCCTATTTTCTTTCCGAACACAGCCGGATCGCCATACACATCGAGGTAATCATCCTGCAACTGGAAAGCCAAGCCCATCCGAATGCCGAAGTCGTACAAACGGTTTGCATCTTCCTCCGAAGCACCTCCCAAAATGGCTCCGATCTTCAACGATGCCGCCAACAGCACAGAAGTCTTCAACCGAATCATCTCAATGTATTCATCCACCGTAACATCCATCCGGGTTTCAAATTCCATATCCCACTGCTGCCCTTCACAGACTTCCAAAGCAGTCTGCCCGAACACCTTCATCACCTCCTGGATTTTACCAACCGGACACTGTTCCATCATGAAACGATATGAAAGAATCAACATAGCATCTCCTGAAAGAATTGCTGTGTTCTCATTCCACTTCTTATGTACCGTAGGTTTTTTACGGCGCATGTCTGCCTTATCCATCAAGTCATCATGCAACAATGTAAAGTTATGATAAGTCTCGATTCCGGTAGCTTGCCACAGAATCGAATCGACATCTTCTTTATAAAGATTATAGGCCAGCAACATCAGGACCGGACGCAAACGTTTTCCACCCAAATCGAGCACATATTTAATCGGATCGTACATTCCCATCGGTTCGCGGGCATAATCCGATTTTGCGATAAATTCCTGCACCTTTGCCAGTAGCTGTTCACTGCTCAATTGTTCCATACATCAGATTTTAGAGGTTTCCAATCAAAGAATAAAAAAGGCTGCCCATTGAGCAGCCTTTTTACTATACTTTCCAAATATTACTGCAACTTGAAGGTTACAGGCACGGTATATTTTACACGTACTGCCTTACCACGCTGCTTACCTGGTTTCCACTTCGGCATCATCATGATCACACGGAGTGCTTCCTTATCCAGATACGGGTCTACTGAACGCATAACTACCGGGTCAACGATAGAACCGTCACGGTTAACCACGAACTGAACGATAACACGTCCCTGTACACCATTTTCCTGTGCGATAGTCGGATACTTGATGTTCTTAGCCAAGAACTTCAAACATTCAGCCATACCACCCGGGAATTCCGGCATCTCTTCTACTACCTGGAAGATCTGCTGTTCTTCCACTTCTTCTTCCTCAACTTCAACAGGTGCCTGCTGTACGACTACGACAGCTTCACCGACTTCTTCTGAAGTTGCGATGGTAGATTCTTCAACGTTTGCATCGTTTTCAGCGATCTGCAATACTTCTTCCATCTTCGGAGCTTCAGGAGGAGGAGGAGGAGCCTGAGGTTGTTCTTGTTGTTCCGTGATAGGAACCATTTCTTCTTCAAACGCAGGTTCTACGACACCAGTATCGGTAGTGACCTTTTTGTCACGTTCTGTCCATTCGAACGCAACAAACATCGCTGCCAATATCAGCACGAAACCAATCAACAGACCAGTCGTTTTCTTTCCTTCAAGGTCCGCTTTCGGCGATTTTTTAATTTCCATAAAATGAATTTATAGGTTAATGTTTCTCTGTCCGGCAAATGTAGCATTAATTTGTGAAAACCCAACAAATTATCCGAAAAAAATTACAGAACGACAAAACATTTTAGCATCTCTTCCATTTCGCCCATCTTTCACCATCCTTCCATGGAGCGAGGAGGATCTCTCCGCTCACCTTTCACTATCTTTCCATAAGACAGGATGCGGTTCGGAAGAGTCAAACTTGAAAAACTTTGTTTTTCGTTTGCCTCTCCGCTCACCTTTCACTATCTTTGAACCGTTTACAGATTCCCAGTAACTTACTAAACTGAAAATCATGAAGAAGATTATCATTGCCATTGACGGCTTCTCTTCGTGCGGAAAAAGCACGATGGCCAAAGACCTGGCCCGCGAAATCGGATACATTTATATAGATAGTGGCGCAATGTACCGTGCCGTCACCCTTTACTGCATCGAGCAAGGCTTGTTTGACGAAGCCGGCAACATCGATGAAGAGACCTTGAAAGCCCACATGAATGACATTCACATCTCGTTCCAACTGAACCCGGAAACCCAACGCCCGGTGACTTACCTGAACGGTGTAAATGTAGAAGACCGCATCCGTTCACTGGAAGTATCCTCACACGTCAGTCCGGTTGCCGCTTTGGGCTTCGTACGCGAAGCATTGGTCAAGCAACAACAGCAAATGGGTAAAGAAAAAGGTATCGTCATGGACGGACGAGACATCGGAACCGCCGTTTTCCCGGAAGCCGAACTGAAGATATTCGTTACCGCTTCGGCCGAAATCCGTGCCCAACGCCGGTACGATGAACTGAAGGCCAAAGGCCAGGAAGCCTCTTTCGAAGACATTCTCCGGAATGTAGAAGAGCGCGACCGCATCGACCAGAGCCGTGCTGTCAGTCCGCTCCGTAAGGCTGACGACGCTATCTTACTGGACAACAGCCACCTGACCATTGCCGAGCAGAAAGAATGGTTGAAAACCCAATTTGAAAAAGCGACCCATGCAACGTGTTGAGATAGACGAAGGTTCAGGATTCTGTTTCGGAGTGACTACCGCCATCCGGAAAGCAGAAGAAGAACTGGCAAAGGGTGAAACACTCTATTGCCTGGGAGATATTGTACACAACGGACAGGAATGCGAACGATTGGAAAAGCTGGGGTTGGTAACCATCAATCACGAAGAATTTGCCAAGCTGAAACACGCCAAAGTCCTGCTCCGTGCCCACGGGGAACCTCCCGAAACCTATCAGTTGGCCAAGGAGAACCACATCGAAATCATCGATGCTACCTGTCCGGTGGTCCTTCAGCTACAGAAACGTATCAAACAGGAGTACAATGCCACTCCTGCCGACCGGGAGAAACAGATTGTCATCTACGGAAAAAACGGCCATGCAGAAGTGTTGGGCCTGGTAGGACAAACAGAAGGCAAGGCCATTGTCATCGAGAAACTGGAGGAAGTACACAAGCTGGATTTCAACAAAGACATCCGTCTCTATTCACAGACCACAAAGTCGCTCGACGAGTTCCGGCAGATTGTAGCCTACATCGAAGAACATATCGCCCCAACAGCGACGTTCCAGTATTTCGATACCATCTGCCGGCAAGTAGCCAACCGTATGCCGAATATCCGACGGTTTGCCGCCGCACATGACCTGATCTTTTTTGTTTGCGGCCACAAAAGCTCCAACGGAAAAATCCTCTTCGAGGAATGCAAGAAAGTCAATCCAAATTCCTATCGGATAGACCAGCCGGAGGAAATAGACCGGAAACTGATTCAGAATATAGGATCAATCGGCATCTGCGGAGCGACTTCCACCCCCAAATGGCTGATGGAAGCCTGCAAAAAAGTAATCAGGGACGAAGAGTCCTTATAATGTAAAAACAATGATAAAAAAATGTGTTTTTCATCACGTGATTACGGGTAATTTTATACATTTGCATCAGTAAAATCAAACTAACTATAAAAACTATGGGAAGTATTAAATGCATCGGTATTCTTACGTCAGGAGGCGATGCCCCGGGTATGAATGCAGCCATCCGTGCGGTCACACGTTCTGCCATATTCAACGGATTGCAAGTAAAAGGTATCTACAGAGGTTATAAAGGATTGATTACAGGCGAAATCAAGGAATTCCGCACAGAAAATGTAAGTAACATCATCCAACTAGGAGGTACGATTCTGAAAACAGCCCGCTGCCAGGAATTCAAGACTCCTGAAGGGCGTCAGATTGCGTATGAAACCATGCAGCGAGAAGGTATCGACGCTTTGGTTGTCATCGGTGGTGACGGTTCATTGACCGGCGCGCGTCTGTTGGCCCAAGAATTCGATATACCTTGTATCGGTCTGCCAGGTACCATCGACAATGACCTGTATGGCACCGATACGACTATCGGTTATGATACAGCCTTAAATACCATTTTGGACGCTGTTGACAAGATCCGTGATACCGCTACCTCACACGAACGTCTGTTCTTTGTAGAAGTTATGGGACGTGATGCCGGTTTTCTGGCATTGAACGGTGCTATCGCTGCAGGTGCAGAAGCAGCCATTATTCCGGAATTCAATACAGAAGTAGACCAGTTGGAGGAAGTAATCAACAACGGCTTCCGCAAATCAAAGAGCAGTTCCATCGTATTGGTGGCTGAAAGTGAAATCACCGGTGGAGCCATGCATTACGCAGAACGTGTAAAGAACGAATATCCACAGTACGATACCCGTGTCACCATCCTCGGACACTTGCAGCGCGGCGGTCGTCCGACTGCACACGACCGTATCATCGCCAGCCGTATGGGTGTAGCCAGTATTCAGGCTCTGATGGAAGGACAGCGTAACGTAATGATTGGTATTCAAGATGATGAAATCGTTTATGTACCGTTCACCAAGGCTATCAAGAACGACAAGCCGATTGACCGTGAACTGGTGAATGTGCTTCGCGAACTGTCTATCTGATACCGTACTCCGATAAGAGATACAACCCTCTATCATATCAATCGCCCGGATTTTCCTACGAAAGTCCGGGCGATTTGTATCCATAAAATCCTTTCTCCAAAAACGAACGGACATTCCAGTCCAAACGAACGCCCATTTTGATTCAAACGATTAGACATCTTCATCAAAACGGGCGTTCGTTTTTCCGGCACACATTATGCCTTGTTCTTCAATTCATTGAAATAAGCATCCAGCAATTTCTTGGCCGCTGTAAACGAAGTGGCCAGACCTCCCAACACTTCCTGTTCACGAAGCGGAAGTTCGGCAGCAATGGTCGGGTTCTGGTAGAAACTGTCACGCAGGTGTTCGTTGATGGTTTCGTACATCCAATACTTGGCCTGCTCATTCCTCCGGTACTGGAAATAACCGTTGGCACGTACAAAGTCAAAATATCGGTAAACCATATCCCAGATTTCCTTGATACCCAATCCATAGAAGCCGGAATAGGTCAACACTTCCGGAGTCCAGCCCGATTCTGCAGGCGGAAACAGCCTCAACGCGTTCCGGAAATGGGTAGCAGCCAGTTTGGCCTTTTCCACATTGCTTCCGTCGGCTTTATTGATGATAATGCCGTCGGCCATCTCCATGATACCCCGTTTGATTCCCTGCAGTTCATCGCCCGTACCGGCCAACTGAATCAGCAGGAAGAAATCCACCATGGAATGAACAGCCGTTTCACTCTGCCCCACTCCTACCGTCTCCACAAAAATCTTATCGAAACCAGCCGCTTCGCACAGGATAATGGTTTCACGGGTCTTGCGGGCTACTCCTCCCAACGAACCGGCTGCCGGGCTGGGACGGATGAATGAATCCGGATGTACGGAGAGCTTCTCCATACGGGTCTTATCGCCCAAAATACTTCCTTTGGAACGTTCACTGCTGGGGTCGATGGCAAGTACCGCCAGTTTTCCACCATATTGCTGGAGTACATGCAGACCGAACACATCGATGGATGTACTCTTTCCCGCTCCGGGTACCCCGCTGATTCCGATACGGACCGAGTTTCCGGAATACGGAAGACATTTCTCTATCACTTCCTGTGCCAGTACCTGGTGTTCAGGCTTCAGGCTTTCCACCAAGGTTACCGCCTGACTCAACACCGTAATATCACCTTTCACGATACCCTCCACGTATTCGGCAGCGGTATACTGACGCCGTTGCGGCTTCTTGCGCAGTTTCAGGTAAGGATTAACTACAGAAGGCTGTTCGATGCCCTTGTTCACTGTTAACCCCTTATAGGCTTCATTGTTTTCGGGGTGTTCCATATCATATTAGATTTAAGGGTTTATTCCATCAAGGAAGCTTTGACACGGACGGTCAGTTTCGGCTGGTCCGGGTCATTGGTAATCATCAGCACACGCGGCGTACCTTTCACACGCGGCAGATTCTCTGCCAGCACGGTCACCTTCATCTTGGTCGATTCGCCCGGTTTCAAGGTACGTTTCTTCAGTTTCACTCCCAACGCAATATTGAAGACCTGCATATCTTTAATCTGCAAGTCCGATTTCCCGGTATTGGTCAGGACAACAGTCTGCGATTTATGCTGATTCGGTTTCAAGTCTTTGAACTCCAGTTCCGTAGCCGACAGGCTGATATGCGGCGGATTCTTCTTCTCCAAATCCGATACCCCTTCGAAATCGGGCAACAGCACTACCGACAAAGGGATTTCATTATCACTGCCCACCTTATCGCCCGGATAACGTGCCAGGTATACCGACGAACGGGTAATACCTAACTTAGGAACTTTTTCGGTATCAAGGGTAATCAGGATTTTACCGGCCTTACCTCTTCCCAATTTTTCCGGTACAGCTTTCGCGCTCAGGTAAGGAGGCAAGTGCATCAGCACCGGTGTATAACTCTTGTTCGAAGCGTTGGCCACCAACAGTTCGATGACCGGTTTGTCTCCCCGGTTCACATCCTCGAATGCGATTTCGTCCATGTTCAACCGGATAGGTCCGATACCATACGGATGGGTAAACGAGAAATTCTTCGAATCGGCGGTCACTTCTCCGTTGAATTCCAGATACAACGGTGTAGGCGAGGCATTGCAGTACACCCCCACTTCCTTGTAGAAGCGTCCGATAGCTTCAGCATCGAATACAGCCGTTACCTCACCGGTTCCTCCGGCAGGGACAGGCTCTTGTGTCCACTCCGCCTTGGTACACCCGCAGGAGGTGGTCACATTCGAAATGACCAACGGCTTGTCGCCGGTATTGGTAAACTGGAAGGTAATGGCTGTGGGATTCTTCCACAGCACATACCCCAGGTCTTTCGTTTCTTGGTCAAAAGCGATTTTCGGCTGGGCCTGCACTGCCGTGACAGCCAGTACCAGCCATGTTATAAAGAGATAGATACGTTTCATCGGTCATGATTTTCTAATTTCCGGAAACAAAGATAGACAGAAAATCATTTGTGCGCAAAAGTCAACTGAGAATAAATGCTAAATCCTCACTCACCGACCTGCACCGTCAAACTTCCGGTACGGGCACTGAACTCGGGCGCATATACCGAACCGACCGTTGCCGTCCCCCCCACGTATGTTCCCATACGGTCCAGGTAGACTTCATAATCAATCGTATAGGTACCTTTCCGCAGGCGGTCAATAAAGAAACGGGTGGAGGCATCCTTCGATACCCGATAACAGGAGATGCCAGCCTGCCAACGGTAGCCGGACAACTGTTCCTGCGGTTCCATACAAGCGGCCCGTCCGTCCGTAATCTGTACAAAATCCATGTCACGGTCTGCCCGGACAGTCAGGCGGACTGTCAGTTTATCTCCCAACCGGAGCGGCGTATCTTCAGTCACTTCCTTTCCGTCCTTCAACAATTGGCGCACAATGGACAATCCGCCTGCACGATTCTGTTTCAACGCCTCGGTATTTTCGGTATATTGGGCATAGACAGCGCCCCAGCCCAATCCGGTACCTGTCTTTGTGATTTTCACGGCCGGTACGCCGACTGCCTTTTCGGGCAAAGTCGCACGTACGTATCCGATGGCATCGGTACCTGTATTCACCTTCACCTCACCGGCCTGAGCCTCCATCATTCCTCCGGCCTGCAACGACGGATTACCGGTCAACAATGCATAAAGCGCATCGGCAGTAGCCACCGGGGTTTCCCAAGACTGCACCTGCTTCTGTTTCAACAACCATTGCTTCATTTCTGCCAGCGTCTGCTCATCCGGAGCCAGAAGACGGATTGCCTCCATGGCGGCTACCTGCGTCGGGATACGGTAACTGCACCAGGAATAAACAGCTTTCGGCGTATCGTAATACCGCCCCATCTCCGGCGTGTAAACGGAATACTCGCGGACAGACTGCAACCATTCCATAGCCGTCTGCCGTTTTCCAAAAGCCTGCAGAATGACAGCTATCCGTGCTTTATCCAAAATAGAACAATCTACCGGACGTACCTTCTCCTGCAAGGTTTCCAGGCAGTAGTTCAGCACTTCCGCCTTGACCTGCTGTTTGGCAAAAGTATCCAGCGAGCATATATACAGGTAAGTGATAGCCTCATCACTCAGTCCCGGACGCGTACCAGTCTGCTTCTCCGTTTCACGAATCTGCCCGTATTCTTTCTGCAGCTGTGTGCTCAGGAACTTCAGTGCCTGCCGGTACATCTGTTTCATCGGTTCGTCCAACGGTGCCTGCAAAGCTGTCAGACGCGCCAGTTGCTTTGCCATTTCCGTAGTCGTATAGCGGTTACTTTCCATGCCTGGGTACCAGCTCCAGCCACCGTCCTGCCCTTGCAGATTCTCCAGTTTCCGGACAGCCGTCTGCAAACGGTCGTCCATAGCATTTACATCCAGCAGCAGAGCCAAGTTCCGTTTCCGGGCCGTTTCATCGGCTGCCTCCGACAACCAAGGAGTTTCGTCCAGCAACAAGCCTTTCAGGTCTGTATTCTTCTGCAGATTACCAAGCCATGTCTCCGATTCCGGTTGTTGTTTCCAGGTCTCCAAGGCATGAGTTATCTGTGGATTATCGGTCACTAACTTCCGGGACAATACATTGGCGTAATAAGCCGTCATCCAAGAAAGTGCGTCATCACTTTCAGGTACTCCTACCGCCGGTAAAGCCTGTACGGCATACCATGTAGGATTGGCAGTCAGTTCCACCGTCAACCGCTTGTCTTTGGCCGTCCGGCTCTGTCCGTTGAAAAGGTCCTTCAAAGAAACCGTCACACTGCCTTCACCGTTCAACTGTACCGGTATAGTCTCAGTCACCCATTCACGGTCAGAAAGTACCGGCAGGTAATGCTGTTCGCCATCGCTGGCATTACCGGCTTCGGCCCAAATCCGGCATACCAGTACATCGTATTTATCAGAAACCTTATAAGCAAAACGAACCGTACCACTGTTGCCTTCAGCCATCTCAAAATCCTGTCCCTTGCGGTAAACGACACGTCCGGTTACAGGGTCGGCCAATTCCATCCAGGCCTTTCCTGCCACCGTTTCCATGGACAGGTTTACCAACGAAGCAGACAATACCGCTTCATCCCCTGCCCTGACATAGCGAGGCAGATTAGGCTGCACCATAAATTCCTTCACGGTCCGAGTCTTTGCGTCCAGCAATCCGAAATCCATGGATGCTGTATGGGCAAAACCCAGGAAACGCCATTCTGTCAACCCCTCGGGTACTGTAAAACGAATGGATACCTGTCCCAACGAATCAGTATGCAGATTCGGATAATAAAAAGCGGTTTCATCAGCCGGTGTACGCAATACATCCACCGGAGCTTCTGACGACTCTGCCGAAAGAAGTTCCACTTCTACGGCAGAACCCGACTCTTCTTGTGTGACAACGGATACGGCTTCGTCACTCTGTGCCTTACTTCTGGTCATAGGAGCCGCTGCCGCATAAAGGACTTTCATTCCGTTCATCTGATACCTCCTCAAACCGAAAGCCGAAAAATCAGTCAAACGGCTATACGTATCGGGTGCCAACAAATCATAGCCGTTTCCAGACGCAACCACCGGAAAGCGGTCGGACAAATAAACACTTCTTCCCGCGCTCGAAGTAATTACCTGTACAAAAGGAGTATACCGGTTGAAAGGCAGACTGAACTGCCACCCGTGCTGGTAAATACGGTCCAACGAAGCGTCGTACAGCGAAGCCAGCAAATGGGCATCCGCCGGTTTTCCGGACGGGTCGGTTATCGTCAAAGTCCAGGTTTCCTGGCTTCCCGGTTCCAGACGGTCACGGAAAGTCTCCCATTTCAAGACCAGCTTCTTGTCCGGTTCCGGACGTGTGAGCCGTACCAGATGGCTATACAACCTATCCTCCCGAAGGAATGCAAAATTGACCGAAATGCCATCGCCATATTCTTCCCGGTATGGGAAGGTAAACTTTTTTATTTCATGGTTGAGTATCAACCGACGGGATTCAATCCGGCGGTCAGCCCGGTATACATCCACAAACAAATGGACACTATCCTCGGAAGAACCGATAGATACCGTAGCCGGATGTTCCGCAGACAAAGTCTCTCCGTCCTGATAGAACCAGTCGGTCATCGGAACCGGCAATCGGGTATCATCCAACGAGAACAAGACAAAATCCTGTTCATCCTGCACCGTTCGGTTCCGTTCATCGGTAACGGTAGCCACCATCCGGTAACGCCCGGCCGGTAATGCCCAGACCTCGGTCGGCACCCACGATTGTTGCGACTTTGCCTTTCCTTCGCAGCAAAGTTCACCCGGCTTCAAATCCTTATCCAACGCATAGACCCGATACTCCACTTCCGTATGTACAGGTTGCCGATTCAAATTCAACGTCTGGAACTGGATTTTCAACTGTTTCTCTCGGGGTACCATCTCATCCAAGCCTTGGATGTCCAGTCCTATGGAATAGCGCCCCACAGGCAAATCAGTGCTCCCTTCCTGCGTCTCACCTGAATTTTCCGTGACTTCGGCTACTACCCGGTAGTTATAATAATAAATCATACTCCCTTCCTTATCGGCATCAGCAGGCGGCTCCAACCAGACCGGAACCGTAAATTTACCTTCTGCATCGGTCTGCAATTCTCCATTCGCCAGTTCTTCCGAATCGAAACTTCCCCGCCAGAACCAGTTCTTGGAGCGTATCAACCGATAACTGACCTTCGCCGTACGTACCGGAGCCCCGGAAAAGAAACGGGCTTCACCCGTTATCTGCAGGCTATCTCCTACCTGATAGACAGCTTGATAAGGGGAAAGCATCACATCGAAAGTAGGACGCTTATAGGCTTCAACCCGGAAAGACAGACTCGCTTCACCAGCTACCATGGCCTGGAAAATCCCCGGAAGCAAGGTTGCCGGCAGCGGTACATCGGCAGCGAAGACACCCTCATTATCCGTACGTACAGACAGTTTTGCCACTTCTTTGCCTCCTCCAGAAACAGTCAGTTCACGGGTAGCGGCAGGAATCACTTCCAACGAATCGCCCAATTGCCGGTAAACGACTCCCGAAAGATGCAATGTCTGTCCCGGCCGGTACAAGGAACGGTCGGCAAACAAGGCGACCCGTTGTTTCCATCCTGTATCTTCGCCTTCACGAAATTTTCCACCGTAAAAGGCAGACGCCCCGATAGCCATAAAATCAGTACCCGGAGTACGCACGTGCATGTATTTCAACGGACGATAACCGGAACGATCCATCCCCAACGGAATCAACACCTTTCCTTCCGCATCTGCAGGATATACCTGTTCCTGGACGAACTTTCCGTTTTCACGGGTATAGGTCACCACCTCAGCCCGCGGAACGGGATGGCCGTTCAAGCGGTCGACCGCAGTCACTTCAAATGTATGGGAATTGACAAGCATAGCTACCAACTGATATGGAGAAACAAACATGGAAGTATACGAAATGCCTTTCTTATCTCCTTCCGGAATCAGTTTCAACAGATAAATACCAGCTTCCGGCACCCGGTAAGTCAAGACCGTATCGTGAGTAAGATAATCGGTAGCCGGTGTCAACGTATACGTACAGCTTCCCGCCTTCTTTCCCTTCTGGCGGATCAGCTGTTCAGGCTTATCGGTATCTCCGGTAAAATCAGCCGGCGAAACATCCAACCGGTACCACTCCATGGTAAATCTCGTCAGATTCTTATAGTGGACCTTCATCTCGACTTCATGCGACGGATACATCCACGGTATGTCTATATTCAGTCCCAGCGCCAATACCTCATCGACTTGCTGCTGCAATGCCTCCTTCAAATCCGATTTGGGATAAAGCTTCAGACCGGTACGGGCAGCTTCCAGCTGCTTGGCGGGCTGTTGTTCCCATTTATAGAAATAAGCCAGTTTCAAATAGACATCCGCACAGGCTTCCTCCCCCCGATAAGTTTCTGCCAGTTCTGCCAACTGACGGATAATCTCCTGATTTTCCAATCGGTATTGCATCACATACATATTACCAGCCGAACGGGTTACCAGGTAAGCTACCTGGGTCAGCAAGGCCGCATTCCGGTTCTTTCCGTCATAAAACGCCATCAGGCGATGATACAAAGCCAGAATTTCGCCCTGAACTTCGGTGTTCATCCGCAAGTTCCAGTTGGTAGACAAGGCAAGAATCGCTCTCCGAGCCAACAAATCGAACAGGTTATCATCGAAATAACGTTCACTGAAAGATTCAGAAACGGTCATGGGACGGAAATCCTTGGCCGGTGTTCTCCCTAACAAATCCTCGGCTTCCAACGACTGACGGAAATAACGGATAGCCTTCTCCCAATCCGGTTGCCGTTCCTCCAACGTCATGGTTCCCAACAGACTGTTGAGCACTGCCTTCCCGATGGAATCGGTTTCTCCGGCCGCCCACTTTTCCAAAGCCTGCCGCTCCGCTTCCAGACTATCGGGCGTCAAAGCAATCTTATACGAAGAACGTACCAGAAAAGCCTTCATCAGTTGCGGCAGGTTCCGTTCCGCCTCCGCTTTCCGGTAAATCCCGTCCACCGCTCCGATAACCGATTCTACCAAGTCCTTCTTCTGAAGGTCTTCCACCTGCTTCCACATCGTATCGTATTGCTGGGCACATAGCCTGACAGGGAAAAGGCTTCCCAACAAGAGTAATCCAACACACAGTAATCTGATCATAAGTCTAAGTTTTTGATGATAAATGACTCGTTTCTACTAATGTAAGAAAAAAACAGACAGACTACTGCATGTGGTAGTATTAAAAGAAGCAAACGGGTATAAAAAAGGAACTGCCTCCCTTCGGAAACAGTTCCTTTCAAAGATTTATGAGAATTTCAGTTTGTTGCAACAGTCATTATTTTTCCGGAGTATTGGCCAATGTAGCAATCAGGAAATCGTAGAACTTGGCTACTGACGGAATGTGACAGCATTCACCCGGTGTATGCGGATACTGCAACGTAGGACCGAACGAAATCATATCCAGTCCCGGTATCACCGCACCGATGATACCGCATTCCAGACCTGCATGGATAACCTTCACTTCGGGTTCTGTTCCGAACTGTTCATGATAAGATTTCTTCATGGCATGCAGGATAGGCGAATTGACATTCGGCTCCCAACCGGAATAACCGCCTGAACGTTCTACATGCATACCTGCCATCGAGAAGCAGCTTTCCAAAGCCGTATTGCGGTAATCCTTCATGGACTCACGGGCACTACGGGTCAGAATCTTGATTTCGGCCTTTCCTCCACCAATTTCTACAATAGCCAGGTTAGAAGAAGTCTCTACCGTATCCGGAATCGTCGGAATGTAGCGTTCTACTCCGTTCGGACAAGCATAGATGGCATCTACCAGGTTATCACGGATTTCTTCCGGTACCATGTAAGCCGGCAATTCTACCCGTTCGGCCTTGAACTCGATGCCTTCTTCAATCGTATCAAACTCTTCCTGCCATACCTGCTGGCATTCGCCTACGTAAGCGATAACATCTTCCACTTCTGTTTCAGGCACTGTAATGATGACTTCACATTCACGCGGAATAGCGTTACGCATGTTTCCACCTACCCACGATACCAGACAAGCCTCATCGTAAGCAATCACCTGATTCAGAAAACGAGCCATCAGCTTATTGGCATTGGCAAAGCCACAACCGATCTGGATACCGGAATGTCCGCCATGCAATCCTTTCAAGGTCACCTTCAAAGCCACATCCGTCGGGTCGGTTTCTTCTTCCTTGTACTGCAAGGTAGCTGTCAGATCCTCACCACCGGCACAACCGATGTAGAGTTCACCTTCTTCTTCAGAATCCAGGTTCAACAGGATATCACCTTCGATAGTTCCCGGTTTCAAACCGAATGCACCGTACATGCCCGTTTCTTCATCGGCAGTAATCAGACCTACCAACGGACCGTGCTTCAAAGTCTTGTCCTCCATCACGGCCATGATGGCGGCTACCCCCATACCGTTATCGGCACCCAATGTAGTACCTTTTGTTCTTACCCATTCCCCATCGACATAGGTCTGGATAGGATCTTTTTCAAAATCATGGCAAGTATCGTTATTCTTCTGCGGAACCATATCCATGTGTGCCTGCAGGATAACAGTCTTGCGGTTTTCCATCCCCGGAGTAGCCGGCTTACGGTAAATGATGTTTCCGGCTTCATCCTGAAATGATTCTACACCGGCATTTTTACCGAATTCCAGCAAGAATGCCTGTACCTTGGTCAGATGTCCTGACGGACGAGGAATCTGAGTCAATGAATAGAAATGTTTCCACACATTCTGTGGAGCTAAAGAAAGAAGTTCACTCATAATTTTTTCTTTTTATTTGTAAGCGGCAATGCCACCAATCCATAAATGCCTAACAAAATTAGCAAAAAGGTTTGAATTCCATGCACAAGCAGGGCAAATATTCCTGCATCTTCCCGATTTACCCCATACATCATCATCATTGTTATGACAGCGAAATGCCACGGACCAGCTCCGTTGGGAGTAGGAACCGCTACCGCAATACTGCCTACCACGAACATGACCAGTGCCGGCATCCAACCCAAATCGGCCGAAAAATCAAAACAGAAAAAGGTCACGTAGAACTGGAAGAAATAGCAGGCCCAGATTCCCACTGTATAGAAGAGGAACAAAGGCAGATTCTTGACATGCTTCAACGACAGACACCCTATCCAGATATTCTGCAGAATACCACGCACTTTCGTAAAGAAAGTCAGGTGGCGCAACAGATAAACAAGCAGAACAATGACTGCCAGGATACAGATCAGGGTAATGTAAAAATTGGTAGAAGTAAACAGTTCGGTGAAAAATCCGATGTTAGTACCTGTCTTCGCAAAGAAATCAGAAAACACCCGCGACTGGAGCAACAAAGTCACCCCGGTAATAAGGACGACACACAAGGTATCAATCAGACGCTCGGTGACCACTGTCCCCAACGACTTTGAAAAGGAAACCCCGTCATACTTGGCCAGAATACCACAACGGGAAATCTCGCCGACACGGGGAATTACCAGATTGGCCGCGTATGAGACAAAAACAGCATAGACACTGTCCGACAATTTAGGATACTCGCCCAAAGGGGCCAACGTAAGGTTCCACCTCCATCCACGGAACAGGTGTCCAAAGACACCGAACACCAACGAAAACAGCATCCAGCCGTAATTCATGCCACCGTCCAAGACCTGCCATACCCGCTGGAAATCAAAGTCATGGTAAATCCATACCAGTATCACTACGCCCAAAGCCAACGGGAAGCCAATCTGCCAGACTTTATTCAGTATTTTTTTTCTTTCAGTTCGTTCCAAAATCAATCGAAATATGAAGATTAATGCTTAACTTTGCACGTTGCAAAGATAATTTTTTACCAACAAAAAGCATTCAATAACCCGAAAATATTTACTGGATGAAATTAGTCAGACCCAAAAAGTTTCTAGGACAGCACTTTCTAAAAGATTTGCAGGTAGCTCAAGACATCGCCGACACGGTAGATACATGTCCGGATATCCCTATTCTGGAAGTAGGGCCGGGAATGGGTGTACTTACCCAGTTCCTGATTCCGAAAGGTAGACCACTGAAAGTGGTGGAACTGGATTTCGAATCGGTCGCTTACCTGAAAGAAAATTTCGTTCAGTTGGGTGACAACATCATCGAACAGGATTTCCTGAAAATGGACCTGAACAGCCTGTTCGACGGAAAACCTTTCGTGCTGACAGGCAACTATCCGTATAACATTTCCAGCCAGATATTCTTCAAGATGCTGGAATACAAAGACCTCATCCCGTGCTGTACCGGTATGATACAAAAGGAAGTGGCCGAACGCATTGCCGCCAAACCCGGCAACAAGACCTACGGTATTCTAAGCGTATTGATACAAGCCTGGTATCGGGTAGAATACCTGTTCACCGTACACGAGCATGTATTCAATCCGCCTCCCAAAGTAAAAAGCGCGGTCATCCGCATGACACGGAATGAAACCCAGGACTTGGGATGCAACGAGAAGCTGTTCAAACAGATTGTGAAGACCACTTTCAACCAACGGCGGAAAACCCTACGGAATTCCATCTCCCCCATTCTGGACAAGAACAGCCCGCTAAGTGCCGACCCTCTATTCAACAAACGGCCGGAACAACTCTCGGTGGAAGACTTCATCGAGTTGACCAATCGGGTGGAAAAGGCTTTGGCCGATACCCCCTCTGAGGTAAAACGGGAATAACTACTATACTTTAAACAAACTCTTCTAATCTCATTTACCAGGATGAACAACGACGAATTAAAGCATGTTTCCGAACTGATAGAAAGCAAAGAATCGGAACAACTGAAAGAATACCTGAGCGGACTGCATCCTGCCGACATCGCTGAACTCTGCAACGAACTGGATGCAGAGGAAGCACGTTTCATCTACCTGCTGCTGGACAACGAAACCGCAGCCGATGTATTGATTGAAATGGACGAAGACGCCCGAAAGCGTTTTCTGGAAATCCTTCCTTCTGAAACCATCGCCAAGCGCTTCGTAGACTACATGGACTCGGACGATGCCGTCGACATCATCCGTGAAATGGACGAAGACAAACAGGAAGAAGTCCTTTCACACATCGAAGACATTGAACAGGCGGGCGATATCGTCGACCTGTTGAAATACGACGAGGATACTGCCGGTGGTCTGATGGGTACCGAAATGGTAGTAGTGAACGAGAACTGGAGTATGCCGGAATGCCTGCGTGAAATGCGGACACAGGCAGAAGACATGGACGAAATCTACTATGTCTATGTAGTAGACGACGATGAACGGCTGCGCGGCGTATTCCCGTTGAAGAAAATGATTTCAAGCCCGTCTGTATCGAAAGTGAAACACGTCATGAAGAAAGACCCTGTTTCTGTCCATGTAGATACCCCTATCGAAGAAGTCGTACAAATCATCGAAAAATACAACCTGGTAGCTGTACCTGTAATAGACAGCATCGGACGTCTGGTAGGACGTATCACTGTAGACGACGTCATGGACGAAGTTCGTGAACAGGCAGAACGTGACTATCAGTTGGCTTCCGGTTTGTCACAGGATGTAGAATCGGACGATAACGTCTTCCGTCAGACGACAGCCCGCCTGCCCTGGTTGCTCATCGGTATGTTAGGCGGTATCGGTAACTCCATGATTCTGGGAAATTTCGATTCCACTTTTGCCGCTCATCCCGAAATGGCTCTTTACATTCCGCTTATCGGTGGTACCGGAGGAAATGTGGGTACCCAATCCTCCGCATTGGTTGTGCAAGGTCTGGCCAACAGTTCCCTGAACGCCGAAAACACCCTGAAGCAAGTCATGAAGGAATCGGTTGTAGCCCTCATCAACGCTACCATCATCTCCATGCTGGTATATATCTACAACTTCATCCGTTTCGGAGCCAGTGCAACAGTCAGCTATTCCGTATCCATCAGCCTGTTTGCTGTCGTGATGTTCGCTTCTATCTTCGGTACCTTGGTTCCTATGACGCTGGAGAAACTGAAAATAGACCCGGCCATTGCTACCGGTCCGTTCATCTCCATTACGAACGACATTATCGGCATGTTGCTCTACATGGGAATCACCGTCATGCTTTCCTGATACACCATATTAATATATACAACTTGACCGCTGGAAACAGGAACCTGCTTTTCCAGCGGTTTCTGTTTCATGAATATCCGAAGTACCCATACGTCATACAGACACACAACTCCCCCTCTACGATGAAATACTTTCACAGAAAAGGGCTATTTGAATAGCATTTCGTAAAAAAAGGAAGGAAAAACAGGGATAAGACCAAAAATAACTTGCAAAAAAATATGAAAATCAGATTTAATTTGTTTATTTTGTAATGATACTTCAAGTAAGCATATACTTAAAATCTACTCACGATGGAATTAAATGATACTAACCGCCCGTTAACTGAAACTCCGGTGGAAAACACACCTTCCGTTTCGGTTCCCCCTATCGAAGAAACTGAGAATGTAACACTTCCCTCCAAACTAACAAAAGAAGAAGTCATACAGCGCCTGAAAGAAATAGACGAAGACGCCTGCAATGCAGATAAACAGGAAATCGATGCCTTAAAACAGAATTTCTATAAACTACATAAAGCCGAACAAGAAGCTGCCCGCAAAGCCTTCATCGAAGGAGGCGGGAAAGCCGAAGAATTCACCCCTACCCCAGACCCGCAAGAAGCCGAATTCAAGCAGGTTATGGGCTCTATCAAAGAAAAACGGAATACGCTGACAGCTGCACAGGAGCAGGAAAAAGAAGAGAATCTGGCTAAGAAACTGGCTATTCTGGACAAGATGAAGGAATTCACTGAAACCCCTGAAGACACAGGCAAACGTTACAACGAATTCAAGCAACTGCAACAGGAATGGAACGAAATCAAACAGGTTCCGGCAGCCAAAGTCAACGAACTATGGAAAAGCTATCAGCTTTATACCGAGAAATTCTACGACATGCTGAAACTGAACAACGAATTCCGCGAATATGACTTCAAGAAAAACCTGGAAGCCAAACTGCATCTGTGCGAAGCCGCCGAAAAACTGGCGACCGAACCCGATGTGGTATCAGCATTCCATCAACTGCAGAAACTGCACCAGGAATTCCGTAGCATCGGCCCGGTAGCCAAAGAACTGCGCGAAAACATCTGGGCACGCTTCAAGGCTGCATCTACTACGGTAAACCGCCGTCACCAGCAGCATTTCGAAGAATTGAAAGAAAAGGAACAGAATAACTTGGACCAGAAGACTGTTATCTGCGAAATCGTCGAATCAATGGAATATGATACATTCAAGACATTCGCAGATTGGGAAGACAAGACCCAGGAAATTCTGGCACTACAGGCTAAATGGAAAACTATCGGCTATGCCCCTCAGAAAATGAACGTGAAGATTTTCGAACGTTTCCGCGCTGCCTGTGACGAATTTTTCCGCCGCAAAGCCGCTTTCTTCAAATCCATCAAAGAGAGTATGGCCGAGAATCTGGAAAAGAAAAAAGCCTTGTGCGAGAAAGCCGAATCACTGAAAGACAGTACAGACTGGAAGGAAACAGCCGAAATCCTGACTAAGTTACAGAAAGAATGGAAAACCATCGGTCCGGTTGCCAAAAAGCACTCAGATGCCGTATGGAAACGCTTCATAGGAGCCTGCGATTATTTCTTCGAACAAAAGAACAAAGCCACTTCTTCTCAGCGAAGCATTGAATCGGAAAACCAAGCCAAGAAGGAAGCTGTCATCAGCCAGCTCAAGGCCCTGGATGAAGCCGGAACGACTGACGAAGCAACTGCGGACAAGACCCGTGCCCTCATGAAGGAATGGAACAGCATCGGTTTCGTACCTTTCAAGGAAAAAGACCGGCTGTACAAGGAATATCATGCCGTAGTAGACCGCCTGTTCGACAAGCTGCATCTTTCCGCAACTGAAAAGAAACTGAGCAACTTCAAGTCTGGACTGAACAAGGAAGGTAATTTGTATAGAGACCGCGAGAAACTGGTCCGTACTTACGAAGGGCTGAAAAACGATATCCAGACCTATGAAAACAACCTGGGTTTCCTTAATTCTTCATCGAAGAAAGGGAATTCGCTGGTATCAGAAATCAACCGGAAAATAGAACGGCTGAAAGCAGATATGGAGCTGGTACAGAAAAAGATAGCTGCCATCGATGAAGCCTTGAGCAAAGAATAAAAAAACATTGTTCTCATATCATGAAAGCCTGTACAAAAGGAAGTCAATTCCTTAGTACAGGCTTTTTTCATGGACAGAAAACGTCTCTACTCTAACAGAAGTATCCCCAAATAAGAAAGAGGAAATCTGCCTGATATCAGGTATGCAGATTTCCTCTTCACGCTTATCAGCTAAGTACTATTCTAAGAATAGTCATTTATTAGGAGTGTCCCACTTCTTTGTCTGTGAACATGCGACTCCAACCACTTGGTCACCAACCTGCATGCGGAAGTCTCCTTCTTCAAGTATCCACTTGCCATCGTACCCTACAAAAGCCAAATCTGAACCTTTAACTTTCAAGGTAACAGTCTTGGTCTCTCCAGGCTGTAATTCCACCTTATCAAATGCGCGCAAACGACGGTTGTCCGGAGTAAGCGAAGCTACCAAATCACTGCTGAAGAGCAGTACACTCTCTTTACCAACCCGATTGCCGGTATTCTTCACATCGACGGTGAAAGTAAGTACATCATCGGCTGTAAAGCTGGTCTTATCGACCTTCAAGTTACTGTAAGCAAAAGTCGTATAACTCAATCCATAGCCGAATGCCCACTGTACATTGACTACTGCATCGTAATTGTAGGCACCTTCCATCTGTTTACCTATATGCTCACAAGGCTTATAGTCATAAGTAATCAGTGAATTGATTTCTTTCGGATAAGTATAAGGCATCTTACCACTGAAATTGGAATCACCGGCTACCAGATTAGCCAAAGCATCTCCACCGTAGTTTCCCGGTAACATAACATTCACAACAGCCTTACTCAACGGTTCGATATCAGCAATGATACGCGGACGACCTTCGTTGAGCACAAGAATGATAGGCTTACCGGTTTTAGCCAGTGCCTTCACCAGATTACGCTGATTCTCAGAAAGCGTCAAATCAGTCAGGTTTCCCGGAGTTTCACAATAAGAATTTTCACCGATACAAGCCACGATGTAATCAGCCTGGGCAGCTGCTGCTACAGCTTTCTCAATTTCAGGAGCATTTTCATCCCACCAATTTCCTTTTTCATTGTAAGTCACTCCAGCCTCATAGATAATATTTTCAGCCCCAAACTTATTGGTAAAGGCTTCCAATATCGTATTATAAGGTTCTGAACAATCTTCAGCATTACTACCTTGCCAAGTGTATGACCAACCACCATTCAAGCTACGCATAGAATTGGCATTCGGACCTGTCAACAAAATCTTCTTACCTTTTGCCAGCGGAAGTATGCCATCTGTATTCTTTAACAGAACCAAGGATTCTTCGGCAGCTTTCAAAGCTGCTGCTGCGTGCTCAGCACTACCGAAAAGAGGAAAATCCTTCAGGTCATAATAAGGCTTCTCAAACAGGTTCAACCGATATTTCAGACGCAAGACACGGCGCACAGCATCGTCAATACGGCTCATCGGAACTTCTCCTTCTTCCACCAGCTCTTTCAATAATGTACAGAACTTCCAGTCGTAAGGATCCATAGACATATCGATACCGGCATTGATAGCAAGCTTAATGGCTTCCTTCTTGTCTTTAGCAATATGGTCACGGCTGTAAAGGTTATTGATGTCCGCCCAGTCTGTTACAATCATACCATCCCAATTCAGGTCATTCTTCAACCACTCCGTAAGCAGTTCATAATTTGCATGGAACGGCAACCCATTGTTCATGGCAGAATTCACCATTACAGACAAGGCACCGTTTTTCACCATTTCCAGGTAAGGTGCAAAATGCTTTTCACGCATGTCCTGTTCAGTAATGGAAGAAGGCGTACGGTCCTTTCCGGAAACAGGAACACCATATCCCATATAGTGCTTCATACAAGCGGCTACCGAATTATCGCCAATATGGTTCGGATCATTTCCCTGGTAACCAAGTACAGCTTCACGTCCCATTTCAGCGTTCAGATAACAATCTTCTCCGTAATTCTCCCACATACGTGGCCAACGTGGATCACGACCCAAATCGGTTACCGGAGCATAAGTCCAAGGAATACTTCCTGCCTTTGTCTCATAAGCAGAGATTTCGGCTCCTCTGCGTGTCAGTTCACGGTTGAAAGTAGCTCCCATATTGACACCCTGTGGAAAGAAAGTTCCCCCCAGCGTATAGGTCGTTCCATGAATCTGGTCAACGCCATAAATACAAGGAATCCCTATCTCCTCCATCGATTTTTCCTGAATACGCTTGATGATTTCCTGCCATTTCTGTACAGTCTGAGCCTTACCGTTCGGGACATTCAGGATAGAACCTACTTTGTATTTACCAATGACAGAGTCCAGCATAGCTTCGCTGAGTTGGAAACCTTTCTGACTTTCTATTCCCTGGATACGCATGTAGATTTTCATCATCACATCCTTATCAGGAATTCCACCTGAGAGATCGAATTCTTTTTCTATTCCATATTTCTTGAGAATCTTCTGCAGATCAGCAACTTTCAGATTCTCCATATTCAGGCCTTCAAACGGATTGGTACGCTGTTGCAAAACATCGATAGTCAGTTCACACATCTGCCCGATTTTCTCTTCGAGCGTCATCTTCTGTAACCATGCTTCTACCTGCTGTTCTATCTTTTCATCCCGAGGAATGGCCGGCGCTACCTGTTGAGCAGTAGCCGTAAACATACTTGTCGCCAAGGCCAGCGATAAAAAAACTTTCTTGTTCATGTTATTCTATTGATAAATATATAAGGTTATAAAAAGAAAGCCCCGGCAAAATCCAGTTCGGTATTCACCGGGTCTTTCCCAATTCTACAAATAGCCAGTTATCTCTTCAATTCCTGAATAGCTTCTTGAGGTTTCAAAATATCATTGACCTTCTGAGAAGAAGCAGCGACTTCAGCCTGAAGTGTAGCTTTGATATCGCGTGAGGAAGCACCGATAAGGAAGTTATATGTACCGGCATCTACAACCCAAGATGAAGAAGCTTCATTAAACCAAGCCAAATCAGCAGCATTTACCTTCAAGGTTACAGTTGCTTTTTCGTTCGGTTTCAGTTCGGCTGTTTTAGCAAAAGCCTTCAGTTCCTTTTCAGGCTTATTGCATTTGGCTGCATCCGGAGCCGCAACATAAAGCTGAACCACTTCTTTACCTGCTGTCTTACCTGTATTCTGTACATCTACCGTAACAGTATAAACACCGTTATCAGACTTCACTGCAGGATTGCTGTAGCTGAAAGAGGTATAAGACAAACCGTAACCGAAAGGATAAGATACTTCTTTATTGAAGCTGTCGAAATAACGATAGCCGACATAGATTCCTTCTTCATAGTTGGTATAATCTACATTCTTGACATTTCCTTTCTGTTGTTCCTTGTTTGTAATGTCAATGTTAGCTTTCAAGTTAATCGGGAAGTTAGCAGAAGAAGCGGCATCTTCGAATTTAACCGGGAAGGTCATTGTCAAACGTCCAGAAGGAGAAGCCTTACCGCTCAATACATCGGCTACGCTGTTACCACCTTCCTGACCAGCCTGCCAAGCACAAAGAATAGCATCCGGCAGAGATTTCCAAGAAGCAGTTTCTATTACACCACCGATATTCAGTACGACTACCACTTTCTTACCGGCTGCATGAAATGCATTGCATACAGACTTCAGCAAATCCATTTCTTCTTTATTCAAGTTGAAATCTGCACGTTGACGGTCAAGGAATTCACCCGATGTACGACCGATTGTCACCAATGCAACATCAGCCTTGGCTGCTAACTGACTTACTTCTGAAGCATCAAGTTTCATTTCAGTTGGACGAGACAATGGCATGAACCATTCTCTCTTGGCTTCCTGCAAGCGCTTGTTCTCTGCAGCGACATATTGTTCATAGGTATTCTTCAGATTTTCATCGACAGTATAACCGGCATTCTTCAAACCGTCAAGCAATGATACCGTATAAGCACGGTTCACGTTACCAGAACCTGTTCCTCCGGCAATGAAATCATACGAAGTGCAACCGAACAAAGCCACATTCTTGACTGTAGAAGCCAAAGGCAATGTTTCCTTATCATTTTTCAACAATACCATACCTTCTGTAGCAGACTGGCGAGTTACAGCTGCATGAGCCTTCAAGTCCGGTTTATTGGAATAGTTATACCCTTTGAAACGCGGGGTCTGTACAATCATCTCCAAGATGCGTTTTACATTCCGGTCGAGCACTGCCATATCCAGTTTCCCATTGTTCACACCTTCTATAATAGCCTCATACTGCTTATCGGTACCCGGCTGCAACATATCATTACCTGCTTTCATCTGAGCAATAGCATCCTTACCACCGAACCAGTCTGTCATGACCATACCTTTGAATCCCCATTCATCGCGCAACAAAGTAGTCTGCAATTCCGGATTTTCTGAAGTATAGGTTCCATTCAAGTAATTATAAGAAGACATCACAGTCCAAGGAGAAGATTCCTTTACTGCAATTTCGAAACCTTTCAGATAAATTTCACGTAACGCACGTGGAGAGACACGGGCATCATTTCCTGTACGGTTCGTTTCCTGGTTGTTTGCTGCATAATGCTTGATAGATGTACCTACTCCATTACTCTGTACACCCCGTACATACGCAGCGGCGATCTTACCTGCAACAACAGGGTCTTCAGAATAATACTCAAAGTTACGTCCACAAAGCGGATTACGGTGAATATTCAAAGCCGGAGCCAACAAGACATCTGCACCATACTCCAACACTTCGTTACCAATAGCCTGACCTACCTGCTCTACCAACTCCTGGTTCCAAGTAGATGCCAACAGTGTACCGATAGGGAAATGTGTACAATAATAGGTAGCTGAATCTCCTTCACGAATCGGATCGATACGTAATCCGGCAGGACCATCTGCCAAAACGACTGCAGGAATTCCCAGACGTTCAATCGGATAAGTTGTTCCTGCAGCACCAGGCACCAATGTTTTCGTAGTACCTATCACAGCACTGTCTCCCGAAAAGCCTTTCATACCTGTACCTACTACCAGGTGAGCCTTTTCTTCCAAAGTCATGGCTCCAATCACCTCATCGATGGAATTTTTCCCCAATTGCGGTGTACTCGAACCGCAAGCACATAATGTAGCAGCAACTACTGCCATTGAAAAAAGTTGTTTTTTCATATTATTAAATTTACAAAATATCGATTTCTAACTATTTAAATAATTTGGGAGCAAACTCTGTCAGATAGATACGCCAGTTACGCCAGATATGGCCGCCGTCACTTTCATAATATTCATACTTATATCCGTTCTCATCCAACATCTTACGATAGTCAGTTACACTTTTGAATACGAAATCCGTATTACCGCAAGCGATATAATATAACAAAGGTGTTTTAGAGAACTGAACCTTCAGTTTAGCATCGAAATCGGCATATACCGGACTGGTTGATTTCTCATTCTTCGAAGTAGCACCTGAAAACAAACCTACATATCCGAACATATCCGGATAATAACGGGATATGTTAGCAGAATGGAAACTTCCCATTGAAAGTCCGGCAATCGCACGGTTAGCACGGCCTTTCTTTGTACGGAAGTTCTTTTCCACAAACTTCACGACATCAGGGAAAGCCAGTTCAAAAGCACCTTCCACCGTATTTTTAGCCTCATCAGGACGCATAGAAGGTACGGTATATCCCTTTGAAGACTCGCCTGGAGCAGCTTCCTGCCAAGCATTTCCATTGGTCATTACTACAATCATCGGCTCAGCTTTGCCTTCTGCAATCAGGTTGTCCAGTATCTGTGAAGTACGTCCCAGATTTATCCAGGCCTCCTCATCGCCTCCTGCTCCATGAAGCAGATAAAACACCGGATAACGTTTTCCGCTCGTTTCATAACCTGCAGGAGTATATACTGTAATCCGTCTGTCCATCCCTAATGTAGGACTATTATACCACATACGGCTTACTGTTCCATGAGGTACATCGTTCACTTTATACAAGTCAGCGCGTCCGCCACCAATAATAAAAACATTAGTGACTGTGGCCACATCGCGAATCATATACACATTACTCGGGTCCATGATCTTCAGCCCGTCTACAATGAAAGAATAGCTATAAAGTTCCGGTTTCAGCGGAGCAGTGGTTGTAAATTCCCAAACACCATCTTTACCTTCCTTCAGATCAGCTATTCCCGGTGCTTCCCATACTCCTCTAGGTGTCTCTATCGGACGTGCGGGAAGAAAATCTCCGGTAACCTGTACACTGACCGCTTTAGGTGCCTTCAGACGGAAAGTTACTGTATTATCATCATGAATATCTGGAGAAACTACTGGAGCTGTTCCCCACAAGGCCTGTTGTGCCCATGTTGCAGCACTCATCAAAAGGACTGCAGCTACCACAAATAATCGTTTCATCTGCATACATTTATAGTTTTAAATGATTATTTTCCAAAACAACGACTGACAAAAGGTAAACAGGTATAGAGTGCCGAATGCCAATATTCATTGACATGTCCTCCATCGCGTACCCTGAACTGAAGAGGTATCTGTGCCTGACGCATCGCCTGGAAAAATTCGATATTACGGTCAAGCAAAAAATCATCGTCTCCACAATCTACAAACCATTGTACCGAACGAATCTTCTCTTTCGTTGCGTCATCGGCATTAAGTACATATTTGATACAACTATGCTCCTGCACTGATTTCGTAAGGATAGCCATCTTATCATCAGGACTCTGAGAAGGCATAGCTCCTACCTCCGGAATATCCATCAAAGCACTGATAGCATAAGCAGCACAATACATATCAGGATGACGCTGTGCATAACTAGCTGTTCCACCGCCTCCCATTGACAATCCGGCTATGGCACGATGCTCTTTGTCTGCTTTTACACGGTAAGTCTTTTCGATGTAGGGGAGAAATTCCTGATAAAAGAAATCCTCATAAGCCCATCCCGGCATATTGAAATAACCGTTCCAATCACCTTTATAAGGATTTCCACCCGCATTAGGACTGACGATTATCATTTCGCAAGCCTCACCGGAAGCCATCAGCAAGTCGGCAACCTCTCCCGCACGCTGGTCAGTGAACCAACTGGTATTCACCCCCATCACCCCATGCAACAAATAAAGAATCGGATAACTGCGTGTCTTATCTACTTCATAACTCTTCGGCAGATAAATGGTATAAGCCCTCTCTGCTTTCAATATCTTACTATAGATAGTATCAGTCACTACCTTACTTTGCGGTCCCCAAGGAGCTTGGGCATGTATCGATAAAGCCATACCCACAACAAGAAGGAAAAATAAAATTCGTTTCATAACTCTATTATTTTTCATAATATAAATATACATTTCCCAATACCGTCACTGCTTTATTATCAATTTCCGGCAGTAAGTGATATCGTTCACTTTTCTTTATCTGTCACATTGGTGAGGTCATACACTATTTTGCAATATCCATCAGAAATACTACGAGTCGTAGATGGCTGAGGTATGGATGGATTAGTATAAGGTTTAGCTCCATCCTGATTACCATCAGCCAACCTCCGGGACAGTTTCATCATAGTCTGGATGTAACTCAAAGGCAAATAATTCTTCAAATAAGGATAATGTCCACACCATATTTTACTGATACCTTCCTCCAGCATCAACTTTTCCATGCGACAACAAGAACGATAAAATGTTTCAATAGGCAACATCGGTCTACATTGCAGCCAAACTTCACCTGAGCCAAAAGCGTCACCCGAATAACAATCTCCCCGTTTCCGGTCAAGAAGTACCACAGACCCTGGAGTATGCCCAGGCATTAACTTCACTTCCAACTGACGTTCTCCCAAATCAAAGATTTGTCCGTCCTGCAAATAACGAACTTTTCCTTTATAATCTTTGGTACGTTCCTGAATCAATACACTATCATTCCGATGCATCCAGACCTCATCAAAATAACCGATACAACCAGCATGATCAGGATGAGCATGAGTAATAACGACATCATAAGGTTTATCAGTAATACTTTCCACTATCTTATCCAAACCAGCACATCGAGTTCCTGCGTCAATCAACATCGCTCTTTCTGTGCCTTCCAACAAATACATAGTGGTATAATCCCAAGTCTCGAAGACCCATGTCTTCTCTGACAATTCAGATACAGTCACCTCATCATTCTTAAATACAACCTGTGCCCACCCTTCCATCAAAGAGAGCAATGCCAATATGACCAATACAGACTTTTTCATGACTTATCTTCTTTTTGAAATACAAACATAATCCACCATAAGCTATCCGATGGCTCATTCAGAATCATCATTCGAAATCTAATTTTAACCGGCCCATCGGAACCTTCAAAAATCATCTTCCAAAGACAGCTTATTTCCGCATACAATATTAATCCAATTAATCGTCAAAGAGTGTCCGGTTTATTCAAAAGGATAGCATCGATGTTCAAAAGGACTTATCCGGTTGTTCAAAAAATAGCATGCTTGTTCAAAAAATGCCCAAAAACATAAATACTAACGATTTCCGAGAATAAAAGGTAGATGATGACAGAACCAATCGATCTGTTTTACGAGCACCATCCGGACTTTTCAGCCCCTACCGGAACATAAGCTTAACAGATTACCCATGGAAACATGGGTGGAAATAAAATAGAAAGAAAAAAAATAGAAACTCAGGAAAAAGACTTTTAACCTAATCCCCCCAATTCTCAAACTGAGCCCAATTAATGTAAAAACGAATATCAATAGGAAATATAAAATAAAAAAAGCAACCCTGTTCAGGATTGCTTTTTCAAGTTGGGCTACCTGGATTCGAACCAAGAAAAACAGGACCAGAATCTGTTGTGTTACCATTACACCATAGCCCAAGCAAATTTCGATATCCTCTCCGTGAGGACCTCTACTTGTGAATGTGTTGGGCTACCTGGATTCGAACCAAGAAAAACAGGACCAGAATCTGTTGTGTTACCATTACACCATAGCCCAAAGTCACATGAACGCTGTCATTTTTCGTTTGACGCTGCAAAGGTACAACTTTTTTTTTATACGCAAACATTTTCGGCGTTTTTTTTCGAAGAAATGTTGTTTTTAACGGAAAAAGCGCCCGATATCACTGGATTTTCAGTTCATTGCATCCAAAAAAATACAAAAACAATGAGAAATAGCAGACTTTCTTTCGTGATATTAGGAAAACCAAGTATATTTGTCAGACGTTATATAAATAGAATTCAAATATTAAAGAAATACAAAGTAGAATGAGCGATACAAAAAAATTGATTGAGAAAATAACCGAAGGTATCCAAGAAAAGAAAGGTAAGAATATTGTTATCGCCGATTTGACCGGCATCGAAGAAACCATCTGCAAATATTTTATCATCTGCCAGGGAAACTCTCCCAGCCAAGTGATTGCCATCGTAGATTCAGTGAAAGAATATGTCCGCAAACATGCCGGTGAAAAAGTATATGGCATTGACGGATTAAGAAATGCACAATGGGTAGCAATGGATTACGGGGATATTCTGGTACATGTATTCCTCCCGGAAGTAAGAGAATTCTATAATCTGGAGCATTTGTGGGCTGACGCACAATTGACCCGCATTCCCGATTTGGATTGACAACATTGATATAAAAAACGACTATGAGTGACAACAACAATAAACCTAAAATGAACGTACCACGTTTCAGTCTGACGTGGTTATACGTAGTCATTGCCATTGTTTTTGCCTACCTTTGGCTTTCCAGTGATGAAGGAAGCGCCTCGAAAGAAGTGACTTATACCGAATTCAAGGAGATGGTAAGCAAAGGATATGCCAGCAAAATCATAGCATACGACAACAATACGGTCGAGATGTTCATCAAACCGGAGAACATCGTCGATGTATTCAAGAAAGATGCCAGCAAAGTAGGGCGAAGTCCGTCTATACATGTACAGGTAGGTTCCATGGAATCATTGGATAAATTCCTGGACGAACAACAGAGCAGTGGAAACTTTACCGGTTCCATCAGTTACGAAAAAAAGAGTGATTACTTCGGACTCATTTTCTGGAATGTAGTACCTATCGTATTCCTTATCGGTCTCTGGTTTTTCCTTATGCGCCGCATGAGTGGCGGTGGCGGTCCAGGTGGAGGCGGAAATGTCTTCAGCGTAGGAAAAAGCAAGGCGCAGTTATTTGAAAAAGGAGCAAACCGAATCACTTTCAAAGACGTAGCAGGACAAGAAGCCGCCAAGCAGGAAGTACAGGAAATCGTAGATTTCTTGAAACAACCACAGAAATATACCGAATTGGGAGGTAAAATACCCAAAGGAGCACTGCTGGTAGGCCCTCCGGGAACCGGTAAGACTCTTTTAGCCAAAGCGGTAGCCGGTGAAGCCGATGTCCCGTTCTTCTCGATTTCGGGTTCAGATTTCGTCGAAATGTTTGTCGGGGTAGGTGCTTCCCGTGTACGCGACCTGTTCCGCCAGGCCAAAGAGAAATCACCTTGTATTATCTTCATCGATGAAATTGATGCCGTAGGCCGTGCCCGTGGAAAGAATCCGAACATGGGTGGAAACGATGAACGCGAAAATACCTTGAACCAGTTGCTGACAGAAATGGACGGTTTCGGTTCAAACAGCGGTATCATCATCCTGGCTGCAACCAACCGTGTAGATATTCTGGATAAGGCCTTGCTGCGTGCCGGACGTTTCGACCGACAGATTTATGTAGACCTACCGGATTTGAATGAACGGAAGGAAGTATTCGGTGTCCATCTGAAACCGCTGAAATTAGACCCAAGTGTTGACGTCGACCTGCTGGCCCGCCAGACTCCAGGATTCAGTGGAGCAGACATCGCCAACGTATGTAACGAAGCCGCCCTGATTGCGGCCCGCCATAAAAAGAATGCAGTAGATAAAGACGACTTCCTGGCTGCCATCGACCGTATTGTCGGTGGTCTGGAGAAGAAGACCAAAGTCATGACCGTAGCCGAGAAGAAAGCCATTGCGTTACACGAAGCCGGACATGCCACCATCTCCTGGTTCCTGGAACATGCCAATCCACTGATTAAAGTAACCATCGTACCACGAGGAAGAGCTTTAGGTGCCGCATGGTACCTGCCGGAAGAGCGTCAGATAACAACCAAGGAACAGATGCTGGACGAAATGTGTGCCACCTTGGGAGGACGTGCTGCCGAAGAAGTCTTTATCGGACACATCTCTACCGGTGCCATGAACGATCTGGAGAAAGTCACCAAGCAAGCATACGGCATGATAGCCTATGCCGGTATGAGTGACAAGATGCCGAACTTGTGTTATTACAACAACGATGACTATAGCTTCAGCAAACCTTACAGCGAACATACGGCTGAATTGATTGACCGAGAGGTCCAAAACATGATCAACGAGCAATATGCCCGTGCCAAGGCCCTGTTGGAAAAGCACAAGGAAGGCCATAATCAATTGGCTCAGTTGCTGATTGAAAGAGAAGTCATCTTTGCAGAAGATGTAGAAAAGATCTTCGGTAAACGTCCATGGACTTCCCGCTCGGAAGAAATCATGGCAATCGAAGCTCCGGAAGAGAAACCGGCTCCAGACGCCCCGGCCGAAGGGACAGAGAATGAACAGCCTGCTCTTCCAGCAGAATCTGCGTCGAATACTACGGAGGCTTAAAACCCTGCATCATAGTCTGTCATATCCTACCACCCTATCAGGTTCAGGATATGACAGACTTATAGTTTTTTGATACTGAGTATAACCTATAAACAGTCCATATCGTGAAAAATAACCTTATCCAGCGAAGCATTACCGGAATCATCTTTGTAGCATGCCTTGTAGGCTGCATCCTGACCGGTCCTATTCCGTTCACCATCCTGTTCGCTCTTATCACAGCGATGAGCATCTATGAATTCGGAACCATTGTAAACCGTACCGGTCATGTACAGATGAACCGGAATATTTCAGCACTGGCAGGTGTTTTCCTTTTCCTGTGTTTCGGCTACATCGGTGTAGCGCCGGGCAGCAATGAAATCTTTATCCCTTATCTGTTGCTAATCATTTACCTGCTAATCAGCGAGCTGTACAAAAAGCAACCGAATCCGGTCAACAACTGGGCCTACAGCATGATGAGCCAGATATACATCGCACTCTCCTTTTCTTTGCTGAACGTTCTAGCCTATCACAGCGATGCGACAACCAGTGTATCGCAATACAACCCGATTCTTCCGCTCTCCATCTTCATTTTCAATTGGGTAAATGATACGGGAGCTTACTGTACGGGAATGCTGTTCGGCAAGCACAGATTATTCGAACGTATCTCACCAAAGAAATCATGGGAAGGTTCAATCGGCGGAGCAGTATTCAGTATGATAGCAGCTTACGTACTCTCACTCTACTTCCCGTTCCTAAGTACCATGCAATGGCTGGGATTGGGACTGGTAGTAGTAGTATTCGGGACCTGGGGCGACCTGACCGAATCCCTCTTGAAGCGCACTTTGGGAATCAAAGATTCCGGTAACATCTTACCCGGACACGGAGGGATGCTCGACCGGTTCGACAGCAGCATTCTGGCTATTCCGGCAGCAGTCTGCTACCTGTATTTCATCAGCCTAATCTAAGCCCCCGCTACGAGGCACCATCAACAAACAACAATCCCCTTTGCCTGACTAGACAAGCAAAGGGGATTGTTGTTTGTTGTACTATTTCCGTTCTCTCAACAACTGTACAATCTGTCCTGCAGCCCGGCCGGAAGCACCAGGCTCACCCAGTATGGCAATCAACCTGTCATAATCCTCCAGCATCCGTGTACGTTGCATTCCGGAAGGAAGAATAGCTCTCAATTCCTTCCGTATATTTGGAATCGTCATTCCATCTGCTACCAGCTCTGTCACCACTTCTTTTCCGGCAATCAGATTGACTAACGAAATGTATTTCACTTTCAGGATATGCCTGCGGAGGAAAGAGACCAGTTTTCCTGCAGCCGTATAATAACAGACAACCTGAGGTACCCGGAACAACGCCGTTTCCAATGTAGCGGTACCCGAAGTCACCAAAGCAGCCGTAGCATGCTGGAGCAACGGATAAGTTTCACCGAATACAATTTGTGTATGCTCATCCATATAGTTCCGATAAAATTCCGGTTCGATACCCGGCGCACCCGCTACCACAAACTGATAGTCCGGAAATTCCTTCGAGGCGGCAATCATCCGAGTCAGGTTATCCTTGATTTCCTGCTTACGGCTACCTGCCAACAGAGCGACGATAGGTTTATCCGTTAACCCGTGTTTACGGACAAATCCCTGGGAATCTGTTTTCTTTGAATCAAGAAAAGCCGAAACAGCATCTACACATGGATTTCCCACATAATGTATAGGATATTGATGCTTCCGGTAAAAATCCACTTCAAACGGAAGAATAGAGAACAGTTCATCCACATCACGTTTGATATTCTTGATGCGGTATTCCTTCCAGGCCCAGATTTTCGGAGATATGTAATAATAGATAGGGATACGCGTATGTGCGCGGATATATTCGGCTATTTTCAGGTTGAATCCCGGGTAGTCAACCAGAATCAGTACATCCGGATTCCAGGATACAATATCCCCCTTGCAGTAATCCATGTTACGGAAGATGGTCCGCAAATGAAGTAAAACCGGGATAAAGCCCATGTAAGCCATATCCTTGTACGATTTCACACAGGTTCCTCCTACCGCCGCCATCAGGTCACCTCCAACAAAGCGGAACTCGGCCGAAGCATCCGCTTCCTTCAGTGCCTTCATCAGATTGGATGCATGCAAATCTCCCGAGGCCTCTCCAACTATCAGATAATATTTCATACGTGTAAGTTCCAGGATTCTATCTGCTTCTTCAACTCGTAATCCGTTACATCGATTTTAGTCGGTGTAATAGCCACATAGCCATGGTCAAGCGCCCAATGGTCTGTATCCTCCGCTTCCGGTTCGTCATTCTGGTAAACACCGGTCATCCAGAAATAAGCCCCGCCACGCGGATGATTACAAGGGACATACTCCTGCGTCCATACCCCGTCGGTCTGCCGACACACACGGACACCTTTCAGCTTCGGTGTATCCGGGAAATTCACATTCAGACAGGTTCCTTTCGGCAATCCCTTCTCCAGAACTTCCTCTACAATCCGCCGAATATAAGGGTATGCAGGCTTAAAATCAGCATCCGCATCATGATTGCACAGCGAGAATCCTACGGAAGGTATTCCTTTCAGACATCCTTCGATAACCACTCCCATCGTACCGGAGTAATGGACATTTACCGAAGAATTGTCACCGTGATTGATACCTCCTATCACCATATCCGGTACTCTTGGAACAAAGGAATGCAGGGCTATCTTGACACAGTCTGTCGGCGTTCCGCTACAACTGTACAGTTTCAACCCGTCTCCCTCTGTCAGGCATTTCACCTGAATAGGACAGATGGAAGTAATGGCTGCGGAACTTCCGGAACGAGGTCCGTCAGGCGCAACCACAATCAAATCGGCAATCGGCCGCAAAGTTTCTATAAGACATTGGATTCCTTTTGCTTGAAAGCCGTCATCATTCGACAGCAACAATAAAGGTCTACTTGTTTCAGTCATGTTTCTTTCATTTTTACAGTTACAAAGGTACAACCTTTCCGCTGATACGGCAAAGAAAAGACCGTGACAATCCGTTTACAAATCTTAATCTTATCAAAGCATTCCCGATATTTAGGAGATTTATGTATCTTTGCCCTGCCGAAGTTATTAACAAAAGCGGTAAGTTATCAACACTTTGAAAAAAGTAGCCGTTTTTTAATAGGTACTGTCACCGATTATTCGTTACTTCGCACGTTGAATAAACTGATGAATATGGGAAAAATTATTGCTTTAGCCAACCAAAAAGGTGGCGTAGGTAAAACGACAACAACTATTAACTTGGCTGCATCCTTAGCTACTCTCGAGAAGAAAGTACTGGTAATAGACGCTGACCCCCAAGCAAATGCATCATCGGGCCTGGGAGTGGACCTGAAAGATATTGACAGTTCTGTATATGAATGTCTGATAAAACAGGCCGATATCCGGGAAGCCATTTATACAACCGATATTGACGGATTAGACATCATTCCTTCTCACATAGACCTAGTAGGTGCAGAAATAGAAATGCTGAACCTGGAGAACCGTGAGAAAATATTAAGACATGCGCTAGAATCCATCAAAAGCGAATACGATTACATCCTGATAGACTGCTCGCCTTCATTGGGACTGATTACCATCAATGCCCTGACAGCGGCAGACTCGGTTATCATTCCGGTGCAATGTGAATACTTCGCATTGGAAGGAATCAGCAAACTGCTGAACACAATCAAAATCATCAAAACGAAGCTGAACCCGTCACTGGAAATAGAAGGTTTCCTGCTGACAATGTTCGATTCCCGCCTCCGTCTGGCCAACCAGATCTATGACGAGGTGAAACGGCATTTCCAGGAACTGGTATTCAAGACCATCATCCAGCGGAATGTAAAACTGAGCGAAGCTCCGAGCCACGGTATACCGGCCATCTTGTACGATGCGGAATCTACCGGCGCCAAAAACCACCTGGCCTTGGCCAACGAAATTATTAACAAGAATAAATAAAAGCCGTACAGAGAATCTCCGGTACACAGACTCCCGTACCCCGGGAAAGTTCTGGAATTCCCTGTATCTGCTTGAAACATAAAAAACAAATATGGCAGTACAGAAAAAATTTGCATTAGGCCGAGGGCTTGACGCGCTGATATCCAACGATGAGGTCAAGACGTCAGGTTCTTCTTCTATCAACGAGATAGAGCTGAGCAAGATTTCGGTCAATCCGAACCAGCCCCGCCGTGAATTTGATCCCATCGCCTTACAGGAACTGGCTGATTCCATCGCAGAAATCGGGATTATCCAACCGATTACCCTGCGGCAGATGAGCGAAGACTCCTATCAGATTATTGCCGGTGAACGCCGTTACAGAGCCTCTATTCTGGCAGGACTGCAAAGCATCCCGGCCTATATACGCACGGCCAATGATGAGCACGTCATGGAAATGGCTCTGATAGAAAACATCCAGCGGGAAGACCTGAACTCACTGGAAATCGCATTGGCCTACCAGCATCTGATTGAACAATATGACCTGACCCAAGAGCGTCTGAGTGAACGGGTCGGTAAAAAACGAGCTACCATTGCCAACTATATCCGCCTGTTGAAGTTGCCTGCTCCCATCCAGATGGCCTTGAAAAACAAGGAAATCGACATGGGACACGCCAGAGCCTTGTTGGCACTGGATGACCCGAAGGCCCAGATCCGGATTTTCAATGAAATCATCACCCAAGGATATTCTGTAAGAAAAGTAGAAGAAATCGTCAAATCGCTTTCGGCGGGTGAAACGATTGAATCCGGAGGAAAAAAGATTTCCCCTAAAGGGTGCAAGCTCTCCGAAGAATATACGTTGTTGCAGGATCACCTGTGCAACTTTTTCGGAACAAAGGTACAATTGTCATGCAGCCCGAAGGGAAAAGGAAAAATCAGTATTCCTTTCGATAACGAAACAGATCTGGAACGTATCATGGAGATTCTGGATTCCTTGAAATCAACCGAATAAATAAAGGACAACATTGAAACAGCATAAATATACATACATCTTATATTTGTTCCTGGCCTTCAGTGTCATCTTATGCAGCCATACCGAGGTATCCGCACAAAGGGCACGAAAACATCGGGCAGGTCTGCTAGACGCAGATTCTATCCGCCAGCAGCACATCGCCGACAGCCTGGCCTTAATGGACAGTATCGACATCAATCGCGAAGCCATCCTCCGGTCCATGGAAGCACCGGTCGATACTGCTTTACTGGCTCACAAGAACGATTCCCTCCAGCAGCAGGCAGCCATGGAAGTTCCTAAAAAGCGTTGGATACCTAATTCCAACAAATCTGTCTGGCTGGCAATGGTACTCCCCGGAGCAGGCCAAATCTACAACCGTAAATACTGGAAACTTCCCATCATTTACGGAGGATTTGTAGGATGTGCCTATGCCCTGACCTGGAACTCCCAGATGTACAAAGACTATTCACAAGCCTATCAGGATATCATGAGTAACAACCCCAGTCAGGACAGTTACCTGGATTTCCTTCCACCCGGCTATACCGTAGAAGATGTCAATCGGCAACTGGAATACTTCCAATCTACCTTCAAAAGGAAAAAAGACGCTTACCGGCGACAGCGCGACTTAAGTGTCTTCGTATTCATAGGTGTCTATCTGCTTTCAGTCATCGATGCCTATGTAGATGCCGAGTTGTCCGACTTCGATATCTCCAAAGATTTGAGTATGACATTCGAACCTGCAGTGTTTAACGATGTACACCGTGGTTATCCCGAAGCTATCGGTATACGGTGTAGTATCAAATTTTAAAGACCATGAAAAAACTAGTCATCAGCCTTCTGACATTCATCAGTGCTTCTACACTTTGTGCACAACAAAATGAGAAAAGCATTACTGTACGCACAGAAACAGGAGAAGAGGAAATCATAGACCTTCCGGCAGGTATGCTTTCGGAAACAGACAGCCTGTACCTGGACTGGATTTCCAAGCATTATATCAATCCTGCTGAAAACTGTACCATGACACAGGACAATCCGGAAGTAAGCGACTCCGCCTACATCGCCCGGTTACAACGTATTCCAGCCATCATCGAAATGCCCTACAACGATATTGTACGGAAATTCATCGACATGTATGCCATTCGCTTGCGCCAGAAAGTAGCATTCATGTTGAGCGCCAACAATTTCTACATGCCCATCTTTGAGGAAGCACTCGACCTGAATGACCTCCCGCTGGAGTTGAAATACCTCCCGGTCATCGAATCAGCGCTAAACCCGATAGCGACTTCACGCCAGGGAGCGGTAGGACTCTGGCAGTTCATGCTACGTACCGGACAACTTTACGGACTGACAGTCAACAGCCTGGTAGATGAACGAAGAGACCCTATCAAATCGACCTATGCGGCAGCCCGCTACCTGAAAGACCTGTATGAAATCTATCACGACTGGAACCTTGTCCTGGCGGCCTATAACTGCGGACCGGGTACCATCAACAAGGCTATCCGTCGGGCAGGAGGAGAAACCGATTTCTGGAAAATCTACAACTATCTGCCCAGTGAAACCCGGGGATATGTTCCGGCCTTCATCGCCGCCAATTATATCATGAACTATTACTGTGAACATAATATCAGCCCACTGGAAATGCGGTTGCCCGAAGGAACCGATACCATCCATATCACCCGCAACCTGAACCTGAACCAAGTGGCCGATGTCTGCAAAATCAACATCGATGAGCTGCGTTCACTGAATCCGGAGTTCAAGAAAGACATCATTCCGCTCAGCACAGAGCCTTACGCGCTCCGTCTGCCGAACAGCATCATCAGCAGGTTCCTCGAAAACGAAGATTCCATTTACAACTATAAACCGGAAATCTACCAGACCCGCCGTGTCACGGTCAAAGCGGAAACACAAAGCACGTCCGCCAAAAAGGGTAAAAGCGGAAAGGCCGTTTACTACCGCATCCGCCAAGGTGACACCTTGGGAGGCATAGCCGCCAAATACGGTGTCAGTGTAAGCCAGTTACGCCGGTTGAACGGCCTCAGAGGAAACAACATCCGGGCCGGAAAATCCCTCAGAATCCGATAGGAAAAAAAATTATGCAAGTGTTTCCGATTGTCTTCGTGAAACACTTGCATAATTATTTATTTTCCTTATTTTTGCATTATTGATAGAATGGAGAGTAAGCACTATGACGGATGATACATTAATGCAAGAACAAAACGATGAGAAACAAATCAATGCGGCCTTTAATGAGCTGCTTGACAGATACCTGGAAAGTAGACATCGGAAGAAAGTAGAAATCATAACCAAAGCATTCAACTTCGCCAAACAGGCACACAAAGGGGTGAGACGCCGTTCGGGCGAACCTTATATCCTGCATCCTCTGGCAGTAGCCCGTATCGCATGCGTAGAAATCGGACTGGGCTCTACTTCCATCTGTGCAGCCTTACTGCATGACGTTGTCGAAGATACAGACTATACCGTAGAAGACATCGAGAACCTGTTCGGCCCGAAAATCGCACAGATTGTAGACGGACTGACCAAGATTTCCGGTGGTATCTTTGGTGACCGCGCTTCTGCCCAAGCCGAAAACTTCAAGAAGCTGCTGCTGACCATGAATGATGACATCCGCGTCATTCTGATTAAGATTGCCGACCGTCTGCATAACATGCGTACCTTAGGGTCCATGCTGCCAAGCAAGCAGTATAAGATTGCAGGAGAAACCCTATACATCTATGCACCGTTGGCCAACCGACTGGGCCTGAACCGCATCAAGACCGAGTTGGAAGACCTGAGCTTCAAGTACGAACATCCTGAAACCTATCACCAGATAGAAGAAAAACTGAAAGCCACACAGGCCGAACGTGACACCTTGTTCGAAGAGTTCACAGCCCCTATCCGTGCGCAACTGGACAAGATGGGAATCCCCTACCGGATTCTGGCACGCATCAAGTCACCTTATTCCATCTGGAACAAGATGCAGGCCAAGCATATCACCTTCGAAGAAATATACGACATTCTGGCTGTCCGAATCATCTTCACACCACGCTCTGAAGAGGAAGAACTGAACGACTGCTTCAACATCTACGTATCCATTTCAAAAATCTACAAGCCACATCCGGACCGCCTGCGCGACTGGGTAAGCCATCCGAAAGCCAACGGATATCAGGCACTGCATGTCACCCTGATGAGCAACAAGGGACAATGGATTGAAGTGCAGATACGTAGCGAGCGCATGAACGACGTAGCCGAACAAGGCTTCGCCGCCCACTGGAAATACAAGGAAGGAGGCGGAAGCGAAGATGAAGGCGAACTGTCCAAATGGCTGAAGACCATCAAAGAAATTCTGGACGACCCCCAACCGGATGCCCTGGATTTCCTGGATACCATCAAGCTGAATCTGTTTGCTTCAGAAATCTTTGTATTTACACCGAAGGGTGAAATCAAGACCATGCCTCAGAACAGTACGGCACTTGACTTCGCCTTTTCTATCCATACTTTCCTGGGAAGCCACTGTATCGGAGCCAAAGTCAATCACAAGCTGGTTCCGCTAAGCCATAAACTGCAAAGCGGAGACCAGGTGGAAATTCTGACTTCCAAGTCGCAGAAAGTACAACCTTCGTGGATTAACTTCGCTACGACAGCCAAAGCCAAAGCCAAGATTCTGGCCATCCTGAAGCGGGAAAACAAGGAACTGCAGATGCAGGGAGAAGACATGCTGCACGACTTCTTCAAGAAGGAAGGACTGGAATGGAACGAAACCAACATCTCGAAACTATGCGCCATGCACAGCGTGAAAGATGTGGATGAGCTGGCACTGAAAATCGGAAAAAAGATTATCCTGCTGGGCAACAACGAAGTCAATGAACTGAAAGAGAGACCTACCCAGAACAACTGGAAGAAATACATTTCTTTCGCCTTTGGCGGCAACAAGAACAAGGGGAACGGAACGTCGAGCGAAAAACAGGCAGAAGAGAAACCTGCCCAACTGGATATAGACAAGAAGAAAATCATCAAGCTGACTCCGGATGCCATTCAGAAGAACTATATCATAGCCGACTGCTGTAAACCGATTCCGGGGGATGACGTCCTGGGATATATCGATGACAACAACCGGATTATCATCCATAAACGCCAATGCCCGATTGCTTCACAGCTGAAGACCAGCTTCGGGAACCGGCTGCTGGCCGTACAATGGGAAATCGGGAAAGCACTGAACTTCCCTGTAAACGTATATATAAAAGGTATTGATGCCATCGGTGTGCTGAATCAGGTTACACAGATTATTTCACAGCAACTGAACGTAAACATCCACAAGCTGTACATCGAATCAAACGATGGTATCTTCGAAGGAAGAATCCAGCTTTTCGTACACGATGTAGACGATGTGAACACCATCTGCGAAAACCTGAAGAAGGTGGAAAACATCAAGCGGGTAACCCGTATCGAGAACTTCGACGGACAACTGACCGACTGAAAAAGCTATCTCAAGTCAAATAATCGAGCTCCTTGCGCATGCTGAGGAGCTCTTTTTTTATCTCCTTCAGACGTTCCAGAATTTCAGCCGTATTCATGGTAGTTTCCTTGTTCATCTTCAGACGCTGTTTGGCACCCGCCAGCGTCATTCCTTTCTCTTTCACCAGATGATATACCAGCCGGATATTCTCGATGTCTTCCTTCCGGTACTGGCGTATATTCCCACCGGCCTTTTTGGGAGCAATCATGGGAAATTCCTTTTCCCAATACCGGAGCAACGACTCGTTTACTCCGAACATTTTCGCTACCTCGCTGATGGAATAATACAACTTCAGTTCTTTATCTGCCTTCAATGCCATAATTACCTACAAGATTAATCGAACACCTTACCATGGTTGGCCGCGATTTCCACCATCTTGTCATAATCGTCGGCACTCAAATCCATAAAATAATAGTTCACCGGATTCACAATCTGTCCCTTCACATGCACTTCATAATGCAAATGCGGACCTGTACTCTTTCCTGTACTGCCCACCTCACCGATTATCTCTCCTCGCATCACCTGCTGTCCCGCCCTTACCTTAATCTTACTCAGGTGAGCATATTTGGTGACGTAACCGAAACCGTGGTCAATGTCAATACAGTTTCCATAAAGTCCTTCCCAACCGGCTTTCACTACCTTTCCGTTTCCGGTGGCATAGACAGGCGTCCCGACATTCGCCGAAAAATCCATTCCGGCATGGAATTTCACTGTCTTGTAGATAGGGTCGATACGGGTACCATACCCCGAAGCGGTCTGCTTCAGGTTCTTGTTAGACACCGGCTGGATGGCGGGGATACTGGCCAACATGTCATCGTGCTTTTTACAAAGTTCCACCACCTCATCAAAAGATTTTGACTGGATATAGATTTCTCGCGACAGACGGTCCATCTGTTGGGTGGTATTGATGACCAGGTCGGCACTGGCCAAATCCTGAAGTTCCTCGTAACGGTTGGTACGCCGGTAACTGGCCGAACGCAATTCTTCAGGCACCGGGTCGGCCTGCATCATGACACGATACAGGTTATCATCACGCTGCTGCAAGCGCAGCATCACACTCTGGGCTTCATCCAAACGGGAGGAAAGAATCTGATACTGAGACAGCAGACGCGAATTTTCCACTCTCAGGTCCTTCTCCGAAGGAGAACCGAAGACCCACAGCAGCAGAAGAAAGCTGCCGGCTCCCAGCCCCATTCCCACAAACAAGCGGCGCAGGTAACTCAAGACCCGCTG
This sequence comes from Phocaeicola barnesiae DSM 18169 = JCM 13652, assembly GCF_000374585.1. Classification (GTDB taxonomy): domain Bacteria; phylum Bacteroidota; class Bacteroidia; order Bacteroidales; family Bacteroidaceae; genus Phocaeicola; species Phocaeicola barnesiae. The sequence continues at coordinate 91,604 of NZ_KB894651.1, forward strand.
ACGCATCGTCGGATAAATCCGGTCATACGTACGTGTTTTCGGATTATAAATGTAATAAACTTTACGCATTCAAACCTGATTTGGATTTTTTTAAGGCACAAAATCCCAAGTTTTTGAGCCAAACATACGGACAAAAATAATAAAACAGATTATCTTTGCAAATCAATTTTCAGAATATTAACTACAAGACATTATAAGAAGTATGTTGACAGCAAATGAAATCCGCGACTCATTCGTCAAATTCTTTGAGTCGAAAGGACATCAGATTGTGCCTTCTGCACCGATGGTCATCAAAGACGACCCGACCCTGATGTTCACCAACGCAGGTATGAACCAGTTCAAGGACATTATCCTGGGTAACCATCCTGCCAAATACAAACGTGTAACCGACTCGCAGAAATGTCTGCGCGTCAGCGGAAAGCACAATGACCTGGAAGAAGTAGGTCACGATACATACCACCATACCATGTTCGAAATGCTGGGTAACTGGTCATTCGGCGATTATTTCAAGAAAGAAGCCATCAGCTGGGCATGGGAATTCCTGGTAGATGTACTGAAAATCGACCCGAAAGACCTGTATGCTACCGTATTCGAAGGCAGTCCTGAGGAAGGCCTGGAACGCGACAACGAAGCAGCATCCTACTGGGAACAGTTCATGCCGGCCGACCACATCATCAACGGAAACAAGCATGACAACTTCTGGGAAATGGGTGATACAGGTCCATGCGGTCCGTGTTCGGAAATCCACATCGACTCCCGCTCGGAAGAAGAAAAGGCCAAAGTTCCCGGACGCGAACTGGTGAACAAGGACCATCCGCAGGTTATCGAAATCTGGAACCTGGTATTCATGCAATACAACCGTAAGGCAGACGGCAGCCTGGAACCGCTTCCAGCCAGAGTAATCGATACCGGTATGGGATTCGAACGTCTGGTACGTACCATGCAGGGAAAGACTTCCAACTATGATACCGATGTATTCCAGCCCATCATCAAGGCCATCGGTGACCTTTCCGGCAAGAAATACGGTGACGATCCGAAAATCGATGTCGCCATGCGTGTGGTTGCCGACCATATCCGTACCATCGCCTTCTCCATCACCGACGGTCAGTTGCCGTCTAATGCCAAGGCCGGTTACGTAATCCGTCGTATCCTGCGCCGTGCCGTACGTTATGCCTATACCTTCCTCGACCAGAAACAGGCTTTCATGTACAAGCTGATTCCTGTACTGATTGAAAATATGGGTGGCGCATATCCGGAACTGAAAGCACAGCAAGGACTGATTGAAAAGGTCATCAAGGAAGAAGAAGAAGCCTTCCTGCGTACGTTGGAAACAGGTATACGTCTGCTGGACAAGGTCATGGCTGATACCAAAGCTGCCGGAAAGACCGAAATCAGCGGTGTAGACGCCTTTACCTTGTACGATACCTTCGGTTTCCCGTTCGACTTGACCGAACTGATTCTGCGTGAAAACGGTCTGACTGCCGATGTAGCTGGTTTTGAAGCCGAAATGCAGAAACAGAAACAGCGTGCCCGTAACGCAGCCGCTGTAGAAACCGGCGACTGGGTGGTACTGAAAGAAGGTGAAACCGAATTTGTAGGTTATGACTATACCGAGTACGAAACCAGCATCCTGCGCTACCGCCAGATCAAGCAGAAAAACCAGACGCTGTATCAGATTGTACTCGACAAGACTCCGTTCTATGCAGAAAGCGGAGGTCAGGTGGGCGATACCGGTGTCATCGTCAGTGAATTCGAAACCATCGACATCATCGATACGAAGAAAGAAAACAACCTGCCGATCCACATCGCCAAGAAATTGCCGGAACATCTGGATGCTCCGATGATGGCCTGTGTAGATACCGACAAACGTGCAGCCTGTGCAGCCAACCACTCTTGTACACACTTGCTGGATGAAGCGTTGCGCGAAGTGCTGGGCGACCATGTAGAACAGAAAGGTTCATTGGTTACTCCGAACTCACTCCGTTTCGACTTCTCACACTTCCAGAAAGTGACCGACGAAGAAATACGTCAGGTAGAACACCTTGTCAACGCCAAGATTCGTGCCAACATTCCACTGAAGGAATACCGTAACATTCCTATCGAGGAAGCGAAGGAACTGGGCGCCATCGCCTTGTTCGGCGAAAAGTACGGCGACCATGTCCGTGTCATCCAGTTCGGTTCGTCCATCGAATTCTGTGGTGGTACCCATGTAGCCGCTACCGGAAACATCGGTATGGTGAAAATCTTGTCTGAAAGTTCTGTCGCAGCCGGTGTACGCCGTATCGAAGCCATTACAGGTGCCCGCGTAGAAGAAATGCTGGACGGATTCCAGGATACCCTGCGTGAATTGAAGTCCCTGTTCAACAATGCTCCCGACCTGGCCAATTCCATCCGCAAGGCCATCGACGAGAATACCGGTCTGAAGAAACAGATGGAAGAATTCAAGAAAGAAAAGCAGGCACAGATGAAGGAAAGACTCTTGAGCAACATCAAGGAAGTGAACGGAGTCAAACTTATCAAACTCTGCGCATTGATGACTAGCCCTGAAGCAGTCAAGAACATCGCATTCCAACTGAGAGGTGAAATCACGGAAAACCTTTTCTTCGTTGCCGGAACCCAGTTCGAAGGAAAACCGACATTGACCGTCATGCTGAGCGACAATCTTGTGGCTGGAGGTCTGAAAGCCGGTGCTCTGGTGAAAGAAGCCGCCAAACTGATTCAAGGTGGTGGTGGAGGACAACCTCACTTTGCGACTGCCGGTGGTAAGAACATCGACGGTCTGAATGCTGCAGTCGACAAGATCATCGAACTTGCCGGATTATAATCGTATTCTTCATGTACCGTGAACAACCGTTTACGGCACATGACCGATAAAACCTTACAACGGCCCTGCCTTTCCGAAAGACAGGGCCGTTACTTTTTATCGGATTTCAGTCAAGCATCCGTCTCTTCCAAAACGAACGGACGCATTCCACAAAACAAACGGACGTATTCATTGAAACGAACGGGCGTTCTTAGTCAAACGAACGGGCAAATTCATCCGGACACGAGTTCGTTTTCTTCATTCGGCTTCTTCCGTCTGCGCCTTCGGCCAGTTCACCAGATACAAGACCTCGGTAGCACGGGTAAAGGCCGTATAAAGCCAACGGTAATAATCCGGAGTCAGCATCTCCTCGGTCATATATCCCTGATCCAGGAAAACCCGCTGCCACTGTCCGCCCTGAGCCTTATGACAGGTTACCGCATAAGCATATTTTACCTGCAAGGCATTGTAATGAGAGTCTTCCTTCATCTTCTTCATCCGCTCGCGTTTGGTCGGCAAATCGGCGTAATCCTCCAGGATGGTATAAAACAGCTTGTCGTTCTGTTCTTTAGGAAACGAAGGGGCATCCGAGTGTAAAGTATCCAGCAGAATCTTCACCTCCAGTTCCAGGTTCTCGTAATCCGGAAATTCGAGCACCACGTCGGCGAAACGACAGCCATACATCTCGCGCACACGACGCACACGACGAACTACCGCAATGTCACCGTTGGCTATGAAGTCCACCTCCTTGCAATCCTTTCCCCAGAAATAGTTGTTCTTAGCCACCATAAGCAGCTCGCCCGTATTCAGTTCATCCTCCCGGTAAAGAATGGTATTCCGGATACCGTTATTATAAAGGTTAGCCCGTTTATTCGAACGGCAGATAATCATGGTTTCATCCATCCCTACCTTATCGTAACACTCATTGATGGCTTCTATCAGTTCACTTCCCGGCAAAATCCGGATATCCGGAAAACCGCCTAACCGGATACGAGGCAAATCAAAGCCGAAATCTTCCGTAATGTAACGGCGCAACAAAGTCGCATTGTAAAGGATGCCTGAGTCGTTCATCTGACGCACCACCTGCGTCAGCACACATTCCGTCGGCACGAGCCCGTATCCTTGTAATATTTCCTTCATCAAGGCCGGACTCTCTTCTTCACCTACCGGAGGAAGCTGGGCCGTATCTCCCACCAGCATCAGCCGGCACCCCTGTCCGCCGTAAATGTACTGAATCAAATCATCCAGCAACCGCCCGGTTCCGAACGACATTCCGGAAAGACCGTCGTTCGAAATCATGGAAGCCTCGTCGACGATAAACAAGGTATGCTGGTACAAATTCTGATTGAGCGTAAAATTGTCTGTCTCATTCGAGAAAGTCCGCTGCCGGTAGATACGTTTATGGATGGTATAGGCAGGGTGTTGCGCATAGCGGGAAAAGACTTTGGCCGCCCGCCCGGTAGGTGCCAGCAGCACACACTTCCACTTCAGCAGGTCAAGGGTCTTTACCAATGCGCCGATTAGGGTTGTTTTTCCGGTACCTGCATACCCTTTCAGCAAGAATATTCCCTCCTGATTTCCTGAAAAGAGAAATTCTGCAAAAGATTTCATTGCAAATTCTTGCTCATCTGTTGGTTTATACAAAAAATTTCGCTTAATTTGCTGCGTCAAATCATCAATTAACATAATGCTGTAGAAAAAGTTTACATAAGTTTGACGTGAATAAATTTATTTATTTATTTTTGCGATACGAATATAAACTAAAAAAATAATATTATCATGAAAACAGTTATTAATCTTGTATTAGCCGTCTGCGTAATCTGCTTAGTGTATATCTGCTACGGCAGTATCATGGGCCCTATCAACTTCACTAAAGAAAAAGACATCCGAGAAAAAGCGATTATCGCTCGTTTGATCGATATTCGTAAAGCACAACAAGAATATCGTACAGCACACCGATGCTATACAGACAACTGGGATACCTTGATTACTTTCGTTAAAACAGCCAAGGTACCGTTCATCATGAAGGAAGGTTCTTTGACAGACGACCAATTGAATGGTGGTATGACTGAAAAGAAAGCTATGGAAATGATCCAGAAGGCAAAACGTACCGGTAAATGGGACGAAGTAAAGGCTGCCGGTCTGGAAAACTTCCGTCGTGATACTGTATGGGTAGCCGTTATGGATACTATCTTCCCGAAAGGATTCGTTGCAGACTCTCTGCCGTTCGTTCCTTACGGAAATGGCAACAAGTTTGAACTGGCTATCCGCAAAGATACTACAGAAACAGGTGCTCCTCTGAACTTGTTCCAGGCTCAGGTTCCTTACGAAACTTATTTGAGCGGAATCAACGAACAGGAATTGCTTAATCTGAAAGACTTGCAGACTAAGTTGAACAAGTACTGCGGTTTGAGAGTCGGTGATATCGAACAGCCGAACAACAACGCAGGTAACTGGGAATAATCTCCTCTATTACATAAAAAATGACTGAACGTATCGATTTAAGCAAATCGGACCAATATACATTATCCATCCGCCTGAGCGCGGATGGATTTTCTTTTTCTATCTACAATCCCTTGAGTGGCAGCGACTTCTATTTCCAGCCATACCCCATCCATACCCAGCATTCACTGGCGGCCAACGTGAAGTCTTTTCTGGCAGAGACCGAAGAACTTTCACTTCCTTACCGCCAGACCAACCTGCTGATACATTCGTCGCGATATACTCCTGTTCCCCTGGAGCTGTACGAGGACGAACAGATGGATACACTTTTCTATCAGAACCTGCCCAGACAAAATAACGAAGTCATTCTGTGCAATATATTGGGAAGAAGCAATTCAGTGGTCCTCTTTTCGCTTGACAAACTGACTCACGTGTTCCTGTCAGAGAAATTTCCGGAAGCACGTTTCTTTGCAGCCATCAGTCCGCAGATAGAATACCTGGCTGCCCGAAGCAAGCAAGGGAACAACCGGAAACTCTTTGCCAACCTCCATCCCGCCTCCATCGACGTGTTGGCCTTCGACAAAGGGAAACCGTTACTGCTGAACACTTATTCCATCAGAGAAACGGCCGACCAATGTTACTACATACTCAACGTATGGAAAGAACTGGGCTACGACCAGGAACGGGACGAACTGCATCTGGCCGGAAACCAGCCCAAGAAAGAACTGCAGCAAATGCTGCAGCCTTACCTGAGACACGTATACATTATTAACCCCCAGGCGGAATTCAACGACTCGGAAGCCAGCCGTATCGAAGAGATTCCGTTTGACATGCAATCCTTGATATCATGCGAGTAATCAGCGGTATTTATAAACGGAGACGTTTTGATGTTCCCCATACATTCAAAGCACGTCCGACAACAGACTTTGCCAAAGAAAACCTGTTCAATGTACTGAACAATTACCTGGATTTTGAAGATCATGTAACGGCCCTCGACTTGTTTGCCGGCACAGGCAGCATCAGCATCGAACTGGTTTCACGTGGATGCGACCGGGTCATATCAGTAGAAAAAGACCCGCAACACTATGCCTTCATCTGCAAGGTCATGAAAGAAGTGAAGACCGACAAATGCCTTCCGATACGCGGAGACGTATTCAAGTACATGGAACGGTGCGGAGAACAGTTCGATTTCATCTTCGCCGACCCGCCCTATGCCTTGAAAGAGCTGAAAACAATCCCTTCACTGGTCTTCCGCTATAACCTGTTGAAACCCGACGGACTTTTCGTCCTGGAACACGGGAAAGACCTCAGTTTCGAAAATGACCCTCATTTTATAGAACACCGGCACTATGGCAGTGTAAACTTCTCATTCTTCAGAGAAGCGGAGCCAGCAGCCGAACCACAGACTCTGTAAAACGATTGCTCCAGGAACGGGCCGCCCACATTTTCGGTACCAGAAACATGCATTTCTTCTGGTCTTCCAGAAAGATATTTTTCAAAGCCAATGCTGTCTCCTTGTCATAGAAGAAAGCATTGGCTTCAAAATTATGTTCGAAACTCCGGAAATCCATGTTGGTCGAACCGACCGTACTCCACCGGTCGTCCGATACCATCAGCTTGGAATGCAGGAATCCTTTCCGGTACAGGTAAATCCGTACACCGGCCTTCATCAACATATCCAGGTAAGAAAAAGATCCCTTATGAGTCAACCAGGTATCGGCCTTCTTGGGTATCATGATCCTGACGTCGATTCCGGCCAAGGCCGCAGTCTGCAGTGCGGTCAATATCTGCTCTGTAGGAAGCAGGTATGGTGTCTGCACATAGAAATACTTCCGTGCACTGCTGATTGCCATCATAATGCCCTGCATCATCTCCCGCCATTCCCCTACCGGGTCTGAAGTCACAATCTGGGCAACTACCGTTCCTTTTTCCCGCATTTTCGGATAATACACCTCACCAGTCAACAATGTCCGGTCCACTACATACCAGTCGGTAAGAAAAGCCGTCTGAAGTCCATACACGGCTTTACCGGACAGTTTCACATGGGTGTCCCTCCAAGGGCCCCACGAAGTCCCTTTGATGTAACGGTCGGCAATGTTCATTCCACCGATAAAACCTACCTTACCGTCGATGACAACAATCTTCCGGTGATTCCGGTAATTCACTTTACTGGTGAACTGCGGGAAACGTACCTTCAGAAAACTCTGGGCATCGATACCTTCGAAAAGCATCTGTTCATAAAAGGCACGATCCACTTTCCAGCAGCCCACATCGTCGTAGAGCACACGTATCTTCACCCCCTCACGTGCCTTGTCATTCAGAATATCCCGCAACAATCTGCCGGTAGCATCGTTCTCGAATATATAGAATTCCAGATGAATGTGGTGGCGCGCCTTCGATACCTCACGTATCAGATCCAGCAACATGGAAGCTCCATCCGTATGGATAGCCAGGGCATTCCCCTCAAACGTCAGTGCATTACAAGTACGCCTGAAGAATCCCATCAGGATATGCTGGTCTTTCGAAACCGGAAGAGAAAGCTGCGCCTGGAATTCAGCCATCGGACGTTTCCGTAACCTGCTGTACCCTTTCCGGCTGATGAGACGTTCCTTACGCGTGCTACGCCCAAAGAAGAAATAAAAGACAAGACCGACAACCGGCAAAAAGAAAAGCACAAGAATCCAAGCCATTGTCTTGACCGGATTCCGGTTATCGAGAATAATGACCAGAGCTATACTGAAAATCAAGCTGAAATATAAAATGTAGAAAACTACATAAGCAGCTTCACCAAGTAAGGAGAAATCAGTCATAGGCATTGCTTTTCAACAAAATTACGACTATTTTCCGAAACTCGTCTATACCGGCACAAAAAAAGGTTCACCCGGCCTTAAAAGCCAAGTAAACCTTCTATGAACAAAAGCAGTATTATTGTCAGAAACGACGACGGCCAGGACCACCAAAGCCACCCGGGCCTCCGAATCCTCCACGGCCACCAGGTCCCATCTCCGGACGGGCACCCTTCCCACCGAAAAGATTCAAGCGGTAAATGAAGTGAACCATACAATAGCTGTAGATTGCATTATACTCTGTATCCTGACGCATGGCAGCACTGATGGTACGGCTTACGTTGCTCTGATTCTTCAGAATATCATAGAACTGGATACTTACAGTTGCCGCATTCCCTTTCAGGAAATTCTGCGAAATCTGTGCATTCCAAATCAGTTCGTCACGGTTCATGCTGGCATCTGCATATCCCCGACGTGAGTTCTGAGAGATATCTGTAGAAATGGACATGTTCCACGGCAGATTCACATTGGTACTGGCACCGTAAGAGAACTGATAGGTATCCATGTTATTTTCTTTCTGGAAGTTGTTACGTGTACGCGTATAGTTCAACGATCCGTTCAAAGAGAACTCCCACCAGTCACCGCGATACGTTCCGCGCAGACGCTCGGACAAAGTCAGCTGACGAGTCTTGTTCTTGTCGGCCTGATTCATCAGGTCCTCATCACTGATATAGCTGACGATATTGTTGAAACGTGACATCGTAAAGGTATTGATGGTAAATTTCTTGTTGCGCAATGCGGTATTCGTTCCCAATATACCGAACAGGTTCCAGTTTCCGTTGATATTTTCCGGCATCGTAACGTATCCACCGGTTTCTTCGTTATACTGACGGCGGTTACTGATGCTGTTCAATACATTCTGGAAACGCAAATGGGTCATGACCCCCCGTTGCTTTTCCGGGTTGAACATGTTATAGAATACCATCAACGAGTTGGTGAAGGAAGGCTTCAATCCTGAATTTCCCACACGGATATCCAAGGGGTCTGTATCGTCTACAATCGGCAACATGTCTGTCATGCTCGGCTGTGAACTTCTTCCCCGGTAATTCACACGCAACTGACTGGTCTTTGAAAAATTATACCGGAAGTCCAGGGTCGGTGTAAAATTGAAGACCTTTCTGACTACCGCTGTATCCAAATCTCCCTGCTTGTAAGACAATTTGGTATTCTGAGGCTGGAAAGAACCTCCGACATTCAACTGCATCTTTTCACGAATCCAACGCAACTGCACATCTGCCTGGTGGTTATAGTAATCGTATTCTGCCGTCTTACTTAAATCCGGATTGAACACAGCCACATCAGTCAGATACCCTTCAGGGATAGTCCAGCCATTCGGCATATCGTAGGTCGAATTGTCTGTCTTCGACTTGCTATACTGGAAATTATAACTGAACTGAAGGAAACCACCTTTAAAAATCGGTTCACTGTAAGTGAAACGCAACGAATAATTATACGACTTTGTCGGTGTTGTGATATATCGGTTCAAGATTTCCAACTGCTCTTCAAGCGTCTGTTGATAATATTCTGTCGTTGATGTAGAGAACTGTTCGCTTTCGCTGTTGGTATAATTATAAGTACCACGGAAGTTGATGTTACGGCCGGGTTTACCCAAACGACGGTTAAGCATCAAGGAACCTCCCGCTGATACATCATCACTCTTACTCAAAGAATTACGGACAATGGTATTGATGATGTTTTCTTCCGGAACCAAGGATGTCAAATCCTCAGCATTCATCAGTTCATCGGTATCGTGTTCGGGGTCTGCATTGAACGTATACGATTTCGAATCACTGGCATTGTTTGTTTTTCCGTAGGTCAACCGTGGACGGACAAGTACGGTAGTCAAAGTATCCGGATTCCATTCGATACGGAAATCGGCTGTCAAGTTCGTGGTCTTGTTCCGGTTCGCAGTCAGGGCATTCTTGAATGAACTGGTTTCGCTGGAAATAAACGTTTCTGAATTCGTCTTGCTCTGGATATCGGCATCCCTATAATTAAAGTTCACACTACCACCTGTTTCCAGTTTTTCACTTTTGGTCGCAAAATTGAAACCACCCATTTTCACGGCATTCAGTCCGTTCTGACCACCCCATCGGCCGCCACCGCCGCCGCCAGGAAAGCCGTTGTCATTCACATTGTTCATTGATCCGATAACCGTAAACTGATTGTCTCCCCAGAAACGGTTCACCATCAGTTTACCGCTATAACGGTCTTCTGTACCGGCTGCCACATCGGCATTTCCCAGCCAGCCATGATTCATACCGGGCTTCACACTCAGGTCAAGTACGGTTTCTTCTTCACCGTCGTCAATGCCTGTCACCCGGGCCATATCCGATTTCTTATCGTAGGCACGTATCTTGTCGATGATGTTTACGGGAAGGTTCTTCATGGCAATGTTCGGGTCGTCCGCAAAGAATTCCTTGCCGTCTATCATGATTTTCTTGATTTCCTTGCCGTTGATGGTAATGGTACCGTTTTCATCCACCTCGGCTCCCGGCAATTTCTTTACCAGCTCTTCCAGTGCCGAACCTTCCGGTACACGATAGGCCGAACTGGTGTACACCAAGGTATCTTCCGAAGCCGTTACCTCCGGAGCCTGCGCTACAATCACAGCTCCTTCCAGCATGATGGCATCCGAATTCAACTCGATTTCACCCACATTCAAACGCTGACGGGCACTTGTCAGTTTTACCGATTTCAATACCGGCTTATACCCGACAAAAGAAATTTTCAGTAAATAGTCTCCCGGCCTGGCAGACAAAGAAAACTTTCCGTCCAGATTGGTCACATTTCCTACCACCATGGAACTGTCTTTCGGTGCAAGGAGCTGTACCGTCGCCTGCATGACAGGCGATTTGTCGTCTCCATCAAGTACTGTACCCGACACCGTCACTCTCCTGCTACCGCTTTGTGCAAAAGCAGACATCACCATCAGTGACATCAGCAGTATACCCATTACCCACTTTTTCATCGTCGTTGCTTCATTTTTTTATTTCAGTTGTCCGTTTGACACCTATCCGCCGAAAAGGTTTAACAGGCGTATCTTAAAAAAAGTTATTTACGACGGAATGTTCTTTCCATCCGCTGTTTCTGCAACTGAAATTCCCAACAGATGACATTAATCACCATATATACGATACCGATTGAATTGTCGGCCTCCTGCATATCATTATCAATAGCAGCCTTCACCAGAACCACCACATAATAGATACCCCACACATAAAGCGCATATTTCATCGCTTTCAGACGCAAACTTCCTGTCACTTCATTCTCATCCTTGGTCTTTGCCAGAAAGACCATGAATAAAGATACCCAAATAACCAGTTTCATTCCCAGTTTGACAAGCACCAGATTGCCATCGTGCACCATACCAAACATATACATCAACATCGGCACAAAAACAGCCAGCAGCAGAAGTGCATAGCCTGCCACTCTGCACGGAACAGGTAAAATTCCTTTCATAATTACATTTCATTAAAATTTGTCCACAAAAATAATTAAATGTTATCTTTCTGACATCCTCATCTGACTTTTTTTCTATTTTTGCGCAATAAAACATGCATTCATCTTATGAGCAAACAAGAAGTCATTATCTGTACGGACCTGCGGCAGGATCTGGAGAAAGCTGTCACCTCCCACTCGTTCGACAAACTTTTCGTCCTCACCGACGAACACACGCGCAAAATGTGTTATCCCCTCATAGCCTCTTTCCCCTGCATACAGGGAGCCGAACTGCTCTGTATCGGCGTAGAAGACATCCACAAGAACCTGGAAACACTGGCCTATGTCTGGACTCAGTTGAGTACCCGAGGCGCTACCCGGCATTCTCTACTGATTAATCTGGGAGGCGGTATGGTTACCGATTTGGGTGGTTTTGCGGCTGCAACCTTCAAACGGGGCATCTCATACATCAACATTCCTACGACCTTACTCTCCATGGTAGATGCTGCCGTAGGAGGAAAAACCGGAATCAACTTCAACGGGCTGAAAAATGAAATCGGTGCTTTCGCTCCGGCCGATCAGGTACTGATAGACTGTGAATTTCTGCGGACACTCGATCACGCAAATATCCTGTCCGGCTATGCAGAGATGCTGAAACACGGACTCATCAGCAATACCACTCATTGGGCTGAACTGCTGAACTTCGACCTTACCAACATTGATTATGCGCGTCTGCAACAACTGGTAGGACGCTCGGTACATGTAAAAGAAGACATCGTAGCACAAGACCCGTTCGAAAAAGGTATCCGGAAAGCCCTGAATCTGGGACATACTATCGGCCATGCTTTCGAAAGCTTTGCCTTGAAACGGGAACATCCGGTACTGCACGGTTACGCTGTAGCCTGGGGAATCGTATGCGAACTGTATCTGTCGGCTCTGAAGACAGGTTTTCCCAAAGACAAGATGCACCAGACACTTTATTTCATCAAGGAAAATTACGGGAAATTCCCCTTTACCTGCAACGATTACGAATGCCTGTATGAATATATGAAGCATGACAAGAAAAATGCGGCTGCAGGAAGCATCAATTTTACTCTCTTGGGAGAAATAGGAGATATCCGCATCAATCAGACGGCCAGCCAGGAGGAAATTTACGAACTGCTGGACTTCTATAGCGAAACGATGGGATAACCGGCTGGCCTTCATTCTGTAAAAGCATACTTTCACTCTTTCCAACGAGTATGCCTTTACAGAAAGTAAGACACGTAACGTAACAATTCCTGAAAATTCATTTGGATATTCAAAATAAAGCGTTACCTTTGCACTCGCAATTCGGGGTGTAGCTCAGCCCGGTTAGAGTACGCGTCTGGGGGGCGTGTGGTCGCTGGTTCGAATCCAGTCACCCCGACTGGTGAAAATGAACGAACATTGCTAGAAATGTGCTTTCACAGTGAAACATCGTCTTTCACCCCAAAAACCTATATAACAAGCAGTTAAATTTACGTGAAAGCGTGAAACTGATAATCCGAAACATATCTGTAAAGAAAAGAGACGCACAGGATAACCAATGTCTTCTGCCCTGAACATAAAAAGAGACTGCTTTCAGAATATCAATCCGATACCCAAGCAGTCTCTCCGCAAATAAACCTAATGTAAAATTTCACAAAGAAAGAAAACGTATCTTCCAAGGCCATCAAATCAGGATAAAACGATGAAGGCCCCAGACACTTTTCACTGGAAAATCTTTTGGGCAAACAACGTCAGATATACACGCCAATTACGCCAGATATGTCCTCCTTCCGTCTCCAGATATTCATAAGGATATCCCTTTTCGTCCAGATATTTCCGATAATCAGCATTTGATTTATACAAGAAATCAGTCTTTCCGATTGCTATCCAGTACAATTTGGGGTGAGCACCAAATAAAGCAGCCATCTGCCGATTGAATTCCGGATCAGCATTCATCTGTTCCAAGGCTGATTTTTTCGAATCGTTACCTCCATTCATAAAGATAGCAGCCGAAAACAATCCGACATAATCGAACATATCAGGATAAAGTTTAGAAATGGAGAAAGAATGTCCGCCACCCATGGAAAGGCCACAGATAGCACGATTCTTCTTACCTTTCAATACTCGATAATTCTTTTCGACATATTTCACTACATCCGGGAAACTTTCTTCCATGGAAGCAACCGGTTTGGATTCCATGTGCCCCATGAACGAAGGTTTATACATTCCTTTTGACCATTCGCCAGGAGCAGCCTCACAGTTCGGATTTCCATTTGTCATGACGACAATCATCGGTTTAGCCTTACCTTCTGCGATAAGGTTATCCATAATTTGAGCAGCACGTCCCAAAGTAGTCCAGGCATCCTCATCGCCACCGGCACCGTGTAACAAATAAAGCACCGGATAATGTCCTCCCTTATCATAGCCGGCTGGAGTATAAACAGTCATACGACGCTTCATTTTCAACGTAGGACTATCGTACCAGACTTTCGAAACATTACCATGAGGAACATCGTTTACACTATACAGGTCACCGGTATCCCCTTTCTCTTTTTCTACTATAAAAATATTGGTATAAGTCGCAATATCCCGACACATGTATACGTTTGAAGGATCCAGATAAGTCATTCCATCCACCTTAAACGTGTAAGAATACAATTCTGGAGCAAGTGGAGTTGTAGTATAAGTCCAAACGCCACCTTTTTCCTCCTTCAACGGAGCCACACCTGGCTGCTCCATTTCACCCATAGGAGTAGGAACTTTCACCTGAGGCAAAAAATCACCTGTGACTTCTACTTTCACAGCCTTCGGAGCATAAAGCCGGAAGGTTACAGTACCGTCGGCGTTTACCTCTGGAGATACGATCTGGTTTCCACCGAACAAAGCCTGCTGAGCCCAGGCCATACTAGCCCATAAGGCACAAGCTAAAATACTCAATAATTTCTTCATAATTTCTCTATCATTAAATAGTTATCTCAATTATTTTACATTCAAATCCTGTATATAGGTATTTGCCTGCGTACAAGGTTTCCATTCCGGCAAATCATCTCCATTGGGATTACCCGTCTTGGCAAAATTTGTCCAGTAAGAAACCATGCGGTCGCTAAGTTCATAATCAGCAGCCTCCATAGGTCTCCAGCATTTATCTAATGTACCAAACATATACCACAACTCACTGGAATGGAACGCACCTTTCATAGCTCCAAAACCGCCCTTGGGGTCAGGCATATCCTCACCCGGTAAATCACGGCTGAAGCAATAGACATAAGCCGGCATGCGTCCTTGACGTTCAAGCAAAAGACTCCAATCAACAGCAGCTTGCTTCATTCTGTCCGGTGCGATATCTTCCGAGGTATACCCTATCATATAAGGGATATCCAGTTCCTTGTTCTGTTGTGCCACCTCATAGACCGATTGCTCCAACAGCTGTCCATCCACACAAGGACCATAAGGTAATCCACTGAAGGTTTTCTGCTGTTTCATATAATTCATCATTATTTCCTGGAACCGGGCAGCCGGGCAGTTGCGCATTTGTTCCAAAGTTGTACAGCCTGACATGCTCCACATAGCCTTTCCCTTTTCTTCAGCATTTTGCAGAGAGTCTGTAGAAATAATACCTCCTAATCCACCTCCACTCTGTATGATGGCACGTTGTATATAACCTTTTGCCATCGGGGAAGAGATTAAAGCCTGTACACTTCCGGCCCCTGCACTTTGTCCGAAAAGTGTCACATTATCCGGATCGCCTCCAAAAGCAGCGATGTTACGTTTCACCCACTTCAAAGCAGCCAACTGATCGAACAATCCGTAATTACCGGAACCTTTCCCGGCATTTTCGGCTGTCAATAACGGATGAGCCAAGAAACCGCACATGCCTAACCGGTAGTTCAATGTGACCAAAATAACCCCTTTTTTTGCATACGCATCACCATCAAACTCAATTTCATGTCCGAAGCCATTCTGGAAAGCACCACCGTGAATCCACACCATCACCGGAAGTCTGCTATCCTTCTTGCCGGCAGCCGGTGTCCATACATTCAGATATAGACAGTCTTCACTCATTTCCGGATTACCGTCCTGATAGAATTCTTTCCAATAAAAAGAACCTTCGGTCTGTCCCCCCTGCAATGAAGCGGCGCCGAAACGATCACATTTCTTCACTCCTTCCCATGGTTGTACCGGTTGTGGTTGCTTCCAGCGTAAATCACCAACTGGAGGAGCTGCATAAGGAATACCTTTATAAACCATCACTCCTTCTTCATCTATCACTCCTTCAATCTGTCCGCCATCCACTTCAAGTACAAGATTTCGAGTGCACGAAGCCATCAGTGCTCCCCAAAGGAAAGCACAGATGGCAGTATGAAACAAACGCTTCTTCATCGTTTTACCATATCATTTTCAGCAATCTTATAAAGAGGTCTCATGGCATCGTGTACTTTTACTTTCTGAGACTTGGTCACTTTCTGTTCTACCGTACACCGGACATCAGCCGAAGAAGTGGCAGCCATCCACTGATATGTACCTTTAGCCAATTCCCAAGAACTGTTCTTCTCATTAAACGAAGCCATATCCATCAGTTTCCAGGACAATGTTACAACTTCCGTTTCGCCCGGCTGTAACAACTTGGTCTTTGCAAAAGCCTTCAGTTCCTTGGCAGGTTTCTCGAGACCACCTTCCGGAGCCTTTACATAAAGTTGTACAGACTCTTTACCCGCACATTTACCTGTATTGGTCACAGCCACCTTCATTTCGCAATCTTCGGCATCCATATCCGATGATACTACTTCAAAACCAAATGTTGTATATGACAAGCCATGTCCAAACGGATAAGAGACTTCCTTACCGAAAGTATCGAAATAACGATACCCTACATAAATGCCTTCTTCATAATCAGTAAAATCGACATTACGTTCCGGTTCCTTCGGTTTTTCTTCCTTCTCTTTCGATTTGAAATTCATGCCACTGCCCATAGCGAAGGAAGGCATCTTGAACTCGTAATCATACGGGAAGTTAGCGTCAGACGGCGCATCACCATACTTCACAGCAAAAGTCATAGGTAAGTGTCCTGAAGGATTTACCTTACCAGTCAACACATCAGCAACACAATTGCCGACTTCCTGACCAGGCTGGAAAGCACATAAGACTGCATCTACCTGGTTTTTCCATGAAGCGGTCTCAACCGGGCTACAGATATTCAGGACAACCACGACCTTCTTGCCTGCAGCATGATAAGCCTCAGCCACCTGCTTGATGAGGGCTGTTTCATTCTCCTTCATGTAGAATTCCTCTACACGTCTATCCGAAGCCTCACCACTAGTACGTCCAAAAGTAAGGATAGCCACATCGTTGTTCTTCACCTGAGCCGCCAATTCCTCTGCTGTAGGAACAAATTCTTCTGCACGCTTAAGAGGGGTCAACGAGAACGGAGGTCTGCCATTCGGGTAAAGACGTTTCTGTTCATCGGCCAGATGCTTTTTATACTGCTTAATCAAATCAGCATCTACAGTATAGCCGGCATTACGCATACCTTCTACCAGCGAAACAGTATAATAACCTACTCCTGTGCTGCCGAAGCCCATTCCGGCAGGTACCATATCATAGGAAGTAGTTCCATACAAAGCTACATTCTTAATACCGGATGCCAGCGGTAAAACATCACGGTTATCCAACAGGACAATACCTTCTGCTCCTATGGTACGGTCAACTTGTGCATGAGCCTTCAAATCGGTTTCATTGGCATATTCATAATCGGCGAATGTATGACACTTCACCACCAGTTCCAAAACACGTTTTACATTCCGGTCCAGAACAGCCTCATCCAACGTACCGTTCTGTACAGCTTCCAGGATAGCCTTATACTGACGATCCTGCCCCGGCTGCAACATGTCATTTCCTGCTTTCATGGAAGTTACAGCATCCTTACCGGCATTCCAGTCGGACATTACAACTCCCTTGAAACCCCATTCATCACGCAGGATGTTCTGAGTCAAATCAATATCCTCACAGGTATATTTACCATTCACCTTATTATATGAAGTCATAATGCTCCACGGTTGTGATTCTTTAACAGCGATTTCAAAACCTTTCAGATAAAGCTCACGCAACGGACGTTGTGCTACTCTTGAATCGTTGTTGTTACGGTTCGTTTCCTGATTATTTACAGCAAAATGCTTCAAGCAAGTCCCTGTCCCTTGACTTTGAACACCGTTAATGTAACCTGCCGCTATTTTTCCCGTAACTACCGGGTCTTCTGAATAATATTCATGATTACGTCCACACAACGCATTACGCATCAAGTTTGCCCCTGGAGCCAACAGGACATCCATACCATAATCCTTCACTTCTTCTCCCAGTGCAGCTCCTACCTGAAATGCGGCATTAGGGTCGAAGGTCGCGGCTACTGTTGTACCTGAAGGGAACTCTGTAGCATAATAAAACCGGCTGTCAAAATCACGTTTTACACTCATGGCCAAGCGATGCGGCCCGTCAGCCAAATAAACTGAAGGGATTCCTAGACGAGGAATATCGTAGGTACGTCCCGCTGTACCCGGAAACTTGACTCCATCGCCCATAGACATTCCACAGCCGATTACCATGCGTACCTTTTCTTCCAAAGTCATCTGACCGATCACTTCATCAATGTTACCGGCATTCAGTTTCACCTGTGCCTGTGCGGCAGGGACAGCCATGCATAAGGCTGCAATACCAATGCCTACCATTCTAGTAATGCTTTTCATTTTCGTAACAGATTTATGTAATTCATATAAATTTTATCACCCCACTGCCTCGGAAAGCAAACCGGTTCCTGTCCAGTTTACCTCTACGTCCCTTGACAGGGAAAGCAGTGGCGGAACCATCCGATTCCGATAGCGTAAAATTAGCGGAAACGGCCGGCATAGATTATCCGATTTGTGCAAAAAACTAACACAGATGTTCAAACGGCCGGCTCATTCACTGAAATGTAGAACCTGCCATTCAAAAAATACAGTTATGGCAAACATCATTCACAAGTTGTCATAACTGTACTGTTCATTTAATCTTTAAATAGCTTTTGCGCCAAATTGTATAAATCATTACGCCAGGTATGCCACGTATGTCCGCCCGGAGCTTCCGAATATTGATACTTAATGCCCGCCGCATCAAACAGCTTCAGCATAGCTTTACAATTCTTATAAGCAATATCCTCCGGACCTCCCTGAGTAAAATGTAATACACGGACCGTCTTATTGAAATCAGCTGCAATTTTCTTCAGATATGCACCTCGTTCCGCATACATTTCCGTATCGTCTTCAAACCAGCCTGAGCTCAAGACCCACAGGTAACCGAACTGATGATAATGATTCAATCCTGCTTCCAATGTCTCCATTCCTCCCATAGACAAACCGGCTAATGCACGATGATCTTTATCTGTCAGCACCCGATAATTCGCCTCAATAAAAGGAATAATATCATTCATCAAATCTTCAGCAAACAAAGGGACCTCGTCCATCAAATTTTCCGACGGAATAGTCCCGTTCGGCATTACTACAATCATCGGCTTGATTTTACCTTCAGCCAATAAATTGTCCAATATATTGCCAGCACATCCTACAGTGGGCCAGGAATTATCTGTATCACCCCCACCATGAATCAGATACAAAACAGGCAGATTATCCGAACCTTTTTCATATCCAGCCGGGGTCCATACATGTAAACGACGAGTAGTCTTCAAAGATTTGGAATAGTAATAGCGTTGGGCAATCGCGCCATGAGGTACCTGCTTCATTGCAAAGAAATCATTCCCATCAGATTTTACACTCATCAACGCCGATGTTTCACTTGCCTCTGGAGATTTGGGATCAAACACCTTTATCCCATCAACTAAAAAATGATAACGGTAAACACCGGCTTTCACTTCCGGTACCTTTATAGACCAAACGCCGGCGTCCGATTTCACGACTTTCAACTCTTTTCCCCATGGAACAATATCACCGCCTATACGAACATTCTGCGCCTGAGGCGCATAGATACTTAGCACCACACTACCATCCTTTTCAATCCGAACAGATTGAAGCGTATCGTTAGGTGTAGGAGCCATTCGCCATTGTGCCTTCAACGGAAAGCATAAAAAAGCCCCCAGTGTCCAAACCAATATTTTTTTGTATTTCATAACCTTCTACTTTCTTTTAATACAGGAATTGTATAGAAATCCAGTCCGAAGACCAAATTTCCATACAATTCTTTACGGCAATCATTTATCACCAGTCAATTGTACTTCTCCTTCCAGACGAATGTCTGCGGAAGAAGCGCCTACCAATAACCTAACCTTACCAGGTTCAACAACAAATTTATCTTGTGCTTCATTCCAGTATCCGAAATCAATCTTAGGAATCGTGAGAACAACTTCTTTCACTTCGCCGGCAGTAATCGGGACACGAGTAAAAGCACGTAACTGCTTCATCGGTCGTTCAACCTTAGAATCCGGGTAACTGGCATAAAGCTGCACGACCTCTTCGCCGTCGCGTGAACCTGTATTTTTCACCAGGACTTTCACTGTAACATGCTCATCATCTTGTTGGATGGATTCTATCTTCTGATAATCAAAGGTAGTATAGCTCAAACCATATCCAAACGGATAAAGTACATCACCTTTATAATACATGTATGTACGTCCGTTCCTAATATTATAATCCATCATATCAGGCAAATCAGTAATATCTTTCACCCAGGTCTGTACTGTCCGTCCGGCAGGATTTACCTTACCAAAAAGAACATCGGCCAAGCCATTACCCTGTTCCTGGCTGCAGTGAGTTATATGTACAATGGCAGGAAGATGTTCCTGACTCCAATTGATGGTGTACGGGAAACTACTAACCAATACCAATACCGTATTTGGATTCACCTTAAAAACCTGCTTTACCAAATCTTCATCGGGCAACATCAATGACTTTCTGTCTACTGCTTCACGCCCATCGCTCGGAACCGGACAAAAGAACCAGTCCGGACGCGTACCGAATGGATGGTTACCCACACATACCAAAGCAACATCAGCCGCAGCCGCAGCTTTTACAGCCTGGTCAATCCCGTTATTGGGCGCATAAATAACTTCAGTATCCTTATTTACGGCCTCACGTATACCTTTCAATATGGTAGTCTCGTATTCAGGAGTTCCACTGTACCAATCCTGTACAATTTTACCGGCGTATGGTCCAATGACTGCAATCTTTTTCAGTTTCGAAGCATCAAGCGGCAACAAACCTTGACTGTTCTTTAGAAGAACGACCGATTTGGCAGTAACCTCACGTGCCAATTGGCGGGCATCTTCCTGTTGATATGGAGGTATTTCATTCGGGTCCGTTCCAATCGTACGATAAGGGTCCTTGGAATCTTTTCCATCCAACAAGCCCAGTTTCAATGCGACATACAAATTACCTCGGATAGCCTTATCAATATCGGCCTCAGTCAAATAACCTTTTTCTAAAGCCTCCTTAATATATGGAAGATACTCATCCAAGAATTGTCCTGTAGTAGCCTTCACCACCGCTGCAGCCCCTTCTGCCAAGGTCGGAAAAGCGTGATGAGAGTTTACCAGCAGCTTCAATGCGCCACCATCGGTACAAATGATACCGTTGTTCCCCCATTTCTTACGGGTAATCTCCTCCAGGCAAGGATGAATACACATCGCGATGCCATTCCATCCATTATACGCTGCCATAAATGCCCTGCTACCGGCTTCCGTAATACCTTTATAAAAAGGATACGCATAATATTCATAGAACAAGCGCATATCGAAATCACTTGAAGTACTGTCTCGTCTATCTTCATTGCTGTTAGCCAAGAAGTGTTTCATCAAAGCAGCAGTACGCCAGTAGCGCGGATTATCTCCCTGTAAACCTTCAATGTTGGCCACGGTCAGACGAGCAGTCAGAAACGGGTCCTCACCAAAACTTTCTTCCGTACGTCCCCACCGTGGATCGCGTGCCAGATTGGCGTTTGGAGCACGCATAACCAATGCTGTCCGCTTGTTTTCGGGACGCTGCATATAATAACGTGCCTCGATTGAAGCCTGCTCCCCTACTTTCTTCACCAAATCAACGTCCCAAGTAGAACCGAGTCCATAAGATTGAGGGAAAATGGTAGTCGGACAATCCTTAGGAATCATACGTCCGTTTTCTCCCTTCTCACGTCCTCCCCAAGCTGCCGGTCCCCCCAAGGCCAAGCCATGCAAACCCTCATGATGTCTGCAGGGGAGAATTCCTAAACGGGGAACAGCCAAATCACTTCCCAACAGGGTTATCTTCTCATCAAGCGTAAGTTCCTTGAGTAGAAGATCAATGCGCTTCTCATCCGGAAGTTTCATATTCTGAAACTTATAGGCATCTTGTGCATAAGAGGATAAACATACCATTACGCACGATACCAAGAAAAATGATTTTATCTTCATGCTGACTTGAATTAAATTTGTAAACCACATCAACAGGAGCCAGTCGCCCCAATTCCGTTGATATACTCCATAATCATATATCTTTACTTCATCCAATCTCACTTACCCCATGAATCAGAGAAGTCAAAAATACGATTTATTATCCAGAGTCCAGGTCGCCTTTACCTGTCAGCCTTGACGGAACAGGCTATTATCACTCCAGGCCAATCAGGTAAAAGCAACACAAGAAATCCTTTCAAACCATTCAGGAACAAGTACCTGACAGCGCCTTAATCCCAACCTGGATTCTGTTTCAATACACCATTGGAAAGCGTTATCTGTGTTTCAGAAATCATGGAAAGGCCTTTTTTATCAATAATATCTTGAGCATTAATTGTTATTTCCGCAGGGGCACCTGCCGTCAAGACCGGAACATTCTGAACCGCCAGTTTATTGGCTGCATATTCAATACCTTGACGTAGCAAGTCCCAATAATTGATTCCTTCAAAAGCGAACTCAAAACGACGTTCCTCCATGATATTCTCCTTTGTGGCAGCTTTGGCAACATACAACGGGGACAAACTTCCGTCTTTACCTTTGAAAGCACGTTCACGAACTTTATCGAAATAAGTCTGAGCATTAGGGCTTCCCAGTTCGGCAGCCATCAGCAAGACATCAGCATATCGTACCAGTACATAATCCTGATGATTGCTAATCATAAGATTTCCTGTACCGTCTTCTTTGGCCGCGCTCTGGCCGTTAGTGAAGGCAAGCGGAGCATATTTCTTGATATAATAACCTGTATATTCCTGCGATCCGCTGATACATACGCCAAAATTCGGATTGTCTTCCAGTCCTTCTCCCTTCGCATCAATGATTGAAGCCTCACGACGGGTATCCCCTTCTTCATATTCCTCAACGAACAGCGGATTTACCGGAGCATACCCCCATCCGTACATATAGGGAGCAATTCCAGTGGTCGTACGCATCGCAATATTTACTTGCCAGGTATTTCCATCGTTGTTACCTGCATAGTCTCCCGTAGCTGTACACTTTACAGCCAGAACGGTCTCACTATTTCCATCGCCTATATAATCACCGTAAAGGGTTTCCACATCGCCTACTTCAGCCTTCCCTGCACAGGCAGCCGGCCATAGACGTCTGTATTCCGGTACCAGTTCGAACTCGCCGGAAGCAATGATATCTTCTACAGCAGCCAAGGCCTCTGCCTTAGTCACATCGGCAGGCTCAGTACCATAATAACCGGTATAATACAGATAGGCACGTGCCAGTATGGCTTCAGCCGCATATTTAGTAATATGCCCATCGTTGGTAGATGCCTGACTCTTAGGATAGGCATCGGCCGGAATATTTTCAATCGCATATTTCAAATCACTAAATATCAATGCATACACATCGGCCGGGTCTGCCTGAGGAACATTTTCATTAGTAGGCTCTACCACCAAAGGTATATTTCCGAACTGCCGCACAATATCGAAATACAGGATAGCACGGATGGCACGGATGGCACGACATTCACCCATGTATAAATTACGCTTGCTGTCCGACTCGTTCCACTGTATTCCTTCTTCACGGGTTATCAATTCATTACAACGGTAAATACCTGAATAATAACCAGCCCAACTGCTACCGGTCGAAGATGGGTTCTGTGACAAGTCGAAACGGTCTATCAGCCGCATGCCGTTACCGTCAGCAGCCCCTGATCCTCCAAAACATTCATAACCCATAATCTCCGACATGACCAGGAAATTAACCGGTGAATTACAGGTTGCCAATCTGAAACCGTCGTAACAGCCCAACAAAGCCCGATAAGCATCCTTTTCCGTCTTATAGAAATTACCGGTAGTAGATTCTGTCTTGGATTCTACATCCAAGAAACTTTGAGTGCAAGATGTCATTCCCAGGCCTAAGCATAAAAAACTTGCCCCTACTATATTGAAATTTATCTTTTTCATACCTCTTTTACTTTTACAAATTAGAATTTAAGATTAACACCTACCAGCACAGTACGTGGACGTGGATAATATCCGAGGTCCACACCTGATACCCATGCATTCGAATCGGCACCATAACCGACTTCCGGGTCCATACCGTTATATTTGGTAATAGTCAGCAAATTCTGAACCTGGAAATACAAGCGAGCCTGTTTGAACGCTTTGAAACGGAACAGTTTAGAGAAATCATATCCCAAGGTCAAAGTACTGAGACGCAAATAATTGCCATTGTGTATATACAAATCAGAGAATTCCCAGTTAATGTTAGAATCAGTTACACGAGGTATCCTGTTGCTGGTTCCTTCACCATGCCATCTTTCCAGAATTTCCACTGTATAATTAGATTGAGGACGAGTGTGGTTACGATAAGACTGGACAATCTGATGTCCGAAAGCGCCATTGGCAACCAACGACAGATCAAATCCTTTGTATTCAAAACCGATATTGAAACCAAGGGTAAAATCAGGGATACCATTACCCAGATTCACCTTATCGTCATCATTAATAACTCCATTGTGATCGACATCTACATAACGTACATCACCGGGTTGAGGGTCAGCCTGAAGAATGCCATTACCCGCAGCACGCCATTCTTCGATTTCTCTTTCATTCTGGAATATTCCAGCAGTCTGATATCCCCAGAAATAACCGATAGGTTCTCCATTCTCGGCACGGTAAAACTCAGCAGCATTGTTATACAATTCGTTACTACTACCATGAATGATACCGTCTTCGGTCGGGATTTTGCCCACCTTATTCTTATTGAACGCTCCATTCAGACTGATGTTGTATGAAAAGTCTTTACCGATATTATCATTCCAGGTCAAGGCAAGTTCTACACCTGTATTCTTCACATCTCCTCCATTGATGTAAGGAGCACCGGTACCGGTTGTATTCAGAATAGGAGCCTGGAGCAACCAGTCTTTTGTACTTTTGATATAAAAATCGAAGTTTATGCCCAAACGGCTAGCAAAAAAGCGGGCATCAAATCCGATATTAGTCTGTTCTGAAGTTTCCCAGGTAAGTGCTTCATTCGACAAACGACTAGGATAAGCTCCCCAGTTAGTACCCAAAGCGCTGGCTTCTACCGCAGTACTGTTTCCTGAAATACCATAAAAATAATGCACATTTGTCATCTTGATAGGAGCCAGATACTGATAATTGTCAATATTCTGATTACCTACCTGTCCCCAGCTGACACGCAGTTTCAAGTAATCCAGCCAACTGCTCGTATTTTTCATAAACTTTTCATTCGTCAGAATCCAACCGGCAGATATGGAAGGGAAGAATCCGTAACGGTGTCCACGTGCAAAACGGGAAGAACCGTCCGTGCGCACCGTAGCATTCAACATATAAGTTTCTTTCCAGTTCCAACCCAAACGGGCAAAATAAGATACTGTACGTGTTTCGTCCAACGGATAACCGCTAACGCTCATACCTTCAGCTGTAGAAGAACCGGTAGCATTTGTAATGAAAGCATGGTCCCAATTGTCAAAACCTTCTCTTAAACCACCGTTGGAACCGCTTAAATAAGTACCGCCATACTGATAGGACTCCATACCAATCAAAGCGTTGAAAGCATGGTCCTCTATATTCCAGTCATAAGTAGCCGTATTTGTCCAGGTCAGTTCCAGTGTATGCCGCATATTCTGAGTCACACTGGTACGTGTATTACGACTTTGTGAACCGAACTGATACAGCGGTGAGAAACTACGATATTCGTTTGTATAGTAATTGGCACCAAATACTGTTCTGATTTTCAAATTCTTAATCGGTTGTAACTCTGCATATACGTTTCCAGCAAAGAAAGCATTCTTATTTTCATTGTTGGTTGCGGTCATCATAGAACCGTATGGGTTACCGTCTTCCGGGTTCCAGTCAGAATTAGATGTATCATTATAAGGTGAATCGTAAATATTGTTGTCACTGTAAATCGGAACAAAAGGAGCAGCACTGTAAGCACCACGCAAGGTATTGTTATACTGGCCTCCTACTCCGATACCTGTATTTCTTCTGTAAACGAAGCTCACCTGTTCACCGACCTTCAGCAAGTCCTTAAACAGATTATGCTCTGAATTTACACGGAAATTATAGCGGGAATAGTTGGACACATCTTCACCGCCGATGATACCTTCCTGAGACATATATCCCATCGAAATAGAATACTTGGAAGTAGATGATCCTCCTGACACACCTAACGTATAGCTCTGTAATTTAGCATTATCCTTAAACATCGCTCCCAGCCAGTCAGTATCATACAGATTTCCATTGGCATCATAGATTGATTTATAGCTACTCCAATCATATGGAGTTGAGTTACCGCTGTTGAGGCGTTGTTCATCCATAATCATCATGTATTGCTCTGTATT
Organism: Phocaeicola barnesiae DSM 18169 = JCM 13652; assembly: GCF_000374585.1. GTDB lineage: Bacteria > Bacteroidota > Bacteroidia > Bacteroidales > Bacteroidaceae > Phocaeicola > Phocaeicola barnesiae. The sequence continues at coordinate 117,931 of NZ_KB894651.1, forward strand.
CAGCAGCTCGGCCTTCTTTACGACATTCTGGACACCATAATATGCATCGAAAGAAACTTCGGCCTTTCCCTCTTTACCGCTCTTGGTCGTTACCAATACAACACCGTTAGCAGCCTGAGCACCATAGATTGCGGCAGAAGCTGCATCTTTCAGGATATCAATACTTTCAATATCGGCAGGATTCAAGTTAGAGATATCGCCACGCACTCCATCAATCAAATATAGAGGTTCTGCATTACCGACGGTTCCAAGTCCACGAATACTGACTTTCAGTTCAGAGCCAGGTTGCCCTGAAATAGAAGCGATATTCACACCAGGGGTCTGTCCTTGCATGGCCTGTAAAGGATTCGTTGTATTCAACTTAGCGATATTCTCACCTTTCACCTGAACGGTAGCTCCTGTCACCAGTTTTTTCTTCTGTACTCCATAACCGACAACTACTACCTCATCAAGTACCTCATTATCTTCCTCCAATACGACATTAATTGTAGAGGAAGTACCGACTTTGACAGACTGAGTCTTGAAGCCAATGTATGAGAAGACCAGTGTTTCTCCCGCATTGACATCCAAAGAATACTTACCGTCCAAATCCGTAATGGTTCCCATAGAAGATCCTTGTACTTGTACACTAACACCAATCAACAGAGAACCATCAGTAGCAGAAGTAACTTCACCTGTTACCTTTTTTGCCTGAAGTGTTGCGGCCTGTAAACCGGTAACCGCCAAAACAAACAATAACCATACAACACAGCATAAACGCATACCTGTGTTGCTTTTCTTACATGTTTCTCTCATACTCAATTAGTTAAGGTTAATAATATCCAAAGTAATGTATCTCAAATCCGTTTCATGGCCTGGCTTCAACCAGTCAGACCATGAAACAAAAAGACTGATAGAAAAGCATCTTATTCGGAAAGAGACTTACGGGCCTCTCTATCCGGATCGTATACTACCTTACATTCATCATTCAGCATCATTGTGGCCCCCTTCTCGGCTGTATATTCAGGCCATTCCGGAAGACTTGCACAACTAGGATTACCGGTACGCATGAAACTTAACAAGGCATCGGTCATCTTGATAGAAAGATCGCGCGGACGTTTACCACCGCCGGTATGAGTCAGCATCAAATCTGTATTCTTCAGCCAAAAACAGATATCCAGACAATGGAACGCACGCATACGTCCATCAAACAAAGGAGGATTCCACCCGAACCATGCGAGATAAACAGGAGCAGCCTGAGTCGCTTTGGCATTGGCAGTAGCTATCACCTTATCACGGGCGCTCATAATCAAGCCTAACCGTTCAATAGGCTTTTTGTCTGGAAACGCCTTTTCATAAGCAGCAACAATCCCCTCTCCATTACCGCCTTTCAGTTTGTTCACCCATTCTACCAGCTGTTTCCGGTCTATTTTCTCCAATTCAGCATTGTCACGGCTTATAGAGAACTCACACGTTGTGGTACAGAACAGCATAGGAACCTTACTGGACGGAGCCTGTGCATCCGAATAAAAAATATCCATCGGAACATGGAAACCATCACCCACCGGTCCAAAGGCTCCACGCATCATTCCATTTCCTCCGTTCTGTTCGTTATACTTAGCCGCTGCACGATTAGCCAAAGCAATATAACCCAGCCATGGCATCTCTTGAAGTTTGTTCATTTCAGAGGGTTTCAAGCCCGCTTCTTTCAATATAAATTTCCCCAAAGAAGAACTGTAGTTCTTATCAATGGCTCCCGTGGTATTCCCACTTAATGCAACTGCCTTATGCACAAGCCCTTTTGTTTCAGCCATAGCCACTAAAGACTTTGGCGCCACCACCAGACTGTCCCATGATAGTTACATTATTCGGATCGCCTCCGAATTGTTCTATATTTTCGTGTACCCATTTCAAACCTGCTACCAAATCCAATATACCGACGTTACCGGACTCGGCAAATTTCTTGTTATCCACCCCTGAAAAATCACTGAAACCGATAGGACCCAGCCGATGATTCATTGATACAAACACAATATCGCCATAACGGCTGATATTTTCCCCTTTATAACCGTCCTGTTCAATAGCATTCCCATTTGTAAAGCCTCCGCCATGAAGCCATACCAACACCGGACGTTTCTTTCCGTCGGTCAATCCTGGTGTCCATACATTCAACATCAGGCAATCCTCACTTACGTCATAATAATTCCAATGGTCTGTAAACGTACTGTAACTGTTACGGTATTTTCCTTCCGTAATCTGAGGTGCCGTGTCACCCCAAAATACAGCCGGTCGGATTCCCTCCCAAGGTTCCGGTTCTTTAGGTGGCATAAAGCGGTTCTCACCGGCAGTACTGGCTCCATAAGGAATTCCACAAAAGGTATATACACCTCTTAATATATACCCTTTACCTTTCCGTACTTGGTTTGCGCAATCGCAATGGAATCACCGATGAATAACTGTTGCTCATCCTGTACATCCACCTTCTGTTCGGCCTTTCCCGAACATCCAGTAAGCCCACACAACAAGGTGCCCAAACAAAGTAAGGAAACACCTTTCGTCAAACTTAAAATGCTTGTTTTCATAGTTTTCCCCCTTTTAATTAACACTTATAAAGGTAGGAAATAAAGGAGAAAAAAGCTTTTCATCTTCTTGACGGCTCTTATCAACAATTACAAATGCACTTGTCAATTTCTTTATAATAGTTTTCAAAATCTTCATTTTCTCCTTAAATGCATTTTTACTGGTACTTTTCTTGGAAAATTTACCTATTCTACCTAAACTTGCAATTGAAAAACACACCGACATGAGAAGCTTCCTTTATTTGATATTCTACGCCTGCATAACATTACTGGCTACGCCAAAATCCAGTCTGTATGCCCAAGCATTTTTGTTTGGGAACATCTCAAGTAACTTCATCACTTCCTTTGCTGAAGACTCCCAAGGATATATCTGGATAGGAACCAATCATGGTCTCAACCGGTACAACGTTCCAATTATGCCATCTTCTATGCGCAAAAAGATTCAACGGCCTTAAACAGTGACTATACTTCAAATCTATTGTTTGATTCTGACCAGCGGTTATGGATGTCGAACGAATGTGGCTTATGCGTTTGGGAGAACAACAGGTTCAGGCATCTCCAGCAGGTAGGATTCAATCCCATCGGCCGTATTCTGGATCTGGACAGAAACTCACTCATCATCACAGACCGGAAAGGTATTGCCAAAGTCAACAAGCACACCCTAAAAGAAGAAGTCTACTTTTCCAAGGAAGGAATGGGTATCATACGGCCAATCATCATTTCTTCCGAGCAACAGATATGGACAGCCAATACACAGATTCATGCAAACAAAATAAATATCCTCAATAAGGATTTGAAGCTATTGCAGACCATCAGTTGCCCCCCTGATGTCAGCATCCAGCATCTTATGGAGGACAAACAGAAAAGAATGTGGGTAACAACAGACCAAGGACTATTGTGCTACGATGTCCGTTCCAAGAAACGATTGGAAATTCCTTTCTCCCTGAACCAACTAAGCAGACAGAAGAGAATACATTTCCTGCAGCCTTATCAGCAAGGCGGATTACTTATCGGTATAGCCAATGAAGGAATCTATTATTACAACAACCAACAGGACAGCCTGCTCCATATCCATACCCATCAGAAATTAAAAGACAAGACCTATGTATGCTATATCGATTCACATAACGGGATATGGCTGTCTAATCAAAAGGATGACTTCCAATATTATCCGGCCCAATTGACATACAGCAATCTTTCCTCCGTACAGGAATCCATGAAAGACCCTTTCATCAAAGACCTTGCTTTCGATCAGGAGGGCTTTCTATGGATACGCAGCAGTAAAGACATCATCTGTTACAATATACAGTCCGATCAGATTGTGTCTCATTGGAAAACAGATCTCTTTTTTGGAAATCTGTTCATAGACAGCCGCAACGATATCTGGATTATAAATAATTATTTAGAAGTTCGACAGTATTCCACCCAACAGGGAAAACTAAACCTGAAACGGACCTATTCATTTCCGAACAATGTGTTTTCTATCAGTGAAGACAAATCGGGAAGAATATGGGCAACCCTATCAGACCGCTTTGCCATCCTGACCCCTAATGGAGACTTTACCTATCAGTATGTCCCTAACGGAATCTCTTTCTCTCAACTGAGGACCTTGAAACCGACACGGAGCATGATCCTGTTCACAATCTCCAACGGTATCTATAAGTTCGGAGACGACCAGCAGTTCATACCTCTGGACAGTTTGTTCGTAGCTAATCCCAATACAATCACGGTAGACCCCAAAGGTACCTATTGGATTGGTACCTACAACACGGGATTCATCAAATATATCCCTCAGACCCATGAAATCAAACGATTTGACACAACATCCGGACTGATTGAAAACAATATAAAATCAGTCATCGAAGATAAGAACGGAAACATCTGGTTCAGTACTTCCACCCATATCACTAAATATGATGTACAAAACGACATTTTCTCCTGCGTTTATGACAAACGTTTCACAAAAGGTAACCTTTATGGAATAAACTGTTGTGCCATAGCCCCTAACGGTGCCATTTACTTTGGAGGTTCTGGAGGTATTACCGTTGTATATCCTGACAAGCAAGCCGAAGAAGCCGAAGAAATTCCACTCAACCTGGACCTTGTCATCGTAGGCAATCAGGTTATCCGAAATCTTCCGGATCGTCTTCTGCTTGACTATCGTGACAACATGATTACATTCTGGTACTCTGGACTGGATTTCAAATATGGAGCCTCACTAAACTATGCCTATCAATTGGAAGGATTCGATAAAAAATGGATCAATGCAGGGACAAACAAGCGGGTGACGTATTCCAACCTACCCTCAGGGAACTACACGTTCAAAGTAAAAGTCAGAAAGCTCAACGGAGAATGGGGGAAAAACGAGCTGAGCATGAATATACATATCCAGCCCGCACCTTGGAAAAGCCCATGGGCCATTACGTCCTATTGGCTGTTGGGTATCGCACTTACCGGGCTGTCCATCTGGATTATTGTACGCTGGAGGGTACAGCAGGAAAGACTTGCACTCGCTGAACGGCAGAAAGAAATGAACCAGGAACACATCGATTTCGTAACAAACATTTCACACGAGTTCCGTACTCCGCTGTCACTCACCTATGCTCCCCTCAAGGAATTAGTACACAACGTTTGGACGAAAGCAGCCGCCAACTGCTGAACACCATGCAGCGGAATGCCGAACGGCTACTTCAACTATCACGACAGATTGTCGATTCAAACAAGAGTGAGAAAGAAGAAAAAGAACTACACGTAACATCCGGAAACATCGGAACATTCATCTGTTCTTTGACCGAAAATTTCCAGTTCATTGTCCACCAAAGAGACATCACGCTGGAAGTCCGGCATGAAGAAGTAGAGGACGGATATTTTGATGCGGAAAAGATAGAAAAAATACTCTATAACCTGATCAGTAATGCCATCAAATATACGCCTGATGGTGGACACATCACTGTATACATTCATACCGACAAGCAACATGCGTACATCGAGGTCAAAGATACCGGCATAGGTATCCCACCCGAAAAAAAAGAAAACATCTTCAAACGTTTCAACCGACTCGATACCAAAATGAATGTGGCCGGATCGGGTATCGGCCTACACTATGCACAACAGTTGGCTCATCTACATAAAGGAAGCTTTACATATAAGCCCAATGTGCCACAAGGTTCCTGTTTTATCGTAGAGTTTCCTATCCACCGGGAAGCATACCACAAAGACGAGTTCGCCGATAATACATCTTTTTTTACTACAACTTCAATACTCCCTAATCCGTCCAGTACCGACCAGTCCTCCAAAGAGAAAAAGGCAACTCTGGTAATAGCTGAGGACAATATGGAGGTACGCAATTACTTGCAGAGATTGTTAAATCAGGATTACCATATCATGGCGGTATCCAATGGAGAAGAAGTGCTGGAATGCCTGGCTTTGAATGTGCCGGACCTCATACTAAGCGATATAGTGATGCCTCATAAAGACGGCTACGAATTATGCCGGATCATCAAAGCAAGTACTGAATGGGGACACATTCCAGTCGTTCTGCTCACAGCTAAAAGTGACACCCAAAGCAACATTCAAGGATTAGATTGTGGCCCAGACGCTTATGTAGGTAAACCTTTCGACCCGTTTTACCTGAAAGCGGTAGTAGAAAACCTTTTAGCCAACCGGCAAAAAATACAGCGAATCATCCAGAATCTCACTTCCGGACATATTTCCCAAGAAAAGATACACGAAACCATGCTGAATGAGCATGACCATACTTTTCTGGAGAAACTTCATGCACAGCTGGATCAGCACCTGGACGATGAGGAGTTCAGTATCAATCTACTGGCCAAGGAACTGGGGATGAGTTACAGTAGCCTGTATGCCAGAATCAAATCACTCACCGGACAGACACCGCAGAATTTCCTCATCACTTACCGGATGAATACAGCCATGCAGCTACTCAAGTCCGGCAATTATACAGTAAGCGAAGTATGTTACAAGGTAGGGGCTTCCTCACTGGCTAACTTCTCACGGAGCTTTAAACGGCAATTCGGTATTCCACCGAGTGAGGTTCAATGACAAAAGAGGTTGACTCTATCCCATTTGGTATCAGGCAATCTTCAAGCCAAGTGAAGAAATCGATCAAATGAACGGACAATCTCCATAGAACATGAATCTTAAATCATGGAAACTTGTTTCATTCCCTAACAATAATTATCTTTGCGCCCAAACTATCTGAACTATGGAACAACAACTAAAGACAAACATTCAACAACCGACATCTTCTACCGGAATCCGGAAAAACGAGCGTCTGGAAGTGGTGGACGCCCTGCGTGGAATCGCCCTCTGTGCCATCGTCATCATCCACTGCCTAGAACATTACAATCTCTACTTCATACCGGAAAATGCTCCCCAATGGCTGACCACAATCGATAAAGGTATCTGGCAGACTACCTGGTTTCTGTTGGCAGGGAAAGCATTCTCGGCCTTCTCACTGCTTTTCGGATTCAGTTTCTTCATCCAATATGACAATGCGCAACGCAGGGGGATTCCTTTCCGTGGACGCTTCGCCTGGCGAATGCTACTGCTGGTGATGTTCTCGCAATTGCACTCCCTATTCTACAACGGCGATATCCTGTTCCTGTATGCCGTCATGGGATTACTCCTCATTGCCGTATGCCGTTGTCAGACACGGACCGTTTTAGCTTTGGCTATCCTGCTGATTCTGCAACCGTTGGAATGGATACGTCTGCTACTTACAGCCAACGGAATTCCTTTCATCGAATACGGGAATCACTGGATGAAGTTCGCCAGCCTGGCCAAACCGGTCATGGAAAGCGGAAGTTTTCTGGAAGTAGTACAGTCGAACATCACTTACGGACAACTCTACGGTAACCTGTGGCAGATAGAGAACGGACGTATCTGTCAGATAGGCGGTCTTTTCTTGTTCGGTCTGGTAGCAGGCAGACTACAACTGTTCGTGAAAAGCCAACAGTCGATTATGTGGTGGAAAAGACTGATTGGAGGAGCCGTCCTGCTATTTATACCTTTCTATCTGCTCAAGATTTCCTATCCAGACTGGACCGGAGGCAATGCCGCCCTCAATATGCCGTTGGAAATCGCGACCTCGTCCATCTCCAATTTCCTACTGATGACCGTACTGGCCGGATGTTTCGTTCTTGCCTGGTTCAGCAAGGAAAAAGGCTATGGCTTCCAACGTCTGTTCATTCCTTACGGACGGATGAGTCTGACCAATTACATCACTCAGTCCATCATTGGAATTACCCTGTTCTATGGTTTCGGACTAGGCCTCTACCGATATACCGGGGCTACTGTCTGTCTGCTTATCGGAATAGTAATTGTCATCATTCAAATGTTGTTCAGCCGTTTCTGGCTCTCCAGCCATAAGCAGGGACCGTTGGAACGAATCTGGAAGAAACTCACCTGGATTTGAAGCCCTTCGGCCGATTTTGACACAGGGCAAATGCCAGAACCCACAGAGTTCCTATCTTTAAGGTATTCTAAGCAAGTCAATGAATACCTTAAAGATAACCGATATGAAAACGCCTCCCACCCCGCACGCTCCGGCGCCCAACAGGCTGTTCGCCCTCGATTTACTCCGTACCTTGGCCTGTTTCCTGGTCATCTGGCAACATGTCATCGAACCGTACTATGCCTATCCGGACCTGACGATTGTCCGCAACGCAGATACCCCTATTGTAGGATGGATAAACAGCCTGACTCCCATTGAAGTTCCTCTGTTTGTCATGATTTCCGGTTATTTTCTTCTACCGCTTCGGGAAAAGACCAGCACTTTTTTCCGACGGCGTTTCACCCGCGTTCTCTTCCCTTTCGTCTGCTGGTGCATCGTCTATGCCATTTATTACATGTTCCAGCGGGGCGATACGTGGCAGGAATGTCTGCTGAACATCTGTCACATTCCGGTCAATTTCGGTACCGAAATAGGACACCTTTGGTTCGTTTACATGCTTCTCGGCCTCTACCTGCTGGTTCCCGTCCTTTCCCCATGGCTCCAGCAATGTAGCCGGAAACAGCTCCAGGCCTACCTGGGATTATGGCTATTCACTACGTGCCTCCCCTACATCCACCTGTATTTTCCGCTCGTTCTGGGTGAATGTTTCTGGAATCCGACTCCGATGCTGCATTATTTCACAGGGTTTGTCGGCTACTTTCTGCTCGGACACTACATCCGCCGTTACGGACCGCTTTCCATACGTACCTCCCTGATTATGCTGATTACGGGATACCTGGTCACGGTCTGTATCTACCAATACCGCCTCCCTCGTGTAAGCTCCATGAGTGACTTGGAAGTATGCTGGCGTTTCTGCGGAATAAACATTGCAATTATGGCATATGCAGTCTTTTCACTGGTCAGCCGTATCCGATGGAAAGGAAACAACGCAATCGGACATTTCATCACCCGTTTCTCTTTATTAAGCTATGCGGTATACCTCAGCCATATGATTTTTATCAACTTATACAGAGAACTACTGGAAGATACCTTAGGACGTGTATATTATCAGGTACCCGTAATTACCTTATGTAGCTTTCTTACATCCTTTATCATAGTGTGGTTACTCTCTTATTTACCGAAAGCCAAGTATTGGTTAGGCTCTTAAAAAGAGTATACCAAGCCTTTAAAAAGCGATTTATTCACTTTTTCAGAAAAAAAATCACGAAAAGTTTTGCAGATTCAAAAGAAAGCACTACCTTTGCACTCGCAATCAGGAAATGACTGCAACACAGGTTTGATTCGCTAGCTCAGCAGGTAGAGCACAACACTTTTAATGTTGGGGTCTTGGGTTCGAGCCCCAAGCGGATCACTGGGGAGTAAAGACAAACTCCTGACAAACAAAGACAAAGCTCTCTAATCCAAAAGGTTAGGGAGCTTTTTTCTTACCCTGTAGCGACAGGAAAATGACCTTAAAAAGCCACCCTATGAAGATTCGTCGTTACTAAATCGTTACGGTATTCCGTTACCGCAAAAACCGTAACGATTTTGAGGGTAAATCGCTCATTTGTCGAATATTGGCATTCGATTGTCACCGTAACTTTGGACAGAGAAAATTACTTTTGCAAACGATAAAATGTTACGGTATGAAATCGACATTCAAAATTCTCTTTTATCTGAAGAAGAACGAGCCGAAGAAAAACGGTTATGTGGTTATCATGGTACGCATCACGGTGGACGGCGACCAAGTGCAGTTCAGCAGCAAGCTGGATGTTCATCCCGATAATTGGGATACGAAACTCGGGCGGGCGGTTGTCAATAAGCAGAGTGCGGAGAAAAAAGAAAACCTCAGAGTATCCTCACTGAACAAGACACTCGATGAAATCCGGGCGGCTATCACCATGCACTATACACGTATGATGAATACGGATGGCTATGCCCTACCTGAAAAAATCCGCAATGCCTTTTTGGGATTGGAGGAAAAGGAAAAGACGCTGATAAGCTACTTTACCCAACATAATGAACAGTATGCCAAAAAAGTCGGCAAGACCGCCACACAAAAGACCTACTCACGCTATGAGCTGACCAAGCAGCGGATGATAGAGTTCCTGAAAAGCGAATATAACATTTCGGATATTCCCATCAAGGAAATTACCGTTACTCACATTGAGAACTTCTACCTGTATTTGAGGGAACAATGCGAGGTGAGCAACAATACAGCCATGAAGTTTGTGCAGCGTTTCCACACGATTTTGTTGTTCGCGCAGAAAAGCGGCCTGTCTTTTCTTGACCCGTTCAACAATTTCCGCTTCAACTTCGACAAGACCGACCGAGGCTATCTGACGCAGGAAGAAATCGACACGATTTACCACAAGGAGTTTCAGTCGAAACGGTTGGAACACGTGCGCGACGCCTTCATCTTTAGTTGCTATACCGGTCTGCCGTATTGCGACATCTATACGCTGACCGCCGAAGACATCAAAATCGGGGTGGACGGCAAGAAGTGGATTATGAAGGACAGAGGGAAGACTGGAGTGGAATCTCTTATCCCCTTGCTGCCCATTCCTTTGGAGATTCTTGCCAAATACGAAGGCAAGACAAAGAACGGTAAACTTTTGCCGGTCATCAGTAATCAAAAGATGAATGAATATTTGGCGGAAATAGCAGCTATTTGCCAGATAAACAAGCGAATAACCTATCATCTTGCACGTCATTCGTTCGCGACCGAAATTTGCCTGACAAAAGGTGTACCCATTGAAAGTGTGTCGAAAATGCTCGGCCATACCAACATCCAGACCACACAAATCTATGCGCGTGTCGTGGATAGGAAGCTGAGTCATGACATGAATGTATTGGAACGTAAATTAAGAACTATGCAGGGTGGAACACCGCAAAAGGTGGGCTAAATCCATTATATTTGTCTCACAATTAAAAAACGATACCCCTATGCTACACAGAGGAAACATCACCATTACCGGGCTGGAGGACATCAACCGCCACCCCACAGTCAGTGTCAAGTTGGAGAACGGCAACGTATGGCTCACCAAGCACGAGCTTGCCCGCCTGTTCGGAGTATTCATCCAGACGATAGATGCCAATATGCGCTCCATCTTCAAGTCGCGTATCCTGAATGAAAGTGAAGCGACCATTACGGAGAAGCAGGATAAGCTATACGTTACCTACTACAATCTGGAGGCCGTCATTTTTCTCAGCTTCCGCATCAACACCTATTGTACGAAGCTGTTCCGCGAGTGGGTGCTCAACTCCTTGTGCGAATACAAACGGTTGAAAGAGAAGCAGCCCGAAGTCCTTGTCGTGTTCAACGCTTCGGACAACCAGACATTCATTTCATACAACTAAAAAATAAGAAACATGGCAACAAACAAATCACAGATAGAAAAGTGGATAACGGCGCAGAAGAAGCACCGGCTGTCCGTCAACAGCGATTTTGTACACCAATTCTTCCCCTATGATGCCTGTTTTTAAGAGCAAGTTGCCTGACTCGTTCCATGAGTCGGGCAACTCACGGAAATGAGTTGCGCGCTATTTTGGAATCTATGGGCAATGTAGAAGGGCTTATTGTGGAAGATTTAAGTATAACAACAACTTTAGAAGCAAAAAGTGCAGAAATAGCACGATTACAACCGTATTACGATAAAATAGGAGAGATGCCAAAAGGTAATCAAAAAAAGTTTCAAACCTAAAAATGGAAATCATTAGTATGAAAATATATTTTGGACAACTTTATATACAAGCTGGGATTTCATTCCCCTTTAGTTCATCATTTCAACGCTTTTTATCAGAAGAAGTGTCTAAATTAGTAGAAATGAATCCTAAATTTGAACAATCTTATGGAACAGAATATGAATTAATGTTCCGTATATCTGCAAAAAAAGAATTATTAACAAATGAAATATGTGGACCAACTATTTTCAAAAAGGAGAAAGACATTGAATACACCATATTTTTACCTTATAAATTTATAATGGAGCAATCTAACCCTAATAAATGCGCATTAGAGTTTTTGTTTGAAGGGATTTATACAGTTTTAGACTTATATGAAATAAATACATCAAGGCTGAAAATAGAGCAAAATAAGATTATAAATAAAATTATATCATCTTCTAATATGTTCAAAGATATACTTGTTTATTAATCAAGGAGGGGCAGCAGGCGGCCCTCGTCGCCAAAATCTTCTCCCTCTGCATCGCCCGTATGCCTTTCTACAAGGAAAAGGCTGCCAATGCCGTACTCATCCCCATCCCGGCGGCTACCCGTGAGCGCAACGCCGCGCGTTTCGCCCGGTTTTGCAGCCTCCTTTCACGCCGCCTGAAAATCACCGACGGCTTCCGTGCCACGTGGATAAGGGAAGACCGTGAGCAGATGAAAGGCACTCACGGCCTTGACAAGCTCTCCAACCTCATATTCCACCCCGCCTGTTTTCAGGGACGCGATGTGTTCCTCGTGGACGACATTGTGTCCACCGGCGAGAACTTCACGCAGATGAAACGCAGGCTGATGCAGCTTGGAGCCAACTCCGTTACCGGCCTGTTCTTGGGACGGACAGTAAAGACAGAGAAAGGATAAAAAAGAAAACCGTTGCCTCCGGCGTTTCCACAAGTCGGGCAACCCAAAGTGCTGAGTTGGGCAACTCAGCCCGACAAGTCGGGCAACTCGGCAGAATGAGTTGGGCAACTCACAAAAACGGCTTGGGCGACTTATAGATTTGGGGCGCCGCCTTCGAGGGCGGAATCAATGGCACTATAATGGTCTCCGTCATGTACGCTCAATGCCGCCACAAGGCTGTTCAACGTGCGTATTGCCTCCAGACGTTGCTCCGGCGAGCTTTCTTCCTGATTGCTCAGCACGTCAATGGCGCAGGCAAGATGACCTCTTACGGTCTGCAAAGTAGACATGTCTTGAATAGGAAACAGGTAAAAGAGTGTTCCGTCGGAAGAACGGACGATGCCCTCCAAAGGCGTAGCTTGTAATTCCATCATCTTCGGTTATATTTATAATTAAAATGACGTAACGCTGCCGGCCACTGCACCCAAAGCATCGCCAAACGCTTAACACGAAGTGAACCGGCAGGTTACGTCAAGGTATAACCTACCCGGTTCATTTACCTTCGTGTTTTGAAATTGGCGATTTCTGGATGCCGGTAAATGAACAACATTACCACGATACTATTTGCACCGCTGGCACAAAGGTAAGAAAATAAAGTCAATAATCCATTGCCTTCCTTAAAAACCTCCTTTGGAAAAAGTCCATTGCAGAAAAAAATCAAAGCCCCTGTGGAATGTTTCTCTTGCCGCTTTCATTCCCCATCACTCCACGGAGTGCGATTGAGAAGTGGGGTAAGCTGACTTATTACGTGCGCAAAGGTAATTTCGGGTTTTGACGGACTAATCAAATTTTTTCTCCACAATCTCCACACTTCGCAGGCTCAGGTAGTATTCTGGCGAAAAAATTTGCTTCTGCAAAACCCTGTCCTTTGCCCAGCTTACGAAATAAGTCAGCTCACCCAACTCGTCAATGCATAAAAAAAATGTCGTGATTATGAAAGCAACAAGAGAAACAAATGGAAATAAGTCGCTTCCCAATCTGCCTCTGCATAAATTCTTGGGAGTGGCGGTGAGGTTCATCCTTGCGGCAATCTGCACCGGTCTGTACGGCGGTTCCGTCCTTGTGTGGTTCATCGGGTTGTGGCTCGTGTGGAACTTCCTTACGGGTGTAGTCCGTTTCCTGTGGGGCTGCCTTGTGTTCCTGCTTACGTTTGTTTTGGTTGTTGCTTTCGTGGTCTGGTTATTAACTCTCTAACATCACATCATTATGAAACGGTACAGCAAGACTATCGCGCAGCAATGCAAGTATTATGAGGTGGACAACATTTTCGTGTACATGGTAGAAACTTATCTGAACGGTAATATTACCGTCTTTGAGAAACTTTTCTGGGAATTGTGCAAAGAAGCGAGAAAAGATTTTATAGACTTCCTTCTCAGCGAGGTGGAGCCTATATATTGGAGAGAAATTCTAAAAATCATGGTCTGACATTATAATCTTATGTAGTATGGATAGAAGAAAACTTTACTATTACAGCCATATCGTAAAAAGGCATTTGAGTGATATTAAGGAACATATCAGATTGTCGAAGAACGACATGGAGAGAAGCTATTACCAAAGCAGGTTTGCAGCCCAGCTGAGTATCTACGCCGAAGCCCTTGCCGTAAAGGAAGAGTATCTGGAAAGATATATCAGATAGGGATACGGATTAAAAATGAAACAGTATGAACATTACATTTGAAACGATTGTGTGTGCATGGGATGAAAAAATCCCTGCACACCTTTTCCAAAGAATTTTAACCACCTAAAAGAAGAAAGGCGTATGAAAACATTATCCCAAATGACGAAAGAGGAAAAGTTACAGGCTTTGACGGAATACCATGCTTGCAGGCGTGAACAGCACATTGTTTCCCGCTATATCCGGGCAATCCAAGAAGATGACAAGGAACAGACCGCCTACTTCGAGGGTTTCGGTGAAAGTGTGCATCACGTTGTACTGAATGTGAACACCTACGAACGCAGGCTCATTTTCGGCTATGTGGACAGGCAGTTTAACGAATACGGGTGGATAAGCGGCATGTTGCCCATCGTGGAAGAAATCCGGCTGGACAATTCCAACGTAATACACATCGGCCAGTCCGTGAACGGCATGTATGTCGTTACGGTGGGCTGGTGTACCGGCACGGCAGGAGGCGGCAGCCGCCCTTCGGTATGGGAGGAACCCATTGCCGATTACAAGGAAGCGGTAGCGAGCGGCATCCGCCAGTTGGAAAGAATCTATAATGATGCGGAACGCCGCTCCCTGACAGACAGGGGGAACTACAACCCGAAGTATATCCGCAGGCTGAAAGCCGGATTACAGGAGGTAAAGCGCCGCTATACCGCTCCGCAGCAGTTAAGTCTATTCTGATTATTCACACATATAACACCAAATGATTATGGACGTAAAGATTGAAAGCATGATTTTCGGGTGGGATGAACGCATACCCGATACGTTGATTAAGTTCATCAACTCCGTGACACTCACAAAGGACGAGCAGGAACTTCGCGGACTGATGGAAGTGTTCGCCCGGAGCAAGGTGTTCAACCGCTTCTTTGCCTTCGGATATGGCAGCCACCATCTGTGGCTCACGCAGAGGATGGCGTCAGACCCGGCAAGGTGCATGGAAAACCGATTGTTGATTGTTGAATTTTAGCAAATTGCATTATGACTACAAGAATGACGGAAAACGGAGTTTCGACCTGCCGGAAGGCAGGTTCGGAACAGTTCGAGAAGTTCCAGACCGGCATCGGAAGAAGAAAACGCACGCTGGTGCAATACGATTACAGGGCATCCGATGGAGAGCTGTTCTCCTGCGTGGCTCCGACTTTGGAGGACTGCCGCCGCAAGCGTGACGGATGGTTATCGGAAAAAGGAAGAAAGGAGGCACAGCGATGAATGGCAGTTATGACACGCTGATAATCACTTTCAGCGAACCCATCCGGGTTTTGGACGGCATGTTTGAGGACACCGATACATGGGGAGTTTCCACGCTGAAGGAATGGGTCGATACTTACGAGTCCACACGCTTCACCCCGATAAACGACCATACGGCAGTCATCACTTCCGAGTACAACATGAAGCACGTAAGGGAATGGCTGGAACAATACTTGCCTATCGACCGCCTGCAAGTCCGATAACCGGTACAGGCATGGAACAGAAAAAGGTCAGAGCAGATAAAAGCCCTGACCTTTTCCATATATTATAGGAGATAAAGAAAGTCAGTCCGTTTCTTCTCCCCAAAGTTCGGTGTCCGTCGGCGCATGGCGTATGGAACGCCCGATGCAACATCCTGTCGCGGCAAGAAGCGTCAAGTAAGCGATAACAAGATAAAGCATGGCCGTCGGTTTATATGGCGGGTTGGGCTGAATCTTCCGAACCTTCCGCCGTAGCACTGTTGAACGAAAAACTCTTGGTTACCGTCTGACCAAATGAATCCACGATGTAGATGTCAATCGTCTGCTGGTCGGTGCAGAGCGACCTGTAATAAAGCCGGAAAGTATCGCCCGGCAACGGGTAGAGGTCGTTGGGAGCCAGTACCGTGCCGTCCTCCATGCGCAGCTCGCCCTTCCCGTCGGGCTGGAAATAGCGGATAAAATACTCCGTTTCCTCATATCTGCCGCTACGCACCAGCTGGCAGCGTATTTCGGCTTCCTCGCCCTGTACGATGTCGGTCTGCACGGGCAGTGTCGCCAAGTCAAACTCGTATGCCTGCCGGATGTCCAGTTTGTCCGAACAGGCGCATAGCAGTACAGCGGCTATCAGTACGAAGCCGGCGGTAAAAATCAGTTCAGTCATTCTTTTCATTTTATTGAGTGTTTATTAGTCCAATATGAATTTCAGCCCCACCCCGAACTGGAAGTGGAAGTTTCCCGTGTCGCCACCCCACAGGCAGCGTTCACGCGCATGGAGCAGCAGCACCGTCCGGTTGGTGATGTAGGTTTCTATCTCCAGCGATACCGCGCCGCCATAGACAAAGGCGTCATCGTCCGTGATGCGTGCCCCGTCATAGAGCAGGCTCTCGCCCCAGTTCACCGTTTCATAGCCCGCCATTGCCGAGCCGCCCACGTAGCAGAGGAACACCTTGTTCGCATCCGAGAGGAAGTTGTAATAGTAGCCGCCCTCCGCCGTGAACTGCGACACCGGCAGACGTATATCCTTGTACGGATGGTACTTTTGCAGGTACTCCGCGCCGAACACCCATTTGCCGCACCTTTTCGCATAGGAATCCACCGACACCCCGAAATGGTAGCCCAGCTCGTTCCGTTTGCCGGAAGAATGGAAGCCGTCCGCCATGCCTGCCGTCAGCCGAAGCCCCTTCATGCCCGGCAGACAGCGTTGCGCCTGCGCCTTGTCCGCAAGGGCAAGGCACAGTGCCATGCTGATGATGATACAAAGCGTCCGTTTCATCTTACTTCACCTTCAGTTCGTTGATGACACGGGCACGCACCAGTTCGGCATTGGTCACGACGAACTGCTGGTGCCTTCCCCCGTTCTGCTCGCTGATTTCCACCACCAGTTGCTTGTCGTCGGGCAGGGTGAACTTGGGCAGGGTGAACACCGTGCGCTCCCGGCTCTTGCCGCCGACCTCCGTCACGTAGTTGTAGGCACGCAGCGGCACGATGACCTGCTCCTGAATGGCGGTACGCTTCGCCACCTTCCTGTCCACCACCTTGAACGACACGAAGTCCACCGTGAACGGCACGTTGGTCGAGTTCTTCAGTTCCGTATGGAAGTAGAGCAGCCCGTTGTGCGTGTAGATGCCCTTCAGCACGGACTGGATGCCGAACCGCTTGCAGCCGATATGCTTCACCAGCCGTTTGTCGTCCTTGTGTATGGACTTCATGATAAGCCGCACCAGCAGGGGCGATTCGCTGCCCAGCTCCTTCAGGTAAACTTCCTGAGAGTTGTTCGGGCGGTTCACCGCTTCCCCGTCATGCAGGAAGTCCTTCATCTCGATGTTCAGCTTGGTCGGCTCGTCGGCATACTTCACGTTATAGGTGTAGTAGCTCCCGTCTTCGGTTATCACCGCCAGATTGGTCTCGCGGGAGAAGTCGCGCAGGGCGGCCTTCACGCGCAGCACGTTTTCCGAACCGTCCGCCTTGCCCGCGATGATGTCGGCGGAACCCAAGTCCACATACTTGATGGCGGAGGGAAAGATGATGTGGACGGTCTTGTAGAACGTGACCTCCAGCGCATAGGGAGGTATCATGCGGTCAAAGGTTATCGGGCGTGTCAGCCCGTCGAACAGGTCGCCGGTGGACGGGCTGCGTTTTGTGCCATCATCCCCCGTATCTTCCGGCACAGCCGTTTCCACCTTCTCCTTCAGGTCGGTCTCCTCCACGACTTTCTGCGCATGGGCATGGGTCATTGCGGCGATGAACGCCGCCATAAGCATCATTTTCTTCATTTGTCTTTGTCAATAATTAAGTTATACATATTGGTTATTTTCTTGCCACGAGCAACACCTCATGCCCGGCCTTGAGCGTCACCCTGACGGTGCGGAACTTCGTGGAGAGGTACTGCGACATGCCCTGTATCACGCCGCGCCCCAAATCGGAGGCGAGCTGCGCGCCGGCATCGGTAGAGATGCTGATGCTGCTGCCCATCGTCGAACCCATGTTGGCCGCCATTTCCTTGAGCGCGGTCAGTTCCTGCGACCCCGGCACCGATATGCCTTTCATGCCGCCCGTGTCGTACACCTCCAGCTCTACCGGCATAATAGTTCCCTTGTAGGCGACGGAAGTGACGGACAAGTCCATCCGTTCCCCGTTGATGCGCGCGGTGGCCGTCAGCACGGTGTTTGCCGGGATATAGGTATCCCCGACCTCGACCGGTTCGAGCAGGCGGATTTCCGCCTCCTTGCCGTCGCTGACCGTTACCGTGCGGCAGATGCAGGCACGGATGCTGTTCCTGCCTGCCGTGTGCGCTTGGTCTGTTACCGTGTGGAAGCCCATGTTGTGCGGACGGCTGTACCGCTCCATGAACTCGGCATCCGACATCAGCTGCGCCAGCCTTGACACGACCTGTTCCGACACCTGCGTTACCGGGACGGCCTTCGGTTTGTCCGTGCCGGCTGTTGTCGGGACGGATTTCACATCGTTTTGCGGCAGGTAGCGCGAAGCCATTTCGTAGGATTTCTCCATGAGCCGGAGCTGCTCGTCCGCCGCCTCCTTTGCCCGGCGGCCTTCCTCCGCCTGACGCTCCAGTTCCTGTATGCGCCATTCCAGTTCCAGCGTCTTCTGGTCGTCCTCCGGTTCGGGCTGCTCGTAGAAGCTGCCAATCTGCCGGTTGATGTCCCGGTAGGCATCCGCCGACGTGCGGATGGAGGACTGCCCGGCTTCCGCCGGCTCTTGGGTCTGGAACACATCTTCGTCCGCTTCATCGTTCCCGTCTCTTTCCGCCACAGCCAAGTCTTGCAGCGTGTTCATCTTTTCCTTCTGCCTGCGCTCGAACGCCTGAAGTTCGTAGGCCGCCCGTTTGTCGGAGGGCATCCCCTTTTCTTCGGGCATGGGCACCTCCACGTTGAAGCCGTCCTGAAGGGGTTCGCCGCTTTCCGACGGCGCGAATATCAGCCACATCGCCCCGCCGAACACGAGCAGCATCAACGGATAGGCCAGCATCTTCCTGCGCCGCCGCACCTCCTCCGGTGTCAGCGGCTTTGTCTCTTTCGGTTTCCCGTCGGCTTTCCTTCCGGGTTCCGGCTGTTTACTCTGCTTTGTTTCTTCCATTGTTCCAATCTTTAATGTTTATACTGTCATGGGCTGTGCCCGGATGCAGCTCCAACTGCCGCATCCTTTCGATTCTTATCCGCTCCCCCTCGCGCCTGCCGATATTGTATATCGACGACACGGTGATGTAGATGGAGAGGGCGCTGAATCCCACCAGCACCGCCACCACCACGATGAGCCGCACGTCGGGCGACATCCTTCCGCACACGTAACGCATCCCGCCGCTTATCCGGTCGGGGATGTAATCGAGCCATTTCCTCATTCTTCCCATACGCGCCTACCTTTCCATTGTCCGCAAGTCACGGTTCTCCAGTATGGTGAACTGCTCCATCGTGAAGCCGTGCGGGTTGTTGTCCGAACGCACCGAGTTCAAAAGGCGGCAGCGGGTGACAAGGCTCCTTTCAGTGATGTTGCTGCTCCTGACGAGCGACTGCCGTGCGTAGCAGGTGACGATATAGGGATAGCGGTCGAAGTCGCACGCCACGCTGTCCACCTGCACGGTCTGGTTGATGTTCGCCGAGATGATGCGGTTGTAGTATCCCTTTTCCTCCCAGTCCTTGTAGTAGCGGAAGGCGCTCTCGTCGCACAGGTACAATGCCCGGCGTATGTTGCCCTCGATGGCGGCCTTGTCGGGCGAGAGCGTGAAGAACAGTTCGTGAAACCGCCTCACGTGCTCCCTCGCCTCGACAGGCCGGTTCTGCGCCAAGTCCTGCGAGAGCGCGAGGATGAGCGACTTGCCGTTGTCCAGCACGTAGATTTTCTCCCGCTGCTTCTCGGCAAAGCTGTACGAACTCCACAGCGCGTAGCCCGTGACCAGCGCGCACAGCACGACAAAGGCTATCGCCATCGTGCGAATCTGCCGGAAGCTCGTTTCGATGTTTTTTAATGACTTGAATTCCATTTCTTTTAGTTCTTGTTACCAATAAATGAATCATTTGCCCCTGAGCTTTCCGGCCACATGCCCCGCACCGGCACCGGTGGCGGCAGCCGCCACCTTCCCCGTCTTGACGGCGGAGTTGTTCACCTGCTTGCCGTAATTGCCCGCGCCGGCAGCCTGAATCACCCAAGTCGATACCGTCGGGATGGTGAAGTACCCCACGATGGCGATGAGCATGAAGATGATGTAGGCCGAGTTGTTCACGTCCGGCACGAAGTTCGGGTCGGTCAGCGCGGCGATGTCCTTCTCAATCATCAGCACCTGTATGCGTGCCAGCACCGAACTGAACAGGTCAGAGATGGGCAACCACAGGTAGATGCTGATATACTGGCATATCCAGTGCACCATCGTGCCGTGAAAGCCGTCATACACCGAGATGGCGAACGCGAGCGGCCCCAGAATGGAGAGCACGATAAGGAAGAATGTCCTGAGCGTGTCCAGTATCAGCCCCACCGCTTGGAACAGCAGTTCCAGAAAGCTGCGGAAGGCGTTGCTTATCGTCTGCTTGATTTCATACTTGCCGCGCTCGATGGCCATGCCCGCCATCGTCTTCAGTTCCGAAGGCGTCCAGCCCAAGTCCTCTATCTGCCGCTCGTATTCCTCGTCGCTGACCAGATAGGCGGTTTCCGGGTTGCGCACCAGCGCCTCGTATTCCAGCTTCTCCCGCTTCTCGGCGTATTCCTCCATGTTGAGCGTCTGCCCTTGCAGGATGCCGTGACAGCCGGTGACGATGGGGCTCATGATGCCGTTGATAGTCCCCAGCACGAAGGTGGGGAAGAACATGATGCACGCCCCGATGCAGAACGGGCGGAGCAGCGGGTACACGTCTATCGGCTCGGCACGCGAGAGCGCCTGCCATACCCGCGAGGCCACATAGAACAGCGCGCCCAGCGCGGCTACCCCGGTAGCCACGCCCGTGATGTCCGAGCACAGGGGCATCATCTCTTCGTAAAGGCTGCGCAACACTTCATGCAGGTTGCTGAATGTCCCTTCCCCCGTCATGGCTACCAGTATCTTTGGTTGTCGGTTCCGTACAGGTCGAGCACGCGCCGCGTGTCGTTCTTCTCCTTGGCGCGCAGGTACGACACGCCGATGTTGCGGTTCGTGTAATAGCGCACAAGGTTGCGGTGGTTCTTCACATCCCGGTAGATGCGGTCTATCAGGTCCATGCGCTCCTTGTCCGTCATCGACAGGCCGGTCTGCGTGACGACCGTCTTCAGTTCGTCGAGCATCCCGCTGCTTTCCTCCAGCATCTTCGTGTAGCCCGAAGCGATGGCGGCCAGCTCGTCCGTCGTATAGTTCCCGTCGGCGAGCATCTTCTGGAACGAGTTCACGTAGATGTCCGATATTTCGCCCACGAGCAGCACGGTCTGCTGCACCTTGCGGGCATCCTTCACCAAGTTGTGTACGGATTTGAGCGCGTCGTAATACTTCTTCCCCTGTTCGTAAATCTTGACCGTTTCCTGAAAGTTCTTCACCATGTTCTCGGCGGTCGTGGTGGTCTGTATCACGTTCCGCGTGGTGTTCACGATGCTTTGCGCGAGGTTCGACGGGTCAAAGGTGACCCATTGCGCTCTGACCGTCGTGGCGGTGCAGAGCAGTGCCGCAAGGCAGATGGTTGCTGTTCTTTTCATTGCTGTTGTTGATTAAAATGTTTGTTGTCAATCGGATTCATATTCTTCCGGCTCCCGTACATACGTTCCTTCCGAAGCTATCACGAGCCGGTCGTTTTCCGCGTCGTAGGCAATCTGCACCCGTTCGGGCAGGTCTGCCCATGTCCCTTGCCCGTTCCGGTAGAGCGTGCCGGTCAGGGCGGCTCCCCAGCGGTAGCTGAAACGGATGCGGTATGCCCCGCCTTCGCGGAACACCCGGACGGGCGGGGACTTGCAGCCATTTTTCCACCGTCCGCAGATGTGGCGGAGGGGGAACAGGTATTCATATTCCATGGCCTCATGTCCCTTTCGCGGCGCGCTTCTCGTCCGCCAGCCGCTTGATGGCCAGCTCGATGTTGCCGCCCAGTTTCTCCGCCATGCGCTGCACCTCCACCTTCTCGCTCTCTTCGGTGGTGTAGCAGAGGTATTCCTCCAGCGAGGTCTCCGTCGCATAGACCGCCGACTGCACGCCGCCCAGCCCGAACCACACCTCCTTGTACTTGCGCGCCGGGTCATTGGACATGTTCACCGAGAGAATCTGCCCCTTCTCCTTGTCCGTCAGCCCGAGCAGCGTCTGTATCTGGTCGAACTTGTTCAGGTACTTCCGCTGGTCAAGGAGAATCTTGCAGTCCGAGTTGTTGATGATGCTTTCCTTCACTATCGGCGAGGAGATGATGTCGTCCACCTCCTGCGTCACCACCACCGCCTCCCCGTAGAACTTGCGGACGGTCTTGTAAAGGTAGCGGATGTAGTCCGCCATGTTCGCCGAGGCGATGGCCTTCCACGCTTCCTCAATGACCACCATCTTGCGGATGCCCTTCAGACGGCGCATCTTGTTGATGAACAGCTCCATGATGATGATGGTCGTGACGGGGAACAGGATGGGATGGTCTTTTATCTGGTCGATTTCGAAGACGATGAAGCGTTTCGTGAGCAGGTCAAGCTGCTTGCCCGAGTTGAGCAGGAAGTCGTATTCGCCGCCCCGGTAGTAGGGTTCCAGCACGTTCAGGAAGCCCGCAAGGTCGAAGTCCTTCTCCCTGACCTGCTTCTCTTCCAGCACCCGCCGGTAGTCAGACTTCACGAACTCGTAGAAGGTGTTGAACGAGGGTTCCTCCACCTCCCCCGACCGGATGCGCTCGATGTAGAGCGACACGGCGTTGGAGAGCGCCACTTCCTCCGAGCGCGTGGCCGGTTCGTTGTCCTTCTTCCACAGGGTGAGCAGCAGCGTCTTGATGCTCTCCCGCTTCTCGATGTCGAATACCCGGTCGTCGGTATAGAACGGGTTGAACGCTATCGGGTTCTCGTCGGTGTAGGTGAAATAGATGCCGTCCTCGCCACCGGTCTTCTGGTGTATCAGCGAGCACAGCCCCTCATACGAGTTTCCGGTATCCACCAGCACGATGTGCGTTCCCTGTTCGTAGTATTGCCGGACAAGGTGGTTCATGAAGAACGACTTGCCGCTGCCCGAACCGCCCAGCACGAATTTGTTTCTATTGGTCGTGATGCCCTTCTTCATCGGCAGGTCGGAGATGTCCACGTGCAGCGGCTTGCCGCTGATGCGGTCCGACATCTTCAGCCCGAAGGGGGAAAGCGAACTGCGGTAGTTCGTTTCCTCCGTCCAGAAGCAGAGCGCCTGTTCGATGAAGGTGTAGAACGATTCCTCCGCCGGGAAGTCCGCCGCGTTGCCCGGCATCCCCGCCCAATAAAGCGTGGCGGCGTCCACCGTGTTGTGGCGCGGCTTGCACTCCATCGAGGCAATCTGGCTGCCCGTCTCGTTGCGGACAGCCTTCACCCCGTCCGGGTTGTCCGTCCATGCCATGACGTTGCAGTGGCAGCGTACCGAAGTCAGCCCGTAGGAGTGCGCGTCGTTCAGGTAGAGGTCTATCCATTCCTTGTTGATTTGGTTGCTCCGCGAGTAGCGCGAGAGCGACTGCATGTTGCGCGCCGTCTTCTCGAAGCGTTGCAGGTTCTCTGCGCTGTCGTCGATGAACAGGTACTGGTTATAGAGGTGGTTGCACGGCAGCAGCAGCCCCACCGGGCTGGCGAACGAGAGGCGGCAGTCCGAGCGGTCGGTCGAGAGCCGCTCGTAGCGGCTGTCCGTGCCCACCCTGCCCGGCAGCGCGTCCAGTTCCGAGAGCGTATAGACCGACACCCGCTTGTCGCCGATGCGCACCCCCTCGTCGCCCAGTTCGATGTCCTCCAGCACCGCCGTGTCCTCCAGCGACAGGCAGAAGTATTTCTCCAGCAGCCCGGCCTTTTCCTCCGTGCCGGTAATCTCGTCGCCCGGAAGACGGCGCAGGCGTACCAGCCCCGTGTCGTTCACGATGCGGGCGAACTGCCCGACGGCATCCAGAAAGCGCGCCGCCATGTCGCGGTTCACCTCTTTGGGGAGGATGAAGCCCCGGCACAGGGATGAGAAACTGCTCTGCATCCGCATCCGCTCTTTCGTCGTCTTGGTCAGGTACAGGTAGCACCGGTGGTTCAGGAACGGGCGTTCGTTGAAATGGAGTTCGTAGCTCCGTGAGAGGAAGCCGAGCCGTTCCCCTTCTTCCCGGCTGTGGTATGTCTCGCCCACGAACCAGTCCTGCTTGTGCACCACCGTATAGTCCGGCAGTACCTTCACGGCCTTTGCCCATGCCGCATGGATGGCGGCATACTCGGCGGAGGTCACGGTGAACAGTTCGGGCAGTTCCACCTCGAAGGCGGCGGTGATGTCCGCGTCCTTCGAGACGATGCAGTCTGACTCCACCGCAAGCAGCGGGAACTTGCTTTCCAATGTCGTAGTTTTCAACAGGTTTCTCATACGCTCTTTTTCTTTGGGGTGAACAATCTCCGGACGGTAATCCGGTTTATCAGGTAGCGCGGGTGCTGCCGCTTGGCGAGCCGTTTCATCAGCCCGTGTTCTCCATACTTGGCGTTCAGACGGAACGTAAGCCATACCAGCGCCGATGCGGATACCGCGCCGAAGGCGATGCATACCCATTGGTCTATCCCCGCCATGTACATCACGACGAACACCACAAACACGGCAAGCAGCCCTCCGGCAAAGATGAACAGGTACTGTGCCTTCAGCCCCTTGAACTCCGGGTTCTGCCCGATGCCCTTGTTCAGTTCATATTCCATAGATACCTTTATTATATATGGAAGGATTAGAGGAAGAACGAGCGCAGGATGGTGGCCGCCACTATCAGGAAGATGCACGCCCCGAACCACGAGGCCGCCGTCTTCGATGTGTCCGGGTCACCCGACGAGAACTTGTTGTATACCTTGATGCCTCCAATCAGGCCGACCACCGCGCCGATGGCGTAGATGAGCTTCGTCCCCGGGTCAAAATACGAGGTCACCATCTGCGTGGCCTCCTCGATGCCCGCCTGTCCGTTACCTTGCGCATAGAGCGCCCCGGCTGCCGTCAGGCAGACC
Source organism: Phocaeicola barnesiae DSM 18169 = JCM 13652 (assembly GCF_000374585.1). Taxonomy (GTDB): domain Bacteria; phylum Bacteroidota; class Bacteroidia; order Bacteroidales; family Bacteroidaceae; genus Phocaeicola; species Phocaeicola barnesiae. The sequence goes on from NZ_KB894651.1 coordinate 143,287, forward strand.
GCCATGAAAAAGATTTTCTTTGTTGTGTTCATAAAATATGGTTTTTATGCGGATAGACCGCGTTAAACAATGTCGTTGATGGAAAAGCCCTCCGGCACGCCGCTGTCTTCAGGGGAATGTCCGGGCTGCCGCTGCCTGCGGTAGCCGGCAAGGTGCTGCTCGATGAGCGAGGCGATGCGCCGTTCCCGTTCCGCGTCCCCGGCGGTGAGCTGCTCCAGCATCGGCGTCCCCCTGAGTTCGGCAAACGTGCGCCCGGCCTGCTGCCGTTCCGCTTCGGTGGCTCCGGTGTCATCTACCGCTATGCGCACCGCCAGCCCCATGTCCTCGAAGCGGAGGCCGGATGCCTGCGGCGTGCACCCTTCGAGCATCTCGTCCTCGTCTATCGGTTCTTCACCGGCTTCCGTGTCCCGGTACTCCATCGGCTCGCTCATGTCCTCCATGTGCTCCAGTTCATCCGGCAGGGGATTGCCTTCAGCAAAGAGCGCGTCCAGTTCGTCGGCGGACACCACTTTGGGATATTTCCCCGTTTCCGTTGCAAAAGTATCCCCTTCCTCCGCCGGTTTGCCGGTTTCCGTTTTTCGGGGTTCTTGTGGCGTGGAGTGGCTGAGGAAAAATGTGCTCTTGCCTAAAATCTCGGCTGCGTCGGCGATGTTCCGGGGCAGCACTTCGTCGTTTTTACATTGTTTTCTTTGCCGGCTATACCGCTCGTAGGCGAGGTAGGCCGCTACCCAAAGCAGGTAGCCCGCAATACATAGAATGATGGCTGTTGTCATGATGGTTCCATTTAGAAAATTCCGGTCTGTTGTCTGCTGTATTCTTTCTCTATCTCTCCCTGCCAGTCGGCGAAATGCTTCTCCAGCACGTTGTCCACATAGCTGAACAGCGACACGCGGTTGCCGCCGATGGTCTGCACGATGCGCTGTATCCGTTCGTGGAACTCTTTGCGCAGGTAGATGGTCTTGCCCAGCCGCGCGCATACGGGCGATTCATGGATGAACAGGCGCAGGTATTCGCTTTCAGGCTCCGTTCCGGCCTCCGGCTTCATCGCCGGGGTGACGGGCTGTACGGGCTTTTCTTCCTTGAACGAAGCGACTATGGAGCTTTCGTCCAGTTCCGTCAGGCTGATTTTCTTCCGTCCGTTCATGGCTTACCTCCCGATAATACGTAGGATTTCTTCGGTTATCTCCCGGATATGGCTCCCTTTGGCGAGCGTGCCGTCCACCGGGAACAGGGTCGAGCGGAATACCGCCTTGTGTTCCCCCGTCAGTTCCCTGCGGAAGCGTTTGCTGTCGGGCAGGAACGTGTCCAGCACGTCCAGCCCCAGCTCCCGGATGATTTCCTCGTACACGCCGTACAGTTCCGACTTCTCGCGCCCGTCCACCATGTTCCACAGCAGGTGCAGCCCCTTGATGTGCGTCTTGCCCGTGTCCACCAGTGTTTCCTTCAGCTTGGTGGCGAAGCGCAGGGTGCTTTCCATCACCACCCGGTCGGCGGCTATGGGGGAAAAGATGTAGTCCATGTTCGCCAGCGTCTGCAACACGCCGCCGCTGTTCACCGTGCCGGGCAGGTCGAAGAACACGATATCCGTGCCGGGCAGCTTCTCCAGCAGTTCCTCCGCCTTCGTGACGGCATCCTCCGCCGTGCTTTCGATGACCGGGTAGGCTTTCTTGCCGATGCGTTGTAGTTGGCGGTAGGCCATCGCCTTGTAATGTTCGTCCTCCATGACCGTCTTCAAATCGCGCCTGCGCATCTCGGCGATGCTATGCTGCGGGTAGTCGCAGTCCACCACCGCTATGTCCAGCCCCTTGACATAATGCAGGTAACTGGCGGTAAGCACCGTCAGGGTGGTCTTGCCCGCCCCTCCCTTCTGGGTGGAGAAGGCGATGTAAAGTGTTTCCTTTTCCATTGTCATAACCGTTCCGTTTCAAATGATGCGGCAAAGGAAAGCGGAACGGGCGAGAAAATGCCGGCTTTTGGCGGGACGGGGTACGAGTGGCGCGGCTTTGGCGCGGAGTGGCTGGTTGGTCGGCTGTGCGTGCAACCGGCCGGACTGCCTGTCGGACAGCCGGAGGACTGGTTAGCGGTAGGGCTGGAGGCAGGTTCGGCTGAACGGCTGCCTGCTTCATCATCCCTTTGGCAGATTGTCTGACGGTGCAGCCGGACAACCGTCAGTCCGGTTGGCTACCCAAATGGTTGGTCAGCTGACTGTACCGACGCTGCAACGTTGCAACAGAAGGAGGATTAATCAGACGATCCGGCACTGAAGCCCGCCGGGAACGGGACTGTCCGGGCGGTTTTTATCCCTTGCGTGCGAAGTGGCTGTAAAATGGCATGATGTGGCCGGTGCAGCCCGTGTGCGGCAAACGGCTTCGCTTCCTACCTTTGCGGCATGAAATCCGTCGGTATGGTCAGAGGCCGACCGTTACGCTATTGTCCGCTTTCAAGGAAAGCGTTTTCCCCGCCGGCGGGGAAAATGTATGTTCGCCAGAACATAGCAAGCTGTGTTTTTTGCAGCACGCATCCGCTTCTGCCGCAAAAAACGCTTGCCCTTGCAGGGGGCGCAATTTGGCTCCGAAGTCGCAAATTGCAAGGGAGGGGCATAACGGCGGCAAGACCGCAGACGGGGAGTTTTCACCTTTTAATGACAGCAAGCATGAACGAACAGCAACAGCATCCGAAAAGAAGGAAAGGCGGACGGACACCCAAGTCCGCGCCCGCTTTCCACCGCGAGACCGTCAATCTCGATGCCGCGCAGCACGCCCGGTTCCTCACCCTTTACGAACAGTCCGGCCTTTCGTCCAAGTCGAAGTTCATCGCCGCGCGCATCTTCGGCGACAGCTTCCGGGTTATACGCACCGACCGGGGCACGATGGAGTATGTGGCCAGACTCACCGCCCTGTACCAGCAGTACCGTGCCGTCGGGGTGAACTACAACCAGACGGTCAAGGAACTGCACGTGCATTTTACCGAGAAAAAGGCGTTGGCCTTGCTCTACAAGTTGGAGAAGCTGACCCTCGAACTGGTGGCGCTCAGCCGCCGCATTGTCGGACTTTCCGAAGAACTCAAAAGGTATGGTGGCGAAAATCAGCACGGGTAAGGACTTGTACGGAGCGTTGGCATACAACCAGACGAAGGTGGAGGAAGGGCACGCGAAGATATTGGACGCCAACCTGCTCCCGTACCCGGAAGACGGGCATTTCCGCATGGGCGAAGCGATGGAGGCTTTCACGGCATGGCTCCCCTCACACTACCGCACCGAGAAGCCGGTCATACACATCTCGCTCAATCCGCATCCCGACGATGTATTGACCGACGGGCAGCTTGCCGCCATCGGCAGGGAGTATATGGAGAAACTGGGCTACGGCAGCCAGCCTTTCCTTATCTTCAAGCACGAGGACATCGACCGCCACCACATCCACATCGTGTCCCTGCGCGTGGACAGCGGGGGCAGGAAGATTTCCGACCGTTTCGAGCACCGCCGGAGCAAAGAGATAACCGAACAGTTGGAACAGAAGTACGGGCTGCATCCGGCCAAGGGGCAGAAGAAGGCGGAGGACTGGAAGCTCCGCCCGGTGGATGCCGGGCGCGGCGACATACGCCGGCAGATAGCCGATACCGTCAAGCCGCTGCTCAAGCTCTACCGGTTCCAGTCGATGGGCGAGTTCCGGGCTTTGCTCTCCTTATATAACATAGGCATGGAGGAAGTCAGGGGCGAAGCGGGCGGGCGCACCTATCACGGCATTGTCTATACGGCGTTGGATGCGGACGGCAACAAGGTGGTGACTCCCATCAAGTCGGCACGGCTGGGCAAGATGGCCGGGGCGGAGGGGCTGCAACGGCGCATGGAGTGGTCGGCTTCCCGAATCAGGGCGGACGGATGCCGCGAGCGGCTGCGCCCTCCGTTGGCCGGGGCATTGCGGGAGGCAAGGGACGAGGCGGATTTCCGCCGCCGTCTGGCTGCCATGAACGTGGATTTGGTGCTCCGTCTGGGTGAATCCGGCAGGATTTACGGAGTAACCTTCATCGACCACGAGAGCCGTACCGTGCTCAACGGCTCCCGGCTCGGCAAGGAGTTCTCCGCCAATGCGCTGGAAGCGCGTTTCAACCCGCAATCCGAACCGGTCTGCAAGGTACAGCCGGATATGGCAGCGCCTGCGCCGGAACCCGGTACGGACGGCAAGGTACTGGGAGGGCTGCTGTCCGTCATCGAGCCGGAGACCGGCACCGTGCCGCGCTATCCGCGCCTGCTCAAGCCTGACAAGAAGAAACGCCGCCGCAGGTACGGGCGGCAGGACTGAATGCAGTCCGGATAACATTCAACCGATTTTCAATCACCGTTTAATTACAACTTATTCATTATGTCACAGGAAGATGATTTGAGAGGGCTGGCCAAAGTCATGGACTTCATGCGTGCCCTCAGCGTATTGTTCGTCATAGTCAATGTATATTGGTTCTGCTACCCCTCGATGAAGGAATGGAACATCGACATCGGGGTGGTGGACAGGATTCTGCTCAATTTCCAGCGGACGACCGGGCTGTTCTCGTCCATCCTCTGGACGAAGCTGTTCGCCCTCGTGTTTCTGGCGCTCTCCTGCTTGGGAACGAAAGGCGTGAAGGAGGAAAAAATCAGGTGGACGCATATCTGGGCGGCGCTTGCCGCCGGCATCGTGCTGTTTTTCTTCAACTGGTGGCTGCTTGATTTGCCGCTGCCCCTTTCGGCGCGTACCGGTTTCTATTTGCTCACCTTGTCCGCAGGGTACGGCTGCCTCTTGGCCGCCGGGGTATGGATGTCCCGCCTGCTCCGGCAGAACTTGATGGAGGACGTGTTCAACAACGAGAACGAATCCTTCATGCAGGAGACCCGGCTCATCGAGAACGAGTATTCCGTCAATCTGCCCACCCGCTTCTGGTACAGGAAAAAGATGTGGCACGGCTGGATAAACGTGGTGAACCCCTTCCGTGCCTCCATTGTCTTGGGTACGCCGGGCAGCGGCAAGTCCTTTGCCGTGGTCAATTCCTATATCAAACAGCAGATTGAAAAGGGCTATGCCACCTATATTTACGACTTCAAGTTTCCGGACTTGAGCACCATCGCCTACAACCACCTGCTCCGCCATCTGGACGGCTACAAGGTCAGGCCGAAGTTCTATGTCATCAACTTCGACGACCCCTCGCGCAGCCACCGCTGCAACCCGCTCAACCCGAAGTTCATGACCGACATCTCCGATGCCTACGAGAGTTCCTACAACATCATGCTCAACCTCAACCGCACTTGGGCGGCCAAGCAGGGCGACTTCTTCGTCGAGTCCCCCACCATCTTATTTGCTGCAATTATTTGGTTTTTACGCATTTACAAAAACGGAAAGTATTGCACCTTCCCCCATGCGGTCGAGTTCCTGAACAAGCCCTACGAGCAGATTTTCCCCATCATGTCCTCCTATCCCGAACTGGAGAACTACCTCAGCCCTTTCCTCGACGCATGGCTCGCCGGGGCTGCCGACCAGCTCATGGGGCAGATTGCTTCGGCCAAGATACCGCTCTCGCGCATGATTTCCCCGGCGCTCTATTGGGTGATGTCCGCCGACGAGTTCTCCCTCGACATCAACAATCCTGACGAGCCGAAGGTGCTCTGCATCGGCAACAACCCCGACCGGCAGGCCATTTACGGGGCGGCGCTCGGACTGTACAACTCGCGCATCGTCAAACTGGTGAACAAGAAAGGCAGGCTGAAAAGCTCCATCATCATCGATGAGCTGCCCACCGTGTTCATCAAGGGACTGGATAACCTTATCGCCACCGCGCGTAGCAACAAGGTGGCCGTGCTGCTGGGCTTTCAGGACTTCTCGCAGCTCATCCGCGACTATACCGACAAGGAGGCGAAGGTCATCATCAACACCGTCGGCAACATCTTCTCCGGACAGGTGGTGGGCGAGACAGCCAAGACGCTCTCCGAGCGCTTCGGCAAAATCTTGCAGAAACGGCAGTCCATCTCCATCAACCGCAACGACGTGTCCACCTCCATCTCCACCCAGATGGACAGCCTTATCCCGCCGAGCAAGATTTCCTCGCTGACACAGGGTATGTTCGTCGGTTCGGTGGCGGACAACTTCGGCGAGAAAATCGAGCAGAAGATTTTCCATTGCGAGATTGTGGTCGATGCCAAGAAAATCGCCGAAGAGGAAAAGACCTACCAGAAGATACCGGTCATCACCGACTTCAGGGATGCCGACGGCATCGACCGCATGAAGGAAATGGTGCAGGAGAACTACAACCGCATCAAGGAGGAAGCCCGGCAGATTGTCGCCGACGAACTGGAGCGTATTGCCAATGACCCGAATCTGAAGCACCTGCTGGAGTTGAACAAACAGGCGTAGGCTATTTGTTCCGCCGGTATTGCTTCTCGTCGTCCGTATCCATTTTCCGCAGCAGGGCTTCACGCAGGCGGTCGATGAAATAGGTGCGGTCATCCGCTTTGCGGCGGCGCATCCGGGCATAGTAGCTCGATGCGTTCTTCACATCCACGCCCAGTGCGCTGCACACATATTCCACCACTTGCTTGAGCGTGATTTCGCCGTCATTGAACAGCTTCAGTTCATGGCAGGCATAAAGCAGTTCGACAAGGTGGATGGCGTCGTCCGTCCACAGCACGGGAGGCCCGTCGCCGGGCGGACGGGCTTCTCCGTTTCCGGAACCCGCCCGTCTTTTTTCCATCCTTTCCATCGTGTTTTCCACATACATGATAGCTCCCACCACGTGGCAGTAGCACACCAGATGGCTCTGCCCGTTGTTGTGGTAGCGTTCCCGCAGGATGGTCAGCCGGAACTTCGTGTATTGGAGATGGAGGAACACGCAGGTGTGGTTGCCGTGTTCCTCATGCAGATGGCTGAGGTGGCGTATGAAATCGTCGCTTGCCTCATTCAGCCTTTCGGTATCGCAATCCCCCTGTTCCAGCAACAGCAGGTAGGGGCACAGATAGAAGATATCCATATGAAACTATTTTTGTCGGTTATGGATGACAAAAATAGCGACGGGGACAGGCGCGGCTGTTCCGCTTTTCGCCGGAAATGCCGTCACTCGCCCAGATAGAACTTCCGCCGTTCCTCGCACAGCTCGTCGTACAGCTCCTTGTGCAGCTCGCTGGGGCTTTGCTTCATCTGTCCCGTGCAGAACTCCCAGAACCGGTTGGCCGACTCGAAGCCGTTCTTCTCGGCTATCTCCCTGAGCGGGCGGTCGTAGTGGTATTTCAAGTCCCGCCGTATCTGACCGATGCGCTGCTCCTGCAACCATTTGTTGGCGGACTTCCGGTAGATTCTGCTGAATTTCTCGCGGAAGGTCGATACGCTCATGCAGAGCATCCCCGCCAGTTCCTCCACGCTGTTCGTGCGGTAGCTGTAACGGTTCACCTTCAGCCGGAACACGGCGGCATACAGGGGCTTCAGCCGTTTCTCGGCATGTTGCAGCTCCGCTTCGGTGAGCGGTGTGGGCTGGCGGCTTATCTGCTTGCGCCGCTCCACAAAGAAATAGTCGCACACCTCGTTGCACAGATTGTACAGGGGGCGGGGGATGCCGGTCTGGTACAGCACGTCGCACAGGTAGAGCATCTCCGGCGTGCGGCAGGCTTTCCGCCAAGGCTCTGCCAGTTCGTGCAGCAGCCGGTTCTGCACCTCCGTGTCTTCCGACAGGGCGAGCAGCATCAGCAGCGGGCGGCATCCGGGAGCCGACACCTCCGGCAGCGCGGGCTGTCCCGTCAGTAGGTCAAGGATGTGGTGGCATAGCCTTGTGTCCCGCGCGTAGGGTTCCAGCGCGAGGTAATGCTTCGGGGTGCGGGCTTTCAGCAGCCCTTTCATTTCTCCGCACAGGGCGGCGGTGGTCTGTTCCAAGCCTGCCGGGGCGGTGGCGGACAACTGTTCGATGAAGTCTGTATTCATAAGCGGTATGTTTTTTATTGTTCGATGAATTCGTAAAGATAACCGGTTGCACGTGTCCGCTTGTTCCGATTTCCGCCGGAAATGCCGCACAGTAGGGATTTAGCTTGTTTATGTTTATCGTTCCCTGCCAAATGCCTTTAATTTGCCCGGTTTGCTCATTGTTTCATTCATCCAAAACGATTATGTTCTCCAAAATGCAAAATAAAGCAGGATAATCCCCAGCGCAATTCCACAAAAGACAAGACCTGTCAAGAGAAAGAGCCAATCCGGATAATGAAAGTCAATCTCCTTGTAAGGAATGGCAGTTTTCTTCACATACTTGTTCCATGCCCATATAAGAACTCTACCCAATCTTTCTGCTGTAATATAGTCCATAATTATTTTACTTTCCAATTTGAATTTCCTCATGCGCTACTAAGCAACAGATAAAAAGTCGCCAACTGGACAACAAGGGAAACGACATAGATACAGTAATAGAACAGACAAATGATTTGGTGGAAAACAACCGTTCAGGGGTTATCTTCCTTTGTTTCCAATGAATTTGCTTTTATATATGGCGTACTCTACAGTGTAAGTAGCCAGCTTCACACCTAAGAACATGCCTACAAGCAATATATATGCTACAAAACAAAAATGATTATACATGAGGTCTGTTAAGAAGACAGGTATCAATAGGGCTATGATTGTAGCGTTCTGAAACCATTTCTGTACTTTCAATAACAGGTCAATGTATAAGTGATTTTCTATGTAGCTGAAACCCCATCTATAATTATGACGTTTCAGATAAGACAACGAGAACCATAGTCCTACAAGTGAAGCGATAATAGCTACTTGCCACCATGCCCCCATGTATGGGAACATACTTTTTAAGAATGTCAGCAAAACAATGCCTATTATGCTACATTCATATACAATTCTTACTTTTGTTGTATTATTCATATATGTACGTTATTTGTTTATTGACAACAACACCTGCCAAGCATCGGACATTCCACCAACCCGCACCATGCGGGGCGAATATCCTAACCTCCATGCCCCAAAGGTACGAAAAGAATCGGAGAAACAAACCAAACGGTTTGGAAAAGTCGCAAAAGAGTTGGCGGAAGGGGAAGAAAGGCTGTAGGCATCCTGCCATTTCCCCCGCCAACCACCGGAGCCATCAGCCTTGAAACTGGCGAAAAAGGAAATGCCGCTTTCTCTTTTTCGCCGGGCACATACTTTGCTGCCGATGGAAACAGGTTTAAGCCAGTTTGGATGTATATACAAAAGGACGGACTAAACTTACGGGAGGGGATAGCAATCGGGATGCAATCCAGTGTGCCGGATTTGATAATGGTTTGGAAAGGAACATCGTCTGATGCTATCTTTCGTCGTTAGATACTAATTTATGGTTTCAAGAATATTGCCCGATACTATATTTTGAACGCCACTGAATATATCACTGCCGTAATAATAAACAAGATTGTCATAATCAGCCCACACTTGCTCTTGTTCATCTAACCATACGGTTAAATAACCGGGATGAATGTCTGCCAAATAAATAACCTTATTGACCTTTAACTTCAAAGCCTGTTTTTGCATAGCTTCCGGACTGTATTTCTTTATTTTCTTGAAATCAAAATAAAGAATATCATACTGGTTCAACTTTAATTTCATGTTATAGAATAGAGCAATTTTGCTTATAATCCTTTCATTCAAAGGATAATCAAACTTTGAATAGGATTGTCTTAACTTGTTTATATAACAATCCTGCATCATTTGAAAATTAAACTCGTCCCAATGGTTATGAACAAGTATTTCCTTTATTACGGTTGGTATATTCATTTCTAATTGTATCTAATATATCCCAAACAACACCTGCCAAGCACCAATCCCCCGCCAACTCACTTTTCCGAGTTGCCCAACTCGTTTCCGTGAGTTGCCCGACTCACCGAGCTGAGTTGCCCAACTCAGAACTTTGAGTTGCCCAACTCACGATTTCAAGTTGCCCGACTCACGGAAACGGGTCGGGCAACCTGCCGGGGCGAGTCGTTCAGACTTCGGACGGGGTTTCCGTCTCGTCGTCCTGCACGGAGGGAAGCCCTTCCTCGTCATCGCCGCCGGAAGCCGTGCCGCCTTCCACGATTTTGTCCAGCCACACGAAGTCCGCCTTCTGCATGGCGGCTTTCATCTCGTCGGCGGGCTGGAAGTTGATGTTCACCCGCTTCACGTTGTGGGCGGTGAGGTCTTCCTTGCGCTCGGCGCCCTCGGTGTTGAGGGTGATGTTGAACGTGCCCCAGTCGCCCAGCTTCACGCTCTTGCCGTCCAGCAGCAGGCGTTGCACCACCTTGCGCAACTGGCGTATCGCCATCGCCGCCTCCATCGGGTTGAGGGTCGTCTCGTCGGCTATCAGCATAGCCACTTCGTTCTCGTCCACCATCTTGGTGGTGTACTGAACGGGATACCATTTCTTAGGCTCGTCCGGTTCTGACGGGTTGATGCGTTGTACCGCTTTCAAAAAAATGCTCATTGTCGTTTGTTTTTAAGGGGTTTATAATGGTTTAGCAGAGAACGGCGTTAGTCCGTTATCCCGGCTTGTTATGAACTTACTTTACCTCTTGTGCCTTTTTATAATTTGCATAGCGAACATTTAGAGTGTCCCGCCATTCTTGACTTGGGCAAGAGTTTATTAATTGAATGTACCTATCATCATCAACACAAACGGACTCTACAAGTCTTAGTAAGCTCCACTGCAAATCATAAAAAGCATTTTCAGGGAAGATTTGTACCAGCACCATAGCTTCATCGAATGATATAGGGAGTTGTATTTGCTCTAATAAAGCATCATAAGTGTTTACCAATTCATCAATGCTATCAGAATCATTGATACTTTCATTAGGCATACGACCTAAATCTTTCAACTGTAAAATTTCATTTCTCATATCGTGTACTCTAATTGTTCATAATGGTTAGCAGGGAACGGCTTGTCCGTTATCCTGCGTTGTTAGCTGTATTTTAGTCAAAAGTCATGTAACACAAACAGACTTTTAACAAAATAATTTTCTACTGTCCATACGGCATAATATCCACCTGCACCGTCACTGTTCTGTGTGCTGATGAACAGTGTATTCCCTTTACCCAATGCCACGACAACATTGTTCGGGCTTGGTTCATACAGATGCGCTATATATACTGTTGGAAATTCCAATATTCCGGCAGGATGCTTGACAGTGATAGACGCATATTCTTCATGCGGAATATTATTCTCTATGCCTATCAAGTCAGAACAACCGTCAATGCTCCGAATAAAACCTGTTCCCAAATCGTAAACAATGGTGTGTCTTTGGGGATTAAAATCTTGGAAGCCTATTTCTACGATTAATGTGTCGTTGGCATATACAAGATATTTATCCGTACTTTGCGGCTGTTTCTTCAACTGTGGCAAATCAGCCAAATAACGAATGCGGTTTTTATGAATTTCTCCTGTATGAGTGTTTCCATTCGGGTATGTCTTGGTTATGCCCGTTTCTGTTCCATATTCTACGCTATGCCATTCTTTATGGCTCTTTTGTGCATCCCAATCAACAAACACATGATTATCCAATAATTTGCCTATTACCGTTCCACTTATGTCACGTACATTTGTATATCCGTCCGCATCCTGAATGACACCGAAGAAACGCTGTTGTGCTTGTGTAGGCAGACAAAGCAGAAATGCCAATATATAGAAAATAATCTTTTTCATGCTTCTATTACAGCTAATGGTTTGGTGAGAAACAGCGTTTAGCTGTTGGCTCGACCTTGTTAGATATATTTAAGGAATCTTGGGAGATAAACAGTGTTCTTGTAGCCATTCTTCCTCTTGTTCTTTAGTAATTCCATACTTTGAGTACTCATCTTCATAGCCCTCATGCCACATATAATAGTGAGAACCTTCATTTGCGAGAAATATTTCTTCTGCTCGTGCAATAGTGCTACAATAAGAAATATAAAGAGGAGAAATAGAAGCAAACATACTTATATCCTTAAAAGGAGTGTAAAGAACTGATTCTGTATTAGTCACAACAAATAAAGTTATATTTCTATTCTTGTCCTTACTGCAAATACATACTTCACCTTGGCTAAGCTGTGGTAAGTCACATTTCTCTTTAAGATATAAATAGAAAGACTGGATATTTGAAATGTACTCTGGTATTTCAATATCCATCTTCTTAATAACATCCTTTATACTCACTATTATATTAACTGTATATCTCATGAATCAATTATATCTAATGGCTAAGCGGGGAACGTTATTAAACGTTATCACGCTTTGTTAGTCACGTTATTATTCTTGTTTATCTATAAAATCATAAAACTCATCCAAACCATATCTGGCTAAAGCATTATCTAACCATTCCTGATAACTGTCGGGGATTTCTTCACGTTCAGGATGTCCAAGCCAATACATTTCACCATATCGAGCAAGCATTGCCCAGTAATAAAAGGGTTCGTGAGCAAAGATAGAAACAGCAATAGTACTTTCTATTGGATGTTGAATCGGATAAAAATTTTTAACCAATTGCTGTGCATTCTCTATGGTAGTATTTCCATATATAGATATGCACTCTACCAAAAGTTCGCAAAACGCTTTGTAATGAAAGATGGCTATTTCTTTTTCATCTTCTACTACTATTATATCTTTATTCATATTGCTTTAATTTATAAGTTATTTCAAGTTGTGACTAATGGTTTGCAGCTTGCCGCCGTTAGGCGGCACAGGTGCTTGTTATCGTCATTTTATACGGGTTTCATCATTATTTCAGGAATATTCCACATAGCTTTTGAATTATTCCAATCATGTTTATATTCAATTATTTCGGGATAATTCTTTTGGCAGATTTCTGAAATAAATTGTTTGAGAATATCTTCACTGACAATAGGCTCAAATCGCCAAAACAACATAAAAGCTATACCTTTATCACATAATGGATGCCTTAAAATATGAAAGACTGTATCTATATTTCCAAGAATGGGAAGATTACAAGCTATACCATATAAATCCATAGTTGATGAACAAGAATTTATCTGCTTATACAGATATTCACCAAACCAAGACTTCACGTCCTGTTCATCATAAATACTATATGGTTCTTCTCCTTTGACGTCTTTATACATAAAATCCGGAATAACAGAAATATCCTTTTTGTCGTTTGCCGGATTGTAATGTATATCTGTTTTAAGATAAAATCCATTAATATAGTTGATGATGATAATCTTTATAAGGTGGAAGACAGAGATGTCCTCTTTTATTTGAGTTTCATTCCACCTATAAACAGTAAAGTCTTGTGGTTGTGCCTGCCAAAAAATCATTAAAGCAGTAGCTTCGCTACATATAGATTGCTTCACAATCCATTCTATTAATGGTATATGAATATCCCAATTCACAACACTTGCGAGATAGTGTAGTTCGTCAGGTTCTGTTAATACAGACAACTTGTTTAAGTCAATGTTTGGATTTTCAACAATGTGGTTGTCTATATATTGTTTTATTTCATCTTTCATATTTTATGAATATTGACGATAATGGTTTAGCGGGGAACGCTGTCAAGCGTTATCACGCTTTGTTACCGATATTTTTTACTTATTTTGATTTATAAAATTTCGATGAAGAAATGAGATAAAGCTATTTACTCGCCTTCTCTGATAAACTATAATTACCATTGTTCATATTTTCTTCTACTTACTATTTTACCGTTTTTTATTTCCTCAAACCTTTCTTCAAGCAATGGGATAAAAACAACAGCATCAAAATCAAGAAAGCGTTCTTTATATTTCAAGATAACATCTTTGAAATATAGGAATATATCATCACAAAGTGCCTTTCTTGTTTCAATTTCGGACAAGTTATCATATTTGTCAATTGTGAGCATTTGGTCTATTATAAGTTTATCATCTTTTTTAAGGTATCTGTAAAATGATTTTAAGTTGCCACCTTCTATATTTTCAGAAAGGAAAAATCTAAGAATTGCGTCAATTGCAATATGACTATATTGAGGATCAAGAGTAGTTAGTTTGGTCGAATTTGATTCTTGCCAATCAAAATCGTTTAAGCCATCTATAATTTCATCTAAAATCTTTTGATTCTTAAATGCTGTTTCAGGTGTTCTACCTCCTTGCGATTGATATGTAATTCTTAAAAATAGTCCCATAATGAAATTAATTTATTTTGTTATTATCGGTAATTTGTTTATAAATACACCTGTAGGTATAGGATATTTCGATAACCGACACCTGGCAGGTGTGTTTCCTGATCTCTAATAGCAACACCCGTCAGATGTCAGACATTCCGCTAACCCGCGCCATGCGGGGCGTATATCCTGACCTCCATGCCCCCAAAGGTACGAAAAGAATCCAAGAAACAAACCAGACGGTTTGGAAAAGTCGCAAAAGATTTTTCAGGAGGGAGAGAAAGGATGCCGGAGGGCATAAAAAAAGCCTGAACGGGTCAGGCTTTAATCAGTGAATAAATGAAGCGGAGCTTGCGGGAGAGTTCACCCGTGTCCAGCCCGGAGAGGAAAGCCTGCTCGAAAGACAAGCCGTAGAACACCTCGCGGAACATGGCGACGGTTTCCTCCGTGTCCACCTCCGCACGGACTTCGCCCGACGACTTTGCCCGCTCGATGATGTCGCGCCACAGCTTCCGGTCTTTCTCGAACAGGGCGGCGAACTTCGCCCCGGCATCGGGGTAATACTGCCGCACTTGCATCAGCAGGTGGAAGTAGTAGAAGTTGTAGCTGCA